>NZ_CAJPUY010000090.1 GCF_905397275.1 Cupriavidus yeoncheonensis | reverse complement strand
ACAGCCCTCACGCAACGATGACCCGGAACTTGAAACTGACAGCAACACGACATCCTGTCGCTTTGAGCAGAATTTAGTGGACCATTGTTAGCGAAAAACCTTGACTCACTTCTCATCATAGAAGTCGGTATGCTAGGGGCATCAATGTTGCTGGTGCCGGTGCTTCCCGTCTCCTCCCCTCTCATCCCGCCCCCCTCCCGCCGCTTCCGCTTATTGCCCTTACTGTTTTCCGCTGAGCCGCGCGCAGCGCAGCCGTAGGCGTCCAACCGATGGCGCGCTTAGCAGGGGCCACCAAGTAATCCGGGTTCGCTCATCCGACGTGTCTATCCTAATCATCTACGCGGCAGGCAGTCTGGCTATGCCCTGTACCGTCTTCACCCCATCGGGCCATTCGTCAACCACGAATGTACGGAACAACCACATGGGTAACAAACAAGTTCACTCACATGGGTAACACTTTGAGACTTAGATAGCCCTTGTGGTTGCGTCGTTCATCTATCCCTCCAAT
>NZ_CAJPUY010000089.1 GCF_905397275.1 Cupriavidus yeoncheonensis | reverse complement strand
TCCTCAACAAGGCATTTGCTATCGGGCGCGCGGAAAGCGGCAGGGCCTAGTTGCGGGCGCCGTCCGTGTAGATGTCCCTGGAATCGATGCGGGCACCATCGGAGAACACGTCACGCGGTCCGATGCGTGCGCCATCGGTAAAGACATCGCGCGGTCCGATGCGTGCGCCATCCGTGAAGACGTCACGCTGGCCGATACGCGCGCCATCCGTATAGACGTCACGAGGCGAATTGACCGCGGCAACGGCGGCTTGTGAGGCGAAGGTGGTAACGGTGGCGATCAGCAGGGCGGCACCGGAGATTTGGCTGAGGCGTTTCATGATTGACTCCTTGGCGAACGAATACAGAGATGACAGTTCAACGATCGGACCTGCGAGGCTTGGTGTGCAGCGCCATGTTGCGGTCGTTATTGCGTATACGCCGGGAGATCGCGGATCATTCCCCTTGCAGGATTGAAATTTCAAATCGCCGCCATAGCGCCACGCCGGGGGTGGTGAAGCGCACGGGCCCCTACGCGAG
>NZ_CAJPUY010000088.1 GCF_905397275.1 Cupriavidus yeoncheonensis | reverse complement strand
ATGTTAACTTTGCGGCGCCGTGCTATCCGCTCACCTCAACTATCTACTCGAAGCCCAGCAACCATCCGACTTTGGTCGGCTCGGGCAGCATTTGCCCTACGAGTGGGTTGAGCAGGCGGTGAGCGCCACCGGTACGGCGAGCCTGCGGCGCCGGCGCTTGCCCGCCGAGCAGGTGGTCTGGCTGGTGATCGCGCTGGCCCTGTACCGGCATCAGTCAATCAGCGAGATTGTCGATGATCTCGATCTGGCACTTCCTTCGGCCGCAGCCCCGTTTGTCAGCAAGAGCGCCGTCGCGCAAGCGCGACAACGCACCGGATACGCGCCTCTGGCATGGCTGTTTCACGAATCGGCTGGTGCCTGGAGCCGGCAGGATGCGCCCAGCTATGCGTTCAAGGGTCTGAATCTGCTGGCGATGGACGGGACTATCCTTCGTACCGCTGACAGCCCGGCCAATCGCGAGCACTTCGGCGCCCAGGTCTATCCGAGCGGCAAGCTGGCGAGCTATCCGCAGGTGCGCGCCGTCACGCTGACCGCCATCCCGACGCATCTGATCCGCGACATCGAGTTCGGCCGCTA
>NZ_CAJPUY010000087.1 GCF_905397275.1 Cupriavidus yeoncheonensis | reverse complement strand
AACAGCTTCGGTGCCTTCGGGTTCTTGCTCTTCTTGTTCACTGTTGTGTCGGTCATTGGACGTTTCCGTAATCGTCTCATGACCTCGACACACTAAAAATCTGACAGGCTCAGGACGATGGGCCGTACCTGGCCGAACTTGGCCGTCCGATCTTCGGCCTTCCTCGGAGGGAACGTTCCATACATGCCGCCATGTGCAAGGCGCCGAGCCATGTGCGCACCGTATCGCCGGAGGCTGCGCCAGTCGGTAGCCATGCCCGCGCAGCCACTTACCGATACACAGTGCATAGCAGCCGGGACTCTAATCTAATACAACGACACCTCGTGGTTGACCGCGAAGCCTTTTCGTACCGTGGAATCGCGCATGAGGTTTCGTCCGGTCTTCCAGATATTCTGCAAGCCCATGTCGGGAGCCATCTTTGATGGGATGCGCGTCAGGCGCCGGGCCGTGTCCTGATGAGGTCGCCATCTCTTGCAAAGAGACAGCTAGTGTTCCGTCCCACAAATAATTGGCATTAGTCTTGCATACCGTTTCCGCATTTTTGGGAACGGAGATACCGCGATGAGGATGGGCAGACCGAAGGCCGAATTGCTG
>NZ_CAJPUY010000086.1 GCF_905397275.1 Cupriavidus yeoncheonensis | reverse complement strand
GGTACGGTTCACCCACATAGGTAACAGAACAGTTCAAGCACATAGGTAACAGTTTTCTACGCTGCATGGGCGACTGCCACCGGGAGATGCCCATGCCCTGGAGTGAGCTCAAACCTATGGAACAACGACTGTTGTTTGTTGCCGATCACCTGCATGGCACGGACAGTGTCAGTGCGCTGTGCGAGCGTTACGGCATCAGCCGCAAGACGGGCTACAAATGGATCGAGCGGTACACCAGCGAAGGTTTTGCCGGCCTGGCTGACCGTAGCCGCTGCAGGCATGGCCAGGAGCGGATTGCCTATTCGATCCGCGAGGCGATTCTGGAGCTTCGCGGGCGTGGCGGCATGGAGTTGGGGGCCAAGAAGATCCAGAAGCGCCTGGCAGAGCGATTTGGCGAGGCCGAGGTGCCCTCGCGCACGACCATCTACAACGTTCTGAAGGCGGCGGGCAGGATCGAGCCGCGGCACAAGCGGCGGCGTGTGGCACGGTATGGCACGCCACTGCGCTCGCCGCGCGAGCCCAACGGGCTCTGGAGCGCGGACTTCAAGGGGCAATTCCTGACCGCCGATCAGTGCTGGTGCTATCCGCTCACGGTGATGGACCACGCCAGCCGTTACCTG
>NZ_CAJPUY010000085.1 GCF_905397275.1 Cupriavidus yeoncheonensis | reverse complement strand
TCAATAGTTGTTCATCGGGCGAGCCCGACCCCGAAGGATGAAGCGGGCTTGCGGCCCATGCGTTGCGATGGGATGGGCATAAGATGGCGTCTGGTAACGGCAACGAGGTCGGCTTTCGCTTGGTGCCCCGAGCCCGTTCAATAGTTGGACCCGCAGCCCTGCGAGCACCCCGAATTGCGACCACGGGTGGTGACACCCCGGAACGCGCCTAGTAGATTTCGACGACGAGGGCTGCTGCCGATGCCGTTGACTCTGGCAGGAGGCTCCATGCAAGTACTCTATCCCCGTTGTGCCGGACTCGACGTCCACAAGGACACCATTGTGGCCTGTGTGCGCTGTGTCTCGGCGCCCGCGCATCACGAAGTGCGCAGCTTTGACAGTACCACCGCCGGCCTGCTGGCGCTGGCCGACTGGCTGGCGCTGCACGGCTGCACCCACGTGGCCATGGAAGCCACCGGGGTGTACTGGAAGCCGGTGTGGCACATCCTCGAGGGCAACTTCGAGTTGGTGCTGGCCAATGCCCAGCACATCCGCAACGTGCCCGGCCGCAAGACCGACGTCAATGACGCGATGTGGATTGCCGATCTGCTCGCCCACGGCTTGATCCGATCGAGCTTCGTGCCGCCG
>NZ_CAJPUY010000084.1 GCF_905397275.1 Cupriavidus yeoncheonensis | reverse complement strand
TTCGCCGGCGTAGCCGGCGACCTACTTCTTGTCCGAGCGACAAGAAGTAGGCAAGAAACGCGTCGCCTGAGCGGCTGGCTATCAACGATGCGCTTCTACTGTTCAACCGGCTTTGGTCTCGCGATACGGGGTTGCCCGTTCGACCCTGCTACGCCTAGTGAGTCAGAACCAGTGCCTGCGATAACCGGCTTTTGAACGATCCCCATGTAGGGCTCGGGTACAGCGTTCCAACAGCGTCAGTGGTGGGAAGCCTACGGCTGCGCTGCGCGCACGTCCTAGTCGGGATGCGGGCGGCATCAAGGTTGCTGGCGCTTCCCGTCTCTCCCATCGCTTTTGTTTTCCGCTGAGCCGCGCGCAGCGCAGCCGCAGGCGTCCGACCGAGGGCGCGCTTAGCAGGGGCCACCAAGTAATCCGGGTTCGTTCATCTGACGTCTCTATCCTGATCATCTACGCGGCAGGCAGTCTGGCTATGCCCTGTACCGTCTTCACCCCATCGGGCCCTTCGTCAACCACGAAGTGTACGGAACAACCACATGGGTAACAAACAAGTTCACTCACATGGGTAACACTTTGAGACTTAGATAGCCCTTGTGGTTGCGTCGTTCATCTATCCCTCCAATCACCATGG
>NZ_CAJPUY010000083.1 GCF_905397275.1 Cupriavidus yeoncheonensis | reverse complement strand
TTGCCGTGTGACCGCGTCGCGGCAGCCCACATCAGTTCGTACTGAATGGTATGGAAGGCCCGTACGAAGCTGATGTCGGTCGGTGCGATTTTCGCTTCGAGCGCCGCTTTGGCCATCTCCAGCCGAATCATGTTGTAGGCAATCAGCGCGCCCCAGATTTCCTGATAGACCCCTTCTACCGTCTGGCTGCGCAATGTCAACTCCATCCCCAGCATGGATTGCTTGAGTTCTCGGTAGCTCGTCTCGATCTGCCAGCGACGGGTGTAGCACGCAGCGATATCGGCTGGCTTGAAGCGTCGGCGATCCCTCAGGGAAGTCAGCAACACTCGTTCGCGGCCGCGCGAGTCGATCGTTCGGATGGCGCGCGCCTCCCAGAATTCAGGCAATTCAGGGCACTTCTTTCGCGCTTGGGGTGACACGCGCATGCGCACTACGGCATCGTCGGGCTTGCCCTCGACGACGTCCCAGCGCGTGTTCGCCTTGGCTGGGATCACGAAGTGCCGATTGTGGCCGCCGGTGGTGAGTCCACACAGGATCTCGGCGGCCAGAAAGCCCTTGTCGAATACAGTAATCGAATCGTCTGGGATGCGTGGTACGAGCTGCTTGGCATACAGCATCTCGTTGGTGTC
>NZ_CAJPUY010000082.1 GCF_905397275.1 Cupriavidus yeoncheonensis | reverse complement strand
TGTACGGAACAACCACATGGGTAACAAACAAGTTCACTCACATGGGTAACACTTTGAGACTTAGATAGCCCTTGTGGTTGCGTCGTTCATCTATCCCTCCAATCACCATGGGGCCGAAGTGGACATGCCAAAGACCTTCGTCGATCGCCTCAAGCCCAACCAGTTCTCCGTGCAGCAGGTGCCCGACGTACATCACTACATGGCGGCGTTTGAGCAATCCGTTGGTGCTCACGCGGTGCGTCTCCATGTAGCTTGGATAGCTCAACTCCGGTAGCCGGGTCGGATACTCCCGATTCGATGGCGTGTAGCAACTCTGCGGCGTGCACTGGTTCAACGCTTCATGCGGCCGTTCTTCGTTGTAGAACCGCCGGAACGCGTTCATGCGCCGTTGCTGCGCCGCCAGCGTCGCCGCTGGCGGCAACGCCGTCGCGCGCTTGAGCGTACGATGCATGCGCTCATGCCGTCCGTTCTGCTCTGGGCGCCCCGGCTGGATTCGCTCCGGCACAATCCCCAACTTCAGCCACCAAATCGACAATTTCGACAGCCCGCTGCAGCCAGTGGAGGCGAACGGCACACCATTGTCCGTGCGCATCCGGTCCGGCAGCCCGTAGGCGCGGAACAACCGCTCGAACACCACCTGCGTCGGCGCCAGCTTCGGCCCGCCCAGGCCCTTGCAGCCCA
>NZ_CAJPUY010000081.1 GCF_905397275.1 Cupriavidus yeoncheonensis | reverse complement strand
GCCGGCAGGGTTTTGATTGAGTGGGAGTTGGGGCTCTTGGCCGGCTGGCGGGTCTTGATTTGACCGGTCGTTGTTCTTGACATGCGCCGTTGTTTCGCCGGCGTAGCCGGCGACCTCCTTTTGCCCGAGCGGCAAAAGGAGGCAAAAGCGCGTCTTCGTGGTCGACGAACGGCTCGATGGGGTGAAGACGGTACAGGGCACAGCCAGACTGCCTGCCGCGTAGATGATCAGGATAGAGACGTCGGATGAGCGAACCCGGATTACTTGGTGGCCCCTGCTAAGCACGCCCTCGGTGGTACGCCTACGGCTGCGCTGCGCGCACTCAGCGGAAAACAAGAAGGGCAATAAGCGGAAGCGGCGAGAGGGGGACGGGATGAAGGGGGCGGAGAAGGGAAGCACCGGCGCCAGCAACATAGATGCCCCTTGCATCCCGACTAGGACGCGCGCGCAGCGCAGCCGTAGGCGTCCGACCACTGACGCTATTGGAACGCTGTACCCGAGTCCAACTTGGGGATCGTACAAAAGCCGGTTATCGCAGGCACAGGTTCTGACTCACTATGCGTAGCAGGCCGGAACAATAGCTGTGGTGGTCTAATTTCCTCGGACAGGTCGATAGGAGGACAATCCGGAATCGACGAGGAAGAAAGATAGATGACAAGAAGGCGCCGACAATTTGACGCCAGCTTCAAGCT
>NZ_CAJPUY010000080.1 GCF_905397275.1 Cupriavidus yeoncheonensis | reverse complement strand
GCGGGTGCCGGGCGCGCGCAGCCTGATACACCACCATTCGTCGCGCCAGCAGGGGTATCGCTTCCCCGCGGTGCCGCTGGTTCGGCGTGACGTATTTCAGCCCGCTGTGGCGGTGCTCCTCGTTGTACCAACGCACGAACCGATGCACCCATTCACGCGCCTGTTCCAGCGTATCGAATGGCCTCTCGGGCCACAGCGGGCAGTACTTGGCCGTACGGAACAACGCTTCGGCATAGGCGTTGTCGTTGCTCACACGTGGGCGGCTGTATGACGGCACCACGCCCAGATCCTGCATCGCAGCGCGCATGCTCAGCCCCTTCATGACGCTGCCATTGTCAGAGTGCAGCACCAGCGGCCGCCCAGCCGTTTGCTCGCGCAGACAGCCCAGTTCGAGCAGCCGGCGGGCATGTTCCACCGACTCGCTCTCGTGCACTTCATTGACCACCAGCTTGCGGCTGTAGATGTCCTGCATCATGTACCAGTAGAAGAAGCGCCCCTTCACCGTAGTGGGCATCCACGTGATGTCCCAGCACCACACCTGATTGCGACCATCTGCACGATGCGTGGTCGGCGTGCGGGGCTTGGCATTGTGGCTGCGTCCACGTCGCCGGCTCTGCCCTGCAGCCCGAAGCACACGGTAGAACGTCGATTCCGACGCCAGGTAGCGGCCCTCGTCGGCCAACTTCGGCACAATCTG
>NZ_CAJPUY010000079.1 GCF_905397275.1 Cupriavidus yeoncheonensis | reverse complement strand
CCATGGTGATTGGAGGGATAGATGAACGACGCAACCACAAGGGCTATCTAAGTCTCAAAGTGTTACCCATGTGAGTGAACTTGTTTGTTACCCATGTGGTTGTTCCGTACATTCGTGGTCGACGGACGGCCCGATGGGGTGAAGACGGTACAGGGCATAGCCAGACTGCCTGCCGCGTAGATGATCAGGATAGAAGCGTCAGATGAACGAACCCGGA
Source organism: Cupriavidus yeoncheonensis (assembly GCF_905397275.1). Taxonomy (GTDB): domain Bacteria; phylum Pseudomonadota; class Gammaproteobacteria; order Burkholderiales; family Burkholderiaceae; genus Cupriavidus; species Cupriavidus yeoncheonensis. Next base: position 491 of record NZ_CAJPUY010000079.1, on the reverse strand, counting down.
TTACTTGGTGGCCCCTGCTAAGCGCGCCCTCGGTGGGACGCCTACGGCTGCGCTGCGCGCGGCTCAGCGGAAAACAATAAGGGCAATAAGGAGAAGCACCGCGCCAGCGACAATGATGCCCCGCGCATACCGACTAGGACGCGCGCGCAGCGCAGCCGAAGGCGTCCGACCGCTGGCGCTGTTGGAACGCTGTGCCCGAGTCCCACATGGGGATCGTACAAAAGCAGGTTATCGCAGGCACTGGTTCTGACTCACTAGGCGTAGCAGGTTCGAACGGGCAACCAAGTCTCGCGAGACCAAAGCCGGTTGAACAGTAGAAGCGCCTCGTTGATAGCCAGCCGCTCAGGCGACGCGTTTTTCTGCTTACTCTTTTGTCGCTCCGGCGTGTGTCAAGGTAGTTGTCGCGTCCGCCGCTATGCTGCTTTCCGGTACTCCTTAGGCTCCAACTCAGCCCGCTCGGGGTTCAGGTAGACCACTGGATCCAGCTTCCA
>NZ_CAJPUY010000078.1 GCF_905397275.1 Cupriavidus yeoncheonensis | reverse complement strand
GGCGGGCCAGCAGGTGACCGACTCACTGACGGTGCAATCGGCGGACCTGACCGCGCAGCAGACCGTCACGGTCAACATCACCGGCAGCAATGACAGTGCCACCATCACCGCGTCGGCCAGCGAGGATACGGCCGTCGCCGAAGCCGGCGGCGCCAACAACGCGGTCGCGGGAGATCCATCAGCCAGCGGCACGCTCACTGTTCACGATGTGGATGCCGGCCAGGCGCACTTTGCCGCGGTGGCACCCGAGAGCCTCGCGGGCACCTACGGCACCTTCACCTTTGACAGCGGCACCGGTGCCTGGACCTATACGCTTGACAACGGCAAGGCCGATGCACTGATCACGGGCCAGCAGGTGACCGACTCGCTGACGGTGCAATCGGCGGACCTGACTGCGCAGCAGACCCTCACGGTCAACATCACCGGCAGCAACGACAGCGCCACCATCAGCGCCTCGGCGAGTGAAGATTCCGCCGTCGCCGAAGCCGGCGGCGCCAACAACGCGGTCGCGGGAGATCCATCGGCCAGCGGCACGCTCACTGTTCACGATGTGGATGCCGGCCAGGCGCATTTTGCCGCGGTGGCGCCCGAGAGCCTCACGGGCACGTACGGTACCTTCACGTTTGACAGCGGTAGCGGCGCCTGGACCTACACGCTCGACAACGGCAAGGCCGATGCGCTGACGGCGGGCCAGCAGGTGACCGACTCGCTGACGGTGCAATCGGCGGAC
>NZ_CAJPUY010000077.1 GCF_905397275.1 Cupriavidus yeoncheonensis | reverse complement strand
GTGCGCTCGAACAGCAGCGACATATTGTGCAGGATCCGTTCGATGACTTTCTTTTCCCAGCCCTCGTCGAAGCGGATCTGCTCGTCGAGCCATTTTTCCAGCCAGTCGGGATCGGGCAGGCGCGACTGCACGGTGTCGTTCGGGAACAGGGCCTTGTTCACGTGCAGGTTGGTCGGGTGCAGCGGCTTCTCGGTGCGGCGCGCCGACGCCATCAGCACGCCGATCTTGGCGAACGCGGCGCGAGCGTTGTCGCCAAACTGCGCCAGGTACTTCTTCATGTAGCGCAGGTAGGCGCCGCCGTGGCGGGCTTCGTCCTGCGACAGGGTGCGGTAGATATGCTTGATGACCGGTTCCGAATGCCACTCGGCCGCGCGGCGGTACCAGTGGTTCAGGCGGATCTCGCCGCAGAAATGCAGCATCAGCGTTTCCAGCGGCGGGGCCGGATCGAATTCGAAGCGCACGGCGTGCAGTTCTTCCTCGGTCGGCACCATGTCCGGGCGGAAGCGGCGCAGATACTCCATCAGCACCAGCGAATGCTTCTGCTCTTCGAAGAACCAGATGCTCATGAAGGCCGAAAAGTCGGAGTCGTGGCGGTTGTCGCGCAGGAACATCTCGGTTGCCGGCAGGGCCGACCACTCCGTGATGGCGTTCATGCGGATGGTCTTGGCCTGGTCGTCCGTCAGCAGGCTGGCGTCGAAGGTATCCCAGGGGATGTCCTTGTCCATGTGCCAGCGGAC
>NZ_CAJPUY010000076.1 GCF_905397275.1 Cupriavidus yeoncheonensis | reverse complement strand
CACCTATCCTGTCACGTTCCCCAGAAGCAACTGAACTACCGGCGCCTTTGATCGGAAGGCCGGGGCGCGTTCATTCCATCTTTTGCCCGAGCGGCAAAAGTAGGCAAAAACTCGTCTTCGTGGTCGACGATCGGCTCGATGGGGTGAAGACGGTACAGGGCATAGCCAGACTGCCTGCCGCGTAGATGATCAGGATAGACACGTCGGATGAACGAACCCGGATTACTTGGTGGCCCCTGCTAAGCACGCCCTCGGTGGGACGCCTACGGCTGCGCTGCGCGCACTCAGCGGAAAACAATAAGGGCAGGGGAGTTGCTGGGAGAGGACCGGGACGGACGGGAAGCACCGCGCCAGCGACATTGATGTCCCGTGCATCCCGACTAGGACGTGCGCGCAGCGCAGCCGTAGGCGTCCCACCGCTGGCGCTGTTGGAACGCTGTACCCGAGCCCTACATGGGGATCGTTCAAAAGCAGGTTATCGCAGGCACTGGTTCTGAATCACTATGCGTAGCAGAGTCGAATGGGCAACCACGTCTCGCGAGACCAACGCCGCTGGAACCATAGAAGCGCATCGTTGATAGCCAGCCGCTCAGGCGACGCGTTTTTCTGCTTACTCTTTTGTCGCTTCCCTCCATGTCAGGATAGTTGTCGCCTCGCCGCCTTTCGATGAAGGACAATGGGGGGCGGTAACGGTTGGAAGATGAAACCTTATCCGGCGGAGTACAAAGAATGGGTGGT
>NZ_CAJPUY010000075.1 GCF_905397275.1 Cupriavidus yeoncheonensis | reverse complement strand
CCGCCACCTGCTCGAAGAGCATAAGCTGGGTGAGAAGCTGTTTGCCGAAGTTGGCCGGGTGCTGCAAACCAGGGGCGTAAAGCTCAACAGCGGCACGATCGTGGATGCCACGCTGATTGCAGCGCCGAGTTCGACGAAGAATGAACAGAAGACGCGTGACCCGGAAATGCATCAAACGTGCAAAGGAAAGCAGTGGCACTTTGGCATGAAACTTCACATTGGCGTCGACAGCCAGAGCGGCCTGGCCCATAGCGCCGTCGTCACGGCGGCCAACGTGCATGACAAGCATCCGCTGCCACAACTGCTGCATGGTCAGGAGCAACGGGTCTATGGCGACAGCGCCTATGCGAGCCAGAAGGAGCTGATTCACAGCAAGGCGCCAAAGGCACGGGACTTCACCAATAAGCGCACACGTCGCGCGGGCCAGATCGACGAAGTGGTGCGCAGGAAGAATCGCAACAAGTCGAAGATCCGGGCTCGGGTTGAGCACGTATTCGGTGTTGTGAAGCGGTTGTGGGGCTTCACGAAGGTGCGCTATCGCGGCCTGGCGAAGAACGCCAATCGCGCCTTCGTCGCGCTGGCGCTGGCCAACGTGTACCTGTGCCGAACGCGGCTGATGGCACAGGTACGCCCGTAATGGGCCAAAAGCGGGCAAATCGCCCGCTTTTATAGCCCGCAAGGGCAGGAAGACGCGAATAACAGTCGCTTCCCCAGCGAAATACCCTTTGATCAACCGGCCAAGCGTCAATTCAGAGGCTTGTTCAGCGTTGCC
>NZ_CAJPUY010000074.1 GCF_905397275.1 Cupriavidus yeoncheonensis | reverse complement strand
AGCTTGTCCTCATCGAGCGCCAGACCCAGGCCCGGTCCTTCGGGCAGGTGCAGGCTGAAGTCGCGATAGGTGGGCCGCTCGACCACGATGTCATCCTTGAGCAGCAGCGGACCAAACAGCTCCGTGCCCCATGCAAGCTGCGGCAGCGTGCAGAAGCCATGCGCGGCGGCGATGGTGCCCACGCTGCCCTCCAGCATCGTGCCGCCATACAGCGCGATGCCCGCGGCATCGCCCACGGCGGCCGTGCGCAGCATGCCGAAGATGCCGCCCGACTTGGCGATCTTCAGCGCGAATACGTCGGCACCGCCGAGGCGCGCGAGTTCCATCGCATCCTCGGGGCCACACACGGCCTCGTCCGCCATGATCGGCACCACGAAGCGTGCCGCCAGCCGCGCCAGCGCCGTGCGCTGCTCGCGCGGCGTGGGCTGCTCGATCAGGTCGATGCCCGCGGCTTCGAGCATGGCGATGCCGCCGGCGGCATCGGCCTCGTTCCAGGCCTGGTTGATGTCCACGGTCACGCGCGCACGCTCACCGAGCGCGCGCTTGATCGCCGACACGTGCGCGACGTCGTCGCGCACGCTGCGCCGGCCGATCTTGAGCTTGAACGTGTTGTGGCGGCGCTCGGCCAGCAGGCGCTCGGCCTCGTCGATGTCCTTCGCGGTATCGCCGCTGGCCAGCGTCCACAGCACCGGCAGCGTGGTGCGCACCGCGCCACCGAGCAGCGTGGCGAGCGGCACGCCCAGGCGCTTGCCCTGCGCGTCGAGCAGCGCGGTTTCCAGCGCCGACTTGGCGAAGCGGTT
>NZ_CAJPUY010000073.1 GCF_905397275.1 Cupriavidus yeoncheonensis | reverse complement strand
TATAGCCCGCAAGGGCAGGAAGACGCGAATAACAGTCGCTTCCCCAGCGAAATACCCTTTGATCAACCGGCCAAGCGTCAATTCAGAGGCTTGTTCAGCGTTGCCCTAACGCGCCAAGTGACTGACTAGCGGTTCTTCAGCGCCTCGGCGACCCCTGCGCCATAGGCGCGATCGGCCATCGCGCAATTGCGGATATGCCGCTGCTGCACATCCTCGCTCGCGCCGCCGAGCGAGCGCGCGGTGTTGTCGAAGAGCTGCAGCTTCTGCTCGGGCGACATCAGTCGGAACAGCGCACCCGGCTGCGAGTAGTAGTCCTCGTCCGCGCGATGGTCCCAGTGCGCGGCTGCGCCCGAGAGCGCGAGCGGCGGCTCCGCCAGCCGCGGGCTGTCGGCCCACTCGCCGCGGCTGTTGGGCACGATGCCGGGCAGCCCGCCGTGGTTGCCGTCCACGCGCATCGCGCCGTCGCGGTGATAGCTGTGCACCGGGCAGCGCGGGGCGTTCACCGGGATCTGGTGCGCGTTCACGCCCAGCCGGTAGCGGACCGCATCGCCGTAGCTGAAGAGCCGTCCCTGCAGCATCTTGTCCGGCGAGAAGCCAATGCCCGGCACGATGTTGGCGGGCGAGAACGCCGCCTGCTCCACATCGGCGAAGTAGTTGTCGGGGTTGCGGTTGAGCTCCAGCACACCCACCTCGATTAGATCCTATGTATGAGGACGGGTCGGCAACTTCGCAGAGCGGTCCTAAAGTGAAGGTTCGAGTCTTACTTTGGAGACCACATCATGCAACCGACCCGTATCGAAGATTTT
>NZ_CAJPUY010000072.1 GCF_905397275.1 Cupriavidus yeoncheonensis | reverse complement strand
GAAGCGCAACGCCATCTCGTACGGGACCGGGGCGAGCTACAAAAGGAAGTAATGCAGCATCGCGACCGGATACGCAAATTGCTGCGCACGGTGGGCTGCTGGCAGGACGTCAATGGCGACGTCTCAACCCGTCTCGCGATGGGAAAGTTTTGCTGCCACGACGGTGCGCCCTTGTCGTCAGAGCTGCACGCGCGACTAGCCAGGGAGTGCCGGCGCCTAGTCCTGGCGGAGCAGCAATTTGCCGAGCTCGAAAAAAAATTGATCGACCAATTGTCGGAACCCGTACAGAAACGCATCGCCGACCTCGAACGACTCAAGGCAATCGGTTCAGTGGGGGCTACCCGACTAGTACTCGAACTATTCTGGCGACACTTTGATAACCGGCGCCAAGTGGGGTCCTGTGTCGGTCTGGTGCCCCAGCCCTACGACAGCGGCGAAAGCCGGGTCGACCAGGGAATCAGTAAGCAGGGCAACCGACGAGTGCGCTCCTTGCTGATCGAAATGGCGTGGTTCTGGCTGCGCTATCAGCCCGACAGCGCGATCGCGCAGTGGTTCACACAGCGTACTTTGGGCAATGCCCAGAACAAGCGGGGCAAACGCATCGCCATTGTCGCGGTGGCGCGGCGGCTTGTCATCGCATTGTGGCGCTACCTTGAGCACGGTGTCATACCCGAGGGCGCGGTACTGAAGAATGCAAGAACCGGAGGATAGAAACAGACAGATTCAATTCCTCCATTCGTCGTTACGTAGCACAGCTAAAAGTAGACAGGCCCGCATACTGATTTGGTTGCTCCGCAACCGACACTACTAGATGGGGCTTGTCG
>NZ_CAJPUY010000071.1 GCF_905397275.1 Cupriavidus yeoncheonensis | reverse complement strand
CTACTAAGAAGCGTTAGACAGCATGAGCGATGGGATCGACGTGGCACCCAAGGTCGGCGAGACGTTTGAGCAGGCGTCGAATTGTTTTCTCGGCATGATGGCGGTCGAAGTAATCGGGGCCAAGGTCGGCGTACTCCACACCATCCCGGAGGATGTGGTAAGCGGCGGTGAGCATGGAAGCAGCCACCGCGAGGATGGCCTTCTTGGCGCCGCGCCGGGCTTTGATGCGCAGGAACTGGGCACGCAGATAGCTGGTCTTGACGCGCACCGCGGCCCAAGCGGCGGTGACCAGGGCGGTCTTGAGCCAGGTACCGCTCTTGCGCACGCGCGTGCTGCGGCGTTTGCCGGCGCTCTCGTCATTGCGCGGACACAGGCCCGCCCAAGACACCAGATGGCCAGCATCGGGAAAGCGCGTCATGTCGACGCCGATCTCCGCCAACAGGACCTGAGCGGTCAAGTCGCTAACCCCGGGGATCGTGGTCAGCAGGCGGGCGCGTTGTCGGATCGGCGCCAGCGCTTTTCCCACGACGGCGTCGAGCTCAGCGAGCGTGTGCTCCAGGGCACCGATGATATCCAGATGCAGCTTGAGCATCGTGCGATGGTGTTCGGTAATGCGTCCGCGCAGCGCTTCGCACAGTTCGGCGTGCTTTTTTCGGGCGTTGCCTTGGGCCAGCGCGGCAAGCCGCTCGGGATCGGCCTCGCCGTTGACAATCGCCTTGAGCATGGCCCGGCCACTGTGTCCCAGCACGTCCGAGAGCACGCTGCCCAGCTTGAGGTTGGCGTCTTCGAGCACTTTCTGGATACGCAGGCTGTGCTGGGAGATCTCGC
>NZ_CAJPUY010000070.1 GCF_905397275.1 Cupriavidus yeoncheonensis | reverse complement strand
ACTGTGATGAATGTGGAGAACGTTGGTCTCACATTCCTGAAGAGATAAGCAGGCTCATTCTGGAAGCTGCCGGACGGTCTGCATGACTGGCAGTACCGACGGGTGCTGACTTCACAATACGTGACGTGACTCGACCTCAACTCGATTGTCCTGGCCCCATGCGCATGGCCATAGGGCGCTGGAGGGCAGAGTTGATGGATCCGGTCGCCCATGGAAGCCAGCGTTGAAACTGGGGCGCTGAACGGCGCCATATGCCCAAGCCTTGTTCGAGCTAGGCATCCGGCCTGCTCAAGGAACTACGCTGCGCGAATTCAGCACCAACAAAAGTCCGCCTACCCTACCCCTATGGCCGTCGCGGCAGCCTGCATGGGGCCTGTTGGCGCGAAAGACGCTGGCCTTTCGCTGTAGAACGCCATCGGCTTGCCATGGTGTTTCAGGTAGGCGCGCGTCGCGAGGAAGTACGTGAACGTAGTACCACTTTGGCACATCGATGCCGCTGGTGCAGGTGCCCCTTTCGCTACCTGCCCGAGAGTGGGCGGGGTCCATACCATTTATCTGAGAATTCGTTGCAGATGTGCTGAGAGGTGGGATGCGGAGAGAACGACACCGAGAGAGACACCGAGAGATGCAGGCACGGATGGCGGCCAAGGCGGCGTCCAACTATATATGCAAGCGATCTGACGGATCCGAGTGCGCAGCGGTTTCCTTGGGAGGCCGGACCATCAACCGAGTTGAAGTCAAGTCACGTATCGCGTGATCTCACATTTCTGACGAGATCAGCAAGCTCATTCTGGAAGCTGCCGGACGGGTGCTGACTTCACGTTCCCCACATTCATCACAGC
>NZ_CAJPUY010000069.1 GCF_905397275.1 Cupriavidus yeoncheonensis | reverse complement strand
TTGCCAGCTCCCCGAAGCTTTTCGCAGGCTACCGCGTCCTTCATCGCCTGTGATCGCCAAGGCATCCACCACATGCACTTGTTCGCTTGACCCTATAACGAGTGTGTCTCAGTGAGACCATCGCTACAGGTGAGTTCTCGCATTTGTGCCGTATTCCAAGTCATCTTTCGATCACTTAAATACATTTTGGTTGATACAATCACAACCCGGTATCGCGTTGGTACTGCAGCGTCTCATCAACGCTCGCGCGACACCTTTACTACATCCCATATTGTTAAAGAACAGCCGATCTTGCGATCGCTTGGCAAATGCCAAATGGAAACACTCAACGATGAGTGTTTCCATTTGGCTTCAGCCCAGGCTGAAACAACAAACAAACCGATAAGTGTGAACGCTCGACTTGAGATGCACGCTCTGGAAAGGAGGTGATCCAGCCGCACCTTCCGATACGGCTACCTTGTTACGACTTCACCCCAGTCATGAACCCTGCCGTGGTAATCGCCCTCCTTGCGGTTAGGCTAACTACTTCTGGCAAAACCCACTCCCATGGTGTGACGGGCGGTGTGTACAAGACCCGGGAACGTATTCACCGCGGCATGCTGATCCGCGATTACTAGCGATTCCAGCTTCACGTAGTCGAGTTGCAGACTACGATCCGGACTACGATGCGTTTTCTGGGATTGGCTCCCCCTCGCGGGTTGGCAACCCTCTGTACGCACCATTGTATGACGTGTGAAGCCCTACCCATAAGGGCCATGAGGACTTGACGTCATCCCCACCTTCCTCCGGTTTGTCACCGGCAGTCTCTCTAGAGTGCCCTTTCGTAGCAACTAGAGACAAGGGTTGCGCTCGTTGCGGGACTTAACCCAACATCTCACGACACGAGCTGACGACAGCCATGCAGCACCTGTGTCCACTTTCCCTTTCGGGCACCT
>NZ_CAJPUY010000068.1 GCF_905397275.1 Cupriavidus yeoncheonensis | reverse complement strand
CGGTGTGTGTCAAGGTAGTTGTCGCGTCCGCCGCTATGCCGCTTTCCGGTACTCCTTAGGCGCCAGCTCAGCCCGCTCGGGGTTCAGGTAGACCACTGGATCCAGCTTCCAATTCCGGATTCCCCGCGACCAGCGCTGCGGGTGCCGGGCACGGGCTGCCTGATACACCACCACGCGTCGCGCCAGCATGGGCGGCGCCTCCCCGCGGTGTCGCTGGTTCGGCGTGACGTACTTCAGGCCACTGTGGCGGTGCTCTTCGTTGTACCAGCGCACGAACCGATGCACCCAGTCGCGCGCTTGCTCCAGCGTATCGAACGGCCGATCAGGCCACAGTGGGCAGTACTTGGCCGTTCGGAACAACGCTTCGGCGTAGGCGTTGTCGTTGCTCACGCGTGGGCGGCTGTATGAGGGCTCCACGCCCAGGTACTCCATCGCCGCTCGCATCGTCGCGCCCTTCATGACGCTGCCATTATCCGAGTGCAGCACCAGCGGCCGGCCAACGGTCTGCTCGCGCAGGCAACCCAGCGCCAGCAGTTGGCTGGCATGCTCGACTGATTCGCTCTCATGCACCTCGTTGACCACCAGCTTGCGGCTGTAGATGTCCTGCATCATGTACCAGTAGAAGAAGCGGCCTTTCACCGTCGTGGGCATCCACGTGATGTCCCAGCACCACACCTGGTTCGGTCCGTCGGCACGGTGCGTGGTCAGCGGGCGCGAGGACTTGGCATTGTGGCTGCGCCCGCGCCGGCGTGCTTGGCCTTCGGCCTTGAGCACCCGGTAAAACGTCGACTCCGAGGCCAGGTAACGGCCCTCGTCGGCCAGCTTCGGCACGATCTGGTGCGGCGTCAGACTCTCATAGCCGGGCTGGTTGGCCACTGCCAGCACGGCCCGCCGCTCCGCCTCGCTGAGCTTGTTAGCCGGCGCCGGCCGCAGCACGCCCGGACGGCCATCCTCAGGCGTATGGCGCCAGCGCTGCAAGGTGCGCTCGTTCAGGCCTAGTTCCTCGCAAGCACTGGCTTGGCGCGCACCGCTCTTCACCGCTTCATCGATCAACGCAATGGCATCGCGGCGATCCGAGACGTTGATCA
>NZ_CAJPUY010000067.1 GCF_905397275.1 Cupriavidus yeoncheonensis | reverse complement strand
CTAGTGTCCTGTCCCGGTAATACGTGAACAAAGTCGATGCAATTTCTCGAGAATCGAGTCCGCAGTGGCAGTCCAGCGAAACGGCCGGCAGTTCGTGTTGTACGCGGTGACGAAATGATCGATGCGTTGGACCAACTGCTTGACACTGGTGAACGAGCCACGGCGGATGGCCTTATCGGTGATCAGCGAAAAGAAGCGCTCGACCTGATTGAGCCAGGAACTGTAGGTCGGGATGAAGTGCATATGCCAGCGCGGACGCGTCGCCAGCCAGGCCTTGATCTTCGGGTGGCTGTGTGTGGCATAGTTATCGGCGATGCAGTGGATGTCCAGTTCGGCAGGTACGGCGTGATCGATCTCTCGCAGGAAAGACAGGAACTCCTGATGGCGATGGCGCGGTTTGCAACTTGCCAGCACGGCTCCATTCAGGACGTTCAGCGCCGCAAACAGTGTAGTGGTGCCATGCCGTTTGTAGTCGTGCGTGACACCCTCGACATAGCCGAATCCCATGGGCAACATGGGCTGCGTGCGCTCCAACGCCTGGCATTGGCTCTTCTCGTCCACGCACAGCACCAGTGCATTGTCGGGCGGACTCAGGTAAAGACCTACCACGTCACGCAGCTTCTCGACAAAGAACGGGTCAGTCGACAGCTTGAAGCTCTCGGTACGATGGGGCTGCAGCCCGAAGAGTTGGAAGTAGCGCTGCACGCTGCTCTTGGAGATACCGGTCTCGGCCGCGACAGAACGCACGCTCCAGTGTGTCGACCCGTTGGCCGGTTTGGTATGCAGGGTTGTCTGGATCAACTGCGCCACCCGCTCGTCGTCGACCGTGCGCGGGGCACCCGGGCGAACATCGTCATACAGACCGGCGATGCGGCGCGCGATGAAGCGCGCGCGCCATTTGCCCACGGTAGCCTTGCTCATCTTCAGCCGTTCGGCGATGGAACTGTTGAGCTCTCCATCGGCGCTGCTGAGGATGATGCGCGCCCGATTACTCAAGGACGCGGGCAACGAGCGGCTGCGCGCGAACGACTGCAACTGTGCGTGTTCGTGTTCGCTCAACAGCAATTCGGCCTTCGGTCTGCCCATCCTCATCGCGGTATCTCCGTTCCCAAAAATGCGGAAACGGTATGCAAGACTAATGCCAATTATTTGTGGGACGGAACACTAGCT
>NZ_CAJPUY010000066.1 GCF_905397275.1 Cupriavidus yeoncheonensis | reverse complement strand
GCGTCCGCAGCTTCGGTGACTGGCTTAGCCCCGTTACATCTTCCGCGCAGGACGACTCGATCAGTGAGCTATTACGCTTTCTTTAAAGGGTGGCTGCTTCTAAGCCAACCTCCTGACTGTTTTAGCCTTCCCACTTCGTTTCCCACTTAGCCAATCTTGGGGACCTTAGCTGGCGGTCTGGGTTGTTTCCCTCTTGACACCGGACGTTAGCACCCGATGTCTGTCTCCCGTGATTGCACTCTTCGGTATTCGGAGTTTGCTATGGCGGGGTAATCAGCAATAGACCCCCCAACCATGACAGTGCTCTACCCCCGAAGGTGACACACGAGGCACTACCTAAATAGTTTTCGGAGAGAACCAGCTATTTCCAGATTTGTTTAGCCTTTCACCCCTATCCACAGCTCATCCCCTAACTTTTCAACGTTAGTGGGTTCGGTCCTCCAGTACGTGTTACCGCACCTTCAACCTGGCCATGGATAGATCATCTGGTTTCGGGTCTACACCCAGCGACTAATCGCCCTGTTCGGACTCGCTTTCGCTACGCCTGCCCTAATCGGTTAAGCTCGCCACTGAATGTAAGTCGCTGACCCATTATACAAAAGGTACGCCGTCACCCGTTTCCAGGCTCCGACTGTTTGTATGCATGCGGTTTCAGGATCTATTTCACTCCCCTCCCGGGGTTCTTTTCGCCTTTCCCTCACGGTACTGGTTCACTATCGGTCGATCACGAGTATTTAGCCTTGGAGGATGGTCCCCCCATCTTCAGACAGGATTTCACGTGTCCCGCCCTACTTGTCGTACACCTAGTTCCACAACGCTGTTTTCGCATACAGGGCTATCACCTGCTATGGCCGGGCTTTCCATCCCGTTCTGCTAACAACACTGCTAAAGAGTACAAGGCTCTTCCCATTTCGTTCGCCACTACTCTGGGAATCTCGGTTGATTTCTGTTCCTGCAGCTACTTAGATGTTTCAGTTCGCCGCGTTCGCTTCCCTGACCTATGTATTCAGTCAGGGATGACCCATACGGGCCGGGTTTCCCCATTCGGACATCTCCGGATCAAAGCTCGTTTGCCAGCTCCCCGAAGCTTTTCGCAGGCTACCGCGTCCTTCATCGCCTGTGATCGCCAAGGCATCCACCACATGCACTTGTTCGCTTGACCCTATAACGAGTGTGTCTCA
>NZ_CAJPUY010000065.1 GCF_905397275.1 Cupriavidus yeoncheonensis | reverse complement strand
CTAGCTCGGCCTGCCGCTAGGCAGGCCTGACCGAGACGTAGTCGCGATCATAAGTCCGGTTGTGGGCCAACACGGCCCAGGCCGTGCGCGCCATCTTGTTGGCCATGGCAACGCCTACAACGTTGGCCGGTCGGCGCTGGACCAGCGTCGTACCCCAATGGCTTTGCCCCTTGCGACGCAAGTGGCTGAGCACGACCCGCGCACCGTGAATCAGCAAGGTGCGCAGATAGGTGTCGCCGCGCTTGCTGATGCCGCCCAGATTCACTTTGCCGCCGGTGCCGCGCTGTCGTGGCACTAAGCCAAGGAATGCCGCCAGTTGCCGGCCAGAGCGGAAGGTATGCACATTGCCAATGGTGGCCACCAGTGCCGTTGCGGTAAGCGGGCCGATGCCCGGAATGGCAGCGACGGTCTGGCAATCGTGATCCTCCTTGAGCCAGGAGTTCAAGCGGATTTCGATCTGCCCGATTTCCTCGTCCAGGCGGGCGATGCTTTGTAATTGGTCGCACACGGAATCGAACAGCACACGCGGCAACTGCTGCTCGAGTTCGGCCATATGCTGCCTGATCTCTTCTAATCCGGCACGGCGGCCACGCCGGAAACGGGCGCCGAACTCGAACAGCGTGCCGCGCAATTGGTTGACCAGCATGGTGCGCGCCTTCACACGCAGGGTGCGGAACGCATGCAGGGCGAGGATGGCCTGTTGTGTTTCGGTCTTGGGCGCGACCTGGCGCATGCCGGGCTGATGCACGGCGGTCCAGATGGCCTTGGCATCGGCCACGTCGGTCTTGTTGGTCTGCACAAAGGGACGTACGAAGGCGGCATGCAAGAGCACGGGCTTATGGCCAAGCGCAGCCAGTTGGCGCGCCCACCAATGGGCGCTGCCGCAAGCTTCGAGCGCGACACGACCAGGTGCGCGCTTGGCTAGGAAATTGAGCAGCGCCTGATGCGTAAAGCGACGGTTGAAACACTCCCCCGAGGGCTCGACCCAATAGAGCTGGAAAACACCCTTTGCAATGTCCAGACCGTAAGTCGTAGTATTCATTTCGGGTCCCTCCATCCTGTGTGGATTGTGCGAACTTCCACTCTGGCACATTGATGCCGTTTCGTGATGGAGGGCCCACCTATCCTGTCACGTTCCCCAGAAGCAACTGAACTACCGGCGCCTTTGATCGGAAGGCCGGGGCGCGTTCATTCCATCTTTTGCCCG
>NZ_CAJPUY010000064.1 GCF_905397275.1 Cupriavidus yeoncheonensis | reverse complement strand
TGTGGTGGTCTAATTTCCTCGGACAGGTCGATAGGAGGACAATCCGGAATCGACGAGGAAGAAAGATAGATGACAAGAAGGCGCCGACAATTTGACGCCAGCTTCAAGCTGGAAGTGGTACGGATGGTGCGAGACCAAGGATTATCGGTCAGCGAGGTTTGCCGGTCGATGGAACTTGGTGAGACGGCCGTTCGGCGCTGGATGGCGCAGTACGACGCGGAGTGCGCCGGCGGACCTGGCGTTGGCAAACCGCTGACGGCAGAACAGCAGCGCATCCGGCAATTGGAGGCGGAGAATCGGCAACTGCGCGAGGACAATACCTTGCTAAAAAAAGCGTCGGCCTTCTTTGCTCGGGAACTAAAGTGAGCTACCGCGTGGTAGCCCACTTGCAACAGGAGGCCGTATCGGTCAGTGACGCCTGCCGGGTATTGCAGGTGAGCCGCTCCGGCTACTATGCGCATCGCCGCGCCAAGCCGAGCACGAAGGCTCTGCAGGAGCAGACGCACGTCAAAGCGGCGTTTGCTGCCAGCGGCGCGAGCTACGGCAGCCGGCGTGTCATGCATGCGGTGCGGGCACAAGGGCTGCACCTTGGCCGCTACCGGATTCGTACGCTGATGCGCGCGGCGGGCTTGCGTGCGAGCTGGAAGCGTAAGTTCATATCGACGACCGACAGCAAGCACGCTCTTCCAGTGGCAGAGAACGTGCTGGATCGGCGGTTTGACGTGGCTGAACCGAATCGGGCCTGGGTATCGGACATAACCTATGTCCGCACGGCCCAGGGTTGGCTGTATCTGGCTGTCGTGCTGGACTTGTACTCGCGCAAGGTCGTGGGCTGGTCGATGGCGCCGACCATGCCGGCCGACCTGGTCATGTCGGCACTGATCATGGCGCTGCAACAGCGTCGGCCAGCGCCGGGGCTGGTGCTGCACTCGGACAGAGGCAGTCAGTACGCGAGCGCCGAGTATCAGGCTTTGCTGACACGCCATCAGATCGTTTGCAGCATGAGTCGAAAAGGCAATTGCTGGGATAACGCGGTGATGGAGCGGTTCTTCCTGAACCTGAAGATGGAGCGCGTGTGGCAGCGTCAATACGCCAACCACGACGAGGCCCGGCGCGACATCACCCAATACATCGTTGGCTTTTACAACCCGGTGCGCTTGCACTCAACCCTGGGGTATCTGACGCCCACTGCCTACGAGGCGAAATCGTCAGTGAAAGAACCTATCTGCCTGTCCGAAATTACTTGACCACTACA
>NZ_CAJPUY010000063.1 GCF_905397275.1 Cupriavidus yeoncheonensis | reverse complement strand
TCTGACCTTGCCCCTGTTCCACGAATCCCATAGCCGAGGGAATTAGGCAGCCCGGTGTTGCTGAGCTGCGGACCAGTTTTTCTCGAACGTCATGGGGCTGACGTAACCCAGCGTCGAGTGGAGTCGGCTAGCATTATAAAAGCCAAGCCAGTCAATTACCTCGTCCATTGCGGCGCGGCGGGTAGCGAACTGGCGACCGTGCAGGCGAGCGACCTTCAACGACCCCCACAGACTCTCAGTCGGCGCGTTGTCCCAGCAATCGCCCCTGCGGCTCATTGACGAGCGCATGCCATACGCCTTCAGAGCGTCTTGAAACAGGTGACTGCAATACTGGCTTCCCCGGTCGGTGTGCACAATCACACCGGCTTCCGGGCGGCGCCGGAACCAGGCCATGCGCAGCGCGTCCGTGACCAATTCGGCCTTCATGTGTGGTTGCATCGACCAGCCAACCACCTGCCGGCTGAACAGGTCGATGATGACCACCAGGTAGAGCCAGCCTTCGGCGGTCGCCACATAGGTTATGTCGCTCGTCCAGACTTGATTGGGTGCTGCAGGGCTAAAGTCGCGTTGCAGCAGATTGGGGGCCACCGGCAAATCGTGGTTCGAGTTGGTTGTCGCGATGTACTTGCGCTTGTGGCGGGCACGGATGCCGTGCAGCGCCATCAGCTTGCGAACACGCTCCTTGCCCACCCGCACCCCACGCGCCAGCAGTTCCTTCCACATGCGCGGCCAGCCGTACTCCCCCTTGACCCCGGCGTGAATCGCCTTGATGTGGGCCAACAAGGCATCGTCACTGAGTCGGCCTCTATCTGGCCTGTCGGTGCTTACTGTGCGTTGCTTGCGCTGGTGATAGCCGCTGGGGCTGACCCCCAACAGCTCACACAGGACCGAGACCGGCCAGTAACGTCGGTTTCGCTCGATGAACGCATACCTCACACCGACTCCTTCGCAAAGTATGCTGCGGCTTTTTTTAAAATATCGCGCTCCATTTTCAAGCGCGCCACCTCCGCCCGAAGCCGGGCCAGCTCCATCTGCTCCGGGCTGACCGGCTTCATGCCCGCACCAGTCAGCTTGCCTTCGCGCTCCGCCTTGACCCAGTTATGCAGTGTCTGCGCTCTAATGCCTAGGGTCGCGCTAACCACCGCCATGCTCTGCCCGCTCTTCACCAGCCGTACCGCTTCCAGCTTGAATTCCAGCGTGTACTGCGCCCGCTTTGTCTTGCTTGTCATCACATCTCTCCTTGCTTCAGTTTAACCTCAGCAAGGGATTCGTTTTACGGGGGCAAGCCCA
>NZ_CAJPUY010000062.1 GCF_905397275.1 Cupriavidus yeoncheonensis | reverse complement strand
TGTCAAGTCCTGACATAGGTTGACAGGTTTTGATGGCGACCTTGGGCACCTAGCCCGCCAAGGCAATTGACGCCCGATGAACCTCATCGGGCGTTTTGTATTTCAGGGCCTGGTGGGGTCGTTCCCGGTTATAGATCCGCACAGACTCCTTCACCATGCGACTGGCTTGCTGCAGATCGGCCGGGCGATTGAGCAGGAATTCGCTCTTGAGGATGCCGTTGATACGCTCGGCCATGGCGTTTTGGTAGCAGTCATACCCATCGGTCATGGAGCAGGTCAGCCCATGCCGCTGATGGATGGCCTGGTAGTAGGTGGAGCAGTATTGAATTCCACGGTCCGAATGGTGCACCAGCGTTTGCTGCGTCTGGCGCGAGCGTAGCGCCATCTTCAGCGCCTGGCTCACCTGCTCGGTTTGCAGGCTGTCGTGGACATGGTAGCCCACGATCTTTCGCGACCAAGCGTCCGTGACAAGGCTCAGATACACGGTCTGCCGGGCGGTCGGAAGGTAAGTAATGTCGGCGACCCAGACTTGCTCGGCCGCCATGGGCACCACCTTCTGGGGCCCCTCTTTGAGCAGGTTGGGATGTCGCCGGAAGTGGTGATGGCTGT
Organism: Cupriavidus yeoncheonensis; assembly: GCF_905397275.1. GTDB lineage: Bacteria > Pseudomonadota > Gammaproteobacteria > Burkholderiales > Burkholderiaceae > Cupriavidus > Cupriavidus yeoncheonensis. The sequence goes on along the minus strand of NZ_CAJPUY010000062.1, from coordinate 737 downwards.
TGGTGGTCTTGTGATAGGCCCGATGCGGTCTCACGAGCAATCGCGCCGCGCGCAGAACATCGAATAACCGGTCACGCCCCATCCGGATTTCCGCCTTCGCCAGAGGCGCCTGCAGAACCCGCTGCAGTTTCCGCGTGCCCAAACGTGGTTGGCGCAGCCGCAGCTCGGTGACCAATGCGCAGATCCTGGCGTCCCGGGCCGTCTGTCGAAGTTCGCTGTGGCGGCGCTTGTAGTAAGCCTGGCGGCTGATGCCAAAGTAACGGCAAGCCCTGCTAACGCTTAGCCCCTGGACGAGCTCTTGCGCGAGGACTTGCCCGAAGGCTTTTTTACGACGCGTACCCCGTGCTCCTTCTGAATCACGTCGAGCACTGCTTCGAACAGTCGCGCCTTCTCCTGCGCCTCGCGCAACTGGACTTCCAGTTCCTTGATGCGCTGCTCCGGCGTGTGGGGCTTGGCTTTGCCTTGGTTTTCCATCGTCGCGTACCGGGCGCCCTGTGGCAACGAGCCGCCCCAGTCCTGTAGTCCGTGCTTGCGTAACCATACCAGCACTGTGGACCTTCCCTGGATTCCGTACTTGTGTTGCGCCTGCTTGTATGTCAGTTCGCCTTTTTCTACTTCCTCCACTACTGCTAATTTAAAAGCCAGCGTGTAGTCGCGTTGCGTTCGCTTCCGATCCATCTCCAAGGCACTCTCCTCATCACTGCGGGAAAAGTGTCAACCTTATTCAGGACGGGTCA
>NZ_CAJPUY010000061.1 GCF_905397275.1 Cupriavidus yeoncheonensis | reverse complement strand
TGTGGCGTTGCCCACGCCGCCGGCTTCGGCAACGGCCGTATCCTCGCTGGCCGACGCGGTGATGGTGGCACTGTCATTGCTGCCGGTGATGTTGACCGTGACGGTCTGCTGCGCGGTCAGGTCCGCCGATTGCACCGTCAGCGAGTCGCTCACCTGCTGACCTGCCGTCAGTGCATCGGCCTTGCCGTTGTCAAGCGTATAGGTCCAGGCACCGGTGGCGCTGTCAAAGGTGAAGGTGCCGTAGGTGCCCGCGAGGCTCTCGGGTGCCACGGCGGCAAAATGCGCCTGACCAGCGTCCACATCATGCACGGTCAGCGTGCCGCTGGCCGAGGGATCTCCCAGTGTGGCGTTGCCCACGCCGCCGGCTTCGGCGACGGTGGTATCCTCGCTGGCCGACGCGGTGATGGTGGCACTGTCGTTGCTGCCGGTGATGTTGACCGTGATGGTCTGCTGGGCGGTCAGGTCCGCCGATTGCACCGTCAGCGAGTCGCTTACCTGCTGGCCCGTGATCAGTGCATCGGCCTTGCCGTTGTCAAGCGTGTAGGTCCAGGCACCGGTGCCGCTGTCGAAGGTGAAAGTGCCGTAGCTGCCCGCGAGGCTCTCGGGTGCCACCGCGGCAAAGTGCGCCTGGCCGGCATCCACATCGTGCACGGTCAGCGTGCCGCTGGCTGATGGATCTCCCGCGACCGCGTTGTTGGCGCCACCGCCTTCGGTCACCGCCGTATCTTCACTCGCCGAGGCGGTGATGGTGGCACTGTCATTGCTGCCGGTGATGTTGACCGTGACGGTCTGCTGCGCGGTCAGGTCCGCCGATTGCACCGTCAGTGAGTCGCTCACCTGCTGGCCCGTGATCAGTGCATCGGCCTTGACGTTGTCAAGCGTGTAGGTCCAGGCGCCGGTGCCGCTGTCAAAGGTGAAAGTGCCGTAGCTGCCCGCGAGGCTCTCGGGTGCCACCGCGGCAAAATGCGCCTGGCCGGCATCCACATCGTGAACAGTGAGCGTGCCGCTGGCCGATGGATCTCCCGGTGTGGCATTGCCCACGCCGCCGGCTTCGGCAACGGCGGTATCCTCGCTGGCCGAGGCGGTGATGGTGGCACTGTCGTTGCTGCCGGTGATGTTGACCGTGATGGTCTGCTGGGCGGTCAGGTCCGCCGATTGCACCGTCAGCGAGTCGCTCACCTGCTGGCCCGTGATCAGTGCATCGGCCTTGACGTTGTCAAGCGTGTAGGTCCAGGCACCGGTGGCGCTGTCAAAGGTGAAGGTCCCGTAGGTGCCCGCGAGGCTCTCGGGTGCCACCGCGGCAAAGTGCGCCTGGCCGGCATCCACATCGTGCACGGTCAGCGTGCCGCTGGCCGAGGGATCTCCCAGTGTGGCGTTGCCCACGCCGCCGGCTTCGGCGACGGTGGTATCCTCGCTGGCCGAAGCGGTGATGGTGGCACTGTCATTGCTGCCGGTGATGTTGACCGTGACGGTCTGCTGGGCGGTCAGGTCCGCCGATTGCACCGTCAGCGAGTCGCTCACCTGCTGGCCCGCC
>NZ_CAJPUY010000060.1 GCF_905397275.1 Cupriavidus yeoncheonensis | reverse complement strand
GAGCTTCCCAAGCCCAAGCCTGTGCCCGGCGTTCGCGAAGAAACGACTATAAAAGGGAACGGCAGCGCCGAGATGACCGATAACCCATTGGTGCGAGCTCGCGGCGATTCGCCTCGCTGCTGGGTGAGCCCGTTATTGAGCCTGGTCCGGGAATCGTCGGCGACAGTGGTGAGCGCAGCGATGCGCATCCCGTTTGAGAGATCGAGTCGAAATCGACGCTTCCCATGGCGCTGCCGTTCACTGACGATCTTGGAGCAAGCCATGGCCATGCGCAAGCGAGAAGACGAGGTGTTTCCCAACGCGGCGGGGATCGATGTCGGAGCATCGAGCCACTGGGTCGCCGTGTCCCGCCATGCGACTGACGACCCGGTGCGCGAATTCGGCGCGATGACTGACGACCTCAACGCCCTGGCCGACTGGCTCATTGCATGTGGCGTCGACGCGGTCGCGCTGGAATCCACCGGGGTGTACTGGATCCCGGTGTACGAGGTGCTGGAGCAGCGCGGGCTGAAGGTCTGGCTGGTCGATGCGCGGCAGATGAAGTACGTGCCCGGACGCAAGAGCGACGTGCAGGACTGCCAATGGCTGCAAAGGCTGATGAGCCTGGGGTTGCTGCGCGCGGCCTGGCGCCCCGACGGCGAGGTGTGCGTGGTGCGCGCAGTGGCCCGCCAGCGCGAAGTGCTGCTCACCGAGCAGGCCAGTTGGGTGCAGCGCATACAGAAGGCCTTGGTCCAGATGAACCTCCAGCTCACCGAGGTGCTCACCGATGTGATGGGCATGACCGGACAGGCCATCATCCGCGCCATCGTGGCCGGCGAGCGCGATGCAAAGGTACTTGCACGCCACCGTCACAGCCGCGTCAAGGCCAGCGCCGAGGAAGTCACCAGAGCGCTGACGGGTAACTGGCGCGAAGAGCATCTGTTCGTACTCGGCCAGGCGCTGGCCATGTACGACCACATTGCACGGCATCTGGCCGAGTGCGAGACGAAGCTGCAGGCCTTGCTAGGCAAGTTGGGCCAATGCCAGATCGACTTGGGCAAAGTCCCCCGAGCCGGCAGCAAGGTGCGTGCCGAATTCGATGTCCGCCAGGTCATGGCCAACTGGGCGGGCGTGGACCTCACGCGCATCAACGGGCTGGGCGCGACTGCGGTGCTGAAGATCCTCTCGGAGATTGGACCGGACCTCAGCCGCTTCGCCAATGTCAAGCACTTCTGTTCGTGGCTAGGCCTGTGCCCCGGCACCAAGATCAGCGGCGGCAAGGTGCTCGCCTCGGGCACCAAGCGCTCGGCGAACCGGGCGCGCCAGGCATTGAAGATGGCCGCTATGAGTCTGTCGCACAGCGACTCGGCGCTCGGCGCCTTCTACCGGCGCCTGTGCACGCGCATGGACAAACCGCGCGCCAATACCGCTGTCGCCCATAAACTCGCGCGGATGGTGTACTTCATGCTCACGCGCGGCGAAGCCTTCGTTGACCAGGGCCAGCAGCACTATGAAGAGCAGCAGCGCCAGCGCAGTATTGCCGCGCTCAAACGCCGGGCCACGGCCCTCGGGTTCCAGGTCAATCCGATAGAGGTGGCCACATGAACACAACCACCTTCACTTCTGTTTCTTGAGAG
>NZ_CAJPUY010000059.1 GCF_905397275.1 Cupriavidus yeoncheonensis | reverse complement strand
CCCCCCGCGGCAGAATAGATGTCGCCCCGATAGAATTTGAACCTTGGGGGCGATAAGAGACAGATGTGGCTCGTTACGGACAAGAATTCAAGGACCGAGCGGTAGCACGGTTGTTACCACCGGAGAGTGCGGCGGTGGAAGTGGTTTCAAGGGAATTGGGTGTGGCAGTGGCCACGCTGGAGCGCTGGCGTGCGGACGCTATGTCCATGCCCGCTCGCGAGCGGGCATGGACAGCGGCGGCCAGGTTCGAGGCGGTGCTGGCGACGGCTGTGATGGACGAGGCCAGCAAGAACGCCTGGTGCCGTGAGAACGGTGTGTATCCACGGGAGTTGGAGCAGTGGCGCACTGCCGCCACGCAAGCGCTGGCTGAACCCGAGGATGCGCGCGCCACTCATCGTGAGACAAAGGCCGATCGGCGCCGGATCAAGGAACTCGAGCGCGAGCTGCGCCGCAAGGAGAAGGCCCTGGCCGAAGCCGCCGCCCTGTTGATACTCTCAAAAAAGCTCGAGGGGATCTTCCCGAAGGACAAGGACGAGGACGCATGATCGGCCTGGAAGATCGCCACACGATGGTCCGCTATATCGAAACCGCTCACGCGGGCGGTGCTCGCCTGCGCCTGGCCTGCGAGGTAGCTGGCATAACCGTGCGCACTCTGCAACGCTGGAAGGCCCACAATGGCCTGGTGGTCGGCGACCGCCGCCCCGGGGCCGAGCGGCCCACGCCCGCGCATGCGCTGAGCATCGAGGAACGCGAACGCATTCTGGCCGTTGCCAACGAGCCGCGCTTCGCCGACATGCCACCGGCGCGCATCGTGCCCATGCTGGCCGACGAGGGTGTCTACCTGGCCAGCGAATCGAGCTTTGGTCGGGTGCTGCGCGCCCATGGGCAGACCCGGCATCGTGGACGCGCCAAGGCACCGCGCCAAAGCCGTCCGCCCACCACGCACGTGGCCACGGGGCCGCGCCAACTGTGGTGCTGGGACATGACCTATTTGCCGGCTGAGGTCGCCGGGCGCTGGTTCTATCTGTACTTGATCCTGGACGTCTACAGCCGCAAGATCGTGGGCTTCGAGGTTCACGACCGTGACGATGCCGACCACGCGGCGCATCTGGTCAAGCGCACGGCGCTGGCCGAGGGCATCCATGCCATGGCGGCCAAGCCGGTGCTGCATGGCGATAATGGCGCCACGCTCAAGGCCACCACGGTGCTGGCGATGCTCCACTGGCTGGGGGTCAAGCCTTCGTACTCGCGCCCGCGCGTGAGCGACGACAATGCCTTCGTCGAGAGCCTCTTCCGCACGGCCAAGTACCGGCCGGAGTTCCCGTCTACAGGCTTTGCCGATCTGGCCACGGCGCGTACGTGGGCGGCCCACTTCGTCCACTGGTACAACCATGAGCATCGGCACAGCGGCATCCGCTACGTGAGCCCGGCGCAGCGCCACGCCGGACAAGACGACAAGATTCTCGCCGCGCGCCACGCGCTGTATGTTCAGGCCCGTGAGCACAACCCGCGTCGCTGGTCATGCAACACTCGAGACTGGTCGCCAATCGACGCGGTCACGCTCAATCCGGAGCGCGAGATTGCCGTGCCCTCCGGTATCAAGCCAGGCGCCGAAAACCAGCGTTTGGCTGCATGAATGAGGCGACATCTACATTGACGCGCGCCG
>NZ_CAJPUY010000058.1 GCF_905397275.1 Cupriavidus yeoncheonensis | reverse complement strand
CACCAGGCTAAAACACACTGGTTATAGGATCAAGCCTTACGGGCAATTAGTACTGGTTAGCTTAACGCATTACTGCGCTTCCACACCCAGCCTATCAACGTCCTGGTCTCGAACGACCCTTCAAGGAGGTCAAGCCTCCAGGGAATCCTCATCTTCAGGCGAGTTTCCCGCTTAGATGCTTTCAGCGGTTATCTCTTCCGTACATAGCTACCCTGCGATGCCTCTGGCGAGACAACAGGTACACCAGCGGTACGTCCACTCCGGTCCTCTCGTACTAGGAGCAGCCCCCGTCAAGATTCCAACGCCCACGGCAGATAGGGACCAAACTGTCTCACGACGTTTTAAACCCAGCTCACGTACCTCTTTAAATGGCGAACAGCCATACCCTTGGGACCGGCTACAGCCCCAGGATGAGATGAGCCGACATCGAGGTGCCAAACACCGCCGTCGATATGAACTCTTGGGCGGTATCAGCCTGTTATCCCCAGAGTACCTTTTATCCGTTGAGCGATGGCCCTTCCATTCAGAACCACCGGATCACTATGTCCTGCTTTCGCACCTGCTCGACTTGTCGGTCTCGCAGTTAAGCACGCTTTTGCCATTGCACTTTAGGTACGATGTCCGACCGTACCAAGCGTACCTTCGAACTCCTCCGTTACACTTTGGGAGGAGACCGCCCCAGTCAAACTGCCTACCATGCACTGTCCCCGACCCGGATTCACGGGCCAAGGTTAGAACCTCAAACAAACCAGGGTGGTATTTCAAGGACGGCTCCACGTGAACTAGCGTCCACGCTTCAAAGCCTCCCACCTATCCTACACAGATCGGTTCAAAGTCCAATGCAAAGCTACAGTAAAGGTTCATGGGGTCTTTCCGTCTAGCCGCGGGGAGATTGCATCATCACAAACACTTCAACTTCGCTGAGTCTCGGGAGGAGACAGTGTGGCCATCGTTACGCCATTCGTGCAGGTCGGAACTTACCCGACAAGGAATTTCGCTACCTTAGGACCGTTATAGTTACGGCCGCCGTTTACCGGGACTTCAATCAAGAGCTTGCACCCCATCATTTAATCTTCCGGCACCGGGCAGGCGTCACACCCTATACGTCCACTTTCGTGTTTGCAGAGTGCTGTGTTTTTATTAAACAGTCGCAGCCACCATTTCATTGCAACCCCTTCACCCTTCTGGCGCAGGCCAGTCAAGCTACCAGGGCGTACCTTATCCCGAAGTTACGGTACCAATTTGCCGAGTTCCTTCTCCCGAGTTCTCTCAAGCGCCTTAGAATACTCATCTCGCCCACCTGTGTCGGTTTGCGGTACGGTCTCGTATGACTGAAGCTTAGAGGCTTTTCTTGGAACCACTTCCAATTGCTTCGCAGCACTAGGCCGCTCGCCCCACATCCTTGAATTCCGCGCCCGGATTTGCCTAAGCGCCTTCTCCAATGCAGGGACCGGGACTTCCAACACCCGGACAACCTTCCGCGATCCGTCCCCCCATCGCATCATACGACGGTGCAGGAATATTAACCTGCTTCCCATCAGCTACGCATCTCTGCCTCGCCTTAGGGGCCGACTCACCCTACGCCGATGAACGTTGCGTAGGAAACCTTGGGCTTACGGCGAGGGGGCCTTTCACCCCCTTTATCGCTACTCATGTCAGCATTCGCACTTCTGATACCTCCAGCATCCTTTACAAGACACCTTCACAGGCTTACAGAACGCTCTCCTACCACGC
>NZ_CAJPUY010000057.1 GCF_905397275.1 Cupriavidus yeoncheonensis | reverse complement strand
CCCCGGCGGCCACCCAAAGTGCCCCACTTATGGCCACCCAAACTGCTCCACCCTAGCCACGGTGATCTGACGCATTGAACACGGTGCGTCGGGCGCCGCGAAGCTCGACAGGCAGGACGTTACCTTCCACCCCCTCTGAGCGAGGGGAACAACGGAGTGAACGTCTTGAAGCCACATCTGCAAACCACCATTTGGACGCTGCTCAAGGGCGGTGCCACACAGCGCGAGATCGAACGCATCACCGGCATCTCGCGTCACACCATCCGGGCGTATCAGCAGCGCTTCGCCGCCGAATCGGCAAACTGCCCCGGGGTGGCCACCGACTCCGGTGATCAAACTGCTCCACCCTGGCCACCGACTTCCAGGCCGGTAACGCCGCCGCTGGCCACCTCCAAGTGCGAACCCCGTCGCGCCTTCATCGACGCTCAGTTGCGCCTGGGCCGCAACGCCACGGCCATCTACCAGGACCTGGTCGACCAACACGGCTTTGACGGCGCCTACAACTCGGTCAAACGCTTCTGCGCCCAGCTTCGCCACAAGGAGCCCGAACAGTTCGATCGTCTGAGCTTTGCGCCCGGCGAGGAGATGCAGGTCGACTACGGTGAAGGCGCCCCCACGCGGATGCCGGGCACCGAGCGCTGGCGCAAACCTCGCCTGTTCGTGGCCACGCTGCGCTACTCGCGGCGTAGCTTCCGCCGCGTAGTCTGGAAGTCCAGCCAGCAAGTCTGGGCTGAGTTGCATGAGCAGGCCTGGGCCTACTTTGGCGGTTCGACCCGCTACGTCGTGCTGGACAACCTTAAGGAGGGCGTCTTGAAGCCCGACCTGTACGAGCCCGCGCTCAATCCGGTCTACGCGGCCACACTGGCTCATTACGAGGTGGTGGCCGACCCAGCTCGGGTCCGGGATCCGAATCGCAAGGGGACAGTGGAGAACGCGATCCAACACACGCAGTCCACCGCGCTCAAGGGGCGGCGCTTTGAGACCATCGAAGAGCAGAACGCCTTCCTGGAACACTGGGAGTCCAAGTGGGCCGCCTCGCGCATTCACGGCGCCGAGCGGCGTCAGGTGCAGGCCATGTTCGAGGAGGAGCGCGCCCACCTGCAACCGCTGCCAGCTACGCGCATGCAGTACTTCACCGAGGTGCAGCGCACGGTCTGCGACGACAGTTGCGTGCGCATCGACCACAGCAGCTACGCCGCGCGCCCGGCCCCGATTGGCGCCAAGGTGCTGGTGCGGCTGTTCGAGCGGCGCATCGAGATCCGCGAGCTGCGCACCCAGGCCTTGTTGCGCACCCACGCCCGGGTTGATCGCCCCGGCACCGTGGTGTTGCCTATGGCCGAGCGGGTGTTCAACCCCTCTCGAGAGACGCGCTTCATCCTGGCCCAGGCCCGAGCCATCGGACCGCAGGCCTCTCGGCTGTGTCAGATGCTGTTCGCCATCGAGGGGCGCGTGGGCCAGCGCAAGCTCTGGGGCATCGTCAATCTGGCCAAGCGCTACCCCCATCACTTCATCGACGCGGCCTGCGCAGCCGCCATTGAGCAAGGCGTACACAGCTACGGCCACGTCAAGGCACTCACCGAGCGACTGGTGGCCGACGCGCTGGCCGCCCTGCAGGCCGGCACGCCGACACCGTCGACCTCAACGCTCACCCAGCAGCACGCGCTCATTCGCAGCGCCGACGAATACGGCGATCTGTTCGCCCACGCCGCGACCGCCACCTCGGGCGGCACAACCTCCCGCACCCACACCACTGATATCGCCCAGCCATGAACATGACCGAGATCGAACGCGCCCTGCGCGAGCTGCGCCTGTCCGGCATCGCGGACACCCTATCCACCCGCGTTATGCAGGCCCAGGCCGCCCAGCAGCCCTTTCTGGAGACGTTGGCGGCCATGCTGCAAGACGAGCTCGACCGGCGCCGCTCGCGCTTGATAGAGCGCCGCTTCAAGCGTTCAGGCCTGACCGAGCGCCTGACGCTGGCGGACTTCGACTGGCGCTTCAATCCCAAGTTGCCGCGCAACGCCTGCTTCGAGCTGCACACCCTGAAGTTCATCGGCGAGGGGGCCAACGCACTGATCGTCGGCAAGCCTGGCACCGGCAAGAGCCATGTGGCCAAGGCGGTGGCCTACCAGGCCACGTTGCAGGGCTATGACGTGCGCTACGTGGAGGCGGACTCCGAGTTCGCCCGCTACGGGCTGGCCAGCACGGCCGAACAGGCCGAACAGCTCAAGGGCTGGATCGGGCCAGACCTGCTGGTCCTCGATGACCTGTTCCTGGCCCGGCGCATTGCCGACGTGAGCGCCGAACTGCTGCAGGCCATCGTGCACCAGCGCTACAAGCTGCGCCGCGCCATCGTCATCACCTCCAACAGAGTGGTGCAGGACTGGGGCAAGTACCTCGCCGACGCCACCATGGCCACCACCATCCTGGACCGGCTCATGCACCGTTGCGCAATGCTGGAGTTTGACGGTAAGAGCTACCGTCTGAAGGAGGCCGCCGCGCGTATCGCCATCACGCCTGAACCGTCATAATCTGACCGTCCTGCCTGGAGCAGTTTGACCGGCCATAAGTGGAGCAGTTTGGGGTGGCCATCGGGGCA
>NZ_CAJPUY010000056.1 GCF_905397275.1 Cupriavidus yeoncheonensis | reverse complement strand
TCCAGCTTGAATTCCAGCGTGTACTGCGCCCGCTTTGTCTTGCTTGTCATCACATCTCTCCTTGCTTCAGTTTAACCTCAGCAAGGGATTCGTTTTACGGGGGCAAGCCCAGTCCGCGTCCTGGGATGATCCCGAATCCATCATCCGTGCCGCAATGGATTGCTACCGGAAAAACTACTGGCAGGACCAGCCATATCACGTCGAAGTACTGTCCGAGAAGGGAACCGTGCGCGGGACGCTTGCACCCGTTTTGGAAGAGTACGGCGTCCCATTTCGGGTCATGCACGGCTTTGGCAGTGCGACCAGTCTTAACGATCTCGCACAAATGAGCCAAGACGCCGACAAGCCGGTCGTGCTGCTGTATGTGGGCGATTTCGACCCATCAGGGATGTACATGTCGGAAATGGACTTGCCCGAGCGTCTATCACGCTATGGTGCATCCGCCGACCTGACGATCAAGCGCGTTGCCCTGACTGCTGATGATGTCGTCGGCCTTCCTTCATTTGCCGCCGATACGAAGTCGAAGGACGGCCGCTACAAGTGGTACGTGCAACAGTATGGCGACCACTGTTGGGAACTGGATGCTATGAACCCTGTCGACCTTCGCGAGCGCGTCGAACAATCCATTCGCGAATACCTGGACCTTGATGCCTGGGACCACATGATTGGCGTTGAAGCCGTCGAGCGCGAATCCATGAAGTCGGTCTTGACGACTTGGCTGAACAAGCGGCCGGCTATTTGACGGCTTGCCTGCAAATAGCCCCCCACTACGGAAAGCAAACGATGATGTCTCTTCGATTTCCTATGCTGATCCCAAAGGGGACCAGAGCATGCAGCCAGGGCGCGCCGCGTTTCAGCGCATTACCGATGAATGCCGAAGCGGCCTTGCGCATTGGGTTGCATGCCGGATCGACATCGAGCGCGGCACGCCGCCGCCGGCCGGGACCGACGCTTACCGCCGGTATCGCGCCGATTGCAAAGCGAGAGAACGCGCCGAGCGCGCCGCCGCCCTGGTCGAGCGCCAGCGCCGCGAAGGAACCTTGCCGCGACCGTGGCGCGGGTTCTGGCGCGCCTGGGGCTACGTTGGAACCGACGCGGTCGCGTTCGACTGACGGCGCCGCAAGGCGGGTCGGATTCGATGGGGATAGGGGATGCAAAAGTCCGGCCGCTTTGGCTCGTAACCGGCCTCGAAGTCCCAGAAATCTAATCGCCGACAAACCGGCCCGGTTTTTTTGAGGGGAAAACATGGCTAGGACCGCTAAAGACGTCGTCGAGATCGCCAGGACCGCGCCGGAACCGATGCGCCAGGGATTGAAGGTGCCGGCCGGACTGTCGGCGGCCGAACGCCGGCTATGGCGAAGCATCGTCGCCAGCCTGCCGGCCGACTTCTTCAAGGCGGCCGATGTCGGCCTGTTGACGGTCTACGTCCGCACGGCAAGCGTTGCCAATGCCGCCGGCGATGTCCTGAACGCCGAAGGACTAGTTGTCGTGACCCCGACCGGCCGGCGCCGAGCGCATCCGGCGATCAATCAATGGAACGCGGCCGTTTTCACACTGGCGCGCGTCGCGCACAAGCTGCGGTTATCCCATGCAAGCCACGTTCGGGACGGCGCCTGCATGACGGTCGCGGCGAACCCCGGCGCGCGCCGCCCCTTTGATGAAAGGTGAACGCATGACTGAAGCCGAACAACAAGACGTCGCCCGCGCCTTCGCGCCGCTGCAAGACGAAATCCGCCGCCTATTGCTGGCGACCTATCGCAGTCAATCTGATGCGATGCGCGCCAGGGTCGACACGCTATTGGGCGACGGCGGCGAACTGCGCGTCATCGCCAACGCAACGACGTTCGCGGTCGGCGTCTATCGCGACGCGGACTTGCTATTGCGCTTGATGCAAAGCGATTTCGACGGCGATAACGCGACCGTGTTTGAAGCCGTCGCCATGAATTGACCCGACGTCGGCCCGACGTCCACTGCGAGATGCAGTCCGCGACCTGGGCGACGCCAAAAACCGGCGCATATAGGCCGCGCCGGCCCCGCCCGCGAGATGCGATGGTCGAGGGGACGCGAGAGCGAAAAAGCCATGTCTCTAACGCATCGAATGAAGGGGTCCAATCATGGACATTTCCGAAATCAAACGGGCACTTGACGAAGGCTATCAGCCGATCCGCGAACGCCTGGACAAGAGCGAAACGCGACTGACCGAGCTTGAACAGGGATTCGCCGGCCGCACGCATAGCGCATCGCTGGTCGTGCCGGACGACGGATCGCGCGTCGCGAAGGCGTTGGTTGACGGGTTCGACCGGCAAGCCTTCCAGAAACACGGCCGCCAGCGTGTCGAAGTCGACGGGTCGCTGATGTCGAAGGCGGCGCCGATTACGACCGCACATGCCGGCACGGTTTCTAGCGTCGGCGGCGTGCCGGCCCTGGCGCCGCGATTCGACTTGCGTAGCGTGCTGCGCGTTATCAAGGTCACGTCGTCGACGGTTCAATACGTGCGCGCCGGGACGTTCACCAATGCCGCCGCCGTCGTGCCGGAAGGTCAAACGAAGCCGCAATCCGACGTCGTCTTCGGCCTGATCGACGCGAAGCCGCAAACCATCGCGCATTGGTTCAGCACGTCGAGGCAAGTGTTGGATGACAACCAGCAATTGCAACTGGCGCTTGAAACATTTGGCAAGGCCGGGGTCGGCATCAAGGAAGAAGCCTTCGCCCTGACCGGCGACGCGACAACGGGCAACGCCGGCCTGCTGACCGACGCGCCGGCCGCCGCCGCGCTACCCCCCCGCGGCAGAATAGATGTCGCCCCGATAGAATTTGAACCTTGGGGGCGATAAGAGACAGATGTGGCTCGTTACGGACAAGAATTCAAGGACCGAGCGGTAGCACGGT
>NZ_CAJPUY010000055.1 GCF_905397275.1 Cupriavidus yeoncheonensis | reverse complement strand
GAGCCTGTCAGATTTTTAGTGTGTCGAGGTCATGAGACGATTACGGAAACGTCCAATGACCGACACAACAGTGAACAAGAAGAGCAAGAACCCGAAGGCACCGAAGCTGTTCCCCGATGAACTGATCGATCAACTGCTTGCCCAGGTGCAGAGCAAGGATGCCGAGTCGATCCTGGGCGAATCGGGCTTGGCCGGCCAGCTCAAGAAGCAGTTGGCCGAGCGTATGCTCGCCGCCGAGTTGAGCCACCATCTGGAGAACGAGGCCGAGCAAGGCAAGGCCGGTAACCACCGCAACGGCACCAGCCCCAAGACGGTCCTGACGCCCAACGGCGAGCTGAAACTGGACATTCCGCGCGATCGGCAGGCGACGTTCGAGCCCCAATTGGTCGGCAAGTATCAACGCCGGCTGCCTGGCTTCGACGACCACGTCATCAGCATGTATGCGCGCGGCATGAGCGTGCGCGAGATTCAGGGCCATCTGCTGGAGCTGTACGGCCTGCAGGTATCGCCCGATCTGATCTCCACGGTCACCGACGAGGTGCTGGCTGACGTCGAGCAATGGCAGCAACGCCCGCTCGAGGCCATGTATCCGATCGTGTACTTTGATGCGCTACGACTGAAGATTCGCGACGAAGGCACGGTCAAGAACAAGGCGGTCTACCTGGCGCTGGGCATCCGCGCCGACGGTCGCAAGGAAGTGCTAGGTCTGTGGATCGAGCAAACCGAAGGTGCCAAGTTCTGGCTGAAGGTCTTCAACGAACTGAAGAACCGCGGCTTGCACGACGTCCTGATCGCAGTGGTCGACGGCTTGCGTGGCTTCCCCGAGGCGATCGAGGCGGTCTATCCGGCCGCGCAAATCCAGACCTGCATCGTGCATCTAATCCGCAATTCGCTGAATCTGGCGAGTTGGAAGGACCGCAAGCCATTGGCTGCCGCGCTCAAGCCGATCTACCAGGCCGCCACGGCCGAGGCGGCGGCCGCAGCGCTCGACACATTTGCACAGAGCGAGTGGGGACGCAAATTCCCTACCGTCGCGGCCATGTGGCAGCGCCAATGGGAACAGGTGATTCCCTTCTTCGCCTATCCGCCCGAGGTGCGTCGAATCATTTATACGACGGATGAAGTTGACAAGCGCCCAATGTTCTTCCACTCCTCTATGGCGTCCGTATTGGTGGCCACGGAGCGCGTACCGCACTTGCCTGTGGCCGCGCTTGCTTCCAGCGCGAGAACAGGCGTTGGTAAGCCTGCTCGGCTTGCTCGCCGACTGCACGCTCCAAATCCCGGACGGACTTCAGATTGTAGGCGGCGGCAGATCCCTTGCGGCTACCGCGGCGCGCAGGAGGCATGCCTGCCTGTAATTCCAACTCACGGGTCTTTCGCGCTGTCAGCGCTGGGCGATCCCACGCGAAGGATTCGTTACGCGTGAGGACGTGCCAGACGATTATTGCCAGCTTGCGCGCGGTGGCAACAGCCGCGATCTGCTGTCCACGATGATCCCGGATGCGCAAGAAGAAGGCACGAATGGGGCCGGCCGTTTGCGCTGCTGCCCAGGCAGCCTCGACTAGCATGGCACGCGCATAGGAGCGTCCGCGCTTGCTGATGTGTCCGTGCTTTGCTGGTTGCAAGCCCGATTGGTAGACCGAAGGATTGAGGCCAAAGTAGCTGACCAGTTTCTCCGGCGATCGAAAGCGAGCAATATCGCCGATGGCTGAGAGTAAGCCGATCGCAACGGTGGTGTTGATGCCGGTGATGGTCAGGAGCTTGCGCAGCCTGTCGTCCTGAATAGCGGATTGGGCCAGGATGCGCTCGACCTCCTGTAGATCCTCGGCTAGCCGGTCCAGCTCATGCAACCGCTGGTCGATCCCGATGCGTTCATCCGTGGGTAGCTGCTGCCAGCTCAGCCACGCCCGCCCTTTCTTGCCAAACAGGTCTGTTGCGGGACACCGCTCGATGAGATGTGCGGCAAGGACAGCGTGAATCTCATTCTTGAGCCGAGTCCGCTGCCGCACGATCTGGGCTCGGCGCGACACCTGCCGTCGCATTGCTTGCGTAGCCTCGTCTGGAATCCAAACCTCGGGCAGGAAGCCACTCGCGTAGAGTTGCGCGAGGATCGCCGCGTCGATCTTATCCGTCTTCACGCGGGCTTCAGCGATGAGACGGACTTGCAGCGGGTTGGCGACGATCACTCTGCCGACATGACCTCTCAATACATTCGCAATAGCGATCGTATTGCCGGTCGCCTCGAGTACCACGTGGTCGTCGGGCTTTAGCTTGGCAGCAAAGCGTTTCAACTCATCGCGTCGCAGTCCGACGCGCCCACCGGCGCGCAGCAGGCCGTTGTCCAGATAGGCAATCTCAGCCACCGATCGCGATACATCCAGTCCTATCACTCGCATTGGCGTCTCCCATGGGAAACATCACAAATGGGAGCCGGTGGGACAGCACGACAACTACGGATTCGCGCTCGCAGCGCAACCGGGCGGGTCGCAGGGGCGGCCAACTACTAACACGAGCTCGCAGCTCAACGTATATGAACGGCCTGCCCACCCGAAGTGCTCCCCGGTGCCCCTGTCCCGGATGGTCGGACCATACACCAATTTGCACGGCGCGGAGAGGGGGCACCGGTTCCTATCATGCCGGTTACAAACGCCATCGAGAGCATGCACATGCAGTTGCGCAAGATCGTGAAGAATCGCGGCCACTTCCCCAGCGACGAAGCCGCCAGCAAACTGCTGTATCTGGCCTTGCGCAACATCGAAAAGGATTGGAAGATGCCACCTATCACTTGGCGGCAAGCAGTCAATCAGTTCGCCATTCTGTTTGGCGAGCGATTCACCTCCGCCATGAGCTGAGATTCTTTAACCGACCTCAGCACACAAAATTCCTGACACCTCC
>NZ_CAJPUY010000054.1 GCF_905397275.1 Cupriavidus yeoncheonensis | reverse complement strand
CGCCGCGAGCTCGCACCAATGGGTTATCGGTCATCTCGGCGCTGCCGTTCCCTTTTATAGTCGTTTCTTCGCGAACGCCGGGCACAGGCTTGGGCTTGGGAAGCTCAATAGAGTCGCGTGGTTCGCCGGCACGCCCGGCGCTGGTGACCCGGAGAAACAAGCATGTCCCGCAGCCCCACCCCACCCCGCCCTCCCGTCCCGCACGGTCCACGCCATCGTCGAGCGCACCCGGTACCCACACGGCGCCGGCGCGCGTCATGGAAGCGTCATCGACGGGTCACGGCACTGTCACCGCGGCTCACTACATTGCTTCGCAACAGTTTCGTCACCAAAAGGACACTCTGATGCGAGACCTCCCGACGCCTACCCAGCCGCTTTTCGACTCCCTGCCCAATGGCCTTGGCGGCCAGTCGGCGCGGAGGCGTCTTCATCGCCCGTCGGATACACCGGCAAATGAATCGCCTGTTCTCAGCGTGGCGTGGGCGCGCCATCAGGACGAAGTAGTCGAAGCCCAGCGCCTGCGCTACAAGGTGTTCGCCGAAGAGATGGGCGCGCGCCTGGCATCGAAGGTGCCGGAGCTGGACGTCGACATGTTCGACGCCTATTGCGACCACCTGATCGTGCGGGACATGGTCACGCTCAAGGTGGTTGGCACCTACCGCGTGCTGCCGCCGCACCAGGCCAAGCGCATCGGCTGCCTGTACGCCGAATCGGAGTTCGACCTGGTGCGCCTGTCGCACCTGCGCCCCAAGATGCTCGAGCTTGGCCGCTCCTGCGTGCACCGCGACTATCGCTCGGGCAGCGTCATCATGGCCCTGTGGGGCGGCCTGGGCGAGTATCTGCAGCGCTGGGGCATCGAGTCGATGCTCGGCTGCGCCAGCGTGCCGATGAGCGATGGCGGGCACTATGCGGCCAGCCTGTACCGGCTGTTCAGCGAGCGCTCGCTGGCGCCGATCGAGTACCACGCCTTCCCGCGCCTGCCGCTGCCTGTCGACGACCTCAACCAGCAACTCGAAGTCGAACCGCCGGCGCTGATCAAGGGTTACCTGCGCCTGGGCGCCCGCATCTGCGGCCTGCCCGCATGGGATCCTGACTTCAACGTGGCCGACTTCCTGACGCTGCTGCGCGTGAACGACATGAACCCGCGCTATGCCCGCCACTTCCTGGGCCTGAACCGCCCGGCCTGACGCGCCGCGGCGCATGAAAAACGGCGGCCCCTGGCCGCCGTTCCTGTTTGGCGCCCGGCGGCGCCACTCAGCGACTCAGGCGTACACCACCTTGTACCGCTTGCCAACGCGCTGCCACTCGTCGGCCTCCTGCGCGAGGCTGTATTCGACCAACGGATTGGCTTCGATCCAGGTTTTGGGCACCCGAACCTCGAAGCCCTCGTCAAGCGCGTCCGAGCGCTGCGACACCCGGATATCGGGCAGCGGCGCATCCGAACGCCGGCGGCACAGCACGAATGCCAGCCGCAGGCTGAACAGCATGCGCCAGTCGAGGAACTTGCCGCTGCCAGAAAGCTTGCCCAGCTTGCCGGCATGCCCGAGCAGCAGGGCAGCCAGGCGTGCCTGGTCGGTCTTCGAGAAGCCCGGCATGTCCGCGTGCGTGGCGATATAGGCCGAATGCTTGTGGTAGCCGCTGTGGGAAATCGACATACCTACTTCGTGCAGGCTGGCTGCCCAGCCCAGCAACCCCAGGTTGTCCTCACGCCTCTCATGGGGCGGCGGCTCCGGAAACTGAGACAACAACGTGGTCGCGGCGCTGCGCACGCGGGTCGCCTGGGAGCGATCCACGCCGTATCGGCGCATGAACTGATCCACGGTCACGGTGCGCATGTCCTCGTGGTGGCTGCGCCCGAGGAGGTCGTAGAGCACGCCGAGGCGCAACGCGCCATCGGTCACGTCCATGCGGTCAATGTCGAGTTCGGCGAACACGCCGAGCATGATCGAGAGCCCGCCCGGCAGCACCGGGATGCGATCCGCCTTCAGGCCCGCCAGCTTGACGCGATTGGTGTTCTCGGCCTTGACCAGTGCGCGCTTGAGCCGCTCCAGCCCTTCTCGCGTGATGCCATGCTCGGCCGGGTTGTCATTCATGCCGTTGAGTTCGATCAGCTCGGCCAGCGCCCGCGCCGTGCCCGATGAACCGACCGCCTGCTCCCAACCTGCCGCCCGATACTGGCGCACGAGCACCTGGATCTCGCGCCGCGCGGCCAGTTCGGCCTGCTTCATCGCGTACTCGTCGACGTTGCCGCTCGGAAAGAAATGGCGGCTGTGCGATACGCAGCCGATGTAGAGGCTTTCCATCAGCTTCGACTGGTAACCGCTGCCGATGATGAATTCGGTCGATCCCCCGCCGATGTCGACCACCAGCCGGTTGCCCTGGCAGACCGGCGCGTCGTGCGATGCGCCCAGGTAGATCAGGCGCGCTTCTTCGCGTCCGGCAATGACTTCGATCGGGAAGCCGAGCGCGGCCTCGGCCTCGATCAGGAACTCCGACGCGTTCTTGGCCACGCGCAGCGTGTTGGTCGCCACGGCCCGCACCTGGTCCGGCGGGAAATCGCGCAGACGGTCGCCAAAGCGGCGCAACGCGTCGATGCCGCGCCGCCGGGCCGGCTGATCGAGATATTTGTCTGGCGTCAGGCCTGCCGCCAGCCGCACCGGCTCGCGCAGGGCGTCGACCTGGAAGATCTGGCTGGCGGGGCCGTTGGCAGTGGGGGTTTCGTCCACTCGCCCGATCATCAGGCGAAAGCTGTTCGAACCCATGTCGACGGCAGCCAGCAGGCGTGGAGAGTTGTTCATTCGGTGTCTGGAAAGCTGAAACGCACGGGGTACAGGTTACCGCGCCGCAAGAGACTCGTGGTCCGCCTGGCGGCAGGCCGATACTCCAGAAAATTATGTCCTCACCATGTCAGCCTCATGACAAAATCAATGCGTCATAAAAGTGACATGAATTTATGGAAAAGTCGCCACATTACCAAAAGAAGGTCATGCCCATGTCGACGACACCGTCCAGCACGCTGCTCAATCGCGAGCTGGGCATTCTGGAATTCAACGCGCGCGTACTGGCACAGGCTGCCGACCCCAAGGTACCGCTGCTGGAAAGGCTGAAGTTCATCTGCATCGTGTCCAGCAATCTGGACGAGTTTTTTGAAATCCGTATGGCAGGGTTGAAGGAACAGATGCGCGACAACGCTTCCGGCCTCACGCCAGACGGCCTTTCCATCCAGCAGACTTATCAGCTTGTTACGGAGCGCACACAGCAGCTTGTGGCTTCGCAGTATGACATGCTGCAGAACGTCATTTTTCCCCTTCTCGAGAAGGAAGGCATCTTTTTTCACCTGACGACCACCTGGACCGATGCACAGCGCGAATGGGCCCGGGATTTCTTTGTGCGCGAACTGGGACCGGTCCTTACGCCGATCGCCCTGGACCCGGCCCACCCGTTCCCGCGTGTACTGAACAAGAGCCTGAACTTCGTGGTCGAACTGTCGGGCAAGGACGCTTTTGGCCGCGAAGCGGACCTGGCCATCGTGCAGGCCCCCCGC
The DNA here is from genome assembly GCF_905397275.1 of Cupriavidus yeoncheonensis. Lineage (GTDB taxonomy): Bacteria > Pseudomonadota > Gammaproteobacteria > Burkholderiales > Burkholderiaceae > Cupriavidus > Cupriavidus yeoncheonensis. Next base: position 1,758 of record NZ_CAJPUY010000054.1, on the reverse strand, counting down.
GCGCTGCCGCGCGTGGTGAAGATGCCTGAGAAGCTGTCGGGCTACCCATTCGGCTTCGTGATGCTGTCCTCGTTCATGCAGGGATTCGTGCATGAACTGTTCCCGTCGATCGACGTCCTGGGCTGCTACCAGTTCCGCGTGACGCGCAATTCCGACCTCTTCGTTTCCGAAGACGAAATCACCGACCTGCGCGAAGCGCTGCAGGGAGAACTGCCGACGCGCCACTTCGGCGACACCGTGCGCCTGGAAGTTTCCTCGGACACGCCGCCGGCGCTGTCGCGCCGGCTGTTGCTGGAATCGGGCCTCGGCGAGCAGGACCTGTATCGCGTCTCGGGGCCCGTGAACCTGGTTCGCCTGATGCAGATCCCGGACATGGTGGATCGTCCGGCGCTGAAGTTTCCGCCACACGTGCCGGCACCAGTCAAGCCATTCACGACCGGCGCACCGATTTTCGATGTCATCCGCCAGCAGGACGTGCTGCTGCACCATCCATTCGAGAGCTTCAACTCCGTGCTCGACCTGCTGCAGCAGGCCGCGATCGACCCGCACGTGGTGGCCATCAAGCAGACGGTCTACCGCACCGGCAATGAATCGCTGGTCATGGAAGCGCTGATGACCGCTGCGCGCAACGGCAAGGAAGTCACGGTCGTCGTGGAACTCCTGGCGCGCTTCGACGAAGAAACCAACATCAACTGGGCCGAGCGGCTGGAATCGGCCGGGGCCCATGTCATCTACGGCGTGGTCGGGCACAAGTGCCACGCCAAGATGCTGCTGTTCGTGCGGCGCGAGGCTGCCGGCGCCAAGGCCAAGCAGGTCAAGCTGCGCCGTTACGCCCACCTCGGCACGGGCAATTACCATCCGCGCACCGCCCGCCTGTACACGGACTTCGGCCTGCTGACCGCCAACGAGGCGATCTGCGAGGACGTTCACCACGTCTTCCAGCTGCTGACGGGGACCGCCGGCACGATCCGGCTGAACCATCTGTGGCAGTCGCCCTTCAGCATGCACAGCAACCTGGTCGAGCACATCCGCGCCGAGGCGCGCAATGCGCGGGCCGGCAAGCCCGCCCGGATCATCGCCAAGATGAACGCGCTGCTGGAGCCGTCCATCATCGACGAGTTGTACAAGGCGTCGCGCGCGGGCGTGAAGATCGACCTGATCGTACGCGGCGTCTGCGCGCTCATGCCGGGCGTGCCGGGCATGTCCGAGAACATCTCGGTGCGCTCGATCATTGGGCGCTTCCTTGAGCACCACCGCGTCTATTACTTCCTGGCGGGCGGCGAAGAAGTGCTCTACCTGTCGAGCGCCGACTGGATGGACCGCAACCTCTTCCGCCGTGTCGAGGTGGCGTTCCCCGTGCTGGACAAGGCCCTCAAGGCACGCGTCATCAAGGAAAGCCTGCAGGCACACCTTCGCGACAATGCCTCGGCCTGGATCATGCAGCCGGACGGCAACTATGTGCGCAAGCAGACGCGCTCCAAGCACCCGCACGTCTGCCAGAACGATCTGCTGGCCATGTTCGGCAGCGCATAGGCACGTGCGCAGACGAAAGAAAATGGCCCGCATTAGCGGTAATGCCGTTCAGTTAAGCGCTGAACGGCATTTTTCGTTGTTAGCCGCAGAAGCAGTTGTAAACCGTGAGCCGCAATGTTAACTTTGCGGCGCCGTGCTATCCGCTCACCTCAACTATCTACTCGAAGCCCAGCAACCATCCGACTTTGGTCGGCTCGGGCAGCATTTGCCCTACGAGTGGGTTGA
>NZ_CAJPUY010000053.1 GCF_905397275.1 Cupriavidus yeoncheonensis | reverse complement strand
GCGCGCTTCCGCCGACATATCGCGCGCGGTCTGCGCCAGCGTGTCGGTGATCTGCTGCTGATGGCCCGCGGCGTTGGCGCTGGCCTGCTCCATCTGCGCGCGCAGCGTCGCGGCCATGGCGGCCAGCGCCTCGGTCCATGCGGCCAGGCGCTGCTGATCGCGGGAGGCCAGTTCTTCCTGCAGCGCCACGGCGGCCTTCGGGGCCTGCTCGGCGGCCTGCACGAGGCGCTCGATCTCGGCGATGGTGCTGCTGGCATGTGCGCGCACTTCGGCCGACATGTCGCGCGTGGTCTGCGCCAGCGCTTCGGAGATTTCCTGCTGGCGGCTCGCGGTGTTCGCGCTTGCCTGTGCCATTTCGCTGCGCAGGGTGGTGGCGATGGCGCCGAGCGTTTCCGCCCAGGCCTGCAGCCGCTGCGCGTCCTGCGCGGACAGTTCCTGCTTCAGCTCGGCATGCGTGCCGGCCACGGCCTGCACCAGCGAGGCCGCGTGTTGCTCGAACGCCGCCGCCGCGCTTGCCATGGCCTGCTGGTTGTCGCCGGCCATCTTCTCGCCGATGCGCGCTTGCTGCGCCAGCGCGTCATGCCAGGTGCCGGCGGCGCTGGCCGCCGTGGCGTCCAGGCGGGCGGCCACGCTTTCCAGCAGGCCGGCCGAGCGCTGATCGAAGGTCTGCGCGAAGCCGTCGAGCGTGGCGCGCAGGTCGCTGGCCTGCGCTTCGCTGGTGCGCTGATGCCCGGCCAGCGCCTGCTTCCACAGGTCCGCGACGGTGGCCGTGGTGTCCTCGAAGCGCGTCGACAGGCCGTCGAGCTGCTGCTTCACGGCGTCGGTGACCGTGGTGTGCAGGGCCTGCGTTTCGCGCGCGATGCCTGCCATGGTGAACTCGACGGCCGGCTGGATGGCCGCGCTGGCAGTGCGCGCGCTGTCGGCGATGCTCTGCGTCAGCGATCGCTGCACGGAATCGGCCAGCCGGCCGTACGCCGCGTCGGTGCGGTCGTGGAACGCGGCCTGGCTGCTGGCCAGCCGTTCGGACATGGCCAGGTGCTGCTGCTCCATGGTGGTCATCATGGCCTGCAGCCGGTCGACCAGCGCGGGCATCACATCCGTCTGCCGCTGCAGCAGGCGGAACGCCTCTTCGCGCTGGTGGGTGCGCGAGTACGGGCGCAGCGTGGTGGCGATGCGGGCGTCGAGCGCCTGCGCGGCCTCGATGCGTTCACGCCGGCACAGCGTGGACAGCAGGCCCAGCATTGCCGAGGTGGCGACACCGGCCACCGAGGTGCCAAAGGCAAAGCCCAGACCCTTGACCGGTGCGGCCAGCGACGCGCGGATGGCATCGAGGTCCGCCGCGCCTTCCAGCGCGATGCCGGTGCCGCGCAGCGTCGCCACCATGCCCAGGAACGTGCCGAACATGCCCAGCAGGACCAGCAGGCCGACCAGGTACGGCGTCAGGGCCGGGCCGGGCAGGGCGGCGCGCTCGCCTTCGATGCGCAGGCGCACGGCATTGCGCAGGCTCGGATGCAGCGGCTCGATCCACGCGCCAAGGCTGGCGGGCGCCCCGGACAGCCCCGCGATGGCCTGTGCCAGCGTGCCCGTGGCCTGGTGGTAGCGCTTGAGCTCGAACGCACCCGCCAGGTAGAAGCCGCCGATCAGCAGCGTGACGGCCAGCGCCAGCAGGTTGGTGCCCGCGTAGCCGGCGCCGATCCAGCCCACGACGGCCAGGCCTGCCAGGAAGACGACGATTTGGATGAGGGTTCTGGTCATAGTGGTTCGGTTAGCTGTCACGCAGCGCCGCAAGCAAGGCTTCGACGGGTTGGTAACGGAGGTCCAGTTCGGCGCGCAGCACGCTCTGCATATCGTTCTGGAAGACGGTGAGCCAGGCACCGGGCGTCACTGGCGCCGCGACGCCTGTCGGCCGGGTGCCGGCCAGTGCCGCTTCCTCGGCCTGGCGCAGGCGCGTGAAGTGCGCTTCGAGCATGCCCGGAATGGTGGCCAGCAGCGCCTGCTCGCGCGCCCCGAGCACGCGTTCCATGACGGCGTCGACCATCGCCAGCCGTGCCATGCCGGAGGCCCGCGCCGCCAGCGCCGTGCGCAGGCGGCCGCGCAGGGTGGCGATCTCCGTTTCCATGGTCTGCTGCGAAGTGACGTATCGCTGGCGGAAGGCCGCATAGTCCACGACGGTGTCGACGGGGTCCGGCACGGCCGGCCGCGGCCGGCCGCGTTGCCGGCCGCCGGCCGCCCTGTCGTCGGCAATGGCCGCCGCCAGCACGGTGCGCACGCGGGCGCACTCGGCTTCCTCGGCCCCGGCCGCGCGCGCCGCCGAGGCCGGCGGATTGCCGTTCAGCGCCGCGGACAGGGCGATCGCCTCCGTCCAGCCGAGCCATTGGCTGAGCTGGGCCGAGAGCGACTGGCCGGATTCGGGGGCGTCATTGCCCGTCAGGCGAACCAGCAGGCGGATCAGCGTCGGACCGCTGAACCCTGCGCGCCGTGGTGCTTGGAGCATATCGCCAGAGCGAAAAATCCAGCAGTTTACACGTACGCGCGGGCGATTTCGCCGCATTTGTGGCCGAACCACGCTGGCTGGCCCCAAAGCGGGGGTTTGACGGCGTTGGTCGCGCGGGATTTGCTAGCGCCCGGCGCCCGGAAACTCCCCGGAAGCGGGCGCCAGCCAGCCGGACAGAAAGAAGCTGCGGCTAGCCGAAGGTGAACGCATAAGCCTGCGCGCCGGGGTCCAGGAAGCGGATCTCGAACGTATGGTCGCCCACTTCTCCGGCCTGGCGCACCAGCTGGTAGAGCCGGGTCTGCGTGACGGCGCCGTTGCCGCCCGCGTCGGTGTCGGCGCCATGGCTCGGGCCGGGCGGCTTGCCGTCGATCGTCACGATAAAGCGGACCGCCTGGCCATTGGCCGCCGGCCCCAGTACCAGGTGCAGGTCGCGCGCGTGGAAGCGGTAGCGGATGCCGCCGCCGGCGCGATCGAGCGTGGCCTGCTCGGCGCCGATGGTCCATTGGCCGGACAGGCCCCATTCGTTCAGGAGCAGCTTGCCGACGGTGTACTGCCGCGATGCGTCGGGCCGCATTTCGCCCGGCGAGGCGAAATTCACCGCCTGGCTGTAGCCGATATAGGTTTCATCGGAGCGGACATTGCGCAGGTCTGGCGCAGCCTGTGCGCCGCCTGCATCGGGCGCGACGACATCACCTGCAACGGCGCGGTTGCCGGCCTCCGCCAGGAGGGTCTGGATGACCCGTTCCGATTTTGCGTAGTCGCCCTCGCCGAACTGGTGGTGGCGGATATTGCCGCGTGCATCGACGAAGTAGGCAGCCGGCCAGTAACTGTTGTGGAAGGCGCGCCAGATGCGGTAGTCGCTGTCCACGGCCACGGGAAAGCCGATGCGGAAATCCGCCACCGCGCGGCGGACGTTGTCCGGCGACTTCTCGAACGCGAACTCGGGCGTATGCACGCCGACCACCGTCAGGCCCTGGTCCTTGTACTTGTCCGCCCACGCGCGCAGGTAGGGCAGCGTGCGGATGCAGTTGATGCAGGAATAGGTCCAGAAGTAGACCAGCGTGACCTTGCCCTGCAATTGCTCGCGCGACAGCGGCGGGGAATTGAGCCACTGCGAGGCGCCGTCGAGCGGCGGCAACTGGCCTTCCACGCGCAGGGGGCCAGGGAAACCCACGCCCGTGTCATTGGCGGCCAGCAGCACGCCGTTGCCGCGGTCCGGGGCGGCGCTGCCAAGGGCAGCCAGTGGCGCCGGGGTGTCCTTGCGCAGCGCATCGACCAGCGCCTGCTCAAGCCGTACCGGACCGCTCGCGGACAACTGTGCCAGCAGGCCGGTATCGGCGCCGAGTCCGATCGCGAGCACGCCGCCGAGCACGCCCGCGCCGAGGCCCCGGCGCAGCCACTGGCTTGCCCCCATGGACCGCTTCATGGCCGCGAAGACGCGGCCGCCGAGGCCCAGCGCCGCCGCCAGCGAGGTTGCCGCGCCGGCGGCATAGGCCGCGAGCGACAGCGACGTCGAGACGCTGGCGCCGTTCAGCGCAGCCCCGGTCAGGACCAGGCCGAGGACCGGCCCGGCGCACGGCGCCCACAGCAGGCCAGTGGCGATGCCGAGCAGCAGCGAACCCCAGGGCGAGTCTGACGCCACCCCGGCCGCACCGCCGCCCGCCAGCCGGTTGCCGAGCGCCACGACCGGGCGCGCGAGCGTGTCCGCCACGCGCGGCAGCAGCAGCGACAGCCCGAACACGGCCAGCAGCGCCAGCGCGCCGACCCGGCCATAGGCATTGGCGCGCACGGCCCACGCGCCGCCGGCCGAGGCCAGCGAGGCCACCGCGGCGAAGGTCAGCGCCATGCCGGCCAGCATTGGCAGCCGGCCGCGCAGGAACGGCTGCCCGGCCCGGCTGAGGACAAAGGGCAGGACGGGCAGGATGCAGGGGCTCAGGATGGTCAGTACTCCACCCAGGTAGGCAAGGATCAGCAGGGTCATGATGGGTGTCCTTTCGCTCGGGATTGGCTTGCCCCCGATCAGACCGGGCCGGCGTCGCCGCCATGTGTCGCCATCGGGCGGTTTTGTACCGCTTTGTGCGGCCGCAGCCGCCAGATACATGGCGATACACGCGAGGCGGGCGACCCCCATACAATGCTGGCAAAGCAGGCTGCCCGTTCACTTCCACTTTTGCCGAGGCAACAACGATGGACGCACACGTCGACCACATCCTGATCGTCGATGACGACCGGGAGATCCGCGAACTGGTCTCCACCTATCTCACCAAGAACGGCCTGCGCACGACGGTCGCGCCGGACGGGCGGCATATGCGGGCGTTCCTGGAAGCCAATACCGTCGACCTGATCATCCTGGACGTGATGATGCCCGGCGACGACGGGCTGGTGCTGTGCCGCGAACTGCGGGCCGGCAAGCACAAGGCAACGCCGATCCTGATGCTGACTGCCCGCGACGAAGAGACCGACCGCATCGTCGGGCTCGAGATGGGCGCCGACGACTACCTGGCCAAGCCGTTCGCGGCGCGCGAACTGCTGGCCCGCATCAAGGCCGTGCTGCGCCGTACGCGCATGCTGCCGCCCAACCTGCAGATCACCGAGGCCGCTGAAATCCTTGCGTTCGGCGACTGGCAGCTCGATACCACCGCGCGCCACCTGATCGACCGCGAGGGCACCATCGTCGCGCTGAGCGGGGCGGAATACCGGCTGCTGCGCGTGTTTGTCGACCACCCTCAGCGCGTGCTGAACCGCGACCAGTTGCTCAATCTCACGCAGGGCCGCGAGGCCGAGATGTTCGAGCGCTCGATCGACCTGCTGGTCAGCCGCCTGCGCCAGCGTCTCAATGACGATGCGCGCGAACCCAAGCACATCAAGACCGTGCGCAACGAGGGCTATGTGTTCTCGCTGCCCGTCGAGATCCGGGAGGCGCGCCAGTGACGCCGATGCTGACCGTGCGCCGCTGGGCCTGGCCCCGCACGATGGGGGCGCGGCTGTTCCTGATCCTGCTCGCCGGGCTGGTAGTCGCCCACGGCCTGTCGTTCGGCGTGCTGTTCTCGGAACGCTACATCTCCGCGCGCCAGGTGATGCTGGGCACGCTGGAAAACGACGTCTCCACCTCCATTGCCATCCTGGACCGGCTGCCGGCCGGCGAGCGGCCGCAGTGGCTGCCCCGCCTGAATCGCGGCAACTATCAGTACATCCTGGGGCCCGGCCTGCCCGGCGTGCCGGAGATGTCGCAGCGGGGCCAGGACATTGCCGACCGGATCATGGAGGCGAGCGGAGGCCGCTTTGCGGTCAGGGTGGAATCCATTCCGGGCGACGGCAAGCAACTGCAGGCGCACCTGACGCTCAGCGACGGCAGCCCGCTGACCATCGACGTGCATCCGCGCATGACGCCGATCGCGCAATGGCTGCCTTATGTGCTGGTGATCCAGCTCTTGTTGCTGGTGCTGTGCTGCTGGTTCGCGGTGCGGCTGTCGATCCGCCCGCTGGTGCAGTTGGCGGATGCCGCCGATGCGCTCGACCCGAACGCGAAGACGCCGCCTCTGGACGAGAGCGGCCCGACCGAACTGGCGCGCGCGGCGCGCGCATTCAATGCCATGCGCGAGCGCATCGCAAAATTCGTGGAAGAACGCGTGCAGATCCTCGCCGCGATCTCCCACGACCTGCAGACGCCGATCACGCGCATGAAGCTGCGCGCCGAGATGGCCGAGGATTCCGAAGAGAAGCGCAAGATGGTGAGCGACCTGGCGGAGATCCAGACGCTGGTGCGCGAGGGGCTTGCCTATGCGCGTTCGGCCCACGGCGGTGGCGAGAAGGCCTCGCGCATCGACCTCGGGTCCTTTGTGGAGAGCCTGGTGTATGACTACCAGGACACCGGCAAGGCGGTCACGGTGCAGCACAGCATCGGCTGTGCCATCGAAACGCGTCCACAGGCGCTGCGCCGCATCCTGACCAACCTGATCGACAACGCGATCAAGTTCGGCGGGGCGGCGGAACTGAATGTGCGCCGCGAGCAGGATGCCGTGGTCATCGAAGTGCTCGATCGCGGCGCCGGCATTCCGGAAGACAAGCTGGACGCTGTGCTGCAACCGTTTGTCCGGTTGGAGAATTCACGCAGCCGCGAGACCGGCGGCACCGGGCTGGGCCTGGCCATTGCCCAGCAGCTCGCGGTGGCGATCGGCGGCTCGCTCCGGCTGCGCAACCGTGAAGGCGGCGGGCTGGCGGCGGAAGTCAGGCTGGGTTGAATGGGATATTGGTCTTGGCCGGTGAGTCTTGATTTGACCGGTCGTCGTGCTTGGCAGACGCCGCTGTTTCGCCGGCGTAGCCGGCGACTTACTCTTTTGTCCGAGCGACAAAAGAGTAAGCAGAAAAACGCGTCGCCTGAGCGGCTGGCTATCAACGATGCGCTTCTACTGTTCAACCGGCTTTGGTCTCGCGAGACTTGGTTGCCCGTTCGACCCTGCTACGCCTGGTGATTCAGAACCAGTGCCTGCGATAACCTGCTTTTGTACGATCCCCATGTTGGGCTCGGGTACAGCGTTCCAACAGCGCCAGCGGTGGGACGCCTACGGCTGCGCTGCGCGCACGTCCTAGTCGGGATGCAAGGGGCATCAGTATTGCTGGCGCCAGTGCTTCCCATCCCTTCCGGTCCTCTCCCACTACTTCCCCTTGTTGCCCTTATCGCTCTCATTGTTTTCCGCTGAGCGCGCGCAGCGCAGCCGCAGGCGTCCCACCGAGGGCGCGGTCAGCAGGGGCCACCAAGTAATCCGGGTTCGTTCATCTGACGTCTCTATCCTGATCATCTACGCGGCAGGCAGTCTGGTTATGCCCTGTACCGTCTTCACCCCATCGGGCCGTTCGTCAACCACGAAGACGCGTTTTTGGTTACTTTTGTCGCGAGACAAAAGATGGAATGAACGCGCCCCGGCCTCGATGGCGCGGGTAACTCAGCTATGCATTTTGGGAAACGTGAGTGGGAGGGGGTCCCCCATCGCGAAACGGCATCAATGTGCCAGAGTGGAAGTTCACACAGTCCA
>NZ_CAJPUY010000052.1 GCF_905397275.1 Cupriavidus yeoncheonensis | reverse complement strand
CTTGGCGGCAAGCAGTCAATCAGTTCGCCATTCTGTTTGGCGAGCGATTCACCTCCGCCATGAGCTGAGATTCTTTAACCGACCTCAGCACACAAAATTCCTGACACCTCCATCGTCCTTGGAGATCGAACGACGGCTCATCGGCCACAACAGTCGTCCGGCCCGATGACGGTAAGTGGCCGGACTGAGACCTTGCTGCTCTGTTTCCCTGGCAGCCCGCGCAACGCGGTTTTCGTCGGTGACACAATGATTTCGCGTCTCGATACCCTTGCACCGCAAGGCTGAGCCGACATGGACATGCGCTCTCCGGTCTACGGTACCGGGCTGTTGACCGCGTCCGCTTTCATGCTGCTTTGCGATGATGAGCCCTTGCGGAACTGCGCATATGGCACCCCCCGCTCTGGATGCGCAGTTGTTTCATCGATGACGCGCTCGACATCGGGAACCTCGCGTAGGGCGGCCATGAATGGTGCCAGCGGAAAGTCCGGTGACACGCAGCCCTGGACCAGCAACCAACGCTGCCACACCGTCACCCACAAGGTACTCTGCCGCCACCCCGCCAGGTTGGCCGACAGCCATTGCAGCCGGCGTCGCGCGCTGTCGGCAATCTCCTCGTCATAAGCGAAGGCATTCGGCAGGCGGCAGCGCCCTTCCAGCCAACAGTGGTTGCCATGCTCGACGCGGTGATGTGATTCGCGCTTCCACTCGGCTTCGTTCACACGCGGGCCTGCGGGCTCCGGGCAGTTGGAAATCGCAGAGGAGACCTGGAAGAACGGGTCATGACCGCGGTTCTGCAAGTCCTCCTCGGCATGCGTGCCAGCCGTCACCAGCATCAGTGCGTACAGCATGCAGCGGTAGTCGAATGTCATCGATGTCCTCCTGAGCTCCGCTTGATGCGTGCGCCCCACGTAGCACTCTACCCGCGGATGTCTCCATATCCGGTTTTACTCGAAATCCACACCGGCGCATGCCCCCACTTCGCGCTGACCTTCGATTCGTGTGCGTTTTCGCATTAGCCTCCACAGGGCCGGAGCCGTTCGCCCAGCTCCGACCGAGCGGTTGAATCCACGACCCGTCTCGGCCATGAGGCGCCGCTCGCCCGATCAGGACAAACGACTGATAGGGATCAGTTTTCGGACATTCCAATACGCCAGCACTGAAACGCCAATCCACGACAGTCTTCTTCGGCTCCCATGCCGATAATCCCCCCGGAGCACTGCCATCCAATATCGCACGGCGGTGCCCCTCACAAGAGTGCGACGGAGACTTCGATGACGACCACAACCCCTGGTGCAGACCTGCGCGCGCTTCGCGAACGCGTGGTTCGCGATCACTTTGCCGACGAGATCCGGCAGGACTTCGACGCGGTCCTGTCTACATTTCCGCATCCCCACTACGAACGGTTGGAGGATGGTCTCGTCGATCCACTCCAGCGCCCAGCGATAGCGCCGGCAGATCAGTCGCGTGAATTCCATCAGGAACGCCGGGTGATGGTCGACGATGGCGTGGAACGCCCGCGCGGGCACCATCAGCACCTCGCAATCGACCACCGCGCGCGCGTCATAGACGCGCGGCGCGTCCATGAACAGCGAAACCTCGCCGAACCATTGCCCGGGCTCCAGCACGCTGAGCACCGCTTCACGGCCGTTGGCCGCCGTCACGCTGAAGCGCATGCGTCCGCGCTCCACGCAGAACAGCGCCTCCGGCGACGAGCCATAGGTGAACAGTACTTCGTGCTTAGCCAGTTTCCGGCGCATGACATGGGCGCGCAACGCGACCTCCAGTTCCGGGGACAGCAGTTCCGCACCAGCATGACCGTTTACATCCGCGAGGCCACGCATGAGCAGTCAGTCCAGCGTGATGTTGGCTTCCCTGGCCACGCGCTTCCAGACCTCGATCTCCCGCACGTTGACGGCAGCCTGCTCGGCGCCGCCGAGGTAGTCGGGGGTGAAACAACACAGCAAAACCTTCACCTAGAGACTTTCCGTTTAGCGCGCTGCGGCCAACGAGCCGAGCCTGTCGCTCGATCACGAAAGTGTCGCTTTAAGCACAAATAATGCTAATCGAGATGGCTGCCGAGGGGAAGCAACGACGAAACCGTCAGCACGCCGGGAGACCCATTCGCAACATCGCCGGCGCAAATCATCAGAGGTTCACTACTCCGGTGTGCGATAAAATCTATTTAACATGTCGGTCCCTGCCTTGAAGGCAGACTGATACTGCGTCTCCCTGCCAAGCCGTTTCCACTTGTTGTGAACGTATGAGCGATACGACCTCTAATGGTCAGCCTCTAGACGACACCCTTGGCGGGCCGTCAGGCGAAATGGCCGAGCGCATCCGCTTGTTCGACTGGGCCGCGACACCGCTCGGGCCGGCCCATGCTTGGTCACCCACACTGCGGACCATGGTCCGGATCATGTTGGCCAACCGGTTTCCCCATATCCTTTGGTGGGGACCCTCCTACATCCAGTTCTATAACGACGCATACCGCCCGATCCCAGGTACAAAGCATCCGGGTCGTGCACTTGGACAACCCGCCAGAGAGTGCTGGCCGGAGATCTGGCACGTTATCAAGCCGCTGATTGACCGTCCGTTCCACGGTGGACCCGCTACGTGGGACGACGACATTTTCCTCGAGGTCAATCGTTATGGCTTTCGCGAGGAATCCCATTTCACCATCGCCTACAGTCCGGTTCCCGACGACACCGTCCCCAGCGGGATCGGTGGCGTCCTTGCCACGGTTCACGAAATAACGGAAAAGGTTGTTGGAGAACGACGGGTCAACATGCTGCGCGACCTGGGAGCGGGCGTTGCTGATGCGAAGACGGCCGAGGACGCATGTGCGATGACCACCGAAACGTTCGCCGCCTACGCAAAGGATGTGCCCTTCGTGCTGCTGTACCTGATCGATCCGGGTAGTCACCACGCGCGCCTGGCGACCGCGGTCGGCATCGAAGCGGGCAAGGATATCTGTCCGAAGTCCGTGGACTTGAAAGCCGTGCGAGACAACGGCTGGCCATTTCGCCAGGCATTGGACGACGGGCCGGTGCTCGTCACCCATCTCGGCGAGAAGTTCGCGACGGTACCTGCGGGGCCTTGGGGCGATCCGCCAGACTCGGCATTTGTCACGACGATCCCCTCCAGCCTGGGCGGGAAGCCCGCAGGGTTCATGGTGGCTGGGGTCAGTGCGCGGTTGAAGTGGGACCAGCGCTATCGGGATTTCCTCGACCTCGCAAAAGCGCAGGTTGCAACAGCCATCGCCAATGCACGCGCCTACGAGGAGGAGAAGAAGCGTGCCGAGGCACTGGCCGAACTGGATCGTGCCAAAACGACCTTCTTCTCGAACGTGAGCCACGAATTTCGAACGCCGCTCACGCTCATGCTCGGCCCGGTAGAAGATTTGCTGGTACGCCGGGCCAACGAGCTGTCACCAGCGGCGAAGCATGACCTGACCCTTGTCGAGCGGAACGGACTGCGCTTGCTGCGGCTGGTCAACTCGCTGCTCGATTTCTCGCGCATCGAGGCGGGTCGCATGCAGGCGATGTACGAGCCGAGCGACCTCGCCTGCTTCACGGAGGACCTGGCGAGCGTATTCAAGTCGGCCTGCGAGCACGCGGGACTGACCCTGACCGTCGATTGCGAGACCCTGCCGGAATCCGTGTTCGTCGACCGGAGCATGTGGGAAAAGATTGTCCTCAACCTCTTGTCGAATGCGTTCAAATTCACGCTTGCAGGCGGCATCACCGTGAGCCTGCGAGCAGTCGGTGACAAGGCGCAGCTTCGCGTCGCCGACACGGGCACGGGCATACCGGCCGACGAACTTCCGCACATATTCGAGCGGTTTCACCGCGTACACGGCACGAACGGGCGCACGCATGAGGGCACGGGAATCGGACTTGCGCTGACGATGGAACTCGTCAGGCTGCATGGCGGCTCCGTCCATGTCGAGAGCGAACTGGGCAGAGGTAGCACCTTTATTGTCGACGTACCAACGGGCACGTCGCATCTGCCTCTCAAGCACATCAGGAGCAACGACGATATCCACGGCTCATCGACAGGTACACGGCCCTTCATCGAGGAAGCGCTGCGCTGGTTGCCGGATAATCCTGAGACCGTCGGGCACGCCGCACCCACGGCTACCGCCCTGCCCGACCAACCTCACACGCACCTGCCCCACGAGCGTAGCGCCGGTCGTCCCCGTATTTTGGTGGCGGACGACAACGCCGACATGAGGCAGTACCTGAAGCGCCTCCTGGAGAAGCATTACGAGGTCGAACTGGCCGCCGACGGTCACGCGGCACTCGAGCGGATTCGACAGCACTGTCCTGAGCTCGTTCTGACCGACGTGATGATGCCTGTCCTCGATGGCTTCGGACTGTTGCGCGCACTGCGCGCCGAGCCAGGAACGGCACATCTGCCCATCATTATGCTGTCGGCGCGTGCCGGGGAAGAGAGCCTTCTGGAGGGGGTGGAGGCCGGCGCCGATGACTACTTGGTCAAGCCATTCACCGCCCGAGAGTTGCTGACCAGAGTCAAAACGCATCTACGCATGGCGCGGTTCCGCCGCGAAGCTTTAACAGCGCTCAGCCAGCGCAGCATGCAGTTCAAGACGCTGCTCGACCAGGCGCCGCTCGGCGTCTACGTGGTCGATGCCGATCTGGTCATACGTGAGGCCAATCCGACTGCGCTCGAAGCTATCGGAGATATACCGGGAGGGGTGATCGGAAGTAGCTTCGACCACGTAATTCACCTGCTCTGGAAAAAGGAACAGGCGGACGACATCGTCCGCACCTTCCGTCATACGCTCGACACTGGCGAACCCTACGTGGCGAGAGAATGGGCGGAAAGCCGTATCGATCGCGGAGTTACCGAATACTACGAGTGGAAGCTCGATCGTATCCCGCTGCCCGACGGCCGCAATGGCGTCGTTTGCTATTTTCGGGACATCTCCGAGCATGTCCATTCCCGTAAGCGAATTGAAGCGAGTGAGGAAGCGCTACGTGAGGCGGATCGGCGCAAGGATGAGTTCCTCAATATTCTCGCCCATGAGTTGCGCGGACCTCTCGCAACCATCAGCAACACGATGCATATCCTGGGGCAGCCTGATGCAGAGACCGACCGTGCACGCGAGGCGCAAGTCAGGCAACTGCATCACCTTGTGCGTCTTGTTGACGATCTGCTCGACACCAACCGCATCACACGGGGTCGATTGCGGTTGCACATCGACCGTGTGGAATTGCAGACTGTCATTCGCGACGCCATTGAAACATGCAGACCGGTTGCGCAGGAACTGGAGCGCGTGGTGAACCTGGATATTCCCAGCGGACCCATTTGGCTCGATGCAGATCCCGTGCGTCTCACACAAATCTTCGACAATCTCATCAGCAACGCATACAAGTACACCGAACACGGCGGCCACGTGTGCCTCAGCGCCGCCCCGCGCGGTAAAGAAGTGCTTGTCAGCGTGAAGGATGATGGCATCGGCATTCCCGCCGATGCGTTATCTTCGGTCTTTGATCTGTTCATGCAGGTTGACACATCGCGTGAGCGGTCCCGGGGTGGGTTAGGCATTGGCCTGGCGCTCGTCAAGCAACTAGTCGAGATGCATGGCGGCCGGGTGGAAGTGTTTAGTGACGGGCCGTTTCGTGGCAGTGAGTTTGTCGTGCATCTGCCGTTGCCATCGGGCGCTTCCGCTGTCAACGCAGTCAGACGGACGCCCCCGACAGAAGCGCCGGAAATCGCATCCCTGCAAATTCTGGTGGTCGATGACGACCGGGACTCGGCGTGGTCGCTGGCTGAGCTTCTGAAGATTTGTGGTCATCAGACTCGCATTGCTCATGATGGAATCGAAGCGATCGCAGCGGCCAAACAGTACCGCCCCGAAGTCGTCCTGATGGACATTGGCTTGCCGACAATGAGCGGCCACGAAGCCGCACTCCAGATTCGATCGCAGCCTTGGGGCACGAATATCACACTCATTGCAGTGAGTGGATGGGCACGAGAAGAAGACCGCCGCAGGTCAAGGGAAGCAGGCTTCGATGCCCATCTGGTGAAGCCCGTCGATATTGGCGCCCTGATGAAGCTTCTCCAATCCCTCGAAGCGTTACGCCCAGGAAAGCGCCCGTTGTGACCACAAGATTTCGAGTCGCGGTTAAGTGAGGGGAGCCACCACTTACCAGCCGCACGTCACGGTCGGCCGTAGCCGGCCATCTCCTGTCGTTCGTTGGCGTGTGCCCGCAGGCGTTCAAATGGCCGCTCAGCAGCAGACAACAGACGTTCTCTCGCTAATCACCTTCATCGCGTCATCCGCAAATGCGAAAGCCCGTTTCATGGGCAAGCAGCTAACGACAGAATTCACGGACAGCCAGCAGGTACCAATCAGCGCATCGAGCAGACTATTCCCTTTGACTGCTGTGCAGGAAAGTGACAACAGGCTTGCCGTGCTCCTCGACGTGTGAGATGCAACTTCCCGCCCAGACAGATAGCGGGAAAGAGGGGCCAAGTGAATTAGTAGCGGGCCGCACGAGCGGTGTGCCCGCCCAGGCTAGGCTCTGAGCAGGATCGGAGGCCAGCTACAGGAGATCCCACGGGATCTTGTACCATTAATAAAGCTTCTTGCGGGACGCAATTAGTGTTCCTGCCAGCGCTGATAGAGTAGTGCGGTGACGACAAAGAATGCTGTGTGCGCGATCGCGAAGAACAGCATGCCGCCTGCCGTGAGCACGCTATGCCCTGCGAACCCCTGGCCGATCAGCGGTAGAACCATGCATGCATTCAACAGCCATACAGCGAGCGCGTATAAAAGACCTTTGATCAGCGCGCTGGTAGGGAGCCTCGCGAACGTGAACGAGTAGAACACGGCCATCGCGATGCCGACGGCGATATGGAAGACCTGCTGGAACGCGTAAAGCCTGACAAGCGGTAATGCTGACATGCCGAGCGTCTGTGCGAGCAGCGTCAACAATCCGCCGCGCGCGGTGACGAGCCTGAAGTGGTCGGCGACGAACAACAGCGCGGTATTGACCGTGATGCCCGCACATCCTGCTAGTGCCGCAGTCGACAGTCTCGACGAGCCGCTAGTCGGGCGGCGCCCGGTCTTCGATACGGTTTCGTTCATATTGCGCTCGCATGAGGGGGAAACCTCGGTAAAACGGCGCAGGCCGCGTTCGCCTGCACAGTCTCAAGACACAACCGGTCCCGCACTGGCGCCACGTTGCCGAAAAGATTGTCGTTGCTGACCTTCTGTCGGCATCGGTGGGCCGCCATTGCGCGTTTGGACTCCGGGTCTGCCGCACTAAAGCCTGCCGACGTCGATCACGGCCTGTGCGAATGCCTGGGGCGCTTCTTGGGGAAGGTTATGGCCGATGCCCCCCGTGATAGTCCTGTGCTCGTATTTCCCGGTGAACTTGCCCGCGTAGGCGCTGGGCGGTGGGTGCGGTGCACCGTTGGTATCGCCTTCCATGGTGATGGTTGGCACATCAATGGACGGCGCCAAGGCAAGTCGCTGCTCAAAGGCTTCGTACTTTGCCTCGCCAGAGGCAAGACCTTGCCGCCAGCGATAATTGTGAACGGCAATGGCGACATGGTCCGGATTGTTGAAGGCCGACGCACTCCGCTCGAACGTGGCGTCATCGAACTTCCACCTCGGCGAGGCTTGCCTCCAGATCAGCTTGGCAAAATCGTGGGTGTATTTTTCATAGCCGGCCCGCCCGCGATCCGTTGCAAGGTAGAACTGGTACCACCACTGGAACTCTGCCTCGGGCGGCAGTGGCGACGCACCGGCCTTCTGACTCCCAATCAGGTAGCCGCTTACCGACACCAGACCCTTGCAGCGCTCCGGCCACAGCACCGCGATGATATCGCCGGTGCGCGCCCCCCAATCGAACCCGGCGAGTGTCGCCTGCCGGATACTGAGGGCATCCATCAGCGCGACGATATCGGCAGCCACGGCTGTCGGTTGGCCGTTGCGCATTGTCTCTTGCGACAAGAAACGCGTAGTACCGTAGCCCCGCAGATACGGGACAATCACGCGATACCCGCGCGACGCCAACAGCGGCGCGACATCAACAAAGCTATGAATATCGTAGGGCCAGCCGTGCAGCAGGATGACCGCGGGTCCGTCGACCGGCCCCGCCTCGGCGTAGCCGACATTGAGCAGCCCGGCGTTGATCTGCTTCATCGACGCAAACGATGAATGGGTACCCGGCCTGGCCGAAGGCAGGATCGCCGAATTCGGCGAACGTGCCTGGCCCCTGGCGGAGCCGAGCACGCCGAACTGGGCGGCGGCAAGCGCCACGGCTGTCTTGCCCATGAAGCCGCGACGACGCGAATTTATATTCTCTGACATATTCCTCTCCACCTCATCAAGCGAGGTCATGCCCGCTGGCAACCTCGAAAGTCAACTCAATCTCGACGCACGCGCCAAGCGGAATCCGGGCCAGACAGAACGCGGAGCGCGCATGCTTGCCGCGCTCCCTCAGCTTTGCGTAAATATCGTGTGTATCCATATTGAAGTCCTTGATACGGGCTGCTTGCACTGGCTCAACGCGCTTCATCCATGCTGCGCACGACTTCCTTGGTGCTCATAGCAATTTCATGTAGACCAAAATCGAGCCTCGCATCGGGAAGCGATTCCGCTTCCTTGACACTGTCCTGACGCCTTGATGGCAAAGCCAAGGTCGCCACTCGAACTGCGCAATCTGCTCCTCAACAAGGCATTTGCTATCGGGCGCGCGGAAAGCGGCAGGGCCTAGTTGCGGGCGCCGTCCGTGTAGATGTCCCTGGAATCGATGCGGGCACCATCGGAGAACACGT
>NZ_CAJPUY010000051.1 GCF_905397275.1 Cupriavidus yeoncheonensis | reverse complement strand
TACGCCAGGCAAAACAGCGGCGCCCGCCAAGAACGACAACACCAATCAACCCTTCCCGCTGAGCACCAGAGAAAACCCCTCCGGTGTCTGCAGCACCGCACGCGTCTCATGCGGGCCCTGCGCCGCGGGCAGCGTCACGGTGGCGCCGGCATCCACCAGCCGTGCAATGGCGGCGTCGATCTCCTCTCCTTCCTCCATCCTGAACGCCAGCGCCGGCTGGTCGACGAGCTTCTCTTCGCCGGCCACGAGCGCCAGCGTCAGCGCGCCGGCATCGAGCGCGCAATAGCGGTCGCCATCGCGGAATTTCACGGACAGGCCGAGTCCTTCGGTGAAGAACGGCAGCGCGGTGTCGATGTCCGCGACGGGGTAAAGCAATAGTCTGGCTTGCATGATGTCCTGGTCCCTTCGATGAACGGGCGTGATGTGGAACTGAGGCCCGCAACCAATGATAGGGATGCGCCACGGAGTGCTCATAATCCAATCAGACGATGTTGCAACGCCTTGCGCCGACCACACTGCAAGCACACAGGCCGCTACCGGCCCGAGGCGCGGCACCCGGCGGCGTCCCGGCGGCGGTCCTGGACCATCAATACCAGGGAAGGGGACTGCAATGCGTTTTTCGCTGATTTATGAAGCACAGACCGTCGACGCCTCGCGCGCCGGCGACCACAAGGTGTTCGATGAAATCATGGAACAGGTGGTGCTCGCCGAGGACATGGGCTTCGACGTGGTCTGGGCGGTCGAGCATACCGCGCTGACCAACTACGCGCACATGAGCGCGCCGGAAACGTTCCTGGCCTTCGTCGCCGGGCGCACGCAGCGCATCGGCATCGGCCACGGCGTGGTATGCCTGCCGCCCGCGATGAACCATCCGGTCAAGGTCGCCGAGCGCATCGCCACGCTCGACATCCTCTCCGGCGGCCGCGTGCACTTCGGCGTGGGCAAGGGCGGCACGCAGCAGGAGGCCGGCACCTTCGGTTACGACCTGAACAGCCTGCACCCGATGATCGACGAGTCGATGTACCTGATCCCGAAGATCATGACGCAGGACGAAATCGAGCACGACGGCGAGTTCATCAAGATCCCGCGCCGCCCGATCCATCCCAAGCCGCGCCAGGACCCGCATCCGCTGATGTACCTGGCATGCACCAATGCCGAGACGCTGCAGCGCGCCGGTGCGCGCGGCATGGGTGCGCTGGTGCTGGGCTTCGGTGGCCCGGAGGATGTCGCCAAGAAGAATGACATCTACCGCACCGCGTGGGAAACCCGCAAGCCTGAGGACCAGGTCGGCTTCCGCCCGCACCAGCACCTGGCGGCGCTGTGCCCGACCATCGTGCTGGACGACGGCCTGGCCGCGCGCAAGATCGGCATCAAGGGGCAGCGCTATTTCATGGAGTCGCTGTCGTACTGGTACGCCGGCGGGGAGCGGCCCGATCCGTCCACCTGGGACGACGAGCACGTCACCGCCACTGACGCGCAGGGCAAGGCCGTCATCAACACGAAGTTCGCTTCCGAGAAGGTCTCGGTCGACTTCAGCGACCCGTCGATGATGATGCTGAACCCGAATCATGCCTACGGCACCGTGGAGGACTGCATCGGCTACGTGCAGCGCCTGATCGACGCCGGCGCCGACGAGATCCTGTTCATCTGCCAGATGGGCACGGTGCCGCAGTGGGCGCAGCTCGAAACCATCCGCAATATCGGCGAGCACGTGATCCCGCACTTCCGCAAGCAGGGCCGCAAGCTGCGCGCACTGGCCTGATCCCGGAGGCGGCTGCCTGCCGGGGGTCTGCGCCTCGCTCCCGCGTGCGGGAGCAAGGCCGGGGGAGCGGGCCGGCGCATCCGCGCAGCGCCGTACGCCAGATCGCGGGAACAGCTAGTCCCAACAGACGATGGCACCCCGCCCAGCCGGTGCAAACATCAACGCCAGCCACAAGACAAAACCACAAGGAGACCCGCGGTGCCTCACCACAACGACCCCAAGGAACTGGCCGCACGCCTAATCGCGCGCGCCGAACAGATGATTCCCGCGCTGGCCGGGCGCGCCGGACAGGCCGAAGCCGAAGGGCGCATCCCCGCCGAGACCCTCGCCGAGATGCAGGCCGCGGGCTTCTTCAAGGTGCTGCAGCCGCGCCGCTACGGCGGCTACGAACTTGACCCGCAGACCTTCTTCCGGATCCAGATGGCCCTGGCCAGGGGCTGCATGTCCACCGCCTGGGTCTACGGCGTGGTCGGCGTGCACAACTGGCAGCTCGCGCTGTTCGACGAACGCGCGCAGAAGGAAGTGTGGGGCAACGATCCCGCCACGCTGATCGCCTCGACCTATATGCCGGTTGGCAAGGTCACGCCGGTCGAAGGCGGCTACCGCTTCTCCGGCCACTGGAAGTTCTCCAGCGGCAGCGAACTGTGCGACTGGATCTTCCTGGGCGGCCTGGTGCCGCCGGCCGAGCCGGGCGGTGCCTATGACTACCGCACCTTCCTGCTGCCGCGCTCCGACTACAGGATCGTGCGCAACTGGGACGTGCTGGGCCTGCGCGCGACCGGCAGCCACGACATCGTGGTCGACGACGTGTTCGTGCCGGACTACCGCACCCACCGTGCCGTCGATGGCGCCATGGGCACCAGCCCGGGCTTGGCGCTCAACGACACGCCGCTGTACCGCCTGCCGTTCGCGCAGATCTTCGTGCGTGCCGTGTGCACCGCGTGCATCGGCGCGCTGGAAGGCACGCTGGACGATTTCATCGGCTATGCCGACGGCCGTGTCAGCAGCAACGGCGGCAGCAAGACCGCGGAGGACGGCGGCGCGCAGATGGCCTGCGCCAATGCACAGGTGGCCATCGACGAGATGCGCACAGTCCTTGAACGCAACTTCGACGAACTGCTCGCGGTCGCCCGTGACGGCGGACAGGTGCAGACGCCGCGCCGCCTGCATTTCCGCTACCAGTCGTCGCAGGTGGCCGAACGCTGTGCGCAGCTCGCCAACGGCCTGCTGCGCTATGCCGGCGGCAACGGTATCTACTGCTCCAACCCGATGGTGCGCCGCTTCCTGGACCTGCACGCCGCGCGTGCCCACTACGCCAACAACCTGGACCGCTTCGGCCAGAACCTGGGCGGCGTGATGATGGGCCGCGCCAATACCGACTTCTTCATCTGAAGGCGGCCATGGCAAGGGAGCCCATCATGACCCAGAACACAGCGCGCATGCAGCCGAAGGAGTTTGACGTGGTGGTGGTCGGCTCGGGTGCCGGCGGCATGCTTGCCGCCTGCCGCGCCGCCGACCGCGGGCTGTCGGTGGTGGTGCTCGAGAAGAGCAGCCAGTACGGCGGCACCTCGGCGGTGTCCGGCGGCGGCATCTGGATTCCGCTCAACCACCATATCGCGCCGGCCGGCGGCCAGGACGACTATGCCAGGGCGCTGGAGTACGTGCTCGCCTGCACCGGCGAGCATGGCGATCCCCAGCGCATCCGCGCCTACCTTGAGCACGCGCCGCGCATGCTGCAGTACCTGGAACAGCAGGCCGGCGTGCACTATTACACGCTGCCGCGCTACGCGGACTACTTCCAGAAGGAACCGGGCGCGATGCCCGGCTACCGCGCGCTCGATCCGATGCCGTTCGACGGCGCGCGCCTGCGCGAGGAATTCGACCGCTTGCGCCCGCCGTCGCCGGGCACGCTGGTCGGCGGCCGCGTGGCCGTGACCTCGGGCGAGGCCCATGCGCTGCTGTGCCGCTCGCCCGGCTGGTTTGGCCTGGCGGTGCGCCAGTTCGCCCGCTACTGGCTCGATTTCGGCTGGCGCCGCAAGACCCGGCGCGACCGCCGGCTCACGCTCGGCAACAGCCTGGCCGGCGGCCTGCGGCGGGCCATGATGGATCGCGCGATCCCGCTGTGGCTCGATACCGCGCTGCAGGACCTGATCGTGGAAGACGGCACCGTGCGCGGCGTGCGCGCCATGCAAGACGGCAAGGTGGTCGAGATTCGCGCGCTGCGCGGCGTGATCCTTGCCGCCGGCGGCTTCGAGCGCAACCAGGCCATGCGTGAACAATATTTGCCGCAGCCGACGCGCGCCGCCTGGAGCGCCACGCCACCCAGCAACACCGGCGACGGCATCCGCGCAGCGCAGGCCGCCGGCGCCGGCGTGGCACTGATGTCCCATGTCTGGGGCGCGCCCACGGTGCACGTGCAGGGCGAGGAGAAGCAGCGCGCGCTCTTCATCGAGCGCGCCATGCCTGGCTGCCTGGTGGTGAACGGGCAGGGCCGGCGCTTCGTCAACGAGGCCGCGCCATATTCCGAGTTCGTGCCCGCCATGTACCGCGATCATGAACAGACCGGCTGCAGCGTGCCGGCCTGGATGGTGTTCGACGCCACGTTCCGGCACAAGTACCCGTGCGGCCCGATCCTGCCGGGCTCGGTCATGCCGGACCGCGGCATTCCGGCCAATCTGTCCGGCATCCTGGTGCGCGCTGACTCGCTGGCCGAACTGGCGCGGCAGATCGGCGTCGATGCCGACGGGCTTGCCGGCAGCGTGGCGCGCATGAACCGCTACGCCGCCACCGGCGTCGACGAAGAGTTTGGCAAGGGCGACAACCTGTTCGACACCTACTACAGCGACCCGGCGGTGCAACCGAACCCGTGCCTCGCGCCGATCGGCAAGGCACCGTTCTATGCCGTGCGGCTCGATGCCGGCGATATCGGCACCAAGGGCGGGCTGGTGACCGATGCCGGCGCGCGGGTGCTGCGCGAAGACGGCAGCGCCATCGCCGGGCTGTTCGCCATCGGCAATACCAGTGCCTCGATGATGGGCACCAGCTATCCCGGCGCGGGCTCCACCCTGGGCCCCGCCATGACCTTCGGCTTCATCGCTGCCGAGCTGCTCTCGCAGCGGACCCCGCAGCCGGCCGCCGTGCCCCACGCTCAAACCGTACAGGAGGCCTCATGAGCGCCAATCCCGAAACCAGCACCGCGCTGCGCGACGACATGCTGAAGGCGATGCGCCGCATGGCGCGCTCGGTGGCGGTCATCAGCTGCCGCCAGGGCGAGCGCCGCTATTCGATGTCCGTGACCGCGGTCGATTCGCTGTCCGCGGACCCGCCTTCGCTGCTGATCTGCATCAACCGCAATGCGTCGATCTATCCGCCGCTCGATGCCGGCGCGGACTTCTGCATCAACCTGCTCGCCGCCGACCACCGCGACATCGCGGTGGACTGCAGCGGCCGCCTCAAGGGCGAAGAGCGCTTCACCAGCGGCGAGTGGGAAGACGACCTGCTCGGCGTGCCGTGCCTGCGCGACGCCCAGGCCAACCTGGTCTGCAGCCAGGATGGCCGCTTCGACTACGGCACGCACGCGGTCTTTATCGGCCGGCTGCGCGAAGTGCGGCTGGCGGGCGAGGTGTCGCCGCTGGTCTACGTCGACGGCGCCTACACCACGTCCGCGCCGCCGGGCGCGCTGTGCCCGGCCTGAAGCGGCAGCGCAGGACCATGAAGGCCGGCTCCGCCATGCCGGCCGCCACCTGACACAACAGCCTGCCGGCAGCCGGCAGGCGCACAACGAGGAGATTTCCCATGAGCCGACGTACTGAAGGCAAGATCGCGATCGTCACCGGGGCCGCCAGCGGCGTCGGCAAGGAAGACGCACTGCTGCTGGCGCGCGAAGGCGCGCGCGTGGTGCTGACCGACCTCAACGAGGAAGCCGGCCACGCGCTGGCGCGCGAGATCGGCGAGACCGCCCTGTTCGTACCGCACGACATCGCCAGCGAAGCCGGCTGGCAGCAGGTGATGGCGCGCACCGAGCAGCGCTTCGGCGCACCGGACGTGCTGGTCAACAATGCGGCCATCCTGATGCTGGGCACGGTCGAAGACACCACGCTGGAGCAATGGCAGCGCGTGATGCGCATCAACGCCGACGGCTACTTCCTCGGCTGCAAGTACGGCGTCGCCGCGATGAAGGCGGGCGGCGGCAGCATCGTCAATATGTCGTCGGTGGCGGCGCTGGGCGGCATGGGCGCGTTCTGCGCCTACAGCGCCAGCAAGGGCGCGGTGGCCGCGCTGACGCGCGCGGTGGCAGTCCACTGCAAGCAGAGCGGCTACAAGGTGCGCTGCAACTCGATCCATCCGGACGGCATCCTGACGCCGATGACCGCGGCCTTCCTGCCCGGCGGCGCCGCGGCCCTGTCCGAGGACATCGGCGGCGCCGAGCCGATGCAGCGCATGTGCCATCCGCGCGACGTGGCCAACCTGGTGCTGTTCCTCGCCTCCGACGAATCGCGCTTCATCAACGGCGCGGAACTGCGCATCGACAACGCGCAGACCATCATGGGCGTGGCCTGACGCCGCCCCGAGCCAGACAAGGACATCATGGCGCCAGTACCATTCCACCGGCTGCAGATCGCCGAGGTCGTCACGGAAACGGACCAGGCGCATTCGCTGGTATTCGCGCTGCCGGACGGCCTGCGCGATACCTTCGCCTACCGCCCCGGGCAGTTCCTGACGCTGCGCGTGCCCGTCGACGGCAAGCCGCTGCAACGCTGCTATTCGCTGTCGAGCACGCCCGAGGTCGATAACGCCCTGCGCGTGACGATCAAGCGCGTGCAGGGCGGGCGCGTGTCCAACTGGATCTGCGACCACCTTGGCGCGGGCGACACGGTGGAGGTGATGGCGCCGGCCGGCGTCTTCACGCCGCCCACGCTGCATGGCGATTTCCTGTTGCTGGCCGGCGGCAGCGGCATCACGCCGGTATTGTCGATCGCCAAGGCGGCGCTGCGCCACGGGCGCGGCGCGGTGACGCTGGTCTACGCCAACCGCGACGAGCGCTCCATCATCTTCGCCGAAACCATCGCCGCGCTGGCGCGCAGCCACCCGGGCCGGCTGCGCGTGATCCACTGGCTGGACAGCGTGCAGGGCCCGCCGACGCAGCGCCAGCTCGAAGAACTGGCGCGGCCATGGAGCCTGGCCGAGTGCTTTGTGTGCGGTCCCGGCCCATTCATGGACGCGGCCCAGGCGGCGCTGCAGGAACTCGGCGTGCCGCGCGGCAAGCTGCACGTGGAGCGCTTCCTGTCATTGCCCGATGCGCCGGCGGCAAAGCCGCCAGCACAGCCGGCCGTGATGGATGCGGCCACGCCCCCGCCCTCCGTGCGCGGCGCGGCATTGACCGTGCAGCTCGACGGCGCAACCCACCATGTCGGCGTGACGCCGGACGAAACCGTGCTCGACGCCCTGCAGCGCGCCGGGGTGGCCGCGCCCAATTCCTGCCGCGCCGGCCTGTGTGGCGCCTGCATGTGCCAGGTGACGCGGGGCGACGTGACGCTCGGCGAAAACCATGTGCTCGACCGTGCCGACCTGGAGGCGGGCTGGACCCTGGCCTGCCAGGCGCGCGCGGCGAGCGACGAGATCCACCTGAAGTTCCCGGACTGACATGACTGCCTCTGACACCATTGATGCCATTGCGGCCCCGGCCGGCCTCGACGCCGCCGGGCAGGAGGACCCTGCCGCGACCATTCCCGAACTGGTGCGGCGCGCGGCGCAGCGCCACGGCGAACGCACCGCCATCCAGGAAGACGGGTTGCGCCTGAGCTATGCCGGGCTGGATGCGTGCCGGATACAGGCGGGCCGGGCGCTGATGGCGCTCGGCGTGCAGCCGGGCGACCGGGTCGCGGTATGGGCGCCGAATTTCTCGGAATGGATCATTGCGGCGCTGGCCACGCACAGCGTGGGCGCGGCGCTGGTGCCGCTCAATACGCGCATGAAAGGCGCGGAAGCGGCGGCCGTGCTGGCCGACAGCGGCGCGCGCCTGCTGTTCTGCGTCGATGATTTCCTCGGCGAGCGCTATCCGCAGATGCTGGCGCCGCACCGGCCGGCCACGCTGGAGCGCCTGGTGATCCTGCGGCCGGGGCAGGGCAGGGTGCAGGCCGACGGCGAGCTGGCGTGGGAGGGCTTCCTCGATCTGGCCGAGCAGGTGGACATGGCCGCGTTCGCGCAGCGCGAGGCCGGCGTGCGCGGCGACACGCCCATGGACATCATGTTCACCTCGGGCACCACCGGGCGGCCCAAGGGCGTGATGGCCGCCCACGCGCAGAACCTGCGTGCCGTCGACGGCTGGGCCGCGATCACGGGCGTGCAGGCAGGGGACCGCTACCTGATCGTCAACCCGTTCTTCCATACCTTTGGCTACAAGGCAGGATGGCTAGCGGCGCTGTCGCGCGGGGCCACCGTGCTGCCGCACCTGGTATTCGACGCCGACGCCGTGATGACGCGCGTGGAGAACGAGCGCATCACGGTGCTGCCGGGGCCGCCGACGCTGTATCAGACGCTGCTGAACGCGCCGCGCCTGCGCGAGTTCGACCTGTCGTCGCTGCGCATCGCCGTGACCGGCGCCTCGGCGATCGCGCCGGTGCTGATCCAGCGCATGCGCGACGAACTGGGCTTCGACACCGTCATCACCGGCTACGGCCTGACCGAGTCGTGCGGCTTTGCCACGCTGACCCGCGCGGGCGACGATGCCGAGACGGTTGCCGGCACATCGGGCCGCGCCATGCCCGGGGTCGAACTGCGTTGCGTCGATGCGCAGGGGCAACCGGTCGCCACCGGAGAGGCCGGGGAGGTGCTGGTGCGTGGCTACAACGTGATGCAAGGCTACTTCGGCCTGCCCGAGGCCACGGCGGAAGCCATCGATGCCGACGGCTGGCTGCACACGGGCGACGTCGGCACGCTCGATGCGCGTGGCTACCTGCGCATCACGGATCGCATCAAGGACATGTTCATCGTGGGCGGCTTCAACTGCTACCCGGCGGAAGTGGAAAAACTGCTGGTGGCCCATCCGGCGGTGGCCCAGGTCGCAGTCGTCGGCATGCCGCACGAGCGGCTGGGCGAAGTCGGGCGCGCCTACGTGGTGCTGCGCCATGGCGCGCGCCTGGATGCCGAGACGCTGATCGTCTGGGCGCGCCGGCACATGGCCAACTACAAGGTGCCGCGCGAGGTGCATTTCGTCGCATCGCTGCCGGTGAGTGCGGCGGGCAAGGTGCTGAAGTATCAATTGCGTGAAGCCTGATCAACGAGGGGATTGGACATGACAGAGATTGCCGGCATTGCCGACCGCCTTGCGCGGCTGGAAGCGGCGGATGCGATTCGAGCGCTCAAACTGCGCTACCTGCGCGCCTGCGACGACAAGGACCCGGAAGCCATGCGCGCCTGCTTCGTGCCGGACAACGCGCATATCCACTATGACCGCATCGGCAGCTTTCCCGGGCGTGATGCACTGGTGCAGTGTTTCGCGGACCTGGCATGCCGGCCCACGCTGCGGGAGATGCATTTTGCCGGGCAGTCGGATATCCGGGTGCTGGATGCGGAGTCGGCGCAGGGGAGCTGGGATCTGGCGTACCTGGCGCTGGATGATGCCAATGGCTCGCGTACGTTCCTGACCGGGCGTTATGCAGATGAGTATGTGCGGGTCGACGGGGTGTGGTTGATCCGGTCGACGGTGTTTACGACGGGGTTGTTGTCGCAGGGGGGGTGATTGAGTTTTCGTTCTTGGCGGGCGCCGCTGGTTCGCCGGCGTG
>NZ_CAJPUY010000050.1 GCF_905397275.1 Cupriavidus yeoncheonensis | reverse complement strand
TGCCACTGCCAGCGTCATCTGCTTCATCGTCTGGTTCTGCCTTTCCCGTCGAATTTCCTACCTATAACGCTTCGCGTCCCTTAGCGGTGGACTTATTCAGCTTTGCCTTAGTGCGGAAAGTTGCCCGACGCGCCGTGAAAGGCGGGGCAGAGTGCGTACGCTTATGCGCATCGGGAGGAAGGGCTTGGACGACCGCTGTAGCCTGGGAGCCACCATCTGCCCATCCGATCAGCGGAAGGCAGAGATGGGTCGGTTTTGCCTCTGGCGCCCGCGCACCCATGCGCGGATGGGCCTACGTCGGATCCGGCCATTTTTAGACTCTCGCCACCGCCCGCCTCACCCACGCCGCGTGCCGCGGGGACTATCGCGCCTCGGTCGATTCGCGCCCGAACTCGCGGATCACCGGGTTGCCAAGGATGGCATCCCTCCCCGCCTCGATCAGGCGATCGACGTCCCTCTCGGGCAGACGAAGTCTGGTCGGCACATCGTTCAGACTTGCAGCACGCTCCTTGTCGAGGGCTTCAAACGAGATCCGCGTGACGAAGAATTCGACTTCATTGCACCGCCAGCCTGGCTGGCGTGCAGCGATCTCCTGCTGCCGGGATTGCTGCATGCCACACCGATACGCCACGAGGTCGTCGCGCCACTGCTGCATCATGGGAACGAAGGCGTCATAGCTCATTCGGACGTTGGTCCCCATTGCCGCGTCGATGGCCGCGCTTGCGACTTCGATTCCGGATGGGCCAGCCTGGCTTTGGTTCCAATCGCCGCGTGGGCCCTGACCGGCGTCAACAACGATGAAAAGTAGCCGCCGCACATTGATCGCGTCGTTCTCGCTCATGGGACCGTAAGCCGTGCCCAGCAGCAGGCGCGATTGCAAAATGGTGGCCAAGCCGTAGTTGTCGGTCACTCCGCCGTCGACCAGCTTGATGTACTTTCCCTTCGAAGTGTCCCGGAGACCGCGAACGGCGTTTGCCAACGCGCCAAACAGCAGCGATTGCCCAGGCGCCTGGGCCTTGTCAAGGTCCGGCAGCGGTGCACTGCAAGCCTCGGGATGCTTTTGAAGGACGATCGGTGCGAAGAAGAGCGGGACCGCCATGGATGCGGCGACGGCCTCGGAAACGGGAAAGCTCGCAAGATCACTGCAAAGCGCATCGAATGCCTGCTGGCTGAACGGGAATGCGACCCGGTAGTAGACGTTCGTGGCGTTGATCCAGACGATTGGCTTGCCGCGGCGGAACATGTCGGCGTACGTCGCGCCCTTGAACACGTCTTCGTCGAGCCATGTCCTGAGATCTTCCCGATCGTTGATCCCCCCCGCGAAGAGGCGCGCAAGGTTGACCGGATTCAGGAGACTGAAGCGAAGTCCCGCCTCTCCGTCCTTCAAGAGCACCGATCGAAAGGTCGCCAGGCTGGCCTTGCCGTGCAGACCGTAGTACGCAGCGGTGATGGAGCCTCCGGACACGCTGCTAATGAATGCGACGTCGTCGAGCAAAGACGCGCCCCCTTGACCTCTCATGGCGTCGAGCCCCTGCAGCGCACCGAAGGCGAAGGCTGCGGCTCGCGTGCCACCGCCAGAGAACGACATGGCGACGGTTGTCTGGCCGGCGACGTCGGCGGCTTCGCGCATGGCCGCGGATGCGCTGCCAGCCGCGGCCTGAGGCAGATTGCGCGGAGCATTGTGAGAAAGCGACCCGCAGGCACTGAGTCCCGCAAGTAGAATCAGCATCAGAGTGCGGTAGGCCCTGCCGCAGGCTTCGCATAGCGACATAGAGTGCGTATATGTGCTGGCTGACATACTTCGGTATTCGTTCGCGTGCGTGTGCGTGCCCCGGGGCTCAAGACCTCCGAACCGCTCAGCAAGCGTCGGCGCGGCTATGCGCGGTTATCGTCGCGACAGATGTTCCTGTCCAACGATGGGACGAGCGTATACATGTGGTACGCGTTGGTTCCGAATTAGTCCAGTGGCGCGGCCTGTCGACGGATACTTTTGGAGGTACGAACATTCGGAAGACATTCTGTAAGCCTTTACAAACGTCCGACGCAGGAGTCCGGATCGATTCGCTTGATCGCCTGTGCCGCACGGCGGCGTGTGCCCTGTGGTGAACAGCCTTCGACGCCATGGCCCACCTCGCGCATGTCCAGGGACGTGTACCAATCACCAGTAGCGAGACAACACGGGCGCCCACAGAGCCTGCCCCGAGGGCGTCAGGCCGCTTCCCGAGCGACAGCGAGATAGCCGTGGATCTGCGACACAACCGCGGCGCCTTCGCCCACCGCAGTGGCCACGCGCTTGGTCGAGCCGGAGCGGACATCGCCGATGGCGAAGACGCCCGACACGCAGGTTTCCAGCGTATTGGACTGCAGCCCGGCGTCTATGCCGGTCAGCACGAACCCCTTGGCATCTACCCCCACATCGCAGCCGTCCAGCCACGATGTGTTCGGCTGCGCGCCAGTAAACAGGAACACGTGTTGCACCCGCATCGTCATCTGCTTGCCCATATTGCAATCACGCAGGGTTACGCCTGTCAGCCGCGTATCGCCTTCGAGGTCCACCACTTCGGTGCGGGCATGGACCGTGATGTTGCGCTGCGCGGCGATGCGGTCGACCAGGTAGCGCGACATGCTGGTGTCGAGGCTATCGCCGCGAATCACAACGTGGACGTGCGCGACATGGGCGCCCAGGAACACGGCGGCCTGGCCAGCGGAATTGCCGCCACCCACCAGCATGACTTCCCGCCTGGCGCAGAGCTTGGCTTCCACCGGCGACGCCCAGTAGTAGATGCCACTCCCTTCAAACTCGGCCCGGCGCGGAATCGGCGGCCGACGGTATGCAGCGCCGCTGGCGATGATGACGGTACGCGCCTGGATCGTATCGCCAGCCCGCGTACGCAACTGGTGTACTGCGCCGCAATCGAGCCGTTCGATTTCCGTGGGAAAGGCGATGTGCGCGCCGAACTTCTGCGCCTGCGCATAAGCATTGGTGGTAAGCGCATGGCCCGAAATGCCGGCGGGAAATCCCAGGTAGTTCTCGATGCGCGCGCTGGCACCGGCCTGACCGCCCGGCGACAACGCATCGAGCACGATCACGCGCAACCCTTCCGACGCCGCATAGACCGCCGCCGCCAGCCCGGCCGGGCCCGCGCCGATGATCGCCACATCATAGATCCGGCTGCCATCGATATGCGGCAGCAACCCCAGGCACGACAGCACCTGCGTGGTATCGGGACGGCGCAGCACCGTGCCATTGGGGTCGATGACGAGCGGCAGATCGTCATCGGTGGCATCGAACTTGCCGGGCATCTCCGCCGCTTCGGCATTGGCGTCGATATCAACCACCGAGTACGGATAGTTGTTACGCCGCAGGAGCGCCTGCAGGCCTAACATGACCGGATCGCTCCCGCGGCCGATCAGCGTCGGCCCGCGTCCACGCTGGATCAGCGCCGTGCGGCGCAGCATCATCGCCTGCATGATCAACTCGCCGAGCGCGGCCTCGACCACCATCAGCGCGCGCAAGCACGCCGGGCGCACAACGATGGCGCGCACATCCTCGATGGCGATGCCGTCGACGAGTTCGGGCGTGCCGGAAAGCTGGCCGATTTCGGCCAGAAAATTGCCGGGCCCGTGCTCGGAGGCCAGAGCGCTGTCACCGATGCCATCGCGCTGCACGACGCGCACACGCCCTTCGATGACGAGGATCATGCCATGGGCCGGATCCCCGGTACGTACCACGTACTCGCCGGCCTGCCAGGTCTGTTCCCGGCCATAGGGCGCGATGCGCGCGATATCGGCGGCAGATAAGTGCGGATACATCTGCCGCTGGTGCAAGACTACGACGGCCGGGGCTGCATCCGGCACGGCACCGGATGCATCGGCGGACGACTTGTGTTGGGCGGAGATGTCCATGGCGGATGGATGTGGTGGTCTGCCTTGCGTGCAAGCGCAGTCCAGTCCTCGAAACGCAGTCATGCATCGGGCGTGCCGTGACAAGACTTGCGTATAGGAGGCGCGTCGGAACGGAGGGGCGAAGCATCGCTAGCCGCATGCGGCAAATGCGGCGATCGCCTTCTTGACGTCACTCGAGATTGGCCTTGTCGAGCCCGAACGCCTTGTCGGACGAACCAGGCACCATGCGGAACGCCACGTTCAGGCGATTCCAGGTATAGGTATTGATCGCCCCCACGAGGAAGGTGAGGTCCGAAAGTGCCTTCTCGCTGTACTGGGTGCGCACGCGCTCAAAGATATCGTCGGGCACGCCGTTGGCGGGAAGTCTGGTCAGCACCTCGGTCCGGGCGAGCGCGGCGCGTTCGCGCGGCGAGAACAGCGTCGACTCGCGCCAGGTCGCCACATGATGCAGGCGCAATTCGCGCTCGACGTGGATCTTCGCCATCTTGATATGCATGTCGACGCAGAACGCGCAGCCATAGAGCTGCGATGCGCGAATCTCGACGAGTTCGCGAATGGGCGCTTCGATCGTGGTCTTCTGGAACAGCGCGCCGAACTCCATGAGCTTCTTGGTCAGTTCGGAGGACTGCTGGAAGTAGTTAAGGCGTTGCATCAAGATTCTCCGCTGGCAGTTGACTAAAACTTGAGCTCACCGAGGCTGCGCGGCTTAATTCGCCTTGGGGTCGGCTTGGACGGAATATTACGCTTCGACAGAACACGCGGTAGTGCTCTCGCGGTACCCACTCTGTTGTCGCATCGGCACCAATCGCAGCGCTTTTTATGGTGCAACATTCGCTCAACCGTCCTGGTAATGCGCGAATGCGCCAACAACGCAATCTACCCCTGCTAGGGTCATGACTGATGTGAAGTCGCGACACTCAAGCACAAAAACGCAACGGTCGGTCGTCGTCGCCAGCGCTGCAGCGTGATAGCCATATACGGATCAAGTGCATGGGACCAACAAATCCTATCGTGACGAGGGGTCGCCATATTCTGGCGACCCGGGGCGGAGGCTTCTGCCTGTACGTCTCGCCTCTCGAGAGCCGATGGAACCGACAACCGGACCATTCGCCCCCCCCTCCAACGGGAGACGAAGCGAAGGCCACAAGCAACTACATTGGCCTTACCCGTTACTGCTGTACCACCCATGAAAGGTATTAGTCCCATGAAACCCGATTCCGTGCTGCCGCAACCCGCCTTCCCTGAAATCACTCGCCGCCAGATGCTGGTCCTTGGCACCGGTGCTGCAGTGACTGCGGCCCTACCCTCCACTGCTCCCGCTGCCACCCGCATGCCGAATAGCGCAGCCTCCTCGCACGAAAACCTCGCCATGCGCTACGTGACCACCAGGGACGGTGTCCAGATCTTCTACAAGGACTGGGGTCCTGCGAATGCGACGCCCATCGTCTTCTCGCACGGATGGCCGCTGAGTTCCGACGACTGGGATGCCCAGATGCTCTTTTTCCTCTCCAATGGCTACCGCGTCATCGCCCATGACCGGCGAGGCCACGGCCGCTCCTCGCAGGTCTGGGACGGGCACGACATGGACCACTACGCCGATGACCTGGACGCCGTGGTGACTCATCTCGACCTCAAGGGCGCCATCCACGTCGGCCATTCCACCGGCGGCGGTGAGGTTGTGCGCTACCTGGCGCGCCACGGCGAGAAGCGAGTCTCGAAAGCCTGTCTGATCGCGGCGGTGCCACCGCTCATGATGAAGACGGCGTCCAATCCGGGGGGACTTCCGAAGAGCGTGTTCGACGACCTGCAACGGCAGACCGCCACTAACCGGGCCCAGTTCTTTCGGGACCTCCCCGCAGGGCCGTTCTACGGCTTCAACAGGCCGGGCGCGAAACCCCAGGAAGGCATTATCCAGAACTGGTGGCGGCAAGGGATGACGGGTAGCGCGAAGGCGCACTACGACGGCATCGTCGAGTTCTCGCAGACCGACTTCACCGAGGACCTGAAGAAGATCAACCTGCCTGTACTGGTGATGCACGGCGACGACGACCAGATCGTGCCCTACGCCGACGCCGGGCCGCTGTCGGCCAGACTCCTGAAGAACGGCACGCTGAAGACCTACAAGGGCTTCCCGCACGGCATGCCGACGACGCAGGCGGCGGTCATCAATGCGGACCTCCGGGCTTTCATCAAGGCCTGACTCGCCCAGATCGGAAAGAACTGCTGGTCCGCTTCGAAGCGGACCAGCGATCGGAGCTCCTGACCATTGGCGCTCCATTCAGGGAGAAGCTGCCATGAGCGCAGTGCTTGCCTACCTGCTCGTCGCCTTCTGCAGCATGTCGGCCGCCGCCTTCTTCGCATATGGCGCCGACACTTTCATGATTGCGATCGTAGCCGCCCACCTCGGCATGTTCCACGGCATGCTGTAGCAGCCTCGGCGAACGCAGGAGGCTCCCAGGCGGGATGGTCCCGTGCGCGGCATCAGTATGTTCATCCCCCCGAGCAGCCTCCCGGTCCCCTTCAAGCACCGATTCTCGGACGTAGGGCAGCGATCGTGCTGCCATGTCTGGTGGCGATCATCCTCGGCACTGCCGGCGTCGGTCTCTGGCGCTATGTTGGCGCCGGACGGCTGGCCAGCTACGCCGAACGCGCCGTGGTGTTCGGCGATTCGGACCTGCATTTGCCCCCTGCCATTGCTGGCAACACAGGGCGAATCCGGGTGGTGCATTTCTGGGATCCCGATTGCACGTGCGACAAGGAGATGGACGCGCATCTGAACTTCGTCAAGTGGCGCCATGGACATGGCCGCGTTTCGGGCGGGAGGCAAGTGGCTGCTTGGCGGTATCACTCTCGCAATCGTTCTGGCAGTCTTCCTCCGTGAGACTGGACGACGGGCGCGCTCGACAAACTGAGAGTCGGAAACTCCTCTACCCCTTCCTATGATCCCGGCCCCTCAATGACCGAAACTCGCCGGCTAACCGACATGCTGCCGGGCGACGCCGAACGTCCCAGATGGGTCTCGTCTGCCGCCCTTCGCTCGCGACTGCAATGCAAAACCTGCCAAGAGCGTTGCGTCGGCGTCTACGGGGGCTCGCCTGGACTGCATCGTCTTCACGGGCCGGCCTGGCGCGTCTTGCAAGCATACGGACGCACCACCGGCACTCAACCGGTCCGCAGTAAAACGGCGTAACGGGAAGTGACGGCAGGTTTCCTGCCGTGGCGCTATCGCTTCACAGGCGTGGCGAGCGGCGCCAGCAAGTCCTCGAAGAAATAGGCCGCCAGTTGGTGACGGCCTTCAAGCTTTGCCTTGGCGTACACGTTGGCGGCATGCTGGCGCACCGTCTTGGCCCCGCTCTCGCGCACGCGCGCGACCTCCTCGAGCGAAAGGCCCTTCACCAGCAACAGGGCAACGTCCTTCTCGGCGGGGGTCAGGCTCCACGCATCGAACTGGTCCTGCATCGATTGCAGGAAGTTCCTGGTCGACTGTTGTGCGCCCTCGTTGCGCTCGATCAACGCGCGCGCCGAAGCATCCGCCGACTTCTTCAGCGCCTCAAACGCATGGGAGGCCTGCTTCCGGTCGCGAATGACCAGATACAGGATAGAGATGAATGCAGCAGTGGCAGCAGCTTCCGTCACCCAGTGGTAGGCCGGAACCGCGGACACGGCAAGCTGGTAAAGATCCCAGGCCTGGTAGACCGGGAACACGGCCAGGAGAAGTGGAAATTTGATCGTCATAGCACTTGCCCGACAGCAGCCGATGGGCACAAAGGCAGCCCAACGTGCCGAGATAGGCGACAAATGTAACTGATTCTCACTTAATCCGATAGACCCGGAATGGGGGAGGTATCCACTGAATATGCCTTATACAGCATTTTAAGGTCGCGGGACATTTGTCCCATGCCTCAAAAGAGGCGGTATTAAAGCGACGCTCAGCCCTGACAAATGTCCTAGAGCCACGGAACAACTGCCCGGCAGCGCGGCAAGCAATCCCCCAATCGCAAATGGTTCGCATTAGCCTTCACAAGCCCGCTCGGGAACCCGAGGGGCATTGCCAGAAGCCAGCGCCCGCCAACGGCGCTGATCCATCCACTCATTTCTGTTCCGGTCTCTCGTTCCTATGCCTCGCCCCGCCCGCCCCGGCTTCGTGCCGCGTCCGCATGCTCTCGCCGCCCTGGCCTCCGCGCTGCTCGCCGGCTTACCCACTGCCGCGCGCGCACAGGCGACAGCTACCCCCAATGCCGAGCATGTGCTGCCGGCGGTGACGGCCACGCAGGCAAGACTTGGCAGCCTGAACGACACGGCGACAACGGGCACGAAAACTGACACGCCGCTGCGCGACATCCCGGCAGCTATCACCGTCATCCCAGAAGAACTGCTGCGCGAACAGGGCGCAGTCGACCTCAACTACGCACTGCAGAACTCCGCCGGTGTACAGCCTCAACTGGCCGGCGGCTATGGCTTCGCAAACAATTACACGATCCGTGGTCTCGCCATGCGCTTCCTGCGCGACGGATATCCGGATGGGCCAAGCCAGAACGGCTACTACCGCACGATGTATGACGTGGAGCGACTCGAAGTCCTCAAGGGCCCTGGTTCAGCCTTGTACGGTTCCGGACAGCCTGGCGGCACGGTGAATATTGTGACCAAGCCGCCGCGCTCGACGTTCGGCGCAGAGGTGGGCGCCTTCGGCGGCAGCTTCGGCACCTGGGGAACCTATGTGGACGTGGGCGGCCCCGTCGCGCCGAACCTCAGCACGCGCCTGATCGCCGATGTTGAGAAGAGCGATGGATACCGGGGGCTGTCACGCGACATCAAGGAGATCTCACCATCGCTCAGCTGGGCCTACGATAACAACAAGACGCTGACGCTCGACTACGACCATCGCGACATCAGGATCGTGCCGGACAACTACGGCATCATCTTCAACAACCAGGGGAAGATTGCCGGGGCACCTCGCGACTCGCGCTATTACAGCCCGTTCAACGACACGCGGCAGATCGTCGATCGCGTCACGGTCAGCCATGACTGGCGCATCGACCCGGCGCTGACCATGCGCACGGCCTTCATCTATGACGAGCGCTCGCTCGACATGACGCGCAACGCCGGCGGCAACGGCGGTAACGCGCTGAACCAGATGACCGGGCGAACCGCGCGCACGCAGGCCGACGACGGCCACTTCATCCTGGCGCAAAACGAACTGACCTGGAAGACGCGCACCGGCCCCGTCGACCACACGGTGCTGTTCGGGCTCGAATATACGGATACGCATATCGATACGGTGCGTACTGGCTACAACCTGCCAAACATCCTGAACATCAATGCGCCTGTCGTTCCGGAAACCACGCTGGCCGGATTGTCGCCGGTCGTCTCCCAGGGCTTCAACCGGGTCTTGAAGCAGGAGGACTTTGGTGTCTACCTGCAGGACCAGATGGCGTTTGGCGAACACTTCAAGATCCGCGGTGCCGTGCGCACGGACCATGTGAAGTTCAGCGACACGGGCACGCAGGCCGGCACCTTCCGCACTATTGGCGATTCCCAGAACCTGACGGCCGGCTCCCTTGGTGCCGTCTGGCAGCCGACCCGGTCGCTTTCGTTCTATACGGGCGTGTCGACGAGCAAGTTCATCAACGTCTCAACCGAGCCGGCGGCATTGACCACCCAACCCGAAAGCTCACTGTTGAAGGAAATCGGGGTCAAGGCCGACTGGCTCGATGGCCGCCTGCAGACCAACGTGGCACTGTTTGACACCGAACGCAAGAACTACTACATCACGCTGCCGGGCGCTCTGAGCCCAACCCCGGATGGCCGCGATCATAGCCGCGGTCTCGAAATCGAACTCACGGCGCAGCCAGTCGCCGGCTGGACAGTACTGGCGAACTTTGCCTGGCAGGACGTCGAAGTGAAATCCAACGCGCTTGCCTCCAACGCTGCGATGGGTGTGACCAATCGCAGCATCGCCGGCACGCGTCCACCGGGCGTGGCTCGCACCGGTGGTCGACTGTGGACCACCTATGACTTCCAGCAGCAGGCGCTCCATGGCTGGGGTGTCGGGTTCGGCGTGACCTACAAGGGCGACAGCTTTGCCGACAGCCTGAACCTCTACCGCGTTCCGTCGTATGTCGTATTCGACGCCGCCGTCTACTACCGTCAGAAAACGTGGGACGTAACCCTGAACCTGAAGAACCTGACGGACAAGACCTACTATGTCTCGCCCACGTTCGTCGGGGCGTTGCCCGGCGACACGCGCAGCGCGATGTTGACCGCCCGCTACCGATTCCAGTGAGGACGCAATGACCATTCAACCATCTCGACTTTGCAGGGCCATCCTGTTCGTTGCCGGCCTTGCGCTGATGGCGCCCGCCGAGGCGCACTATCTTTGGCTGCAGCAGAACAAGGATGGCGGACACTTGTACTTCGGCGAGTACGAGGAAGGGCTCAGGGAGCGTTCGCCTGGGCGGCTCGACGAAATGCCCGGCCCGGAACTGCGAGCCTTCGGCCGCGACGGCACGAAGGTAGATGTGCCGGCAAAGCGGACTGCCGATGGATTCAACTTCGGCGTGCCGGCCACCACGTCAACAGTGCTGGCCACAGAAGCCGGCTACGCGGTGAAGGACTGGTCTCGCTTCCACATCGGCGTAGTGAAGCCCATGTTCTATGCGCGCCTCATCGGTCCGGAAGCTCGGAGCAGCGCATCCGCCGATAGCTTGCCGCTCGACATTGTGCCAACGGGAAAGCCCGGTGAATTCAGCGTTCTCTTTGATCGCACGCCTCTTCCGGATACGGAGGTACGCATCGTCGCGCCAAACGCCTGGGTCCGCGAAGTGAAGTCCGACAAGGAGGGCAAGCTGCACGTCTCGCTGCCATGGAAGGGCCAGTACATCCTGCACGCCATTCACCTCGAGAAGCGACCCGGGACGTTCAACGGCGCACAGTACGAAGCCATCCGTCACCGCACAACGACGTCGGTGACAGTTCGCACCGGGGCGCCGACCACCGTGCCGGATAATTGGCAATCGTCTGTAACGAATTGAAAGACTGCATGGGGTGAGTCAGCCGGGGGATTTTGTTATGGTTACGAACAATATTGCACGACCCCGGTTGTACCCATCGCCGCGTGCCCGGCCAAAGTTACGTGCTTACATCGCTTCACGAACTCGGACAATGAAGGAACCGCTGCCTGGTAGCCCTCTGCGTGGTCACCCTGTCCCCTCACCTGCCTCAGACCCGCAATACAAGCGCGACACGGCAACGCGCAGTGACCCTGATGGCCCGCTCAAGGATCTCCTTGCCCGAAGCAATCTTCCGCAGACCGAAGCGCGACTGATGGTCTTGAGAATCCTGCACGACAATCCGGACCGCCACATGTTGGCAGAGCGCATGTGCGCAGCACTGGTCAGGCGCGACGCAACAGCGGCGATCTCTACGTTCAGGACAGCGATCTACGACCTCAACAATGCGAGGGTGTTGTCGCGCGTGCTTGTGCCGCTCAACGCCAATCGCACTCAAACGTTGTATGAAATTGCGGACAACCCGAGGCACCGGCACCTCTACTGCACCGTATGCCGAACGATCTTTGAGGTCTGCGATGCCGTGATGGAGCAACAGATCGCGCATCAGTTCGCGCTTGCCGGTCTGAAGTCAGCCAACTTTGATCTGGCGCGTGTCGGCAAGTGTCTGGCTTGTAGCGAAGCGAACCTGACGCGTCGCTAGTGTCCTGAGTTGGAAGCTCGTTATAGAAATAAGTCTGTCGAGAAGGCGTGCGAGCCTAGGAGTGAAGCGCAGCAAGGCTGGAGCCTTGCGAGCATTCGCGACGACGGATCGTGCGCCTTATCGGCAGACTTATGCAAC
>NZ_CAJPUY010000049.1 GCF_905397275.1 Cupriavidus yeoncheonensis | reverse complement strand
AACTTGAAACTGACAGCAACACGACATCCTGTCGCTTTGAGCAGAATTTAGTGGACCATTGTTAGCGAAAAACCTTGACTCACTTATCATCATAGAAGTCAGTATGACTCCGTGAGGCAGAGGCTGGCCCGCCGCGAGGAATCAAACGCGGGTTAGCATGACTGCCAGAGCCGCACGGTGTGGACAGTGCCACACCCGGCGATTACCAGCGCGGAGGCCAGCATGGAACACGATATCACTTTGTATGTCGGGTTAGATGTGCATAAGGACTCGATCACTGTCGCCTATGCAATCGGCATGGGTGAGGTCGAGCTGCTTGGCAAGATCGCTACCTCGAAAGCGGACATCGACCGCCTGTGCAAACGCCTGCAGTCCAAAGCGCGCCACATCCGGATCGTCTACGAGGCGGGACCCTGCGGCTATGGCCTTTACCGCGAGCTCATCCGGAGGGGATTCGACTGCATGGTGTGCGCGCCCTCACTGATCCCAAAGAAACCTGGTGAACGCGTCAAGACCGATCGACGCGATGCGGTCAAGCTCGTGCGATCGCTGCGTGCCGGCGACCTCTCGGCCGTGTACGTGCCCAGCGAGGAGGACGAAGCGTTCCGGGATCTGTCACGCGCGTGGGTAAGCGCCAAAGACGATCTGAAGCGGGCCCGACAAAGGCTGAAGGCCTTTCTGCTCTCGCACGGTGTCCGCTATAGCGGCAGAGCTGACTGGGGACCAGCACACCGGCGCTGGATCAGTGCCTTTGCGTTCGATACCGTGTGGCAACAACTTACCTTTGATGAATATCGACGTGCCATCGAGGATCGGCTCGCGCAATGCAGCCGTCTCGAAGCGGCATTGCGCGAAGCCGTGGTCAACTGGCGCTTCTATCCGGCTGTCCTGGGCTTGCAGGCCATGCGCGGCGTGCAGTTCACCACGGCTATAGGCATCCTCGCCGAATTGGGCGATCTCTCGCGCTTTGTCCATCCGCGCCAACTGATGGCCTGGCTCGGCGTGACGCCCGCTGAACATTCATCGGGAGAAAAACGGCGGCAGGGCAGCATCACCAAGAACGGCAATAGCTATGCAAGAAAACTACTGATCGAAGCCGCCTGGAGTTACCGGCACCCAGCACGTGTGAGTCCCGAGATCCAGCGCCGGCACGAAGGAATCCCAAAGGCCATCGTTGACCGGTCTTGGGACGCCCAGGTTCGACTGTGCCGACGCTATCGGAGACTTGCCGCCCGCGGCAAGAACCCGAACATCGCGGTAGTCGCCGTAGCGCGCGAACTGAGCGGGTTCATCTGGGATATCAGCCAGCTCGCGATGTCGCTTGCCATACCACATGAGGCGCCGGGCAACCTAACCTAGTCCTGCCTATATCGACGGATCAACCACCTACTTTGGAGGCAGTTTCCTGAAGGCGACGTAGCCCGGCACTAGAGTAA
The DNA here is from genome assembly GCF_905397275.1 of Cupriavidus yeoncheonensis. Classification (GTDB taxonomy): domain Bacteria; phylum Pseudomonadota; class Gammaproteobacteria; order Burkholderiales; family Burkholderiaceae; genus Cupriavidus; species Cupriavidus yeoncheonensis. Next base: position 12,878 of record NZ_CAJPUY010000049.1, on the reverse strand, counting down.
CCCGCGAACCCGCTACGCAACGGAATCATCCGACTCGCGGGACTAGATAGCGGCAGGCTCATTAGGCGGACCTCTGTAATGCGGAAACCAACCCGCGGATATCAGCATGATCTACCGTCGAGACTTACTGCTACGTCGCCCTCAGGAAATTGGGGGAGGAACAACATACAAACAAGCCAATCTGGATTGACATGCGGAGTCATATCAGCGGGTAGTCGCCGTGCGGCCAGACCTTGGTGAGGTCGAAGGGATTGAATGGGCAGACCTGCGCCTGCTGCTCGCTCATCACCTGGAGGCACAACGTCCAGCGCGGGAAGTCACCGCCGTCGATCGCCTCGAGCAGGTCGCGCTGCGCGCTCTCGCGGTCGTTGGCGACGATCGCGGCAGCCTGTGCGTCGGTGAGGTTACGGATGCCTTGCCGGCTGCGCAGGTGAAACTTCACCCAGTGCCGCTCATTGTCCGCGTTGATGAGGCTGAACGTGTGGCTGCCGAAACCGTGCATGTGGCGATAGCCATCGGGCAGGCCGCGATCGCTCATCACGATGGTCACCTGGTGCAGCGCCTCGGGTAGCAGCGTCCAGAAGTCCCAGTTGTTCTGGGCGCTGCGCAGGTTGCTGCGCGGGTCGCGCTTGACTGCGTGGTTCAGGTCGGGAAATCGCAGCGGGTCGCGCAGGAAGAACACGGGCGTGTTGTTGCCCACCAGGTCCCAATTGCCTTCCTCGGTATAGAACTTCACCGCGAAGCCGCGGATGTCTCGCTCGGCATCCGCCGCGCCTCGCTCGCCGGCCACCGTGGAGAAGCGCACGAAGACGTCCGTCCTCTTGCCGATGCCGGAAAAGAGCCTGGCCTTCGAGTAGGCCGTGATGTCGTGCGTCACTGTGAAGTGGCCGAAAGCGCCGGAGCCCTTGGCGTGCATGCGCCGCTCGGGGATCACCTCGCGGTCGAAGTGGGCGAGCTTCTCGAGCAGCCAGACGTCCTGCAGCAGCGCGGGGCCGCGCGCACCGGCGGTCTCGATGTTGAAGTTGTCGACAACGGGGGCGCCGTTGGCATGAGTGAGTTTGGTCATGGCAATGGGGGCAAGAAGAAGGGTTCAGCGGAGCGTCTTCAGGAGGGAGGACTGGACGTCCGGAGTGGGAGTCGCGTCGATGGCCTCCACCTCAAGGGTGGACCGGCCATCGACGGTGCCGACTGATTCGACGCAATCAGGCCTTGATAAAAGCCAGCAGGTCCGCGTTGATGAGGTCCGCGTGGGTTGTCGGCATGCCGTGCGGGAAGCCCTTGTAGGTCTTCAGCGTGCCGTTCTTCAGCAGCTTGGCCGACCGCGGCGCGGAACCGGCGTAGGGGACGATCTGGTCGTCGTCGCCGTGCATCACCAGCACCGGCAGTCCGATCTTCTTCAGGTCGTCGGTGAAATCGGTCTGCGAGAACGCGACGATGCCGTCGTAGTGCGCATTGGCGCTGCCCATCATCCCCTGGCGCCACCAGTTCTGGATGATGCCTTCCTGCGGCTTCACACCCGGCCGGTTGAAGCCGTAGAACGGCCCGGCGGGAACGTCGCGGTAGAACTGCGCCCGGTTCGTGGCCGTCTGCAGTTGCAGTCCGTCGAACACTTCCTTCGGCAGGCCGCCGGGATTTGATGCGGTCTTGACCATCAGCGGCGGCACGGCGTTAATGAGGCAGGCCTTCGCGGCCCGCTTCTCGCCGTGGCGAGCAAGATAGCGCACGACCTCGCCGCCGCCGGTGGAGTGGCCGACGTGGATCGCGCCCTTGAGGTCGAGATGGTTCACGACCGCGGCGAGGTCGTCGGCGTAGTGATCCATGTCGTGGCCGTTCCAGACTTGCGCCGAGCGGCCATGCCCGCGCCGATCGTGCGCGACAACACGATAGCCCTTGGAGAGGAAGAACATCATCTGCGCGTCCCAATCGTCGGAGCTCAGAGGCCATCCGTGCGAGAAGACGATCGGGGTGCCATTGGAGGGACCCAAATCCTTGTAGAAGATCTGGACCCCGTCTTTGGTGGTGACATAGCTCATGGGTGGATTTCCTTCCGGAGTTTCAGCGCCATTCGGCGCAATATGGGCAGCGGACGCTGCGAATGGCAAAGCCGCTGCTGCTGCAGTGCCTGCCGCAATGACCAGCAACTGACGGCGCGGACGCCAGCGAAGCCAGGCTGTATCGGCGCGGGATCAGCTTTCATTGGTATGGATCCGAGTGGAGACGCGATCAGTCTAGTCATGGTCTCCTCGCCGCGCGATATGCATCACGGGCAATTCGATGTTGCCGGATATTCACCAATGTCGCGGCAACGCATCCGGCGCGCGCGCTGGGTCGTTCACCGAGCTCAGCCATCCGCGCGACAGGATCTTTAAATGCGCCGGCTCATTCCTGACGGACTCTCGCTGAGTGCGATTGGTACTTCGCGATCAACAGATTTATCCACACTCAGCCCCTAGTGCAGGCGGGCATTTGCTTCTAGATTTCACGCATCCGTCAGCATCGATGCATCGGATCGAGAGCCTCGCGGCGTGTTCGTTGTCCACCCCAGTCCCAAGAGCCCCAACATGACCCAGCGCAGCAACTACCAACAGCAGTCGTCGGATCCTTTCAAGAACCATGACCACCGATGCGTTGCTCGCGTCACGCTTCGGTTGACGGCCGCGCTTGCGATGGCCGTTGCAAGCATCGCAACCGCCACGGCACATCCAGATCCGGTACAACCGGCGCAGTACACCGATCCGACCGAGCGCGCCATGCCCGTTCCCACGATGACACTCGATCTGGAACGGACCGCCCTGGTCGTGATCGATCCCCAGATCGACTTCATGAGCCCGAAGGGCGCCGCCTGGTCCGCTGTGGGTGAAGCCGTCACCGAGCAACGGCTCGTGCCGAACCTGCTGCGCCTGTTCGAGTCCTCGAAGAAGGCGGGCATCGTCGTCGCGATCTCGCCTCACTACTACTACCCGCACGACCACCAATGGAAGTTCCAGGCCCCCGTCGAGCTCTTCCAGCACAAGATCAAGATCTTCGACAGGCCCAGCGCACTGAGCCTGGATGGGTTCCGCGGTTCGGGCGCGGACTTCATGCCCGAGTTCAAGCCCTACATCGAGGACGGCAAGACCATCGTCGCTTCGCCCCACAAGCTCTACAGCCCGCAGACCAACGATCTCACGTTCCAGCTTCGCAAGCAGGGCGTCACCAAGATCGTCCTCGCCGGGATGCTGGCCAACCTGTGCGTGGAGTCCCACTTGCGCGAGTTTGCGGAGCAAGGCTTCGAGGTGGCCGTCGTGCGTGATGCGGTCGCGGCCCCGAAGCTGCCTGAGGGCGACGGCAATCTCAGCGCGCTGATCAACTTCCGCTACATCGCCAACGCGCTGTGGACGACCGACGAGGTCGTCGCCCGGCTCGCGAAGCCCACTGCGCGGTGACCTGTGATTGCCGCGCCCTCCTGGGATCAACGATGTGCCATGCAGGCCGCATCGGCGGGCGAATTCGGCGGGGGTGGCCCAGTCCAGCGAAGAGTGGGGTCGACTCTCGTTCGTCTTGCCAAGTCTATTGACCCCGCAGGGGCACCAATGGCGCCGAGGCGACCTGTCGATCATCAGGCGTTGGTGAGAAAGCCTCCGCGCATTGAAGGTCCAGCGCCCGGATCGCTGCCGTCATGTGGTCGACGAACACGCGGATACGCGACGGCAGATGCTGACGGCTTAGGTAGCAGATATAGTGGCCCTGGTCATCGGGTGCGTACTGTGGCATGGAGTGAACCAGTTTCCCCTCGCGCAGCAGATCGCAGATCAGGTACCCGCCCAACTGTGCGATGCCTTTGCCTTGGAGGACGGCCTCCAGCACTAGCCCGTCATCATTGAACATGATGCGCGATGGCGGAGTCAGCTTGCGCGATCCCCCCTCCACCTTGAACTCCCATTCATAGACGCGACCCGACGGCAGACGGACGTTGATGCAGTCGTGCTGCATCAACGCGTCCGGCGACTCGGGCATACCGCGCCTTACCGCATACTCGGGCGAGGCGCACACCAAAGTCTGCATCGGGACGATCCGTTTCGCGACGATCCGGGAGTCGGCCAGGCGTCCGTTGAGAAACGAAACGTCGATGCGATCCGACGTGAAGTCGCTCGCGACGCAGCCCAGACGCAGCTCGATCTCGATGTCGGGGTACTTCTCCTGGAAGCCCCACAGCAGCGGCGCAACCACCTTGCGGCCGAAGCCCACGGAAGCGGAGACCCGCAGGCGTCCTCGCGGCGGACCGTCGCGCAGATCGCGCAGGTCCTCCATCGCCTCTGTGATGTGAGCGACGCTGGGCTGGCAGCGGGCATGGAGGATCTCGCCTTCGCGCGTGAGCGAAATGCTGCGCGTCGTCCGACTCAACAGACGCAAGCCGACCTGCGCCTCCAGCTTCTGGATGCAGCGGCTGACCGCGGAACGAGTGATCCCGAGCCGGTCAGCGGCCCTGGAAAAGCCGCCTTCGGCCACGACGGTGATGAAGGCGACGACTCCGTGATAGCTCGTCGCGAAACTCGATGCAAGCGCCTCCGAGTTGTCCGCACCGGCAGTCGCCAAAGGAGGGGACTGCATGGCGAAGCAGGACTGAGCCTGGTAGCGACCGAGCCAGTCCTCGAAACGGATCGCGCCGATGCGGGGGTTCTCCCCGGGTGTGAGCGTCCGATCGGAGAGGAGGCCACCGAAGTAGCGCGCCTGGACGTCCGGCACGACCTTGCGCCTATCCTGCGTCGCCCGCAGGAAGCGCCTGACCAGTTCGTCCAGCGGCATCGCCTCCGGACCGGCGACTTCGACCGTGCCGTTGACCGGCGGCGCGACTGCAACGTCGGCGAGCGCCGCTGCCACGTCCGCTGACGCGATCGGCTGGATCAGCGCCGGCGACAAGCGAATCTCCTTGCCTAAGGTGGCCAACGGGGCAGCCGACTGGGCAATGTCGCCGACAAGCTCATAGAACTGCGTCGCGCGCACGATGGTGTAGGGAATGCCGGACGCCTTGATGAGGCTCTCCTGTGCGACCTTCGCCCGGAAATAGCCGCAGTCGGGAAGCCGTTCGCTGCCAACGACCGACAGGGCCACATGGTGGCGTACGCCGGCGGCAGCGCCCGCAGCCAGCAGGTTGCGGCCCGATCTCTCGAGAAACTCGAGGGCCGCCTCGTCTTCCCATACTGGCGCGTTCGCCGCATCGACGATGACCTCGGCGCCGTCGAGCGCTTTGGCCAGACCCTCGCGGGTGATGGTGTTGACGCCGGTGTCAGGGGCGGCTGCGAGCACGTCATGGCCGCGCTTGCGAAGGTCCTCCACAAGCTTCGTTCCGATGAGGCCGGTGCACCCGATGACGACAATCTTCATGTTTTCTCTCCGTTTCTCGACCGCAAACGTCGATGTGCGTGGAGATTGCCCGTGCGCTCCGGAGAGGTCCTTGCCTTCACCTTGAATTTCTCGGCAGGGGAGCTTGGTTCTTCGTCCAAGCGTTGCCGATCGGGATGAGATGCTCTCACCACCGGTTGCAGTATCATCCATGGACGGAATTCGCCAGTTGCCCCCACTTGGGAGCCGAATCGGCCAGGGGATGTCAAGTGCAGTTCGTGTTTGGAGACTATGTGATCGACCCGGAACGCCGGGAGCTTTCGCATCGCGCGAAAGTCGTACCTGTCGGGCCGCAGGTTTTCGATCTGCTGCTGCACCTCGTCAGGAACCGCGACCGTGTCGTCAGCAAGGATGACCTGCTGCAGGCGGTATGGCGCGGCCGAATCGTCTCGGAATCGACGATCACCAGTCACATCAACGCGGTTCGCAAGGCCATTGGCGACACCGGCGGGGAACAGCGCTTGGTCAGGACTGTCGCCCGCAAGGGTTTCCGCTTTGTCGGCGATATCGGCGAACACATCTCCACAGAATCGAGGGAGCCGCCATCTGCGCTCCTCCCACCGGATAAGCCCTCCATTACCGTATTGCCCTTCCAGAACCTGAGCGGCGATCCCGGGCAGGACTATTTCGCCGACGGCGTGGTGGAGGACATCATCGCTGCGCTGTCGCGCATACGCTGGCTGTTCGTCATCGCGAGCGACTCGAGCTTCACCTACAAGGGCCGCGCAGTCGAGGTGAAGGACGTCGGCCGCGAGCTTGGCGTGCGCTACGTGCTGGAAGGCAGCATGCGCAAGACCGGCAACAAAGTGCGCATCACAGGGCAGCTCATCGATGCCAGGACCGGGACACATCTCTGGGCGGAGCGCTTCGCAGGCACGCTGGACGACATCTTCGAACTGCAGGACCAGGTTGCGGAAAGCGTGGTCGGCGCCATCGCGCCGCAACTCGAGCGGGCGGAAATCGAGCGTGCCAAGCGCAAGCCGACGGAGAACCTGTGCGCCTACGACTATTACCTTCGCGGCACCGCGCAGGTGCACAGCGGAACGCGCGAATCCATCGAGGCGGCGCTGCCCTTGTTCTACAAGGCCACGGAGCTCGATCCGGATTTCGCATCGGCCTATGGCATGGCGTCCTGGTGTTATATCTGGCGCAAGATGAATGGCTGGATGACCGATCAGCCCCGGGAGATTGCCGAGGGCACTCGCCTGGCACGACTGGCGGTGGAACTCGGCCGGGACGATGCTGTGGCGCTCACGAGAGGAGCTCATGCACTCGGGCATCTCACCGGCGACCTCGACGCCGGTATCGCGCTGTTCGACAGGGCTTTGCTGCTCAATCCGAACAACGCCCTTGCATGGTCTCTGTGTGGGTGCCTGCATGCCTGTCGCGGCGAAACAGATGCTGCGATCGAGTATCTGGCGCGTGCCGTTCGCTTGAGTCCGTTGGATCCCGAAATGTTCAGGATGCAGGCTGGGATGGCGCTGGCACATTTCCTGGCAGGACGCTTCGACTCTGCTTCGGATTGGGCCGAAAAGGCCAAATGGAATCTATCGAGTTTCCTTGCCCCGGTCGGCGTTCTGGCGGCGAGTCATGCGCTCGCTGGACGCATGGAAAAAGCGAAGGAGGCGATGGGGCGCCTGCGCACGCTCGATCCGTCACTCCGCGCCTCCAATCTCAAGGATTGGCTTCCGATCCGTCGCCCAGAAGACCTGACCCAGTTTGCGGAGGGGCTGCGGCTGGCGGGATTGCCCGAGTGACCCCGGCACGATTCTCCTCGCCGATGGCGCTACCGGGCCGAGCAGAGCGTGTTCAGGCGGCGACGGCTTCGTGCTGCTCGGCCACGCACAGCGATCCACCGACGGTTCCGAGCAGCATGTCTCCCGCGGCATCGAGGCGATCGGTGGAACCGGACATCCGTGCCGTGATGATGCCGCTCTGGATCGCACCATACAGCACCTTTGCCAGCACCTGCGGCGGCATCGGATACGACTGGCCACGTTCAATCTCGACACGGTGCAGCAGGTCCGCGATCCAGTCTTCATTCATCTGGAAGTGCGCCTGCACCAGTGTGCGGATCGTGTCGGGCAGCACCATCACTTCCGCTGATAACATGCCGGCCAGGCAAATCTGGTTCAGCTCGATGCCGTTGCGCAGCGGATTGACATAGCGCCGCGCCTGTTCGGCCAGCGGCAGGCTGGTATCGATGGCAGCGAGGCGCGCCTGTCCGCGTTCGCGGTAGAGGCGCACTACCTCCAGCACCAGATCGTCCTTCGCCGGGAAGTAGTAGTGAATGCTTGAGGTCTTCACGCCCACCAGTTCCGCCAGGTCCCGATAGCTGAACCCGTTGTAGCCGCGTTGCCGGATCAGCACGGAGGCGTGCTCAAGCAATTGGTCGCGTACGGTATGCGTTTTCATGACAACTGTCTTCGGCTTGGTTGCCGGAGACCCTCCGTTTGGTCGCTTGTCCGCTGAATCTGTTGAATCCGCTCAGATGGACAGCGACTGCGCAACAAGCGAAAGCACTGCTCCGCTAGTCATGCAGAGCACCACCCAGCCGCCCAGGATCAGGGCACTGTCACGCAAACTCATGCTGAAACTCCAGGGAGTCAGGTCGGGTAGCGGTCCGGCATTGCGTTTCGGGCGGCTACCCTTAATTGGACTCAGGCGTTGGCGCCGTCGGTGTACGGATCAAACGTGCCAATCTTGGCGCCGTCCAGGTACGGGTCAACCTTGCGGGCCGGGCTGGCGGATACGCCGGTGCGGTCCAGGCCGGCAATAGTGCGGGCACCGTCAGTGTACGGATCGAAGGTGCCGATCTTGGCGCCGTCCGTGAACGGGTCGGCCTTGCCGACGCGCGCACCTTCGCTGAACGTGTCGACCTTGCCTTGGCGTGCGCCATCGGTGAAGGCGCTGCGCTGGTCTTGCACGCGATAGCTGTAGCCATAGACTTCGCCGGCCTTCTGGGCGGCGGGGGCGGCCTGGACAGCACCGGCGACGAAAGCGGTTGCGAGGGCGGCGGCGGTGAGGATGGTCTTGGCGTTCATGGTGCTCTCCTTGGTGGGCCGGGCGATCTCGGTTTGTGTGATGGATCGCTGGTCCGTGTCTGTGCTGCGAATCAGAGGTCTTCTTACACCGCTATCTACTACTAGATAGATATTCGGGGTAAAAAAAAAGACCTCTACCAGGTACTGACAATCTTGTAAGGCCTGGACCGGCTGCGTTGCTGTTGGCTTCGTGCATCGCGTCGTTCCATGAGTTCAATACTATCTACTACTAGGTAGATAAGCAAGGGCTTTTCGTAGAAATCCGACCACAGGCTTGAGGTTTTGCTCTAATCGCAGCAGATCGATTGATTTAACTTACTGAATTATAAAAGAAAAGCGGAGATTGGCCCTGAGGGTGCGCCAATGCCGTTGGTCTCTCCCGTCAGATGACGATTCAGGGTTTTTCCATTTAAATAGTGATCTATTAGTAACCTTCGACCCCTCCAGTGACGGTCACCGCTCGAGGCATACTGAATGGGAGAAGCTGGCCGGTCTCGGTCAAACGCCTCCCGCGAAAACGACGACTGTCTATGACCGACCCCGAATCGGTCTTTCGAGGTGTCGTGCGGAACATGTTCGAATACTGTATATCCATACAGTTAACTCGGGCTTTCAAGATGTCGCTGCATGCGCCATATACTGTGTATACGTACAGTACTCGAAAGAGGCGCCTCATGCTCCCGGAGCCCGTCAACTGCCCGATTTGCTCAGCCGCCGGAGAGCGCATACGCGCCGCTCCCCATGGCTATCGCTATACATGCCCAAGGTGTGGCATCTTTTGCATCAGCAATGGCGCGCTAGGCTGCCAGCAGGACATCCCGCCCTCGGCACGCGATGACGTGCGCCGGCTACGATCATATGGTCACACAGCGCAGATCGAGGTCTCCCGTGACGGTGTCCGCATCGTCCCCGTGCGAGGCTGACCATGGGAAACAGCAAGAATACCGCCCGCTGCCACGGGCCTTCGGAAACCGGGAACGCTGACGCAGGCAATGGGATCCTGGTCCAGATCCGCGGTGACTACGTCTCGGATGCCATGCGTCTGCTGCCCAAGCCCACGTCGGAAGGCCAGCAAGCGGAAGTCGTGACAGAGGTAGAGGCATTCGGTCAGGTCCGCTTCTTCGCGCGCGTCAAAAAGGTCTGCCACCACAAGCACTCATATCTCTACTGGGTAGTCTATTGGGCGGAAGCCATCCGGCAACCATGACCCTTACCACCATCTTCCTGGAAGCCCACTACTTCGGCGAGGATCGCGAAGATCTGCTGCTTTCGTGCGAGGCGGTTGCCGCCACAACCAACTTTCTCATCATCGCCGGTGTCCAGGCACGGCACCTATACGCGCTGACATGGCGACCGGACCACGTCTCCTACTGGAATAACGGTGAACTGCTGCGGCTTGCAGTCGGGCAGTGGGTTGCGTTGGACGAAAGAACTGTCCGGTTCACGCTTCGATAGGCTCTCGTCGGACTACCCAGTACACTCGACGGAAAAAGAGGAGGAGAAGGGCATATGCACCAACTACGCCCCGGTCCAGCACCAGCTTCTGCGCGACGTGTTTGGAGTCGTGCCGCCGGCGACTGAGTGGAAGCCTGAGACTTGGCCGGACTATGCCGCGCCGATCGTGCGTGCCGACGGCGGTGACCGCCGGGATTGCGTGTTGGCGAATTTTGGCCTTATCCCCCGCGCGCGAATACCGGAGGGCGTCCGCCCCTTCGACACCATGAACGCTAGGTCGGCGAGAAACGCAGCTTCAGCTGACCGGGTCGTAGGGTCCACGGATTCCCCGGCCCCACCTGCGGGAAAAACGAAGGTCGCATAGCGGACCCGTTGCTGACAGTCAGGCCCAACTTGCCGAATGTCCGCAATACAAGGCGATACCAGACCGTGTCACAAGCACCATATCTGCTGAGATGCAGTGATAGCCTGCTAACGCCTTCAGTCAACAATCCGCAGCGGCTATAACCAGCCGGCGCGCCCTGCCTTCAATGGTCGCCATGATCCTGACGATGCTCCTCCGGGGACCATTCCGGACTGTATCCACCCAGGCTGGGATGGTACATCTCGTCGCCTGAATGCTGGGTGAACTCGACGTTGAGGCGATCCTCTCTCAACCCGAGTATTTCGATACAATCGGCGCACAGCGCCTTGGCCACCGCCATTCGCAACTCTGGCGAACGGCCTTTGCGGATGTCCAGCATCATGATGGAGACAGGCTCCGGCTCGTCGCTGGGCTTAGTGATCCGCCACACGCCGCCTTCGCCGAGTTCGCGGATCGCCACGGTGATGCGGCGAATATCGACCGACATCATTCCCGAATATGTCTGAATGAGTCTTGCGGCAAGCTGCTTCTTGTCGGCCACCGGGTAGTGGCCGTTGACGTCCAGTTGCAGGTAGGGCATGCCTTCCTCGCTTCAAAAAGTGGCAGGGCGCAAAGGTCGATTACGACCCTATGCGGCGAGGGAACAGTGTTCCGCAACGGTATCCATCGCGGCAATATACGACCGATTGTAGGATGCAGTTCCATGGCAAACCAACTCCAGTGTGGTGCTGCCGGTCGCAATCATCATCCCACCGACAGCAGTTTGACTGCGAAGCCGCCATTCGAATGTCTACGTGAAGGGCGCGCCACCGACCGTAGTTGGCCGACTTCTGCCGGCAGAGGGAGGCGACACGTTCCTTGGCCGCGACACCATTTGCTTGTCAAGGTTGAATTTCATACGGTGCAGACGTCGACAAGCGCTGATCGACCATGGCGCCGCCGACTGTGAAGTGATACAGGCTTTGCCAGGCGTGATCCTTGATTCCGAGCATGGCGTGCATTTCATCATCGAAAAAGCAGCCGATCCCCGTGGCGCGCTCTTCGATGGCTTCGGCTTCAAGATAGAGCGCCTGGCCGAGCATGCCGCATTCCCAGAAAAGATGACGGTAACGCCATGGCTGCTTCACGGCGATTTCGAAGTTTGCGAGCATCCCCAGCGCAAAGCAGGAATCGGCGGCGATATCCTGGTGACAACTGATCAGCTTTGCCACCGCGCGTAAATCGAAAGGCAGTAGGAGATAGAGTGGCAGATGGTCTGGTCCAGTCCTTTGCCACAGCCATTCCGGGCGCATGGCCCGCTTGAGGTCAGGCAGCGCTGCGGAATTCCTTACCAGCAGATACAGGCCCGGCTCCAGACCGTCCACGCGGTGCACAAACAGCGCCGGATGCACCGCTGCAGGAGACGTCAGCGCGTTCCATGGTGGCGTGTCGCGACTCGCCAGCAGGCTTTCCAGCATGGTAAAAAAAGCCGCGGCGGCGATGCGCGTCGTACCATCGAAACTCGTGGCGCTGCGCCGCTGCCGGGCGATCCGGGCAAAGCTCAGGTCGAGGGCGGGCGTCGCAGACCACAGATGCGGCTCTGAATTTGGCAGCGTCGGTTCGCGAGTTCGGGACTTGTGCGTGGCGCGATGGATCGCGTCGATATCCGGCCAGCGTACATGTCCCGCGCTTAGCTGATTCGCGTATCCGTACCAGTGCGCCTTGTCGAAAGCGGACCACAGGCGCTCAAGATCAGGCTGTGCTTCCGGATTGCCGATCCAAAGCAGGACATCCGGCGCCTCTCGCTCGGCCGCGCCGAAATCCTCGCTGCGGTCCAATCCAAGCAACGCCGCCAAGGCATCATCCGCAATCGCTTCCATCAGCCGTGTCTGCCAGCCGAGAGCCGCCGCGGCGTAACTCACTGCGGCGATCGCATGGCCGCAGTCATGCTGGCAGTAGCGCCACGCGCGCATTCCGTATTTCCACGCCTCGCGCCAGTGGATCGAGCTGATGCCGACCAGAATACCGCGGCCCGAAAACGCCTCGGTCCATCGTGGATTATCCACTGCGGCGCGCTGTTCGAGCACGTGGTCGCGGCTCAGGTAGTGGTAGACCCCGCCAGGCAGGCCGGGCAGGGCTGGACAAAGAAGATAGCCCTCGGTCGGATGCAGATTTCCGCTCGATGGATTGCAGCGCAGTGCCCACCGCTGGGCGCCATGGGATTTCCACGCTGACAGGCCGAGCGAAAGTTCAAACAGGATGGCAAGGGTGTGAAGCCTGAAGTCTTGCACGGGCGGCAGGGCGCCGCAGCGCAGTTCGTTGTAGCGTGTGGCCAAGGTGTCCGCGGCCAGTGGCAGGGCAATCCGCGGTGAGCCCTGAAATACGCGGAACGGATCCGGCTGGTTTGCCCAGTCGAGCCCTCCGGGGCCGGGAGCATAGCGGTTGACACGATGCTTGCTGCGTTCGTGATATTCAAGCAACGCTTGCGTGGATCGGCCCATGTTCTTTCAGCCCAGTAATGTCCGCCGGGATTCCATTCGCACTTTAGGGCAAAGCTGAATAAGTCCACCGCTAAGGGACGCGAAGCGTTATAGGTAGGAAATTCGACGGGAAAGGCAGAACCAGACGATGAAGCAGATGACGCTGGCAGTGGC
>NZ_CAJPUY010000048.1 GCF_905397275.1 Cupriavidus yeoncheonensis | reverse complement strand
CGACCTCGTTGCCGTTACCAGACGCCATCTTATGCCCATCCCATCGCAACGCATGGGCCGCAAGCCCGCTTCATCCTTCGGGGTCGGGCTCGCCCGATGAACAACTATTGAGGGAGCGTGCGAGGCACAAATTGCCCGGATGACATTGTCCAGTTCGCTGGACAGTGTGTCGAGGATTGACCCTTTTTCCGGGGTCTTCGAAGTCCTACATTACAGGTCAAGGTGGCTGAAGCCACAAACCCTGACAGAAGGACACGATCATGAAGACCCTTGCACAACGCCGCAACCTTGCCACTTCCGTTCTTTGCGCGCTCGGCCTGACGCTGGCCGCCGCTTCCGGCGCCCACGCCGCCGCGCCGGTTTCGGGCCTGGCCCGCCTGGATGGCAGCATCGCCCGTGTGGGCAACGTCGACCCGTACCTGGACGGCGCCAAGCTGGGCAAGGTGGACCCGTTCACCGATGGCGCCCGCATCGACAAGCGCGACCCGTTCACCGACGGCGCCCGCATCGACCAACGTGACCCGTACACCGACGGCGCCCGCACCATCCAGGAAGCCCGTGACGCTTTCACCGATGGCGCCTGAGCCCCTTCGCTGAACGGAAAGCCCCCCGCATCTCCGCCCGGTCAGAAGGCCGGGCTGGCACCCTCTCCCGAGTCCTGGCCCAGTTCGGGCTCCAGCATCGACTCGATCGCCTCCATGAACGCCCGCACCTTGCGTGGCTGCAGACGCCGGTCTGGCAGCAATGCAAACGCCCTCAGCGGCGGCAGCGGGAACTCGGGCAGCACGCGCACCAGCCTGCCCTGCGCGATTTCCGCCTCGCAGTAGTTCACCGACAACTTGGCAATGCCCAGCCCCGCCAGCGCACCCTGCAGCCGCAGTTCCGCGTTGAAGGTCTGCATGCGCGGACGGATCGGCACCGTGAAGCACTCGTCGTCGCGCTGGAATTCCCATACCGTGTCGCCCGGCGTGGTCAGCGTCGGCAGATTGGCCAGGTCTTCGGGGCGCATCAGCGGCGGCAGGCTGGCGGCCAGTGCAGGCGCCGCAAAGAGCCCGCGCTCCACGTGGTAGATGCGGCGCGCCACCGTGCCGGAATCGGGCAGGTCGGCATCGACGATCACGAACGCCACGTCAAACCCGTCGCGGATCGGATCCACCAGGCCTTGGGTGATTTCCACCGAGACGTCCAGCGCCGGATGGGCCGCCAGCGTGCGGCAGATGATGCCGCCCAGTTGCTGGGCGCCGAATTCGTAAGGCGTGGCAATGCGCAGCACGCCCTGCACGCGCTCTTCGCGCGCCAGCGTTTCCTGGCGGATTTCGCGCAGGCGCGCGAACAGCGGCGCCACGTCGCGATAGACCGCGCTGCCGGCGTCGGTCAGCCGCATGCGGCGCGTGGTGCGCTCCAGCAGCTTGGCGCCGATCGCGGTCTCCAGGCGCGCCACGGCCGCCGACACGCGCGATTTCGGGCAGTCGAGCTGCTCCGCCGCTGCCGTAAATGTGCCCTGCTCGACCACGCAGCAGAACGCCTCCCAATCATTCCACTGGATTGTTTCGTTCACCGGACAATGTTTCCCTGACAAGCTGTAGTTCCAGACAGCAGGCGACATTATGCTTTAGTGATGCAACAAACGTCTGTCTCCGCAGTATCCGGCGCTCCTGGCGCCAAAGGCCTGGTCACCATGGCTGCCGCCAACCCCCAACGCCCCCGCATGCAGATCGCGAGCCACCCGGAGATGGGCCACTGGCGGCTGTCGCTGTTCGGGCTGACGCTCGGGCTGGTCACCGGCATCGACTTCTCCTCCACGCTCATGATGGGTGTCGCCAGCCAGCACATCCAGGGTGGCGTGGGCGCCGCGCCCGCAGACTACCTGTACGCGGTCTCGGCCTATGCCGCCACCGCGGTGCTGATGAACATGGTGCTCGACCAGATCGCGCGCCGCACCACGTACAAGCGCTTCACCATCGCGTCGCTGCTGGTGTTCATCATCGGCTCGCTGCTGTGCGCCGAAGCCGCCAGCCCGAGCGGGCTGATCGCCGGCAAGGCGGTGCAAGGCCTCGGCGCGGGCGGATTGTTCGCGGCATCGCGCATCCTCGTGCAACTGGTGTCCACGCCGGCCGAGCGCGCGCCGCTGATGCTGCGCTTCGGCGGCGGCGCCTTCGCCATGCTGGCCATCACGCCCTGGCTGACCAGCATCTTCCTGGACGACATCGGCTGGCGCGCGGTGTTCCTGTTCCAGGCCGGGATCTCGCTGCCGGTGCTGCTGTCGGTGATCGCCACCTACCCCACGCGCGCGCCGCGCGATCCGCATCCACCGGTGTCGACGCTCGACTGGCCGGCCGCCATCGCCGCGGCGCTCGGTGCGCTGGTGTTCCTGCACACGCTGCAGGAAATGCGCTACACGCGCTTCTTCAGCTCGCCGCAGATGCCGCTGGCCGCGCTGCTCGGGGTGGGCCTGTTCGCGTTCAGCGGCTGGCGCCTGTACCGGCACCCGGACCCGTGGATCGACTTCTCGCGCCTGGCCGGGCGCCAGTACCTGTATGGGCTGGGGTTCTACACGCTGTACTACCTGCTGTCGTCGGCCTGGGCGTTCCTGCTGCCGACGCTGACGCAAAGCGGCCTGGGCCTGACCTTTCGTTCCACCTGCATGCTGCTCTCGACGAGCGGAACGGTCTCGGCCATCGGCGCGGTGCTCATCACGCTGGGCATGGCGCTGGTGTTCCGCAAGCGCCGCGTGATCGCCATCGGCTTCATCATCTATGCGTGCGCGGCCATGCTGCTGTCCTACCAGCTGATGCCGGGCGCGCCGGACTATGCGCTGGTCCCGGTGGTGCTGCTCGAAGGCCTGACACCGGTGTTGCTGATGGTCCAGGTCGCGTCGATGACCTATCTCGACCTCCCGGTCGAGGATTTCTCGCACGCCTACCAGTTCAAGAACGTCTGCAAGCAGATCGCCTCGGCCAGCGGCACGGGCCTGGCCAGCGTCTTCATGCAGGACGGCCTGGCCGCGCATCGCACGCACCTGGTCGAGCACGTCACGCGCTTCACCCCCGCGCTGCAGATGCCGGACGCGCTGTCCGCGACCAGCCTGGCCAGGATCTCGCTCGAAATCGACCGGCAGGCTACGCTGCTGGCCGGCATGGACATGCTGCACGGCTTCGCGGCACTGTGCGTGGCCATGGCCGTTTTCGTCCTGCTGCAGAAGAGCTTCCGCTGACGCGGGCAACCGGATAACGGTGCGGGAGACAGCATGGCGGCGGCGCTCCCCACGGGGCGCCGCCAGCGCGTGCGTCGGTCTGCACTGGCGAAATCGCCGTATTTCCTCTACCCTTTCGGCCTTTGCGTGCCCATCCGGCGACCCTGCCGGTGCCAGACAGATGGCCAGTCCCGCCGACCCCAGACCCGCCGCGGAAAGCGCCACCTCCGCCGCCACGCCCGAAAAGCCCAGCGACAGCTATGTGCAGTCTTTTGCACGTGGACTGTCCGTGATCCGCGCCTTCAACGCTGAACACCCCGCACAGACCCTGACGGAAATCGCGCAGGCCAGCGGCCTGACGCGCGCCGGCGCGCGCCGCATCCTGCTGACACTGGTGGGCCTGGGCTATGTGCAGGCGGAAGGCCGGCTGTTCCGCCTGACGCCCAAGATCCTGGATCTCGGCTTCGCGTACCTGACCTCGATGCCGTTCTGGAACCTGGCCGAGCCGATCATGGAGGCGCTCTCGCAGCAGGTCCACGAAAGCTGCTCGATCTCCGTGCTGGACGGTACCGAGATCGTCTACGTGCTGCGCGTGCCGGCACGCAAGATCATGACCATCAACCTGTCGATCGGCAGCCGCCTGCCGGCCTACTGCTCGTCAATGGGACGCGTGCTGCTGGCCGGCCTGGCCGAGGACGAGCTGGAGCGCGTGCTGCGCAATACCGAGCTGCGCGCGCGCACCAGCCGCACCGTGACCGATCCCGACGCGCTCAAGGCCGTCGTCGCCGATATCCGCGCACGCGGCTGGGCACTGAACGACCAGGAGCTGGAAGAGGGCCTGGTGTCGCTGGCCGCGCCCATCCGCAACCGCGCCGGCCATACCATCGCCGCGCTCAATATCAGTGGACAGGCCAACCGCACCAGCGCCGCGGAAATGCTCGAGCGCTTCCTGCCCTCGCTGCTGGAAGCCGCCGACAAGATCTCGGGACTGGTCGGCCTGCGCACCTGAGCGGCGCAGGCCCTGCCCCGGGGCCGCTATCGCATAGCTGTCGCTACAGGTCGACGCTGCCGAACTCCGCCGAGCGCGTGCCCTCCACCGGGCGGTTGCTGGCGCCGAAGTAGGCGAACGCCACCGACAGCTTCACCGCATTCGAGCTGTTGCGGCCTGCGGCATGGAACAGCCGGCTGTCGAAGAACAGCACGTCGCCGCGATGCAGCGCGAGCGACGCGGCGCCCTGCAGCAATGGCTGGCTGGCCGGATGGGCTTCGATCAGGAACTCGGCCGGGTCAAGCTGGCCCGGCTCCAGCCGGGCCTTGTGCGAGCCCGGGATGACGCGCAGGACGCCGTTGCTCTCGTCTTCATCACCAAGCGCCAGCCACACCGTCACCAGCTCCGGGCTGATAAACGACCAGTAGCGGGTATCGCGGTGCCAGCCGGTCTGGCTGCCGTAGTGCGGATGCTTGGTCATCACGCAGTTATGGTGCGCCAGCGTGATCCGCGCGGGTTCGCCGAGCAGGGCCTGCACCACGGCTGCCAGGCGCGGGTCGGTGGCCCAATCGCGAAACACCTGGTCGCGTCCGTAGGCCTGCCGCAGCCGCCTGACGGTGCCGCCGCCGGCGGCGTCGCGCGCGGCGGGCGCTCCGGGGTAGCCAAGATCGGCCTCGAACTCCACGGGCGGGATGGCCGCGGCCAGGTGGGTGCGCGTCACCGCCTCGAGCGCGGTGCAGGCCCGCTCGGGGGCAAAGCCGCGCAGAACGATGAAGCCATCCTGGTGGAACGCCTCGGCCAGGCGCTGCAGCGCGGCGGGATCGGTTTCGATGTGGGTGGCAGACGGGGAGAGGGAAGCGTCCAGCGGGGAGGTCATTGCGGCAGGGAGATCCAGGCCAAGGCACGGCCGATACGACGATGATGCCAGAACCCGGCGGACCTCGCCCGGCCAGGCGGGAGTGTGCGGCCCCGCCAATGTGGTCTTCGTGCGGAAACAGACTGTGCCGTGCACGACGCACGCCGCTACAATGCGCGAATTCCCCTGTCTTCCAGCCGAGGCCAACGTGACTGCTCGCCCGAGGATCGTCGCTACGCTCGCCGAAGCCCAGGCCCGGCTTGGCCGCATCGTGCTTGGCAAGCCGCGCCAGATCCGCCTGGCGCTGGCGTGCATGCTGGCTCGCGGCCACCTGCTGCTGGAAGACCTGCCCGGCGTGGGCAAGACCACGCTGGCGCACGCGCTGGCCCGCACGCTCGGGCTCCAGTACCAGCGTGTCCAGTTCACCAGCGACCTGCTGCCCGCCGACCTGATCGGCGTTTCGGTGTTCGTGCGCGACTCGGGCGAGTTCCGCTTCCATCGCGGGCCGGTCTTCGCGCAGGTGGTGCTCGCCGACGAGATCAACCGTGCCCCGCCCAAGACCCAAAGCGCGCTGCTCGAAGCCATGGCCGAAGGCCAGGTCACGCATGACGGCGCCACGCACGCACTGCCGTCGCCGTTCTTCGTGATCGCCACGCAGAACCCGCTCGAACAACTCGGCACGCACGCGCTGCCCGAATCGCAGCTGGACCGCTTCACCATGCGGCTGTCGCTGGGCTATCCCGACGCCGCGTTCGAACGCGTGCTGTACCTGGGCGGCTCCACGCCGCCGCAGGCCGAGCCGGTCATGGACGCTGCGCAAGTACTGGCCTTCCAGGACGCCGCGGCGCAGGTCTACGCCAGCCCCGCGCTGGTCGACTACGTGCTGGCGCTGGTGCAGGCCACGCGCACCAGCAGTGCGTTCGCGGCCGGCTTGTCGCCGCGCGCGGGGCTGGCATTGCTGGCCTGTGCGCGGGCGTGGGCGCTGCTGGAGCAGCGCGCGATGGTGCTGCCCGAAGACGTGCAGGCGGTCTTCACCGCCGTGGCGGCACACCGCCTGGAACCCGCCGGCGCGCGCACCGGCACGGACGGCCTGGCCGCGTTGCTGGCCGGCGTGCCCATTCCCTGACGGCCATGCCGCGCGATCCGTCCGCGGCAACCCGCCATGCCGCGCTGCCGCTGCCTGGCGCCACACCATACCGGCGGCGCTGGTTCCGGCTTCCGCGGGTCCCGGAGCAGCGCGAGGTGCGGCTGGACCGCCGGCGCCTGTATATCCTGCCCACGCGCGGCGGCCTCGGCTTTGCCGTCCTGCTGCTGGCCATGCTGATGACCTCGCTGAACTACAACATCAGCCTCGGCTTCGGGCTCACGTTCCTGCTGGCTGGCATCGGCATGGCATGCATGTGGACGGCGTATCGGAACCTGCTCGACCTCGCCGTGACCGCCGAACCCGGTGTTCCCGCCAGGGATGCCTTCGCCGGCCAGGACGCGGCATTCGCGCTGCGGCTCTCCAATACGGACACTCAGGCCCGCATCGGCATTGAAGGCCGCATCGCGGCCATGCCCGGGGCGGTGGCCGCCAGCATCACGCTGGATGCCGCCAGCGACGGCACGCTGACGCTGCTCGTCCCGGCCGCGCGGCGCGGCTGGCTGCGCCTGTCGCGCGTCACGCTGTCCAGCCGCTTTCCGTTCGGTCTGTTCCGGGTGTGGGGGTATGCGGACCTGGGCCTGTCGGTGCTGGTCTTCCCGGCGCCGGAGCCTGCCGCGCCGCCGCTGCCCCCGATGGCAACCCTGGACCATGGCGAAGACGGCACCGCCAACGGCCATGCCACTGACGAAGGCATCGACCAGCTTCGCAAATACCGCAGCGGCGACCCGCTGCACCGCATTGCCTGGAAGCACAGCGCGCGCACCGGCCGCTGGATGAGCCGCGCGGGCGAGCCCCCGGCGCGGCCGACGCGCTGGCTGGACTGGCACGCCTTGCCGGCCGGCTTGCCGGTCGAGGCCAGGCTGTCGCGGCTATGCGCATGGCTGCTGGCGGTCGGCGATGAGGCGGAAGTCGGCCTGCGCCTGCCCGGCGTGGAAATCCGGCCCGGGCACGGTGCGGGCCATCGCCGCGCCTGCCTGGAGGCGCTGGCGCTGTGGCGCGCGCCGGGCAACGGAGGTTCTGCATGAGCACGCCGGCACGCCCGCTGGCACACCAGGATCACGGCATCCTGCTCGGGCAGCTCGCGCTGGTACTCGCGCCGCAGGCGCGCATGCTGCCCGTGACGATCAGCCTGCTGCTGCTCGCGTTGCTGTGCTGGCGCTGGCTGCTGTGGCGCAGGCGTGCGCCGCTGCCCTCCAGGGCGATCCTGGGCGTGGCGGCCGTGCTGGTTCTGGGCATCGCCGCCGCCCTGATCTGGCAGGATGGCGACGGCACCATGCGCGACCTTGGCGTCGCCCTGCTGGGCGCCTTTGTCGTGCTCAAGCTGCTGGAGTGCCACAGCCTGGCGGATGCCACACTGGTCACGCAGCTGTCGTTCTACCTGTTGCTGACGCTCTACCTGTCCGACCAGCCGTTCTGGCTGGCACTGTACAGCGTGGCGATCGGCGCCTGGGTACTGCGCAACTGGTTGCTGCTGCACCACCCGGAGGCGCGTGGCCGGCTGGCTATCTGGCCGCTGCTGGGCCGCATGGCGCTGATCGGGCTGCCCTGGGCGCTCGTGCTGTTCGTGCTGTTCCCGCGCCTGGAGCATCCGTTGTGGCAGCTGCCGCAATCGGCGCCGACGTCCCGGACCGGTATCAGCGACGTGATGCGCCCGGGCAGCGTCGGACAGCTCGTACGCTCGCCGGAAGTCGCATTGCGCGCGGAGATCGATGGCGCTGCGCTGTCCACCGGGGCGCTCTACTGGCGCGCCCTGGTGCTGTGGCAGTTCGACGGCGCCAGCTGGCTGCCCGTGCCGCAACGCCAGCAGTTCACGATGCCCGCGGCCCCTTCGCCACCGGCCGGCGCGCAGCAAGCCGGCGGCGTCGACTACACCGTCACGCTGGAGCCAAGCCAGCAGCGCTGGCTGTTCACGCTGGACCGCGGCGTGGCGGTGTCATCCAACGTCAATGCCCGGATCTCCGCGGATGGCGAGTATTTCCTGGCCGCGCCGGTGGAGCAGCGCATCCGCTACCGGGCGCGCTCCACGCTGGAGTCCTCGCCCGAACCGCTGTCGGCGCGCACGCGCTCACTGGCCCTGAGCCTGC
This sequence comes from Cupriavidus yeoncheonensis, assembly GCF_905397275.1. Lineage (GTDB taxonomy): Bacteria > Pseudomonadota > Gammaproteobacteria > Burkholderiales > Burkholderiaceae > Cupriavidus > Cupriavidus yeoncheonensis. The sequence continues at coordinate 6,871 of NZ_CAJPUY010000048.1, read as the reverse complement.
CGCCCGGCAACCCGCGCGCGCGCGAACTGGCCGCGCGCTGGGCCGGCAGCTACGCCGATCCCGCGCAGCGCGTGCAGGCCGCGCTGCGCCTGTTCGCCTCGGCGCCGTTCGGCTATACGCTTCGGCCACCGCCGCTGGGCACGGAACAGATCGACAGCTTCCTGTTCGAAACGCATCGCGGTTTTTGCGAACACTATGCAAGCAGCTTCGTCTTCCTGATGCGCGCGGCCGGTGTGCCGGCACGCGTGGTGGCCGGCTACCTGGGCGGCGAGTACAACCCGATCGGGCGCCACTACATCGTGCGGCAGGCCGACGCCCATGCCTGGGCCGAGGTCTGGCTGGAAGGACCCGGCTGGGTTCGCGTGGACCCGACCAGCGCGGTGGCCCCCAGCCGCATCGAACAGGGGCTCGATGCCGCCCTGGGCGGCCAGGAATCGGGTGTCTGGTCGCCGGGCCAGGAAGCCGGCTGGCTGCGCAACCTGCGCTGGGCCTACGACGGGCTGACCTACACATGGCAGCGCTGGGTCCTGCAGTACGACCGCAGCCAGCAGGAGCGGCTGTTCGGCGGATGGCTGCCGGGCATCAGCGTGGCACAACTGCTCGCCTGCGGGCTGGCCGCGCTAAGCCTGCTGGCACTGGTGCCGCTGTGGCTGCGCCGCCGCCGGCTCGACCCGGTCGAAGCCAGCTACGCGCATGTCTGCCGCATGCTGGCGTGCCATGGCTGCGAGCGCGGCGCGGCCGAAGGTCCACAGGCATTCGCCGAACGCGCGGCGGTCCGCTTGCCGCACGCCGCGCCGGCAATTCGTGCCTTCATCGCCACCTACATCAGCCTGCGATATGGCGCGATGCCGGAAGGACGCCGGACGGTGGAACTCACAAAGCTGCGCGCGGGCGCACGCCGCGTGTCGGCCAGCCTTCGCACGCGGCATGGCCAGAGCGCCGTCGCTGGCAAGATTAGTCGCGTCTGATATAATTTCATTCGTAATTATCTCAGACGAAAGCATCTGGCCAGCAAGTCAGCGCTGGATGCTCCCTCCGCCATGTCCTTTGAACAACGTATCGAGCGCTTCAGCGCGGCCCATCCGGACGCGCCGCGTGAGCTCATCCTGGCGTCCCGCCTGCTGCTTCGCACCGCGCGCCTGCTGCACGACCACATCAACCGGACGCTGGCGCCATTCGACCTGGACTTGAACCAATACCTGGTGCTCAGCATGCTCGCCGTCGACGAAGGACAGCCGAGCATGCCGTCCGAGCTTGGCGCAACGATCGACGCCACGCGCACGCAGATGACCCGGCTGCTCGACGGCCTGGAAGTGCGCGGCCTCGTGCGTCGTCAGGCTTCCGCACAAGATCGGCGCACGCTGGAACTCACGCTCACCCCGGCCGGCCGGCGGCTCATGGAGCGAGCCTTGCCGCTGGTGCACGCGGCCTATGCCGAAGCCTGGGGACCAGTGGGCGAAAGCGGCCTGGCTGCAAGCACGCGTGTGCTGAACCGCCTGCACCAGAGCCTGCAAGCGCTGCAGCCATGAACCCGGGATCTCGCTGGCAACCGCTCTGGCAGCTCCGCCTGGGCATGCGCTGGCTGCGGTGGCTCAGCCACCGGCAGCGCCAGACCCTGCTGATGATGCTGCTTGCCCTGGCCACCGGCGTGGAGTTTCTCGAGAACATCATGTTTGTGTTCGCGTCGAGCCACATCATGGGCGGTGTCGACGCGGACCCTCGCAGCTTCGCACTGGCGCAAGCCGCGTACGCCGTGGGCAGCATGCTCATGATCCTCAAGCAGCAATGGCTGTCGCGCCGCTTCGGCTACCGCTACTACGTGACCGGCGCGCTGCTGATTTTCATGGCGGGCACGCTTGGCGCCGCCACCAGCCACTCTCTCGCGCAACTCGTAGGCGCCCGCTTCGTGCAGGGATTTGGCGGCGGCGCACTGTTCACGAGTTGCCGCATCCTGGTCGCCGTCCTGTTCGGCCCGGCCGACCGGCCGCGCGCCAGCCGCATCTTCATGGCCGGCATCTTCGTGGCGAGCGCGCTGGGGCCGGCGTTCGCCGCCGAACTGGTCGATCGCGGCGTATGGCAAGACGTGTTCTACGGCGCGCTGCCGTTTGCCGCGCTTGCCGCCCTGGGCGCCTGGATACTGCTGCCCGATGCGGAGCCGCGCCAGCCGGCCCCGAGCCCCGCGTTCGGCCCGCTGCTGCTGTTCGGCGCGGCTGTGGTCACGCTGCAGGCGGCCATGACCGAGGCCCGCTTCGACATCTTTTCTCATCCGATACGGCTGGCGCTGATCGCCGCCGCAGGCCTGGGTCTGCTGGCCGTGTTCCTGTGGCATCAGTGGCACCATGAAGCGCCGGTGCTGCACCTGCGGGCGCTGCGCAATCCCGTCTACCTGGCCGGGATCGGGATGTACTTCGTGTACTACATGATCAACAACCTCAGCGCCTACGTGTTTCCGATCTACGCGGAGCAGGCGCTGCGGATTCCGCTCGCCACCACCGGATGGCTCAACACCTTTGCCGCGCTGGTGAGCCTGGCCGGGGTGATGGTCTACCTGCGGTACGCATCGCGGCTGACGCGCAAGAAGCCGCTGATGGTGACAGGCCTGCTGTTGATGGGCGCCGCCACGTGGTGGTTCTCGCGCATGCCGCCGGACGCGGGGCCGCCCGCGCTCGCGTGGGGCCTGGTCGGCAAGGGGCTGTTCGGCGTGCTGGTCATCATCCCCATCGCGGGTCTGACGTTCCGCTCACTGAGCGGCGAGGAATTTGCGCACGGCTACCGCAGCAAGAACCTGATGCGGCAGATCGCCAGCTCCTTTGCCTCGGCCATCGGTGCGGTGTTGCTGCAGAACCGGCAATTCGCCGTGCATGACAGCCTGGTGCATGCGCTCGGGCAACGGACGGCGGAAGTCCAGCTCTGGATACAGTCGGTACAGGCCGCTCTGGCCGCTCGTGGCCTGGATGAAGCGCAGGCACACCATGGTGCGCTGGCTCAGCTTGGCGGGCTGGTGGAACAACAGTCCCGTCTGATTGCTTGCGAGGATCTCTACCGCCTGATTGCGGTGCTGGCGCTGACCGCTGCGGTGTACATGCTGTTGCAGCGCCGCCTGGACTAAGGCGCTACGCGGGGTGGTGCCATCGACGTGGCCACCGGAGGAAAATCAGAAATCAGAACAGCGAAAGCTGGCGCATGCCAAAGCCGATCGTCTCTTCCACGCGCGCACGCGCATGGACCAGCGATCCTTCAGCGCCCGAATAGTTGCCCGCCGCCCAGTGATAGACCACCGGCGCATCGCCGCGGTCGGACAGGCGTACCTCGCCCAGCTTCTCGCCGCGCTCGTTGCGGTAAAAATGCGAACGGTAGCCGCGCTCCCAGTGCGGGGGCGCTTCCTTCTTGCGCCGCCGGGGGCTCGGCGCAGATTGAGCGGTGGGCGTAGCGCGCCGCGCTCTCTCGGGACCCGGTGTAATCGCTCGGGTGAAATCCAACTGCATAGACTTCCTTGTTCTGTCGAATGAGCAGGAACCAAGGTCGGCGGACCATGCCGCCGCATGCTTCGTGCATCGCAGTCGAGATCATACCTGCTGGCGCGCTTTCTGTAAGCCCTTCCTTGCGCGGAAACCGGCTTCCGGCAAGGGTTCGCGGGTCGTATACGCAGTTCGTATACGGTGCGTATACCGCCGGTAAACGTCGCGGTATACGCCCGGTTTACGGCGACCGAAAGACCAGGAAGCCTTGCCGGTAAACGCTTGCGGGGGCGTCAGCCCAGGTCGAGCGGAATGAAGATGCGCGCGTCGTCGCGCTGTACCAGCAATGCCACCTGCTTGCCGGACTTGGCCACCAGAGCGCGCAGCTGATCGGCCGAACCGATCGGCGTGCCATTGAGCGACAGGATCACGTCGCCGGGCTGGATGCCCACGCGCGCTGCGGGGCCGGCCACGTCTTCCACCACGAGCCCGCCCTCAATCCCGCTTTGGCGCTTCTCGGCAGGCGTCAGGGGGCGCACTGCCAGCCCGAGCCGTCCGCCAGCCTGGTTGTCGCCGCCCTTCTGCGCGACGGACTCCTCCTTGGCCAGGCCCACCTTGACCGACAGCGTCATGGGCTGGCCCTTGCGGATGATCTTCAGCACCGTGTCGGTGCCCGGCTTGATATCGGCAACGTGTTCGGGCAGGTCGCCTGAGTGGTCGATGACGTCATTGTCGAGTTGCACGATGACGTCGCCGGGCTTGAGGCCAGCCTTTGCCGCGGGGCTGTCCGCCTCGACCGAATTGACCAGCGCGCCGGAAGGCTTGGGCAGGCCGAAGGACTGCGCCAGTGCCTGGTTGACTTCCTGCACCGAGATGCCGAGCCGGCCGCGCGTGACCTTGCCATGCGCCACCAGCTGCTGCTCGACCTTCGTCGCCACGTTGATCGGAATGGCGAACGAAAGGCCCTGGTAGCCGCCGGTCTGGCTATAGATCTGCGAGTTGATGCCGATCACCTCGCCACGCTGGTTGAACAGGGGACCGCCGGAATTGCCGGGATTCACGGCAACATCGGTCTGAATGAACGGGACGTAGGTGTCGTCAGGCAGGGAGCGCGACTTCGCGCTGACAATGCCCGCGGTCACGGTGTTCTCGAATCCGTACGGCGAGCCGATGGCCAGCACTGGCTCGCCGACCCTCACATGCGACGGATCGCCCAGGCGGACGACCGGCAGGTCCTTGGCATCAATGCGGATCACCGCCACGTCGGTCTGCGGATCGCTGCCAAGCACCTTGGCCTTGAACTCGCGGCGATCGGTCAGCTTCACGGTGACCTCCTGCGCGCCGTCCACGACGTGGGCATTGGTCAGGATCAGCCCGTCCGGACTGACGATAAAGCCCGAGCCCAGGCCCTTTACCAGTTGCTGGCCACTCTGCGGCCCCTGGAACTGCGGACCGAACCGCTTGAAGAACTGGAACAGAGGATCATCGGGATCCATTCCCGACGGCGCCTGCATCGCGGTGCGCTGCGCGCGCGCGGTAACGCTGATGTTGACCACCGCCGGCCCGTACTGGTCGACAATCCCGGAGAAGTCCATCGGCGAGGCCACGGCGACGGACTGCGCCGGCGCGGCAGTGGTGGCAGGCGCGGATGCGGCGTACCCCGGCGTGATGACTTCCTTCTGCAGGTAGGCATAGCCACCACCGATCGCGGCAAGCGCGGCAAAGCCAATGGCGGTACGTGCAATGGTCTGGCGAATCATGGAATCTCCTTTCCCGGGAATACTCATGCGCCAAAGGTAGCGATGTGGCGCGACAGGTTGATGCTAACCAGCGAGACTTAAGGCATCCTTAAGACCTCATCAGCCGCCTTAATCACTTTCTTGAAAAACTAAAAATTTATCTTGCGCACAATTCAATTGTGTCTAATATATCGACATGGACGACACGATCACTGAACGCAAGGAAGACTGGCTGCAGCTCGACCGGCAGCTATGCTTTGCCCTCTACTCGACATCGCTGGCGATGACCAAGGTGTACAAGCCCATGCTGGATGAGCTCGGACTCACTTATCCGCAATATCTGGTCATGCTGGTGCTGTGGGAGCACGAGGGGCTGACGGTATCCGAACTCGGAAGCCGCCTGGCACTGGACTCCGGAACGCTGACGCCGTTGCTGAAGCGGCTGGAAGGTGCGGGACTGGTAAGCCGCAGGCGCGATGCCGCAGACGAGCGTCGTGTGCTGGTGGCACTGACCGATGCCGGCCGCAAGCTGCGGCAGGCGGCGGTCAGCATCCCGGAAAGATTGTTGTGCGCCACGCAATGCCCGATCGAAGAGATTCAGGCATTGACGCAGCGCCTGCATGCGTTGCGGTCGACGCTTGAACAAGCGCGAACGATTTCTGAGCAGCCGTCCGAGCATGACGCGGTCGCTCATATGCCCTGAAGGGCCACACTACCTGGAGCACTTATGAAACTCGAAAAAGTCCTGTACACCGCCCATGCCACGGCCACTGGTGGTCGCGATGGCCGCGCAGTCACCTCCGATGGTCAACTGGACACCAAGCTCGCGCTTCCCAAGGAAATGGGCGGCAAGGGCGACGGCCTGAATCCGGAGCAGCTGTTTGCGGCTGGCTATTCCGCCTGCTTCATCGGGGCCATGCGCCATGTCGCCGCCCAGCAAAAAATCGTGCTGCCGCCTGACACGTCGATCGAAGGTTCGGTTGGCATTGGCCCGATTCCGCAAGGTTTCGGTATTCAGGCCGAACTGAAGATCTCGGTTCCTGGCTTCGAGCGCGAGGCGGTGGAAAAGCTGGTTGAGCAGGCGCACCAGGTTTGCCCGTATTCGAATGCCACGCGTGGCAATATCGAAGTCACGCTGACCGTGGTCTGACACTTCGGACTGAAGACAAGAAAGGGCGTGCGCCGTTGGCGTACGCTTTTTTTTTACGCCTAGGGCTGCCCAAGCGTCGCACAGAAAGCGATCTTCTGCGCCGAACTCATGCGCTTTGTCGCCAACTCAGCCTTCAACGCCTCGGATTTTGAGGCATACAGAATCTGCCCCAGGATCCGCAGTGGCTTGCGCGATCGCGTGTATTTGGCGCCTTTTCCCGCCTGATGCTGGGCAAAGCGGCGTTGCACGTCGGTGGTGATGCCGGTGTAGATCGAGCCGCCCGTACATTCGAGCAGATAGAGATACCACTGGCGCTCATCGGACATGGAGATTCGGATTCGTGAAAGATCAGGCGATATTAAGACCTGTCTGCCATGCGCGAAAGTGGCAGGTTTCACGAGAGGCTGACCATAAAAGCAAAAACCCCTCGCAGCACACGCTGTCGAGGGGTTTTGCATTGTAAGAGCCTGGCGATGACCTACTTTCACACGGGTAATCCGCACTATCATCGGCGCGGAGTCGTT
>NZ_CAJPUY010000047.1 GCF_905397275.1 Cupriavidus yeoncheonensis | reverse complement strand
GGCCGACCACTCCGTGATGGCGTTCATGCGGATGGTCTTGGCCTGGTCGTCCGTCAGCAGGCTGGCGTCGAAGGTATCCCAGGGGATGTCCTTGTCCATGTGCCAGCGGACGGCTTCGAGGGACTTGAATAGTTCGTTGAAAAGCATAGGTAAAGCAACCACTCGGGGTTGCGGATCTGGGATGGGACTCGCAAGAGTCCCAATTTTTTCAGGCCACTCGCCTGAGGACATCCCAAGCGGGCAAGTCACGCTCAAGCATCCTTCCATAGCAGCGGCCGCGGGGCGAACCCCAGCTTCGTCTTCGCCGCACGGTTCGAGGCGCCCGTCAGGCAGGTATGGTAGTAGACAGCTTCGTCACCTGCGGCCTTCCGGGCTTCCACGACGCTAACGCGGGCAGGCTCTGGCGCATCGACCCAGCGCGCGAATGCTGGCATCCAATTGGCGACGGGGAGCGGGTCATCATCGACCACGTTGTACACGCCGGGTTCGGCCATCAACGAAGCAACGGTCGCCGCGACCGCATCATCGATATGGACAAACGACCAGACGGCATTGCCGTCCCCAATGATCGACGTTTCGCCTCTCCGTGCCTGCTCCGCAATGGCTCCGTCAGGCCTGTACCAGGTGCCAGGACCATAGAAGAATCCATAGCGCAGGACCACGCCTTCCACCGAGGCCGAGCCCGTGACGGAGTCCTCATACGCACCGATGACCCGCGCGCTTTCGCCGATTTCGCCAGGGGCGTCACAGCGAAGCCCGGCCGTTTCGTCGGCAAGCTCCCCGAGCGGGGCATTCAGGTAAAAACCACGCGATTGCACGATATAGCGTTTCACGCCCAGCGCCTCGGCAGCGGCCAGCAAATTGCTGCCCCCCTCTCGATGCAGGCGGGTATCGTTGGGCATCGATTTGATGATGTCGGCCGGATTCGCGGGAAGCCACGTAAGCTGGTCGATAACCACGTCGGGCGAAGCCGCTTCGATGGCGTTCCGAACAGACTGCGGGTCAAAGACATCCGCAAAGGACACTGTGGCGCCGATCTCGCGGAGTCTGTCGGCGCCGGCGCGAGTCATTCCTGTGACTTCATGGTTGAGGGCGCGAAGTACGCGCACAAGCGGCAGTCCGATAGCGCCAGTGGCGCCTGCAACGAATATCTTCATGAGCTTTCTCCTCGAAGTTGCGCAGCGCCGGTAGCGCAGCGGTAAGTCAACGACAAAGCGAAGCGGAGTGACGCCCCGTTTTGATTCGGTGAAAGCATTGTGTCCGTTTGTTGGGCCCTTAAAAAGTACCAAAAACATGAAGAAGTCGTGTACCACCCTTTCCGTGTGTTGCCAGTGTCATTGCACTAGGAGAACTTCTTGATCAGGTGTTGCAAGCGATCACAGGCAGTCGGCACCTGCTGTTCAATTGCTGTCGCAACACCGAGGAGTAATCCCGATCGCTGAGTAGACGCCGAGCAATACCACCCCGACAGTGGGGCGGGCGCAAGTCCATAGGCATAGGCTTCTCGAGCGATCGTCTTGTCGTCGGCGCCATCGGGAAGCCTCATCACCACGGCAAGTCCGGCCGGATAGGCCTGGAATCCCTTGGATCTCAGCGCAGCCAGCAGTGCATGGCTTCGGCCTGCATAAATGCGCTTCATACGGCGCAAGTGTCGAAGATAGTGACCATCCCGCATGAATTCAGCAGTCGCCATTTGCACTGCCGGTCCGGGCGCTGAAGCAAGGCAGGCCACGGCTTCATCGAATCGGGCTACCAGGGTGGGCGGCACCACGACAAATCCAAGCCGCAGCGTCGGACTGATCGTCTTGCTGAAAGACCCAATATGAATCACCCGCCCCGCACGATCGAGTGACGCCAGTGCGGGAGCCGCGCGGCGTGTCAGTTGGAGTTCGCCCAGGTAATCGTCTTCGATGATCCAGGCATTCGCACGCGTCGCCCATTCGAGGATTCGCGCTCGGCGCGCGAGCGACAATGTCGGACCCAGGGGCGCTTGTTGTCCTGCGGTAACCAAAGCCACAGCAGCATCTGGTGCGTGCACTTCGCCGTAGCTGACATCGATTCCTTCTTCGTCTACCGGGATGGGAACCGTTGCGAGCTGGGAGATTTCCAATGCCCTCCGGCTGGGAAGGAATCCCGGGTTCTCGACCCATGCCTTTCGGCCTTCGGCCTGAATGACTCGTAGCACCACACCGAGCGCCCCTGAACATCCGGCCGTAATGAAAATCTGCGAGGGCTGGCATTCAATGCCGCGTGCCAAGGCCAGATGCGCTGCGATCTCTCGTCGGAGTTCATGCTCGCCTCTCGGGTCTGGATACGCTGCAGGCGCCTCGACTTCGTCGCGTACCGCACGGGCTCGCAGCCGCGAGAACAATGTTGCCGGAAAGCAGTCCGACGCCGGCACGCCCATTTGAAAGACTGCAGGCCCGGGCAGGAAATGCTGGTACAGCGCAGATTGCAGATCAGACTCGATGGAACGTGCACGTTCCGTGATTGGGCTCGCGACGGCAGCATGCTCCGAGACTCTGGTCCCGCCAGCGCGGGATGAAACGACCAATTGTGCGTCGGTCAGCCGCTCATACGCAGTCTTGACGGTGCCTCGAGCAACACCAAGCTGTGCAGCAAGATCCACCCAGGACGGCAGTCTGGCACCGGGAACGAGTACCCCATTCTCAATTGCACCGGTAATGCCGAGCCGAATCTGCTCCGCCAGTGAAGTCTTGGACGCACGGTCAAGTTTCAGATCCAGGATTTGCATGGCGTCTGGTGCATCAAGAAATTGCATTCTTGGTTCTTTTTCATGAACCTCTGGGAGAGCATGATTCTAGCCTTTCAGGAGCTAAACATGAAACGTCAACGCTTTCTACTCTTTCTCGCGGCGGCTACGAGTATGGTCTTCACTGGGGCTGCCGCTGCTCACACCGTCGGCGATACGGTCAAGCCGAACTTCACCCGGGCGATTCCCAACATCCCGGGCAAGTCGCTCATCGCAGTGGAGGTCCTTTATCCGCCCGGAGGCGCTTCGCATCCTCATACCCATGCCAAGTCGTCATTCATCTACGCATACGTCGTCTCGGGCAGCGTCGCCAGCAAGGTGAACGACGAGCCGGAGCGCGTGTACAGGGCGGGTGAAAGCTTCTTCGAGGAGCCAGGCTCACGCCATCCGGTGAGCCGCAATGCGAGCAAGACCAAGCCGGCAAAACTGCTCGCCGTGTTTGTCGTCGATTCGGACGACAAGGAACTGACGACCAACGACAAGTAGGAGTTTGAAATGAGACTGGATTACACCAAGGCCGCGCCTGGCGGTGTGAAGGCATTTGGCGGCGTGTACGGCTATATCATGCAGTCGGGCCTCGAAGACGTCCTCGTCGAGCTGGTCTATCTGCGCGTGAGCCAGATCAACGGGTGCGCCTATTGCCTGGACATGCACACCCGTGACCTGATCAAGAAAGGCGTGACGCCCGAGAAGCTTGCGCTCGTGCAAGCCTGGCATGAAGCGGGTCCGTTGTTCAGTGACCGCGAGAAGGCTGCGCTGGCATGGGCTGAGTCCGTGACGCGCGTGGCGGACACCCACGTGCCGGACAATGATTTCAAGGTCGCTGCCGCGGCGTTCAGCGAGAAAGAGCTCGCTGATCTCACCATGGCGATCAGCCTGATGAACGCCTATAACCGGCTCGCCATCAGCTTCCGCCGCGCACCCGACTCCGCACTGGCTGCGAAGAACTGACGCGTGTCACCGGGGTGCCAGGTGAAGTCAATTGAGAAGCGCGCCTTTAGGCGCGTTTTTCTCTTGGGGGCACGACATAACCCTTAGCTGCGGTTCGCAGCTTCCACTCAGAGGTCCGCTTCCGTTAAGGACTGTTCAACGCCTGCCCACACGCGCCACGACTTCTCACGGGCCTTCAGATGAGGGCAGACATCCGAACAATCCTTAACGACTTGGGTCGCCTGAGGGGAGAGCGCCGGTCAGCCCTCCGTCTCGGTCAGTCGGGCCAGGAACGGTCAACAGCGAGTCGCCCAGCAATCGGGCGGACGCTGCTGTCCGCCCGATTGCCCGGACCCGCCGATCGGCTGCCCAATCATCATCGAAACTGATATTTGATGTGGCGCTCGGCGGACGTAGACTTGGTTTGCTGCCTCGATGTCTCTGTGATTCGGTGAATCCATGATGGTCACGCCAGGCCACCCAGTCGGGTGAGTTCGGCTGCCAATGACACTTTCGCTTCGCTTCACTCAAGTTGTTGAATTGCAAGGAAGTTCTTTTGGCGCCGTCACTTTAGCTTGCGCCCGCTCTCCCGTCACTGGATTGCCGTAGATGCGTGAGGTTAACGACACTATGCTGACCCTTACAGACGTCTCCAAGACATACAACGGCGCCCGGCCACGCACGGTTCTCCGCGGAGTCAGTCTTACGCTGGACGCCGGCGAATATGTCGCCGTCATGGGTGAATCGGGCGTGGGCAAGTCAACGCTGCTCCACCTGATTGCCGGCCTGGATCGACCCGACAGTGGCCGAATCCAGTTTGACGGAAAAGATCTGGACAAACTGGACGACGATTCTACGACCTTGCTGAGGCGGCAAAAGATGGGGTTCGTGTTCCAGGCCTTCCACGTGCTGCCGAATTTGAGCGCTGCGCAGAACGTGGCCCTCCCGCTGCTATTGAACGGCCTCGAGGGGGAAAAGGCGTCGGCGCGCATTGCTGAGATGCTCGCAGCGGTAGGGCTTGAGGGGCGCGAGGACAGTCTGCCGCGAGAGCTTTCAGGCGGGGAACTGCAGCGGGTGGCGATTGCGCGTGCCCTGGTACACCGGCCGATGCTGCTTCTGGCAGATGAGCCGACTGGCAACCTTGATCACGATACGGCTGCGCGGGCGCTAAGCCTGCTGCGCGAACTGGTCAACGCAAACGGCACGGCCGCAATTATCGTCACACACTCGGCACTGGCTGCGGCGACTGCCGATCGCGTCCTGCAATTGACGCCGGGCGGATTGACGCCGCTGGGGGCACAGCCGCCGACGAGCGCGGTCGCCTGAGCCATGCGGACGCCGCGCTCACTCGGGCTTGCGCTGCTCCTCGGCGAATTGCGCGCCCATCCCGGACGTGCCATCGTAGGCATCCTCGCCGTGGCCATCGGTGTGGCAATGGGCTATGGCGTGCATCTGGTCAACCACGCTGCGCTGGCGGAGTATTCCCAGGCAGTGCGCTCCTTGATGGGGAGTGCCGATCTGGAGATCCGCGGGCCGCGCGCGGGCTTCGACGAATCGCTCTATCCGCGCATTGCGCGCCTGCCGGAGGTGGCGGCGGCCAGCCCGGTGGTGGAGGTCGATGCGGGGGTGCCAGGGCGCACCGGTGTGCTAAAGCTGTTTGGCATCGATGTGTTCCGGGCGGCGCCGGTGGCACCCAATCTGATCGGGCGGTCTCCAGAAGAGCGCGCGGGCAAGCTCGACGTTCTCGATCCCGATGCCGTCTTCCTTTCGCCGGCGGCGCTGAGCTGGCTCGACCTCAAGCCGGGGGACCCGCTCACCGTGCAAGTCGGGCTCACCGCGCTTACGCTGCGTATTGCCGGCACGCTGCCGGCGGCGGGCGAGGGCCTGCGCCTGGGCGTAATGGATATCGGTGCGGCGCAGTGGCGCCTCGACCGGCTTGGCTTGCTGCAGCGGATTGACGTCAAGCTAAGGCCGGGAGTGGACACCGACAACTTTGTGCAAGCGCTGGCCGCGCTGCTACCGCCAGGTGTGGTGGCGGGTTCGCCCCAGGACAACGTGAGCCGAACTTCCAGCCTGTCGCGCGCCTATCGGGTCAACCTGAACGTGCTTGCTCTGGTGGCGTTGTTCACTGGTGCCTTCCTGGTGTTCACGATGCAGGCCGTATCGGTGCTGCGGCGGCGCTCTCAACTGGCACTGCTACGCGCTTTGGGGGTGACGCGCGCTGGTCTCCTGCGGTTGCTGCTGGCGGAAAGCGTGGCTCAAGGTGTATTCGGCGCGGCGCTGGGCCTGGCGCTTGGCTTCGTCCTCGCCGCCGCGGTGCTCGCTTACGCAGGCGGTGATCTGGGCGGTGGCTACTTTGAAGGTGTACGGCCCAAGGTCCGCTTCGACGTGCTGGCAGCACTGATCTTCTTTGCGCTCGGCCTGTCGGCGGCGGTGCTGGGCAGTCTCGCACCGGCATGGGAGGCCGCGCGCGCGCGGCCGGCACAGGCGCTCAAGGCAGGCGACGAGGAGGCCCCACTCAAGCGGCTACGCTCGCCGTGGGCCGGGTTTGCTGCGATGGCGGCCGGGTTTGGGTTGACCCCACTGCGGCCGGTGGCGGATCTGCCGGTCTTCGGTTATGCCGCGATCGCCCTGTTATTGGTGGGCGCCATCCTGCTGATGCCACGGCTGGCGCATCTTGTGTTCGGTTTGCTGCCTTCTTCGCGACAGGCTGTGCCGCAGCTTGCCCTGACCCAACTCGCCGGAGCACCGGGCCGCGCGTCGATCGCCCTGGCCGGCATTGTCGCCAGCTTTAGCCTGATGGCCGCGATGGCGATGATGGTGTCAAGCTTCCGCATCTCGGTGGACGACTGGCTGCACAATGTCCTGCCGGCCGACCTCTATCTGCGTGCTTCGTCAAGCGGCGATAGCGCGTATTTCTCGCTTGACGACCAGGCGGCCATTGCAAGCGTCCGTGGCGTTGCGCGTGCCGAGTTTCTACGTTCGAGCCAGATCCTGCTTGATCCCCAGCGTCCCCCCATAACGGTCATTGCCAGGCCGATCGATCCGCGCAATCCGGGCGCGCGGTTGCCGCTGACGGCCGCGCTCGTCGCGGGGCAGCCGGGTGATCCGCCGGCGGTGTGGGTCAGCGAGGCGATGGTTGACCTCTATGGCTTCCGCCCGGGGCAACATATCACGCTGCCGCTGCAGGGTCGGCCCGTCGCCTTCCTGGTAGGTGGCGTGTGGCGCGATTACGCACGGCAGTATGGTACGGTGGTGATCAGCCAGGACGATTATCGGCGGCTTACGGACGAGCGGCGTGTCACTGACGTTGCCCTGTGGCTGGAGCAGGGCACCGGCCCGGCGCAGGTCAAGGAGAGGCTGCGCCAGCGCGTTGCCGGCGGTGAACACATTGCCTTCGCCGAGCCCGGCGAGATTCGCACCATTACCTTGAAAATCTTCGATCGCAGTTTCGCAGTGACCTACTTGCTGGAGGCCATCGCGGTCGTGATCGGCCTGTTCGGCATCGGCGCCAGCTTCAGCGCGCAGGCTCTGGCGCGCGCGCGCGAATTCGGCATGCTGCGGCATCTCGGCGTCATGCGTTGGCAGATCGGCGCGATGCTGGCGCTGGAGGGCGCGTTATTGGCTCTGCTTGGCGTGGTAGCCGGTCTTGCGTTGGGATGGGTCATCGCCTTGATCCTGGTTCACGTTGTCAACCCGCAGTCGTTCCACTGGACCATGAGTTTGCATGTGCCTTGGGCATTCCTGGCGCAGGTGGCGAGCGCGGTGGTGGCGGCGGCCTCGCTGGCGGCGCTGGCGAGCGGCCGGCGGGCGATGTCGCGGAGCGCCGTGCGCGCGGTGCAGGAGGATTGGTGAGGAGGCGCTCATTCCTGCTGTTGTTGCCGGGTTTCGGTGTGGCGGGTGCGGCGTCAGGCGCAGCGCCCGTTTATCCGCCAGTCGGCGCATGCCGAACTCTGACCTTCCCGCGCGACCACGGCGCGCACCCCGACTATCGTACCGAATGGTGGTATGCGACCGGCTGGCTGCAGACGCAGGCCGGCGCGCCGCTCGGCTTCCAGGTTACGTTCTTCCGCTCGCGCCCGCAGTTCGAACAGGCCAACCCAAGCCGCTTCGCGCCGCAACAACTGCTGTTCGCCAATGTCGCACTGAGCGATCCCGTGGCCGGCAAGCTCCAGCATGACCAACGCGCGGTGCGCAGCGGCTTTGGCCTGGCGCTCGCCGATACTGCCGACACCGACGTGTACATCGACGACTGGTCGCTGCGCCGAGAGATAACCGGGCGCTACCGAGCCAGATTTCCCGCGCGGGATTTCACGCTCGATCTGACAATGGAGCCAACCAAGCCGTTGCTTCTACAGGGCGAACAGGGTTACAGCCGCAAGGGCCCTCTGGCGCACCAGGCGAGCTACTACTACAGCCAGCCGGGACTCAAGGTGAGCGGCACCTTGAAGCGGGGCAGCCAGCAAGAAGCCGTGCGCGGCACCGCCTGGCTGGATCACGAATGGTCGTCGGCCTTGCTGGCCGACGAGGCTGTCGGCTGGGACTGGATCGGCCTCAACCTGGATGACGGCGGTGCGTTGATGGCCTTCCAGATTCGGGACAAGGCGGGGCGTAAGTTCTGGGGAGGCGGCACGCTGCGCGGCGGCGACGGTCACGTGAAGGTACTCGCTCCTGAAGAAGTCAACTTCATGCCGGTGCGCCGTTGGCGCTCGCCGCGCACAGGCACCAGCTATCCGGTTGCCATGCGGTTGAGCGCAGGCGAATTCACGCTCGAATTGATACCGCTGATGGATGATCAAGAACTCGATAGCCGCGCCAGCACCGGCGCGGTCTATTGGGAGGGCGCGGTGATCGTATTACGGGGGGGCAAGACGGCGGGACGGGGCTATCTCGAACTGACGGGGTATTTCCAGCGCCTCAATCTTTGACTTGAGGTAAATCGACCAGCCGGTTTGAGCGCCTGCCGATGCCCCGCTCATATCCTGCCCTGGGGCATTAGGACCTTCCTCGAAATTTCCGGCGGTTGCCGCCTGCAAAGCGGCTTGCAGTGAGACTCGGCGAGCGCACATTGAAGCCTTTTGCGCTCATGCCTGATCAGGGCGCTGCAGCATGACAGTCGCGGCAAGTTTTGCACGCCGCCCGGCGAGCCGGAAGACGCCATTTCGCCAAGGCATAAAACAAGTGGCTCAGAACGACCCACTTCTGCCCTTCGCCTCCTCGCGCAATCAGCGGCCGCTTGCAATATACAACGGTCACTCGAACAGCCACCTCGGTTGCCTCGGTTGGGTAAGCTGACCTTAGATCAAGCATGTCATTCGGGGTGATGCGACCGAGAACTTGCGAGGCGTCTTCTCACGATTTGACCACCGCGCTGACAAGATCTGTATAAGTTCTCGCGGGGTGGCCTTCCACAGTCAGGAAGGTGCGGCGGGACACCGGCTTGCTCTTTCCTGGGCCAAGTGCCTTGGAATGTGCAAGCCTCATCTGAGCATCCCTCCGAAGCGCAGCACAATAGCAGGCCGCGCGACATCCCTGATGTCTGGCGGTACGAGGCTATGGTGGGTTGGTGAGAGCATTACTGGTTTTCTGGAGAAGAAGGGTTCTCCATTAATCAGGCGATGCGATTGAGAATAGCCAAGGACCGGATTTGAAGCCCGCTCGACTACTCCTTCTTTCCAGGTGTCAGTTGGGCATAGACATCGTGCGAGATGTCGAGCAGCACCTTGCGATCGATGCCGCCGCTTACGGCATAGCCAAAGTCACCGTCCAGCCAGTAGAAGACATTGACAGGTCCGTCTTGGTACAGCTTGAACGCTGTGGTGTTAGTCCTCGTGCTTCGGTGGGATATGTAGAGGGTGATCCGCTCGCCCTTGGCATCGCGGTACATGAACTGCGCAACGCCGCCGCTGGAGTCGGGCAGCAGGCGGCCGCCAACCAGCTCAAAGCCTACCCGCGTCAGCACCGGGGGGTGCACATTGGTGCCAAGCCGGCTTGCCAGCCACTGGACGAAGTCCTGCTCCCGATCCGCGCCAATGTCGGCGGGACGAACGACGTCGGGCATATAGACGACGTGTGCTACCGCGGCATTGCGTGCCAGTCCATCCTGGCCGGGAAGGCTGCTGATCGGTCCATTGCTCGCGAGCTGACCTGTCATGCGTGGCACCATCTGGGTCCCGACACCGAGTGCAATGCCCAACACCAGTGTTGCAGCGATGCTGGCAAAGCGAGGCCAGTTGGCCGCTTCGCGACGGCCGGGATGCCATGTAAGAGATGGCTGAAGGCGTTTCGGCACCGGCTCGGCCAGCACCCTGTCATAGCGCTCATGGAGCAGACTGTTCAGCGAGAAATAATCGCTGACCCTTGCCGCGAGGGTTGGGTCCTGCGCCAGGGCGCGCTCAACTTGGGCGCGGCGCTCTTCCGACAGAGCTCCGTCGGCATAGGCATGAAGATCGTCTTCGGGAATGGACATCTGTTGCTCGCTCATTGCACCACCCTGAGTCTTGCACTGGATTGCGCGCCCGCCATCAATGCCCGCAACCGTTCCCGGCCACGCGACAGCCGGGACATCACGGTGCCAATCGGGACATCCAGCGCAATCGCTACATCGGCATAGCTCATTTCCTCCAGACCCACAAGGAGGACGACTTCACGCTGTTCCACAGGCAGGCGCTGCAACGCGTAGTCGAGATCGCGCATTTCCAGCGAGCGCATTTGCTCCGGGGGCACTGCGTATTCGCTTTCATCTATGGAATCATCGTCGACCGATACGTGCACCACGCGCTCGGAGGCCCGGCGAATCTGGTTGATAAAAAGATTATGCATGATGGAAAACAGCCAGGCGCGCAAGTCGGAACCTGGACGGAATTGCTCGGTTCGGCCCAACGCGCGTTCCAGCGTGTCCTGCACAAGGTCGTCGGCCAGATCGTGATTGTGGATCAATGCCCTGGCATACCTGCGCAGTCGCGGCACATGCTCGACCAACTCGTCCTGGATTTTCATGGCCCGCTCCAGTCAGGAACTGTCGTTGCTGATGCGATCCCATCTCACTGTAGTCCTTGTCGATACGCTCGGTGTCAGCGCGAAGTCATAAGATCGGCTGCCTGCATCAAGCGCGGGGTGTTGGCGTTACCGGCGAGCACGTAGTGCGTGGTACCGGCCTTCCAGGACAGCAAACGAACATTGCCAACCCGGCGTGCGGACCAATGTGGAGTTGCCGGATCAAAAGGCAGCGCGCTGGCTTGCAGCAGGACGATACGCCGCTGATTCGGGTCTTCATAGACCGATTGGAGCACTTCAGACACCGGCCCGATGCGCACCGGCTTTCGACTCATTAGAGTGAATCCGACCGAATTCAGGTCGGGCGAGCGCCTGCCTCCGGCCATGCCGATCGCCTTTGGATAACCAGGTGCGCTCGTTGCCTCGACCAGCGCAAGTACCGCCGCACTGTCGAGCTCTTCGTTCGACGCGCTTGCGCCAGCCAGCCACCCGCCCACTGCCGCCAGCAGCATCAGGCCAGATACGAGCATGCTGGCAACCCTGTGGGTGTAGCTCACGGGCCGCATGCTGGCCGCGCGAGAATCAGCTTCTTGCGGAACGTCTTGATGAGGATACGCTTGTTTGATGTGCTCGTTGAGGCGCATATAGAAGGCAATTCTGCCAACTTCGCTGGGGTAGCCTTCAAGATACCTGCCGAACCTTGCGGCCTTGCCGGGGGGCAGGAGACCATCTGCATACGCCTGAATATCGACTTCCGAGAGCCTTTCGGTGTCGGGGGCGTTGTCAAGTTGCATCGCTGCGTGCGGTAGTTAGTCAAGGGGGCTTGATTCGTAAACACGCTGGCTTCGGTTTTATTCCCGCTGGTCTCGCTGCGCAGTTTGCCTATTCTCTTAAAAGATCGATGCCATCCAAGTGGCGGCTCTTGCAAGGGGTTGCCGAAATGCCTACGTCCGTTACCAGAATCGCGTCAGGCCTTGTGGCGATGGGGTGCTTGATACTCGCCATCAATGCAATGTCGGCTCGCGCGGCTGGCAGCACAGCGGACGACGAGGGGGAGCGCGCGTTCCTGGCGGAAAACGACTCGGCCATGACCACTATGATGCGGAAGATGGAAATCACGCCGAGCGGGAATATCGATCGGGACTTTGTTGCCATGATGGCGCCACACCACCAGGGTGCGATCGATATGGCGCAGGCCTATCTGCGCTTTGGCCACAATGAGCAGCTACGTCGTTTGGCGCAGGAGATCATCGTTGAGCAGCAGCAGGAGATCCTTGCCATGCGTCTGGCGGTAGGGCTGCCGCTGCCGCCCCCGGTTGCGGCCCCCACCGACATCGGCGGGCCGCCCGGCATACCAGTGCCTGTGGAGGAAGCGCATCGCGAAGGCGGCGAGCGAGTCTCGCCCGTCCATGGCCCCCAACCAGAGCAGTCACAGGAGTCAAGATGAACTTCGAATCGCTCTTTGTCCTCGTTCTGACGGTCAGTGCCCTGGCAGTGGCGCCACCGTTATCGGCGGGGCAAGCCCCCGTATCCCAGTCCGAACCGGATATCCCTGTCAGCCACCGTGACCGCCTCTACGCTGCCGAGCAATTTTCGAACACGGTTTCCGTGGTGGACCCGGTCGATCATCGTCTGCTTGGCATGATTCGGCTCGGGGATCCTTCGCCTGGAAATTTCAGTCCACTGTACCGCGGACAGGTGCTGGTACATGGGATGGGCTTCTCACCAGACCATCGGACCCTGGCCATTATCTCCATCGGTTCAAATTCGGTGACGTTCATCGATACGCAAACCAATACGGTCAAGCACACCACCTATGTCGGCAGGTCGCCGCATGAGGCGTTCTACACGCCAGACGGCAGCGAGGTCTGGGTTACGGTGCGCGGAGAAAGCCATGTGGCGGTTCTCGATGCCAAAACTTTTGAAGAGAAGACCCGTATCAGCGTGCCAGCCGGACCTGGCATGCAGATCTTCTCGCCCGATGGCAAGTACGGCTATGTGTGCTCTTCATTCAATCCGGAAACCGAAGTGATCTCATTGGCCGAGCACAAGATCGTGGGTGCGGTAAAGCAGGACAGTCCGTTTTGTCCGAATATCGCCGCCACGCCGGACGGCAGGCAGGTCTGGTTCACGCTCAAGGACATTGGAAGGGTTCAGGTCTTCGACGCACGTCCTCCATTCGCCCGCATCAAGAGCTTCGAAACCGGTCCTCTCACAAACCACGTGAACTTCGCACGCAACGCCAAGGGCAGTTTTGCCTACGTGACTGTGGGCGGGTTGAATCAAGTAAAGGTCTTTCGTACCGATGATTTTTCGCAGGTGGCTACCATTCCAGTGAGTAGCCTGCCTCACGGCATCTGGCCTTCGGGTGACGGCAGCCGTGTGTATGTGGGACTGGAAAATGCCGATGCCATAGCTGCCATCGACACGCTGAGCAACAAGGTAATCGCGACGGTTTCGGTTGGCCAGGCGCCGCAGGCGATCGCATATGTACCGAATGCGGTGACGGAAGGGGGTGGAACGCAAAACCTGGAGCCGCTTGGCATTGCCGGGCAGGCCAGCCACCTGACGCTATTGGCGCCGAACACGGGGCAATCGGATGGGAAAGCCGCCGCCTCGACCAACATTACGTTATTCGACCAGGGGTTGGTGCAGGTTCTGCAGGCCGCGGTGACCGGCCTTCAGCCGAGGCAGCCCTATGTACTGGCGCTAGCGAACAAAGCTGACGGCGGTGGGCCGCTGGAGCCGCTTGCAGTGTTCATGACGAATCCGGCTGGCGCGGCTATCGTCAATACCATCGGGCCGATCCGGCAGGTTGTTGCGCCGGGCACAAGTGCCGCAGACGACAAGCGCCGCTACCTCGTGGTAGCTCCGCAGATATCGGGAAAGCCTGGTACTCCTGTTCAGGTACAGGCCCCCTGATTGATTGCGGCGGGACCATCGAGTGACATCAGCAGTTGATGGTGACACGCGGTAGTTGTGTCGAGTCATCCGCATTGCTGCAAGGATTGCTGTCAGGGTATGGAGTAGGATCGAGGCCCGTTATTAGGCAAGGGCTCCATCGGAGTATGGATCGGGGGAGCGTGCGGGAAGTGTCCACGGGCCCGTGCGATCCATGCCAGCAAGGGTTCGAACGCCGTCAATGCGATCGTTCAGCGCGGCATTTCGGGCGCCATCAGTGTAAACATCGCGTACTTCGAAGCGGGCACCATCGGTGAATGCATCACGTTGTCCGACGCGCGCACCATCGATGAAGAAATCCTGCTGCCCGATGCGAGCGCCATCGGTGTAGACGTCGCGGGGCGAGTTGACGGCCGCAACGGCGGCTTGCGAGGCAAAGGTGGCGGCTGCGGCAATCAGCAGGGCGGCACCAGAGAATTGGCTGAGACGTTTCATGAGTAGCTCCTTGAAAACCGGATAGAGAGATGACAGTCAACGACCGGATCTGAGAGGTCTGCAGGAGCAGCGCCATGTTGCGATCGTTACCACCGTATACGTGGGGCAATCGGAAATTATTCCCATCGCCAGATTGAGATCTTGAATTGCTGTCATAGCGTCAGGCCGTGAGTGCCTGCGCCGGGAAATTGCGAACCCGCTGGGCCGCTGCTCGTGGCTGCAAGGAACGAGACGTCAACGCCGTATGCATGGCAGGGCTGTTGGTTTTATTTCAGCCAGCCGCCTTTCTTCAAAGCGGTCGCCCAGGATAGTCCGCCATGCGTTACGCCAAATTCAATTGGTCGGAAACGTCGGAATGGGACCGACAGCACCGACGTCAGTTGAGGCGCTGACCGCTTGCCAACGATCTGCATCGGCTGTTCTCGCTTGCTCCGCCTGACGCGCAAACTGGAAAGCGTCGCTTCCGAGGAGAATGTGCGGCGGTACTGTCTCAGTTTCGGCAATTCGGAGAACAACCTGTGCGACTCTGAAGGGATCCCCAGACTCATTGCCCCAATAGCCTTCCATCTGTTTCACGCTTGCACCGACTGAGGGCTCGTAATCTGGCAACAAGACCGGTCGGTCTGCGTGCGCACGCTTTCCCCAATTGGTACGCATTCCACCCGGCTCAAGCGCGGTAATCTTGACGCCGAAAGGTGCTGTCTCCTGCGCCAGACCTTCGGTGAAGCCACCGACGGCCCACTTTGACGCGAAATAGGCCGCGTTGCCCGGGAACGCCGTACGACCCCCCAGCGAAGAAATCTGGATGATGTGTCCGCGGCGCTGTTTCCGCATGACAGGAAGCGCAGCGCGGGTGAGGTTCACAACGCCGAAAAAGCAGGTCTCGACCAGTCGGCGAAACTCGTTCGATGAAACCTGCTCAAACGGGCGGGTGTCCCCGTAACCTGCGTTATTCACGACCACGTCAAGCCTGCCAAACGCATCGACCCCTGCATCGACCGCCGCCTGACCTTGAGACTCGTCTGTGACGTCGAGCCCGACCACCCGGACGTTCGCGCCATACAGAGCCACCAGTTCGTCCAACTGACGAACGTTGCGGGCGGTCGCGACGACTTGGTTGCCAGCAGCCAAAGCTGCTTCGGCAATGATTCGACCCAGACCACTTCCGCTTCCAGTGATTAGCCAAACTTTAGACAATTTGAATTTCCTTTCTGTTAGATGGGCAATCGATGCCCTTGGACGGCCTCTGCGGTTGATTCTCGCTGATGGTCAGGCTGCCGACATCTCCTGCGCGGCAGAGTTGATCGAAGGGCTTGCCGCGGACGCGATCATCGCAAACCTTCGTGCAGGCCGTTCGCACCGCAGGCGCAAAGGCCGCGATTCCGCCACGCTCGAACGGTCCCCGCAAGCGACGCTACTGCCGCGCCCTGTATCGCACCCGTAATCTTGTCGAGAAATTCTTCAACCGTATCAAGCATTTTCGCCGTGTCTCCATTCGGTCTGACAAGCTAGCCGACGGCTACCTTGTCTTCGCGTCGCTTGCCTGTGCCTTTGGACCGTTGGTGCAATTGTGAACAGAGCTTAGCGTGCCAAATCCGTTTCCGCCGGCTGGTGGGCTTGAGTCACCGCCATTGCCGATTCCGCACGGCGCTTCTCGTCCAGCTTACGCTGCGCCTTCTGAAGTGATTCGGGAAAGTTATCGTCGGATGGATCGTAGCCCACGGATTTCAGTTCCTGGAGCTCATGGAGCAGCTCGGCGCGTGTGATGGGGTGGGAGTCGCTTCCTGCCAGCGATTGCCTGGCATCGGCTGCAGAGGCCAAACGGATGCCGCCGCCTGCAGCGAATGCGGCAATGGAAATGGTCGCGAGAAATTTGACGAAGGACGTGTTCATAGTGGCATTCCTCAAAGCTCATGGAGTAGTTATATCGAGTGCAGGGCGGACAAGGTGAAATTCAGCGCCATGAAAATAAGCGCGGCGACTTGCGAATATTGCGAAAGAACTGGAGTGGAGACCAGGCCTGTTACCAAGCTGACTGCTGCATGAACGATCCGCATTGGGGCATTCAAGGTAAATGTCCTCAACAAGGCATTTGCTATCGGGCGCGCGGAAAGCGGCAGGGCCTAGTTGCGGGCGCCGTCCGTGTAGATGTCCCTGGAATCGATGCGGGCACCATCGGAGAACACGT
>NZ_CAJPUY010000046.1 GCF_905397275.1 Cupriavidus yeoncheonensis | reverse complement strand
TCCCGACTGGCTGGAAAAATGGCTCGACGAGCAGATCCGCTTCGACGAGGGCTGGGAAAAGAAAGTCATCGAACGGATCCTGCACAATATGTCGCTGCTGTTCGAGCGCACGTTCGATACGGTCCAGGATCTGAACCGCTACCGCAAGGAACTAAGAGTAGGCAGTCAGGCTTGCTAGCAAAGTGGCCGTCGGCCTATTCGACTGTTGGACGGCTTGTCGGACTCAGTCATTCAAGGGCGGACCGGCTGCTTTTGTGGCAGCTACTGCCGTCCGACTTCCCTATAGTCGATGACGCAGAAGGGTCGGGCAGAGCCGGTCGCTGCGGCCATCTGCATGGCCGGAACCTAGCCAGAGAGTTACGCATCCCACTTCGCGAGTGGCCTCGATCTTGCGGCCCAATTACGCGGCGCACCGAACTATCGCGAACAATTTCGGCATGCGGGCCCAGCGCTTCGGGCCCCGCACCCCATTGCAGCCGTTCGAGAAATGGCTTCGATGAAAAGCCGGCACAGCCCGTTGCCAGCAGGGCAATCATCACCGATAGCTGCCGAGAAGTTCGATGTAATGACATTGGCATCTCAGGTCGGTTCCATGAACCTAAAGGCTATCGACTTGCCATCTCAGCAGTAGGAATCCCGTTTCCATCTTCGACTGCAAAAGAATACCGCTAGGAGCAAACACACTCGTATTCAATTGGCAGTGGAGCCTTGGACCCAGGGGGGCGAGGCCGTGTTGTCTCCCACGTACCGTATTTGCCCTGCTCGCCACAAATTTTCCGACACTGCACTTCCTGCTCATAGGGCGTTTTCTGGTTGCAAGCGGTCATGGAAACTACCATCCCCAACATGATGGGTGCCAAAGTAGCTCCCGGAGCAATGGTCTTCATTGTCCTACGCCTCCCCACTTTTAACGGTCGAATCAATTCGTCTCGCTGTGGCACACATTACACAAACACTGCAAGTCAAATGCTGACTGGGGCATTGTGTCGAATTAGGCGGTTTCAATCAATATGCACCGCAAACACGATAGCGTGTCCTAACAATGGCCCTGCGAGTGACAGCTACTAGGCCGACTCTGCCCCTTTGGCGCAGTAGAAGTGAATGTCCCAGAAGGGTCGAGGGTGTGTGAAAACGTCTCGATCACCTACACTGGATCAACGCATTCAAGTTGGGGGACCGGATGAAATGATTCATAGAGGGAGAAGACCGAAAGCAAGCTTCACTGCTTCCAGAATGCCTCCATGACTTCATCGCTGAGGATAACCCCACCAGGATCATCGACGCGTTTGTTGAAGAGCTGGATCTCGAGTCGCTCGGGTTCCAAGGCGCCAACCCTTCGGCTACAGGTCGTCCTTCATATCCTCCTGCCGTGCTGTTGAAGATATACATCTACGGTTACCTCAACCGGGTCCAGTCCAGCCGCCGTCTGGAGCGCGCATGCCAACGCAATATAGAGCTGATGTGGCTTACCGGTCGGCTGGCGCCGGACTTCAAGACAATTGCAGACTTCCGCCGGGACAATAGCACGGGCATTCGCAATGTCTGCCGTCGCTTCGTTGTTCTGTGCCGCGATCTTAAGTTGTTCTCACAGGCCCTCGTCGCCATCGACGGCAGCAAGTTCAAGGCAGTCAATACTCGGAACCGAAATTCAACGGCTGGCAAGGTCGACAAGCGCCGGCAGCAAATCGAGGAAAGCATTTAGCGGTGTCTGAGCGCGCTAGAGACTGCGGATCGCACGCAGCCAGCGGAGATGGAGCTCAAGACAACTCGATTGCGCGAGAAGATTGCGCAACTGCGTCAGCAGATGCATAGCCTTGACCAGATAAATGAGGAACTCAAGACGCTGCCAGATGGTCGGATCTCGATGACCGACCCGGATGCGCGCTCGATGGCGACAAGTGGCAAGGGCTCTGGAATGGTCGGCTACAACGTACAGATGGCCGTGAAGGATTACGCTCCTGGGGCAACAGGCTATCCCGGGAGCCGCTGTGTCCCAGACGCGTTGGGACTTCTGCCGATGATCGAGCACCGGCCCGATGGCCAGCGTCTCGCGCGCCAATCACTTGGGCTGCACCCAAAGCGATCACGAAACCATCGGGTGAAGGCGCTGTGCATCGAGAAACCAAGCATTTCCGCGACATAGCTGATCGGTTGCTCCGTCTGCCCGAGATACTGGATAGCCCGTGCGGCGCGAACCTCGTCGAATATTGCACTGAATGTAAGGCCTTCGAGCGTCAGCCTGCGGTGAATGGTACGGCGGCCGACACCGAGTTCGACGGCAACCTGTTCGATGCTGCAATTGCCGGTCCTGAGCGACGAGAACACCATGCGCCGAATCCGTTCCGCGAGAGACTGGTTGGTTCTCGCAAGCATGGTGTCCAGGTAGATGTGTGCATTGTTGACAACGCCCGGGTTCGCCCTGGATGGAACAAGATCCAGATCCCTGCGATCGCAGACGATTCCATTGAAATCATGACCATAGGTTACCGCGTCGCCAAGGACGCGCAGGCGTGTAGCGGATTGCCTTGGGGCGCTGTGCGTCAGGCAGATCCGACGTGCGCGCCAACCTGGGCCAAGCAGTTCGCGCAGCATACGGGAGAGTGCGCCTAATACCATCTCGTGGGCCTGCCGCGTCGGCGTGAGAGTGTCCGCCATCAGCGACAGGTGGAGTATGAAAACATTGCCACACTCCTCGATGTCGAGGAGTGCCGCCTCGCTGTACAGCGCGAGGTAGCGGATCATCGCTGCCAGGGCGTGACGCAACGACTTAGCATCCTGCACGACCGTGCTGATTGGCCCGAGGATCGAAAGCTGGCGGCTTTCACACATCCGCAGTCCGAAGTCCTCAACGCCGGAGGCGGTCGCCGACATTTCCAGGAGTTCGCAGACTGCATCAGCCGGAATCAGGGCATCTGTACTATCAAGTGCGCTGGAAGGAATGCCAGCCTTGCTCAGGAGCAGTAGCGGGTCTAGCCCCGCCGAGCGCGCCACTTCCTGGTAGCCGGAGAGCGTGGCACTGCGGACCAGACGGTTCATAAGCCTCCTTCCATGTCCGGGGCGCATCCGCCGCGGATCGGTCCCAATCAGATCATCGCCCGCCATTGGCGGCTGGATGCCGGCTAACGCCGCTCTGCACTAATTTCCATGTGAGTTGCTCGACACGAATGGCCCCCCTTCAGACGACGCTACGGCGGGCTTGCATACACGGCGCCCAGCAGGGCGTAGCGCTAGGCAATCCAGATCCATAGCCCTGCCGACAGGCAGGGCTTGCTTGAAGGCGAGGTCTCCTGGAGCGCTGGTCTCCCCAATCTCCCTTGAGGCATTACGTTCGATTGACCAGCATGGCCATGGCAATAAAGTGTCAATCAGTATTGGGGAAAGTGTGTTGGCAGCTTTGACATTCAGGGACAAATTCTTTCCATTTCGGGGCGATAAGGGGAACCCCTATGTCCGCGCCACGCCAACCTTTTGCAGTGCTCCCGGTCAGGTCATTTCCCAGGCTCTCGCCCTGTCCCGTGCGGATTCGATCGGCACGACTACGAGGCGGTCGACGCGCCGACCCGGCGCGTCGGAAGTCCTTCCAAGCGATCCGTACGGAGTATCTCCGGTCCGCAGGCCCGTTATCCCGGTATCCGTCAGAACACGTGACGGATACCCACGGCAACGCCAAACATCGACGATTGGCCATTCGGGAGCACGTAACTGTTCAACGAAAGACTGGTGGCGAAATTGCTTGCTGCCGACTCCATTGCAAGTCCGGCATTCTTTGAATAGGCCGTGGTCAGGTAGACGTCGGTACGCTTCGAGAACGCGTAGTCCGCAATCAAGGCGATCTGCCAGGGATTGGCAATGTGGGTGTTGCCGCCCAGGTTCTTTACGTTCTGATAGTCGTACTCAAGCGTGAAATCGAGCGCGGGCGAGAATCGGTACTGTCCGCCAATCCAGTAGAAGTCGTCACGTTGAAGCAACGTACCGTTTTGATCCTTACTCTGACCCCAGCGATAACCGCCCATCACCTTAGCGGTGCCATTGATCGCATAGCTGGCCATGACAGCAGCCTTCTTGAAGGCACCATTACCCGTACCGATCGTTGGATTCCACTGGTCATAGCCAACGCCCACCCCAAAAGGTCCCGCAAGATAGCTCAGCCCGGCGCCATAGGCCGAGTCGCGGCGGAACTGCCCTGGCACTTCACCATTGCCACCTGCAACCGGTACGGAGGGGGTGACTTGCGGAAGCGTCGTGCCTACGCCGAATGACCAATGTGCCATCGCCGTGAGGCCCCCGAACACACCGGTATACTTCACCGTATTGTCCTCACGGAAGTTAGCACCGGCAATGATGCCAACGGGTTCATACTGAGTGGCGTATCGCCCCGGGACAAAGTTGGCCAGCGTGGCAAACAACGAGTGATATTGCCGACCAAAGGTGACCTGGCCGTATGGCGAGTCAAGGCCAGCGAAGGCCTGGCGACCAAACAAGCGACCGCCTTGCTGTAGCGTGCCGGTATCGCTATTGAAGCCGCTTTCCAGAACGAAAATCGACTTCAACCCGCCGCCAAGATCTTCCGTGCCGCGCAGACCCCAGCGAGAGCCTGAGTATCCGCCGGCGTCCTCGCGAATAACCTTGCCGCCCTGGCCGGGATTGAAGTTATTGCTCGTCGACGGCACCGCTCCGACGTGATTGACGTACTCGACGTTGACGTCCACCACGCCATACAGCGTTACGCTGGTCTGGGCTTCGGCCGCGCCGCATGCACAAACAGCGGTCAGCGCGAAAATTGTCTTCCTCATTGCTTACTCTCCTCCGTGGTTTATCGTTTGAAATGGCTTTTTTTGCGTCAACCGCTACGACACCACTAACTGCTTGCAGAGGCTGACCTTGGCCAACATCGGGGCGAAGGCGATCTGTCCCGAAGCGTTAGAGCACACGAAAGCGCTCACGGTGTGCGGCACAGTATTGAAGACGCGGTACTCGGCCGATTGACATCTCGGGTCAGCAGCCGCGGAGATAGGAGAATCTAGGGAAACCACTTACGCATCCGAAGTGCCGCTTCACCTCCTCGCTCTATAGACGGCGTGTACAGAGCCTCGCCGATACCTTGCGGCCTTCGGCTGCACTCAAGAGGGGAATGATCAATGAGGATGGTGAGCAGCGAAGCTGTCAATCGGGAGGGTGGATTTCCGATGCGAGAAGCGAAAGCCGGTTCGGCGCGGTATTGCCCCTGTTACGGTCGCGCCAGCCGCTGCGCACTTGGTTGGTGACGACCCTGCCCGGGACTCGGGCAGCCTGTGCGGTACCCCGGCTCGCGCCGCGCATGCTGCCGATCGTATCGACAGTCAACACTGCTGAATTGGCTGCAAAGTCCCGACGCAGGTCAGCCCGGCAGGCGGTAATCAGGCCCCAGGCAGCGTCATGCCCGCACGGATCCGTGACCGCATAACTTTCCGCTGAGGATCCCGCTTCGGAAGATCGCGAGGGTTCGCGCTACTGCCTCGCGCAGCGGCGTGGCCGGCAGCGTACCGATCACCTGCTCCAGCGCAGTGGCGTCGTAGTCTTCCGGAAGGTCCAACGACGGGCCCGCATAAGTGATCGATCCGCGCGCCTGCGGAACCAGCGAATCGATAGCCTCCACCACGTCGTGCATGTCCGCAACGACGCCGCGCATATTGAAGACCTCGGCGCCGCGATAGCCGGAACGCGCGCACGCGATGAAGATGCTCGCAAGGTCATCCGCGTAGTGAAGATGGCTGCGGCCGCTATACGGAATATGGAGCGGACGCCCGAGCGCTGCGGCAAGAACCGCCTGCGTGGGCGCCGCTGTGAGGCCATAGTCTCGCCCGACACCATATACCGTCGCCGGACGAAGCCCGATGCTGGAAACGCCCCGGTCCTGGAAATATACCCGCGCCATTCCCTCTTCGGACTGTTTGTACACCCCGTACAGGGTCGTAGGATTTGCGGGGCCGTCGTGCTGGACGGCTGCACCATCGGCTGCGTCGGACTTGTCGTACACGGCAATCGACGATGCATACACGATACGAGGAATCCGCTGAACACGCCGGGCCACAGACTCGAAAAGATTCACACCGCCCAGCACGTTGACGCGAGCGCCAAGCGGCGGATCGCTCCTGAACCGGGGATGGAGCACGGCAGCCAGGTGAATGACGTGCGTGACGCCATGGGCGTCCAGCGTTTCCTCGAGCAGGCTCAGATCGGTGATATCGCCGCGGACGAATGTAACGCGCGACAGTTGCGCGTCGTCCATCAGCAGGCGCAGCCGCCTTGCATCAGTGTCCGCATCGAATGCGACCACCGGAACGCCTTCCTGCACCAGCCGGCGCACGATCCACGCACCGATACAGCCCAGTGCCCCGGTTACCAGGAATTGTTCGGATGCAGCCATGGCTTTCAGTCTCCCTTCATTGGTCAAGGCTCCGGTAGCCAGACAATGCGACGCTCCTCCTCGATGGGCAGCGTCAGGACTGTGTCGGTGGCCACAAAATTTGCTTCATCCGGTTTGACGGATTCGCGAAAGCGCTTCGAGCTCACCAAGGCGCGCAGCGCAGTGTCGTCCTCGATCCAGATTTGTGCCGCGCCGTCGAAGCGCGGCTCTCCGGATTCGTAGGCTGCCGGCAACATGGCACTTTGCACATAGCGGCGCAGGCCCGGTACCGACGCGGCCAGCGGCCCATGCGTGCCACGCCAGTATTGCAGCATGTCTTCGCGGCCCAGGCCCGGCTTGCGCTTGAAAAAGGTCATTCGCTTTGGCAGTGCTTCCTCCCTGCCGATCTGAAGGCCGGCATGCACGATGTGGTCCGTCGTCCGTAGCGACACGCTGTGCTTGAGGTCAATCAGGCCGCCCATGCCAACCGGCGCCGCCTTGCAGTCAGCCGCGCAATGCGGCAAGCCATGGAGAACCGCTTCGTCGTCGACCCAGATGTCCTCTACGCCATCGTAGGACAGAGCGCTTCCGGGGACTGCCATTACGGAGTTCTGAATGTAGCGGCGGACGCCGGCCATGCCGGCTACCACCGGCGCATGCACCTCGCGCCAGTAGCGCAGCAAATCCTGACGATCCACATCGTCCCGCCGCTTGAAAAGAAACAGGAAATGAATCATGTCTCGCAGGTCCTCTCGTCAGGCGGGGGCACGTTCCAGCGCATCGAGGATTCGCGCGAATCGCTGTTCCACGCGCGGCCTCATGCGCGTCGGGGAGAAAATGTAGAACTCGCCCGAACGGATTGCTTCCAATGTCAGGTTGGCCACCAGTTCCGGGGCCGCGCCGGCCGCAATAGTCGCTTTGAACAGTTCGCTTGTGTGGCTGGAGTGTTCGGCGATCGGTGTGTTCACCGGACCAGGGCACAGCACCGAAACGCCGATACCGGTTCCCGACAGTTCCTGTTCGAGAGCCTCGGAGAGGGCCACCACGCTGTATTTCGTGGCCGCATAGGCGCCCATCGAAAAGTCGCGGTTCACCCAGAAGCCAGCGCCTGACGCCGTGTTGATGATATGGGCGGGCTCCCCGTGATGGCGCAGCAGTGGCAGGAAATGACGGATGCCGTGAACCACGCCGAAGACATTGACGCCGAAGACACGCCGCCAGTCTTCCTCCGAGAGCGACGCCAGTTCGCCACTCATATCGATGCCGGCATTATTGAAGACGAGATGAACCTTGCCAAGCGCTGCCTCGAACTCCGACGCCGCATCCCGCACGTCCGAGTCGGACGACACATCAAGTACGCGCGTGCAGATGCGTCTTCCGCTCGTTTCGAGTCGTTCGCGTGCTGTGTCGAGTCCGCGCGCGTCGATGTCGGCAAGTGCAAGATCTGCGCCCCGAGCCGCCAGCGCCTCGGCCAATGCCAGGCCGATACCGGATGCTGCGCCGGTGATGATGGCTGTCTTGCCCTGGAAATCGTCGAAGCGGTGCCGGGACGCACGGTCGGTCGCATTCGGCTTGCCGTAGCTGTGGATGTCTGCTTGGATCATTTGTATTGACTTGCAGGGTCGGGACACTCAGGCGATCGCGGGTTCCGGCGAAAGCCGAACGAGTTGCTTGCCAACGTTCTTGCCGGTGAACAGGCGGTTCAGGGCTGCCGGGGCCTGCTCGATGCCATCGACTATGTCGACCTGGTACTTGAGCTGGCCGTCCCTGACCCACTGCGCCATGACCTCCAGGGCTTCCGGAAATCTCGAACGGTAGTCGGAAATGAGGAAGCCTTCGATCCGGGCGCGCTTCATGACGACGTTGCGGAACATCTTCGGGCTCCACCAGTCGCCACTCGCGTTATAGGTCGAGATCATCCCGCAAAGCGCGATGCTGGCGCCGGGATTGATGAGCGTCAGCACGGCATCCATCGTGTCTCCGCCAACGTTCTCGAAATCGACGTCGATGCCGTCCGGACAGGCCGCGCGAAGATCGGCAAGCAGGTTGCCGCCCTTGTAATCGACACACGCATCCAGGCCGAACCTGTCCCTGACGAGCCGGCATTTGCTCTCGCCGCCCGCGATGCCCACGACCCGGCAGCCGAGAATCTTGCCGATCTGTCCTGCGATCGAGCCGACACCGCCCGCGGCAGCCGACACCACAACGGTGTTGCCGGCCGTCGGCCTCGCGATATCGAGCATGCCAAAGTAGGCGGTCAGCCCCGAGTTGCCCAGCACGCTTGCGTATGCGTGCAGAGGCAGGCCGTACTCCATCTGAATGCGCCTGCCGGTCCTGGTCACCGAGTACTCTTCCCAGGCCATGCCGCCTTCGACAATGTCGCCTGGCTTGAACTCCGGATTGCTGGATTCGACCACCACGCCCATGGTAACGCCGCGCATCACTTCGCCAAGGGCCACGGGTGCCATGTACTGGTCGATCTGGCTCATCCAGACGCGATTGGTAGGCGCCACCATGAGGTAGACGTTGCGCACCAGCATCTCGCCATCTCCGGGCTCCGGCATCGGCGACTCAACGAGTTGAAGATCATCGTCGGCGATGTCGCCGACCGGGCGCTGCCTGAGGATCCAGCGTCGGTTCATTTTCGTCATAGGTACCTCTTAAAGATTTTTCTCCCGACTGCAGGCCGGGGATCCGAGTCAACAGGCAATCCTCGGGCATCCACTCAGGGCCGTTCGAGGCCACGGTGATGACGAACTTGTCCATGCTTTCGGGATGCAGGGAATCAGTCTCGCTTTGCGTTGCAATGGGTTAATGGGATTCAAGTGGCCTGGCGCCAGGCTGCGAAGGCACCGTCATTGTGGATGGCACTGGCCACGCTGATGCCGTCCGCGCGCGGGCTCGATCATCTGGCCTGGACGAAGCGTTTAGGCACGTCAGAACGCTCACGGCGTGTGAGCAGAGTATTGAACACGCGGTACGCGGCTGATTGACATCTGGGGTCAGCAGCCTTCGGAGATTGGAGAATCTAGGGAAATCCATTGGTCTGCGTTGCGGCAACACACGCATCTGGCTGGACTCGTGAAGTAGACGCCTCTCGCTTCGCGATCAGCAGTGGTCCCGGTCCAGTCATATGTCGGGTGCTCGCTACTGGGAGGTCGAAGTCCCTGCAGACGGGACGGATGCCCCACGCGATTCTCCGGCTGGAGGCTGGTTAGGCCATCGGCAGTGGCAGTGGCAGTGGCAGTGGCAGTGGCAGTGGCAGTCTGGGGAGTCAGATCCTGCAACGTTCGTGAACTGGCGATGTTCAAGTTTGCCATTGACAGTAAGCTCCGCGCCCGGGATCTAACCCGCCTACGCGTGCAGAACATCTGCGTGCGAGGTTGGCATTTGTCAGCCCCGGAAAAATGACCCCGATTGTCAAGCTGCGGCTTGCCATTGTCCGGTACTTTAGAACCCGCACCGAGTTCCTGCGGGGGGACGCAAGCGGTGCGAACTATCTGCTATTCGCCCAAGCCTGAAGAGCCGAGCCCACAGACTTCTTGCATTCTGCTTACGGAGACACACATGCCAGTCCGCCTTGTCCTCTCGCGCGCGCGCCGCGCCGCCGTCTGCGTTGCCCTGACCCTGGCCATGCCCGCGGCCATGGCGTGGAATGACAAGCCCATCCGGATGCTGGTTCCTGCGCCCCCCGGCGGGACCATGGATGTGATGGCCCGCTTGCTGTCCGAACAGCTTGCGGCAAACCTGGGCCAGACCGTGGTGGTCGACAACAAGCCCGGTGCCGGCGGGGCAATCGCCATCAACGCAATGATGGCGGCACCGCCCGACGGCCAGACCATCTTGTTCTCGTCCGAGAATGTGCTCACGGAGATCCCACATGTGATGAAGGTCTCCTTTAACCCAATGGAGGATGTGAAGCCCGTGGTCGCCGTGGCCAAGTCGACCCTGATAATGGTCGGGTCGACGGCACTGCCGCCCAATGACCTGCCGAGCCTGGTCGGCTATGTGAAGGCCCATCCAGGCGAACTGAGTTTTGCTTCATACAGCACCGGCACGGTGTCCCACTATGCCGGCCTGATGATGAACCAGAGGACCGGAATGGACCTCCAGCACTTGCCGTTTGCGGGCTCGCCGCCGGCGCTGACACAGGTAATGGGCGGGCAGATTACCGTGATGTATGACGGCATGGTGACCTCGCTGCCATACCTGAAGGCAGGCAAGCTGAAGGCCTATGCGCTGGCCGCAAAGGAACGGTCGCCGCTACTGCCGCAGGTGCCGACGTTTGCCGAACTGGGATATCCGGACATCGACTTCAACAACTGGTATGGCGTGTTCGCATCGCCCAAGGTGCCGGCAGACGTGGTCCAGAAGATTCAGGCGGCCGTCAACAAGGCAGCATCTTCACCCAAGGTGCAGGAACAGATTCTGGGGCTCGGCTTTGAGAGGATACCGGCCCAGTCCGCTGCTCAACTCAGCCAGGCCCTGCGTACTGAATTTGATCGCAACGCCGGCATTGTCAAGGCTAACCATATCCAGCCCTGATCTGCGCTGTTCGGGGGCCTCACGCCCGGGGGCCGGGCCTTCAGTCTCCCTTCACGAGAGGACCCCGACCATGGCATGCGATCGCATATGCCTGCTTCCGTCGGGGCTGTCACGGTTCAAGCAAAGCACGGCCAAAAAGCCCGAATCGTCACGGGCCATCACGCCAACGATCAATCGCCGGACCTCGCCTGCCCCGGTTCACGAGTCTCGCGGCATTGTGAACCGTCGTCGAAACATGAAGGAGCATGCATTGCATCTCGCACCCTGCTATCTGGAGCATGCCGAAACCCCTGAAGAGGTCGGACTCTGCGCGCGGCGCCTGCAGGTCATCGCGTCAGTGCTCAATGCCGATGTCGATCGGTGCAAGATCCCTGGAGCTGTTGTGCTGTTGGCGCGAAATGGCCGGATTGCCTGGCACGAGGCCATCGGCTTCGAAGATGCGGGTGAATCGCCTCGTCCAATGCTGCGGCATTCGGTATTCCGCATTGCCGCGATGACGCGGCCAGTCGTCGGCGTGGCGGCGCTGATGCTGATGGAAGAAGGCCGACTGGCCCTGACCGATCCGGTCGAACGTTTCATCCCCGAGTTTGCCCGCCTGCAGGTTGGAGTCGAGTCAACCAATGCCGGCACTGGGAAGCGCCAACTCAAGCTTGAGCCTGTGCGGCGCGCCATGACGGTTCACGACCTGTTCCGGCACACCTCCGGCCTGACCTACGGGCAATTTGGGGATTCGCTGGTGCAGCGCCAGTATCGCGCAAATGGCCTCATGGATCCCATGCAGACCAACGCCTAGATGATTACAAAGCTGTCGACCATTCCCCTGCAATGCCAGCCAGGTGAGGTGTTCGAGTACGGAATGTCGACGGACGTGCTGGGCCGCATTCTTGAAGTTATCTCCGGCATGGAGCTCGATCGCTTGATCGCTTGCCGCGTGACGCAACCACTGGGCATGCATGCGACTGGCTTCCGGATGATGGGTCAGGACGGTGCAGGCCTGGCGTTGCCATTCCGCGGGGCGCCCAGCGCACTGTTTGACTATGACAATGACAACCCGCCCCGGTGGCATTCTGGGGGCGCTGGCCTGCTGTCCACTGCCGGCGACTACGCCCGGTTCTGCCAGATGCTGCTGAACCGCGGCGTGCTCGATGGCGTGCGGCTGCTGTCGCGCAAGAGCGTCGACCTCATGCTAGACGACCATTTGCCGCCGGGTACGGGCTACGGCAGTTCGACGAAAGGGCTAGGCATCAACGCGCCGTTGCCAGAAATGGGCCAGGGCCATGGCCTGGCGGTGGGCGTCCGGACCAGCCAGGGACTGTCCCCGGTGCCAGGCTCCCTCGGCGACTTCTACTGGGGCGGCGCGCTTGGCACTTATTTCTGGGCAGACCCGCGGGAACAACTGTCCGCCATCCTGATGCTGCAGGAAAACGACCTGGCAACACGCGTCCGGTACCGGGCATTACTGCGCAACGTCGTATATGGCGCGCTGGAAGACTGAGTCAGGAACCGCATCGCGGCAACCGGATATCAACGCACGGTTCCCGGCATAGCATCAGGAGAACACTTTGGAGAGACACCTATTACGGAAATGAACCGACGCTGGATCCTCACGCGGCGCCCGGTCGGCGACATTACCGACGATGACCCTCAACTCGTTGAGTTCCCGATGCCGCAGCCCAGAGGTGGCTTGATCTTGCCCGGCCCAGTGTCGGCGACACCTTGTGGTGTCGGCTGATCAATCCGTTGCATTGATTGGCTTAATCCGCACCTGCCACCGGCCGTAAATTGGTATTCGGTGAAGGGTCGTAGATCCGCCATACGCGTACATTTGGCAAGACAAGGCTCAATGGCGGAAATGGGACGGGCACGGTATCGATCGGCTCTCGCAAATGGCCGTCGCGTGCCGGTCCAAACGGAGGGCACTGGCTAGAGTCGTTCGAATGATCCAGACCGGGCAAGTCTGTCATCAAGGCGATTCGGTTACTGGCGACTCGCTACTGTTCCATGGCGTAACGGTTCGTCCTGCAACTACAGCCAATGCCAGATGCCCGCCGCCCGACCCGTGACTGGGGTATGTGCCCAAGTCGCTACGAGCCAGACGACCAGGCCGCCCAGAAGTGCATGCAAGCCGAAGCCGCCCAGCCGGGCACGGCCGGCGACAATCGCCGCGAATGGCAAGTAGCTCGTCTTCGACTCCCATGCGGGCCAGAGATCTGGCTGGATCCGCTCCTTCTTCCGGTCCTGCAATGCGGCGCCAACGAGTGCGAGGACGACTATAGCCGCTCCGACTATGATGCTCTTGGCTACCGGAAACACTGCGACGTGGCACACCCCCCACAGTGCGAACGACCACATCATAGGGTGGCGCGTCACCGCATACACGCCGCGCGCCGCTTCGGGGAACGAGCCGGGCCGGCCGCCTGTCGGAAACGCCGGGTTGCGGATCAAAGAGCCCATCAGGAGGATCGACGCAATCAGCATGAACACGGTCACAACCGCCCAGAGCGCGTTCCCTACCGGCCATAGTGGTGCCGAAAGGGGTGCCTTTCCGTAGGCCATCACCATCCACCCGAGCGTCAAGGCCGCAACCAACGAATAGAAGCCCAGAAACCCCGCCTCGCCAATTACGCGGACCAGCCGCCCGCGGAGCGGATGGGACAAGAGAAAGTGACTGCCCACGAAGGCCACTGCCGCCGCCGCGACTGCATAAGTGCTTCCCATTACCCCAGCTCCCCAAGTCATATTGTCGGCTTGCAGTACTGCGCTCATGTCGAGGCGCGGCACAGGAATTTCCACTCGCCCTCGATCTTGATTCAGTTCTCGTCGATCCGCCACTCTTGGGCACCCGGTGTTGCGCTCGGGAAATGCCTCTTGCGAACAGCAGCACGGCTCGGTCACGCCGCAATGCTCGCCCGAATGCACGATGGTAACGTTCTTAAAAGCTAATTGGATTGGAGGCACGGGTCCCGGGGCACAATTCGGCACCCTAACCTGGCCGGCGGGGCTCGGCCATTTTGAGCCAGTCGCGCGGGAGGCGCCATATGACTGGATCTCCCCGGAAGCTGTCGCCGGATCCTCCTTGAATTTCAAGCCACGACGAATTCCTGACCGATCCATATGCACACCGGCAACGCCTATCTGTTCCCCGTCGCCACTGCCTCATCCATCGCAACAGCACGCTCCCCCTGCGCACTGGCTACCCCCACTCCCCCGATCCCCCGCACGAGGTCCGCCGCCTTCTCGCCAATCATGATGGCGGTCGCGTTGGTGTTGCCGCCGATCAGAGTCGGCATGACCGAGGCGTCCGCGACACGCAAACCTTCCACGCCACGCACGCGCAGTTGCGGATCGACCACCGAGCCGGCATCGCCGCCCATGCGGCAGGTGCCGACCGGATGGCAGATGATGTCGGTCGTCGCGCGGATGAAGGCACGGGCGGCTTCGTCATCGGTGCCGTCGAACCGCAGGCCGGCGTAGTTGTGCGGCGTCGGACCGAGTCGCGCGAGCGGTTGTTGGTCGAGGATGCGCGGGGCCCGGATGGAAATCGTGGCCGCCCGCATCCTGCAGCGCGACCGTGCCGGCGTTGCAGTCGGCCAGCCGCGCGGCCACGGCACAGCCGGCGGAGCCGGCCCCGATGACGATGAAGTCGAATTCGCGCTGCATGTGTCTTTGCCCCCTGGTCTCTTGGCGCGGCAATTTTTCGCGATGTGGCGCGGCGCATGCAACAGGCAAGACGGGGGGCTGGGAGAAACCACCAGCGCAGCGGGACTTATGCGACGGTGTGCAAGGCACGACTGCGCACAATCCAGCGATCAACGTTGGCGCGGCGTGTCCTCCAATGGCAACGCCGCGCATTCGTGCCCGAACAACCGGCTTTGGATGTCGCTGTTCAGCAGGCCCTCGGCATGCACCTGCTGCAGGATGCCGACCAGCGCGCCCACGGCCGGCTTGGGCGTCCATTGGTCGCGCATCGCGCAGACGATGCCCGCAGTGGCAGGCGCCTTCATGCCGGGCACGACGGCGAAGCGCGACTGGAAATACTCCGTCTTCGTGATCTCCAGGTCGACGACGCCGAACGCGTCGGTGTTTTCGATGACCTTGCATTGCAGCGAGAAATTCTCGATGCGATGGACGCGGTTCGGCTCCGCGTGGCCGTAGATCCGGCTGAGGATGGGATAGAGCGACAGGTCCCAGATCTGCGTGGGGAGCACCATGTCATAGCGCGCCATGTCTTCCGCTGCCGGTGCGGCGAGTGCGTGCAGCGGATGCCCGCGCCGCACGAAGAGCGCGGCGGCAATGGTGGCGACGGGCTCGACGCGGAAACGCGCCTTGTCCGAGAACGTGGAGGCGAGCCCGATGGCCACGTCGATATCGCCCTGGTCGAGCAGTTGCACGCCGCGTTCCTTCGCGCCGGACGTGATGTCGAGCAGCAGCCGCGGATGACGCCGCACCAGCACTTCCAGCGGCTTCGCAAGCATCCACTCGAACGTGGGCGGGAAGATGCCGATGCGCAGGCTACCGCTGAACGGGTCCGTGCGGCTCGCTTCGCTCAGCAGCTCGTCTGCATCCGCGAGCAGGCGCGTGGCGCGCTCAAGGAAGGCACGCCCTTCGCTGGTCGGCACTACGCCCCGCGACGTGCGCAGGAAGATCGGGAAGCCGACGCGTCGCTCCAGCTCGGCCACACTCTTGGTGACGGCCGACTGCGTCACATTCACCGCTTCCGCTGCCTTCGAGAACGAGCCGAACCTGCCCACGGCGACAGCCTGCTTCAGACGCGCGTCCATTCTCTTTTCTCCCTCATACCGGTCGCCGACAGGCGCTGATTCTGCCACGCGCGGCGCCCGCGCGTCTCTGGGGATCAACCCGGTCCGCGGGCGGTATGACTTTCAGGAATGCCACGGAAAAAGTTGAATTGGACACCCCCCACAGCCGATGCGAGCATGAAAAAACCAGACGACGTGTTTCGGCCCCGCGTCGGGTGCCGGTCGAAAAGAATGAAGGAGACAGTGAGATGGACAACTACGACGCCATTGTGGTCGGCGCCGGATTTTCGGGCCTATACATGCTGCATCGCCTGCGCGAGGCGGGCCTCTCAGCGCGGGTGTACGAGGTCGGCAATGACGTGGGTGGCGTGTGGTACTGGAACCGCTATCCGGGCGCCCGCTGCGATGTCGAGAGTATCTACTACAACTTCACGTTCTCGAAGGAACTGCTGCAGGACTGGACGTGGTCGAGCCGCTACGCGGAGCAGCCGGAAATCCTGTCCTACCTGAACCACGTGGCGGACCGCTTCGATCTGCGTCGTGACGTGCAATTCCGCACGCGCGTCGTCTCCGCGCACTTCGACGAAGCGGTCGGCAAGTGGCGCGTGCGGACCGACGACGGCCGCGAGGTCACGGCGAAGTACTTCATTTCTGGCGTCGGCTGCCTGTCGTCGTCGAGCACGCCCGCCTTCAAGGGGCTGGAGCAATTCGGCGGCGCGCAGTACCACACGGGCACGTGGCCGCACCAGCCGGTCAGCTTCGCGGGCAAGCGCGTTGGCGTGATCGGCACCGGGTCGAGCGGCGTGCAGGCCATCCCGCAAATCGCCGCGCAGGCGGAACACCTGTACGTGTTCCAGCGCACGGCGCAATACAGCACGCCGGCCGCCAATCATCCTTACGACCGCGCATATGTCGATGGGGTCAAGGCCAACTATCCGGCGCTGCACGCCACGGTGCTGAAGTCGTGGGGCGGCACCACAACCCGGCCGCGCGGCGACCGCTCCGCGTTCGAGGATTCCGAAGTGCAGCGCCTGCAGCGCTACGAGCAGGCATGGACCGAAGGCGGCTGGATGCACGGCCTGTACAAGGATCTCGTCACGGACGCGAGCGCCAACGAGACTGTGTGCGAATTCATCCGCGGCAAGATCCGCGAGATCGTGAAGGATCCGAAGATCGCCGCCAAGCTCACGCCGACATACCTGTACGGCGTGAAGCGTCCGGTCATGGATACCGGCTACTTCGAGACCTACAACCGCGACAACGTGACGCTCGTCGACGTAAAGGCCGACCCGATCGCGAACTTCACGCCCACTGGCCTGCGCACCCGCGACGCAGAGTATCCGCTCGACGCAGTCGTCTTCGCCACCGGCTACGACGCGATGACCGGCGCGCTGTTCAAGATCGACATCCGAGGCCGCGACGGCGTGACGCTGCGCGACAAGTGGGCCGACGGCGAGCGCATCCGCACCTACCTCGGCCTCGCCACTGCCGGTTTTCCCAACATGTTCACGATCACCGGACCGCAAAGCCCGTCGGTGCTTTCCAACATGGTCTGGTCGATCGAACAGCATGTGGAATGGATCGACGCCTGCATCCGGCACATGGAGGCGAACGGCATCGGCGTCATCGAGGCGAAGCCGCAGTCGGAAGAAGCCTGGAGCAAGCATTGCCATGAAGTGGCCGACGCCACGCTCTTTCCGAAAGGCGAGTCCTGGTACAACGGCTCAAACGTCGAAGGCAAGAAGATGAGCTTCCCGATCTACCTCGCTGGCATCAGCGTCTACCGGGACATCTGCGACCGCGTGGCGGCGAACGCCTACGACGGCTTCCTGCAGGCCTGAGGAGAGAGATCGACATGGCGCTCGACCAGCAATCCCGCTACATCCCGGACAGGTACTGACATGCGACTGCAAGGCAAGGCTGCAATCATCACCGGTGCGGCGGGCGGCATCGGCCGCGCTACCGCGCTTGGTTTCGCGCGCGAAGGCGCAAGCATCGTGGTGACCGACATCCACCGCGACGGCGCGCAGGAAGTCGCCGACACGATCAACGCAGCCGGCGGGCGCGCCGTGGCGCTGGCGCACGACGTGGGCTGCGAAACGCAGTGGACGCAGGTCGTCGGCGCTGCGGTCGAGGCGTTCGGTACGGTGGACGTGCTCTTCAACAATGCGGGCATCTTTCTGCTCAA
This sequence comes from Cupriavidus yeoncheonensis, assembly GCF_905397275.1. Taxonomy (GTDB): domain Bacteria; phylum Pseudomonadota; class Gammaproteobacteria; order Burkholderiales; family Burkholderiaceae; genus Cupriavidus; species Cupriavidus yeoncheonensis. Next base: position 3,254 of record NZ_CAJPUY010000046.1, on the reverse strand, counting down.
GCCGCTTGTCGAAACCACGCTGGATGAATGGAACCGCCTGATGGCGATCAACGTCACGGGCGTGCTCCTCGGTATGAAGCACGTCATGCCACTGATGGCGCGCGCGGGCAAGGGCTCGGTCATCAACGTGTCGTCGGTTGCCGGGCTGGTCGGCTCGCCCCGGTCCGCGATGTACAGCGCCAGCAAGGGCGCCGTGCGCGCCATGACCAAGGCTGCTGCGTTGGAGTTCGCTGCCCGGGGCGTAAGGGTCAACTCGATCCATCCCGGGCTCATCGATACGGCGATGGCGGACTACGCTTCGGGCACGGCGGGACGCAGCAAGCAGGACCTCGGCCAGGTCATGTCGCCGATGGGGCGACTGGGCACAGCGGATGAAGTCGGCGGCCTCGCACTGTTCCTCGCTTCGGACGAGTCGTCCTACATGAACGGTGCCGAACTCGTGCTGGACGGCGGATTCACGGCGGCATAGCCACAACCACAGACTGAATGGAGGGCATCGACATGAAGCTCAAGGACAAGGTCGCCATCGTAACGGGCGGTGCCAGCGGTATTGGCGAGGCAACGGTCCGGCTGTTTGCATCGGAAGGCGCCAGCGTGGTCATCGCCGACCGCTCGGCACTCGGCGAGAAGCTCGCGCGTGAACTGGGCGCAAGCGGCTTTGCCGCGCACTACAGTGAAGTCGACGTGTCCCGGGAGGACGACACACGCAGGCTCATCGATGACACCGTGAACCGCTTCGGACGGCTCGACATCATGGTGGCCAATGCCGGCATCGCGCATCCGTCCGCACCGGTCGAGGACGTCAGTGTCGAGCAATGGCAGCAGATGATCGACGTCAACCTGACTGGCGTCTTCCTGAGCAACAAGCTTGCCATCGTGCAGATGAAGAAGCAGGGCAGCGGTGGCGCAGTCGTCAACATGGCGTCGATACTCGGCCATGTCGGCATGCCGGGTGCCGCGTCGTACAACGCGGCAAAGGGCGGCGTGGTCAACCTGACGCGCTCGCTTGGCGTCGCCTATGCGAAGGACGGCATACGCGTCAACGCGGTATGCCCCGGCTTTGTGGCAACACCGCTGATCGAGCGGGCCAGCGGAGAAGCGCGCGCGCGCCTCGTGGCGGCGCATCCGGTCGGCCGCCTGGGACAGGCCGCTGAGGTCGCAAAGGCCGTGCTGTTTCTCGCGAGCGACGATGCATCGTTCGTCGTGGGTACGAGCCTGATAGTCGACGGCGGCTATTGCGCGCAATGAAGAGACGACCGATGAAGGCCTTGCGTGCGACAGCAACCGCGGGTGCCGCGCTGTTCATGCTGGCGGCCTGCACGGCGCCGTCCGCGCCGCAGGGTGGTGGCGCAGGCGAGCCGTCCGTCCAACAGCAACAGGCCGCCGCGCCGACGGACCGGCAGATCACCGATGCCTACCTCTACCTGCTGGGCCGCGTGCTGATTCTCCGCCAGCAGCGGCTCGACTTCGAGCGGGACGGATTCCAGTGGAACCAGCTCGTCTACCGCGAGCCCGGCGGCGTGGCGTGGGCGAATCCGAACCTGGATGTCGCCTATTCCGAAGCTTGGGTGGCGGTTGACGAAAAGACGTGCGTACGGCTCGACATGCCCAAGGTGAATGGGCGGTATTACACCTGGCACATGCTTGACGGCTGGGGCGAGACCGTCCTCAATATCAACGAACGCACCTATCCGTCGCATCCCGATGGCAGCTATGCGCTCTGCCTCAAGGGGGCAGCCGTCAGTGTGCCGGCGGGCCTGCAACGCATCGATCTGCCGGGCAAGACCTTCCGCGTGCTGGCTCGTATCGAGCTGGGTGCGGACCCTGCCGGCGCTGCACGCCTTCAGCGGCGGTTCAAGCTGACGCCACTGGGACAGCCGAAGATCGATCCGCCGATCGAGGTGCCGGTCTTCACCAACAAGAACCTGCCTGCTGCCGAGGTATTCGACTGGACGGATGCCATCCTCCGCGGCGAGCCCGATATCCATCCAGGCATGGTGGCGGTTCGCGCGCAGGTGGCTTCCGTCGCCGCCTTGGCACGATCGGGTGCCGAAGGACGTGCACGCGTCGATCGCACGATCCGCGAGCAGGCCTGGCAGGCGCTCCAGGCTCAGATCCGGAACCTGGGCACGGTCCGCAACGGCTGGGTCCGGCCGTCGATTGTCGGCAACTACGGCAACGACTACAAGACGCGGACGGCCGTAGCCCTGGTCGGTATCTGGGCGAACAACAGCGCCGAGGTGACCTACTTCGGCAACCGCGGGCTCGATGGCGGGCAGGTGTATTCCCAGACGTTCCCGGCCGCGGCGCTGCCGTCGAAGCATGCGCGGTACTTCTGGTCGGTGATAGCGGTCGATGCGCAGGACTTCAAGGTCATTCCGAATCCGATCAGCCGATTTCTGCTGAACAAGGAGTCGGCGCTGAAGTACAACGCGGACGGCTCGCTGACAATCGTCTACGCTTCCACGCTGCCGTCGGGTACGCCGCGATCGAACTGGCTGCCGACTCCCGCCGGGAGCCGCTACAACCTGACGTTCCGCTACTACGGCCCGGATGCCGAGGTCGCGAACGGCAATGCCTATCCGCCGGCGCTTGTCCGGGTGGACTAGATCCTATGTATGAGGACGGGTCGGCAACTTCGCAGAGCGGTCCTAAAGTGAAGGTTCGAGTCTTACTTTGGAGACCACATCATGCAACCGACCCGTATCGAAGATTTTAGACCGGCAGGCGAATTCTTGGCTGTAGCACTTGAGCTATCGGGCGGATCCTGGAAGATCGGCGTGCATGATGGCAAACGCGAGAAACCCGCAATCCACACGGTTTCGGCTAATTCTGCCGCATGTCGCCTAGAGCAAGTGGTGCAGCAGATCGAGGAGATCAAGTCGAGATGGGGCCTTGCGTCCCATGTGCGCACGGTCGTGCTGTACGAAGCAGGCCAGGACGGTTTCTGGATAGCGCGGGCCCTGTCGAAGCTCGGCTATGAGCCCCTAATCTGCGACCCCGCCAGCATCCCGGTCGAGCGTCACGCAAGGCGAGTCAAAACCGACCGGCTCGACGTGATCAGGCTAATGATGTGCCTGCTTGCCTGGTTGCGCGGCGAATACGACCGCATGCATGTGATACGGGTGCCAAGCATCGAAGCTGAAGCGCAACGCCATCTCGTACGGGACCGGGGCGAGCTACAAAAGGAAGTAATGCAGCATCGCGACCGGATACGCAAATTGCTGCGCACGGTGGGCTGCTGGCAGGACGTC
>NZ_CAJPUY010000045.1 GCF_905397275.1 Cupriavidus yeoncheonensis | reverse complement strand
CAACCCGGTGCGCTTGCACTCAACCCTGGGGTATCTGACGCCCACTGCCTACGAGGCGAAATCGTCAGTGAAAGAACCTATCTGCCTGTCCGAAATTACTTGACCACTACAGATAGTACTCGTAAATTGCCTCTGCCTCGATCACTCTTGCCTGGCAAATCTGCCACAAGCGCGAGGAAATCCCCGGAATCCGTTGCGTGATGTTTGTCAGTGTTTCTTTCACCTCCTCCAGCGCGGCGACTTCCTTGGTCCACTGATACTCCACAAGCGTTCCCAGATAATCGTCCCATTCGTCCTCGGTCATTTGTACACCTAGAATCGTTCCACCGTCGTCTACCATGCGGCGAGTGGTGTGCATTTCCGCCGGGATATGATGGAGTGTTTCGTGCAACCCGACATACATGATTGGCACGCCACCGAAGTTAGGGAAACCTGTAAAGAAATTTTCTTTTGACACTCCCGTACCGGTCAGCACCACATTCTGGATTTCGTCCAAAACCAGCAGGCCAAGCTTGTGAGTGTGAAAGATTGTGAGCACGACCGCAGCCAACTCACCATAGGTGGGACGACTGGAAAGTCTAGCCTCGTAATCGCTATCCAGTACCCGATCGGCTTCCTGAACAATCCAGAGCAGCAGTGTGTTGATGCTGCCTTTGGTGGTGCAATCGACTTTGAGCCACACGAGCTGTAGGAGGTTGTTGTGCTGATCGTGCAGGATTATTTGGGGAAGAAAGCTCAGAATGCGGTTGACAACTGTGCTCTTTCCCATCGCAGACCCACCCAATAAGCCAAACATCGGCGCGTGCGCTGCTTCGACCTCTCCATGGGCTTCCATCTTCTTGGACGCCATGATGCGTTCGTATAGGGCCTGGCTCTCCGCCTGCTTATCCGCCAATGGATTGCGTGGCACGTATCCGGAATAGAGATTTCGCATGATCTGGTACATCACGCTGATGTGCCACGTCATGGTCTCGAGCATCAGCTTGATGCGATCGAGCGCGGCGAATCGATGGAGAAACGACGCATGGCGTTCCGACGCATCATAAGGGGGCCGAACCGCCAACCTTTCGATCGGCGGCTCCGTCTCAAAAAATGGGGGCAAACACTCGATCAAGATGTTCCCTTTGTATTCTGCAACGGAAGAGGGGGTATAGACTGCGCGAACCGTTATAGTTTTTCTTCCGAGTTTTCGCTTTGTTCCTTGGATGGGATTGAAGGAACTATTGCGTCGTCGCATCGTGATGCTCCTCAGGCTAAGATTTTCCTGCACGTCGGCGAGAGGCCTCGCGGAGTGCCCGCAACGCGCTTTGACCATCGGTATCACGCCCGCGAGGTTTCGGCGACTCCGCATGAAGCGGAGTATCAGAGGGGCTTGAAGGACTGCCTGCGGTCTCGTCCAAGGGGACATATCCGGTCCGAAACGCGCTGTCTGCCGCCCGCTCATCGCGAACAGCGCCGTTCATGTCAGCTACATTCACTTTCTTGCGTCCGGCCTCCCGCATCGCCTCCGCATGCAGGGCTTTTTCCTCGGCCAGCACATCGGCCGCCGCCTTGTCGAACCGACGTCGTGTCGCAACATAGTCGTCCTTGGCGTCGTTGAGGTTTCGCGCGGCATCCAAATCGAAGCACTTCATCTCCGACTCACTGATGGCAAAGTGCCACTGCGCTCCCGTTTTTCTGAGCGTGGTTTTTTCGGGCGGCCTGTTAGGGTGAATCACATACGCTTCTCTGGGATCGTCATGGTCGTATGCCATCGTCACTTTGAAGGTCCTGGGGCGTGCTTTCTCAAACCATTCCTGTTGCAGGGCCAATGGCGTTTCATAGCACCTGTGCAGGAATTCGATGCCGCGATGCGTCACCGTCGCTTCGACCCGTGGATAGATCGATGCGCGCAGGTCATCGGGATTGACCAGCTTCAGGCTCGAATTGCCCGATTCGACGCCATAGTTCCACCACTCCACCGGGGTCGGCGCGATCTTTTCACGCAGCATCCCCGGGGATTGCAAGCGCCTCTCGATGGGTCGGTGGATGAATTTGAGAATGTTGCATAAGCACCATTTCCGGAAACCGGGGAGCGTCAGCTTGGCGTCCAGCTTGTAGTTAGGGCCCCCGCGCTTCTGGTAGTCCTTTTCGATGTGGCCAGGCAAAAATTCGCCCCACATGGTAGGGACGAAGTTGAACGCCCCTTCCACCACGCTCTTCCAATCGCCCCGGAACGGGGGCGCGGTTTCCCAGTTCACATTATGGTTATCGGAAAGATACTTCCAGCTCTTTGCCGTCACGTCCCCACCGCCGTCGCCCTGGATGCGCGCCGGCAGATAGTGCGCGGGCCAATCCGCCTCGCAGATGGGGATCCCGTACTGCTGACATAGCGCCACCTTGGACTGCACGACGGATTCCAAGGCCAATGCCGCACCAAAATAGGAAGCCGGTGCGAAGCTCGCACGGAAGCCCACGATCATTCGCGAGTATGTATCGGAGACAAAGTAAAGGGTGGGCCGGCCCACCACCCGCGTGCGATCAAGCATCGATACCAAATAGACGTCCGCGACCGTGGCGTCGATTTGAAATCGTGCCCCCGGCCCATCCACCTCGACCGTGCCATCGAAGCGTCGATAGTTGAGGTTGTACTCCTGAGAGCCCACCCGCTTGCGGGTCCGCACACTGAACGAATATGTCTTGTTCCGCCAGTGTTGATATTGCCGGTCCGTGAGCAGTTCCTCTGGAGGCCAGTCCGGGCAATGCAGATCGTTCGCCTTCTTGAGGGCCGACGTCAGGGAGCACCGCTCGGCATCGCGGATATCCTCGGCCGCCAGCAGGATGGGCAGCGTGTCCTCATTTACCGGGGTACCCGTACCCGCCTTGACGGTTCGGGGTCGGCCCGGCTTGTAGTTGCGCGGCTTTCCGGTGCCGCCACGGCTTCCCTTCATTTCTTCCATGGCAGCGAAATCGAACCCCGCATGCAAGTACCGCCGTATCCAGTCCCCCAACGTTTGACGTGAGACCTTGTCTCCGGATGCCGTCAGCTCTTTGGCGCGCGCTTCGATGAGCCGGCCCCGCTCGGGGCCGAGGAGCTGGAACAGCAGGTCAGGATCCGTCACGAGGGGCGCAATCCATTTCTTGCGCTTCTTCGCGTCCGGACTAAGCGGCTCACTCTTGCCCGCAGGGGGCGCGGTGCCCACCTTGGACAGCGCATCTTCTTGTTTGTAGCCGGGGGCGAGCCGTTCCCGCAACGAGGTCGTCGATGCATGCAGCGGCCACTCCGCATCCTTCGGCTTCTCATGCAGAGGGACAAAGAAGGTGAACAGCGATCCGCGCCCGGTCCACACGACGCGATAGGTTTGCGCCGCAATGTCGTGCCGACTGCGAAAGAGCATGGCGTCGACGATCACGGGCAAGGGTTCGGCTACAACGGATTCGTTGGGGTCGCGATCAGGCATTGTTGCTTGAGAACACCAGTGTTGACGTCGGTCACCAGCCATCGCTCGGCGAGCAGATAGCGGATCGCTTCCATTCCCTCACCGCGCCTCATGCTTCGTCGGGATTCGATATGTCTCGCCACCTCCGCCGCCAGACATATGCCGTGACGCGTCACCACGTCGAGGATCGCGTCGTAGGTTGCATGCTGTCCGGGCACATAGGGCTTCGCCCCCTTTTCCCGTCTCTGGGCGTAGATCCAGTCGAGGTTCTCCGCCCGCTGCTTAGGCAGCGCTGAACCGAGGATGCGCTCCAGTGGAATATTGCGGTCGGCCCAGTAGCGCTTCGCGAGCTCGTGCTTCTCCTGCACGCGGGGGGCCTCCCAGGTCGAATCGGTCATGACGGACCACGCCTTGAGTCCACTGGTGGTCGTGATCAGCAGATCGAGCACCTGCGGGATCGGGAACTTGACCTTCCGATTGAACGGATGCTCAATCTTGAGCAACGTCGCGATACCCAACGTGTCCGCCAGCGGCAGCAGCGGAACCTGCTCACGGATGTCGGTCACCGTGCAATCCCACCAGGCGTCCAGGAATGCGTACCACTCGAGGTCGGTGAAAAGATGGTGGGCGCGAAACCCCGTCAGCGCACAGGAGGTGATCTGCTTGCGCCCACGGGATGAATACTCATGGATTTCTCGCCACGGCTTGTAACTGGCACCGCTACCTCGCCCCCGCCCCTCCTTCAGTAACCGTTCGAACGTGCTTGGCCCGATATTCAGATAGCGGCGCGCCATGTCGCTACACCCCGTCCTGGTGGCGGCTCTCGTTGGTGTTTGGGGGCATCCTCACACTCCAGTGGAGCACGGTCCCCGTGTAGCGACACGTCACTAGCGTAATCACCGGCCGCGACACGGTGGGCTTCCGATACGCCCTCTGCCACCACTTGGGTGTCTGGACTAAAAGGAGGTCGCTTTGAGACGAATCGATCTGGACGACCTCAGGTGGGGGGGCGGCCGCACAGGGGGCCTTCCTTTGCCCGAGCAGACACCGATCTTTCCACCGGCGGATCGCGCCGAACGCCTGCAGCATGATGGAGTCCCTTGCTTGCATGTTTTCCTCTCTCGCCATGGGCCGGTTCCTGGGCCGATAGAGAGCGAGGATAGCCACCGGCGTCGAGGCGTCAATTCCCGATTTGTTTCTATAATGGAAATAATGGCATGAACTGCGAACCATTTTGTTGATATAAACAATCGATCGCGAAATCGCGTGAGATACCTATTACGCACTCCCGAATTTAAATGATTTGTAATCATTTAAATTTCGGATTAGGCTGAAACCAAGGCGCGGGAAAGCGCTCGTCTCATGCTGAATAAGTACTGCAAACGACACATTTACGCATCGCAACCCCTCTGAGTGAGGGCGTCTCATTAATGCGACATCCCGCCTTTTCGTCGGGCATTCGCCACACTCCGACCGCCTTTACCCGTTCTCATGCGTTCCCGTGCCTTCGCCGAGAGGACGTTGTTACCGCAAACGTGTCCAAGGCCGGACGCTGCGGGACCCGCCGAGCGCCCCGCCGGCTGCAGGCTTCGCGCCATTCGCCCGCGTGCGGCCGATCAATGCGATTCCCAAACCCCACGCATGGCGCGCGCGCGGCGCGCGTCCTGCACCTGCACGTACCGCGTGGTGGTAGCCAGACTGACGTGCCCCGCATTGGCTTGCACAATTTCCACCGGCGCCCCCCGCGCCAGCGCTTCGGAAATCGCCGTGTGGCGCAGCCAGTGCGTGCTTGCGGCCCGCAGCCGGGCCGCGCCGCGCGGATCGGTAGCGTCCAGCTCGCGGGCGCAGCGCTCAAAAAATCGTTTCACCTGTTTGTGAAAGACATTGCGTGATATCCCCGCCGTCGCCGGCGCTCCCTCGGCGGCCGAACCGATCAACGGAATATCGCCGGCGAGCCCGGGATCGGGGGACAACCCCCGCGCCACCAGATAGTCCCCCAGCGCGTTGACCCAGTCATCGGTGACTGGGACGCGGCGGATCCGCCCGCCCTTGCCGGTCACGGTCAGCCACCAGCCTTCGTCTGGCGCCAGCGGCGGCTGCGCCAGCGCGAGCCATTCAAGCCGGCCGGTGGTCGCCTGCACCAGCTCCGCGAGCCGGATGCCGGTTTGCCGCAGCAGGCCCAGGGCCACGCGCAGGCGCAGGGTGGCGAGCGTGACCGGCAGGCCATCGAGGACCCGACCGACCACGTGCCACAACGCCGCCGTCAGCGCCCGCCCCGTGTCCAGCCCCGCGCCCACCACCCCCGGCGCCTGTACCGCGGCCCACGGATTGCCCACCAGATAACCCTGTTTCACCAAGAAGTTAAAAAGATTGTTCAACACGGAGAGGGCATAGGCGCAGGAGCGGGCCGACAACGGCCCTTCCAGCGGGCGCCACCCGACTTGCCAGCGCCCGATCGACCGGGGACCACACCAGTGCGCCGGCGGGGCCAGCAGAAAGTCGCGATAGCGTGTGCAGTCCTCGATGCCAACCGAGGACAGTGCCGTCTGGTTTTCGACGACACACCACAACGCGAACCGCTCCGCCTCCTTGCGGTAACAAAGCTGGGTATAAGTGAGCCGCCCGGCATGGTCCGGCGTCGTCGGAGGCGCCTTGGCGGCAATCCACGCCCGGATCGCTTCCAGATCGTTGGTGGCGTGAAGCAAGCAGGTTTCCTGGGGAGCCCGGTGACGCCCCGACGCTCCGGTGAGCGCGGCCGGCACGACCAGGCGGTCGAGGGGCACCAGCGTCGACACGACAGCGGGCAGGTCGGGGGCGTCAGCACCCGTGTCCGGCGCCGCGCCGGCCTCCCAGTCCGGCAGGGGGCCAAGCGTTGACGCGTGCGCCTGCATGAACTGCCGGATGGCCTGAGCCTTGCCGGCGCCGATGCCGCGCAGCGGCTTCCACCAGTCGGGCGACGCAGTCATGCGCGCATGGAGCGCGCCCAGCGTGCCGAGGCCGGCGTCGGCCAGCCGCTGCGCGAGGGTATCGACGAACCAGGCCTCGCAACCGTCGCCCAAGGCCACCGGCGTGCAAAGTTGCGCTTCCAGACTGTAAATGGCGAGAAGCTGCCGGCGCAGTAGGCACGTGCGGCGGCGCTGCACATCCAGATCCGCGCGGTAGTGGTCGTCGTACAGGGCCTGCTGCTCGGCCTCGCCAAACCCGTCGAGCCCGTGCGTGGCTGCGAACGTCTCCAGACTGGGAAGTGCTCCGCCGTCGGCGGCGGGCGCCAGATTCAGCCGCAGCAGATGCGCGCGTCCAAAATGCCCGGCCCGGGCCGCCGCCGCCATCAGCTCGCGCCGGACGAAGCCCGTCATCCGGTGGACGGCGTGGCCGTCCGCATAGTCGCCCGCATCGGGCAGATAGCGCTCCCACATCGCGCGCGCGGACAAGCCCTGGACGATCGCGCGCAGAAACGCGAAGTGGCCGCAGTGCAGAACAGGGCGGAGGATGGGGCGCGGAGGAGAGACACGAGCGGGCATGACGCCAGGGGAAGACCAGCCGCTCACTGAGGTCGAGGCACCGTCGTGCAGCCCGTTCACCGTGGGTGTTTGCAAGGTGAGCCGCACGAGGACAGGCCGGGCCCCGTCCCCTTAGCCTAGTTGGCCGCCGTCGGGAAGGCCAGCGTCGTCGCCCGCCGCGTCAGACTTCTGGGCCGCCCGCGTCGGCCTAACCGGCCAATGCCCCAGCGATGTCACGACCGGCCTGCCACCCTGCCCCCCGGAACCCGAGGCGTTTCCAAGTAAAACACCGGTTTGCCCCGTTGACTTGGAAACGGATTCGCGCGCCCCGCGCCGGGGCCAGCGCGCGCGCCCTTGGCGATGCAGTTCCGGCGCGAGCGATCGCCGTGGTGGGCAGCCCCGGCACGAACCGGCCGGCACGCCGGTCAAAGGCGGCCAATGAACCGGCCAAACCAGTGGCCACATCGCCCCGGGCACGCGGCGCCACGCTCGGCGGCCTTCCCCGGCGGCGACAGGCATTGCCCCAGGTCCGGAACCGGCCACATAACCGGCCAACGAACTGGCCACGGAACCGGCCAAGGCATCCACCTATCGGCCACCCTGACCCGGCACGCGGCCAAAGGATCGGGCACGGCATGGCAGCACGGCAGCCCGCCGGCGCCGCCGTGTCACGCGCCCGCGGCGGACCAACGGCCGGCCGTCACACTGCACTCGATAAGCCGCGACGCGGGGGGCAAGATCGCCGTCCGTCACGCCGGGCATAGCGCGCGATCCCTCGCCTTCACGCTCGCCCGGCCTGCGGCGGGACGGGGACGCCGCACCGCAGCCGCCTGCGGGCGCCGGCGTGGCGGGCGTGACACCCCGGCGCGAGGTCCGAGGTATCCAGCCGGAAGGCGTCAGGTTTTTTGCAGGGCAAAATAAGAGTAATTATGTTGCCCCGCCAGATCGGAAAAATCGCGACGGATTTGCTTGGCGTGCCCCCCGACGGTTTGATTGGCAGGCCGTCGCGCCGCTACGAAGCGCGGCCAACCCCACGGGAGGCAGTAGAAGCTGTCTCAGCGGTGATCCGACACCTGCGGCGACGGCGCCTCTACGTGCCTAATTGCTCACGTTCTGACATACTGCACCTCATTTAAAAGATAGCTGGAAGTCACTCCAGCGTGCAGGACGGGAGTGCATGCAGATCCGACAACTCAGAATCTCAAATTTCCGGGGCATCTCAGCCTTGGAATGGAAACCAGGCTCGCCCTTCTGTTGCCTAATCGGTGCCGGAGACGCGGGGAAATCCACCTTGCTCGACGCTGCCGAGTTGGCGCTCTCGTCTCGCTGGTTCTCGTTCTCCGAGGTGGACTTCTTTGCCTGCGACATCTCCCACCCCATCGTCATCGAGGCCACTGTCGGTGAACTCTCCAGGTCTCTAAAATCAGATGAGCGCCTCGGGCTCTACATCCGCGGCTGGACTGCCGACGGCGAACTTCGCGACGAGCCCGAAGACGATGACGAGCCGGTGCTGACGGCCCGCCTCACCGTTGACGCCACCATGGAGCCCGTCTGGGAGCTAGTTTGCGATCGGATCGAAGAGCCGCGCACGCTGTCCAACCGCGACCGCGCGCTGTTCGGCCTCGTTCGGCTGGCCGGCGAAGACGCGCGGCATCTGGCCTGGGGCCAAGGTTCGATACTGGCCAGGCTGACCGGGGACAACAAAGAAGCGGCAGCGCGTCTCGCCGACGCCTATCGAGCCGCCCGAGCGAGCGCGAACCTGGGCGACATCGAAGCGCTGGCCGACGCAGCCAAACTGGCCGAAGCCTTTGCCAAGGGGCTGGGTTCATACGTTGAAGGCGCCTATGAGCCGGGCCTGGAGTTGGGGCGATCCGGGTTGTCTTCGGGCTCCATCGCCCTCCACGACCGAGGCGTTCCGCTTCGACTGGCCGGCCTGGGCACTCGCCGGTTAGCCACGCTGGCGATCCAGAAGTCCGCCATCTCGGAAGGTGCCATCGTCTTGATCGACGAAATCGAGCACGGGCTTGAGCCACACCGGATCATCGGCGCGATCGCGCAACTCAAGGCCGATCAAGTCAAGGCCAAGGAAGCTGGCAAGCCTGGGGGTCAAGTCCTGATGACCACGCACTCCGATGTCGCGCTGGGCGAGGCCGGCGCGGATAGCCTCCGGGTGGTTCAGACATCCCGACCAGGTCGAGTGACCACGATCGCTCGGCCGAACGTCCCTGACCCCATCCGTGCGCTCATGCGCTTCACGCCCCGAGCGATGTTCGCCCGCCGCATCCTTGTCACCGAAGGCAACACGGAGCTTGGCCTTCTTCTTGGCCTGCGCGAGAACTGGCCGGCCCGCCATGCCAATCGGCCCATCGAACAACTGGGGGGGGCCATCGCCGACGGCAATGGCGAGCAAGCCTCTTCGATGGCCCTCGCTCTCGCCGGTCTCGGCTATATGACCGCTATCTATCGCGACTCGGACACCGTCCTGACACCCTTCACAGTGGCCGCCCTGGCGGCGGCCGGCATTCCCGTTTTCGAATACGGGGGGGGCCTCAACACCGAGCAGGCCATGTTCTCGAGCGCAAGCGATAAATTGGTTCAAGAGCTGTTGGTCTTCGCGCGCAAGGAGCGAGGTGACGATGCGATCGACAACAACCTCGACCTCAAAATGCCTGACGTGGACATAGCGACGATCAAGGGCGACTTCGCGGCATGGGAGCTTTTCTCGAAATTGGACGGTGCGCAGCTCCGGGAAGCCATCGCCGAGGTGGCTGGTAGGAAGAAGTGGTTCAAGGATCAAAGGATCGGCCGAGGCTTAGCCCCCACGGTCTGGCGCATTGCCTCGGAAAATCCCGTCTCCCCCCTGGCGATGGCCCTGGCCCAAGCCGAGGCATGGCTGTATGCCTGACGCCACCGACCTCTTCACCTTGGGCAACGCGGCTGTGGTGGCGCCTGCCGGACACGGCAAGACGGAGATCATTGCCAATGTCGCCGCCTTGGGCAGCCGCGCGCTGATCCTGACCCACACACATGCGGGCGTGCATGCGATTCGCACACGCCTGAAGCGTCTCGGTATCCCCCACACACGCATCGCCATCGACACCATCGCCGGCTGGTGCATGCGCTACGCCCATGCCTTCCCCGGCGTCGCTCAACCACCGGAGGGCATGCCGCAGACGGGAATGCAGTGGGATCAACTCTATCGAGGCGCGACGTTGGCCCTCGGAGTCAAGGCGGTTCGCGAAGTCATAGAGGCTTCCTACGATCGCATCCTAATCGACGAATACCAGGACTGCCATGGCCTGCAGCACCAACTCGCCATGACGCTCTCCGGCATTGTGCCGACCCTCATCTTCGGAGACCCGATGCAAGGAATCTTCGAGTTTGCCGGTGCGACGTTGAATTGGGATAGCGGGATCCACCTGGACTTTCCATTCGCCGGGACACTCGAAACGCCCCATCGCTGGGCTGGCAAGAACCCGGAGCTTGGGCAGTGGATAGCCGAGACCCGCGAAAGGCTGATGCGGGGCGAAGCCATCGACTTGGCGGACCCGCGAATCACCTACCGAATGTCCGACGACGCTTTCGACATGGGGATCCTGTTCGATGGCCTCGCTGACAAGGACGGCAGTTTCGCCGCCATCCATTGCAACAAGACCATTTGCTACAGGCTGGCTAAAGCGGCGAATGGCGGATATCAGGCTATCGAGGAGATCGCAGCCAATCGACTGCGAGAGTTCGCCTTGGCATGGGATCGAACGATCGATGGTAATGGACGCCTGCGAGCGTTCACTGGCCTGATCAACGATTGCTTTCACAAGAGGCCCATTGTCGAAGGCGAGGCGGCCGACCCCGAGGACGCCGCCATTCAACACGCTCTTCGCGATCTTGTGCCCGCCTTGGCTAAGGCTAGTGGCGCCGAAGCGGTCGCGCAGATGTTCGCCTTGTCGCGCAAGCGGCCACGGTGGAAACTCTACCGCAACGAGCTTTGGCGGGACGCGGAACGCGCGGCCCTGGAGGTTGCCGCTGGCCGCGCAGAAACGATGGCCGTGGCAACTCATACCATTCGCCAACGGGTCAGCAACTCAGGCCGCAAACTTCCGAAGCGCACGGTGTCGACTCCGTTGCTCCTGAAGGGACTGGAGTTCGATCATGTGGTCATCCCCGATGCGACCCACTTTGCGAATGAGCGGCAAGCCCAGGCCAAGCTTTTTTACGTTGCAATTTCCCGGGCCACGCGATCACTGACAATTTCGTCATCGGAACGGTTCCTCCAACTGCCTGTTCCGAACGTCTAGCCTCAAGCCGCTGAGTAGGTAGACTATCGGTCAGTCGAATTGGATACTTACGCGCAGGGCGAGCGGTTCGCAACCGCGTAGCGCTGACCGGAATCAACCACCAGCGATGATCGTGTCCCGGCTACGCCGCATAGCCATTGCTCAGAGGCAGTCTTGCAAGAAAGGCCGGTGCTCCATGAGCTTGCTGTATAGAGCGATTCTCCAGTTTAGCGGCCCCAGCGTCTTCGCGCGTTGCTCTAGATAGTTCTCTAGAAATTTTCGCAACGTTTCCACGGTTTTCGCCTTCCTTCCGAGGGCGGCGTCGCGCAGCGCGAGGAACTCGGTATGTGCTTGATTCTTGTACCGATCGAGCAGATTCAACTTTCGGAAATGCGATTCGATTAGTGCGAAGCTCTCGGTGCGAAAGCCGGTTGGCCGCGCAAGGTGAAAGGATACCTTCGGTACGCGTTTTCCATTTTTTACTACCCACTGCACCTGCACATCGAGCATCGGCGCAGCAGGTAGGGAGTCAATGTAGAAGTTGATGAACGTCCGCGCACCATTCGTCTGGAGCCATGCCTCCCCCTTCAAGCCGTTGCACTTGTCACAGCATGGGACCAGGTTGTAGGAGTGAACGCTGAACTCCGGGAATTTCGCCTTAGGCATATAGTGATCAAACTGCCCGTGTCCACCGATTCCACAGTAGGGACAAATGTCACGAATCTCTTCAATCTGTCGATTAATGATTGAGTTCTTGAGATTTACAAGCTCCGCTGCCGTACTTTCATAGCAATGCAGCAAATCCTCCTTCTGCCCATCATTCCATGTACTGACCTTGATACCGCCAATACCCGTTCGCGTGTAGGCCCCATTGAGAACTGCGTAACGCATACTGATCCGCCCCAACATCGCGCTTAGACGCCCACCTCTTGGGCCATTCTTGCTGCCGATGATGCGCGTGAGATAGCTTGTTGGATCTCCCGATATTCGACGCAACTTATGCATTGTCGTCATCCTCATACAAGGAGGCCAGATAGGCCGTGGCATGTAGACTGAGGCGGTGATCGAACAGACTGGAGACCTCATCAAACGTGCGCTCCATCGCTAGACTCTGCAATGTCTTTTTATAGAAGTTCGGGATCTCGACGGTCTCGAAAACCAATCGCGTAAGCTCCGAGATATTCTCGCCAAACGACTCCTGCTCCAACGGGTAAGAGCTAGTGATACTTCCTTCCCTCTCAAATCGAATGACCTGTTTTCGAGGTACCTCTTGGATGACCACAGGAGAGTGTGTCGCGATGATTGCATAAGAATCGAATCGCTTTAGCAAGGCCTGAAGAGTCTGCATAAGCAACGCGACTGCGTTAGGATGCAGATGAATCTCAGGCTCATCGAATAGTACTAGGGATCCGTCTTTGAGATAGGCGAGTGCAGCAGAGATGAAGTATGTCAGAATCGACTGCCCGGAGCTCATCGACGGCTGTAGCCCCTGCTCCAACGCCTCCACCGTTTCGGCGATAGAAACCTTCATCCTTGACATACCTAGGACACTAGCGACGTGCCGCTCCCAGTCGTCCTCGCGACCATGGTCCTGAATTCGCCTCAGGTATAGCAGGTGTCTTGCCTCCAATGCCTTACGTGACGATCCTCCGCTGTCATCGCGTACGCCGCAGTATATGTAGCTGAAAAACTCCTTCGACTCTGGCCTCTGGAATCGATCGAAAGCGCTGAAAGACAATGCGATGATGCGCGAGAAAAGAGGACGGCTCGGCGTGAATGCCTGCTCGACTTGAGCATTAGCCTCTTTTGAAATTCGCTGTGGTGTCGCAAGATCGCGCGCGAGCTTTGCCAAGAACTGGGTCTTGCCAACGCCGTTGCGGCCGATGATGGCGAAGACCCGGCCAGGTACTTCACCCTCAGGCTGAAGACTCACGTCAATCGAAACGGGCGCAGCCGCGCCCGGTATGCTCCCGGCATATCTGAACTTATATCCCTCTTCTTCGCGAGGTTGGCCATCAAGAATTGCCTGGCCGTCCCGCAAGGCAATTTTTGCGTCGTTGAACCGAATTAGCGAATTTCTGTACCCGCTTGTCGTTTCAATCTCCTCGAGCAGTTGTGGCTTGACTACTACGTCATTCAGTGCCTCCAATACTCTCCGATGTGACTTCGGAAAATTCGCCAGCATCTCCTCGTAGTAGGTCTTATCCTGACCAAGGCTGAAAAAATCACCTCCCAATTTATTAAATTTATCAGGAAGTTTGGTATTCGTCGCGCCGCGCTGCAATATTTTCAGATTACCAATCACCTCTTTCTGACCATTCTTCTTGAAGAGACACAGGTGGTGAAGCGTTCTGAAGCTGTAATCATCCCAACTGTCATCAACGAACACTATGCACGGAATAACAGCACCATCCGGCAAGACAAAATTCCTTGCGTGAGTGCTTTTGTAAAAGATCAGATCTGCCATATGTTTATAAGGTTCTTATGTTTTTGCGGCTCAGTCAATCCCGCCCTCATTAATCGTATCAAATCACCGCTTGCACGCCTACCGATTAGTGGCACGGCGTCTGTCGCGGGCGACAACGAAATGGTCCAACCGTGGCTACCTTGTCGGTACGGCATCAAGCTCACGATCGACGGCAAGGAACCGGTCATCGCGCGACCATCCGACGGACACGGGGAAAGCAAACGCGATTACTTCAGCGAGAACGAGGTCATCCCGGAACAATCCGTTCTCAATATCCGTATCGACAACCTGAAGCGGATCCTCAACAAAGCCCTTGGTATCGATCCCGAACTGAAGGTGCCCTACGGCGGAAATTCATCCAAGCTAACCAAAAAGTTTCGTTTCGTAACTTCTTGGCGCACTGCTACCAGGACCAGACCAACGACCATCGCCCCCCCCGATTATCTCTATATCCGTCCGGGCGACGGGCGGTTCCAGGAGGGGATCGAACGCACCTTCCGCATGGCCATCGGCGCCGAGACCGTCAGGGCGGCTCTCGCCAGAAATCAACTGGCCGACCTGGAGCGCGAGAAGGCCGCGCAAGCCAGGAAGCAGGAGGTTTACGATAAGGCGTCCCACGCCTTATCAGATGAGCTCCCGCAGCTTGACCAGGAAGCCCGGGCGAGGAACTCAATCGACGGTTCAACGAGAACTGACCCGGCTGAAGCTAAGGGCTACGACAGCTTCTCGGCGCACTTTAGTGAGCGGGATCGGCTGATCCACCTGTACTCAAAGGATCTCTCCACGATGGAGCGCATGTCGGACATCGGCAGAGCGTCCAGCTATCTGTACCTACATGTGGCCTACTTCCTAGCGCTGCACGAACTCGCCAATCTTCAGCACACCACCTGAATGCCGTCCCTCCTAGTTCTAGACCAGCCCAGTACGCCGCACTTCTCGACCGACGGCAAGCCGACCGACGATATCCGCAGTCTGGACGTCGTGCTGGGCGACCTGAACCGATTCGTCAAGGAGATGGATGCCCATGGGGTTTCCAGATCGTCGTCCTGGAGCACATCGAGCAGACGCACTGGACTGCCCTCGGTCTGGATCGATACCACCTCGTGGACCGGGAACTGCACGAGGACTACGGGTTGATCCTGAATCGACCAGCCAATCCCGCCAACGATTAGTCCGTTTTCCACCTCGCTGCCACCTGCCGCTGCAACGCAAGCGGGGCGCGCGTCCGAGCATCCTTTCGTGCCGGCGCAGCAGTCGGCCAGCCCAAGTATCAAGGCGCTTTATCTCGGGGCAAAATAAGAACCGTTGTCTTGGGGTCCGTTTACCCAGAAATGCCGACGCCAGCCGGAGACCCGGGCCGGCCACGGGGCCCGTTCGACGTGGCGCCGGACGCTTGGTGGTGACCGGGCCGGGAGGCCCTTGACGAGCGCGCCGGGATCGCCTTCCATGTGTGATGTCCATTCCACTGTCCCCGCCATGACCGCCTTTGCCGCACCCGCGCCAACCCTGCCCGTCTGGTCCCTGGATCGGTGCCGGTGGGATCGCCTGAATCCTGCTTCCGGCTCCCTCTATCTGCTCGTCGACGAATCGCGCCACCTGCCGATCGCGGCTGCGCTGACGGAGGAGTCGATGGGTGTGGGTATCGGCGCGTGGCTGGTGGCGGCCACCATCGGCCGCCAGCCGCCCGCGACCCTGCAACTGGCCGGGTCCTCCCCGGAGGCGGACTGGCCCGCCTTGCGCGACTGGGCCCGGACCTATGCGGTGGTGATCGCGCGGGTGGGCGTACCTCAGCCCGGTCCTGCGGAAGCACTGCTCCGATCGGCCCTGCGCGCGCTCGATGCCGAGCGCGGCGCCGGCCACGACCGGCTTCCCTTCCCGGTGGCCCAGCAGCGGCTGGATCGTTGGTACCGCTCGCAGGGCGGACGCTGAGGCACGCGCTCGCCGTGCCGTCGCGCCGATCTGGGCCGCAAAAGGCGGTCTCCTTCGGCGTTCAGGAGGACGGATCCCGCTCTACACTGCGTTTCCCATCCTGCTACCGCCCGCGCCGCCGCTTTCGGTGAGCGCGGGCGCTTTTTTACGGGAGCGAGCGCTTCGGATTGAACGGCGTGGCGTCCATGCCCGATCCTTGGCGATATTCAACGCCAACGGCCGCCGGGCGTCCGCTTGCCGGCACGGGTCAGCACGACCCGCCACGCCTCCGTGGCGTCTGGCGCCACCGCATCACCCAGCCGCCTGGCGATGGCTCTCGCCCATTCCTTCCCACCGCTCGCGTTAGGGCCACGTCGGGCCCTGCAGCCCCGGTCTTGGCTGAGCCGTCAAGGGGCCAGCCATCTGGGGAAAGCCGTATCCCAGAGCGCCGCTCCGAAACTGCCCAACGCATCCGAACCGCCTCGCCCCGGCGATGCGGCCGCGCCAAGGCGCGCGTCGGTCCAGTTCGCCGGTTCGCTTAGTGCGCCGCTATGGCTGCCCGTCCGCTGCGCTGGTGGCGTCGCCATCTTCGGCAGGCCGGATGTAAGACCGCCGGCGGCGATGGGTCACGGCGATCGCTGGGACGCTCGCCGCTGCGGTCGCCATGGGAGGGCTCGGTCGCACAACCGGGCCAGTGGGCCGCACTTCGCGTGCCAACGGCCGGTCGGGGCTTGAGGGTGCTGCCGTGGCGGGGCTCGATCTCGGCGTCCACGCGACTTCCAGAAACTCGCGCGCCGCCTCCTCGCCGAAGTCCGGCGCATGTTGGGACAGATATTCCGCGAGGCGCACGGCCGCGCGGCGCATCATGGCGGGGGGAATCGCCACGGGAACCTCAGGCGCGACGCGGCTCGCGTACGTCGGGTCGTCCAGCACAATGTGGCACGCATGCCAGTCCTGAAAGCCAACGGCCCTGGCCATGGCCTCCAACGTGTGCCCATGTGCCACGCCAGTCAACTTCCTGAGCCGCTTGGCGATCATCTTGACGTACTTCGTGCTGCCGGCGTCCATGAACCGCCTCAACGTTGGATCACCGGCTCGTGGAACGATCGGTCGCGCGCTGCTCGACATTGGGGTCCTCCTCCTGAAGATGCCCGCCACCTTAGGGAGATCGGCCGCGGCAGGCAACCCAGTGATGGTTCAGGTTTTTTGAACCTTCTCGACCCTGTAATGCCTTGATCTGTTGGGCAAAATCGTGCCATCTACCTATAGAATACGATCGTGTTTTTTCGACCCGTTGATTTCATTGAATAATTTTAAGGTCGGATCAGCGGTATTTTTGTCGAGAAATCTGCGCAGCGCTGCCAAAGAATTTGTGACGACTAGGGTTTTCTCTAGGCACTTCCGTAGTGGATGGGGTCGGCATGCCTTCGGTCAACAAGCGGGGACGTCATCGGTTTTTCGTGGCATTCAGCACGGTGGCACGGTCATCGAAGGGGTACAACTCGCATCTAGACGGGCCTGACTCAGTCAATGAGTGAGTCCGCTGTCGGAATCCGGTACTAGATTGCTTGGGAGCCACCATGAGGATCACACTGATGTCGCATGCCGAGATTCGGTGGCCACGTCTGCGAGAAGCGTTGCTGTCTCGCGTCGACTCTGGCCGAGCCATGTCCGAGCAGCGGGACGCGCGGGTTTTGTATCTGAACAGGCAGTCTGGCTTGGACGCCTACGCGGCACAGAAGGTGGATCGTACCGTCCTGACGGTACGGCACCGTACACAGCGCATTAACCGTCACTAGTCAATCGGTGCGGATATGAACCGGACCGAGCGTCTGTATCGGATTGACCAGCTTCTTCAGGAGCGTCACGTCGTTCCAGTTCAAGTCTTTCTGAGCGATCTGGACGTGTCGTTGGCAACCTTCAAGCGCGACCTCGAATATTTGCGCGACAGGCTCAACGCTCCCATCATCTGGGACCGCGACATTCGAGGCTACCGATTTGAAAAGGCACGCGTTGGCAACCGCTACAGTTTGCCCGGTCTCTGGTTTAACGCCTCGGAGATTCACGCCCTGCTGCTGATGCATCAGCTTTTGAAGAACCTAGAGCCGGGCATTCTGGCGCCGCATATTGAACCGTTGTTATCACGGCTTCGTCTGCTCCTCGACCAAGACGGCGTCCCCCTAGCGTCGGTGGACAAGCGGATTCGATTGCAGCGGGTCAATGCCCGAAGTTACGAGCACCATCATTTCGCCCCCCTAGCAACGGCCGTTCTTCAACGAAGGCGCGTCGTCATCGAGCATTACAACAAGGTGCGTGATGAAATTGTGCGTCGAGAGGTGTCCCCGCAACGGCTGACGTACTACCGGGAGAACTGGTACCTCGACGCGTATTGCCATCTGCGCAATGACTTGCGCAGCTTCGGTTTGGACGCCCTCCACGGGGTGTGGATTGGGCAGGAAGCGGCAAAAGACGTATCGGACGAAGACATCGGCGCTGCCCTGGACGGGGGATACGGCATTTTCTCCGGGACAAGGGTCGAGTGGGCCGAGCTCGCATTCTCCTCAGAGCGCGCCCGTTGGGTAGCGCGGGAGACCTGGCATCCCCGGCAACAGAGCTGGTTTGACGACAAAGGTTCGTATCACTTGAGGCTGCCGTATAGCGCCCCAACCGAACTGGTCATGGACGTCCTCCGCCATGTGCCACACGTTCGGGTGATAGCGCCGGCATCGCTACGGGAATTGGTGGTGGTGAAGCTGCAGGAGGCGTTGAACAGCGTGTGAACTGGCTCATCCTGTGAGCTAGCTGGACGACAAAATGCTTGACAGCGGGACCATTTCCGTTCGCGATTTGACCCGGACACCAACTGGGGCTCCAGGTTTTCCCCATTGCGCCTGGGTACGTCGCTGGCGCGATCACGGCCGCGCCTTCCCTTTTTGGGAGAACGTTGATGAAAAAGTCAGATTTCGACCCGCCCCCCAACGACCCGGACGGCACCGGTTCCACCGATGGTGCCGCGCGTTCAGTGCCCCAAGCCATAGCGGACGCCTACAACACGAAAACCAACCTCAGCCTGTCGCGGGAAGACATCGCGTTTGTGGGCGGAATTTTCGCCTATCTGCGGTACGCCGAGGATTCGAATCTCGACGAAGGCCTGCTGAGGACGATTTACGGCCCCGTCAGCGAGTTGACCAACGAAGTGCCGGATACGGTCCAACAACGATGCACCAGTGCGATTTCCCGTCTGAAGGCCCAGAAGATCCTGGTCCGGTCAGATTTCGGTGGCGTCTTCGAGGACGGTCACCTCACGCTCTCATCCCTGGGCAATGCCATCGGCAACTACATCGATCAGGAAAGTAGTCTGACCACCCAGAGCCTGGTTTTCTATCTGACGCGGATTCGCAGCGAGTTGGCGAAGGTCATTGAATCGATCAACACTGGCGGCGACGCGACCGTGTGGGAAAGCGAGGTGGTCGCCCCGATGCGCTATCTGGTTTCGGACATGGTCGACGCGATCGATCGTCGCTCCCGCGGCCTGGACGCGATCAACCAGCACTTGCGCAAACATATTACGGAGCTGTTCCGACAACAGTGGGCGGCGGCGATCGACATCTGCCTCGAGCTGCTTGGCAAGGTCGACACCACGATCGACGAGTTGACAGCCGTGCTGAGCGAGCACGTCGAGTCACTTACCCGCCAGCTCTCGGAAATCGCCGAATACTCGGACCACCATCCGGCGATTCAGACACTGACTGACGGATTGCGCACCCAGTTGACTCGCATCCACAACTGGAGCCTGCGGCGGCACGACGAATGGGCCGGCTATTACCACCTGGTGCAGGAACACATCCGCATGTTCATCCGGATCGATCCAGATAATCGGATGCGCGAACGGATCCGCCACCATATCCAGCATTTCTCCGAGCGTCCATACGCCCTCATCACCATCAATCCGGTGCCGTTTCTGCACATGCGGGACGTCGAGCGCCCCGACAAGATTCAGCAGGTTGTAGTGCCAGACATCCTCTTAGCGAACCGCGAGATCAAGGAGATTACCGAACTGGAGTTGGATGCCATTGATCTCGTAGCAAAGAAGCTGATCGCCCGCCTGGAACTGGATGGCATGATCGACCTGGTTGCCGCGATTATCACCGATGGGTGCCATCTGAACGAAGCCGAGTGGTACACCCTGATCTCGCGCGTGACCCCTCTGCTGCTCGCTCGCGGTATCCCACCCGATGCACTGCGTTTCCGCGACTGGCTAGAGATGAGCCCGAGATTATCTGCTCAGGCGCTCACGGTAAGCGCCGAGACGTCGCAGACGGGGAGATCCACACCGTCTGCCGAAGCACCCCATACCAACGAGGGGCATCAAGATGGCCACTGAATTGATCGACGTCCTCTCTGACGAGCGCTATCCCCAGGCAGATTTAGAACTGCGACAAGGCCGGCATATCGGCACCGACGCGGACGCGCTGCTCTATGACTTTATCAAGGTCAATCAGGAGCCGCTGAATGCGTACTACAAGCGGTACGGTGCGACCCTGCAGTGCGGGGCTGAAGGCTACTACTACCTTCTGCCCCAACTCGGCGCCGACAAGGCGCCGTTGGGCAGGCGTCATCTCAGCATGCTGGAGATGCTCGTCGGCCAGACGTTGGCGCTCATGATGCTCGATCCAGAATGGCTGGAGACGAATCGACGGATCCCTGACGAACGCGTCCGTCAAATGCTCGAGCAATTGCTGGGCAAGGAAAAGCTTCTGCAGTTCGCCCGACGCCGCCGCGGCAAGGACGACGAGCGGGATGCTCAGAAGCTGCGGGCTTCCATCTCCGCATCCCTGGAAACGCTGGAGCGCCTCGGCTTCGTCAAGCGGGCCGGCCGCGGAGACCACGCCGTGGTGATCCCGCTCACGCCCATCACGCGATTTGCCGATCCGGTCCGGTCCACCGGCGTGACCGCAGACACCTTGCGCCGTTTGATCCAGGAGGGCGAGATCGCCGACCTCGCCGATGAGGACAAGGCCGACGACGATGCTTCCAACGCCTGATCGCCACTGGCGGCCGACCTCGTCATGACAGACCTCCGCGCACCAAACTGAGGGGCCCCACCCAAACCACTGAGGGACGGAACATGCCAGCTCCACGTACTTACGTCCGCTACTTCCTGATGGCCAACTGGAAGGGCATCATCTACCAGCTCTTTCACATGGGACGTCACATTACCGGCCTGGAGGGAAAAAACGGCGCGGGCAAGACGACGTCGATGGCCGCATTCCTGACGGCGATCGTGCCCAACCTGCGCCTGCTCGTGTTTCCCAATATCGGGGCAACCGGAGAAAGGAACCCGTCCGACGATGACGGGCTGTGGGGGCGCCTGTCGGATGACGGAACGGCCTTCAGCATCATTG
Organism: Cupriavidus yeoncheonensis; assembly: GCF_905397275.1. Classification (GTDB taxonomy): domain Bacteria; phylum Pseudomonadota; class Gammaproteobacteria; order Burkholderiales; family Burkholderiaceae; genus Cupriavidus; species Cupriavidus yeoncheonensis. Next base: position 1,174 of record NZ_CAJPUY010000045.1, on the reverse strand, counting down.
AATGGGTGCTCCCCAACGGCAAGAGCGTCTGGGCGGGCGTTGCCCTGGTACGCAAGGCGCGGCCATCCGTGGACATCAACAAGATGTTCCTCATCCAGGACCTTCCCCGCGGCACCCACCCGGACAGCGCCTTCCTCGTCAAGAAGGACGGCAACCTGACGGTTCCGACGTTCGCAGCCATGCGCGAAAACCTCACCATGCTGGGGGCTCGGATGGTGGTGTACTCCACCCTGACCGAGTATCTGCGCGCCCTGTTCGATCATGGCATCACCCCGATGCCAATGAGCACTTACCAAGAACAGGAGCGCTTCTATCGGGTGCTCGCCTCCTCGATGGCAGGCACCTCGCTCGGCGAGATTGCCAAGTCGAAGTTGCGCGACTTCCTGCTCAGCGAAGATCGCACCCTCGTGCATGTGATCACCAAGATGCGCGAATGCCTCGAAGACTGCCAACGCACACGGCGTGATATCGAGAGTACCCAGGAAAAGCATGACGAAATCCACGGCCTGTTTGACGCGGCGTGGAACATGGTCTCGCTGACGTACTTCGGCGCCCTGGCGCGCTTCGAGCAGATCAGGGAGGCGTGGCAGCACCAGTCGCGCCAGACCCGGGCCTTGAAGACGCAGCGCGCGGAGCATGAGGCAAAGTTCGCTGACCTGAAGGAAAACGAGCACCGGCTCACGCAAAAGGAACAGGAGGACGGCGCTGTCCTGGAGGACAGGAGGACAGACTACGCGGCCGTCTGTTCGGCAATCTCTCTGCGCGCACGCAAGGACGCCGCGTACGAAGCCCTTCAAGATGCGATGGCGAAACACGAGGTGGCAAGACGCGCCCGGGTCGAGGCGGAAGAGCGCCAAGCGCAGGCCCGCAATGAAGAAAAGGCCGCGCGTGCAGACGACAAAGCGATTTCCGATGAGATGGCAGACCTGAATCGCGCCATCGAATCCCTGAACGGGCGCGTCACGCGTCTTCAAGCTGCGCGCAGGGCACTGGCGAATGCTCGTGCGATCGTCGGCCATCATGCCAACGAGAAGAATGCGGACGCCCTGAAAGCCCAATCGGATGCCCCGATGGCCACCCCAAACTGCTCCACTTATGGCCGGTCAAACTGCTCCAGGCAGGACGGTCAGATTATGACGGTTCAGGCGTGATGGCGATACGCGCGGCGGCCTCC
>NZ_CAJPUY010000044.1 GCF_905397275.1 Cupriavidus yeoncheonensis | reverse complement strand
CGGCTGCCACTGCCAGCGTCATCTGCTTCATCGTCTGGTTCTGCCTTTCCCGTCGAATTTCCTACCTATAACGCTTCGCGTCCCTTAGCGGTGGACTTATTCAGCTTTGCCCTAAAAGAAGCTAGTCGAGAACCAGGGGAAGATGTTCAGAACCCGCATAGGCCTGGATGCTCAGCTGGCCGGCACAGAACACTCGCGCCGTCAGAACGCGACAGCGTTCCTGCCCTTCAGTTGCAGCATGTCACGCGCCTCGTCCGGCGTCGCCACCTCGAGGTTCAGCGATTTCAGAACGCCAACAACGCGCCTGACCTGGTCGGCATTGCTCTTCGACAGGCGGCCCGGGCCATCCCAGAGCGAGTCCTCCAGCCCCACGCGGACGTTTCCGCCCATGGCAGCCGCCATCGAGGCAAGCGGCATCTGGCTGCGGCCGGCGCCGAGCACCGACCAGTAGTAGTCCTTGCCGAACAGCCGCTCGGCGGTGCGGCGCATGTGCATGACGTCCTCGGGATGCGTGCCGATGCCGCCGAGCAGGCCGAACACCGACTGGATGAAGAACGGCGCCTTGAGGATGCCGCGGTCAGCGAAGTGCGCGGCGGTATAGAGATGACTGGTGTCGTAGCATTCGACTTCGAAGCGCGTGCCATTGTCGGCACACGACTCCAGGATGTAGCGGATCTCCTTGAACGTGTTGCGGAACACGCGGTCCTCGGAGCCCTCGAGGTAAGGACGCTCCCAGTCGTGCTTGAACTCCTTGTGGCGGGCGAGCATCGGATACAGGCCGAAGTTCATCGAGCCCATGTTCAGCGAGGCCACTTCCGGCTTGAGCTGCAGCGCCGGCTGGAGGCGCTCTTCGACCAGCATATTGGGGGCGCCGCCGGTCGTGAGGTTGATCACCACGTCGGAGCGCGCCGCGATCTGCGGCAGGAATTCGCGGAACAGCGCGGGGTCCTGCGACGGCTGGCCATTCTCCGGCTTGCGCGCATGGAGGTGGACGATCGACGCGCCGGCCTCGGCGGCGGCAATGGCCTCGCTGGCGATTTCCTGCGCGGTAATGGGGAGATACGGCGACATCGTCGGGGTGTGGATGCCGCCCGTCACGGCGCACGTGACGATGACCTTGCTCTGTGGTGCTGCCATGGTGGATGTCCTTCGTTTTCTGTCTGGGAAATGAACTGCTCAGTGCGATGAGGCAATGCTACGGAACTTCGCCGTCGATGACTGCGGCTGCGCCCTGCATGTCGCAAATTGGAAAGTGAATGTCCTGCATGGAAGCCATGCGTGCGGTACCGCGTTGCGTGCGAATCATTTGAAGACCCGCCGGCAAGCGACCTGCCAATGGCAGGGGCCCCATGACCTAGTCCGTATCGCACCGGACCACGACGGTGCCAAGCTTGGTGCCCGCCTCGACAGCCAGATGGGCCTGCGCTGTGTCTCGCGAGTCGAAGAGACTGTCGACTGCGTGGATGGCATCGGGGACGTCGTTCATCCAGCGCGACAATCCCTCCTGGATGATCCAGCGCACCTCGTAGGGCAACCCTGGCAGGTAGAGTCCCTGCAGGCAGAGGTTCTTGCGAATCAGCGCGACCAGGGGAAGCGCCTGGTGGGCACCGCTGGCATACGAAACCCACCGCGCATGATTGGAGGCGACCTGCACACAAAGCTCTGCGTTGTCGACCGCATTGACATCGACGATGTGATCGACACCTTGTCCCTGCGTGGCATCGAGAATCTGCAGCGCGGCATCCGCTGCCGCGTAGTCGATCACGGCATCGGCGCCGCCCGATGTGGCATGGGCCGCCTTGCGCTCGGAGCTGGTGGTGGCAATGACATAGGCGCCTCCCCACTTGGCGAGCTGTACCGCGTAGTGCCCGACGGCCCCGGCGCCGCCCGTCACGAGGATCCGCTTTCCCTTGATCGCGCCATGCTGGAACAGGCTCCAGTAGGCGCTCATGGCCGGAATGCCCAGGCATGCGCCCTGGGCGAAGTCCAGATGCTCCGGCAATGGTGACGTCAACTCGTGCGGCAGGCAGATATACTCCGCCGCCGTACCAAAGGGACGTCCCCGCTGTCCGAAATGCAGCCAGACTCGCGACCCGAGCATGCTGTGGTCGACACCGTCGCCAACCCTGTCGATCACACCCGCACCATCGCTGTTCGGAATGATGCGCGGGAACTCCAGGCCGCCATGCATGCGTCCCGCTCGCCGGTTTGCATCGGACGGGTTGACCCCCGACGCATGGAGTCGCACGCGTACTTCGCCCGGTCCTGGCAGCGGTGCGGGAAGATCGCCGAATTGCAATACCTCCTCGGCCCGCCCTTGTTTCTCGTACCAAATCGCCTTCATAGTGCCCTTGCACCCTTGCGCATGGAGCGGCAAGTGATCCTGCCGCCCGCTTGCGAATCAGTAGGGGATATCGCCCACGATGCCGGCGCGCTCCAGCTTGCGCGGTGCCGGGTAGTAGTCGTTGACGGCGTAGTGCTGCGTGCTGCGGTTGTCCCAGACCGCCACGTCGCCCTCCTGCCATGCCCAGCGCACCTGGTACTCGGGAATGGTGGCGCGGCTGGTCAGGTAGTTGAGCAGCAGCGAGGCGCCGGGCGACTTGTCGATGCCGTAGCGCACGTTTTCCGGCGTGCTGTAGTTGGTGAAGTGCGTCGTGAACGAGGCGCCGACGAACAGGATCTTCTCCCCGGTCTCCGGATGGGTGCGTACCACCGGATGCTCCACCGGCGGATGATCGCTGGCCAGCTTGGCGCGGGCTTCCGGCGTCATGACCGCCCCGAAGCTGTGCTCGATGCTGGCCCTGGCGCGCAGGCCGTCGATCTTCTTCTTGATCTCCTCCGGCAGCTCCTCGTACGCCTTGACCATGTTGACCCAGATGGTGTCGCCGCCGATTTCCGGGCATTCGATGCAGCGCAGCACCGCCCCCATGGCCGGGTTGGGGCGCCACAGGCCGTCGCAGTGATAGCTGTTCTCGTAGCTGTGCGGGTTGTCGCTGCGGTAGACCTTCACGAGGCCCGGATGTTCGGGAACACTGCCAGCTACAGGGTGGTCCTCCAGTTCTCCGAAGCAGCGCGCGAAGGCCACGTGATCGGCGCGCGTGATTTCCTGCTTGCGAAAGAAGAGCACCCGGTGCCTGAGCAGCGCCGCCCGGATCTCGGCGAAGAGTGCCGGATCGCGCGCCGCCTCGCCGAGGTTCACGCCAGAAATCTCGGCCCCGATGGCGGGGGTGATTTGCCTGATTTTCATTTCTATGCTCCTGAAACCCTGTGCATCCGTGGACAGTTCAACACCTGGCTTCTTGCAGGCCAGGTATCTGCGTCCCGGTTCTTATGCCTACTCTATTAAGCCTTCTTCTTGCCAGTTACCCCAATTCAGGGTGCGGCCGCGGCAAGCGACGGCGCTATTCATTTCCCGGCGATGTCGCGAGTCGCCTTTTCCGCGACGTGACACCACCTGCCAATGACGAACACGGCAAAGGGTGGAACTGCCGCGAGCGGAAGCCAGCGCAAGGCAACCTCAAGACCCACCGCGTCCGCAACCATGCCGGTGATGAGGGGGCCTGCGGCGAGGCCCAGGATATTGTTGAACAAGGTCAGCGTGGCAAATACCGAGCCATGAATGGCCGGCGGGGTGCCTTCGGCAATGATCGGGTTACAGGTGCCGAACGTGCTGGCGAGGAAAAACACACCGGGCGCAAGGAACGCCAGTTGCAGATTGCCATGGGGCAAGCGGAACGCGACGGCAAGCAGCGTGCCTAGCGCAAGGCAATAGAAAATGGCCATGTTCCAGCGCTTGAGCACCGAATCCCCGCTGACGCGGTCGGTCATGACCCCGCACAGGAGCTGGCCCAGGCCACTGACAAGGAGAAGGCCGGCCGCGAGGACGGCCGCCTTCTCGACAGGCATATCCCAGTAGCGATGCAGGTAGCTGGGCAGCCAGACAAAAAGGGTGCCCTGGACGAAGAGCTGCAGGGCGCTGCCGAGGTACGCACAGAAGACGGAACGGGACGGAAACAAGCCCGAAACGAACGCACGGGGTGTCAGTTTTACACGCCCGTCCTTCGGCGTTGCGTTCGCATTGCTCGGCTGCACACTGGCGAGTTTCTCCTCCGTGACCACGGCGCAATAGATGATCACCAGCACAAAGCCAATAATGGCCATCACGCCCATCGACCACCGCCAGCCAAAATGCGTAGCGATGAGGCCGGAAAGCGAAACGCCGAGCACCGACCCGAATGCGGCCGCCGACGTGAAGCCGCCGGCAACAGTGGACCGCATATGCCGCGGAAAGATGCTCAGGAGCATCGCGAATCCGACGCTTCCATAAGCGGCCTCGCCGACACCAACGAAGAAGCGAGCGATGAACATCTCGTGGTAGCTGCTGGCAATGGCGCACCCGGCCGTGGCAGCACTCCATACCGCTACCATCAATGCAATGCTTCTGACGCGTCCCCAGCGGTCCGCAATGATGGAGAACGGGAGAGTCAGCACGCCGACCATCAACGGCACCACGCTGCTGATCGAACCGAGTTGCGTGTCGGTGATCTGCCACTGCGCTTTCAGAAGCGGAAACAAGGCATTGAGCGCCTGCCGCGACATGTAATCAGACAGCAACAGGCAGAACATCAAGGAAAATACCACCCATGCATAACCCTTGGCGCCGGCGGTGGCGGGGGCGGCGGCAGGTGAAGCCGACTCAACCGGGATTGCGTTATTCGAATACGGGTTCAATTCTGTCTCCTGCGATGGTTGGCGAAATTCAGGACTTCCGCCAGCCATCGACTTTGTGATACATCCACGCTCGTTCTATTCTCGGATCGCACCGTGTTCCCGGGCTTGACCGATCACGACACGTTCTTGCCGTTTTGCGCAAACAGGGGGAAATCCCTGTCGAGGACGGCCTTCAGATGGCCTTTCTATCCCGCAAACCATGCAGGTCGGCCGTTGTGAGTTGCAGCCAGTCTTGCAGGACCTCATCGGTATGCTGGCCTAAGGTAGGTGGGCTTGAGCGGTACGCCACTGGCGAGCCGGACATGCGAATGGGGTTGGCTACGAGCGGAACCATGCCTGCCACGGGATGGGGTACGCCAACTTGCATCTCCCGGTGGCGGACATGCTCGTCAGCAAACACTCTGTCGAGCGTGTTGATCGGTCCGCAAGGAACGCCGACAGATTCCATCGCGGCTATCCATTCATCGGTTGTGCGCTTCACGGTGGCTTCGCGAATCAGGGCAACCAGTGCTTCGCGGTTCGCGACTCGCTGAGCGTTCGTGACGAAACGAACATCTTCCGCCCACGCTGCATGCCCGAGCACCTGGCATAGCTTCGCGAACTGAAAGTCATTGCCGACAGCAATGATCATGTAGCCGTCGGCGGTCGGGAAATCCTGATACGGCACGATATTCGGATGCGCATTGCCCATCCGCTGCGGGACAGCGTTGCCGACCAGGAAGTTGGACGCCTGATTTGCCAGGTAGGCGATCTGGACGTCGAGCAATGCCAGGTCGATGTGCTGCCCTTCACCCGACTTTTCCCGGTGTGCCAATGCAGCCAGGATTGCGACGGTCGCATAAAGGCCGGTCATGACGTCGGTGACTGCAACGCCGACTTTGATCGGACCGCTGCCTTCTGCCCCATCGGGTTGGCCTGTAATGCTCATCAGGCCGCCCATCCCCTGCACCAGAAAGTCATATCCCGGGCGAGCCGCATACGGCCCGGTCTGTCCAAAGCCGGTAATGGAACAGTAGACCAGCCGTGGATTGGCTGCCTTCAGACTTTCGTAGTCGAGTCCATACTGAACCAGGCCCCCAACCTTGAAGTTTTCGATGACAACGTCCGACTCCATGGCGAGGCGCCGGATGACGTCTTGCCCCTCGGGAGAACTCAGGTCTACCGTCACCGAGCGTTTGTTGCGGTTCGCGCACAAGTAATACGCTGATTCGCCAGTGGGCTCGCCATCCTGGTTGGCGAGCCACGGAGGACCCCACGCCCGCGTGTCATCACCTTTGCGCGGTCGTTCCACCTTCACCACGTCCGCCCCCAGGTCGGCCAGCATCTGGCCGGCCCATGGGCCGGCAAGGACTCGCGAAAGATCGAGAACCCGTACACCGTCGAGCGCGCCACGGTTCATATCTTCGCTCCTTTTGAGAATGTTGCTGTGCAGGCCATTGCGACCCCGGGACTCATCTCGTGCAGTGGGGAATGCAGCGCCAACCAGGCCACTGCCGATGAGGGGAACTGCAGCTCAGCCTGAATGCGTCTCCGGAAAATGCTGGTCGATGCATGCAGCCCAGGCTGTCAGTTCCCCCAAAGACCCTTTACTGACACTCGAACTTGCGCAGGAAGCCTTGATGGCCACCGTTGCGATTGGGTGCGAAGCCATTCTTCTGCAGCGTCTCTTCCACCGTGTCGTAGAAGACGCCAAGCTGCAGGATCTCGCGGGTCTGCTGCGCCGTGGCGATGGGGCGGCCAAATTCGCCGGCGATACGCACCAGTTGCTTGATCTGCTCGACGGTGCTCATCTTGCCCGTGCGGGTCTGGTTCCAGAGTACGTCTTCGATGCCGCACCGCACATGCAGGCCCAGCGCCATGCCGATCATATTGATGGGCAGCACATTGAGCACCGAACTCTCCACCGTCACCACGGCACCGTCCGGCACGGCACGCAGAATGTTGGCCAGGTTGAAGATGTTGGCCTGGTCCATGCCGCCGCTGATCGCCACCCAGTTCATCACCAGCGGGCCCTTGTAGACGCCGCGGCGAATCATCCGCTCGATGGTTTCAAAGCTGTTGATGTTGTAGCACTGGAACTCGCTCTGGATGCCTGCGGCGGTCAGGCGTCGAACGTGCTCCTCGTACCAGCTGGGATTCGACGGCACGACCATGTCCTTGTAGGTCTCGTAGAGGTGCGGGAATCCCCGCGAAACGCCCCTGAAGTCGTCCACACCGGCATGCTCCGTCACATTCATCTGCGACGTGTTGACGGTCACCGTCACCTGGTCGGGCTTCGGGTCGAGTTCGGCCAGCATATGCCGCGTGTCATCGCTGAGCCATTTGGCGCCCTGCCCCTCTTCAGGCGCGAAGCTGATCGAGCCGCCCACCTGGATGACCATTTCCGGACAGGCCTCGCGCACCCCGGCGATCAGTTCGTTGAACTTGGACAGGCGCTTGCTGCCCTTGCCGTCCTCTTCGCGCACGTGCAGATGCAGCACCCTCGCACCGGCTTCGTAGCAATCCACCGCCTTCTGGATCTGATCCGCCATGGTGACAGGGATGTCTTCCGGGAAGTCCGAAGGAATCCAGCCCGGCGCATAGGGAGCGGCGGTGATGATCAGAGGCTGCTGATTTTCGGGATACAGGTGGCCGTCAAGGAAGTTCATGGTGATGGGTATCCAAGTTGAATTGCGAATGCCGGGAATGTCGAATTTGACAGGAAAGCCCTGTCAAACCAGGAAGATGGTTTTCGGCTCACCGCCGCCCTGCCGCTTGAACCGAATCATCCGGCCTGGCGCAACTTCCTGCTTTACCTTGCATGTCTTGAACTTTCCCTCCTGCGACAAGATCCGCCGACGCAGGCGGAGGCAAGGCAAGACAGATCCGCGCACGTGCGTGATCCGCCGTCGAACCAGGACGGATCGTTCTCCGCACTTCTTTAGCCGTTCGCCGGGGGCATACGCTGCTCTGCAAGTGCGCCGGCTACGCCACGACAAGGGTCTTCCCGCTGTTTGCGCGAATGGGCAACTACTTGTCGTAATCGGTCAAGCCCGTTGACACGGTGCGATCCGAGAATAGAAGGGGATAAAGCCAGGCCCGGAGTGCAGGGCCCCGTGAGTCGGGCTCGACACGACTGGCGTCATATCGCTTCAAGGAGAATTCGTGGAACTCAAACTGACAGGCAAACGCGCCATCGTGACCGGCGGCAGCCGCGGTATTGGCAAGGCAATTGCACGCCAGCTCGCCCAGGAGGGAGTGGATCTTGTGCTGGCCGCGCGGGGGAAAGCGGCTCTGGAGGCAACCGCAGCCGAAATCGCGGCCGAAACGGGACGCCGTGTCGTAACGCTCACCGTCGACACAGCCAGCCAGGCGTCCGTCGACAATATGGTGGAAGCGGCAATCGGTGCCTTGGGCGGCATCGATATCCTGGTGAATGCGGCAGCGCTGCCCGGCGGCATCTCGCCCGCGACGGCCCTGGAGCAGATCGTCGATGCGGAGGCGCTGGAAGACATCAACATCAAGGTCATCGGCTACCTGCGCACGGCACGCGCGCTCGCACCGCACCTGATCGCCAATGGCTGGGGCCGGATCATCAACGTCGGCGGTCTCGCCATCTATCGTACCGGTCGTCCGGTGGCGACCCTGCGCAATGTGGGCGTCGCGGCCATCACCAAGAACCTGGCGGACGAACTGGGCCCGAAGGGCGTCAATGTCACCGCAATCCATCCGGGCGCCACGCGTACGGAAGGAACGGACGCTGCGACCGAAGCACGCGCCGCATCGCGCAACACGCTCGGGCGCATTCTCGATGCCAGCGAGGTGGCGAGCGTCGTCACCTTCCTCGCCTCGCCGCTGAGTGTCGCGATCAACGGCGATGCCATAGGGGTCGGAGGTGGGATACCCGGCGACATCCGCTACTGAGGCGACCGGGCGGCGGGCGCGACTACCACCTGGAGCCTGTGAAGCTCAGTGCGGTGATGAGCCACACGCGAATCCCCGGGAATCCAGGTCTCGCCAGCCGCGATCCGTACCAGCAATCAGGAGACTAGCCGGCACGGACATCGAACATCTCCGTGGCGAGCTTCACAAGCGCTCGTACCGCCGGAGAGATTTCCCGACGCCTGTGAGCCAGCGCCAGGTGCACCGAGAGCCTGAAGTCAGTGATCTCTCTGTAGATGACACCAGGCTGGGAGATGTTCTGCATGGACTCTGGCACGATGGCCACGCCGTATCCCGCGGACGCCAGGCAAACCGCGGAGATGAAATCCTGGACGCGATATTCCAGGTGAGGGGTGAATCCTCCGGCTTTGCCCAACGCGGATAACGCAGACCCGAATCCTTCCTCCTCCGCAAACTGCGGGACGATGAACGATTGATCGGCCAGCGCACGCGCCGCAACCGTTCCCCGCTGTGCAAGTGGATGGCTGGCCGACATTGCCGCCAGCAGACGCTCAGTATGGACGACCTTCGTCAGCACGCCGGCCGGACAGAGCCGCCTGGGCCTGACGATCCCCACATCGATCTGCCCGTCGCTGAGCGCTTCGAACTGTCTCGGCGTTTCCATGGGCACGACTTCGATCCGGACCATCTCGTGCGATTTCCGGAACTCGCCCAGCATCCTGGACAGGACGCCGCTGCTGACGCCAGATGCCACGTAGCCGACACGGATCACGCCGGCCAGCCCTCGGGCGGCCAGGCGTCCGACCTGGTCGGCGCGCTCGATGTGCCGCAGCGCGGCGACCGCCTCCGCATGGAACAAGTGCCCCGCGTCGGTAAGCGATACGGGCTTCCTCTTGTTGCGATTCAGGAGCGTGACCCCCAGATCTTGCTCAAGGCGCTGGATCTGGGTGCTGAGCCCTGATTGCGCGACACCCAGGCGATCGGCCGCCTTTGCAAAGTGAAGCTCTTCCGCCACGGCGAGAAAGCACTGCAACTGGCGCACGTCTAGCATCGTTTTAATCCGAACATCAGAACAAAGATTACGGTTTCATATCTGGATCATATCAACGAATCCGGATGAAATAGCGCCATACACGTACACCATCCCGGAGAACCCCGATGAACGCCCCGCTTCCCGCGGCATTGCTTGCCGGCAATCACGAGCCCCGTTTCCAGTTGTCGACCCGCCCCGATCACCATCGCATCGTGCATGTGACCATCGATCGCGCTGCGCTTCTCGGCTTCCTGCATGATGTACGCGGGATCGATGTCCAGAACCTCGAGTATGTTCCCTTCATGCGCTTTGAACTCGCGAGCGCGCTCGCAAAGCATGCCGGCGAGGATTTCGCGAACGCCGTCAATGCCATCGTGAAGGACCGGCAGCACGGCGGCTTTACCGTAGGACTTCAGGGGCTGACTACGGACGCAGACGACTTCGTGCGCTTCGGCACCGCTATCGGGCACCTGCTGGGCCCCGGCAACCACGATGCGATGTCGGGCACCTACTATGCCCGTTTCGTGGTCAGGCACACCGACAATAGCGACTCCTATCTGCGCCAGGCCTATCGGCTCTTCACGATGCACACCGATGGCACCTTCGTCAGCGAAGCGACCGACTGGCTGTTGATGATGAAGTTCGCAGAACAGAATGCAAAGGGCGGCGAGTCCCGCTTCCTGCATCTGGACGACTGGGACGAGCGTCACCGGTTTGTCGCCCACCGGCTCGGGACACAGCCCTTCCTCTACAAGGCACCGGGATCCAAGAATGTCAGCGACAAGGTCGAGCGCCCGCTCTTCTTCCAGAATGAATTCGGCTTGTCGATGTCCTTCATCGATCAGTTCGTACAGCCGCGCAATCGTGAAGAGGCAGCATTCCTCAACGACCTGTCGACTTCCATGGAGTCCTCTTCGGGAACCACGGAGGTGTCGCTCCCCGTCGGCGACCTGGTGGTGCTGAACAACTACTTCTACGTCCACGGGCGTGCGCCGTTCGAAAGGAATGAGGCGCTGTTCCGTGAACTGATGCGCCAGCGCGGGACCTTCGCCTGATTGTTCAACGGGTTCCGGCACGGCTGGCACTGACAGCGGCCGGAACTGACAGACGCCTTGGATCAAGATGACATCTCGAACAGAACCCGCGGCAAGCCAGCTCGCCCCGAGCGCTGCAATGCCTGCCAAGCCCGCCTATGGCGCCAACCGTCAGATTCATCGACGACTGCGCTCCATCCTCTCGCTTGCCGATTTTGAAGCCGCCGCCAAGAGCGTGCTTCCGCGCCCGATCTTTGGCTATATCGCCGGCGCCGCGGAGGATGAAAAGTCGCTCGCCGCGAACCGGACGGCATTCGACGCGGTCAGGTTTCGCCCCAAGGTCCTGGTCGACGTGTCGGGACGGTCGCAAGCGACCGAACTCTTCGGGAAGCGCTATGCCTCTCCCTTCGGGATAGCGCCCGTCGGCATCAGTGCGATTGCCGCTTACCGTGGCGATGTGGTCCTGGCGCAAACCGCGCAGGAAGAACGGATACCCGCGATCATGAGTGGCACCTCCCTGATTCCGATGGAAGCCGTCCACGCTGCCGCGCCGGACACATGGTTTCAGGCGTACCTGCCGGGCGACGCCACGCGGCGCGACGCCCTGATCGAGCGGATCGACGCGGCCGGGTTCGCCACGCTGGTGCTGACGGTTGATATTCCCGTCTGGGCCAACCGGGAGAACAACGTCCGTACCGGCTTCTCCCTGCCTTTGCGCCCATCGCTCCGTCTGGCATTCGACGGCGCGTCCCGACCGCGCTGGCTGGCCGGGACATTCGCCAGAACGCTACTCGAAAGCGGCATGCCGCATTTCGAAAATTCCTTCGCGACGCGCGGCGCGCCGATCCTGTCTGCCTCGGCAATTCGCGATACGACGGGGCGCGATCACCTGAGCTGGACGGATATCGAGCGAATCCGGCAGAGGTGGCGCGGCAACCTGGTCATCAAGGGCATTCTGCATAAGTCCGACGCCGAGCGCGCTGTCGCGCTCGGCGCGGACGGCATCATCGTCTCGAATCACGGCGGCCGCCAATTGGACGGCGCGGTGGAACCGCTCGCCGTATTGCCGGACATCTGTGAAAGCGTCGCGCACAAGACCGCCGTCATGATGGACAGTGGTATCCGGCGAGGCGGCGATGTCCTGAAGGCACTGGCCCTGGGAGCCCGCTTTGTCTTCCTGGGTCGGCCCTTTGTCTACGCTGCGGCCGTTGGGGGCGGAGAAGGCGTTCGCCACGCCATCACGCTGTTGCGCGATGAGGTCGATCGAAACATGGCCATGCTTGGCGCGCAGACGCTCACTGACGTGAACAACTCCGTCGTCATCTAGACAAGGCCATTGCGCGGATTCAACCCGTCGATGCAAGGGGTTGAATCCGCATTGGAAACAGTACCAGGCACGAGCCACCGCACCAGTAGACGTTCCTCGCCATGCTCACCTTCAGCGAGCACGCGCGCGTCGCCTCATCGCGGCATTCGCCAGAATCGTCGTGCCGTCTTGCCCGTGGAGGAACTCTTCGGCAAAGGCTCGGCCAATATCGTCCTGCTCAATCGTCCCGAACGAGCCCGGGACGAGACGTCCCAGCAAGGCGAGATACACCGGTGTATGCGCATTGCCGGCAATGATGCCGGGACGAAAAATGGCCAGACGCTTGAATCCGAGGCTCCGTACCGCATCCTCCTTTTCTGCCATCATGCGGGCGTAACGAATCCTGCTCTTCGGGCTGCTTCCGGCCGCCGAAAGTAGTCCGAAGGTTTCGATTCCCGCTGCCAGGCAGCCGCGCGCAAACGCGCCGACGACGCCAACTTCCAGTTTCCTGATCTCCTCTTCGGTCCATTGCTGGCTCCCCTTGCCGATGCCGATGCATGACGCCGCATACAGCGATTCGCCCGGCACACTGCAGGTCCCGGCAAGTTTCGCGATCTCGCTGGCGAAGTTTGCGCCACCGGTATCCATGACCACCTCGCGCAGTCGCGTATCGCTCACAAGCGAACTCGTCCGGCGATTGACCAGGATGACTTCCCTGCACGAGGGCGTCGCGAGCAAGGCCCGCACCAGTGCCGACCCGACTTGCCCGGTGCCTCCGGCCACCAAAACGCGAAATACCATGTCGTGCCTCGTGTTCGTTGTTGATCATGCCCGTCATGACGGCGTGTTCCCTCCAGAGGAAGCGCTTCGTAGATTACACGCAATATCCGGTTTGGGGCGATCTGCGACCTTGCCTGCAAGCCGGCGATGAACCCGGATAAGTGCCCGACTCCGGAAGTCGGGCCGGGCTTGAGCGTACTTGCCCCCGTCAAGGTCGCCGTTGCGGGAACGCCCCGCGCGCCAGGGGCTGCCTTGCCTTGTGGCCGGCGGGCGCCCCAAAACGCAAGCGGCTCTTCACGCATGCGGCCAGAAAAGCGACTGCCCTGCACGTCCGGTCGGCTATCATGCCAATCCTCTCCGATGTGGCCCCCCATGATTTCCATCCGTAATGTCACGCTGCGTCGCGGCGTCAATGTCGTGCTCGACCGCGCGTCCGTCACCTTCAACCCCGGCGAGAAGATTGGCCTTGTCGGCCGCAATGGCGCAGGCAAGTCGTCCTTCTTCGCTCTTCTCAACGGCACGCTGCACGAAGACAGCGGCGAGTTCTCGATTCCCGCCGCATGGAAGATGGGCCAGGTCGCGCAGGAGATGCCCGAGACCGGACAGAGCGCGACCGACTTCGTAGTCGAGGGTGACACCGTGCTGCTGGCCGCGCAGGCCGAGGTCGCCGCCTCAGAGGCCAGCGACGACGGCATGCGCATGGCGCACGCCTACATGGCCCTGCACGACGCCGGCGCGCACGATGCCCCCGCACGTGCCCAGGCACTGATCCTGGGCCTTGGCTTCACGGCCGCGCAGCTTGAGCAGCCGGTCAACAGCTTCTCCGGCGGCTGGCGCATGCGCCTGCAACTGGCGCGCGCGCTTATGTGCCCGTCCGACCTTCTGCTGCTCGACGAGCCGACCAATCACCTGGACCTCGACGCGCTGGTCTGGCTGGAAGCCTGGCTCAAGCGCTATCAGGGAACCCTGGTAGTGATCAGCCACGACCGCGAATTCCTCGACGCGGTGACGCAGGTAACGGTGCACGTCGACAACGCCAAGCTCGTGCGTTATGGCGGCAACTACAGCAAGTTCGAAGACATGCGCGCCGAGCAGCTCATCCTGCAGCAGGCCGCGGTGGCCAGGCAGGCGGACAAGATCGCCCACCTGCAGAAATTCATCGACCGCTTCAAGGCCAAGGCCTCGAAGGCGAAGCAGGCGCAGAGCCGGGTCAAGGCGCTCGAACGCATGGAGAAGATCGCACCGGTGCTTGCCGAGGCAGAGTTCAACTTCGAGTTCAAGGAGCCGCTCAACGTCCCGAACCCGCTGTTGTCGATGCTGGATGCGAGCTTCGGCTACCCGGCGCCGACCGAAGCACTGCCGGGCACGCCGCCCACGGTCATCGTGCGGGGCATCAACCGTTCCGTGCTGGCCGGGCAGCGCATCGGCATTCTCGGTGCCAACGGCCAGGGCAAGTCCACGCTGGTGAAGACGGTGGCGCACGCGCTGGCGCCGATTGCCGGCGAGATCAGCGAAGGCAAAGGCCTGAACATCGGCTACTTCGCACAGCAGGAACTCGACGTGCTGCGCCCGCTCGACACGCCGATGGAACACATGATCCGTCTTGCCAAGGACACGCCGGCGCACATGCGCGCCCCCGGCCAGAGCGGCACCGAACAATCCCTTCGCACCTTCCTCGGCACCTTCAACTTCGGTGGCGACATGGTCCATCAGGCGGTCAGCACGATGAGCGGCGGCGAAAAGGCGCGGCTCGTGTTGTGCATGATCGTGTGGCAGCGCCCCAACCTGCTGCTGCTCGACGAGCCTACCAACCACCTCGACCTGGCCACACGCGAAGCGCTTGGCATGGCGCTCAACGAATTCGAAGGCACGGTGATGCTGGTCAGCCATGACAGGGCCCTGCTGCGCGCCGTATGTGACGAGTTCTGGCTGGTCACCAGGGGCGGCGTCGAGCCCTTCGACGGGGATCTGGACGATTACCAGCAGTTCCTGCGCGACGAAGCCCGTCGCATGCGCGAGGAGGGTGCCGCAGCGTAGAAGGTCATCGCCGGCGCTTCCTGAGGTGATCACCGGCCACTCTGGGGTCGATCAGCGCCGCCTGGCGAGCAGCGCATCGACGCACTAGTCTGGTAGCTGACAACAAACCGTTGGGAGGCGGGACATGTACAAGAAGACACTTCTCGCGCTATCGCTGGCGGCGGCAGCAGCCTTCATTCCCGGCTGCGGCGGCGGTGGTGACGATAGCGGTGGCACCCCGTCGACCCCCGCGGCCACCGGCAACGCCGAAGGCCTGTGGAAAGGCACCAGCAGCAGCAACCGCACGCTGACCGGACTGGTGCTCGACGACGGCAGCTACTATGTGTTCTATTCGGCGGTCGGCGTGTCCGCAGTTCCCGGCGGCGTGATCCAGGGTAGCAGCAGCGCTTCCGGCGGCACATTCAGTTCCGGCAATGGCATTGACTTCAGCGTGGAAAACCAGCCGCCAAGGCCGGTTTCGGTGGCGGCGAGCTATATCGCCAAAACCCAGTTCAACGGCACCGTGACCTATTCCGGTCCGCCGGCGCAGACGGTGTCCTTCACCAGCGCTTACAGTAGCGACTACGACAATGCCGCCTCGCTTGCGGCCCTGGAGGGCCGGTACGTCGGCGTCGTACATACGCTGTCCAGCGCCAGCACGGTAGCGGTACCGGTGAATATCGACGGGCACGGTGCCCTGACGTCGAGTGATCCTCTGCTCGGCTGCACCTTCTCGGGTAGCGTGTCGCCGCGCTCCCACGGCAACGTCTTCAACGTGACACTGACGTTCGGGGCGGCGCCTTGTCCGCTGCCGGGCCAGAAGCTGACCGGCATCCTATATTTCGACAGCGCCGGCGGCACGCTCTACCTGGCGGCGCCCACCGCCGCGCGCGATGACCTGGCACTGTTCGTCGGCAAGCGCTCCTGAGGGCAGGAATCAAGACAAGCCGCTACCTGGCAGCGCAGAGCTGCACCCCGACCGGATTGTGTAATCGAACAGGGGCCGCCGCTGTCAGGCATTTCAACGCCTTGAGTTGGACTACGCTGAAAGCGTATCGGAGCACTTTGCATCAGCAATTTTCAACGCCATGAGCCAATATGCTTAATGCGCGTACCGGTAGACCGCTTACTACTGACCGTCCGGACGCTGCCGAACGGTATCGGCTCGCTGTGGATCACATCCTCGGTTCCGAGGCGGGCGCCGTGGAAGCCCTGGATCAGGCTTTGGCGCTGGACGGCAATCTCGCCCTGGCCCTGGCTGCGCGCCATATGCTTGCCAAGGACTCCAACGCCGCGGACGCCGGCTTTTTCAAAGAGCGAGCGCTACTGGCAGCACGAACTGCGTCGCCCTGGGAGCGTGCGCACATCTCCGCGCTCTTTGCCCTGCTTGACGACCCATACACCAACCTTGCGGCTACCGAGCGCTACATCGCTGCCAATCCCGGCGACCTGCTGGTCATCTCGCAACTTTGTGGTTATCTGATCTTCTATGGAGGTGCGCGCAAGCTTGAGCGCGTGCTCAATATCATGGAATCGGCCGATGCCAGTCTGCGTGATGACTGGGCCTGGCTCGCACGCCTGGGATTCGCGGCCAGTGAGGCCGGCGATCACAACCGTGGTCGTGCACTTGTCGAGCGAGCACTGCAGCAGCGCCCGCAGGCTCCCTACGTGATCCACAGCTATGCGCATGTGCTGCACGACCAGGGTGAGCCTGGAGAGTCAATGAAATTGCTGGGCGACTGGCTGAATGAACACCGCCTGTCAGCGGAGGGCGGCGCTATGTATGGTCATGTGCAGTGGCACCTGGCCCTGGCAGAGTGGCAGTTGGGGCTAACCGAGCAGGCATGGCAGCGCTATGAGCGCTACAGTGCGCCAGAGACGACTCGCTGTGGTCCGGTGTTGACTCTGGCCGATTGTGGCGGCTTCTTGTTGCGTGAATACCTGCGCACAGGCACGACGCGGCCGATTTCAGCCGCGGTTTCCGCCCTGTCCGAGCGCTTCAGCTCCATGCTGTCGCATCCGTTTATAGCGCTGCACCTTGCTGGAATTCAGGCATCGGCGGGCGATATTGCCGCGCTTGAGCAAAGCAAGGCGGCTATTGCGGCAAAGGACCCCAGCGACCAGGCGCGGCTCTCGCTCAGGCTGGTGGATGCCGTCAGTCTGTTTGCCAGAGGGCAGTACGCCGAGGCAGCCGATACATTGAAGCTGATATCTGCAGATCAACGCATTGGCGTCGGTGGAAGTCGCGTTGAACGCATACTGATCGATCTGCTTGAAACAAGAGCCGTTGAGCTCGCTGCCTAGTTCTCCCGCGCGATCTCATTGTTCGGCACGTGCCGACTCTGCGCCTCGCTGTCCACTGGCGACTGCGAACGCGTAGTTCGCAGCCGCTACGATCGCGCACCCTAGCTCATGATCGGTGCCATCGCAGTTTCGATTCTGGACAGCTGGTTCCCGGTGATCATGCCACCGAGGGCCTGACTGAAGCGGGGTTCCTGCACGCCGGAAATGATGTATTGCCACCTGTATGCGGCGAGCAGGCCGGTGCGCACGGAATCCTTGTCAGCCATCGACAGCGGTCGCCGGCAGATCATCGCAAAGTAGTCGGCGTCCGCATTGGCCTGAGTTTGCAGAATGCCATCCACGGCGGCGACCAGTTCGATCAGATCGTCGACAGCCGCGTCACGTTCTTCAGGCGAAAGCCTCGCATCTTCGCGTTGCCATTCCATTTCATCGAGAATCGCATGCTGTGATTCCTCGCGCCAGTGATAGAGGAAGACGTCTTTCCATAAATCAGAGGAGTTCATGTCGCCGTCGATGCTGCCTCGATAGTGCGCGAGCACGAAGAGTTCGATGTGACAGGTTAGCGCGAGCACTGCCCAGGTGGACTTTGCGAGGACGAACGAGGCCACACTATTTGCATCCGGCAGGAACGCATATCCAGCGGGCATGCCTTCGGCGCACATGCGTTCGATGCGGCGGAATAGCTCCTGATGCTTGATTTCTTCATCACTGAACCGGACCAGCGCCTCAAGCGCGCTCTGGTCGCCGAGGCGGTATGGGCCGCTCATCTCCAGTACCTTCGCCGCGATGAAGCGTTCGACGAGGCCAAACATGTTCGCGTACGTACGGCCCTGAATCTGACTGAGCAGACGCTGCTCGTCGTGTCCGAGAAAGGCGAGGGAATCGACCTTTGACAGAGCGTCCGGCAGGAACTTCTTCGTGAAATCGAAGCTTCGGCCGCGAATCACGTCGCGGTCGATGTCCCAGCGGACGCGCTTGGATGCAGCGATGCACTTGGCGTAGCGGTTGGCAGTCACCGCATGCCCATCGGTCATGATTTCCATTGAAACTCTCCTTCTATACGTCACGCGTCCCGTGACCGCCGCGAGCGACGACTGTCGTCCACCTTGCACGGTTCGAACGCCGGGCGGCGGCTAGAGGCACTTGGGTGCGGAACCTGCGTGCGGAACCTGCCGCCTGGCATATGCGATGGTGCCGGCCGGATTTCCGATCTTTTCGAACGGGCAAGCACGTTGGGGTACGGCAACATCACGATTCCAACTATCGTTGCCCCACGTCATCAATCCGTGAACAGCGGGCGAGGTCGCGTAAAAACGCCGTAAAAACGCTCTCATGCAAGCGGCCGCATCCTGCCGGGTAACTTGCACAGAAGCCGGATTCGAGTCAGCAACCGTTCCTATGCCTGGCTCGACACTTTTCAGGACGAGGCGAGCCTGAAGAAGTGGCCTGCGAAAGACAGACGGAAGGGCAGTCTTTATTGATGCCTGTAAGTCGCACCGGGCGGACTAGACTTTTTGAGAGCGACGCTTCACCTCACGCACGACATGACCCGGCTCAAGATAGAAGTCCTCGGAGGCTTGCAAATCCGGCTTGCCGGGCAGCATGGATTGCTGGCTTTTCCCACCCGGAAGAGCAAGGCCGTCCTGGCCTACCTTGCCTTGGCGCCGGGCATGCTGCGGTCGCGGGAGCAACTGGCAAGCGTGCTTTGGGAGCGCAGCGCGGAAGAACAGGCAAGAGCCAGTTTGCGGCAGACACTGTCGAGCTTGCGCCGGGTCCTGCCGGACATGCCGCCGATCCTGAATGCGGAGCCGGATGCCATATGGCTTGACGGACAGTTCGTGGAAGTCGACGCGCTGCAATTCAAGAGCCTCGCAACGGAACGATCTCCTGATTCCCTGTCGAAGGCTGCTGCACTCTATCGGGGCGCCCTGCTCGATGGCTTCGGCCTTCGTGAAGAACCGTTCGAGCAGTGGATGATCGTCGAGCGTCGCTGGTTTCATGAGCGCGCCGTGGAAGTGTTCACCGGACTCGTCGGCCATTACGAACAATCTGGCGAACTTGATCGTGCCATGGCGACGGCAAGCAGAGTATTGGCTTTGGACCCGTCACTCGAATGGGCCCACGCGCTGCTTATGAGGCTGTATGCGAGGACGGGACGCCGGAACGCTGCTGTCCGCCAATACCAGGAATGCGTCCGCGTGCTCAATGCCGAGTTCGGCATTGCCCCGGCCGAGAGCACGCAACGTCTGGCTGCCCAAATCCAGCAGGATTCAGGCGGAGCCAGAGAGCCTGCGGGTCCGGCCGTGGCTGTCGGGGAACCGGCCAGGCAGTCCGGGATTGCGTCGCACGCCGGCTACGCTGCGGACAGCGCAATGGCATTGCCGGCGGAGCGCAAGCACCTGAGTGTGCTCTGCGCCCGCGTGCGCGAAGCCATCAGCGTCACTGATCACGAGACGGCCCTTGAGCGCGTCGACGCTGTGCTGAAAGCAATGGTCGACTCCGTTCAGCGATTCGGTGGCCTTGTCACCCAGCTCAGAAGCGATGGTGTCACTGCGCTATTCGGAGCGCCCGTCGCGCACGAAGAGCATGCGGTGGATGCCTGCTATGCAGCGCTCGCGATGCGCGCACGCATTTCGGCGCTCATTGAGCGATCCCTGGATCTGCGGATTGGCGTACATTCCGGCGAGGCTGTCGTCCGCACGATTGGCAACGACGGGTCGCAGCACTATGACGCGCTCGGCTCCGTACCGCAGCTCGCGAATCAGATCGATGTCGCGCTCGCTGCCGGAGAGATCGGCGTGAGCGCCGACACGGTGAGGTGTGCCGAAGGGTTCATCGAACTTTCGGATCTTCGCGCGAGGCCGCTTCCTGGTACGACGCCCCCTCTCGAGATCTTCACGCTGGGGACCAAGTCCGAGTTGCGTCTTCGCTGGAACGCTCGTACCGCACGCGGCCTTACGCATTTTGTCGGCCGCGACCCAGAGCTGGCCAGTTTGCAGGGGATGCTTGCGCGTGCCGGACACAGCGCTGGCCAGGTATGCGCGGTCGTCGGGGAACCGGGCGTGGGAAAGTCTCGCCTCGTGCATGAGTTCGTCAACTCGGAACAGGCGGCCGGGTGGACAAGATTCGAAACGGGCGCGACATCGCGCGACACGAGCACGATCTATCTTCCGCTGGCCAATCTGCTCCGGACGTGGTTCGGCATCGGGATGCGCGACACGCTGGCCGAGGCCGCGGGGAAGCTTCGTCGCGGCGTCGACGCGGTCGACCCGGCGCTCGCCTGGACGTGTCCCGCGCTGGCTGCAATGCTGGACTTGCCGCCGGACGATCCCCAATGGGACATGGCGACGCCGCCGCAAAGGCGCAAGCGCACACTCGAAGCGATCGCCTCTCTCGTGATCCGGGCGAGTGAGCACCGCCCGTCGATCCTAGTTGTCGAGGATCTGCACTGGATCGATGACGGCACGCAGGCCGTGCTCGACCATCTCGTCGACTTTATCGGTGCGTCACGCGTGATGCTTCTCGTGACCCATCGCCCCGAGTATCGCCACACATGGTCTGGCAAGAGCTATTTTTCCCAGCTGCACGTGGACAGTCTCGGCACCGAAGGCGCGAAGCTGCTGCTGCAGTCGCTGCTCGGCGACGGCAGCGAACTTTCCGCCCTCAGGCGTCACCTGATCGAGCGCACGGGATGCACACCGCTTTTCCTGGAAGAGTCCGTTCGTGCGCTGGCAGATTCGGGCGCACTGGTTGGCAAGAAGGGCGCATACCAGATGGCGCGAACGATCGACACGTTCGATATTCCATCAACCGTGCATGCTGTTCTCGCTTCGCGGATCGATCGCCTGTCCCCGCAACAGAAGGCCCTTCTGCAGATGGCGGCCGTGATCGGTCATGAATTTCCCGTCGATCTTCTTGAGCCGATCGCCGAGCTAGATCGCGAGCGGCTTCTTGATCTGCTCGCCGACCTGCAAGCGGCTGAATTCCTCTATCAGACCCGCCTGTTGCCGCATCAGCAATATACCTTCAAGCATGCGCTCACGCATCGGGTCGCCTATGCAAGCGTACTCAGGGAGCGAAGACGCTCGATTCACGTACAGCTTGTGGGCGTCATCGAGCAACTTTACCCGCAACGTCTTGACGAGCATGTCGAACGCCTCGCGCATCACGCGCTTGCCGGCGAACTCT
This sequence comes from Cupriavidus yeoncheonensis, assembly GCF_905397275.1. GTDB lineage: Bacteria > Pseudomonadota > Gammaproteobacteria > Burkholderiales > Burkholderiaceae > Cupriavidus > Cupriavidus yeoncheonensis. Next base: position 4,252 of record NZ_CAJPUY010000044.1, on the reverse strand, counting down.
GGGACAAGGCGATTCACTATCTGTACCAGTCCGCTGGCAAGGCGCTGCAACGGTTCGCCTATCAGCAGGCCGTAGATCACCTGGATAAAGGACTCGAGATCATCCAGATGTTACCGAGTTCCCCTGCGCGGCTCAGGCAAGAGCTCGAATATCAAAAGGTCCTTGGCGTGACCATGATGGCCGCGAAGGGTTGGGCGGCAAAGGAAGTCCTTGATGCGTATACGCGGGCAAGGGCGCTCTGCGAGGAGCTTGGAGACGAGAGCGAACTGTTCACCGCACTGCGGGGAGAAGGACAGTATCGGATGATCCGTGGCGAGTCGGAAATCGCCCGGGAACTCGGCAACCGGTGCTCGGCGCTGACCATGGGCTCGCATGACCCCGGGATGGAAATCGAGACGCATCATCTTTTCTGGACGAACAGCTTTTTCATGGGGGAATATGCTGCTTCAGAGTTTCACAGCAGAAGCGGAATGGTCCTTTACGAGCGAGAGCGAGACCACGCGCTGACGTTCAAATACTCTGGACATGATCCTGGTGTGTGCTGCCGGTGCTTCACCGCGCTGGTTCAGTGCCTGCGTGGGTACCCGGACAAAGCACTGTCGATTTGCGACGAGGCGTTGGGGCTCGCGCAAGAACTGCGTCATCCACTGACGACTGCATTGGCCTGTTGGGCACGTAGCTACGCACATATCCTGCGGGGCGAGCCGGAGCTGGCGAAGCAGTGGGCTGCGCGGGAAATTGCAGTCTGCGATGAGTACATGTTGCCCTTGCTGCTGTCGCAAGGACAGTTTCAGCTGGGTTGGTCGCTGGCGCAAATGGGCGAGCTCGACGAAGGCATAGAGCGGATGCGCGAGGGAATTTCCGCCATCAGTGCCACCGGTGCGGAAATGGGGCTGCCCTACTTCCATGCGCTGCTTGGCGAGGCGCTTGGCCGCGCGGGCAACCCCGAGGCAGGGCTCGTCGAGATCGATCGGGCGCTCGCCGCTGTCAATCGTCACGGGGGACGCTTCCAGCTATCGGAAATGCTGCGCCTGAAAGGCGAATTGCTTGCAACCCGGCACTCCATGCAAGGAAACCAAGCACTCGCGACCCTTCACGAGGCAATCGCCGTTGCACAAAGGCAGGGCGCGGGCCTTCCCGCGCTTCGGGCGGCGATCAGCCTTGCTCGCCAGTTGGCAGCAGCGGGCGACATTCCGCATGCATACGCCGTGCTGCAGCCCACCTGCGACAGCATCAGGGAAGGCAGTGATCTCACCGATATGCGCACCGCGCGTACACTCCTGGCTGAACTGAAGAATCGCTAGCGCATCACGCAGCGCTGACACCGATTGACGTATGCCGCTCACCCACAATCGCCGGCATCGCTACGGGACGATCTGATATCGTATGGCGCCAAAGCCTTGCGGCAGAGAAGAAACCTGACAAGAGAGCCAAGCAATGCCCAGGTCCAACCAAGCACTCCGACGCAGCCGGAAGGCGCCCATGACACCAGGGCGCCGGCGGCTTGTCATCACTGGCGCCATCATGCTGGTCGCCGCACTGGGCTGGGGAGTGGAGGTCGTCCTCGAACCCGCCATCCAGCGCACCATCGTCATCACGACCGGCGCGGACAAGGGGATCTACCGCGGCTTTGCGGATCGCTATGCCCCGCTCCTCAAACGCGACGGCATCACGCTGGATATCCGCAGTTCCGCAGGATCCGTCGAAAATTATGCGAGGCTGACAGATTCGGACAGCGAGTACGACGTCGGCTTCATCCAGTCGGGCACCACCACGCCGAAGGAAGCCGACCACCTGCAAACCATCGCCGCCGTTTCCTACGAACCAATCTGGGTGTTCTATCGCGGCAAGGCCACGATCGACAGGCTGGCACAACTAAGCGGCAAGCGGATCTCGATCGGCGTACCCGGCAGCGGCCTGCTCAATGTCTCGCGCGTATTGCTCGGCCATAGCGGTGTCAACGCCAGCAACAGCACGCTGCTGGAAATGGACGCCACCCAGGCCTTTGAACGCTTGCGCGATGGCCGGCTCGACGCCGCCTTCTTCATCGGGCGGCCGGATGCCGACATGCAGCAGAAGCTGCTGAACAGCGACCTGAAGCTGATGAACTTCGCCCAGGCCGATGCCCTGGTGCAGAGGTTTCCCTCTCTCTCCAAGCTCACCTTCCCACGCGCATCGACCAGCATCGCCAGGGATCTTCCGCAGGCGGATGTTACGCTGCTGGCCGCCACGGCCCTGCTGGTTTCCAAGGACACCCTCCACCCCGCCCTGGTCTACCTGTTGCTGGAGGCTGCCAGGTCCGTGCATGGCGGCGAGGACTACTTCACGCGGCTGGGCACGTTTCCCAACCTGAATACGAGCGAGTTTCCGATCTCGGACGAAAGCACGCGCTACTTCAAGTCCGGACGCCCCTTCCTGCAGCGCTACCTGCCTTTCTGGCTCGCCAGCTTCATCGAACGGCGCCTGCTGATCCTGTTGCCCTTCATGGCGTTGCTGCTCGGCTTGCTGCAGGCATTGCCCCGCATGATCGAGGCACGGTACAAGAAGCGGCTTGTGGTCTGGTACCAGGAGATCAAGGCGCTGGAAGATGAAATTTGGAGAAACCGCAAGCCGACCACGGAACAGGTGGCGCAATGGCGCGACGAGATCGAGGACATCGATGCGAACGCCAGCGAGATACGGCTGCCGCATCGCTATTTCCAGGATGTCTACGCCCTCAAGCAGGCGATCGGTGTCGTCCGGGACCGGATTTCCCAGGCAGCCGCGAAGGCAGAGAACTCCCCGGGGCGACCGGATCCGGGGCCAGTAATGAGCCGAACTGGTGCGGCATCCTCGGAGCACAAAGGCTGAGTTCTTATGCGAGGCAAATTGTAGCTTGAGCTGTCGCACTGTTTGACCGCTTCCCTTGGGACGCGCGCTGATGTCTGACGTGCTGCCTAACCGCGCTGACTACCCACTTCAATCGACTCGTCTGCCACCACCTTGTTTCTGCCTCGCGCTTTTGCAGCGTAGAGTCGACGGTCTGCAACCGCGACCAGTGCTTCAAGGTCGTGACACTTGTCGGAGACCAACTCGGCGACGCCAATCGATACAGTGAATCGGATCTCCCGGCCGGGTGCGGAATCGGGCAATATCGTCTGAGGCGGGAGGCATACGGTCTCTGCGATCGCCAGGCGCACCCGTTCCGCGATTTCGGCCGCCTCGTTCAGGGACATATCCGGAAGCAGGATGCAGAACTCTTCGCCGCCGAAGCGAGCTACCAGATCCTGCGGGCGCACAGCCGCGCTGGTTACTCTAGCCAGGTGCTTCAGCACTTCGTCGCCCGCCTTGTGGCCCCAGGTGTCGTTGACGCGCTTGAAATGGTCGATATCGATCATCAGGAGCGAGAGGCGACGGTCGATGTACCGCCCCTGCGTAAGGATGCCAAAATCCGCTTCCAGACGGCGACGGTTCGCCAGATTGGTCAACGGGTCCACACGTGCAAGCTCTCGCAATTGGGCGCTTAGTGCCATCTGCCCGGCAAGGAGTTGATCGACAACGAGAAGCGTGACCCAGAGAAGAAAGCCCAACAGCAACCATACTGCGACAAACGGCGGACTGAACTGGCCGACTACCGAGAGGAACAGATTTCTTGCCGGTACGTACTCGATTAACATGAGGTCCGCACTTTGCAGCTTTCTGTATAAAAGAAAGTCCTCACTGGCGCTCGACAGGCCACTGCCTGTCTTGAACAGCGTGGAAAGGGAGAGATCGCTCCAGGGTTTCGGCAGTGTTTTCAGCCAGCTTCCTTTTGTAACGGTAAAGGTGTTTTCGCTTGATGCAATGAGTGTCCCACGTGCATCCACAAGGGCATGTATCCCATCTGACATGGTGGTGGCACGCATGTAATCCTGGACGAACTTCTGCGAGACACCAAATACGATGGCGCCTCGAACCGCGTTGTTGCGGGTCACCGGTATTCCGAACAGCAGACGCCAATCGGTAGCCTTGTTTCGTTCGTAGACGGGATCAAAGGTCACGTCATAGTCCGACGGGCGTGGCTTCGCGATCCGAGACAGTTGCGACCCGGCGAAAATCCTTATGAGTTTTTTGATCTGGTCATCGGGTAGCGGAGGGTAGGCAACAACTACGCCGGCTGAAGTGGGCTTGCCCCCGTAAAACGAATCCCTTGCTGAGGTTAAACTGAAGCAAGGAGAGATGTGATGACAAGCAAGACAAAGCGGGCGCAGTACACGCTGGAATTCAAGCTGGA
>NZ_CAJPUY010000043.1 GCF_905397275.1 Cupriavidus yeoncheonensis | reverse complement strand
AACCAACCGTTCGATGCCTCATGCTCAACTTGCCTTGCAAACCGGAGCGCGTTCATATAAGTAGGTCGCCGGCTACGCCGGCGAAACGGCAGCGCATGTCAAGCACGACAAACCAATCAAAACCCAACCGGCCATGCCAAAAAAAACGGCAGCGTCTGCAAAGAACGACACCCCCATCACGACTCATTCCCCGAAATCCAGCACAGAACCCTTTTCTCTAGGCCGCAATGCCGAACTCGGCAAGCACCGATGCCGTGTGCTCCCCGAGCAGCGGGGCCGGGCCATGCGGCCGCACGGTTCCCGCCAGCCCCGGCAGGTTCGCCCACGGCAACTGGCCGATCCCGGCCTGCGCCACATTGCCGAACACGCCCGCCTGCGCGCACTGCTCGCTGGCCAGCATCTCGCGCGGATGGCTGACGCGTCCGAACAGCACATCGTTCCCGGTAAAGACCGACTCCCAGTGCGCCAGCGGCTGCTGCGCCAGCGCGGCGGCCAGGCGCTGGCACAGTTCGGCCGCGCGCGGCAGGCGGCCCGCGCTGGTGCGCAGGCCCGCATCGGCGAGCCAGTCGTCAAAGCCGAGCACAGTCGCCAGCCGCACGAACATGGCGTCGTTGAGCATGCTCACATAGAGCGCGCCATCAGCCGCCTGGAACAAGCCCGTGGGTGCGTTAGCGGCGGCAAGCTCGGCACCCGGGAACATGGCATCGTCGAGCATCAGGTAGGACTGCAAGGCCGCGCTGGCCTCCAGCAGCGACATCCGCACATGCCGCCCCTTGCCGCTGCGCGCCGCGCGGAACAGCGCCGCCGACGCATGCTGCGCCGCGTACAGGCCAGTGCTCAGGTCCACCAGGAAGAAGCCAATGCGGCGCGGCTGGCCGGCTGGGTCGCGGTTCACGTGCATCAGGCCGCTGAAGGCCTGGATGGTGGTATCGACGGCCGGCAAAGCCGCCAGCGGACCGTCCTGCCCGTAGCCGGTGATCGAGACATAGACCAGCGCCGGATTGTGCGCCGCCAGCGCTTCATACCCCACGCCCATGCGCTCGGCCACGCCGGGGCGATAGTTCTGGATGACCACGTCGGCCTGCCCGGCCAGCCTGCGCAGCGCAGTCCGGCCGGCTTCGGTGCGCGTATCGAGCACCACGCTTTCCTTGCCGGCGTTGTACGCGATGGCAATCGCGGTCATCCCTTCGCGCGCGCGGCCCATCTGGCGGCCCCAGTCGCCGGCGGGCGGCTCGACCTTGATCACGCGCGCGCCCTGCTGGCGCAGGATCAGGCCGCAGTACGGGCCGGCAATGCCCTGGCTCAGGTCCAGCACGGTCAGGCCGGCGAGCATCGGCTCGTCATCGGGCGCGGAGGCTGCCGCGGGGGTCTGGTTCATGTCTGTCTCCCGTTTATCGTTTCGCTGGTCGTTTCGCTGGTCGTTTCGCTGGTTGCGCCGCCGCGTCACGGCATGTCGAGCATGACCTTGCCGATCGCGCGGCGCGACATGGTGGTGTCGACGGCCTCGAGCCACTGGTGCAGCCCAAAATGCTGCAGCACCGGCTTCGGCATCTCGCCGCGCGCCACGGCCTGCATGATCTTGCCCACCACGTCCTGCACCTGTGGCGCGAAGCGGCTGCGCTCGTCGGTCAGGCCCCAGCCGATGTAGTAGCCGTAGTTGAAGCCGATCATCGACAGGTTCTTGACGAGCAGCAGGTTGGCGGGCACCTCCGGAATGCGACCGCTCGCATAGCCGATCGACAGCAGGCGCGCACCCGGTGCCGCGCAACGCAACGAGGCATCGAAGAGATCGCCGCCGACCGGGTCGAACACCACGTCCACGCCGCCGGGCGGGCACAGCGCCTTGACTGCGGCTGCCAGCGCCTGCGGATCGGACGGCAGCGCATGCGCGGCGCCATTGCGCACGGCGGCTGCGCGCTTGGCCTCGGTGCTGGCCGTGGCGATCACGCGCGCGCCCATCAGGTGGCCCACCTGCACCGCCGCCGTCCCCAGCGAGCCGCTCGCGCCATGCACGAGCATGGCCTCGCCGGGCTGCAGCGCTGCGCGCCACGCGAGCGCGGCCCAGACGGTGCCGTAGGTGACGGGCAAGGCCGCGGCGCTGGCCAGGTCCAGTCCATCGGACACGGGGTAGACGGTATCGGCCGTGGTCACCACTTCCTGCGCGAAGCCGCCCCAGTCCAGCGCGGCGGCCACGCGCTGGCCGGGCCGCAGACGGGTCACGTCGGGCGCCACTTCGATGATCTCGCCCGCGGCCTCCGTGCCCGGCGTGAACGGCAGCGGCGGCTTGCGCTGGTACTTGCCCGACACGAACAGGCTCAGCGCAAAGCCCACGCCCGCGTGCCGCACGCGGATGCGCACCTGGCCCGGCGCCAGCGGCCGCCGCTCGATACGCTGCAGTTCCAGCTCGCTCCAGTGACACCAGCGCGAGCACACCAGTCCAAGGTAATCGCTCATACCGTGCTCTAGCCTCCCTCATTCCATCGCGATGCCGACGTCGCGGATGATGCGGCTCCATTTGTCCTGGTCGCTCTTCATGACCGCGGCAAACGCTTCCGGCGAATTGCCGACCGGCACCAGGTTCAGGTCCTTCATGCGCTTCGACACCTCCGGCATCCGCACGATGCGCGCGACCTCGCGCGAGAGCGCATCGACGCGCGCCTTGGGCACGCCCGCCGGGAACATCAGGCCCATCCACGCATCGGGCTCGAAGCCCTTGTAGCCGGCCTCGCGGAATGTCGGCACATTGGGCAGCAGCGCCGAACGCTCGGCACCGGCCAGTGCGACCGGGATGATCTTGCCGCTCTGCAGCAGCGACATGGCCGTGCCGACCGGCACGAGGCCGATCTTCACATGGCCCGCAGCCAGGTCCGTCACCAGCGGTGCGCCGCCTTTGTACGCCACGTGGGTCATGTCCAGCCCGGCCTCGCGCTTGAACAGCTCGCCCAGGATATGGCCCGTGGTGCCGGCGCCGTAGGAGCCATACGGATACTTGCCCGGATTGGCCTTGACGAGTGCCACCACCTCCTTCAGCGTGCGCGCCGGGAAATCCGACGACACCGCCAGCACGGTGTAGGAAACGGCCACCTCGCTCACCGGCGCGAAATCGGCGATCGGGTCGTAGCCGATGCGCTGGTACAGCGAGGGGTTCTGGACGTGCGCGGTGAAGGTCAGCAGCACGGTGTAGCCGTCCTTGTCCGCCCGGGCGACGTACTTGGTGCCCGTGGTCGTGCCGGCACCGGGCTTGTTCTCGACGATCACGGGCTGGTTCCAGGTCCTGGTCAGCTCCTGCCCGATCAGCCTGGCCACGGCGTCGTTGACGTTGCCGGCCACGGACGGCACCACGATGGTCAGTGGCCGCGACGGATATGCCTCGGTGTCTGCCGCCATGGCGGCGGTCGCGGTCGCGGCGCTCAGCATGACGCCCAGCAGGGCGGCACGCAGGCGCGCGCCGCGTGCGGCGGATGGGTTCTGCATTGGCTTGTCTCCTGTGTATGGCGCCCGATTTTTTTTGTGCATGGCCTGTCGGCGCCTTGGCCGCAGTCTATGGCAGCCGCCGGGCGCGCGCGATTCCCGCCAGTACCGGCGCGATTCCCGGCGGGAAAGTGCGGAAGTGCGGAAGTGCGGGAATGGGCCGCCAATGGCTGCTATACAATGCCCCGACCCCACTCTTGCGCCCGCCAGCCGACGCGATGCGATTCGAGGACCTGGAAGCCTTCCTGGTAGTGACCCAGCATGCCAACCTGCACCGCGCCGCCACCGCGCTGGGCGTGACGCAGTCCGGCCTGTCCAAGACGCTGGCGCGGCTGGAGGCAGAGGCCGGCATGCCGCTTTTCGAGCGCACCCCGCGCGGGCTCGTCCTGACCAGCGTGGGCAAGACCGTGCATGCGCATGCGCGGCGGATCTCGCTGGCCGCCAGCGACATGCGGCAGGAACTGGCCGAACAGCGTGTTGCCAGGTCTGGCACGGTACGGCTCGGTGCCATCCCGTATCTGGTGCCGTCGCTGCTCTCGCCGTTGCTGGCGCAGTTCTTCGTGAGCCGGCCGCTGGCCGTGTTCTCGATCGAAACCCATCTGAGCGCCCGCTTGCTGGCGGTGCTGCAGAACGGCGACGTCGACCTCATCCTGGCCGCGCGTCCCACCACCGTGCCGGAAGATGTGCGTGGGCTGCCGCTGGGCCCGCTGACGATGCAGATCGTGGCGCGCAGCGAGCATCCGCGCCGCGCGCGGTTCCATACGCTGGCGGACCTGACCGAAGAACGCTGGGCCGTTCCCGCGAGTTCGCTCTACCTGCGGCAATGGCTTGAGGAGCGCTTCACCGCCGTAGGCCTGCCGCCCCCGCGCGTGGCCGTGGAAAGCACGGCATCGCCGGTAGCGTTCGGCGAGTTGCTGCGCCATTCGGACCTGCTCGGCATCATGCCGCCGCGCATTCTCAAGCAGGCCGAAGGACAGGGTCTCGAAGCGATCGAGGGCCCCGGCATGGCGTGGCAGCACGAACTGGAGATCTTCTGGCGCGCGGACGGCTATCTGTCGCCGATCTGCCAGGATTTTCGGGATGCGGTGGTGAAGTGGTGCGAGCAGGCCAATATCTGAGTGATGGAGGCGCTGGCGACTGCCGATCGGATTGGATTGTCCTGTGAACGCCGTCCTCAGTCGACCGGTGAAAACCTCTCGAAGCCTATACTGAACTAAGCCTGATATGCACCCGAAAGCAGCCGACGGCGCACCGGCTCATCCGACGATGGCATCACACGGGCGCCGGGTTTAAGGGGGCTGCCGGCTGGCAGCGAAACCCGGAAGGAATTCGGTGCTGGTAGATCCCTGACCGCAAAAATGCGATCTGCGGTACATCCGACAGCGTTTCAGCAGGTATCTCCGAATGGCTGCTCAAGGCCCATGCCACATAGACAGGGGGATTCCATCATGAGCAATCGCCGCTATGTCGTCACCATCGACCAACCCAGGGACGTTTCCGACGATCAGATGGCCGAGTACATCAAGCTTGCCATCGCCAGTTGGGGCGCCGGAATGCCACCGCCTCCGCCAGACAGCCCGTTCTTCGACCTGGATGTGGAGTCGGTAACGTCGATCCACAGGCACAAGCACGACTCATGAGGGGCGGGCCCGTTAAGCATAGGACGCGCTGTCTTCCTGGCTACGCCGTCTCATCGGCCTGATTTCCGGCTACACCATGATGAGGCCGTGTCGCATGCCCTGCATGACGGCCTCGGTGCGGCTGCTTGCGCCGAGCTTGCCGAAAATGGAGGAGAGGTGGAACTTCACCGTGTTGTCCGAGATGTTGAGGTGGCGCCCGATCTCCTTGTTGCCAAGCCCTTCGGCGAGCATGGTCAGCACTTCAATCTCGCGTGGGGTGAGCATTTCGACAAGCGCCGCCGATGCCATCTCGCGAGGCGCCTTGCGCTGCGCCAGCAGCCTGAGGAGGATCTCCGGGGACAGCACGCAAAGGCCCGCTGCCACGGCGCCGATCGCGGCGATGATTTCGCCGGGCGTGGCGCTGCGCGGCGGCAACGCCGTGGCGCCGCCTGTCAACGCCTCATGGATCCAGACGCCGTCCGCCTCGTCGGTGAGCAGAACCAGCGCCGGCGTTGCGGGACCGCGGTTCGCCTCCGGCGCCGGCGCTGGCATCGGCAAATCGTCGGCCTGCGGCTCCAGTTCGACCAGGACCACATCCGGCAATTCGCCGGCAAGGTGATCAGCGATCGTTGCGGCGTCGGCCGCGCTGCCTGCGAAATCCAGCGCCGGCTCTGCATCCACAAGCGCCTGCAGGTTTGCACGCGCTTGCGGCGAGGCGGCGACGACGGCGACCCTGACCGGGCTCATCGGTTTTGTCTCGGCACCCGACATGCGGCGGCTTGCAAATATCTCAGTGGCACGAATTCCGTTGCTGGCGTTCGCCCACCGTGACCGAGCACTCGTTGCGCTCGCCGCCCCGGATCAGCCCGATCTTCAACAACTGTCCGATACGGTCGCCGCCAAGTGCGGCATGCACGTCGTCCATGTCGCGGCACGGCTTGCCATCCAGTTCGATCAGCACATCCCCGATCAGCACCCCGGCTTGCTCCGCGGGCCCGCCTGCCGCAAGCGAAACCACCAGCAGCCCGCGACCGGATGTCAGATTCAGCTTCGTCACCGAGGCCTCCGACAGGTTCACCGGCTGCGTGCCCACGCCAAGGTAACCCTGCGACACACGTCCCTTGCTTAGCAGTTCGCCGCTCACGCGCGCCACCGTCGCTGCCGGAATCAGAACGCCAGCGCCAGGCACGAGCGCCGATGTGCACAGGCCCATGACCCGCCCCTGCATATCCGTCAGGGCCGCACCGGAGAAACCGGGGCGCAGGCCGCCGTCCAGCCGCACGAAGGCGTCGAACTGCCCGCCTCGCCAGCTGCGCCATGGACCGCCGGCAGTGCCGACGATGCCGAAATCTGCGCTGGTGCCGAGCCGGTCCACGCGCGCCACCGCGAGCACCAGATGGCCTGCCTTGAGGGAGCGGGCATCGCCGGTCTCGACCGGACTCAGCTCCACGCCATCGAGCCTCAGTACGGCCAGGTCGGTGCCAAGGTCCCGTCCCGCCAGGACGGCCGCCACGGTTCGGCCATCGGCCAGGGCGACTTCAATGCCGTCCTCGTGCCTGACCGTATGCGCCGCCGTGACCACCACGCCGGGTTTCCAGATGACGCCACTGGAGGGAAAGCGATGCCGCCCGTGGACCGCGACGACACTCTGGCCAACGCGCTCGGCGATGGCAGCCAGGTTGGCGGAAAGATCCTGCAAGGGATTTCCGCTGGGGCTAGGGGTTTCCATGTGATGACTCCTGCCATTTGCCAGGTCAATCGATGCTCCGGGGGATTCCCGGCCAGCCTGCGGATGCCAGACTGGCAAGCGGAGACCGTGGCTTCACAATGACAGGCGTGCGACTGCCGCGCACCACCCTAATGGGTAGCCAGCGCATTTGGCGTGCTTGCGCGCAGCGTTTGGATAAGGACGCGACTTCCTTCGGCGACTCCTTCGGGGCCCCACGTGATTGGGCGGCTATCGCGTGCGCATGGCCTTGCGGATCGCCTCGGTCACCTGCTCGACCACACCCGCGCGCCAGTCGTCGGCATCGCCATAGAAAGCCCGCCACATGGCCTGCCTGACCAGCGTGCGCTGGTTTTCATCGGCCTCCGGATGGAGGTGGAGCCAGTGGTCGCCGCGCAGCGCGTCAAGGACTTCCGCAACGGGCAGCGTGCCGAACTCCAGCGCGATCCCCGCATAGTCGGTATCGGGCAGCGTGCCCGGCACCGCCTGCCAGGCCAGCCCGGTGAGCCGGGCCGAACTGGACGAGCCGTCATGGATCGACGTCACCTCGTTGCCCCAGATGGCGCGGGTCCGCCTGAGTTGCTCGACTTCGTCGGGTCCCATGCAGATGGGCTCGCCATAGCCCCATGGCCCCAGGCCGGTATGGATGTCGATCCAGCGCAGGCTGCTGCGTCCGCTGCCAAAGCGCGCCAGCACGCGCCGCAGCGTGTAGTTGCTCCACGTTTCCTTGCTGCCGCCATAGAACAGGCCGCGCGGATCCTGGTACTGGCCACCGCTGACCGCAGTCTGGTACCAGTCCATGCCTTTTTCCGCCACGGCCTTCATGAACTGTGCCTGCTCCGCGCCGGACGGCGGCCAGTGCGCGGGCACCAGCATCGGCGCAATCTCCGCATACGGCGCGTTGTCCGGCAGCGGTTGCGCGAAATCCATGAAATTGCGGTTCAGGTCGACGTTGTCCTCATTGACCCGGCGCAGATGGGAAAAACCATAGGGATTGACGGCGTGCACGAGCAGCAGGCCCAGGCGCGCCTCGGCGCAGTCGGCCAGCAGTACCGCATCGGCCAGCAAGGCCACCTGCGCGCCGGAGCCGCAGAAGCCTTCCACGCCATGCACCCCGGAACTCACCATCAGCACGCGGCGAGCGTCGGCGGGCCCGACCCACGCAACATCCATGGCAAGGTCCTCGCCGGCGCTACCGCGCCGGGTCGGATGGGGAAACTCGGCCAGTGTTGCGCCGGCGGCACGCGCGGCGGCCAGGAACTTCTGCCGTGCCTCGGCATAACTGGTGGCGAAGCAACCCGAAACCTGGCCCATGGCGACTGCCCCTCGCGAACGGAGATGGTGGCATTAGACGCCAAATCGTCCGGCCTTGCCAACGTGCAGTGCGTCAGAACAGCTGCCCGCCCTCGCCAGGCCGGGCGTCGTCCGGCCCCCAGATCCCGGGCGAACTGAATGCCTGCGGATGCATTTCAATGCCCGCGGCGGCGATCTGCGCGGCCGACAGCACGAGCTGGCGCGCCAGCCAGTCATGCAGGCTGCGCAGGAAGCGGATGTTGTCGAGCCGGTTGGAGGCCGCGATCAGCCGTTCCAGCTTGACGTGGGCGGTGTAGACATCCAGCAAGTTGGTGGCCTTGAGGCGCGGCGGCGTGGTGGGGCTCTTCTCGATGGCGAGAATGCGGGCCACCTGGGCCCGGCTCATGTCGCCGGTACGCTGGAACTGCTCATAGACATCCTGCAGTGGCGCAAAGCGCACCGTGGGCTGGACGCGCGGCACCGCCGCGACCTTCTCCATGCGCAGCACCAGGTAGCGGATGGCCGCCAGGCGTTGCGCGGCGTCGCGCTGCGCGACGGTGGGCCGGCGGCGCGGCACGCTGGCAGCGGCGAGGGATGCATCCAGCGCCTCCGCCTGGCGCACCATGTCGCGCTCGGTATAGTCCGGCACTTGCGCGAGCAGGCTGGGATGGAGCAAGGCGGCCCGGGCGCAGGTTTCACCGAACGGGTACTCATGGCCCTGCGCATCACGCAGGATGTAGGCCCGGCCATCGGGAAAGCCATGGTGCCGCCCCGTCGTCCCGCGCGCGTGGCAGCGCGTGTCCAGGTCGACGAAGTCCTTGCGTACGGGAATCCAGCCCCCGTGTTGTGCCTGGGTCATGTGTCTGCGTGATAGCGGTATGGCGGTATGGCGGGTGAAGACCGCCCGGCCGATAGACCGACCGGGCCGCGCCGAACCGGCTATTGTCGCCGATCGCGCAGCGACCGGCCAGTTCCGCTATTTCAGCATGAACGACATCGCCGACAGGCAGTTCAGCATGCGCACGGCCGACTGCACCGAGTCCGCCGGGAACGCCAGCGTGACGCCGTCTAAGCGCTCCAGCGCCGGCCACTGGCAGAACAGGTCCGCGTGCGCGGGCGTCTGGGTCTGGAGCCGGCAGTGCACCGGAGCATCGATCCGGAACGCGCGGGCCGCGGCCCGTTCGCGCACGGCCAGCGCGGCCGCGGCGCGGATGGCATCGCGCGCCGCCGCCGGCGCAAGCGTGCTGCCGCTGCCGAAGCCGCCCGCGGACTTGGTCTGCACATAGCGCACCCACGGCATCAGCGGACGGGTCTCGTCGATGAACACATCATCGCCGCTCGCCATCAACACCGGCACGCCGAACTCGCCGGCCAGCGCAGCGTAAAGCCCGGCCTCGCCATACTCCTGCCCGTTCAGCCACACCCGTGCGAAGGCGCTGCTGTTGATCGTATGCGCCAGCACACTCCGGCTCTGCGCGCGGCCGTGGTAGCCGATCATGAACACGCCGTCGCAGCCCGCTTCCACCCCGGCCATCATCCCGAGGTAGCGCGGCTTGCCCAACACCAGCTGCGCCCGCGGATCGAGCTGGTCTGGCAACAGGTTGCGGAAGCCGCCGTGCGAGTCATTGACCAGCACCTCGGTGGCACCGGCCTCGAAGGCGCCCTGCACGGCGGCATTGGCCTCGCCCGTCATCCAGGCGCGCGCGCGCTCATACTCGCCGTTGCCGGCTCGGGTCTGCTCGGCGTGGAAGACGCCGGCAATGCCCTCGATATCTGTGGAAATCAGCAGCTTCATGTCGGATTGCGCAGTTCGGGCATGACGTCCAGCAACGCCTGCCGCGCGTGGCCATCACGGCCCCGGAGCGTCACGGCGTGCCACAGTGCGTGAAGGATGGCCTGTTCGACGCTGTCGGCGGCCGCGCGGAACAGCGGGTCCAGGCGGCTTTCGTGCAGCAGCGCCACCGCAGGCATCGGCTCGGTGGCATGGTGCGGCACGGTGTACGCGTTCGAAAACGCCAGTGCGATATCGCCCGAACCGTGCCCGTACACCGAACCCGTGCGCGCCAGACCCGCGCCGGCACGCAGCGCCAGCCGGCGCAACTGGCGCGCGTCCAGCGGCGCGTCGGTGGCCACGATCATGATGATCGAGCCCTTCTCGGGCTCCGGCGCCGGCGCCGCCAGCCGTGCGGCAAGTTCGCTGCCGACATGCCTGCCGGCCACGACGAGAGATTCCGGCGTGCCGAAGTTCGCCAGCACCAGCGCGCCCACGCAATACCCGCCGGCCAGCCGCGATGCCGTGCCGATGCCACCCTTGACGCCAAACGCCGACATGCCGCGTCCGGCCCCGACCGCGCCGGACTCGACGTCCGGACCGGCGGCAGTGCAGGCCGCCTCATAGTGGCCCCCGTTGACCGCCATGGCCTGGATATCGTTCAGGTAACCGTCATTGCACTCGAACACCAGCGGGTTGACCGTCGGCAGCGTCCGGCCGATCTCCGGATTGGCCGCGATGGCCTCGCGGATCTGCGCCTGCGCCACGGCGCCGACGGCGAACGTGTTGGTCAGCGCAACCGGCGTCTCCAGCACGCCCAGTTCTTCCACCTGCACGAGTCCTACGCTCTTGCCAAAGCCGTTGATCACGGCGCAGGCGGCCGGCACCTTCTGCAGGTAGGGATTGCCGGCGTGCGGGCGCACCACCGTCACGCCGGTCTGCAGATCGCCCTGGTCCAGCGTGCAATGCCCGACCGTCACGCCGGCCACGTCCGCGATGCTGTTGCGCGCGCCGGCGGGCAGCGTGCCGATGACCGGTGGAGTCACCTGTTCCATCTCCGTGCCGCCTCAGCGCCGGTCGATCTTGGGATCGAGCGCGTCGCGCAGGCCGTCGCCGAGCAGGTTGAAGGCCAGCACCGTCAGGAAAATGGCCAGGCTCGGGAAGATCGCGACGTGCGGGGCCGTCACCATGTCGGCGCGTGCCTCGTTAAGCATGGCGCCCCACTCCGGCGTGGGCGGCTGTGCGCCCAGCCCGAGGAACGAGAGGCTCGCCGCGGTGATGATCGACGTGCCGATACGCATCGAGAAATACACCACGATGGACGACACCGTGCCCGGCAGGATATGCCGCATCAGGATGGTCCAGTCCGACGCGCCGATGCTGCGCGCGGCCTCCACATAGGTCAGGCGCTTGAGCATCAGCGTATTGCCGCGCACCAGGCGTGCAAAGGCCGGAATGCTGAAGATCGCCACGGCGAAGATCACGTTGACCATGCCGTTGCCGAGGATCGCCACGATGCCGATCGCCAGCAGGATGCCCGGGAACGCGAACAGCACGTCGGAAATGCGCATCACGATGCGGTCCCACCAGCCTTCGTAGTAGCCGGCCAGCAGCCCCAGCGCCGTGCCGATCACGGCGCCGATGATGACGGACAGGAAGCCCGCCGCCAGCGAGATGCGCGTGCCAGCCAGGATGCGGCTGAAGATGTCGCGCCCGAGCGAGTCCACGCCCATCCAGTGGGCCGCGGACGGGCCGGCATTGAGCGCGTCGTAGTCGAAGAAATTCTCGGGGTCGAATGGCACCAGGTGCGGTGCCAGGATCGCCACCACGATCAGCAGCAGCACGAACGCGCCGGCGCCGAGCGCCAGGTGCTGCTTGCGGAATTTGCGCCAGAACTCGCTCCAGGGCGTACGCACGGCCTGCGGCGCCGCGGCTGGCGCGGCTGCCGGGCTGGCGGCGGGCGTGGAAATCTCGGTCATGCCGGCCTCCCTCTCTTACTTGTAGCGGATGGTTGGGTTGATCACGGTGTAGAGCAGGTCCACCACCAGGTTGATCAGGATGAATTCGAGCGAGAACAGCAACACCTCGGCCTGGATCACCGGGTAGTCGCGCATCTCCACGGCATCGACCAGCAGGCGCCCGAGGCCCGGCCAGTTGAAGACCTTCTCCACCACGATCGAGCCGCCCAGCAGGAAGCCGAACTGCAGGCCCATCATGGTCACGACCGGGATCATGGCGTTGCGCAGCGTGTGCTTGGCTACGACCACGGTTTCGCGCACGCCCTTGGCACGCGCCGTGCGCACGAAATCTTCCTGCAGCACCTCGACGAACGAGGCGCGCGTGAAGCGTGCCATCACCGCCGCCACGGCCGCGCCCAGTGTCAGCGACGGCAGCACGTAGTGCTTCCAGCTCTCGGCGCCGATCGACGGCAGCCAGCCGAGCTGCACGGAGAACACTTCCATCAGCAGCATGCCCAGCGCAAATGCCGGGAACGAGATGCCGGACACGGCCAGCGTCATGCCCAGGCGGTCAGGCCAGCGATTGCGCCAGACCGCCGAGCAGATGCCGATCACCATGCCGAACACGACGGCCCAGACCATCGATGCCACGGTCAGCCACAGCGTCGGCATGAAGCGGTCGCCGATCTCTTCGCTGACCGGGCGCTTGGTGCGCAGCGAATGCCCGAACTCGCCGCGGATGGCGTTCGAGAAGAAGTGCACGAACTGCTGGGGCATGGGCTTGTCCAGGCCCAGGTCCTTGCGCACCAGATCGACGGTCGCTTCGTCGGCCTCCGGGCCCGCCGCCAGCCGCGCAGGGTCGCCGGGCAGCAGGTGGACGAACAGGAACACCAGCACCGCCACGATCAGCAGTGTGGGGATCACGCCCAGGCATCGTTTGAGGAAGTAGTTCAGCATGACGCTTCAGAGGAAAAGGCCGCGGGGTGCCCGCCACGCCCCCGCAACGGGGACAGGCGGGCACACTCGGCTTGCTGCTCGGCTTGCGTGGCAATGTCCACGCGCCTGCTGCTTGATTGGCCTGATTGCGGCTCGTTACTGCTCGATTACTGCTTGATATCGATCTCGTCGAAATTGAACGAGCCGTCCGGCATCACGTAAGCGCCGGTCAGCCGCTTGCTGCGTGCGAACAGCACCTTCTCGGTCACCAGGAAGGCCCACGGCGCGTCCTTCCAGATGCGTTCCTGGGCGTCCTTGTACAGCTTCGCCTTTTCCGCGCGATCGGTGGTGCGCAGCGCACCGGCGATGTCGGCGTCGACCTGGTCGTTCTTGTAGTACGCGGTGTTCAGCAGCTTCGGCGGCATCGACTCCGAGGCCAGCAGCGGACGCAGCGCCCAGTCGGACTCGCCTGTCGACGACGACCAGCCGATGTAGTAGATGCGCACGCCGGCGTCTTCCGGCTTCTGCACGCTCTCCACCTTCTCCACGCGCTGGCCGGCTTCCAGCGCCTGCACGCTGGCCTTGATGCCGACCTGCTGCAGCTGCTGCTGCACGAACTGGATCACCTTCTGCGCGGTGGTGTGGTTGTAGGCCGACCACAGCGTGGTCTCGAAGCCGTTCGGGTAGCCCGCTTCCTTCAGCAGTGCGCGTGCCTTGGCCGGGTCATACGGCCACGGGCCCAGCTTCTCGGCGAAATCCACGCCCGGCGGCACCACGCCCTCGGCCGGCACCGCGTAGCCGGCGAAGGCCACCTTGGCCAGCGCATCCTTGTTGATGGCGTAGTTGATGGCCTGGCGCACCTTGGGGTCGTTGAACGGCTTGACCATGGTGTTCAGCGACAGATAGCGCTGGATGATCGACGGCGCCGCGATCAGGTCCGCCTTCGGGCTGTTCTTGAGCACTGCCGCCTGCTCGAACGGAATGCTGAAGGCGAAGTCCGCCTCGCCCGTCTGCATCACGGCCGAGCGCGTGTTGTTGTCCACCACCGGCTTCCAGGTGATGGTGTCGATCTTCGGGTAGCCCGTCTTCCAGTAGCCCGCAAACTTCTTGCCCTTCAGGTGGTCGGGCTGCTTCCATTCCACGAACTCGAACGGGCCGGTGCCGACCGGATGGAAGGCGATCTCCTTGCCGTACTTCTGCAGTGCGGCAGGAGAGATCATGACGGCAGAGGGATGGGACAGCACGTTGATGAAGGGCGAGAACGGCTCCTTCAGCGTGATCTTCACGGTGCTGCTGTCCACCACATCGGTCTTCGCCACGCGGTTGAACAGCGTGTAGCGCTTGAGCTTGTTGGCCGGGTTGATCACGCGGTCCAGGTTGGCCTTGACCGCAGCGGCGTCGAACGTGGTGCCGTCGTGGAACTTGATCCCCTTCTTCAGCTTGATGGTGTAGATCAGGCCGTCCTTGCTGACGTCATAGCTCTCGGCCAGCACGTTGACCAGCTTCATGTCCTTGTCCAGACCAAACAGCCCCTGGTAGAAGCTCTTGGACACGGCCTGCGAGAGCGTGTCGTTCGAGTCGTACGGGTCCAGCGTGGTGAACGTGGAAGCCACGGCCATTACCGCGTCCTTGGCGGCAAAGGCAGGACCGGCCGCCAGTGCGCCCATGGCGCCAACCGCGAGCAACCCGGCCAGCAGCCTGGGCGAAACCATCCGTGCAGACATAGCGATTCTCCTTGGATTAACCTTAGTTTCAGTAGGCGCCGCCGATGGCGTGCCGGGCAACAAAATGGCCGCTCTCCCCGCTGCCGGCAACGGCCACCAGCGGCTGCACCACCGGCTCGTCACCGACCGCGCGGATCGGGCTGGGGATTTCATCGGAAAGCGGTTCGCGCCGCAGGTGACGGCGCGCCGGATCGGCAATCGGCACCGCCGCCATCAGCTTCTTCGTGTACGGGTGCTGCGGGTTCTCGAAGATCGCGCGGCGCGGGCCGATCTCGACGATCTGGCCCAGGTACATCACCGCGACGCGATGGCTCACGCGCTCCACCACCGCCATGTCGTGCGAGATGAACAGGAAGGCAATGCCCAGCTCGCGCTGCAGGTCCAGCATCAGGTTGACGATCTGGGCCTGGATCGACACATCCAGCGCGGACACCGACTCGTCGGCCACCACCACCTTGGGGTTGAGCGCCAGCGCGCGCGCGATGCAGATGCGCTGGCGCTGGCCGCCCGAGAACTCGTGCGGATAGCGCGCCGCATGCGAAGCCTCCAGCCCCACCTTCTCCAGCAGCCATGCCACGCGCTGCTCGGCCACCTTGCCGCTTGCCACCTTGTGCACCTGCAGCGGCTCCATGATCGAGTAGCCGACCGGGACGCGCGGGTCGAGCGAGGCGAACGGGTCCTGGAAGATGAACTGGATATTGCGCCGCAAGTGCTGCAGCGCCGGGCCATGCATCTGGCTGATGTTCTGGCCCGCGAACTCGATGGTGCCGCTCTGGCTGTCCACCAGGCGCAGCAGCGAGCGGCCGGTGGTCGACTTGCCGCAACCCGATTCGCCGACCAGCGCCAGCGTCTCGCCCGGGTAGAGGTCGAAGCTGACCTTCTCCACCGCATGGACGCGCCGCGCGACGCGGCCGAACAGGCCGCCCGGCACGTCGAAGCGCGTCACCAGATCGCGCACGCGCAGGATCGGCGTGGCTTCGGTGGACACGGTGTCCTGCGGCGCCACGGGCTCGGGTGCGGCATCGCCAAGCTGCAGCAGCGGGAACTTGGCCGGCAGGTCGGTGCCCTGCATGGCGCCAAGCCGCGGCACGGCCGACAGCAGCGCGCGCGTATAAGGATGGGCCGGGGCGCGGAACACTTCATCCGAACCGCCCTCTTCCACTTTTTCGCCGCGGTACATCACCAGCACGCGGTCGGCCACTTCGGCCACCACGCCCATATCGTGCGTGATGAAGACCACGCCCATGTGCATTTCCGCCTGCAGGCCGCGGATCAGTTGCAGGATCTCGGCCTGGATGGTCACATCCAGCGCGGTGGTGGGCTCATCGGCAATCAGCAGTGCGGGCTTGCACGACAGTGCCATGGCGATCATCACGCGCTGGCGCATGCCGCCGGACAACTGGTGCGGAAAGCGGTCCAGCACGCGCTTCGCTTCCGGAATGCGCACCAGTTCCAGCATGCGCAGTGCCTCGGCACGGGCGGCGGAGCGGCTCTTGCCCTGGTGCAGGCGGATCGATTCCGCGATCTGCTCGCCCACCGGGAACACCGGGTTGAGCGAAGTCATCGGCTCCTGGAAGATCATCGCCACGTCCGCGCCGCGCACGCTGCGCAGCGTAGCGTTGCCGGCGCGGGCCAGGTCGATGATCTCGCCACCGCGCCGGCGCAGCGCCATGCTACCCGACACGATCTTGCCGCCGCCATGCTCCACCAGCCGCATCAGCGCCAGCGAGGTCACCGACTTGCCGGAGCCGGATTCGCCGACCACGGCCAGCGTCTCGCCACGGTCCACGTGGAAGGACAGGTTGCGCACGGCTTCGACCGTACGTTCCGAGGTGGCAAAGCGGACGGTCAGGCCGTCCACCGACACCACGCGCTGCGGCGGCAGCACGATGTTTGCTTGAGAAGAGAGTTCAGCCACTGGCACCCCTTGGATTGCTGCGGGAATTGCTGAAAGCGAACGGCGCGCGTCAGCCGTAGATCGACACGCTCACCGGGCCGCTGGCGCGGGCAAAGCCGCGGTACATGCCCTCGGTGTTGAACGGCAGCGTGACGTTGCCGGCGCGGTCCACCGCGATCAGGCCGCCACGGCCGCCGATGGCGGGCAGCTTTTCCATGACCACGCGGCGCGCGGATTCTTCCAGCGACAGGCCGGCATAGCGCATCTGCGCCGAGACATCGTGCGCGGCCACGGCGCGGATGAACATTTCGCCGGTACCCGTGGCGGAAATGGCTGCCACGTCATCGGCGTAGCAGCCGGCGCCGATCAGCGGCGTATCGCCCACGCGGCCCGCCTGCTTGTTGGTGACACCGCCCGTGGACGTTGCCGCGGCCAGGTTGCCGAAACTGTCGCAGGCCACGGCGCCCACCGTGCCGAACTTGCTGTCCGGATCGATCGGATCGGCCTTGCCGGCAAGCGCGCGCGCGGCCAGCGTGGCCGCGTCATGATCGAGCAGCGCCATGCCCTGCACCGCGCGGGCGCGCTCCCATTGCTCGTAGCGGGCTTGCGTGTAGTAGTAGTCGCGCGAAACCAGTTCCAGCCCATGTGCCTGGGCAAAGGCTTCGGCGCCCTCTCCCGCGAACAGCACATGCTCGCTGTGGTCCATCACCGCGCGCGCGGCCAGCACCGGGTTGCGCAGCCGCGTCACGCACGCCACCCCGCCGGCACCGAGCGTCGCGCCATCCATGATGGCGGCGTCGAGTTCGTAGGTCCCGGCATGCGTCAGCACCGCGCCCTTGCCGGCGTTGAACAGCGGGCACTCTTCCAGCAGCCGCACGGCTTCGGTCACCGCGTCGACGGCGGTGCCGCCGCTGGCCAGCACGCGCTGGCCGGCCAGCAGCACCTGTTCCAGCGCCTCGGTGTATTCGCGTTCGCGGGCGGGGTCCATGGCGTCGCGCGTGATCGTGCCGGCGCCGCCGTGGATGGCAATGACTGCTTGGTTCATGGGAAGCTACGCTTTCGGATGCTTGGAAGAGTGGCGGCGCGCGGCGCCGGGCTTGTCTTCGCCGCCGGCTTGCGCCAGCGGCTGCCCTGCCGGCGTGCCGGCGCCGTTGCCGTTGCCGGCATTGGCGCCGTACAGCCAGGGCAGGAGGAATTCGGTCATTTCGGCAGCGGCCTTGACCGGGCGTTCGGCCCGGTGCGCCACGGCACCGCACAGCGCTTCGATCAGCGCCAGCACCGTGGCGTCGGAGTTGGCGGACAACCGGTTGGCCGCCTGCGCGTAAAGCGCGATGTCGGCGATCGGCGCCAGCGGCGAGGTCGGGCCGTCGGTCAGCGCCAGCACTTGCGCGCCGCTTGCCTTGGCGCGCTGGGCCAGCATCACGGTGTCGGACACATAGCGCGGAAAGGCAATGGCGATCACGAGATCGTCGGGGCTCAGCTTGAACAGCTGGCGCGCCGCGTGCGACGCTCCACCCGCACCGGCCACCGAAGTCACCACGCGGCAGTGCATTTCCAGCCCGTGCTGCAGCAGGCCCGCCAGGTAGCCGCTCGCACCGAAGCCGGCGATATAGACACGCTCCGCGGCAAGAATCGCGGAAACCGCACGTTCGCAGGCATCCGCGTCCAGCGCACGGCGCGTGGCCTCGAGATTCGCGGCGGCATCATCCAGCGATGCGGCGAAGGCTTCCGCGGCCGTGGCCGGGCGCTCCAGCTCGGAACGCAGGCGCTCCACGGGCGCCAGCGTCGCCTCGAAGCCGCGCACCAGTTCCGCGCGAAACTGCGGATAGCCGTCAAACCCCAGCGCGCGCGCAAAGCGGTTGGCCGTCGCCACCGACACCTGTACCGCGGCCGCAAATTCGTCGATGCGCATGGTGGCCGCGCGGAACGGATTGGCGAGCACGTACTCGGCCATGCGCTGGTGCGCGGGCGTCAGCGCGGGCAGGCTTCGTGCAATGCGATCGGAAATCGAGGTGCCGTCCGGCATGGGTGTCGGGAACGGGCCGATGTGAAAACAGGCATCGGCCACAGGGTCTGCAATGAAAATTAATTTACACGCAGACGCGGAACAAGAAAACATAGTTTTCATTGTTCAAGGGTAATCCCTAGGCTTCGCCGCCATCCGGGCGGGCGCTACCGGCAGGAAACGCTACAATGCCGGCCAGCGCCCCAAGCCGGCTGCAGCGCGCGCTTTTTCGCGCCACTTTCCGCCGTTTGCCTCCGTTACCGACGTTCCTGCCTTCCTCGTGATCCGAATCGACCAGCTTGTCCTCCAGCGCGGCACCAAGGTGCTGTTCGACCACACCAGCGTGACGCTCAACCCGGGCGAGCGCGTGGGCCTCGTCGGCGCCAACGGCAGCGGCAAGTCCACCCTGTTCGCGATGCTGCGCGGCGAACTGCATCCGGACGGCGGCGACCTGGTCGTGCCCGCGCAGTGGCGCATCGCCCACGTGGCGCAGGAAACGCCAGCGGTCGCCCGCAGCGCGGTGGACTATGTGATCGACGGCGACACGCGCCTGCGCGAGATCGAAGCGGCCATCGCCGAAGCCCAGGCTGTCGGCGACGGCAGTGCGGAGGCCGAGGCGCACGCGGGCTTTGCCGACGCCGACGGCTACACCGCGCCGGCGCGTGCCGAAGCGCTGCTGCTGGGCCTGGGCTTCACGCTGGCGCAGGTCTCGCAGCCGGTGTCGTCGTTCTCGGGCGGCTGGCGCATGCGCCTGAACCTGGCCCAGGCGCTGATGTGCCCGTCCGACCTGCTGCTGCTCGACGAACCGACCAACCACCTGGACCTGGACGCCATCGTCTGGCTCGAAGACTGGCTGGCGCGCTACCCGGGCACGCTGGTCATGATCTCGCACGACCGCGAATTCCTGGACGCGATCTGCAACGTCACGGTCCATATCGAGAACCAGCAGCTGCGCCGCTACGGCGGCAACTACACGCTGTTCGAGACCCTGCGCCTGCAGCAGATGGCGCAGCAGCAGTCGGCCTATGTCCGCCAGCAGAAGGAAATCGCGCATCTCGAATCGTTCATCACGCGTTTCAAGGCCAAGGCGACCAAGGCGCGCCAGGCGCAGAGCCGCGTCAAGGCGCTCGAGAAGATGGAGCGGCTGGCGCCGGTCCACGTCGCGGCCGGCTTCGCGTTCGAGTTCCGCGAACCGGATGCCGCCCCGAATCCGATGATGGTGCTGGACGGCGTCGACTGCGGCTATGCCGAGGCCGATCCGCCGGTGACCATCCTGCACAGGCTGGCGCTGTCGATCCAGAACGGCCAGCGCATCGGCCTGCTGGGCGCCAACGGCCAGGGCAAGTCAACGCTGGTCAAGACCCTCGCGGGGACGCAGGATCCGCTCACGGGCAACCTGCGCCTGGGCAAGGGGCTGCAGATCGGCTACTTCGCCCAGCACCAGCTGGAGACGCTGCGCGACCATGACTCGCCACTGCAGCACCTGGCCCGGCTCGCGCCGGACACGCGCGAGCAGGAACTGCGCGATTTCCTCGGCAGCTTCAACTTCCGCGGCGACATGGCGACCGCGCCGATCGAGCCGTTCTCGGGCGGCGAGAAGGCCCGGCTGGCGCTCTCGCTGATCGTCTGGCAGAAGCCCAACCTGCTGCTGCTCGACGAACCGACCAATCACCTGGACCTCGACACGCGCGAGGCGCTGACCATGGCGCTGGCGCAATTCGAAGGCACGCTGATCCTGGTTTCGCACGACCGGCACCTGCTGCGCGCCACCGCCGACCAGTTCATGCTGGTCGCCGACGGCACCATCAAGCCGTTCGACGGCGACCTCGACGACTACCGCGACTGGCTGCTGCAGCAGGCCGCCGCCAAGCGCAACGCCGCCGTGGCCGCACACCAGGCGGAATCGGGCGGCGCGTCGGCCGCGGTCAACCGCAAGGACCAGCGCCGCGCCGAAGCCGACGAGCGCCAGCGCCTGGCGCAACTGCGCAAGCCCCTCACCAGGGAGCTGGAAAAGGTGGAGAAGCGCATGGCGGTGCTGCAGCCTGCCAAGGCCGAGATCGACCAGTTCATGGCCGACGAGACCAGCTATGCCGAGGCCAACAAGTCGAAGCTGATGGAAATGCTCAAGCGCCAGGGCGAGGTCAATGGCGAACTCGAGACGCTTGAAGAGAAATGGCTGGAACTGCAGGAACAGATCGAGCAGATTGTGTAGGGGTTCGGGTCCCCTACGTGGCACCCACCTTGCCGAAGGTCTGGGTGCAAGGAAAAACCGGCGCCTTGTGCGCCGGTTTATTTTGTTTCCCTCAGCGGTAATTCTTCTCGCGCCGGATCAACCCCACCGCCAGCGTCAGCGTCAGGATGAACAGCCAGATCAGCGACCAGGCCGGCACCGACAGGCCCAGCACCGGCGGCAGCGGCGCCGTGCACAGGCCGTCCGAATAGAACAGCTGCGGCAGCACCTTGGCGGTCGGCAAGGCATTAACCCAGTTTTCGAGCGGGTCGATGCCGCAGCTCGCCTTGGGGTTCAGCAGCAGCGACACGTGGTACACGGCCACGGCAATGCCGCCGACGCCGGACAGCATGCCCAGCCCCTGCCACAGCGAACGCGTGTTCTGCGCAATGGCCGCGAGCAGCGAGAACAAGCCGATGCCGATAAAGGCGAAGCGCTGCATGATGCATAGCGGGCAAGGCTGGTAGCCCTTTTCGAACTGCAGGTAGAGCGCAAAGCCAACCATCCCGAAAGAGATGATGGCGATCAGCAGGAAATAGGCGCGGGAGTTGGCTTGCATAAACGATGGGCTTGCATGAACGATGAACGGATCGGGATCTCTGTTGCCAGGTTGCCGGCGCAGGGCCCTCCGGCTGCTGGTCGGCATTATTACCGATTTTGCGGAATCTCCCCTGCTTGCCGACTGGCGGATGAGCGGAAACGCCGGCTTGCGTCATGTGGCGGATTGCCGCAGGTTGCCCACGGGCTCAGCCAGGACGGTGCGCCCCGGCCTCCCAGTCGGCCCGCGGCAAGCGGTAAAGGCGATGGCGCCGCAGCGGATGGCCCTCCGGCAGCGCGGGGTGCTCGAACCCCAACGCATCCTCATGCATGCCCAGACGTTCCATCACCGCGCGCGAGCGCTGGTTGCCCAGCGCGGTGAACGACACGATCTCTTCCAGGCCCAGCTGCCCGAAGCCCACGGCCAGCGCCGAGCGGGCTCCCTCGGTAGCGAAGCCCTGCCCCCAAGCCTCCCGGGCCAGCCGCCAGCCGATCTCCACGCAGGGCGAAAATGGCAAGGCCGCCGCAGGGACGTTGAGCCCCACGAAGCCGATGAACGTGCCGTCCGCCTTGCGCTCGCAAGCCCAGAAGCCCCAGCCGAGCCTGTCGATCTTCTCGCGGCAGCGGGCCGCCAGACCGTCACTTTCCGCGCGGCTCAGCGGCGCGGGAAAGTAGCGCATGACCTCGGCATCGGCGTTCAGCGCGGCAAACGGCGCATCGTCGGCGTCGCGCCATTGGCGCAGGCGCAGGCGCGCGGTTTCGATCTCGATCAGGTTGGCCATCGTTCAGTCGAGATGGCGCACGCGATCAATGGCCTGCTCGATGCGCTCGACCGCGATCACGTCGAGCCCGTCGATCTTCTGCTTGGGCGCGTTGGCCTTGGGGATCACGGCCAGCGTGAAGCCGAGCTTCGCGGCCTCCTTCAGCCGTTCCTGGCCGCGCGGACTGGGACGGATTTCCCCGGCCAGGCCGACTTCGCCAAACACCACCAGGCCGCGCGGGAGCGGCTTGTTGCGCATCGACGAGTGGATCGACAGCAGCACGGCCAGGTCTGCCGCGGGCTCGGTAATCTTCACGCCGCCCACCGCGTTCAGGAACACGTCCTGGTCAAAGCAGGCAATGCCCGCGTGCCGGTGCAGCACGGCCAGCAGCATGGCCAGCCGGTTCTGCTCGAGGCCCACGGCCAGGCGGCGCGGGTTGGGCACGTTGGCGGTATCGACCAGCGCCTGCACTTCCACCAGCAGCGGGCGCGTGCCTTCCTGTGTGACCAGCACGCAGGAGCCCGGCACGGTCTCTTCATGCTGCGACAGGAACAGCGCCGACGGATTGCTGATGCCGCGCAGGCCACGCTCCGTCATGGCGAACACACCCAGTTCGTTGACGGCGCCGAAACGGTTCTTGAACGCGCGGATCAAGCGGTGCGAGGAATGCGTGTCCCCTTCGAAATACAACACCGTATCGACGATGTGCTCGAGCACGCGCGGGCCGGCGAGGTTGCCTTCCTTGGTCACGTGGCCGACCAGGATGATGGTGGTGCCGCTGCTTTTGGCAATCCGCGTCAGTTGCGCCGCGCATTCCCGCACCTGGGCCACCGAGCCCGGCGCCGAGGTCAGCGCCTCCGAGTACAGCGTCTGGATCGAGTCGATCACGGCCACCTCGGGCCTTTCCGCCTCCAGCGTGGCCTGGATCTTTTCGAGCTGGATTTCGGCGAGCAAGCCCAGCGTCGGACTCTCCACACCCAGGCGCTGCGCGCGCAGCGCGATCTGGGCGCCGGATTCTTCGCCGCTCACATAGAGCACGCGTCGCTGCCCGGCCAGGTTGGCGAGCGCCTGCAGCAGCAGCGTCGACTTGCCGATGCCGGGATCGCCCCCGATCAGCACCACCCCGCCCGCGACCAGGCCCCCGCCGAGCACGCGGTCGAACTCGTCGATGCCGCTGGAAAAACGCGGCACGTCCGCGGCGTCGATCTCGGCAAGCTTCTGCACCGTGGCCGACGCCGCCAGCGGCTGGAAGCGCTTGCCCGCACTGCTGCCTTCGGCCACGGTCTCGACCAGCGTGTTCCATTGCTGGCAGTGCGGGCACTGGCCGGCCCAGCGCGGCACGTTGCCGCCGCATTCGGTACAGGTGTAGACGGTCTTGGTCTTGGCCAACGAAAGATCCTTGAGAAGTGCCGGAAACGGGTAAGTGCCGCAAACGCTGCGGCCGGCCACCTTGGGCAGCCGGCCGTCAGGACGGGTGATCCTTGCGGGGTTCAGGCCAGCAGTGGCGAGGCGCTGTCCCACGCGGTGATGGTGGCCACGGAGGCCGGCACGCGCGGCGCCAGCGCGCACATCAGCTCGTAGCCGACCGTGCCGCTGGCCTGGGCGACATCGTCGATCGGCAGGCCCTGTCCCCACAGCGTGACCGGGCTGCCGACCCTGGCTTTCGGGCATGGCCCCAGGTCCACGCACAGCATGTCCATGGAAACGCGGCCGACCAGTTCGGTGCGCACGCCATCGACCAGCACCGGCGCGCGGTTCTCGCCCCAGCCGGTGGCGTGGCGCGGGTACCCGTCCGCGTAGCCACAGGCCACCACGCCGATGCGCATCGGCCGCTCGGCGGTGAACATGGAGCCGTAGCCGACCGTATCGCCGGCTTGCAGGTCCTGCACGGCAATCAGTTCGCTGTGCAGCGACATGGCGGGCTGCAGGCCGACACCGGCAATGTCGGCCTCGCGGCCGGTGGGCGAGGCGCCATACAGGATGATCCCGGGCCGCACCCACGCACGGTGCGCCTCGGGATGCCACAGCACCGCGGCCGAGTTCGACAGGCTGGCCTCGCCCGGCAGATTCGCGGTGGCGGCGTCGAAGGCCGCGACCTGGTGGGCGATGCCGCGTGTGCTGTCGGCATCCGAGAAATGGGTCATATGGACGATGCTGCCCACGCACGGCATGGCCCGCGCGCGCTCCCACGCGGTGCGGTACTGCGACGGCTGGAAGCCCAGGCGGTTCATGCCGGTATTGAGCTTGAGCTGGATCGCCAGCGGGCCTTTCGGCCGTGCGCTCTCCAGCATCCGCAGCTGTTCTTCGCAATGGATCGCGGTGGTAAGGCGGTATTGTTCCAGCAGCGGCACGTCCTGCGGCTGGAAAAAGCCCTCCAGCAGCAGGATCGGGCCCTGCCAGCCGAGGTCGCGCAGCAGCACGGCCTCATTCAGGTCCAGCAGGCCGAAACCATCGGCCGCGCGCAGGCCGGCAAAGACACGGCGCAGTCCATGGCCATAGGCGTTGGCCTTGACCACGGCCCAGACGCGGGAACCGGGGGCGTGGCGGCGGGCGATCTCCAGGTTGTTCGCAATGGCGGGTTGGTGGATGACGGCGTGGATCGGTCTTGGCATGAAGTGACATCTCGCAAGGCATGCATCGCCGCCTCTGGAAGAATCCTTCCAGGCGCCGCAGTGTGAGTCGGGCGCCATGTCCAGCATGGGCACGCACCAGATCAGGGAAGACCCGGTATTCGGCCAGCGATGCGCAACCGTTATTTGAACACACTCGCGAGCGCCCACCGGGAAATCCCGGGGAATCGCAGGGCGTCTGCGCTGTCAAACTGGCGCCTTTGCGGATTCGGGATTGTCGTGTTTTCGTGATATAAAGCCGGACGCTCAGGCCATGTTCTAAACGCTACGCAATATGTCAATGACGGTCAGGCAAGCGGCGCGGCGCTCACGCGCGGCGTATGCGGCACAATTCGACACGGCCGCAGCTCAGGGTCCCCTGCAACAAACCATGGCAACGCCGGTGGGCGTAGCCCTTCCCAGAGCGCACGAAGGACGCGCTGGAGACAAAGTCGAAAGCATGAAGAAGGGTTTTTACACCATCATGGCCGCGCAGTTTTTTTCGTCGCTGGCCGATAACGCGCTCCTGATCGCCGCCATCGCCCTTCTCACCGAGCTGCATTCCCCGCAGTGGATGACTCCGCTGCTCAAGTTGTTCTTCGTTCTCTCCTACGTCATCCTGGCCGCCTTTGTCGGCGCGTTCGCCGACTCCATGCCCAAGGGGCGGGTGATGCTCATCACCAACGCCATCAAGATCGCGGGCTGCGCCATCATGATGTTCGGGCTGCACCCCTTGCTGGCCTATGGCATCGTGGGCTTCGGCGCGGCCGCGTACTCGCCGGCCAAGTACGGCATCCTGACCGAGCTGCTGCCCCCTGAAAAGCTGGTGATGGCCAACGGCTGGATCGAAGGGCTGACCGTGGGCTCGATCATCCTGGGCACCGTGGTGGGCGGCGCGCTGATCTCGGTGCATATTTCGCAGATCCTGCTGCGCTTTGATATCCCCCACATCGACACGGGCATCAATACGCCGGCCGAAGCCGCGATGGTCGTGATCATGCTGTTCTACGTGATCGCCGCCATCTTCAACCTGTTCATTCCCGATACCGGCGCCCGCTACCCGCAACAGGAAAAGAACCCGGTCAAGCTGATCGCCGAGTTCGGCGACTGCTTTGTCGCGCTGTGGCGCGACAAGCTGGGCCAGATCTCGCTGGCCGTGACCACGCTGTTCTGGGGCGTAGGCGCCACCTTGCAGTTCATCGTGCTGAAGTGGGCCGAAAAATCGCTGGGACTGAACCTGTCGCAGGGCGCCCTGCTGCAGGCCGTGGTCGCCGTGGGCGTGGCCGTCGGCGCCATCATGGCGGCAGCGCGCATTCCGTTGCGCAAGTCTCTGTCGGTACTGCCCTTCGGCGTGGCCATGGGCGCCACCGTGATGCTGATGGCGTTCTACACCAAGGACGCCATGCCTCAGTTCACGGTGGACGTGGCGGGCATGCACATGCCGCTGTACATGGCCATCGCCTACGTATTCCTGATGCTGGTCGGCGCCATGTCGGGCTACTTCGTCGTGCCGATGAACGCGCTGCTGCAGCACCGCGGCCACGTGCTGCTCTCGGCCGGCCACTCCATCGCCGTGCAGAACTTCAATGAGAACGTTTCCGTGCTGCTGATGCTCTGCCTGTACGCGCTGCTGATCAAGCTGAACGCGCCGATCGGCCTGGTGATCGTCGCGCTGGGCCTGTTCATCTGCATCACCATGCTGCTGGTCATGCGGGTGCACAAGTACAACGTGCGCACCTTCAACTCGCTCGCCATGATCGGCGAGGACAAGCACCACTGAGCGCCCGACCGGCGCCCACGACGACGTCGTTTATGGCTTAGAACCCATTTCAGAATGAGGAAGGGGACGCGTTCCATCCAGGCGTGGCGCAGGCTAGGCGCGGGCCGCCGGCCTTGGTCATTCCAAGGTCAAGGCCCGCAACGACGCATGCGCCACGCCTGGATGGAACCCGAAGGGAAGGCTGTTGCCGGGCCGCATGGCGTCGGTGTTGGGGGCCAGGCGGGGTATTCACCCCCCGGGCGCGC
>NZ_CAJPUY010000042.1 GCF_905397275.1 Cupriavidus yeoncheonensis | reverse complement strand
ACACAAGGCCGGATATAAGTCTGCAACCAACCGTTCGATGCCTCATGCTCAACTTGCCTTGCAAACCGGAGCGCGTTCATATAAGTAGGTCGCCGGCTACGCCGGCGAAACAGCAGCGTCTGTCAAGAACGACACACCAATCAAAACCCTACCGGCTACCCCGGCGAAACAGCGGCGCATGCCAAGCCCGCCTTTACCCCCCCTTACCCCCCTTTACCCCCAACGACCCCTTCCGCCACCCCCGTTGTCTTAGCCGCCATAATGAAGTCATTCCGATGCAGCCCCTTGATCTTCTTGGTCCGCCACGACACGGTGGCATGCCCCCAACCAAAGCTGATCTCCGGATGATGGCCTTGCGCCTCGGCCAGTTCCCCCACCCCATTGACGAACGCCAGCGCCTGCGCAAAATTGCCGAAGGTGAAACGACATTCAAGCCGGCCGGCGTCATCCGCCAGAATCCATCCAGGTGTCTCAACCAATAGCGCTTCGGCCTCGGCGCGCTCCAGCGGTGGAATGCCGCCACGGCACGGCGTGCAGGTCTGCGTTTCCAGTTTCTCGCTCATGGCAATGCTCCTTCGGCAGCCGAGACAAGACTTCAGCCGCCTTCAGTTTCCGACAAGGCCCGCAGGAACTCCTGGCTCCACCAGTGCACATCCTGGCTGCGGATGCGCTCCAGCAGTTTCTGATGGCGCGACTGCCGCTCGGCCAACGGCATGTGCAAGGCCTGCTGGATGGCTTGCGCCGTGGTCATCGTGTCGTAGGGATTCACCAGCAGCGCTTCCTTGAGCTGTTCGGCCGCGCCGGCAAAGCGCGACAGCACCAGCACGCCGGGATCTTCCGGGTCCTGCGCGGCGATGAATTCCTTCGCCACGAGGTTCATGCCGTCGCGCAGCGGCGTCACCAGTGCCACACTGCTGGCACGGCACAGCCCGGGCAGCCGCTTGCGTGCCGTGGTGCGATGGATATAGCGCACCGGCATCCAGTCCAGCTCGCCGAACTCACCATTGATGGCACCCGACAGCTGCTCCATCTCGCTGCGCAGGTCCGCGTAGGCATCCACCGATTCGCGCGATGGCGCCGCGATCTGCACCAGCGTCGCGCTGTTGCGGTTTTCCGGGTACTCCGCCAGCAGCCGGTAGAACGCCTTGAGCCGCTGCGGCAGGCCCTTGGAGTAGTCGAGCCGGTCAATGCCGAGCAGCAGCCTGCGGCTCGCGTACTGCGCGCGCATCATCTCGTAGGTTTCCCGCGCTTCTTCGCCGCGCCCGAGTTCGGCGAACTCGTCCACGTCGATGCCGATCGGGAACGCTTCGGCGCGCACGGTGCGGTGAAACGCGCGGAAGCGGTGCTCGCCCATCGGCTCGGCGAACGCTTCGTTCTGCACGTAGCGCGAGAAGTGCTCCAGGTCGGTGTGGCTCTGGAAGCCAACCAGGTCGTACGCGAACAGCGCGCGCATGAGCCAGTCGTGCTGCGGGATGGCCGCCAGGATCAGCCGCGGCGGCAGCGGGATATGCAGGAAGAAGCCGATACGCTGGCCGCAGCCGATCGCACGCAGTTCGGCCGCCAGCGGGATCAGGTGGTAGTCGTGGATCCAGATGACGTCGTCAGGCTCGAGCAGCGGCGCCAGCTTGCGCGCAAACAACTGGTTCACGCGGCGGTAGCCGTTGAGGTAGTTCGAGTCGAAGTCGGCCAGGTCCAGGCGGTAGTGGAACGCGGGCCACAGCACGCCGTTGCTGTAGCCGAGGTAGTACGAGTCATGATCCTCGCGGCACAGATCCACCGTGGCCAGCGTGACATTGCCGGCCTGCTGCAGGTGCAGCTCGCCTTCGCCGGGCGTGCCGCCCTGGCTGGCGTCCAGCGCCTTGCCGCTCCACCCGAACCACATGCCGCCGGTCTGGCGCAGCGCTTCGGACAACGCCACCGCGAGCCCGCCCGCGGCAACGTTGCGCGGATCGGCAACCCGGTTGGATACCGCTACTAGTCTTGGCATAAGGGGTTGTTCGTCTTGGTCATGCCAGCCCGCTCAGATCACGCTGTCCCACGGCGCGGACAGGCGCATGGCGCCGTTGATCAGCCCGACCATCGAATAGGTCTGCGGGAAATTGCCCCACATCTCGCCCGTGACGGGGTGGGTGTCTTCGGACAGCAGGCCCAGCGGATTGCGCGCCGCCAGCATGGCCTCGAAGATCTTCCTCGCCTCGTCGCGCCGGCCGATGCGTGCGAGGGCATCGATGCGCCAGAACGTGCAGATGTTGAATGCGGTCTCGGGCTTGCCGAAATCGTCCGGCGCTTCATAGCGGCGCATGTAGGGCCCGTCGCACAGGCTGTCTTCGAGGGCCTTCACCGTGGACATGAAGCGCGGATCGCGCGGGTCGATGAAGTTCACCTCGGCCATCAGCAGCACGCTGGCATCAAGCTCCCGACCGCCGAAGCTTTCGGCAAACGCCTGGCGCGATTCATTCCAGGACTCCGCCAGGATGCGGTCCTTCATGCGTTGCGCATGGTCATGCCAGTACGCCGCGCGTGCCTGCTGCTCAAGCTTTTCCGCCACCTTGGCGAGCCGGTCGCAAGCGGCCCAGCTCATCAGCGCCGACGAGGTATGCACGCGCGCACGCGTGCGCAGTTCCCACATGCCGGCATCGGGCGTGCCGAACACTTTCACGGCCTGCTCGCCGACTTCTTCAAGCCGGTGGAACTCGGCCAGGCCGCCACGATGCAGCAGCCGGTGGTCGTGGAAGGCCTGCGCCGCGCCCAGCACGACATTGCCGTAGACGTCGTGCTGGAAGTGCTCCTGCGCCTGGTTGCCCAGGCGCACCGGCCCCATGCCGCGGTAGCCCGGCAGGTGGTCGAGGATGCTTTCGGGCAGCTCGCGCTCCAGCCCGATGCCATACAGCGGCTGGATATGCCCGTCCTGCGACTGCATCACCACGTTGGACAGCCAGCGCAGGTAGTCCTCCATGGTGCCGACTTCGGAAAGACTGTTGAGCGCGCGCACCACGAAAAACGCGTCGCGCAGCCAGCAGAAGCGGTAGTCCCAGTTGCGCCCGCTGCCGGGGGCCTCGGGAATGCTGGTGGTCATGGCCGCGACGATCGCGCCGGTCTCCTCGTACAGCGACATCTTGAGCGTGATCGCGGCGCGTATCACCGCGTCCTGCCATTCGCGCGGCACCGCCAGGCGGCGGCTCCACATGCGCCAGTAGGAAGTGGTCTCCTGCTCGAAATCGCGCGCGATTTCCTCGACGCCGTGATTGAGCGTTTCGTCGGGGCCGAGGATGAAGTTATGGCTGCGCGTGACCAGGAACGGCGTGTGCGACAGCACGTAGGCCAGCGGCGCATCGGTGGTCATGCGCAGCGTCATGTTGTCGCCGATGTAGCGCACATGGCTGCTGCCGCGCGTGGTCTCCGGTACCTTGCGCCCCCAGTCGAAGCGCGGCGCCACCACCACGCGCACGCGCGGCGCGCCACGCACCGGCCGGATGCGGCGCACGAGCGTGATGGGCCGGAAATAGCGGCCCAGCCGGAAGAAGCGCGGCGCGAAGTCGGTGATCTCCAGGCAGTTGCCGTGGATGTCGGTCAGGCGCGTGCGCAGCACGGCGGTGTTCGGCTCGTACCACTGGCTGGAAGCATGGAAGTCCTCGATCTCGATCGAGAAGTGGCCCGCGTTCTCGCTCGGATCGAGCAGCGCGTTGAAGACCGG
This sequence comes from Cupriavidus yeoncheonensis, assembly GCF_905397275.1. Lineage (GTDB taxonomy): Bacteria > Pseudomonadota > Gammaproteobacteria > Burkholderiales > Burkholderiaceae > Cupriavidus > Cupriavidus yeoncheonensis. Next base: position 23,345 of record NZ_CAJPUY010000042.1, on the reverse strand, counting down.
GTCGCCGTCATAGCGCGGCATGCACGACCACACGATGCGGCCGCGGCAGTCGACCAGCGCCGAAAACGCGCAGTTGCCGATCATGCCGAGCGACAGCGACGGCACCGCATGGCGCGTGCCGCCATCGACGGTCTTGTGCACGCCTTCCGACGGCGGATGGCCCAGCTCGGACGGGCTGCTTGGATTGCTTACGGTAGTCACAGCGAATTCCCCCCAAGATGTCGTCGTGGATCGGACGCCGGCGGCAAATCATCCGGGCCCGGTGTGCCATCGAGCGCGCGCGCGGACCGGTGCAGCCAGCACCGCAGTGCGGCCGGCCCGGTGACGCTGACCGAGGCGATGGTGTCGCGTTGCCCGACCAGCACGCCGACGCCGCCGAGTTTGCGGATCACGGCAAAGCCTGCCTCGTCCGTCACATCGTCGCCGGCAAAGACGGGCCCGCGCCCGGCGAATGGCGGCATGTTCATGAAGGCCGTGATGGCGTCGCCCTTGTTGATGCCCGCGGGCTTGATCTCCACGACCATCTTGCCAGGCATGCCTTCCAGGCCGTTCGCGTCGCGCAGCACGTCCGCGACGGCGGCCCGCACCAGCCCCTCCAGTTCCGGGGCTTCGCGATAGTGGATGGCAACCGCCACGGACTTGCGCTCCAGGCGCAACCCCGGATGGCGGCGCACCAGGGCTTCCAGCGGCGGAATCAGCGGCTCCAGGCCTGGCGCCGGCTTCATCTCGACCCGCGCTCCGCCGGCGCGGAGTTCGGCCCCGTGAATGCCGGCGGCCGGCAGGCACAGCGGCTGCAGGAAGTAGTCGAGCTCGACGATCGGCCGCCCGGAAACGATGGCGAGCGCGCCGTCCAGGCGCTCGTAGAGCCTGCGCAGCGTCCCGACCAGTTCGGGCTCGACCTGCACCAGCTCGGGGCGGGGCGCAAGATCGGCCAGGGTGCCGTCGAAGTCGAGAAACAGCGCGGTATTGGGTTCGATAAGCGGTAGCGGGGGCATCGCGTGAAACCGTAGCATGTGATTCTGACGAGCGTTACCGGGCGCTGTCCTACACGGCACCAGACGTCACATTGGCCTGGTCCCGCCCGCCCCGTAGTGCTCGCGGCGCCACCCCGGCCTGGATACCCGTTGGCGTTCATGGCCTTGTGCGGCGTTCCGATCCTTTATCATTGGCGGTTTCCGCCGAAATTTCCGGCCTTTTTTGCGCGCCCTTCTTGCGCCCCATTTTTGCCCTTCCCCGCGCCGTTCCGTCGCGCCGCCAGGGCCCCTCGCCAACCCGCAGACATGAACCGCAAGCCCGCCTCCTCCAAACCCGACTATCTCAGGAAGATCCTGACCGCCAAGGTCTATGACGTGGCGCAGGAGACCGAGCTGACCTTCGCGCACAACCTGTCGGCGCGCACCGGCAACTCGGTGTGGTTCAAGCGGGAAGACACCCAGCCCGTGTTCTCGTTCAAGCTGCGTGGCGCGTACAACAAGATGGCATCGCTGACGCAGGAAGAGATCAGGCGTGGCGTGATCGCGGCATCGGCCGGCAACCATGCGCAGGGCGTGGCCCTGTCGGCCGCGCGCCTGCAGTGCCGCGCCATCATCGCCATGCCGGTCACCACGCCGCAGGTGAAGATCGATGCCGTGCGCGAGCGCGGCGGCAAATGGGTGGAGATCGTGCTGCACGGCGATTCGTACAGCGACGCCTACAATCACGCCGTGGTGCTGGAGAAGAAGCACAAGCTGACCTTCATCCACCCGTTCGACGATCCCGACGTGATCGCCGGCCAGGGCACCATCGCCATGGAGATCCTGCGCCAGCACGCGGGCCCGATCCACGCGATCTTCGTCGCCATCGGCGGCGGCGGGCTGATCTCCGGCATCGCCTCGTACATCAAGGCCGTGCGCCCCGAGATCAAGGTCATCGGCGTGCAGACCGTCGATTCCGATGCGATGAAGCGCTCGGTCGACGCCGGCAAGCGCATCGAGCTCAAGGACGTGGGCCTGTTCTCCGACGGCACCGCGGTCAAGCTGGTCGGCAAGGAGACCTTCCGCATCACGCGCGAACTGGTCGACGAGATCGTGCTGGTGGACACCGACGCGATCTGCGCGGGCCTGAAGGACGTGTTCCAGGACACGCGCAGCATCCTGGAGCCCGCCGGCGCGCTGGCCGTGGCCGGCCTCAAGCTGTACGCCGAGCGCGAAAAGCTCAAGGGCCAGCACCTGGTCGCGATCGCCTGCGGCGCCAACATGAACTTCGACCGCCTGCGCTTCGTCGCCGAGCGCGCCGAAGTGGGCGAGGCGCGCGAAGGCGTGTTCGCCGTCACCATCCCCGAAGAACGCGGCAGCTTCAGGCGCTTCTGCGAACTGGTGGGCACGCGCAGCGTGACCGAATTCAACTACCGCATCGCCGACAAGAGCATGGCGCACATCTTCGTCGGCGTGCAGATCGCCAGCCGCGCCGAAAACGACAAGATCGCCGCGAGTTTCCGCCGCCACGGCTTCGACACGCTGGACCTGTCCAACGACGAACTGGCCAAGCAGCACATCCGCTACATGGTGGGCGGCATCTCGCCGCTGGCGCACGACGAACTGCTCTATCGCTTTGAATTCCCCGAGCGGCCGGGCGCGCTGATGAGGTTCCTGTCGAGCATGAGCCCGAACTGGAACATCAGCCTGTTCCACTACCGCAACCAGGGCGGCGACACGTCCAACATCCTGGTCGGCATCCAGGTGCCGAAGAATGAAAAGCGCGCCTTCCGCGCCTTCCTTTCGACGCTGGGCTACGTACACTGGGACGAGACCGAGAACCCGGTCTACAAGCTGTTCCTCTCCGACCGCGGAGACCAGGCATGAGCCTTCCTGAACACTCGCCGCTGGGCAAGCCCTCGGCCTACAAGACCGAATACGATCCGACGCTGCTGTTCCCGATCCCGCGCCAGCCAAAGCGCACCGAGATCGGCCTGCCCGAAGGCAAGCCCGTGCCGTTCTTCGGCGTGGACATCTGGAATGCGTACGAGGTGTCGTGGCTGAACATGAAAGGCAAGCCGCAGGTGGCGCTGGCCACCTTCATCATCCCTGCCGGCACGCCCAACATCATCGAGTCCAAGTCGTTCAAGCTCTACCTGAACTCGTTCAACCAGAGCAAGATCGCGTCGCCCGAAGCGTTGCAGCAACTGCTGCACCATGACCTGTCGGAAGCGACGGGCGGGACGGTGCAGGTGCGGCTGGTGACCGAAGCCGACCTGGGCAAGCAGAAGATGGGCGAGCTGGATGGATTGCTGCTGGACCGACTGGATATCGACGTCGACCGCTACGAGCCGGCGCCTGAACTGCTGCACGCGGACCAGAATGAAACGCCGGTCGAAGAAACCCTGGTGTCGCACCTGCTGAAGTCCAACTGCCTGGTGACCGGCCAGCCGGACTGGGGCAGTGTGCAGATCCGCTACGTCGGGGCGCCGATCAACCAGGAAGGACTGCTGAAGTACCTGATTTCATTCCGCAATCACAATGAGTTCCACGAGCAGTGCGTGGAGCGGATCTTCATGGACGTGATGCGGCAGTGCAAGCCGGTGAAGCTGGCTGTCTATGCGCGTTATACGCGGCGCGGCGGGCTGGATATCAATCCGTTCCGGACCAACTTCAATACGCCCTGGCCGGACAATCTTCGGAACGCGCGGCAGTGATGGCGGCGGGGTATCTGATGGGGTGTCGTGCAGGGCACGATGCCCCCAAGAACCCCCACTCAAAACTCCGCATGGAACCGGACCCCATAGAACTTCGCCGGCCCCCGATCGGCGTTGTACCCGGGATTGCGCACATACTGAAAATCCGGGCTGATACTCAGATACTTGAACGGCTGAAAGCTGTAGTAGATCTCGAACACTTGCTCGGGCGCATAGTTGAGCGCCCCATCCCCGAGGAATGCTCCCTGCCCGCCAGCGGCCAGATAGGCCCGATGGTTCGACCCGAGCATGTTCACGGCAAACGCCACACCCACCGCATCGCGTGCACGGCCCCATGAGCTGCCGTTCAGCACGCCGCCGAACGACACCTGCCGCCCGATCTCGGTAAAGGCATAGGTCTCGGTCTTGTCGTCCGACATGCTGGCGCGGAAGAACACGCCCAGCGAATCATTCACCTGCTGCAGCAGCGTCAGCCCCATGCCGACCTTGGCGTGCTCCTGCCGCACGTCGGCGACATCCGGCGTGACGTTGTTGGCCTGGCCGAACTGGATCGCATCGCTGAACGCCCCCATGCGCGCCTTGTTGCGGAAGAACAGCAGGCGCGCCGTGCCGGGCCGCCCGGACACCGAGTAGCGCTTTTCAAGTTCGAGGACGTCCCCGTAGTGCTCGAACATCCGCGTGTCGAGTTCCAGCCCGTTCGACTCCAGCGGCTGCAGGAAGCGGCCGATGCGCGCGGACCAGTCGTCGCCGATGTATTCGAGCGCCACGCCCCAGTTGTAGCCGCGCGCGTCGGCCGCGTAGTCCCAGGCACCGTGGGTCAGGAACGACCAGTTCATGAACTGGGTGCGCGGGTCGGAGCCGAACTCGTTCTGGTCGAACACGTCCAGCACGCCAAAGTTGCCCGCGGTCAGCACCACGCGGCGCTTGTCCACCGTGCGCGCGAACTGGTTGAAGTCGTCGTCCAGCTTCTCGGTCTCGCCGCCGAGCCCCCATGTCTGCCGGATGAAGGCGCGCGCGCGGTAGAAGACGGGATTGGTGCTTGCCCCCTTGGCGAGTTCGCCGTTGGACAGGCCGGCCATGCCGTGCAGCTGTGAGAACGGCACACCCTGCGCAACTTCCGGGTTGAAGTGGAATTCCGCGCCCTGCCACAGCCGCAGGCCGAGGTCGAGCGTGCTCGTGAACGAGTAGCTCTTGGCGCGATCGGTGGTAAGGCTGTTCGGGCCCGAGTAGGCCGCGTTGAACGCCGGCTTGCGCTGCCAGACATAGGTGACCTGGCCGTGGAAGGCGAACGGGCTTTCGGTTGCCGCGGCTTCCGTGCCGCCGGACTCGGGCGCCACGTCCTGCGCCAGCGCCGGCGTGCACGCCCCCGCCGACAGCGTGGCGGCGAGGCAGCGGACGAGGATCGGGCGCTGCATCGCAGCCGGGAATCGAAAACGCATTGGCGGGCAGTTCTTCTTCTGGTTCCGGCCGTGGAACCGGACTATGGGCGGTCGAAGGATAGCCAAGGCGATATGACCTGTCTACCGCCTCTGCTGCGACGCAGCATTTTCCCATGAACTCGACGTGACTTCGCATCAACGTTGTAACAAGGCTTGAATTAATTAACTCGAAAATTAATATCAAGCTGCTTTCCCGACAGTTCCGCGATTCCAGCCGATGCCGCCCGACCGCCCAGCCGCCCGCAAGACCGCCAGGCCCCGCGCCGAGCGTCGCGGCCCCGGTCGCCCGACCGCCGGGAACCCCGGCCAGCGCGATCAGCTGCTCGATGCCGCCACCGAGCTGTTCGCCCGCCACGGCGTGGCTGGCACACCGATCCGCGCGATTGCCGAGCACGCGGGCGTGACACCCGCGCTGGTGCACTACTACTTCCGCGACCGCGACCAGCTGCTCGACGCCATCGTCGAGGAACGCCTGCAGCAGCTCGTCGACGCGATCTTCGCGCCCGCGGCGGCCCCCGAGGACCCGGTGGCCATGCTGGTCGGCATTGCCAGCCGGATGATCCGCGTGGCCGCCGCCACGCCCTGGTTTCCCGGGCTGTGGATCCGCGAGGTGGCCGGTGCCGACGGCCTGCTGCGCGAGCGCGTGCTGAACCGCTTCGCGCTGCAGCGCGCGGGCGCACTGAGCGCGCCGCTGGCGGCGGCGATCGCCGGCGGCAGGCTCAATCCGGGCCTGGAGCCGACACTGCTGATGCCATCGCTGATCGGGCTGACGCTGCTGCCACTGGCCACGTCGCATATCTGGCAGCGGCTGCCCGGCGCCGGGCATGTCGATACCGATACCCTGGTCCGCCATGTCAGCACGCTGCTGACGCAGGGCCTCGCACCCATTGCCAAAGCGCCGTCCGACGGCGCCACCGACTGACCGCACCCACGCCTGCCCGGAACTGCCATGCAAGCTCCCCGATTCCTGCCTGAATTCCTGCCTGACTTCCTGCCCGATTTCCTCGCCCCCGCCGCCGCACGACGCATGTGGCCCACGCTGGCCCTGCTGCTTCCGCTGGTGGCCCTGACGGCATGCGGCCAGGACAAGTCCGCCACGTGGCAGGGCTATGTCGAAGGCGAATTCGTCAGCGTCGCGTCGCCGTTCGCGGGCCGGCTGGACAGCCTTGCGGTAAAGCGCGGCCAGCAAGTGGACAAGGGCACGGCGCTGTTCGTGCTGGAGTCCGACGACGAACGCGCGGCACGCCAGCAGGCGGCCGAACAGGTGCGCGCCGCCGAGGCGCAGCTGGCCGACATGAAGACCGGCAAGCGCCCGGTCGAGGTCGATGTCAGCCGCGCCCAGCTCGCGCAGGCGCAGGCCACCGCGCAACGCAGCGCCGCGCAGTTCAGCCGGGACCAGCGGCAGTACGACATCGGCGGCATCTCGCAGGCGCAGCTCGAAGAGTCGCGCGCCACGGCCGCGAGCGACGCCGCGCGCGTGCGCGAACTGCAGCGTGATATCGACGTCGCGCGCCTGCCCGGCCGCGATGCCCAGCAAGCCGCGCAGGCCGCGCAGGTCGAGGCCGCGCGCGCGGCGCTGGCCCAGGCGGAATGGAAGCTCTCGCGCAAGGCGGTAGCGGCCACGCAGGCCGGGCTCGTGTATGACACGCCCTATCGCCTTGGCGAATGGATCCCCGCAGGCAGCCCCGTCGTGCGCATGCTGCCGCCCGGCAACGTCAAGGTGCGCTTCTACGTGCCCGAGACCGTGGTCGGGGCGCTGCGCAATGGCCAGTCGGTGCAGGTGCATTGCGACGGCTGCCCGGCGCCGGTGGCCGCCACCATCAGCTACGTCTCGAACGAGGCCGAGTACACCCCGCCGGTGATCTACAGCAACGAGACGCGCCGCAAGCTCGTGTTCCTGATCGAAGCGCGCCCGTCGGAGGCCGACGCGCCAAAGTTGCGCCCGGGCCAGCCGGTAGAGGTGCACCAGCCATGAGCAGCACGCCCACCGGGAATGGTGTCAACGGCGGCCTTGCCATCGACGTGCGCGGCCTCAACAAGCACTACGGCGACAAGCACGTGGTCAACGATCTCACCATGCAGGTCGCGCGCGGCGAGATCTTCGGCTTCCTGGGCCCGAACGGCAGCGGCAAGACCACGTCGATCCGCATGATGTGCGGCCTGCTGACGCCCGATTCCGGGCAAGGCACCTGCCTGGGCTTCGACATCCTGCGCGAGACCGACGAGATCAAGCGCCGCGTCGGCTACATGACGCAGAAATTCTCGTACTGGGACGACCTGTCGATCCGCGAGAACCTGGACTTCGTCGCGCGCGTCTACGGCATGCCCAACCGGCGCGAGGCGGTCGACCGCGCGCTGGAAGGGCTGGGACTGGCCACGCGCTCCGCCCAGCTCGCCGGCTCGCTCTCGGGCGGCTGGAAGCAGCGGCTCGCGCTGGCGGCCTGCCTGCTGCATGAACCCGAGCTGCTGCTGCTCGACGAACCCACCGCCGGCGTGGACCCCAAGGCCCGGCGCGATTTCTGGGAACAGCTTCACCTGCTGGCCGCGCGCGGCATCTCGGTGCTGGTCAGCACGCACTATATGGACGAAGCCGAGCGCTGCCACAAGCTCGCCTACATCGCCTACGGCAAGCTGCTCACGCAAGGCACCGCCGGCGAGGTGGTCGCCAGCCAGAACCTCGCCACCTGGAGCGTGGAAGGCGATGACCTGGCCGAGCTGTCCGAACAGCTGCACGGCGCGCCGGGCGTGGAGCAGACCGTCGTCTTCGGCACCGCGCTGCACGTGACCGGCCGCGACGGCGCGCTGCTCGGCGAGACGCTGCGGCGCATCGCCGGCCCCGGCCGGCATGTCGAGGAAACCCAGACCAGCCTGGAAGACGTCTTCATCCACATGATGAGCCGCGCCGAGGACAACATGGGCGCGGGCGCCGGTGCTGGCGGCGATGCGGGCGGCGATACGGGCCGCAAGACGCGCAAGGACCAGCCATGAAACGCAACGGACGATTCGCCTTCTCCTTCGAGCGCTGGTGGAGCATCGTGCTCAAGGAGTTCCTGCAGCTGCGGCGCGACCGCGTCACGTTCGGCATGATCGTGGGCCTGCCGATCATGCAGCTGCTGCTGTTCGGCTTTGCCATCAATACCGATCCGCGCCACCTGCCAACCGCCGTGATCGCCGCGGACCAGAGCGAGTTCACGCGATCGTTCATCGCCGGCATGGAGAACTCCACCTACTTCAGGATGATTGGCACGCTGCCGGATGAAAACGCGGGGCGCGAGGCACTGATGAAGGGCACTGTGCAGTTCGTGGTCAGCATCCCGCCCGATTTCACGCGCAAGCTGCTGCGCGGCGAACGGCCCGCGCTGCTCGTCGAAGCCGATGCGACCGACCCGTCCGCCACCAGCGCCGCGATTGCCGCGCTCGCGCAGTTGCCGTTCAGCGTGGCGCGCACCGACCTGAAGGGATCGCTCGCGCCGCTGGCTGGCGGCAAGGCGCCATTCGACGTGCAGGTGCAGCGGCTCTACAACCCCGAAGGCATCACGCAGTACAACATCATTCCGGGGCTGATGGGCGTGATCCTGACCATGACGATGGTCATGATGACGGGCCTGGCCATGACGCGCGAACGCGAGCGCGGCACCATGGAGAACCTGCTCGCGACGCCCGTGAAACCGATCGAGGTGATGACCGGCAAGATCGTCCCGTACATCTTCATCGGCCTGATCCAGTCCACCATCGTGCTGATCGCCGCGCGCTGGGTGTTCCAGGTGCCGTTCTTCGGCTCCGTGCTGGTGTTGTACATGGCGGCGCTGCTGTTCATCGCGGCCAACCTGACGGTCGGCATCACGCTGTCGTCGCTGGCGCAGAACCAGTTGCAGGCCATGCAGCTCACGTTCTTCTACTTCCTGCCCAATATCCTGCTGTCCGGCTTCATGTTCCCGTTCGCGGGCATGCCGGGCTGGGCGCAGGCGATCGGCAACATCCTGCCGATGACTTACTTCCACCGCATCATCCGGGGCATCCTGCTCAAGGGCAACGGATGGACCGAACTGTGGCCCAATGTCTGGCCGATGGCGCTGTTCATCGTGGTGGTGATGACGATCGCAGTGCGCTTCTATCGCCGCACGCTGGACTGACGGAGCCAACGCCATGCGCCCACCTCTTCCACCTCTTCCACCTCTTCCACCTCTTCCACCTCTTCCGCTACTTGGCTGCCTGCTGCTCGCGGCGTGCGCGGTCGGTCCCGATTTCCGCGCGCCGGTGCCGCCTGCCGACACGGGCTACGTAGCCGGCCCGCAGCCGCAGGCCACGGTTGCCGCCGACATGCCCGGCAGCCTGCCGCACGGCCAGTCGCAGGCATTCGCGGCCGGTGCCGACGTGCCCGCGCAATGGTGGGGGCTGTTCCGCAGCCCCGCGCTCGACGCGACCATCCGCGCCGCGCTCGATGGCAGCCCCACGCTGGCGCAGGCGCAGGCGAAGCTGCGCGAGGCACAGGAAAACCTGGCCGCGCGCACCGGTGCCACGCGCTGGCCGACGGTGGACGCGAACCTCAATACGACGCGCCAGCAGGTCAACTTCCAGTCGCTCGGCATCACGGCGATCCCGAGCCCCGGGCCGTTCACGCTGTACGGCGCGACGGTGCAGGTCTCGTACGTGCTGGACCTGTTCGGCGGCCAGCGGCGCGAGCTGGAAGGCCTGCAGGCGGCCGTGGATTACCAGCGCTATGAGTTCGAGGCGGCGCGCCTCGCGCTCGCCGCCAATGTCGCCACGGCGGCGATCCGCGAAGCGGGGCTGCGCGCGCAGCTGGCCGAGACCGTGGCGATCGCCGAGGCGCAGCAGCGCGAGGTGGGCATTGCCGAGGACCGGCTTCGCACCGGCGGTATCGCGCGCGTCGACGTACAGCGCCAGCGTGCCGAACTGGCGCAGACACAGGCGCTGATCCCCGGGCTCGCGCAGCAGATCGAGACCACGCGCCACCAGCTTGCGGTCTACACGGGCCAGACGCCAGCCGCGGCGCAGTTGCCCGAGTTCAGGCTGGAGGACCTGCAGCTGCCGGATGCCCTCCCGGTCAGCCTGCCGTCCACGCTCGCGCGCCGCCGCCCGGACATCCGCGCGGCCGAAGCGCTGCTGCACCAGGCCTCGGCCAATATCGGCGTGGCCACGGCCAATCTCTATCCGCAGATCACGCTCAGCGCGAGCGGCGGCTGGCAGTCCACCAGCGCGCGCAACCTGTTCGACAGCTTCAATGTCTGGAGCCTCGCCGCCGGCCTGGTGCAGCCCGTGTTCCACGGCGGCGAACTGCTGGCGCGCAAGCGCGCGGCCGAAGCCGCCTATGAACAGTCGCTGGCGGCCTACCGCCAGGCCGTGCTGCAGGGCCTGCAGAACGTGGCCGACACACTGCGCGCGCTGGAGTCCGACGCCGCCACGCTGCGCGCGCGCGCCGACAATGCGCGGCAGGCGCGCGCCACGCTGGCCATCGTCTCGGAGCAGTACCGGCTGGGCGGTGTCAGCCAGCTCACGCTGCTCGATGCGGAGCGCCAGTCGCGCCAGGCCTCGCTGGACCTGGCGCAGGCGACCGCGAGCCGGCTCGCCGATTCGGCGGCGCTGCTGCAGGCGCTGGGCGGCGGCTGGTGGGAGGAAGAGGCACAGGCCAGCTCCGCCAGCGCGGCGGCTGCGGCCGTGCAATGACGGACTGGCTGGCTCAGCGCCCGAGGAACCCGCGCAGGCGCCGCACGCCTTCGTCGAGCCGGCCGGGATCGCAGGCATAGCACCAGCGCACGAAGCCCTCGCCTTCGTCGCCGAACGCGCTGCCCGGCGCCAGCCCCAGCCCTGCCTCGCGCACGAGCTGCTTGCACAGGGCGAGGCTGTCCGTGGTGCCGGACAGGCGGAAGAACACATACATCGCCCCATCGGGCGCATGCGCGTCCACGCCCGGCAACGCGGACAGCGCGCCCACCAGATGGTCGCGCGCGGCGCGCAGCCGCTGCACCAGGTCGCGCGTAAATGGCTCGCCCTCGCGCACCGCCACCACGCCCGCCTCCTGCACGAACGACGGCGCGCACGAGGTGTTGTATTCGATCAGCTTGCCAAGATCGCCGCTCATCGATGACGGCAGCACCATCCAGCCGAGCCGCCAGCCCGTCATCAGCCAGGCCTTGGAAAACGAGTTGACGCAGATGACGCGCTCCTCGCGCGAGGCGATGTCCAGGAACGACGGCGCGGTGCGGCTGTCGCCGCCGCCGGGCTCGTCGCCATAGTAGAGGCGCTCGTAGACCTCGTCGGCGATGATCCAGATACCGTGCCGGCGGCAATGCTCGAGCACGGTGCGCTGTGCCGCGCGCGACATCACCCAGCCGGTCGGGTTGTTGGGCGAGTTGACCATCAGCGCGCGCGTGCCGGGCGTCAGCGCGGCCAGCAGCTTGTCGACGTCGAGCGTCCAGCCGTGCGGGCCATAGTCGAGCGAGACGGTCTCGACCGAGGCGCCGAGTATCTTCGGGATCTCCACCAGATTGGGCCACAGCGGCGTCACCGCCACCACGCGGTCGCCAGGGCCGGTGATCAGCTGCGCGGCCAGCATCAGGCCATTGACGCCTGCGCTCGTGACGGCCACGTTGTCGATGCCCGTGGTGCCGTGCAGCGCGCCGACATAGTCGGCCAGCGCGCTGCGCAGCGGCGCGATGCCGAGGTTGTGGGTATAGAACGTGGCGCCACCGGCCAGCGCGCGCGCCGCGGCGTCGCGGACAAAGTCGGGCGTGGCCTGGTCCGATTCGCCGAACCAGAACGGCAGCACGTCAGGCAGGCCGATGCCGGCGTTGGCGACTTCGCGGATGCGTGAGGCGCGCAGGTGGCGGACCGTGTCGCGGGCGAGGGGGACGACGAGGGCGGCCTGATCGGACGTGTGGCGGCTTGGGCTGGCGGGCATGGGCATTCCTGCGGTAGGCACGAGATGCCAAGCGTAGCGCAAAGCCGCCAGGGATGGCGGGTATCGGTGCGGCGGCGTTACCTTGAAGGACTGTACAGGCCCGGCCCGCGCGCACCGCCTTCCTGGGCCCCGCCGGATGGCCTCAGTTTCAGGCCGAAGCCGCTCTGCGCCTGTTCGTCACGACTTGGCCGCAGGGCATACTGGTCCGAGCGGTCCGGACGCGCGGCCTGAACGGCGGATGCCGCAACGGGCGCGCTCGCCCCACGTCCCCCTGCCGAACGGGCAGGTGACGTCACAGCCAGCAGCACCAGCAGCACCAGCAGCGAAATTACGGATCTGAGGAACACAGGAAACGCCAATGCCTGGCAGCGACGACGACGCCCGTATTGTGGCAGGCGGCCGGAGCCGCCGCCAGCGGTGCTTTGCGTCAGGACATTACTTGTCGATCTGCGAGTACCAGTAGAGCCTCTTCCGCTTGCCGACACCCACAGGCACGACCTTCTGTCCGCCCAGCGGAGATGTATTGTTACCACCGCCGGGCCCAGTCTGGTTGCCACCGCCGATCAGGACGCCGACATTGCTCGTGAGACCCGAGGCATCCGTGACCGAGACAATGCCGAACACCGGCGATGGCGGCAGGCCGCCGCCGTCGAACGTGACGTAGCGATTGGCATTCTGTCCCAGCCCGGTCAGGAATGAAACGGAATACCCGCGGGCAACGCCGAGGTCCGGATAGCACGCGCCCGGTGTGGGCACCGAGGGCGTATTGGTGCCAAAGTAGGTGTAGCCCGAGACCGTCAGCGGTGCGTTGACGATCTTCTCGCCCCGGCCCAGCGTGAGGTAAAAGCCCTTCCCACTGGTCGAGTCCACATACTGGGTCGTGGTCGCATTGAACAGGTTCGCTTCCGTCAAGGCGGTCCATGTTGCCGGCAGACCGCCGGTCAGGGTCGTGTCCTTGATCACATAGAACCGGTTGACCACGTTGTAAGCCGTGCCCGCTGTCGTCGACGCGGAATAGAGCGGATGCTCGCGGTCGCCAGTGCCCATGGCGATGGCGTCGTAGGTGCCGGTGGAAACCACGTCGGGGGCATAAAGGAACTTGCGTGCGTCATTGCTGTTCGCTGCGCCACCCAACGATGCCAGCATGCCCATGGTCCAGTTGGACGGGCTTGTCCCTGCGGTGGTTTCGAAATCGACGCGCCAGACATTGCCACCGACGTCGCCGACGTAGGCCTTGTCGATATAGCCGTCGCCATTGCGATCCACGGCTGCCACATCGGAGGGGATCGCTCGCGCCAGGCCGGTCGGGCTTGAACACACCCCGCTGCCCAGGCCCGTGCAGCTTGCCAGCCAGGCCCGCACCACTGTGCCCTTCAGGGCGTCCAGCACGACCACACCGCGGCCGACACTGTTCGTGCCCGGCGACGGGTCGCTGTCTTCGGCGGTGTCGTAGCCCGCGCCCATGACAAGCACCGGACTCGTGTTCCCCTTCACCAGCACCACGCGCGGCTGCGACCAGGTCTGGCCCAGCTCCGGAATCTGCGAGTTCGTCACGGACCAGAGATACTTGGGATTGACGGGGTCGGTCACATCCATCGCGTAGAGCAACGAGCCGCCGCGTCGCGCGGTGATGTACAGGATCACACGCGGATTCTTCGGATCGCGCAGATCCTGGTAAAGCGTGGTGGTACCGTCAAAGAAGTAGTCGCGCGGCGTGCCATAGGTAGATCCGGGAAGCTTGATGGCAGGCAGGTTGGTGTAGATGCGGCCGAGCTTGCCATAGAACTCCGGCGGCACGAATCCCCACAGTTCTCCGCCAGGCCGTACGCCGCCGACTCCGCTCGACTGGTTGCCGTTGATGGCGCGAAACACGCCGTCATTGGACCCGTAGAAGACCACGATGCCCGTCGTGCCGCCATAGTTCACGACGACCGGGCGCGAATGCAGCACATCGCCGTGGACGGACGCGCGCACCGTCACCAGGCCGCCAGGTCCTGCTTCGGCTTCCGCCCCCACCGGGCTGGTCGAACCGGAGCCGCTGGAGCCCTTGCCGTTGCCCGATGAGGAGGATGCCGCCGCGATCGCGGCATAGACGTCCGTTCCGCGCACCCAGTTGATCAGGTTGTTGACATCCGTGGAGGTGGTCTTGAGTGCCGTCTGGCCGTTGGTGCCGACAAGCCAGCTGTTGCTGGTGTCGAACGATGCCAGTGCCGTGTTCGCGGCGCACGCCCCGCTGGCGCACGTCAGGAGGCGGCGGCCGCTCTGGTCGGTCAGGTACTGTGCGCGCAACATCTCGCCGGCGCCACCCTTTTCGACGATTTCGCCGTCCGCGAGATCAAGGGCCTGCGAGTTGCCGGACGGGCTGTTGACCCAGAAGCCGGTCGATGGCCAGCTTGTGACCCCGGTCTTGCCATAGCCGGCAGTGCTGAACGCGAGTGGCGGATCGGCGCTCCAGAAGCTCTTCGCGTTCGGCGAAATAAAGCCGGTGCCGGCGTTGCTGATGGCACTCTGCTGGTTCGGGCCCGCCGGGCTTGAATCCAGCATCACGATCTGGTTGTTGGTGTCGTAACCGAGCTTGTACTGCTTGAGGTTGCCGATCCAGCGCGGTGCCGCCGTGGCATCCGGGCGGAACATGCCGATATAGACCTGGTTCAGGTAGGTGCCCTGGCTGTTGACGCTGACCGGCAGGCTGACCGAGGCGAATACGTTGTTGACCGCCTGCATCTCGCTGAAGATCTCCAGCAGTGCGTTGGTCATGGCGTCGATGTCCCCTTGCTTGACGACATAGGACTTGCCGCCACCGTTGCTGGCCATGCTCTGGGTGAACGCAACATAGTCGGGGTTACTGCCATCGGTCACGGCAATCGTGTACGTGATGACATTCTGGTTGTTCACCAGGCTGCCGTTCACGTCGGTCTGGTACATGAACCGGGCCCACTCGTCGCCCCAGTTGCTCTGGTACTTCGTATAGGACCCAGGAATGGTGATCTGCTTTTGCTGTGCAGTGCTGGCGCCGGCCGCCGCCAAAGTCGTGACGTCCACCTTTCCGCCGTCTTGAGGCTTGCCATTGTTCATCGCATTGGCGATGTAGATGACAAAATTGCGCTGGCATGGATCGGTGACTGGCGACCGGTTGGCATAGCTGGTACCCGACAGGCCGGTCTTGCCGGCAAAGAAGGCCCATGCCTCCTGCATGCCGCCGCCGACCTGGGAGTTGTTCGACTTGTCGTTCAGGCGATCAATCGTCTTGAGATAGGCCAGGAAGTTGGCCGTTCCCGTGGCATCCATCAGCGGCAGCGCCGGTGCCGGCGGCGGGTTCGGCGGTGTCGCGGCCTGGAACCTGAATCGTCCGCCGTCGCTCTTGGGGTCGAACATCATCAGCCCCATGTTCATGTTGCCAGCCATGGCAGGGTTCTGCGCCAGTGCCGACACCGCCGCGTGCAAGGCGCACTGCTCGGCGCCGACATTGCTGGTGGCATTGCCGGACGCAACATAGCCGGGAGGCTTGCAATTGACCGTAACGTTCGCGTCCCAGGCTGCTGCGTTATCCAGGAGGATCAGGACATTGGGCTTGCCACTCCCATTGTTCTGCAAGCCGGTGAACAGGTCGATATCTTCGGCCAGTGCGCTGCGGACGCAGGCAATGCTCAGCAAGGTGAGCGCGCATACCGCATAGCGGCGGAGACGACGAGCCTGATTTGGCATGCTGGATCCTGGAGCTTGGATGGTGGTACCGGCGATGGCGTCGGAAAGGCGCCGTCGGGGCAGTCGTTGCATACGGTCCGTCAAGGGCATACCGCTGGCGCCGGCACGCGTACGCCGATACCCTGGTGAACCGTCACGGCAGCATTGGTCACTCCGGCATCGTTCACGGTGGACGCGACATCCCACTGCGTCGATTCGCACAGGGAACTCCCGGCACCGCTGGTCGAGCCGGTGATGATGCCCGTGTTCTGGCTGCCGGAGCCGACAAAACAGGAAACGTCGCTGGCGTCGTTCAGGTTCAGCTGCGTGTTCTTGATCGGCAGGGCCGAGATGCACGCCGGCGCGGTGACCTGGGCGGTGTAGTCGGCCTTGCCATCGGCGTTCACGTCGACGGGCAAGGCCGCGGCGGCGGATGCCGGGGCGGCCGTGAAGTCCTGGCTGATGACCTGCTCGATGGCTTGCTGGGCGGCATCGCGGGCCTCCACCGTGTGTTGCTGATTGGCTGCCACCTTGACATTGGTCAGGCCCGAATTGACGACGGCCAGCGTGATCAGCATGAACATCGCCAGGAAAATCAAGGTGACGATCAGCGTCACCCCGGACTGGCTGCGGCGTAAGAATTCCACTTATTGCTCCCGTGCGCCGGCCACATTGACCAGCCGCGCAACCGCCGAGTAGACGTGGCGCTTGTAGCGGTCGTTGAAAGGTCCGCTTACCGCGGCGCGGCCCAGGTCATACGTGTGGTTGTCCACCTGTCCGATCGATGGCTGCATGGTGCGCGCCAGCACGCTGGTCCGCAGCGTCGTGACATTGGACCAGTTGGTCAGGGGAACGCTCCAGTCATAGCCGGGGACGCTGGTACAGGCCGCGGCATTGTTCGCACCCGGATCGTTGACGTAGCAGTCCGCGGAGCCGTTGCTGTCCAGATCCACGCCATACAGCACGTGCATGTCCTGGATGCCCTGCGCGAGCGACTGGATCTGGAAGGCACCATTGACCAGCTCGGCCATCTTCAGCGTGGGGATACCGTCGCCGCCATTGCCGCACAGATCGCACGCCGACAGGTAGAAGATGCGCACCACTGCCTGCCGCAACGCCGCGGGCACGGTCGGGTCGCAGGCCTTGGTCCGCATGTTGAAGGCGGCGGCACTGGCATCAAAGACAAAAGACGCACCATCGTCGGGGCAGGAAGACACCTGCATATATGGCACCCCGGCAGCCGGCGCTGCTGCTGCAGCCGTGGCGACGCGGCGCATCACCACGACCTCGGAGGTCGGCGACAGGTCCGGAATGCACGGGACGGCGACACCCGGTGCGTACCCCATCACCGCCAGCGGCAAGGTGATGGAAGGCGACGTGGAAAAGCCCAGCGCGGCCGGCGAGGTTTCGCATGGCGCCGGTTGCGGCTGCGATGGCGTGGCGCCCTTGGCAATGCCGCCGGCACCGAAGAAGCCCGCGAGCTCGGCGTCCCGACGGATCAGGTCCAGGGCGTAGCGCCCGTTCTCGATCTGCTCGCTCGACTTGACCAGCTCGGACCGGCTTACGCTATTGGCATAGTAAAGGCCGGCCAGCGCCGTCAGCAGCAGCAGGCCCAACGTGATGCCGATCATCAGCTCGACCAGCGAGACACCTCGCTGGAGACGCAAGAGCCTGCGGCGCCCCCCGATCATGACAACACTCCGATCCTGACTTGCGTGCTGACCGCGCGGCGATTGGCGTCATTGCCATACTGGCCCTGTCCGCAGGGCAGGGACGGCGCGACGGTCTTGGTGAAGCCTTGCCACGCGACCGTGACGCGATAGATCTGGTTGACCACATCCACGTTCTCGATGCAGCCCCGCGCGCCGATCATGGCGCCGACGGCCTGGGCACCACTCGCGTTGGTCCGCACTTCGGCGCTGCCGAGCAACGCCGCATTCCATGCCGCGAGATCGACAGTTGCCATGGCCTGTTGCGCCGCTGTCCCTTGCGTGCAGGTCGCCGGGGGTGCAGCGTCCGTGCCCAGGCTCATGCCTGTGGCGCCGTTCGAATAGCAAGTGGCGATCTGCCTGTTGGCATTGATCCTCGTGGCCATGTCCTGCAGCAGGGCAAGGGCCTGGATCCGCTGGTAAGACTCCATCTCGGACTGGCTGGAGCGCGCGACCAGCCCCGCGGTACCCATCAGGGCGACCAGCAGAATTACGAGCGCGACCAGGACTTCGATCAGCAGGAAGCCCTGCTGCGCGTCCTTGCGCGCCATCGATGCCCGTGCGTGGCAACGCCTCATGAGCAGGCTCCGGCGGACGATGCGACCCGGCCGGTCTGGCTGATCTGGACGCATACGGTTGAGGCGCTGGTGGCGCCGCTGGAGGGCGCGACCTGGAAGGTCTGCGTACCGCCCGTGAGGCGGCCGTCGTTGCCCACGCTCAGCGCGTTGCCCGCGCTGGCGGCAATGGTGAGCCCGTTGTAAGGCCCGAAGCTGCGCACGGTCTCGGCGCCGACCGCGACGGTCCAGCCGGCGGTCCAGGCTGCGCCGGACGCCGCCATGCTGACGGTGGCATTGCGCTTTACGGCTTCGCTGCGAGCAAGCACCAGCGATGAAGACACGTCAAGCGCCGCGCCTCGGACGCGCTGCATCGCGATCATCGACTGAAACGATGGCGCCGCCATGAACGCGACAATCGACAGCACCGTGACGACGGCGATCAGCTCGACGAGCGTGAAACCGCCGCGTGCCGGGCGTCGGCGGACAACGCCGGGAATGCGGGAGGCGCGGTGCGCCACGGGCGAGACACTGGCGGGCATGGTCACTTCCAGCAGGTGGAACCGCTGCCCGAGGCCGACTTGGCGCCGGCACTAGTCAGGGTCAGGGTGCCGCAGGCAGTGTCAGCGCTGAGCTGGGAGCCCAGAGGCGTCGCGACGATGTTGTAACCGGGAGGAGGACCCGCGACGGGAGCGGTGGTGACGGTGTATTTGGACGCGACTTCCGGCGGAATCGTGGTGTACCCGAGCGTAGCCATGTCTGCCGCATACGCACGGTTGTCCAGCAGGAATCGCTCCTGTGCGCCGGAAACTTCGAGCATCAACGCCTCCGCCGCGGCCCGGTTCGAGCGAACGACGTACTGCGTGTAGGAGGGAATCGCGACCGATGCCAGGATGCCGATGATCGCCACGGTGATCATCAGCTCGATCAGCGTGAACCCGAGCGTCGGCCCGCCACGGCGCGCACGCGCGCGCGCATGCCGGCGTGACATGCCGGCACTTGGCCCAGACCCGCTTACCCCAATGACCCGAAACGACAGCCTTACAAGCCTGACCCTGCTGTCGTGTCGCACTGCAGGGCTTCTATGTCCCATGCTCGCGCTCCGATGCATATTATGTGCCGGATGACCTATTTCCGGCCGCTATGGCGCGAAGTGTAAGCCACGCTTTCACAAGGGTCAAAGAAATTGCTATGCCAAGGCCGTGACGTTGCGGTTACAAGACAGACTGATCATGTAGCCGCAACATCACAATCAGTCCAGGCTATGCCGGCAATACAGCCGCGACCGCCCCCGTAAAGCGTTCGACGATATTGTCGATGTCCCGCGCCGTGCAGATGAACGGCGGTGCGAACAGCACGTGGTCGCCGTGCACGCCGTCCACGGTGCCGCCCATCGGATAGACCAGCAAGCCGTTCCGGACCGCCGCGGCCTTCAGCTTCGCGTGGGTCTTGAGCCTGGGGTCGAGCGTGGCCTTGCTGTCGCGATCGGCGACGAATTCCACGCCGACGAACAGGCCGCGGCCGCGGATGTCGCCAACATTCGGATGGCTGCCCAGCGCTTCACGCAAGCGCGCGCGCAACTGCTCGCCGCGCTCGCGCACATTGGCCAGCAGCTTGTCTTCGGCAATGGTCCGCTGGACGGCCAGCGCCGCCGCGCACGCCGTGGCATGGCCGATATAGGTGTGGCCGTGCTGGAAGAAGCCGCTGCCGGCGACGATGGTGTCGTAGATCCGGCGCGTGGAGATCATCGCGCCGATCGGCTGGTAGCCGCCGCCCAGGCCCTTGGCAATGGTGACGATGTCGGGCACCACGCCATCTTCTTCGCAGGCGAAGAGATAGCCGGTACGGCCCATGCCGGACATGACCTCGTCCAGGATCAGCAGCACGCCGTACTTGTCGCACACGGCACGGATGCGCTTCAGGTAGTCCGCCACGGGCGGCACGGCACCGGCCGTGGCACCGACCACGGTTTCCGCGACGAAGGCCGCCACGTTCTCGGGCCCGAGTTCCAGGATCTTGGCCTCCAGCTCGTCGGCCAGCCGTTGCGCGTACTGGACGTCGGTCTCGCCGGCCGCCTGGTCGCGGTAGGCATAGCAGGGCGACACATGGTGGGCCGGCACCAGCAGCGGCAGGAACGGCTCGCGACGCCAGGCGTTGCCGCCGATGGCCAGCGCACCGAGCGTGTTGCCGTGGTAGCTCTGGCGCCGCGCAATGAAATGGCGGCGGCTGCCCTGCCCCAGCTCGACGAAGTACTGGCGCGCGAGCTTGAGCGCGGCCTCGACCGCCTCGGAACCGCCCGAGACGAAGTAGACGTGATCGAGATCGCCGGGCGCGGCCTGTGCGAGCGTCTGCGCCAGCGTCTCGGACACCTCGGTGGTGAAGAACGAGGTATGGGCGTAGGCAATGGTGTCGAGCTGCGACTTGATCGCCGCGATCACGCGCGGATGGCCATGGCCCAGCGACGACACCGCCGCCCCGCCCGAGGCGTCGAGGTAGCGCCGGCCTTCGCTGTCGACCAGTTCGATGCCGATGCCGGCGACCGCGACAGGCAGTGCCTGGCGTGGATTGCGATGAAAGACGTGGGTCATGGCGAACGTTCCTGCAATAAGAAGAGGAATAGGGCAACGCGCCATCGACTTACAGCTTCCGGACCCGATGGTCGATATACAGCCAGCGCGGCAACGCGGTAATCGGAAGTATAAGGAGAAGGCGCCAAGAGTTGCAACATATGTTTCATTGTTGCCGAGACGGGAATCAAATGGATTTATGGCGCAGGAGCCCTGTGGGACGCTGGTCACCGGCCCATGCGTATGCCGCATCACACGACTGGGTGATGCCGCGCCGCGCCGCCTGTGCAACAATCGTTACAACCTCAATCCGGAGCTTCAATGCCGTCCACCAGCATCCCCCCGCCAGAAGACCTGGACGCCCTGCAGGCCCGGCTGCGCGCCAGCTTTCCGACGCTGAGCGTGCAATTCCAGAGCGGCGCGCGCTACCTGCTGGACCATCCGCAGGATGTGCCGGTGCTGTCCATGCGCAAGATCGCGGTCAGCGCCGGGGTGCAGCCGGCCACGCTCGTGCGGCTGTCGCAGCATCTGGGCTTCGACGGCTGGCAGGGCCTGCGCGAACTGTTCGTCGACGCCCTGCGCGGCAGCTCGCAACCTTATGCGCGGCGAGCCCGCAAGGTGGTGCGGGATGGCGGCACGAGCCGCATGCTCGGCGAGATGCTCGAAGCCCAGCACAACAACCTTGACCAGATCGGCGCCGGCAACGAGAAAGCGCTGCAGGCCGCCGCCGAACTGCTGTCCGCCGCAGCCTGCGTACATGTGGCCGGATTCCGCTCGTGCTTCCCGATCGCGTACACATTCCACTACGTCTACCGGCTGTTCCGGAGCACCGTGCAGCTGGTGCGCGGCGATGCGGGGAGCCTGGAAATGGAGCTGCGCGCCTTCGGTCCGCGCGACGCCGTGCTGGTGGTCAGCTTTGCGCCGTATTCGCAGGAGGTCATCCGCGTGGCCAGCGCCGCGCGCGAGGCCGGCTGCAAGGTCGTGGCGCTGACCGACAGCTCGGTCGCGCCGATTGCGCTGGCCGCCGATTGCACGCTGCTGTTCTCGGTGGAGAGCCCTTCGTTCTTCCCGTCGATCACGGCCGGCATCGCCACGGTCGAAGCACTGGTCGAGCAACTCCTCGCACGCAAAGGCAAGGGCGCCATCCGTGCGCTGGAACAGGCGGAAGGCGAACTGCATCGCGCCGGCGCCTACGTGCCGGCGAACCGCGGCTAGCTTCCGGTTTATTCGAACGCCTGGTCGTTCGGGTTGGCGTAGGCCTTCTTCACCGGCTCGCTCATCGGGAACTCGAAGTTGATGTTCTTGGGCGGCACCGGCTTGAGGAACCACTTGTCATACAGCGTGTTGATCTCGCCGCTCTTCATCAGGCCGGTCAGCACGCCGTCGACGAGCTGCTTGAACGCGGGATCGTCCTTGCGCATCATGAAGCCGTAGGCCTCGAACGACTGCGGCGTACCGACCACCACCCATTCCGCCGGATTCGGCGCCAGCGTGCGTGCGCCGGACAGCAGCACGTCATCCATCATGAACGCGGCCACGCGTCCTGACTGCAGGATCAGGAACGATTCGCCATAGTCCTTGGCGCTCTGGATGGTGATATCGGCATGCTTTTCGTCGTTCAGGCGACGCAGGATGCGCTCCGAGGTGGTCCCCGCATTGGTGACCACCGCCTTGCCCGACAGGTCGGAGAAGTCATGCACCGGGCTGCCCTTCTTGACCAGCAGCCGCGTGCCGGCCACGAAGAACGTGGTCGAGAACGCCACCTGCTCCTGGCGCGACTTCAGGTTGGTGGTCACGCCGCACTCCAGGTCCACGGTGCCGTTCTGCACGAGCGACATGCGGTTCTGCGACGTGACCGGCACCATGCGGACCTGCAGGCTGGGCACGCCGGTCTGCTTCTTCACCTCATTCACCACGCGGTCGCAGAGATCCTGCGAGAAGCCGATCACCTTCTGGTTGCTGTCGTAGTACGAGAACGGGATCGACGATGTGCGGTGGCCGATCGCCATGGTTCCGGACGACTTGACCTTGCTCAGCGTGGGGCTGCTCGCAACGTCAACGGCATGCGCGGCGCCCGCGATCAGGGTGCCGGCCATTGCCAGGCCCAGGCAGGTGAGTTTCACGGGGTTCATGGTGGCTCCATTGAATGGCGATTTTCCGGATTCGCCGTCGGGATGATGGGATGCTAGGTGGGTAGCAACATATGCTCCATCATGGATTACCATGAAACGGTTGTTTTATGTTTGCGGGGTGGCAAGGCACCCCGATCAGTCACCACGGAAAGCGCCCGCCCGCCCCGCCCAATCGACCCGCCCAATTACCAAACCCCTAATTCGTACACTTGGCCCGATAAGCCTCCTGCAACTCCTTCCTGGGCCGCTCCCTCTCCAATTCAGGCACCATCCTCCCCTGACTGGTTTCGATGGACTGCCCGCCGACCTGATACTCGCGCTTGGGCGCGCCGCCAATCTGCGCCGCCAGCTCCCGGCATTCGGCCGCAAGCGACTCGCTGCGGGTTTCGGGCCGGTACGGCGATGATCCCTCCTGCACCGCATTCCCGATTGCCGCCGCGGCGGCATCCTTGCCGTCCTGCCGCTGCGCGTGGGCACTGCACACGGCGCCCAGCGCCAGCATCGCCGCAATCCGGAACACCGCTTTGAATTGACTCTGCACGACAGGTTCTCCTTTCTTATGAGCTTCCCAAGCCCAAGCCTGTGCCCGGCGTTCGCGAAGAAACGACTATAAAAGGGAACGGCAGCGCCGAGATGACCGATAACCCATTGGTGCGAGCTCGCGGCGATTC
>NZ_CAJPUY010000041.1 GCF_905397275.1 Cupriavidus yeoncheonensis | reverse complement strand
CGCGTTGCGCCAGTTGCGCAGACACACCGTTGTGATGCCTGTCTCCCTGGCCAACTCCGCCACCGACCGGTTCAAGGGCGGCTTCATCTGCTCGACCACCCATTCTTTGTACTCCGCCGGATAAGGTTTCATCTTCCAACCGTTACCGCCCCCCATTGTCCTTCATCGAAAGGCGGCGAGGCGACAACTATCCTGACATGGAGGGCTCGGACAAAAGAGTAAGTCGCCGGCTACGCCGGCGAAACGGCAGCGTCTGCCAAGCACGACAACCCCCAACCCTTCCCCATTCCCGCATCCGGCGAAGAACCAAATTTCTCCAGTGAGCAGGCTGCCGCGCGACGCACTGATGGCGACGGCAGGCGCGACAGCAACCACAAAGGCAGTAAGGCTATAGGCTGCGGCGTTCGCCCTCGTTGACGACAGTCAACGCGGTACCGCGCAATCTTCACGATGATCTCCCTGACAGCCGGTGCAGCAAGGATTACTACAAGAGCACCGGCGCAACGGCTTTCCCCAACCGCTGAAGAGCAGCACTATGAAAGCGAAATCCTGGAGGTTCACCGCGCTTGCGGCCTTGCCGTTGTCCCTCTGGCTGAGCCAGGCCAGCGCGGACACAACGGCAGCGGCGCCTGCCACGCCGCCGACAGCGTCGGCACCCACCCTGACACCTGCCGAATTCGACCATGCCCGGCAGATCTACTTCGAGCGCTGCGCCGGCTGCCACGGCGTGCTGCGCAAGGGCGCTACCGGCAAGCCGCTCACGCCGGACATCACGCGCGCCCGTGGCAGCGAATACCTGAAGACCTTCATCAAGTACGGCAGCCCCGCCGGCATGCCGAACTGGGGCACGTCGGGCGACCTGTCCGATACCGAGGTCGACCTGATGGCCCGCTATATCCAGCTCGATCCGCCGACGCCGCCGGAATTCTCGCTGGCGGACATCGAGAAAAGCCGCAAGAACATCGTGCCCGTGGCCAAGCGCCCGACGCGCAAGATGAACCAGTACAACCTCGACAACCTGTTCTCGGTGACGCTGCGCGACGCCGGCGAGGTGGCGCTGATCGACGGCGACAGCAAGAAGATCATCAACATCGTGAAGACAGGCTACGCGGTGCACATCTCGCGCATGTCCGCTTCGGGCCGCTACCTGTACGTGATTGGCCGCGATGCGCGCCTTGACCTGATCGAATTGTGGCTGCCCAGGCCCGACATCGTCGCCGAGGTCAAGATCGGGCTCGAAGCCCGCTCGGTGGAGACGTCGAAGTACAAGGGATACGAGGACAAGTACGCGGTGGCGGGTTCCTACTGGCCGCCGCAGTACGTGATCATGGAGGGCGACACGCTCAAGCCGCTCAAGGTCGTGTCGACGCGCGGCATGACGGTGGACAACGAGTACCACCCCGAGCCGCGCGTGGCTTCCATCGTCGCGAGCCACTTCCATCCCGAGTTCGTGATCAACGCCAAGGAAACCGGCAAGATCATGATGGTCAACTACGCCGACCTGAACAACCTGAAGACCACCACCATCGACTCCGCCAAGTTCCTGCACGACGGCGGCTTCGATGCGACGGGCCGGTATTTCCTGGTGGCCGCCAATGCGTCGAACAAGATCGCGGTGGTCGACACGAAGGAGGACAAGCTCGCGGCGCTGGTCGACGTGGGCAAGACGCCCCACCCGGGCCGCGGCGCCAACTTCGTGCATCCGAAATTCGGGCCGGTCTGGGCCACGAGCCATCTCGGCGACGAGACCATCAGCCTGATCGGTACCGACCCGGTAGCCCACAAGGCGCAGGCATGGAAGGTGGTGCAGACCGTCAAGGGGCAGGGCGGTGGTTCGCTCTTCATCAAGACGCATCCGAAGTCCTCGAACCTGTGGGTCGATACGCCGCTGAACCCCGACGCCAAGCTCAACCAGTCGGTGGCCGTGTTCGACACGCGCAACCTCGAAGCGGGCTTCCAGGTACTGCCGGTTGCCGAGTGGGCCAACCTGAAGGGCGACGGCGCCAAGCGCGTGGTGCAGGCCGAGTACAACAAGGCCGGCGATGAGGTGTGGTTCTCCGTCTGGGGCACCAAGGACGGCGAGTCCGCGCTCGTGGTGGTCGACGACAAGACCCGCAAGCTCAAGACCGTCATCAAGGATCCGCGCCTGATCACGCCTACCGGCAAGTTCAACGCGTACAACACGCAGCACGACATCTACTGACCGCGCGTGCGGCGCGCAGGGCAAAACCTTGCGCGCCGCCGCGCCACCGGAGCCAAGAGATGCAATCCATCCGAATCCTCATCGCAGCGGCCGCCTGCGTGCTGTTGCCCGCAGCCGCGCACGCGAACCCCGAACTGGCCGCCAGCAAGGCCTGCATGGCCTGCCACAGCGTCGACAAGAAGCTGGTCGGTCCGGCCTTCAAGGACGTGGCCGCGAAGTACAAGGGCAACAAGGACGCGGCCGCGCAGCTTTCTGCTTCGATCCTCAAGGGCAGCAGCGGCAAATGGGGACCTGTGCCGATGCCCGCCAACCGTGTCACCGACGCCGAAGCGGACACGCTCGCCAAATGGGTGCTGACGCTGTAACCGCCCTTGCGCGCGGCGTCGCGCTCGGCATGCTGCTGGCCGCCACGGCGGCCGTCGCAGCGGAGCCGCCGCCGACACGGCGGGCGGAACTTGCGCGGCTGCTGCACGACGACTGCGGCGCGTGCCACGGCATGACGCTGCAGGGCGGGCTCGGCTCGCCGCTGACCGCCGCGGCGCTCGCGGGCAAGCCGCGCGACGGCCTGGTGGCCACCGTGCTGCAGGGCCGGCCCGGCACCGCCATGCCGCCCTGGCAACCCTTCATGACGCAGGACGAGGCCTTATGGCTGATCGAACGATTGCAGGCCGGACAGGCGCCGGCCGTTCCGGGCCGGTAGCCCGCACCGCGCGACAGGCGCGCAAATGGCTCGCGCCGCTTGCGCTGGCCGCGGGGATGCTCACAGGATGCGCGGCGCCGCTACGCGGCACCGGAGATCTCGGCGTGATCATCGAACGCGCCGCCGGCCGCATGCAGGTCGTGGAGACCACGGGCATGACGCAGCTCGCGACCGTGGATGGCCTGGGCGACCTGTCGCACGCCAGCGTGGTGTTCTCGCGCGACGGCCGTTTTGCCTATGTCTTCGGGCGCGATGGCGGACTGTCGCGCGTGGACCTGCTGGAGGCACGCGTGACCCACCGCGTCATGCAGGCGGGCAACAGCATCGGCGGCGCCATCACGCAGGACGGTCGCGTTGTCGCGGCGCAAAACTATGCGCCGGGCGGCATCCGGCTGTTCGACGCGGCCACGCTGGAACCGCTTGCGGACATTCCCGCCATTGGCGAAGACGGCAAGCGCTCCAAGGTTGTGGGCCTGGCCGACCTGCCGGGCCGGCGGCTGGCAGCCAGCCTGTTCGAATCGGGCGAGATCTGGATCATCGACGCCAACGACCCGCGCCGGCCGCAGGTCACGCGCCTGCGCGCGGGCCGCGAGCCCTATGACGGGCTGGTGACGCCGGATGGCCGCTGGTACCTGGCCGGCCTGTTCGGTGAGGACGGGCTGTCGCTGGTGGACCTGTGGCAGTCGCCGCCGATGGCGCAGCGCATCCTCTCCGGCTATGGGCGTGGCACCGCGCCGCTGCCGGTCTACAAGATGCCGCACCTGCGCGGCTGGGCCATGGCACAGGACATGGCATGGCTGCCGGCAATCGGGCGGCACGAGGTCCTCGTCGCCGATCCGGCCCGCGGCTGGAATGAAGCCGCGCGCGTCGCGCTCGCCGGCCAGCCGGTCTTTGTCATGGCGCGCCCCGATGGCCGCCAGGTCTGGGTCAATTTCGCCTTCCCGAACAACGACACGGTGCAGGTCATCGACACCGCGACGCGGCAGGTGGTGCGCACCATGCGCCCGTGCCGTGGCGTGCTGCACATGGAATTCACGCCCAAGGGCGAAGCCGTGTGGCTGTCCTGCCGCGACGACAACCGCGTGGAGGTCTACGACACCACCAGCTTCTCGCGCCTGGCCACGCTGCCGGCCGACAACCCGAGCGGCATTTTCTTTACCGTGCGCGCCCAGCGCTTCGGCATGTAACCCGCCGCATGTCATCCACATGTAAGCCGTCATCGCCATGTACGACGAAGCCCTGCTCTATGACCGTCTCCAACGCGACCTGCCGCTGCACCCGCGCCCTTACCGGCAACTGGCCGGCGAACTGGGCCTGTGCGAGCACCACCTGCTGAGCCTGCTCGCGCGGGATCTAGGCGCCGGGCGCATCAGCCGCATCGGCGCGGTATTCGCGCCCAATGTCATCGGCGTCAGCACGCTTGGCGCGCTGGCGGTCGAACCTGCGCACCTCGACCGCGTGGCCGCATGCGTGAGCCGCTGCAGCGCGGTCAGCCACAACTACGCGCGCAGAGGCCATCGCCACAACCTGTGGTTCGTTGCCGGCGCACGGGACCGGCACGCGCTCGACGGCGTGCTGGCCGAGATCGCGGCAAGAACCGGCCTGCAGCCGCTGGATCTGCCCATGGAGCGCGAGTACCACATCGACCTGGGCTTTTCGCTGCGCGAGGGCCGGGCTCGCCGACCGCGCCGCGCGGTGAAGGCGCCTGCGCCGGTCCAGCCGGACGCCGACGACTGGCGCCTGATCGCCGCGCTCGAAGCCGGCCTGCCGCTCGCGCCGCAGCCGTTCCACGCACTGGCGCTGCGTTCGCGCATTCCGCTCGACCGCATCCTGGAGCGGCTGGCGCAGTGGAGCGAAAGCGGCGTGATCCGCAGGCTCGGCGTGGTCCTGCACCATGGGCGCTTCGGCTACCGGCACAACGCCATGTGCGTCTGGGACGTGCCGGAAAGCCGTGCCGACGCGCTCGGCATCCGGCTCGCGCGCATGCCCGGCGTGACGCTGTGCTACCGCCGTGCGCGCAGCCTGCCGGACTGGCCCTATAACCTGTTCGCCATGATCCACGCGCGCGACGCGCAGACGATGCGCGCCACGCTGGGGCATGTCGAGGAGCAGGTCGGGCTGGCCCAGATGCGCAGCGCGGTGCTGGTCGGCACACACTGCTACAAGCAGCGCAACACGCGCTATGCGCTGCAGCAGGAGCCGTCATGAGCTTCGCTCCGGACGCACTCGATCGCCGCATCATCAACACGCTGCAGCGCGGGCTTGCCTTGACGCACCGGCCGTATGCCGATGCGGCCCTGGCGCTGGGCATCGACGAGGGCACCCTGCTCGCGCGCCTGCGGGCGTTGCTGGACGCCGGCATCCTGACGCGCTTCGGCCCCTTGTTCCAGATCGAGCGCGCCGGCGGCCGCTTCGTGCTGTGCGCGTGCCACGCACCGGAGGACCGGCTGGAAGCGGTGATTGCCGCCATCAACGCCCACCCCGAGGTCGCGCACCACTACGCGCGCACGCATCACCTGAACCTGTGGTTCGTGCTGGCGGTGCGCCGCCCGGAAGACGTCGGGCCCGCGCTGCAACGTATCAGCCGCGCCGCGGGCGTGGAAATCCTGCCCTGCCCGAAAGAGCGCGAATACTTCGTCAATCTCTACCTGCCGGCCTGAACTGCCATGAAGCTGCCTGCCCCCGATGCCATCGATCTCGCGCTGATCCGCGCCACGCAGGGCGGCCTGCCGCTCGTCAGTGCGCCCTATGCCGTGGTTGCCGCGCAGCTTGGCATCCATGAAGACGAGGTCATCGCCCGCCTTGGCGCCATGCAGGCGAGCGGCGCGCTGCGCCGCATCGCGGCCGTGCCCAACCACTATGCGCTGGGCTGGCACGCCAACGGCATGACGGTCTGGGACGTGGACGACGCGTGCGTCGACGCGCTCGGCGAGCAGGTCGGCACGCTGCCGTTCGTCAGCCACTGCTACCGGCGCCCGCGGCGCCTGCCGCTGTGGCCGTACAACCTGTTCGCGATGGTGCATGCCCACACGCGCGAGGAAGCGCAGCCGCTGGTAGCCCGGATCGCCACCGTGCTGGGCGATGCCTGCCGTGCGCAGGACGTGCTGTGGTCCACGCGCATCCTCAAGAAAACCGGCCTGCGGCTGCCGCCGGCCGATCCCCAGTGAACCCGAGTGATACCGAGCTTAGGGAGTAAGCATGTTCCGCCTGTCCCGATTCATGGAAGCGCTGCGCGATGGCGGCCCCGTGCCCGCGCCGCGCAAGCCGGCCGGCCCGGTCGTCATCTGGAACCTGATCCGGCGCTGCAACCTCAACTGCAAGCACTGCTATTCGACCTCCGCCGACACCGACTTCAAGGGCGAGCTGAGCACGGCCGAAGCGCTGGATGTGCTCGGCCAGCTCAAGGCCGCGCGCGTGCCGGCCCTGATCCTGTCCGGCGGCGAACCGCTGCTGCGCGCGGATCTGTACACCATCGCGGCCCGCGCGCGTGCGCTTGGCTTCCACCTGTCGCTGTCATCGAACGGCACGCTGCTCGATGCCGGCCATGCCGCGCGGCTTGCCGCCTGTGGCTTCGACTATGTCGGCGTCAGCCTCGACGGACTGCCGGCCACGCACGACCGCTTCCGCCGCAGCGACGATGCCTTCCGGCAGGCACTCGATGGCCTGCGCACGGCGCGCAACGCGGGGCTGCGCGTGGGGGTGCGCATGACGCTGACGGAGCAGAATGCGCGGGAACTGCCAGCCCTGGTGGCGCTGGCCGAAGGCGAAGGCATCGACAAGTTCTACCTGTCCCACTTCAACTACGCGGGGCGCGGCCGCAGCCACCGCGCCGACGATGCGCGGCACGCCGCCACGCGCACCGCGCTCGACTGGCTGTTCGACCATGTATGGGCGCGCGCGCGGCAAGGCCGCGCGGGCGATTTCGTCACCGGCAACAACGATGCCGACGGTGTCTACCTGCTGCACTGGATCGCCCGGTGCGAGCCGGACCGGCTGGCCGACATGCGCGCGCGGCTGGTCAACTGGGGCGGCAATGCGACCGGCGTCGGCGTTGCCAATATCGACAATCTCGGCAACGTCCATCCCGACACCATGTGGTGGCACGTCACGCTCGGCAATGTGCGCGAGCGCGCGTTCGGCGAGATCTGGGCCGATCGCAGCGATCCGCTCATGGCGGGCCTGGCCGCTTCGCCGCGCCCGCTGCAGGGACGCTGCGCGGCCTGCGCGCAGGTCGGCATCTGCAATGGCAATACGCGCGTGCGCGCCGCGGCGATCACCGGCAACCCGTGGGCGGCGGACCCGGGGTGCTACCTGACGGATGAGGAGCTCGCCAGCCCGCTTGGCGCGGAGGTGGCCGCATGAACAGATTACTGCGATGGCTCGCGGCGTTGCTGCTCGCTGGCCTGTGCCAGGCGCCGGCCTTCGGCGCCGAAGACGTGGCCGGCCCGGCCGCTCTGTACCGCCAGCATTGCGCTGCCTGCCACGGCGCCGACCGGCTGGGCGCGATGGGCCCCGCGCTGTTGCCCGAGAGCCTTGAGCGGCTGCGCCCGGCCGAGCTGGCCGCCGTGCTGCGCGAAGGCCGCCCGGCAACGCAGATGCAGGGCTTCGCCGGCGAACTCGACGACGCCAGGCTGGCCAGCCTGGCGGACTGGCTGCGCACCGGCCCCGCGACCGCGCCGGCGTGGACCGACGCGGAAATTCGCGGCAGCCATGTCGTGTATCACGCAGCGGGCAGCCTGCCGGCCAGCCCTGTGTTCCAGGCCGATCCGGCCAATCTCTTCCTGGTCGTCGAAGCGGGCAGCCACCATGTCAGCGTGCTCGACGGCGACCGCCTGGAGCCGATCCATCGCTTCCGCACGCGCTTCGCGCTGCATGGGGGACCCAAGTTCAGCCAGGATGGCCGCTATGTCTTCATGGCCAGCCGCGACGGCTGGGTCAGCAAGTACGACCTGTGGAACCTGACGTTCACGGCGGAGATCCGCGTCGGCCTGAACACGCGCAACGTGGCGGTCAGCGACGATGGCAAGTGGGTGCTGGCCGGCAACACCCTGCCGCGGACGCTGGTGCTGCTGCGCGCCGACGACCTGTCGCTGGCAAAGGTGCTCGACGTCACGGGCCGCGACGGCCAGGGCTCGCGCGTGTCGGCGGTCTATGACGCGGCGCCCCGGCACAGCTTCATCGCGGCCCTCAAGGACATTGCCGAGGTCTGGGAGATCCCGTATGCCGGCATGGCGTCCGGCACCATCCCGGAGCCCAGGAAGATCGTGCTGGCGGACGTGCTCGACGATTTCTACTTCGACCAGTCGTACCGGCACATCCTGGGTGCGTCGCGCGATGGCGGCGGACAGGTGGTCGATCTCACGCCCGGCCGCAAGGTCGCGGACCTGGCGTTGTCCGGCATGCCGCATCTGGGGAGCGGCATCACCTGGATGCGCGACGGCCATGAGGTCATGGCGTCGCCCAACCTCAGGCAGGGTCGCATCAGCGTGATCGACATGCAGAGCTGGCAGACCATCGCCACGGTGCCGACCAATGGCCCCGGCTTCTTCCTGCGCAGCCACGAGAACACGCCCTACGCGTGGGCCGATGCGATGATGAGCCCGAAGCGCGACACGCTGCAGCTGATCGACAAGCAGACACTGGCCGTGGTCGGCAGCCTCACGCCGAGCCCCGGCCGCACCGCCGCGCATGTGGAATTCACGCGCGACGGCCGCTACGCGCTGGTCAGCCTGATGGAGCGCGACGGCGCCATCGTGGTGTACGACGCGCGCACGCTGCGCGAGGTGAAGCGCATCCCCATGGACAAGCCCATCGGCAAGTACAACGTGTTCAACAAGACCACGCGCTCGTCCGGCACCAGCCATTGAGGCGAATGCCCTGCGCAAAGAAAGGACTCGTGATGAACCTCCCCCTCAAACCCGGCAAGGTATGGCTGGTCGGCGTCGGCCCCGGCAGCCCGGACCTGGTCACCGTGCGCGCGGCGCGCGTGCTTGCGCAGGCGCAGGTCTGGCTGGTGGACGACCTGGTGTCGCCGGAAATGGCCTGCCATGCAAGTCCCGGCACGCATGTCGAATGGGTCGGCAAGCGCGGCGGGCGCTGCTCGGTCACCCAGGAACGCATCCAGCAACTCACGCTGATGCATGCGCTGGCAGGCAAGGAAGTGGCGCGCATCAAGGGCGGCGATCCGCTGCTGTTCGGGCGCGGCGGCGAAGAGTCGGCGTTCCTGCGCGCGCATGGCGTGCCGGTCGAGGTCGTCAACGGCATCAGCAGCGGACAGGCGGCCGCGCAGGCGCTTGGCGTGGCACTGACGCACCGCGCGCATTGCCACGGCGTGAGCTTCGTCACCGCGCATACGAGCGACCATGGCAGCCCTGACTGGCGCGCACTGGCCGGCAGCGGCACCACGCTGGTGATCTACATGGGCATGAGCCGGCTTTTGGCAATCCGCGATGCGCTGCTGGCGGCGGAGATGCGCCCTGACATGCCTGCGGCCGTGGTGATGCATGCCGGAGGCAACGGGCAGCAGTGCTGGACCGGCACGCTCGCCACGCTTGGCGAAGCGCTCGATGCCGGACTGACCAGCCCGGCGGTAATCATGATCGGCGCGGTGCTGTCCGACGCGCCCGCGCTCTCGCCGTTGCCCGATGCCGCCTCAGAACCTCATTCTGAAATGGGTTCTTAGTACGGCAACCCGACGTAGTTCTCGGCCAGCGCCTTGCGCGCTGCCTCCGAGCTGACCAGGAAATCGAGCTCGGCCTGCTGGATGCGCGACGAGAATGCGTCGGCATCGGGAAACCGGTGCAGCAGCGATGTCATCCACCACGAGAAGCGTTCGGCCTTCCAGATGCGGCGCAGGCACTTCTCCGAATAGCCGTCGAGTTCGCGCGGATCGTCCTGCTGGTAGCGCGCGGCCAGGGCGTCGGCCAGGTACAGCACGTCGCTCGCGGCCAGGTTCAGGCCCTTGGCCCCGGTCGGCGGCACGATATGCGCGGCGTCACCGGCCAGGAACAGGCGGCCGAAGCGCAGCGGCTCGCACACGAAGCTGCGCAGCGGCGCGATGCTCTTCTCGATCGACGGGCCCGTCACCAGCGACTGCGCGGCTTGCGGGTCCAGCCGGCTGCGCAGTTCATCCCAGAAGCGCGCGTCGGACCAGTCTTCGGCGCGCTCTGTCGACGGCACCTGCACGTAGTAGCGGCTGCGGGCCTTCGAACGCATGCTGCACAGCGCGAAGCCCCGCTCGTGGCCGGCGTAGATCAGTTCGTCGGCAACCGGCGGCGTATCCGACAGGATGCCAAGCCAGCCAAACGGATAGACGCGTTCGAACAACCTCGTCGACGCGACCGGCACGCTCTGCCGGCTGACGCCGTGGAAGCCGTCGCAGCCCGCGATGTAGTCGCACTCGATCTCGTGCGTGGCGCCGTCCTTGCGATAGCGCACGAGCGGCCGCGTGCCGTCGAAGCCGTGCAGGCTGACGTCGGAGGCCTCATAGATCGTCGTCGTACCCTCTGCCTGGCGCGCGGCCATCAGGTCGCGCGTGACTTCGGTCTGGCCGTACACCGTCACCCTGCGCCCGGTCAGCGCGTGCAGGTCGATGCGATGGCGCTCGCCGTTGAACGACAGTTCGATGCCATCGTGCGGCAGGCCTTCGTCATGCAGCCGCGCGGCGACGCCCGCGCGCTCGAGCGCGTCGACGGTCACGCTTTCGAGGATGCCGGCGCGGATGCGGCCCAGCACGTAGTCCGGACTGCGTTGTTCCACGATGATGTTGTCGATGCCCGAGCGCGCGAGTAACTGGCCGAGCAGAAGACCGGCGGGGCCGGCGCCGATGATGGCAACCTGGGTGCGCATGGCTTGTCTCCGTATGCGTTGTTCTGATGGGAGGAAAGATAGCGGCCGGGCGGGCTTTCCGGAATGGACAGACCGAACCAAGAACAGGACAATCCGAACATTGCTGGTAAACACGGACCCGTCGTGAAGCCCGTTCCCACCTATTCGCTGTACGGCACCAGTTCGTCGGAGCCGCTGCTGGATCAGCTGCATTTCGAATCGATCGC
Source organism: Cupriavidus yeoncheonensis (assembly GCF_905397275.1). Classification (GTDB taxonomy): domain Bacteria; phylum Pseudomonadota; class Gammaproteobacteria; order Burkholderiales; family Burkholderiaceae; genus Cupriavidus; species Cupriavidus yeoncheonensis. The sequence continues at coordinate 24,354 of NZ_CAJPUY010000041.1, read as the reverse complement.
GCAGCGCAGCAAGCTGCATGGCTGGGAGATCCAGCCGCACCGGCACGAGAGGTTCCTGCAAATTCTGTACGTCCATGCCGGCGGCGGCGAAGCCTTGCTGGAGGAGCGGCGTGAAGCGCTGCGCAGTGGCTCGCTGGTCATGGTGCCGCCGCAGCACATTCATGGCTTCGTGTTCCGGCCCGATACCGACGGCATCGTCGTGACCATGACGGACAGCCACCTGCGCACGTTGCTGGCCGGCGTGCCGGATACCCTGGCGCTGTTCGAGCGTCCGCGCCACGACCGCGTGCGGCGCGACGATGCCCTGGCCGACGCGCTGGTGCTGTTCCGGGGCGAGATGGAGAGCGTGTCCGCATGGCGCGGCGCCGCGCTGTCAGCGCTGCTGAGCGTGGTGCTGATCGGCATTGCGCGGCTGGCCGATGCCTCGGCGCCGGCCGCGGCGCGCAGCAACAGCCGGCCTGCGCGGCATTTCCAGCAGTTCCAGCAGTTGCTGGAGTCCGGTTACCGCGAACAAAGGGAGATTGGCGGCTATGCCGCCGACATCGGCATCACGGCCACGCAGCTCAACCGCGTCTGCAGGCAGATGGCGGGCCAGTCGGCGCTGCAGATGATCCATGCCAGGGTGCTGGCGCAGGCGCAGCGCGACCTGCTGTTCAGCGACCTGGAGGTCAAGCACATCGCGCTGTCGCTGGGCTTTGCCGATGCGGCCTACTTCTCGCGCTTCTTCGCGAAGCAGGTCGGGCAGACGCCGACCGTGTTCCGGCAGTCGGGGCGCGCCCGGCTGCCGGCGTTCGCGACGCGATAGGACAGCTCAGGCCTGCGGCCGGCGGTTGGCCTCGTCGATGGCCGCAAAGACTTCCTCGGCCATGTGGAATGCCGAGTTGGCGGCCGGCACGCCGCAGTAGATGGCCGTCTGCAGCAGCACTTCCTTGATCTCGTCGCGCGTCACGCCGTTGTTGGCCGCGGCGCGCAGGTGCAGCTTCAGCTCTTCCGACCGGTTCAGCGCCACCATCATGGCGATGGTCAGCAGGCTGCGCGTGTGCCGCGGCAGGCCTTCGCGGGTCCAGATCTCGCCCCACGCGTAGCGCGTGATCAGGTTCTGGAACTCCTCGTTCAGCGGCGTGAGGTGCGCGAGCGAGCGGTCCACGTGGGCGCTCCCGAGCACGCTGCGACGCACCGCCAGGCCGGCTTCGTAGCGGGCGTGATCGTCGGTGACCGGCAGACGGCCCACGATGAAATCGAGCAGCGCGGCGGTGAAGCGGCCCGGCTGCTCGACGTTGGAGATATGCGCGGCCGGCAGTGCAACGAAGTGCGCATCGGGAATCGCCGCGGCCAGGTCGCGGCCCTCCTGCGCGGTGGTGGACGGGTCGTGGGTGCCCGCGATCACCAGCACCGGCACGCGGATCGTACGCACGGCCTCGCGGAAATCGGCATCGCGCACCGCGGCGCAGTTGGCGGCGTAGCCGCGCGGATCGAGCGCGGCCAGCACGGCGCGCAGCGGATCCAGCGCGCGACTGGCGGCGGCGGCAAACTCCGGCGTGAACCAGCGCTCGATCGACGGTTCCACCATGATGCCCATGCCGTCGCGCAGCACGCTGTCGATGCGCGTGTTCCAGCCCTCGGCATTGCCGATCTTCGCCGCGGTGTTGGCGAGCACGATCTTCGGGAAGCGCTCCGGCGCATGCACGCCCAGCCACATGCCGGTCAGGCCGCCCATCGACACGCCGCAGAACGCGGCCTGGGCGATGCCCAGCGCGTCCAGGATGGCGACTACGTCGCCGCCGAGCTGGTCCATGGTGAAGGCATCGCCCGGCGCGCTCGAACGTCCGTGGCCGCGCGTGTCATAGCGCACCACGCGGAAGCGTCCGGCCAGCGCATCGGCCTGCGGCTGCCACATCGTGTAGTCCGTGCCGAGCGAATTGGAGAAGACGATGGCCGGCGCATTGTCCGGGCCATCCACGGTATAGAAGAGCCGGGCGCCGGCGTGGTCGAGATAGGGCATAGCGGTCTCCTGGAATCCTGTACGGGGTTGTGCCGGTCAGCCGGCGTGGCGCCGCGCGAGCGCCGCGTGCCAGGCCTGCACGGCGGCATCCGCGAAGGCCGCGGACTGGCCGGCGTAGTTGGCCGGGTCGGCGAGGCGGTCGAGGGTGTCATCGTCGAGCAGGCCTGCATGGGCGGGATTCTCGCCGAGCGTCCGTGCCAGGGCTTCACGCAGCGTGGTGCCTTGCGCCACCGCGAAACGCGACGCGTGCTCCACCACGTGGTGGGCTTCGAGCCGGCCGATGCGGCTGCCAAGTTCAAGCATGGCCGCTTCGCCGAGGATCAGGCCATGCGTCATGTCGAGATTGGCGCGCATGCGCGCGGCGTCCACTTGCAGGCCCGACACCACTTCGCCCATCTGGCGCAGCGCGCCGGCGGCAAGCGTGACGATCTGTGGCAGCGTATCCCACTCCGCCTGCCAGCCGCCCAGCGCGCGCTCGTGTTCCTGCACCATGCCTGACAGCATCGTCGCCACCAGCGCGGGCACGCGCACGGCCGCGGTCAGCACGGCGGCGCAGCCAACCGGATTGCGCTTGTGCGGCATGGTGCTGGAACCGCCACGGCCGGGGCCGGAGGGCTCGGCCACTTCGGCGACCTCGGTCTGCATCAGCAGCGAGATATCCCGCGCCATCTTGCCGAGCGTGCCGGTGAGCATGCCGAGCGCGGCGGCCACCTCGACCAGCCGGTCGCGATGCGCGTGCCACGGCAGCGCGGGCAATTCGAGTTTCAGTTCGCCGGCGAGCGCGCGGGCCACCGCCGGCGCGGACTGGCCCAGGCTCGCGAGCGTGCCGGCCGCGCCGCCGAACTGCAGCGCGCTGGCATGAACGCCTGCGGCATCGACGCGGCGCAGGTCGCGGCGCAGCGCATCGAGCCAGCCCGCGGCCTTCAGGCCGAACGTGGTGGGCAAGGCATGCTGCAGCCAGGTGCGGCCGACCATCGGCGTGTCGCGATGCGACGTGGCCAGCCCGGCGCAGGCATTGCCCAGCGCGAGCAGGTCGGCCTGCAAGTGCGGCATCGCCTCGCCAAGTTGCAGCACGAGTGCGGTGTCGATGATGTCCTGGCTGGTGGCGCCCCAGTGGACGAAGCGCGCGGCCTCGGCATCGCGCGCCGCCACGGCCGCGGTGAGCTGCCTGACAAAGGGAATGGCGAGGTTGCCCGCAGCGACAGCGGCCTGCGCGAGCGCATCGGGATCGATGACCGGGACCTCCGCGCAGACTTCGGAGATGACCGTCGCCGCGGCCACGGGAATGACGCCGCAGCGCGACTCGGCGCGGGCCAGCGCGGCTTCGACGGCGAGCATGCAGCGCACGGTGCCGGTGTCGGAAAAGATCTCCAGCACGGCCGGGCTGCCGAACATGGGATCGGTAAGACGGGACGAGCTTGGCATGGGGGGCGGTGTGGGTGTGCCGTCACGACGTTGGCGACGGCACGATTATGCGCGCAACGTCAGATGTCGAAGAACACCGTCTCGGCCGGGCCTTGCAGCACCACATCCCAGCGCAGCGTACCGTTGCCTTGCGCCTTGGCAACGAGCGTACCGCGCCGTTCCGCCGGCACCAGTGCCAGCACGCCGTCGGCGGCATTGGCCGCAGCCTCGTCCGGGAAGTAGATGCGCGTGGCCACATGCTTGACCAGGCCGCGCATGAACACCGAGACCATGATGTGCGGCGCCTGCGGCTTGCCGTCCGCACCCGGCACCACGCCCGGCTTCACGGTGACGAAGCGGAAGGAGCCATCCTCGGCGGTCGGCACGCGGCCGAAGCCGGTGAAGCCGGCGACCAGCGGCAGCTCGCGCGTGTCCTCGGCATGGCGGTAGCGGCCGGCCGGGTTGGCCTGCCAGATCTCGACCATGCCGTCGGGCACGGGCGCGCCGGTGCCGTCGGTGACGCGGCCTTCGATGATGATGCGCTGGCCGGCCAGTTCCGGCGCGTCAGCGGTGAGGTCGGCGCAGTTCAGGCCGGTCAGGCCGATATGCAGGTAGGGGCCGACAGTCTGCGAAGCGGTGGCGTACAGCATGCTTTTACTCCATCGGCGTGGCATCGCGGCCACGCAGCACGATATCGAAACGGTAGCCCAGCGCGTATTCCGGCTGCGTGGTCTCCCAGTCAAAGGTGGCGATCAGGCGCTCGCGCGCCTTCTCGTCGGGCACGCAGTTGTAGATCGGGTCGTACGGCAGCAGCGGGTCGCCGGGGAAGTACATCTGCGTGACCAGGCGGGTCGCGTAGGCGTTGCCGAACAGCGAGAAGTGGATATGCTGCGGCCGCCAGGCGTTGTGGTGGTTGCGCCAGGGGTAGGCACCCGGCTTGATGGTCTTGAACTGGTAGCGGCCGTTGGCGTCGGTCACCATGCGGCCTTCGCCGGAAAAGTGCGGGTCGAGCGGCGCGTCGTGCTGGTCGCGCTTGTGCACGTAGCGGCCGGCGGCGTTGGCCTGCCAGACCTCGATCAGCGCGTTCGGCACCGGGCGGCCGTTCTCGTCCAGTACGCGGCCCGTGACCAGGATGCGCTCGCCGAGCGGCTCGCCGCCGTTGCCGACGGTCAGGTCATTGTCGCCGGCGCGCACGAACTCGGCGCCGAAGGTGGGGCCGGTGACTTCGGACAGCGACTGCGGAATCCGCACCAGCGGCTGCGCCGGCGAGCGCAGCACGGTGGAGGCATAGGGGTCGAAACGGTATTCGGGCTGGGTGTCCCAATAGGGGCGACGGTACTGGGCGAGGCGGGGCATGCTGCGTCTCCGTGTTGTAGGGGTGGAATGACTTTATGACACACCCAAAGTCATGTAAATTGAGTTATTGACCGATTACGATGAATTTTCGATATGGAACGGCAAGAGCAGGCTGCGCAGGATGTCTTTCGCAATCGCGTGCGGCTGCGGCATCTCTATTGCTTCGTGGCGGTGTCGCAAACCCAGCACCTGGGGCGCGCGGCGGATCGCCTCGGCCTGACCCAGCCGGCCGTTTCCAAGACCCTGAGCGAACTGGAGGAACTGGCCGGCACGCGGCTGCTGGTGCGGCAGCGCGCCGGCACCGAGCTGACCACGGCTGGCACCCGCTTCCTGCAGCATGCGCTGCGCATCCTGGCCGATATCGACGCCGCGGCCGGCAGCGTGACAGGCGAGACCGCGCTGACGCATGAACGGATCCGCCTCGGCGCGCTGCCGAGCGTGGTGCCCGCCGTGCTGACCGATGCCGTGCTGCGCTTTCGCGCCACGTATCCCGAGGTCGGCCTGGACGTGCGGACCGGCATGAACCGCAACCTGATCGACCAGCTGAAGGCCGACGTGCTCGACCTGGTGATCGGCCGCATGGATGATCCGGTCGCCATGGAAAGCCTGTGGTTCGAGTCGCTGGGGCCCGATTCGCTGGTGCTGGCGGTGCGTCCCGGCCATGCGCTGGCAAGAACCACGCGCCCCACGCTGCTCGATTGCCTGGCGTGGCCGCTGGTGATTGCCGCCACGGGCTCGATTCCGCGCCACAACACCGAAAGCCTGCTGGCCCGCCACGGCCTGCGCCTGCCGGATGGCTGCGTGGAGACTTCCGACGCCTATCTCGGGCGCCTGCTGGCCGAACAGAGCGACTGCGTCTGGGCCGCGCCGATGTCGGCCACGCGCCGCGCCATGGATGCGGGCGGACTGGTGGCACTGCCCATCGATACCCTCGGCACCGAGGAGCCCGTCGGCCTGCTGCGGCACAAGGACCGCACCCTGACGCCGATGGCCGAGGCGCTGGCCGACTGCATCCGGGCCGCGGCGCATCCCGATGCTCCGCGGCGCAACCAGGCTCAGTGAGCGGCCACGGGCCGGGCGCCCGGTTCGCCTGCCGGCGCGGGGCTGCCGCCGAAGTGCTTCACCATCAGCGCAATCGCGGCCAGGAAGGCAGGCACGGCCAGCAGCGTGAAGATCATGTCGAAGCCAAGCTGCAGGCGCAGCAGTTCGGCGCCGAGCAGCGCGCCGGTGATGCCGCCGAAGCGGCCGATGCCGAGCATCCATGCCACGCCGGTGGCACGGCCCTGCGTCGGGTAGAAGGCCGCCGCCAGGGAAGGCATGGAGGACTGGGCGCCGTTCATCGCCGTGCCCGCCAGGAAGATCAGCACGCCCAGCATGACCTGGCTGCCGGTACCCTGCCCGACGGCGTAGATCAGCGCGCCGGTGACCGCATAGGTCAGGGCGATCACCTTGTTCGGGTTGAAGCGGTCCATGAACCAGCCCGCGGCAATGGTGCCGATGCCTCCGCCGAGCGGGAACAGTGCGGTCAGGAACGAGGCGCGCTGGATCGAGAAGCCCGCGTCCTTCATCAGCGTGGGCATCCAGCTGGTCAGCAGATAGAAGATGACCAGGCCCATGAAGTACGTGGCCCACATCATGGCCGAGCCCAGGCGGTAGCCCGGCGACAGCACGGTGCCAATGGCGGACCGGGTGGCGGGGGCCTGCTCGCCAATGACATAGCTTGCCGCCGCCGCTCCGGCACCGGTCACCCGCTGCAACACCTTGCCGATCTGTTCGACCGGGTAGTTGCGCAGCACCATGTAGCGCACCGATTCCGGCAGCAGGAACACCAGCAGCACGGCCAGCACGACCGGCAGCACGCCGCCCAGCAGCAGCACGCTGTGCCAGCCATAGTGCGGGATCATGGCCGCCGCGACGAAGCCGCCCACCGCCGAGCCGAGCGGAAAGCCGCAGAACATCGTGTTCACGAGCACCGCACGGCGGCGCTGCGGCGCGAATTCGGAAGTCAGCGTCACCGCGTTCGGCATGGCGGCGCCCAGGCCCAGGCCGGTCAGGAAGCGCAGTGTCGTCAGCCAGCCCAGGCTCGGCGCAAAGGCCGTGGCCAGGCTGCACACGCCGAAAAAGAAGACGGAAAGCACCAGCACGCGCTTGCGGCCGACGCGGTCGGCCAGCGGGCCGGCGAAGATGGCGCCGAAGGCCAGGCCGAACAGCGCGGCGCTCATGACCGGACCCAGCTCGGATTTCTGGATGCCCCAGTCCTGCACCAGCGCGGGTGCGATATAGCCGATCGCGGCCGTATCAAAGCCGTCGACCGCAACGATCAGGAAGCACAGGATCAGGATCAGCCACTGGTAGCCGGTGAACGGCCGCTCGTCGATCAGGGCCTGGACGTCAATGACGCCGCCCTTCGCGGGGTTGGACTGGGGCACGGTTGTCTCCGTTTGACTTTGGAAATCGGCAAGGACCGCCGATCCGGCAAATCCGCCATTTGTTCTTATAGCGAACCTTCGTTCTCTATAGGAACCGATCTTAGGTGCGGGAGATTGGAGGCAAGAATCCGGGTTAACCCGTCGCATGCGGCTGTCGGGAGCGGAGCCGGTCGAGGTGAATTACGCCAGGACGAGGAAATGTTCGGCGCAAAACTTGCGCGATTCTCCCGCGCGTCGCTGGCTGGCGCAGGGGATTGATGAAGCCGCGCAATCTTTAGCTGAGGGCTATCCGCAACGCACTCGATACATGCGTAAATTTCATGGAAATAGCGCGAGATGTCATTTTCCATGCCATGACGTATCGCCTAGGATGCGCTAGGCTCCGCTCAAAGCGATCGCCATCCAGGAAGCGCCGCACAAGGCTCAGTCAGCCCTTCGCGCAAGCGCGAGCCCGGCAACCGGCACCGGGGCTTTCCGCCTCAGCTCGCCGCCACCGATTCCAGCACCGACAGGTTTCCCTCGCCGAAGCCATGGTGCCCGTCCCGCTGGACGATCTCGAAGAAGAACTCCCCTGCCTCGCGCTTGACGAAAGCCTGGAGGAAGCGGTCCTGCCTGCCGTCCGCGCGCATCTCGCCATCCACCAGGATGCCGTAGCGCTGCAGCGTGGCAGGGTCGAGTCCGTGGCCCGGCAGGCGCGCATCGAGCGTGCCGTAGTAGGCCGCCGGCGGCTGCACGAACTGCACGCCATTGGCCGCGAGGGCCTGGGCGCTTGCGGCCAGGTCGTCCGTGGCCAGCGCGATGTGCTGGATGCCTTCGCCAAGCGGGTCGGACAGGTACTGGCGCATGCGGTCATGGCGCGGCGTGCCTTTCTCGTACAGCGGAATCCGGATCTGCCCGCAAGGAGAAAGCAGCACGCAGGCATCGCTTGCCACCTGCCAGTCGGGATGGACTTCGTGGATCTCGCGAAAGCCGAGCACCTTGCGGTAGAAGTCGCTCCATTCCTCGAGATGGCCGGGCTCCACCGCCTGCGTCAGATGATCGACCCGGGCGAGGCCGGCGGCCGGCGGGCGATTGCCCTGCGGCAAGGGGCGGAAATCCACGTCATAGATCGAGATGTCGCCGACATCGCCCGGGCGCCCTTCCTTGCCGCGCCAGCGGTCGATGAAATAGATGACGGACTGGCCGATGCCCTGGATGGCGGGAATATTCAGCTCCATCGGTCCGACCGTGCCGCCTTCGAACGGCCACGCGCCGGCCTCCAGCGCGCGCTCGAAGGCCACGGCGGCATCGCTCACGCGGATGCCGACCGCGCAGATCGACAGGCCGAACTCGGCGGCATAGCGCGTGGCAAAGGAATCCGGCTCCGCATCCACGATGAAGTTCATCTCGCCCTGGCGGTACAGCCTGACCGCCTTGTGGCGGTGTTCGGCAATGGCGGCAAAGCCGAAACGCTCGAAGGTCCGGCCCAGTGCCGCCGCATCCGGCGAGGCGAACTCGATGAATTCGTAACCCTGGATGCCCAGCGGGTTGTCCCAGGCTTCAGCGGCGCTCATATCGGGGCTCCTGTGAGGGGTGCGGGGCCAGTGCGGCAGACCCCGCGGCAACGTGGTCCGATCATAGCAATGCCGCCGACGCCTGCCGCAGCGACCACTGGACTCGACTACCTCCGTAAAAACCCGCACTGCGTTTCCTGATCGCCCCACTGCGTACGTTAATCGCGCGTTATGCGGATTACGTCGCTTGGCCCGCGGCCGATCGGCCACTACTCTCCGGTCATCGAGACATCGCCGCCAGGTCCGGACCACGCATCCGCGCCGGCCCCGGCTTCCTACCGCCCCCAGGAACAACATGATCAACGGCAAGACCACCCTCATCGCGCACCTTGGCTTTCCCACCGAGTCGTTCAAGGCGCCCATGATCTACAACCCCTGGTTCGAGCGGCAGGGCATCGACGCCGTGGTAATGCCCATGGGCGTGAAGCCCGACGACTACCCCGTGTTCTTCCGCTCGCTGTTCCGCCTGAGCAATATCCGCGGCGCGCTGGTCACCATGCCGCACAAGGTCACCACCGTGGAACTGGTGGATGAACTCACGCCCACCGCCCGCATCGCCGGCGCCTGCAACGCCGTGCTGCGGCGCGACGACGGCACGCTGGTGGGCGACCAGTTCGACGGCGCGGGCTTCGTGCGCGGCATCCAGCGCAAGGGCTGCCGGCTCGAAGGCGCGCGCGCCATCGTCTCGGGCAGCGGCGGCGTGGGCAGCGCGATCGCCGCTTCGCTGGCCGCGGCCGGCGTGGCGGAACTGGCGCTGTTCGATACGCGCGAAGCGTCCTCGCTCGCCTTGCGCGACCGCCTGCTGGCGCACTACCCGGCCCTGCGCGTGACCACGGGCTCGGCCGACCCGGCCGGTTGCGACGTGGTGGTCAACGCCACGCCGCTCGGCATGAACCCGGGCGACGCCCTGCCCTTCGACGTCGCCCGCATCGACCCGGGCGCCATGGTCGGCGAAGTGGTGATGAAGTCCGAATACACCCCGTTCCTCGAAGCCGCCATGGCGCGCGGCTGCAAGGTCCAGGTCGGCACCGACATGCTGTTCGAGATGATTCCCGCCTACCTGGAGTTCTTCGGCTACGGCACCGCCACGCCGGACGCACTGCGCGCCGTAGCTCGCCTTAAATACTGAGAGACAGCACGGGGAGACGCCCTGGGCCCTGGGCCCAGGGCCCTCGCCCCGGCGCCCCCACGAACCAAGACCGGATGCCGCCCCCAATGAGTTCCAGGCATACCGGAAAACACAATTCATCCATGGGTGGAGACAGACAAATGACCATGATCAACAAGGAGATCACGGCCCCCGCCGTGCCCGGCCACTCGCTGGCCGACAAGATCCGCGCCGGGTTCGCGCTCGGCAAGGTGCGCTGGGGCATGCTGGCGCTGGTGTTCTTCGCGACCACGCTGAACTACATCGACCGCGCCGCGCTCGGCGTCCTGCAGCCGGTGCTGGCCAAGGCCATGGCCTGGACCGCGCAGGACTACGCCAACATCAACTTCTGGTTCCAGGTCGGCTATGCGATCGGCTTCGCCCTGCAGGGGCGCTTCATCGACATGGTCGGCGTCAAGCGCGCCTTCGCGCTGGCCGTGCTGCTGTGGAGCCTCGCCTGCGGCGCGCATGCGCTCGCGGCTTCGGCCGTTGGCTTCATGGTCTGCCGCTTCTTCCTTGGCCTGACCGAAGCCGCCAACTACCCGGCCTGCGTCAAGACCACGCGCATCTGGTTCCCCGCCAGCGAGCGCGCAGTGGCAACCGGCATCTTCAACGCCGGCACCAATGTCGGCGCCATGCTCACGCCGATCATGCTGCCGCTGATCCTGCAGGTCTGGGGCTGGCAGGCAGCGTTCCTGATCGTGGGCGCGCTCGGTGCGATCTGGCTGGTGTTCTGGCTGATCAAGTACTACAACCCCGACGAGCATCCGACGGTCAGCCAGGCGGAACTGGCGCACGTCAGCCGCGATGTCGAACCGGCGCCGCAGCGCATCCCGTATTCGCAGATCCTGCGCATGCGCGGCACCTGGGCCTTCGCGCTGGCCTATGCCATCACCGCCCCGGTGTTCTGGTTCTACCTGTACTGGCTGCCGCCGTTCCTGAACCAGCAGTACCAGCTCGGCATCAGCGTGACGCAGATGGGCATTCCGCTGATCGTCATCTACCTGTGCGCCGATATCGGCAGCGTGGGCGGCGGCGCGCTCTCGTCCTGGCTCATCAGCCACGGCATGCCGGCCGTGCGGGCACGGCTGGTGTCCATGCTGGCCTTCGCGCTGTGCATCACCTCCATCGTCCTGGCCGCCGGCGCCAGCAGCCTGTGGATGGCCGTGGCCGCCATCTCGGTCGCCATCGGCGCGCACCAGGCCTGGACCGCGAATATCTGGAGCCTCGTGATGGACTACACGCCCAAGCATGTGGTCAGCTCGGTGTTCGGCTTCGGCGGGATGATCGGCGCGATCGGTGGCATGTTCATGACCCAGCTGGTCGGCTATGTGCTCACCGCCACGCACAACAACTACGCGGTGCTCTTCACCATGATTCCCTGCGCCTACTTCATCGCGCTGACCTGGCTGTTCTTCCTGGCGCCACGCAAGGTGCCGACCGTCTGAACGCCAGCCTTCCTCCAGCCACCGCACAACCCACGGACCGGCCACCCCAGCCAGCGCCACCAGCAGGAATCCATCTCCAAATGCGCAAATCCCTCTATGCGCTGCTCGCACTCGGCGCGGGCAGCCTGCCCGCGGCCGCCCAGACGAACAGCGGCATCACGCTCTACGGCCTGATCGACACCACCATCCGCTACAGCACCAATGAAGACGCCGCGGGCCATTCCCGCACGCAGATGACCGACGGCGTGCTGACCGGCAGCCGCTGGGGCCTGCGCGGCACCGAAGAGCTGGGCGGCGGCAACAAGGCCTGGTACATCCTCGAATCGGGCTTCTCGCCGGACACCGGCACCAGCCAGCAGGGCGGCAGGCTGTTCGGCCGCACCGCGGTGATCGGGCTCGACGGCGACTATGGCAAGCTCGCGCTCGGACGCCAGTACACGCTGGCACACGAAGTGCTCTCGTCGTACGAATCCATGGCCTTCGCCAACAACTCGATCGTCGGCTACCAGGGCGGCAACTACACGGGGCTGCGCTACGACAACACCATCAAGTACATCAAGTCCTTCGGCCCGGTGCAGGCCTCGGCGGCCTATACGTTCGGCGAAGTTCCGGGCAGCATCAAGAACAGCTCGGCGGCCGCGGGCGCGCTCGTCTACAGCAACGGGCCGCTGGAAGTCGGCACCGTCTACCAGCAAACCCAGAATGTCAGCAGCGCATTCTTCGGCGCCGTGCCCGTGGCGCAGGCCAGCAAGCAGACGGTCTGGGGTCTCGGTGGCACCTGGAAGGCTGCGCGCGCGCAGTATTACCTGGGCTACACCAACAACCGGCTGGATGTGGCCGACTATCGCAACAATGTCGGCTATGTCGGCACCCGCTACACCCTGACAGATGCGCTCGCGTTCATCGGCACGTTCCAGTACGACTGGCTGCGCCATGCCGGACAGAGCGGCAAGCGGCTCACGACGGCGGGCATGCTGGACTACAGCTTCAGCAAGCGGACGGATGTCTATCTGGAGGTGGATTACACCCATCTGCAGGGGGCATGGATTGCGCTGAACAGTGCGCCGGCGTTCAACAACAGTGGCAACACCTACGGAAACGGCACGCGGCTGGGCGTGGTGGCAGGCGTGCGGCACAAATTCTGACGAGGCAGCGGGCGCGCTGCCCGCGCGGGCAAGGAAGTGGAGAGACAGGCATCATGCTTTTCCCTAACGCCCCGAAAAGTCAAAAATTTGCCCCAGTTTGTTAATGTGTCCGGTCCATTGGGCCATACCTTTGGCACCGGAGCGGAGTTCTCCGCAGGGCACGGATGCGCGACCGCGGCGCCTGAGCCCTTCGGGGGATCGCGCTTCGGTCCCGTGCCATCCTGCCAAGGTCGCTGGCGCGGGCTCTACGCATCCAAAGAAACCCAAATGGGGAGACAGACATGCCGTTCCGCCCAGCCCGCCCAGCCCGCTCTCGCGCCCGCGGTATCGCCGTTGCCGCTATCCTGGCACTAGCCATGCCCGCCGCCATGGCCTGGACCAGCAAGCCCGTCCGGGTGCTGGTGCCGGCCCCTGCCGGCGGGACCATCGACGTGCTGGCCCGCCTGCTTTCGGAACAGCTCACGGCAGAGCTCGGGCAGCCGGTCGTGGTCGACAACAAGCCCGGTGCCGGGGGCGGCATCGCCATCAGTGCGATGCTGTCGGCGCCTGCCGATGGCCAGACCATCCTGGTCTCCACCACCAATGTGCTCACGGAGATCCCGCATGTGATGAAGGTCCCCTATGATCCGATGCGGGATGTCAAGCCGGTGGCCGCCGTGGCCAGGACGGCCCTGGTGATGGTCGGGTCGGCGAATCTGCCGGCCAGGGATCTGCCACACCTGATCAGCTATGTGAAAGCGCATCCGGGCAGCCTGAGCTTTGCTTCCTACAGTGCGGGCACCGCCGCCCACTATGCCGGCATGATCATGAACCAGAAGGCCGGCATGGATCTGCAGCATGTGCCGTTCGCGGGCTCTCCGCCCGCGCTGACGCAAGTCATGGGCGGACAGATCGCCGTCATGTACGACGGCATGGTGACGTCGCTGCCGATGATCAAGGCCGGCAAGCTGCAGGCCTATGCCGTGGCCTCGAAGGAGCGGTCACCTCTGTTGCCGCAGGTCCCGACCTTCGCCGAGGCGGGCTATCCGGACATTCAGTTCAGCAACTGGGTCGGGGTCTTCGTATCCGCCAAGGTGCCGGATGAGCTGGCCCAGAAGATCCAGGCGGCGGTCTACAAGGCCGCCGCGACACCACGGATGCAGGAGCGCATTGCCTCGCTTGGCTTCGAGTCGACGCCGCCCGAGCCCCTTTCGCAACTGGGTCAGGGCCTGCGCGGCGAGTACGAGCGCAACGCCGGCATCGTCAAGACCTTCAATATCCAGCCCTGACGCAGGCAGCCCCGGGCAATGCCCGGGGCCGTTTCAGTACAGCGGTATTCCGGCCCTGCCCGGATTCAGGCGCGGCGCATCAGGCTATAGCTCTGCGCGCTCGGGCCGAAGTCGGGCATGCTGGCCAGGAACAGGGCGAGCGGCACGACGTCGGCGGGCTGCTTGAACCACTCGCCCGGCGGCGCCGCGACATCACGCGTCATGTCCGTCCTGACGGGCCCCGGGATCAGCTCGTTGACGCTGATATTGTCTTCCTGCAGCTCCGTCGCCAGCGACTGCACAAGCATCCACAGCCCGGCCTTGGAGCACGAATAGGCCGAGAAGCCCGCATTGGGACGCATGCGCTGGCCGGAACCCACCATGATGATCTTGCCCGCTCCGCGCTGGCGCAGGTGGCCAATGGCGGCATGGGCCGTGTGGTAGGCACCGGTCAGATTGATATCGATGATCTTGCGCCAGAGTTCGGGGTCCCCGTCCGCGATCCTGCGCTGCTCGAGCGCGACACCGGCATTGGCCACCACGATATCGACGCCGCCGAACTCGTCGCTGGCGCGCTGGAACAGCGCCTTCACCGTTGCGTAGTCAGCCACGTCCGCGGCATGGGCGATCGCCTGGCCACCGGCTTCGCGGATCAGCGCGGCCGTCTGCACGATGTCGGCCTCGCTGCGGGCGCTGCACACCACCGCGGCTCCGGCGCGGGCGTAGGCCAGCGCAATGGTGCGCCCGATACCCCGGCCCGCGCCTGTGATGACGGCTACCTTGCCCTTGAGCAGTTCTGGATCGATTTGACTCATTGTCGTACTCGCTTTGCGTTGCAATGGATAGGTGCAAGAGGTCGTGGACGGCGCAAACCGCGCCACGCCTGTTGCTCAGAACGGACGGTCGCCGATCACCGTGGCCCGGTCCATCTTGCGATGGCATGGCGGGTAATCCATGACTGCATAGTGCTGGGTCGAACGGTTGTCCCAGATCGCCACGCTGTCCTTGCTCCAGCGCCAGCGCACCTGGTATTCGGGAATGTGGGCCTGGGCGATCAGGTAGCGCAGCAGCCCGGACGCTCCCAGGCTGTAATCCTGTCCGAAGCGCACGCGCGCCGGCGTGTGGAAGTTCGTGAAGTGGGTGGTGAAGGCATTGACGAACAGCACCTTCTCGCTGGTCTCGGGATGGGTCCTGACGACCGGATGCTCCGCGTCCGGAAACTGGGCCTTCAGGGCCAGGCGTTTTTCGATCGGCATGGCTGCGCCGAAACTCGCCTCGATGCTGTGGCGTGCGCGCAGGTCGGCGATTTCGTCCTTGACGTGCTGCGGCAGGTTCTCGTACGCGAGCGCCATATTGGCCCACATGGTGTCGCCGCCGACAGGCGGGCACTCGCGGCAACGCAGGATGGCGGCGAGCGGTGGCGCTTCACGCCAGGTGGCATCCGTGTGCCAGGTGTTCTCGTAGCGCGGCGTGGGTTGGTCCGGACTCTTGTAGATGCGGACCAGTCCCGGATACTCGGGATCGCTGCCTGCCACCGGGTGATCTTCGAGTTCGCCAAAGCGGCGTGCAAAGGCCACGTGCTCGCCGGCCGTGATGTCCTGGCCGCGCAGGAACAGCACGCGGTGCCTGAGCAGCGCCTGATAGATGGCGGCGAACAGCCCGTCATCGTGGATGGCATCGGCAAGACTGACGCCGACCAGTTCGGCGCCAATGGAACAGGTAAGTGGCTCGACTTGCATGGCGACTCCGTCAGAGGATGAAGGTCGATGCAAAGTATTGAAGAAGCGGCGCAGGACGCGTTGACATCGCGGGGCAGGGACTTTACATTTTGGGGCACCGTGGGGGAACTCCTATGTCGACGCCATTGCAAACACCTTTGCAGCAAGTGAACCTGTCGGAGTTTGTCGACGTGGCCCGCCAGGTCGGCCTGGACCCCCACCGGCTGTTGCGGCATGTGGGGATCAGCCCATCGGCCCTGGTAGACCCTGATATCCGCGTGCCGGCACGCTCGGTCATGCAACTGCTGGAAGAGTCGGCCCAGCTCGCCGGCGTTGCGGACCTCGGCTTGCGCGTGGCCGAAGCCCGCCAGCTGAACAGTCTCGGACCACTCGGGGTGGTCATGCGCGAGGGCGCCACCCTGCGCGACGCGCTTGGCGCCATGGCGCGCTATCTGCACTTGCTGAACGAGGCGCTGGACCTGCGCATCGAAGAAGTCGGGGACACCGCGATCGTCCGGCTGGAACTGCTGGTGAGTGTGCAGGGATCCATGCGGCAATCGACGGAATTCATCATCTGCCTGTGGTTCCGCTTGTTCAGGTTGCTGTTCGGCACGACATGGAAACCGCGCAGCGTCTGCTTCAGCCATGGCGCACCGGCCAGCACCGCGACGCACCGGCGCGTGTTCGGTGTGCCGGTGCGGTTCGGCCAGGAGTTCGATGGCTTCCTGCTTGCCGCCGCGGACCTCGACGTGGCGGGTTCCGGCCAGGATACGGCGCTGGCCCGCCATGCGCGCGAATTCCTCGACATCAAGCTGGCGCAGTCCAATTCCACCATGCCCGACAGGGTCAGGAAGCTGGTCTTCGCCCTGTTGCCGACGGGCGATTGCGGCGCCGAGCAGGTCGCCCGCCAGCTTGGCATCGACCGCAAGACCATGCATCGCCATCTGGCCGGCTATGGGCAGAACTACCTGTCGGTGGTCGATGGCGTGCGGGTCGAGCTCGTATCGAAATACGTAGGCAACAACGAACGGCCGCTGTCGGACGTTGCCAGCCTGCTCGGCTTCTCTTCGCCCAGCGCCTTCTCAAGGTGGTTTTCCACACGCTTCGGCTGCAGCGTATCGGCATGGCGCCGTCAGCAACCGAGGCCATGATGCGCGTCATACGGCGCGTCATAAGGCGCGCGCGGGAACACGGAACCGTGTGATCGCGCGGCTTGCGCTCATGTCACGAGCGGCCGGATGGAATGCAGGAAATCGGAGGAACCCGTGCTGCCCCCTGATCATCCGGGGCTGCACGGGCGGGCGGATCACTGCTGCGGTTCTTCCTGAAGCCGCTGGCGCAGCACCGCGCGCAGGTCTTCGCCGTATCCGGTGAGCGTGCCGCCATCGACTGCCAGCATCTGGCCCGTGATCATGTCCGCCCGCTCGCTCGCGAGGAAAGATACTGCCTCGCCGATCTCCGAGGGGTTGCAGAACCGGCCCAGCGGCACCGTCCGCCTGATCAGCGCGTCACGCTTCTCCCTGGACGCGTAAGCCTCGATCGCGGGCGTCAGGATGCCGCCCGGACATACCGCATTCACGTTGATGCGCTGGTCCGCCAGTTCCCACGCAAGATGCTGCGTCAGCCCGGTGACCGCATGCTTTGACGCCGTGTAGTCCACGCTGCTGAAATACGCCATGCGTATGCCGGCGATCGAGTCGATATTGACGATCTTCCCCTTGCCCTGCGCCTGCATCGCCGGGATGACCGCCTGGCAGCAGAAGAGGATGCCTTTGGCGTTCACCCCCATCACGCGGTCCCAGTTCTCCTCGGTCACGTCGCACACCAGCGCGGACGCCCCGCCCACGCCGGCGTTGTTGACCAGGATATCGATCCGGCCGAATGCCTCCAGCGTCTGGGCAGCCATGGCTTCCGTGTCGGCCTTCTTGCTGACATCGGCGCGGATGGCGACGGCACGCTTGCCGTCGGGGTCGATGCTGGATGCCACGCGCCGGGCGGCATCGAGATTCAGGTCCACCACGGCGATCTTGGCGCCCTCGCGTGCCAGCACGCGCGCGATGCCCTCGCCACCACCCTGCCCCGCACCCGTAATGATGGCTACCTTGTCCTTCAATTCCATTGATCGTCTCCTTGCGGACCAGGGCCGGCATCAGGGTATGCATGGCTGCAGTCCGAATGCAGAAAGTACCCGGCGACAATGTGGAAGGTCTTGACAATCCGTGGCATCGGTTTGACATTCTGGGGCAGCTAGGGAAACTACGAAGCCTTCGCGAGCCCCGGCAGGCAACGCAGGCGCACCGATCGAAGCCGTCCGCTGCCAGCCTCCCGGAGGGCCCTGCTATCACCCATCGGCCCCGGCCAGCAAAGCCAGCGCCGCAACCGCCACCCCATACCCTCTGACTCCCAGCCCCGCCATCACTGCCTTCGCCACCGGCGAAATCCACGACTGATGCCGGAACGCTTCGCGCGCATGCACATTCGAGATGTGATACTCGATCACCGGCACCGCGGCCCCCTTGATGGCATCGTGCAGCGCAATCGAGGTATGCGTCAGCGCCCCCGCGTTAAGCACCACGCCGGCCATCTCGCCGCGCGCGCAGGCCTGGCCTGCCTCGTGGATCCAGTCGATCAGCTGTCCTTCGTAGCTGGTCTGCCGGCACTCGGCGCGCAGGCCGTGGGACTGGGCGGCTTCTTCGCAGATCCGCTCCACGTCGGCCAGCGTTTCGCTGCCGTACACCGCCGGCTCGCGCGTGCCCAGCAGGTTGAGGTTGGGGCCGTTGAGCACCAGTACTGTCTTCATTGCGTCTCCTGGAATAGCAAGGCCGCACCTCTGGCGCGGCCGTCACCGATAGCCTATCGTTAAGCCTCCGCGTAACAATCCGGCAATATGGAAACTCAGAATGCGCTGACAGCGAACAATGATCCCTTCCTGCGGGATCTGCGCCTGTTCTGCACGGTGGCGCGCCGCTCCAGCTTCATTGCCGCGGCCCATGAGACCGGCATTTCACCCGCGCATGTGAGCAAGCGCATCGCCATGCTGGAGGCCATGCTGGGCACGCGGCTGTTCCACCGCACCACGCGGCGCGTCAGCGTGACGGCGGAAGGCGAGAACGCGTTTGCGTGGGCCCGCAAGATCCTGGAAGACGTCGACGGCATGCTTGAAGCCGTGGGCGGCGCGGGCAAGGCGGAGAGCGAGCCGCGCGGGCTGCTGCGCATTGCCACCAGCCTGCGGCTCGGGCGGCGCTTCGTCGCGCCCGTGCTGGCGCTGCTGCGGCAACAGCATCCGGGGCTGGAGGTCTGGCTGGAACTGCTCGACCGGCGCGTGGACCTGATCGGCGAAAACTTCGACCTCGACATCCGCATCGGCGAAGTCGAGGAGCCGCACCTGATTGCCAGCCGCATTGCCAGCGGCAGCCGCGTGCTGTGCGCGGCGCCGGCCTACCTCGCGCGACGCGGCACGCCGCGCCATCTGGCCGAGCTCGCGCAGCATGACTGCCTGCTCCACCGCGAGCGCGACCAGGCCTTTGGCGTGTGGCGGCTGCACGGCCCCGCCGGCATGGAAATGGTGAAGGTGACCGGCCCGATGGCCTCGAACCACAGCGATGTCACGCGCCAGTGGGCGCACGAGGGCTACGGCATCATCATGGCGTCGGTCTGGGATGTGGCCGACAGCATCCGCGAGGGAGAGCTCGTGCAGGTGCTGCCGGCCTGGCAGCAGCCGGCGGACGTCTGGGCCGTGACCAGCGCGCGCGCCTCGTCGTCGGCGCGCATGCGCGTCTGCATCGACTTCCTGAAGGCCCGCCTGTCGCAGGGCCCGTTCGCGCTGGCGAGTTCGCTGCACGCGTAGGGGGCGGCCGGCGCCGCAACCGGCACACTACAACGTGCGCATGATCGACAGCGCGGTGTCCTGCAGCACCTGCAGCACGCGCGCACAGGCCGCCTCCGCGCTCTCTTCGCCGATCTGCATATTGACCGACAGCGCCGCGATCACCTTGCCGTGCCGGTCGCGCAGCGGCACCGCCACGCCGCGCACGCCGATCTGCAGCTGCTGCTCCACCACGGCATAGCCCTGCGCGCCGGCCTTGCGGATTTCCTGCAGCAAGCGGTCGTGCCGGAGGATGGTGTACGGCGTGTAGGGCGTCAGCACGCATTGGTCCAGCCAACCCCGCACCGTGTCCTCGGGCTGCGCAGCCAGCATCATCACGCCGGCCGAGGCCAGCGGCGCCGGCACGCGCGCGCCGAGTACGAAGCCCGTGCTCATCACGCGGCTGGTGCTGGTGCGGGAAATGAACACCAGCTCCCAGCCGTCGAGCACGCTCAGGTAGGCCGCTTCCCCCAGCTGGGCGGTGATCTGCTGCAGGAAGGGCTGCACCAGGCGCGGCAGCCGCGCGGAATCGAAGTAGGACCAGCCGACCTTGAGCACGCGCGGCGTCAGGCTGAACAGCGTGCCGTCGCTCGTGGTGTAGCCCAGGTGCTCCAGCGTGAGCAGGTAGCGCCGCGCCGCGGTGCGCGTCAGGCCGGTCAGTTGCGCCGCTTGCGTGGGCGTGAGCCGCGGATGATCGTTGTCGAAGGCCTCCAGGATCGCCAGGCCCTTCTCCAGGCCGGCGATCCAGTCACGCCGGTTCATCGCTTGCTTTTCCATGGTTAACCCGAGTAATGCACGACGTGCGCGCGCGATGGCGCGATTATCGCTCGTTTGCGCGCGAATCGTGATTGTTCGCCGGGCCCGGGGCTTCTACGCTTGCTGCATACCGGTCCCGACCTCCCTCGCATCATGTCCGCAACTTCCCGTCCCAGCCCGCTTCCGAAGTCGATCGCCACCGTCTCGCTCTCCGGCACCCTCCCCGAAAAACTCGAAGCCGCGGCAGCCGCCGGGTTCGACGGCGTGGAGATCTTCGAGAACGACCTGCTGAACTTCGACGGCTCGCCCGCCGAAGTGCGCCGCATGGCGGCCGACCTCGGGCTGCGCATCATGCTCTACCAGCCGCTGCGCGACTTCGAAGCCATGCCGGCGGAACTGTTCGCACGCAATATGGCGCGGGCCGAGCGCAAGTTCGACGTGATGGAACAGCTGGGCGCCGACACGGTGCTGGTCTGCAGCAATGTGCAGGACATCGCCATCGACGATCCCGCGCGCGCCGCCGCCGACCTGCGCCAGATGGCCGAAGCCGCCGCGCGGCGCGGGCTGCGCGTCGGCTACGAGGCGCTGGCGTGGGGCCGGCACACGCGTCGCTGGAGCCAGGCGTGGGACCTCGTGCAGCGTGCGGACCATCCCGCGCTGGGCCTGGTGCTGGACAGCTTCCACACGCTGGCGCTGGGCGACACGCTGCAGGGCCTGGACGCCGTACCCGCCGACAAGATCTTCTTTGTCCAGCTGGCCGATGCGCCGCGCATGTCGATGGACGTGCTCGGCTGGAGCCGGCACTACCGCAACTTCCCGGGCCAGGGCGACCTGCCGGTGGCCGACTTCGCGCGCGACGTGCTGCAGGCCGGCTATGCCGGCCCGCTGTCGCTGGAAATCTTCAATGACGAGTTTCGCGCCGCGCCCGCGCGCCAGACCGCGCTGGACGGGTTGCGTTCGCTGATCTGGCTCGAATCCGAGGCGGGTGGCTTTGCGCTGCCGGCACCGCCGGTCTTCGAAGGCGTGGATTTCATCGAGTTCGCGGTCGACTACGTGGCCGGGCGCGAACTGGCGCAGCGGCTGGCCTCGCTCGGGTTCGTGCATGCCGGGCGCCATCGTTCCAAGGCGGTCGACCTGTACCGGCAGGGCGGCATCAACCTGATCCTGAACGCGGAGCAGGACAGCGCGGCCGCCGAGCACTTCCAGCTGCACGGCCCGTCCGTCTGCGCGATCGGCCTCAAGGTGGACGACGCCCGCCGTGCCACCGCGCGTGCCCGCGCGCTGCTGTGCAAGGAGTGGCGCGAACCGGTCGGCCCCGACGAGCGCGTCATTCCCGCGCTGCGCTCGCCCGACGGCATGCTGTTCCACCTGGTCGACGACATCGACGCCGGGCGCAG
Source organism: Cupriavidus yeoncheonensis (assembly GCF_905397275.1). GTDB lineage: Bacteria > Pseudomonadota > Gammaproteobacteria > Burkholderiales > Burkholderiaceae > Cupriavidus > Cupriavidus yeoncheonensis. Next base: position 2,887 of record NZ_CAJPUY010000041.1, on the reverse strand, counting down.
CATCTACGAGAGCGACTTCGACCTGCGCCCGCTGCCGCAGGAAGACGTTGCCGGCGCCGGGCTGAGCGCCATCGACCATATCGCCCAGGCCCTGCCCGCGCACCGGCTCGACACCTTCGTGCTGTTCTACCGCTCGGTGTTCGGCATGCAGGCCGAGGCCGTCCTTGAGATTGCCGACCCCTATGGCCTCGTCAGGAGCCGCGCCATGGTCAGCGCCGACCAGCGCGTGCGCATCCCGCTCAATGTTTCGGAAAGCGGGCGTACCGGCACGGGGCGGTTCGTCGCCGCTTACGCGGGCTCGGGCGTGCACCACATTGCCTTTCGCTCCGCACAGCTTGCCCGCACATTGGAAAGCATCGACCGCGGCCATTCCGCCATGCTGCATGTGCCTGACAACTACTTTGACGACCTGGCCGCACGGCTGGCGCTGGACGATGCGCAGCTGGCGCGCCTGCAGCGCCTCGGGCTGCTCTACGACCGCGACGGCCACGGTGAATTCCTGCACACCTATACCGAGCCGTTCCACGAGCGCTTCTTCTTCGAGCTCGTGCAGCGCGATGGCTACCTCGGCTATGGCGCGGCCAATGCGTCCGTGCGCATGGCGGCGCAGGCGCAGCTGCGCCACGGCTGATCCTCTTTTGCTCCTCGTACCCTCCTCTTTCCCACTACCCACACATTTCCACAGGAGACACCAATGCTGGACCCTTGCATCATCTCGGTTGCGATTACCGGTTCCGTACCCCGCAAGAAAGACAATGCCGCCGTGCCGGTCACGGTAGCCGAACAGATCGAAAGTACCCACGCCAGCTATGAGGCAGGCGCCTCGCTGGTCCACCTGCACGTCCGTGACGCGCAGGAGAACTCCAGCTCCGACCCCGAGAGTTTCGCCGCCCTGCAGGAGGGCATCCGCAAGCATTGCCCGGGCATGATCGTGCAGTTCTCCACGGGCGGGCGTGGCCGTGAAGCCAGCCAGCGCGGTGCCATGCTGCACTTGCGCCCGGACATGGCGTCGCTGGCGACCGGGTCCGTCAATTTCCCGACCAGCGTCTACGAGAACCCGCCCGACTTCATCCGCTCCCTGGCGGCCAGCATGCGCGAATTCCAGGTCAAGCCGGAGATCGAGATCTTCGACCTGTCGATGCTGTACAGCACGGCGGACCTGGTCAAGGAGGGGCTGCTGTCGCCGCGGCCGCACGTGCAGTTCGTGTTCGGCATCCGCAATGCGATGCCTGCGCGCCGCGAAGTCCTGGCGTTCGAAGTCGAGCAACTGCAAAAGGTGCTGCCCGGCGCCACCTGGACGGCTGCCGGGATCGGACGGCACCAGCTGGAAGTCAATCACTGGACGCTGGAACTCGGTGGCCATTGCCGGACCGGCCTGGAAGACAACGTCCGCTGGGACAAGGACACGCTGGCCAGCAGCAACGCGCAGCTGGTGCAGCGCGTCGCGCAACTCTGCGAGCAGTACGGCCGTGCCGTGGCGACCCCCGCGCAGGCCAGGTCCAAGCTCGGCCTGCAACCCCTGGCCGCGTAGCTTCGGCCTGCCCGGCCGGCGGACGGTCGGGCGTCAGGCGGGCGCGTTCGCCGCGGGCGCCCCCCGTTCGCGTGCCGCCGCGGCGGTTCCGCCCACGCCGCTGGCGGCAATGAAGGCGACGCCGAGCAATGACCAGGCATCCGGCACGGCGCCGAACACCATCCAGCCGCCGAGCATGGCGAAGGCGATCTGCAGATAGAGATACGGCGTCAGAATGCCCACCGGCGTGCGGGCATAGGCGAGCACCAGGCACAGATGGCCGGCACAGCCGGCCAGTGCCATGCCGGCGAGCATGGCCCAGTGCATCGCGCTGACGTGCCAGACCCATGAGAAGGGCAACGCCGCCGTGAGCAGCAGCGTGGCAACACAACCCGTGTAGAAGTGCGTGGTGCCCACGCCGTCGGCACGCGTCAGCATGCCGGTCAGCAACTGGTAACCGGCGTTGGACAGCACCACGCCCAGCGGCAGCAGCATGGCCGGCTCGAAATCGGGACCGGGCCGTATCACCATCAAGGCGCCGGCAAACCCCAGCAACAGGAACAGCCACCGCACCGGCGAGACCCGCTCGCCCATCAGCGCGGCCGCTGCCAGCGTGATGGCCAGCGGCGTCAGCATCGCCACCGCCGTGAAATCCCCCACCGGCAGGACCCGCAGGCTGAAGAATGCGCACAGGCTCGACACCAGCATCAGCGCCGCCCGCGCGCATTGCAGCACAGGCCGGCGCGTATGCAGCAAGTACCGGCCGCGCGCCGGCAGCAGGACCGCGCCGGTCAGCGCCGTCTGCGCGAGGTAGCGGACCCAGAGCGCCATGATCACCGGGACCGCGCCGCCCACGCTCTTGGTCAGCGTATCGAGCGCGGCAAAGCAGGCTACCGCCGCGATCATCAGCGCAATGCCTTGCGGCGTCTGGTTGTCCTTCATGGGGCCTTGCCTGCTCGTTGCGCCGCTCGCGGTTCGTTGCGCGGCGTGGATGGGGGGATGGGAGCAGGTTACTGTTGTCGGCTGAAAAGACAATGGAGCGGAGTGGAAAGTCAGAATGCGCTGGGAGTGAATAATTTGGGTTGGGGGGATTGGGGGGGATGGCTGGCTCGGCGTTCGTGGCATGCGCCGCTGTTGTGTCGTTCTTGACAGACGCTGCTGTTTCGCCGGCATGGCCGGCGGGGGGCTTTGGTGTTGGTTGGTGTGTCGTGCTTGGCATGCGCTGCCGTTTCGCCGGCGTAGCCGGCGAGTTACTTTCTGTCCAAGCCCTCCATGTCAGGATAGTTGTCGCCTCGCCGCCTTTCGATGAAGGACAATGGAGGGCGGAAGCGGTTGGAGGATGAAAGGCTATCCGGCGGAGTATAAGGAGTGGGTGGT
>NZ_CAJPUY010000040.1 GCF_905397275.1 Cupriavidus yeoncheonensis | reverse complement strand
CAACCCGGTGCGCTTGCACTCAACCCTGGGGTATCTGACGCCCACTGCCTACGAGGCGAAATCGTCAGTGAAAGAACCTATCTGCCTGTCCGAAATTACTTGACCACTACAAGCCATGCCTCGCGAGACCAACGCCCTTCGAAAACAAGGAGCGCATCGTTGATGGCCAGCCGCCAGGCGACGCGCTTCTTGGTTACTTATATGAACGCGCCCCGGTTTGCAAGGGTAACGCCAACATCAGACTTGGACAGGATTGGCTGCAGACTTATATGAACGCGCCCCGGTTTGCAAGGGTAACGCCAACATCAGACTTGGACAGGATTGGCTGCAGACTTATATCCGGCCTTGCGGTGCAGGCCAAGCCTGCGGGCCCTGATGGATTTTGCCGGGAGTGTCCCTATCTTCTTGCCGTGCTTGCAGGCACCAGTAACCAATTGGGCTTGCACTCCCGCGGTCCAACCTGTTTTGCCATCACATCGACATTGCCGTCGCAACCTGTGGACGGGTTCGTGCCTTGCTAGCTCGGCCTGCCCCCCTCAGGCAGGCCTGACCGAGACATAGTCTCGGTCATAAGCCCGGTCATGCGCCAATAGCGCCCATACCGTGCGGGCCGCCTTGTTGGCCAACGCGACCACCGCGACGTTGGTCGGCCGACGCTGCGCGAGCGTCATGCTCCAGCCTGGCTGATTCCGCTTGCGCAGATGGCTCAGCACGACACGTGCGCCGTGAACTAGCAACGTTCGCACGTACGAATCGCCCCGTTTGCTGATGCCGCCCAGCCGGACCTTGCCACCCGTGCCGGTTTGTTTGGGCACCAGACCAAGATACGCCGCTAGTTGCCGTCCCGACTTGAAGGTGCGCACGTCGCCAATCGTCGAAACCATGGCCGTGGCCGTGAGCATGCCGATGCCAGGGATCGCAAGGATCGTCTGGCAAGCCCGATTCTGCCGACCCCAGGCGTCAATGCGTTGCTCCAGGCGACTAATTTCCTCATCGAGCCGTTCGATGCTCTGCAATTGCTCGCGCACGAACTCGAACAGCGAGGGCGGCACGCTCTTCTCAATTTCGTCCATCCGTTGCCCGATCTCCTGCAGGCCGCGTCGTAGCCCGGTCCGGGCCTGGACGCCGAATTCGAAGAGCATGCCCCGTAGCTGGTTGACCAGCATGGTGCGCATCTTCACGCGCAGCTGGCGCATCGCGTGCAGGCCGAGTACGCACTGCTGCGATTCGGTCTTCGCGGCCACGACCGGCATGCCCGGCTGCTGAGCCGCTGTCCAAATGGCCTTCGCATCGGCCGCATCAGTCTTGTTGGTCTGCACGAACGGTCGCACGTATCGCGCGTGCAGCAGTACTGGTTCGTGGCCCAGGGACTGAAGCTGGCGCGCCCACCAATGCGACCCGGCGCACGCTTCCAGCGCCACCCGTCCGGGCTCGCGCTTGGCCAGGAACTCGATCAATCTCGGTCGGCTGAAACGGCGGTTGAAGCACTTGCCGGAAGGCTCAACCCAGTAGAGCTGGAAAACAGTCTTTGCAATGTCCAGGCCGTAGGTCGTAGTATTCATCTCGGGTCCCTCCATCCTCGCGTGGTTGCTCACACTCCCACTCTGGCACATCGATGCCGTTTCGCGATGGGGGGCCCGCCTACCCTGTCACGTTCCCCAGATATACAACTGAACTACCGGCGCCTTTGATCGGAGGGCCGGGGCGCGTTCATTCCATCTTCTTGTCGCTTGGACAAGAAGTAACTCGCCGGCTACGCCGGCGAAACAGGGGCGCATGCCAAGAGCGAAGACCCACCCCCAACGCAAGCCCCCCGCCGGCTACGCCGGCGAAACAGGGGCGCATGCCAAGAGCGAAGACCCACCCCCAACGCAAGCCCCCCCGCCGGCTACGCCGGCGAAACAAGGGCGCATGCCAAGAGCGAAGACCCACCCCCAACGCAAGCCCCCCGCCGGCTACGCCGGCGAAACAGAGGCGCATGCCAAGAGCGAAGACCCACCCCCAACACAAGCCCCCCGCCGGCTACGCCGGTGAAACAGCGGCGCATGCCAAGCACGAAACACCAACCAACACCAAAGCCCCCCCGCCGGCGAAACAGCAGCGCCTGCCAAGGGCGAGAACACCACCCAAACCACACCCGCCCTCTATTCCACAATCGCCGGATGCACCGGCGGCGGGCCGCCCAGCACTTGCCGGTAAGACGGCGGCTGCACGCCCTCCGCATCGACAATTCCATATCCAGCTGCCGCCTCCGCCACGATCAGCACCTGGCCCGATTTCTCCATCAGCCCGGGATCGCGATACAGCGCCTCAATGACCTTCCCGGTAAATTCCGGAGTCTCCGCCACGGGCGCGAACGACGCGTACTTGTCGGGATGCTGTTCCCACACGCGTTGCGTGCGCGCGGTGCGCAGCGGCCCCATCCAGACCGAGACCGCCGCAACGCCATGCGGGCGCAGGTCGACCGCCATGTCATGCGCGAACTTGTCGATCCCTGCCTTCTGCGCCCCATAAGCCGGCCCATGCATATAGCAATTCGCGCCGAAGGATGACGTGAATACGATCAACCCCCGCCCGCGCGCCGCCATCATCGGCGCCGCATGCCAGCTGGCCACGTAGCCGGAGCGCAGGCCCACGTCGAGAATCCCGGCCATCTCCAGCGGCTTCTGCCAGAACGGGCCCGGCATGATGAGCTCATCGTGCAGGAAGGTCGCATTGTTGACGAGGATATCGATCCGCCCCGACTCCTCGCGCACCTGCGCGAACAGCCGCGCTACCTGCGCATCGTCACGATGGTCGCACGCGACCGCGATGCCGCGTCCGCCCAGCGCATCGATCTCGCGCGCCGTGGCATGGATGGTGCCGGGCAGCGCCGCGCTGCCTTCCTGCTCGGTGCGCCCGGTCACATACACCGGGCGCCAGCCGCGCCGAGCGCCAGTGCGATGCCCTTGCCGGCCCCGCGCGAGCCACCCGTGACGACCGCGACGATGGCCTGTTCCGCCTGCTTCATGTCTGTCTCCTGTATCAGTGATATGCGGGCGGCATTCGGACTGCCCGCGCTCATCAAAGCTTGGGGCGGGCGTGGCCCCGGTACATCCTTCGTTCGGACTAAGCGGCACCACGGGCGGCTACTCCACGCGGACGATGGCCGCCGGCGCGGCAAGGCTGACGATGTCTGCCATCCCAACGACCGGCCAGGCGTCCTGCCATGGCGTCGCCGGTCACAACCAAGGAGTGAGCCCGGCCATGTCCGAACTGGAACACAAGCAAGCCATTCACGCGCTGACCTGCCGCTATGCGCAGGCGGTCGACCGGCGCGATTTCCCGAGCCTGGCGGAACTGTTCACCGCGGATGCGCGGCTGACCGGTCCGGGCTTCCGCATGGACGGACCGCAGGCGATTGCCGAGGGCATGTCGGCGCTCGGCCAGTACAGCGCCACGCAGCACCACGTGCACCAGCAACTGGTGGACATCGATGGCGATACGGCGACCGGCGAAACCTACTGCGTGGCCAACCACCTGTATGAGCAGGACGGCGTGCCGCGCAAGCTGGACTGGGGCATCCGTTACCAGGACCGCTTCGAGCGATCGCAGGGCCAGTGGCGCATCGCGGCGCGCGAGCTGGTGGTGGACTGGATGCAGGACCTGCCGCTGCGGGGGGCATGATGACGACGAATCGTGCACTGGAAGGCAAGACGGCCCTCGTCACCGGCGGTGCCGGCGGCATCGGCGCGGCCAGCGCGCTGGCGTTGCTGCGCGACGGCGCGGCGGTGGTGCTGATGGGGCGGCGGCGCGAAGCGCTGGAAGCCGCGCGGCGCGACCTGCTTGAGCAGGTGGCCGGAGGCACGGTTGAAATCAGCGTCGGCGATGCCTGCCGTGAGGATGACGTGCGGGCCGCGCTGCGGCAGGCGTGGGAACTGGAGCGCCGCCTCGACATCGTGGTGGCGACCGTCGGCGGCGGCGGCTTCCGTCCCATGCTGATGCACGACTCGGCGTCACTAATGGCGGAGCTGGAGCTGAATATCGCCAGCGCCTTCCTGGCCGTACGCCACGCCTCGCCGCTGATGGCGCCGCATGGGGGTGCCATCGTCTGCATCTCGTCGAACGCGGCACGCATGACCTGCCGCTGGCTGTCGGCCTACTGCGTCGCCAAGGCGGGCCTGGAAGCCTTCGTGTGCGCGGCGGCCGAGGAGCTGGCCGGATGCGGTATCCGCGTCAATGCGGTGCGCCCGGGCCTGACCCGCTCCGGCGCAACCGGGCCGATGTTCGACAACCCGGCCATGCTCGACAAGTTCGTCGCGCAGATGCCGCTGGGACGCGCCGGCGAGCCGGACGATATCGCCAGCGCGGTGCGCTACCTGGCCGGGCCGGAATCGGGCTGGGTCACCGGCCAGAGCATCGCCGTCGATGGCGGCAGCGAGCTGCGCGGCAATCCCATCCTCGATGAAACCGTGGCGGCGGTGTATGGCGAAGCCGCGCTGCGCGCGGTGCTGGCCGGCAAGATTCCCGACGCCGCCTGAAGCGGACCACACCAGGAGAGAAACGATGAATCAGGTCAAGGACAAGGTCGCGCTGGTCACCGGCGCGGCCAGCGGGGTAGGGCGCGCGGACGCGCTGCTGCTGGCGGCGGAAGGCGCGCGCGTGGTGCTCAGCGATGTCAACGAGGAGGCCGGGCAGGCGCTCGCCAGGGAAATCGGCGATGCGGCGCTGTTCGTACGCCACGACATCGGCAGCGAGGATGACTGGCGCCAGGCCATGGCCGCCGCGCTCGACCGCTTCGGCCGCCTCGACGTGCTGGTCAACAACGCGGCCATCTGTCCGCTGGGATCGATCGAGGAGACCTCGCTCGACTGCTGGCGGCAGGTCATGCGCGTCAATGCCGACGGCTATTTCCTCGGTTGCAGGTTCGGCGTGCAGGCAATGAAGGACAACCCGGCCGGTGGCTCCATCGTGGTGATGTCGTCGGTGGCGGCGCTGGGCGGGCTGCCGATGATGTGCGCGTACAGCGGCGCGAAAGGTGCCGTGACCGCGCTGACGCGCAGCGTGGCCGTGCACTGCAAGCGCAACGGCTACCGCATCCGCTGCAATTCGATCCACCCCGACGGCATCTGGACGCCGATGACGCAGGCGCTGGTGCCGGACCTGGACCCGGTGGCGCTGGGCATCGGCACGGATCCGATGGCACGCATGTGCCAGCCGGAGGATGTGGCCAACCTGGTGCTGTTCCTGGCTTCGGACGCGTCGCGCTTCATCAATGGCGCGGAACTGCGCATCGATAACGCGCAGCTGATCTCAAGTCTGTAAGGGAGGATGCGGCGGCCTGCCTGTGCGGGCCGCCGCGGTAGCGCCTTAACTGTACTGCGCCACGATTTCGCTGACCGTGCGCAGGATGTCACAGCGGCGATAGCCGAGCAGCGCGGTCTCGGCCGCATCCGGCTCGTAGTAGAGCGTGTTGCCCCGGCCGAAGCAGATCGCCGAGTCAGGCAGCAACGGATGCTCCTGGTCGATGACCGGCGGCACCGGGCGGCCGGCATCGCGGAAGAACGCGCCGAAGTAGTCCTGGAAGGTCAGGTTCTCGTCGCCCACGAGGTAGGCCTTGCCATTCTCGCCGCGCAACAGCGCACCTTCGATCGCTTCCGACAGCGACATGGCGGAGATGAAATTGACGCCGCCCGGCGGCGCGAAGTCCGGCATCGGCGCAAAGCCGCCCCGGGCGTAGTCGGTATAGGCCTTGAACATCGGCACCGTCAGCCCCGGCACCGTGCCCACGACGAACGGGGCATTGACGCTGCTGACGCGGAAGGTCTGCGTCGCCAGTGCCCGCACGCCTTCGTCGGCCAGTTGGCGCGAGCGGATATAGGCGTTCTCCCCGGCCAGCCGCGGTGCCGCCTGCGGATAGAAGCTGCCGACATGCACGGCGACCCGGATGCCGGAATCACGCGCGGCGCGGAAAAAGCGCGGCACGCCTTCGACGTTGGCGCGTTCCCAGTGTGCCGCTTCATCGCCGCCTGGCGGGACGTGGCGCACATCGTTGCCGGCGGCGAATACCAGCGCATCGAAGGCGCCGAGCTGCGCCGCGGGCAGGTCGTTGGCGATGTAGTCGCAGCGCAGGAAGTCCAGTGCGCCCAGCGGCGTGCCGGAGGCGGGTCGGTTGCGGCCCGCGATGGTGACTTCGTGCCCGCGGCTGCGCAGGTGCAGGGCCGCATGGCCCCCGATCATGCCATTGCCGCCGACGATGAGTATCTTCATGCCTGTCTCCTTGCTTGGGTGGTGTGGCCGCGTGGCGCGGCCGTCAGAGGTTCATGCCGTTGCCGCCGATGACCGGCATATTGGTCCACGCGCCCTTCGGGTCGCGGTACCAGCCGGCCGCGGCCAGGGCGCCGCCGTTGACATGCAGCGCCGTGCCGGTGATCCAGGCCGCGCGCGGGCTGGCCAGGAACAGGATGCCGTCGGCAATGTCCTGCGGGGTGCCGAAGCGGCCCAGCGGGATCCAGCGCGGAATATGGTGCCGGTGCTCCGCGGCGACCATCTGCGACACGGGGACCTGCGGGGTTTCGGTGGTCTCGGGGGCGATCAGGTTGACGCGGATGCCCGCCGGCGCCAGTTCCAGCGCCAGGCTCTGCGTGAAGCCGGTGATGGCGGCCTTGAAGGCGCCGTAGACGCTGCAGTACGGAATGCCGCGGAAGGCTTCGATCGACGACACGCTGACGATGCTGCCGGCGGCACTGCGCCGCAGCAGCGGCAGCATGGCGCGCGTGACGGTGAAGACGTGGCCGAGGTTGGCGGCGTAGAGGCTGGCGATCTCGTCGTCGGCGTAGTCCTCGAATGGCTTGGCGATGCGCAGGAAGTCGCCGACGTTGTTGACCAGGACGTCGAGCCGCCCGAACCGCTGTTCGATCCGCGCGGCCAGTTCGCGTACGGTGCCGGCATCGGCGGCGTCGCCCTGTACCACCAGCACGTCGGCGCCGGCCTTGCCCAGCAGCGTATGGGCATGGTCGGCGCGCTGCGCGTCGATCTCGATGATCGCCACGCGCGCGCCCTGAGCCAGAAAGGCTTGCGCGGTGGCGAGCCCGATGCCGGCGCCGCCGCCCGTGACCAGCACGGTCTTGTCAGTGAAATCCATCTCGGTTGCTCTCCTTCGGTTGCACTGCGGGAATGCGTGCATTGAATCCGCGGCGGGCGGGGCGGGCATCGTCCGATTGCAGGTCAGGGAAAACACCGAGGGCCGCGCAAATGCGGACAGCGGGCGGGCAGCGTCCCTATAATTTGCGCTGCCCCCAGGTGCCGCAGAGCGCCGGCAGGGACACACGTGGTGTGGAATCAGGAGACAAGGAATGTTGATGGCGACTGTTGAGGCGCGGGATATGGCGTCGCCTTTGCTTGCGCAGTCAGGCTTGAGCGTCACGCAGTTCGGCGCGCTGCTGGCCGCGGTCTACGAAGGGCCGATGGAACCGGTGCCCTGGGGCCACGCGCTCGAAATGCTGCGCAAGCAACTCGATGCCAGCTATGTGAGCTTTATCCTGCGCTCGCCCGCCAGCGACCGCAGCGGCCTGGCGGTGCATGCTTCGGCGCACGGCACCTCGCTGGAGGCAGAGGCTTCCTACAACAGCTACTACTACGCGATCGATCCCTTTATCAACCTGCCCACCGACCGGGCGGTGACGGTCGACGAAGCGCTGGGCGCCGGCAACTGGTGCCGCAGCGAGATCTACCGCCAGTTCCTGCAGCCGCTTGGCATCCGCTACCTGCTGGGCGCGGATATTCGTACCGATGACGGTGTGGAGTGCCGCCTGCGCATCTGCCGCCAGGACGACGCGCAGGATTTCTCCGAAGTGGACAAGGCGACCTGCGGCGCCATCCTGCCGCATCTGAGGCGCGCGATCCGGCTGCACTCCCGGCTGGATGTGGTCGAATCCGAGCGCTCGCTCTACGCGGGCGCGATCGACCGCATGCTGGTGGGCATGGTGATCCTCGACGCCGCCGGGGCGATCCTCAAGAAGAATGCGGAGGCCGACGAGATCCTGGCGGACAACGACGGCATCCGTCTCAACGGGAACACCTTCGAGATTGCCTACGCCCAGGAAAGCCGCAAGTTCCAGTACCTGCTGCGCCGCGCGCAACTGGGGCATCACGGCAGCGAGCCGGCGCTGGCCGAAGCCATGTCGATCACCCGCCCGTCGGGGCGCGGCAAGCTCGGCGTGCTGATCCGCACCATTCCGCTCAGCGAATGGTCGGAAGAAAATCGGCATCGGCCCGCCTGCGCGGTCTTTATCCGCGATCCCGAGCGCAAGTCGCGCGCCTCGCACGAGGTGGTGCGCAAGCTGTTCGACCTGACCCCCGCCGAAACCGCGCTGGCGCTGGTGCTTGCCGACGGCATGACGCTCGACGAAGCCGCCGAGGCCCTGGGCACCAGCAAGAACACCGCGCGCGCCCACCTGCGTTCGATCTTCTCCAAGACGGGCGTCACGCGGCAGGCCACGCTGGTGCGCATGCTGCTGAGCAGTGTCGTGACGCTCGGCTGAGCGTCATCGCGCGCAGTACAACGCACCCCCCCTAGTCCGATTGGAGGATGAGCGCCGCCCTCCACGCGCCTAGCATGCACAGGACCAGCGGGCGCGGCGCATGGATGGCACGTCAGGCGGACGCAGCAATGCCTGCGGTCCGCGCTGGTTCCTGTTCCGCGCACGCTTCAACCTGTCCGGCCACGGCCGGCACCTGTACCAGGGAGCGAGGAGCATGGAGAAAGTCATCTATATCGTCTGGCGCGATGCGCGCACCGAGCCGGCGGAATTCGCGCGCCGGCTGCGCACGACGCTTGCGGACAAACTGCTGGCGCTGGGCGCGCGCGGACTGCAGATCAACGTGGCGGATGACGCCGTGTTGCCTGCCGCGGGCCTGCGCCAGACCAACACCCGCCCGCAGATGGAAGGGCTGGTCTCGGTCTGGGTCGACAGCGCCGTCGACCGCCTGCGCCAGCCGTTCGACCAGGCGGTCGAGGCGGCAGTCGGCCGCATGGCCGGCTACCTCGTCACGGAGTCGCAGCCCATCCGCAATACGCGCTTCCCCGCCGCGCCGGGCGAGCGCACGCACGGCTTCGCGCAGCTCGCGTTTCTCACGCGCCCGCCCCGGCTCACGCCGCAGGCGTGGCTGGACACCTGGCACAACCACCACACGCAGGTGGCGGTCGAGACCCAGGACAACTTCCTCTACGTGCAGAACGTGGTGGTGCGCCCGCTCACCTACGCCGCGCCACCCTATGACGCCATCGTCGAGGAATGCTTCCCCGACGCGGCCATGACCGACCCGCAGGCGTTCTTCGACGCCGTCGGCGATGAAGAGAAGTTCCAGCGCAACCTGCAGGCCATGCTGGCCAGCTGCCAGCGCTTCATCGACTTCGACAAGATCGACGTGGTGCCCACCAGCCAGTACGTCGTCCGCGCCGCCAGCGCCTGAATCCGGCACCGGATCGGCTAGTCCCACTGGACGATGTGCGGGCTAGCCGCGCACGGAAGAATAGGTCTCATCAGCCAGCAGTGGCAACGAACCTGAGGAGACCGCATGTTGGATATCCGTGCGCTTGGCTACATCGTGGTCGAGTCCACCGACCTGGGGCAATGGCGGCAGTATGCCGAGCAGGTGCTCGGCATGACCTGCTCCGGCGCCCCCGGCGGTGGCCTGTACGTGAAGATGGACGAGCGCGATTACCGCTACCTGGTGGTGCCGGGCGCGCGCGACCGCTACCTGGCATCCGGGTGGGAACTGGCCGATGAGCTGGCCTACCGGCACGCGCTCGATACGCTGCGCCAGGCCAGCGTGGAAGTCGTGCATGCCGGCGCGGCGGAAGTGGCGCAGCGCCGCGTGCAGGCGATGGCCTGGTTCACCGATCCGTCGGGCAACCGCCACGAGATTTCATGGGGCATGCGCTCGGACTTCCTGCGCTTTGTCTCGCCGCTCGGTGTGCCGCGCTTCATCACCGGCCCGATGGGCGCCGGCCATACCGTGCTGCCGGCCCCGGCGTTCGATGAGACCTACGCTTTCCTGCGTGACGTGATGGGTTTTGGGCTGTCCGACATCTTCCGCGTGCGCTTCACCAGCGATCCGAACGAGCCGGAAAAGCGCATCCACTTCCTGCACTGCGCCAACGGCCGCCACCACAGCCTCGCCATCTTCGAGATGCCGTCCGAGGCCGGCTGCATCCACGTGATGGCCGAGGTGCCGGACATGGCCGAGGTGGGCCGCGCGCTCGATCGCGTGCAGCAGCACGGCGTGAAGCTGTCCGCCACGCTGGGCCAGCACTGCAACGACCGCATGACCTCGTTCTACATGAAGACCCCCGGCGGCTTCGACCTCGAATACGGCCACGGCGGGCTGGTGGTGGACTGGGGCCACCACGCCGCCTACGAAGCCACGCGCGTCAGCCTGTGGGGACACGACTTCAGCATCGGACACCGCTAAAGAGCGCTTAACACCGCTACACCGCTATGACCAAGACAATCGACAAGACCATGAGCGCGGCCGACGTGGTCGGCCAGCTCGAGGATGGCATGACCATCGGCATCGGTGGCTGGGGCCCGCGCCGCAAGCCCATGGCGCTGGTGCGCGAGATCCTGCGCTCGCCGCTGAAAGACCTGACCGTGGTCGCCTACGGCGGCCCTGAAGTGGGCATGCTGTGCGCGGCCGGCAAGGTGCGCCGGCTGGTGTTCGGCTTTGTCTCGCTCGACGTGATTCCGCTCGAGCCGTACTTCCGCCAGGCGCGCGAGCGCGGCCTGCTGGAGGTCACCGAGCTCGACGAAGGCATGCTGCAACTCGGCTTGCGCGCAGCGGCGGCGCGGCTGCCGTTCCTGCCGACGCGCACGGCGCTGGGCACCGACGTGCTGGCGAAGAACCCGCAGCTGAAAACCGTGCGCTCGCCCTATGCCGACGGCGAGGTGCTGGTGGCGATGCCCGCCATCGCGCTCGACGCGGCGCTGCTGCACGTGAACGAGAGCGACGTGCTCGGCAACACCCGCATCGACGGCCCCGATCCCTTCTTCGACGAATGGTTCGCGCGCGCCGCGCGCCGCTGCTACGTGAGCTGCGAAACGCTGCTCCCCCGCCTCGAGGAAGCAGACCTGGCGCGCGCACGCAACAACCCGTTCGAGCGCTCGCTGGTGACGGGCGTGATGCACGCGCCCGCCGGGGCCCATCCCACTTCCTGCGCCCCCGCGTATGGCTGGGACCTGCCCGCGCTGAAGGCGTACTGCGCCAGCGCCGAGGCAGATGACGGCTTCCGCGCCTACCGCGATGAGGTGGTGGGCGCCAGCGAGGCGGCCTACCTGGCGCGCATCGGCGGCCTCGGCCACGTGCATGACCTGCCGCTGCCCGTCCTTTGAACCGCCGTTTGAATCCGCCAACCCAAGGAGCGACCGTGAGCGCCACTTATGAATTCACCCGCGCGGAGCTGATGATCGCCGCCGCCGCCCGCGCCTGGACCGACGACGGCGAGGTGCTGGCCACCGGCATCGGCACCGGCCCGCGCATCGCCGCCGGCCTGGCGCGGCTTGCGCACAACCCGGGCCTGCTGATGACCGACGGCGAGGCTTACCTGGTCGAGACGCCGGTGCCGCTGGGGCCGCGCGAGCCCGGCTACAAGGTGCGCGCCAGCGGCTGGATGGGCTACTCGCGCGTGTTCGACTGCCTGTGGGGCGGCCGGCGCCACGCGCTGGTGATGCCGACGCAGATCGACCGCTTCGGGCAGGCCAATATCTCGTGCCTGGGCGGTACGCATGCGCAGCCCAAGACCCAGTTGCTGGGCGCGCGCGGCTTCCCGGGCAACAGCATCCACCACGCCAACTCCTTCTTCGTCCCGGGGCACAGCACGCGCGCGTTTGTCGGCGGCGAAGTCGACATGGTCTGCAGCGCCGGCTACAACCCGGCGCGCCAGATCGAGGGCATGCGCAGCTTTGTCGACCTGCGCGTGATCGTCACCGACCTGTGCGTGATGGACTTCGGCGGACCCGGCCATGCCATCCGCGTGCGCTCGCTGCACCCGGGCGTGACCCTTGAGCAGGTGCAGACGGCCACCGGCTTTGCGCTGGCCAATGCCGCCGGCGAAGCCTTGCCGGAGACGGCCCCGCCAACGGCCGAAGAACTGCGGCTGATCGCTCTGCTTGATCCGCACAACCTGCGCGCCACGATCGTGCGCGGCAACCCTTCCGCACGCGCCTGAGACAGGAAACACGCCGACATGACAACGCCAGCCATCGAGCCCACCGAAGCCGTCGCCCTGGGCCCCAATGCCGAAGTGCTCTACAGCGTCGCGGACGGCATTGCCACCGTGACCATGAACCGGCCGCAGTACCACAACGCGCAGAACTCGAAGATGACGTATGCGCTGGACGAAGCCTACCGGCGCGCCGCCTGTGACGACGCGGTCAAGGTGATCGTGCTGCGCGGCGCCGGCAAGCATTTCTCGGCCGGGCACGACATCGGCACGCCGGGGCGTGATATCAATGAGTCGTTCGAGCGTGCCTCGCTCTGGTATGACCACGTCAACAAGCCTGGCGGCGAGTTCCTCTATGCGCGCGAGCAGGAGGTCTACCTCGGTATGTGCCGGCGCTGGCGCGAGCTGCCGAAGCCTACGATCGCGATGGTGCACGGCGCGTGCGTTGCCGGCGGGCTGATGCTTGCCTGGGTGTGCGACCTGATCGTGGCCTCGGACGATGCCTTCTTTGCCGATCCGGTGGTGCGCATGGGCATTCCCGGCGTGGAGTACTTCGCGCATCCCTACGAGCTGCACCCGCGCATCGCCAAGGAATTCCTGTTCCTGGGCGAGCGCATGGGCGCCGAGCGCGCCGAGCGCATGGGCATGGTCAATCGCGTGGTGCCGCGCGAAGCGCTGGAGGAAGCGGTCTACGGCATGGCCGCCAAGGTCGCGCAGATGCCGCGGCTGGGCCTGACGCTGACCAAGCAGGCGATCAACCATGTGGAAGACCTGCAGGGCAAGCGCACGGCAATGGATGCGGTCTTTGCCTGGCACCACTTCGCCCATGCGCACAACGAACTGGTCAGCGGCGACAAGCTCGGCGGCTATGACGCGCGTGCGATGGCGGCGTCGCAACGCACCGGCGGCGAGGGGAAGGCATGAGCGCCGGCACGAGCAACGCGAGCCTGCACACCGTGCTGTGCGACCTGCTGGGCTGCCGCTATCCCATCGTCCAGACGGCGATGGGCTGGGTGGCGGACGCAAGGCTGGTCGCGGCCAGCGGCAACGCCGGGGCGTTCGGCTTCCTGGCCGGCGCAACCATCCCGCCCGGCGAGGTCGAGCGCGAGATCCTGCGTGTCAGGGCGCTCAGCGAGCGGCCCTTCGGCATCAACTTCCACATGTTCCAGCCCAACGCTGACGAAGTGATCGAGATGGCGATCCGCCACCGGCTGCGCGCGGTCAGCTACGGGCGCGGCCCGGACGCGAAGATGGTCGGCCGGCTCAAGGCGGCGGGGATCGTCTGCATGCCGACGGTCGGCGCCGCGAAGCACGCGGCCAAGGCCGTCGAGATGGGCGCGGACGTGGTCACCGTGCAGGGCGGCGAGGGTGGCGGCCATACCGGCGGCACGCCCACGACATTGCTGCTGCCGCAGGTGCTGGACAGCGTCAGCGTGCCGGTGGTGGCCGCGGGCGGCTTCTTCGACGGCCGCGGGCTGGCCGCGGCGCTGGCCTACGGCGCCGCCGGCGTGGCCATGGGCACGCGCTTCCTGATGTCGGCGGAATCGCCCGTGCCGGCGCAGACGCTGGAGCGCTACGTCAAGGTGCGCGACCCGGGCCAGATCCGCGTGTCGCTGGCTATCGACGGCCTGCCGCAGCGGATGATCGACAACCGCTTGCTGCTGGAGCTGGAGAAGGCCGGCCCGTGGCGGCGCACCTGGCTGGCGCTGGCGGCCGCGCGCAAATGGCAGGCACGCACCGGCATGCGCGGCACGCAGATGCTGGCCACCGCCTGGCGCGCCATGCGCGAGCAGGACTACAGCGCCGCCCAGACCCTGATGGCCGCCAATGCGCCGGTGCTGATCCAGCGCGCGATGGTGGAGGGCTGCCCGGACGAGGGCGTGCTGCCCAGCGGCCAGGCGGCCGCCGCCATCGGCGCGATCGAATCGTGCGAGCAGATCGTGGCCGGCATGGCCGTGCAGGCGCAGGCACGGCTTGCGGTGCTGGCGGCGCTGGCAGGAACCGGACTGGCTGCAGCGGCCTGACCCACAGACAGAGGAAACCATGCAAATCAACCACAAGACCGGGCCGTTCCGCATCGACACCGCCGATGGCATCGCCGAACTGGTGATCGACCACCCGCCCGTCAACGCGCTCGATAACGCCGGCTGGCACGCGCTGGCCGCCGCCATCGACCGCCTCGGCGCCGATCCGGCCGTGCGCGTGATCGTGCTGCGCGGCGAAGGCCGCGGCTTCTGCGCGGGCGTCGATATCAAGGAGCTGTCGGCACACCCGGAGCGCATCGTCGGCGTCAACGCCGGCAACTACGCCACCTTCCGCGCCGTGCACCGCAATCCCAAGCCGGTCATCGTGGCCGTGCACGGCTTCGTGCTGGGCGGCGGCATCGGCATCTGCGGCGCGGCCGACATCATCGTCGCGTCGGAGTGCGCGCGCTTTGGCGTGCCGGAGATCGACCGCGGCGCCATGGGCGGCGGCGCACACCTGCAGCGCATGTTCGGCGTGCAGAAGGTCAGGGCGATGTACTTCACCGGCGAGATGATCGATGCCGCCGAGGCCTACCGTCTTGGCGCGGTCGAGCGCGTGGTCCCGCGCGCGGCACTGCGCGACGCCGCCATGGCGCTGGCCCGCCAGATCGCGGCCAAGAGCCCGGCCATGCTGCAGCTCGCCAAGGAAGCGCTCAACGGCGTGGAAGACGGCAACCTGGAGGACAAGTACCGCTGGGAGCAGGGCTTCACGCTGCAGGCCTATATGAGCGCGGATTCCGGCGAGGCGCGCGCCGCCTTCGTCGAAGGCCGCGAAGCCAGCTTCGCCGGCTCCGGCACAGGGAACGAGGGGGCACGCGATGCAGCTTGAATATACCGACGCCCAGCGCGCCTTTCGCGCCGAAGTGCGCGACTGGATGGCCGCGCACGTGCCGCGCACGCCGCTGGCCAGCTTCGACACCGAAGAGGGCTTTGCCCAGCACCGCGCGTGGGAAGCCACGCTCGACCAGGGCCGCTGGAGCATGGTCACGTGGCCGGCCGAACTGGGCGGGCGCGGCTGCGACCTGATCGAGTGGCTGATCTTCGAGGAAGAGTACTGGCGTGCCGGCGCGCCGATGCGCGTCAACCAGAACGGCATCTTCCTGCTCGGGCCCACGCTGATGGAGTTCGGCACCGAGGCGCAGAAGGCGCGCTTCCTGCCGCGCATGGCCTCGGGCGAGCATATCTGGGCGCAGGGCTGGTCCGAGCCGAACGCCGGCTCCGACATGGCCGCGATCCGCTGCAGCGCGATCCGCGATGGCGATGACTATGTAATCAACGGCCAGAAGATCTGGTCGACGCGCGCGGTGTGGGCGGACTGGCTGTTCGGGTTGTTCCGCACCGATCCGGCGTCGACGCGCCACCACGGGCTGACCTTCGTGCTGGTGCCGCTGAATACGCCCGGCATCACCGTGCGGCCGATCCGCCAGCTCAACGGGCAGACCGGCTTTGCCGAGATCTTCTTCGACGACGTGCGCGTGCCGGTGGAGAACCGCCTGGCCGCCGAAGGTGCCGGCTGGCAGGTGGCCATGGCCACGGCCGGCTTCGAACGCGGCCTGATGCTGCGCTCGCCGGCCCGCTTCCAGGAAACCGCGCGCGCGCTGGTCCGGCTGTACCAGGCCAACCGCGAGGCCGCGGACCGCGACCCGTCGCTGCGCGACGCGGTGCTGCGCGCATGGATGGATGCCGAGGCCTACACGCTGTCCACCTACGCCACCGCGAGCCGGCTGGTGCGCGGCGGCCACATCGGCGCGGAGTCGAGCACGAATAAGGTGTTCTGGTCCGAGCTGGACATCCATATGCACGACACCGCGCTGGCGATCCTGGGGCAGGCGGCGGAAGTCGCGCCCGCGGGCCAGCCGCCGGGTTCGCTCGGCCACTGGCTGGACGGCTTCCTGTTCTCGCAGGCCGGGCCGATCTATGCCGGCACTAACGAGATCCAGCGCAATATCGTCGCCGAGCGCCTGCTCGGCATGCCGCGCGCGTGACGGCACCCGGGGGAAACACGATGGATTTCACACTGACCGAAGAACAGGAACAGTTCGCCGAGGCGATCCGGCGCTTCCTGATGACAGAGATGACGCCGGAACTGACGCGCGAGCTCTGGAACACCGACACGGGCCGCTCCGACGCGCTGTGGCGCCAGCTTGCCGACCAGGGGCTGACCGGCCTGATGGTGCCGCAGGAGCAGGGCGGGCTGGCGCTGGGAGAGGTGGAATGGGCACCGCTGGCGCAGGCGTGCGGCTATTTCGCGCTGCCCGAGCCGTTGCTTGACACGGCACTGGTGGCGGCCGGGCTACTGCGCGATGCGCTCGCCGTCGCTCCGCATGCATCGGCGCGCGAGCGCTGCGCCACATTGCTGGAGCGCATTGCCACGGGCGATGCCCGCGTGGCGGTCGCGCATCCGCAGGAGCGGCTGGTGGCCGACGCCCATGTCGCCGACGCCATCCTGTGCGCGCACGACGGCGCTGTCCACCTGCTGCGCCCGGACCATGTCACGCTGACGCCGCGCACCGGCCTCGATCCGTCGCGCCGCCTGTTCGAGCTGGCGTGGCAGCCCGACGCGGGCACCGAACTGATCCCCGCCGGCACCGGCCTGTGGGACATGGCACTGAACCGCGGCGCGCTCGGCGTGGCCGCCCAGCAGCTGGGGCTGACGCAGCGCATGCTCGACCTGGCGATCGACTACAGCGCGCAGCGCAAGCAGTTCGGCAAGGCGATCGGCGCCTACCAGGCGGTCAAGCACCTGCTGGCGGACGTGGCGATCCAGCTTGAATTCGCCAAGCCGGTGCTGCTGCGCGCCGCGGCCGCGCTGGCGCATGGCCTGCCGGATGCGGGCCTGCACGTCTCGCATGCCCGCGTGGCGGCCGCGCGCTGTGCGTGGACCGCGGCACGGCAGGCGATCCAGGTGCATGGCGCGATGGGCTACACCTGGGAGCTGGACCTGCAGATCTTCACCAAGCGGGCCTGGGCGCTGGCGGGAAGCTGGGGCGACCGTGCCTTCCACAAGGCGCGCGTGGGCGCGCACATCCTGGACGGCGGGCATGACATCGGCGCCGGGGCGACCTTCGCCTGAATCGAAAGAGAGAAATGATCATGAAAGACGCCTATATCGTTGATGCCCTGCGTACGCCCACCGGGCGCCGCAAGGGCGGACTGTCGCACATGCACGGCGCCGACCTGGGCGGCTTCGTGCTGGCCGAACTGGTGCGCCGCAACGGCATTCCCGCCGGGGACTACGACGACGTGGTATTCGGCTGCGTCGACACCATCGGCCCGCTGGCCGGCAATATCGCGCGCAGCGCATGGCTGGCGGCCGGGTTGCCGCTGACCGTGCCGGGCGTGACGGTGGACCGCCAGTGCGGCTCGTCCCAGCAGGCCGTGCACTTTGCCGCGCAGGCGGTGATGAGCGGCACGCAGGACGTGGTGATCGCCGGCGGCGTGCAGACCATGACGCAGATCCCGATCTCGTCGGCGATGCTGGCCGGGCAGGCGCTGGGCTTTGCCGACCCGTTCTCGGGCAGCAAGGGCTGGCAGGCGCGCTTCGGCGATGCGCCGGTATCGCAGTTCCACGCCGCGCAGCGCATTGCCGAGCACTGGAAGCTGTCGCGCGAGGCCATGGAAGCCTATGCGCTGGAAAGCCACCAGCGTGCGGCCGCTGCGATCGAGGGCGGCCGCTTCGCGCGCGAGATCGTGCCGTGCGAGGGCGTGAAGCAGGACGAGACGCCGCGCCCCGATACCACGCTGGCGAAGATGGCCGCGCTGGAACCGCTGCTGCCGGGCAGCTCGCTGACCGCGGCGGTGTCCAGCCAGACCGCCGACGCCGCGGCCGCGCTGCTGATCGTTTCCGAAGAGGCGCTCAAGCGCTACCAGCTCACCCCGCGTGCGCGCATCGCGCATATGAGCGTGCTGGGCGACGATCCGCTGTGGATGCTGACCGCGCCGATCCCCGCGACGAAGCGCGCGCTGGAACGCAGCGGCCTGCGCCTGTCGGATATCGACGTGGTCGAGATCAATGAGGCCTTTGCCTCGGTGGCGATGGCGTGGCTGGCCGAGACCGGCTACGCGCCCGAGCGCACCAACCCCAATGGCGGCGCCATCGCGCTGGGCCACCCGCTGGGCGCCACCGGCGCGCGCCTGATGACCACGCTGCTGCACGAACTCGAACGCACTGGCGGCCGCTATGGCCTGCAGACCATGTGCGAAGGCGGCGGGCTGGCCAACGTCACCATCATCGAACGCCTGTAAGGAGAACGCCATGGGTATCTGCGACGGACGCACCGTCATCATCACCGGCGCCGGCGGCGGGCTGGGGCGCGCCTACGCGCTGGCATTCGGCGCCGAGGGCGCCAACGTGGTCGTCAACGACATCCGGCGCGAAGCGGCCGAGGCGGTCTGCGCGGAAGTCCGCGCGGCCGGTGGCTCCGCGCTCGCCAGCGATGACGACATCACGCAGCTGGCCACCGCGCAGCGCATCGTCGATGCGGCGGTCGAAGCCTTCGGCGAGGTGCACGTGCTGGTCAACAACGCCGGCATCTGCCGTGACCGCATGTTCCTCAGCCTCACCGAGGCGGACTGGGACGACGTGATGCGCGTCCACCTGCGCGGCCACTTCTGCCTGGCCAACCTGCTGGCCAGGCGCTGGCGCGACGCGGCCAAGGCCGGGCGCGCGGTCGACGCGCGCATCATCAACACCAGTTCCGGCGCGGGGCTGCAAGGCTCGGTCGGGCAGTCGAACTACGCCGCGGCCAAGGCCGGCATTGCCGCGCTGACGCTGGTGCAGGCGGCCGAGCTGGGCCGCTACGGCATTACCGCCAACGCACTGGCGCCGGCCGCGCGCACCGGCATGACCGAGCAGGTCTTCGCCGACATGATGAAGGCGCCGGAAGGCGGCTTCGACTACTACGATCCGGCCAACGTCGCACCGCTGGTGGTGTGGCTGGGCAGTGCGGACTCGGCGCAGGTCACCGGGCGCATGTTCGAGGCGGCCGGCGGCATGGTGTCCATGGCCGACGGCTGGCGCACCGGGCCGAAGGCCGACAAGGGCGCACGCTGGCAACCGGCGGAAGTCGGCGCGGCGGTGGCCGGACTGCTGGCGCAGGCCGAGCCGCCCCAGCCGGTCTACGGCGCCTGAGCGCGACAGCCATGGATTTCTCCATTTCTGTCGAACACCGGATGGTCCGCGACAGCGCGCGCGACTATCTTGCCGCGCACAGCGATTCGGCGGCGGTGCGGCGCGCGACCGAGGCCGGCCCGGCCCACGACGACACGCTGTGGCGCGCGGTGGCGGGCGAGCTGGGCTGGTGCGGCATCGCACTGCCTGAAGCCGTGGGCGGCGCCGGACTCGGCGCGCCGGGGCTGGCGCTGCTGCAGGAACAGCTCGGGCAGCACCTGGCGTGCGTGCCGTTCTGGTCCACGGCCTGCGTCGCCGCGCCGTGGCTGCAGACTGCCCTGGGTTCGCGCGGCAGTGCGCAGTGGCTGGAACGGCTGGCCGCGGGCGAGTGCCGCGCCGCCGCGGTATGGCCGGCCGATGGTGGCTGGCAGTACGGCGCTGTCGCGATCACCGCCCGGGCGCACGCGGACGGCTTCGTGCTGCATGGCAGCGCCGCGCAGGTGCACGACGCCGCCGGCGCGGACTGGCTGCTGGTGCCTGCCACGCTCGATGGCGGCGAGCCCGCGCTGTTCGTGCTGGAGCCGGTTGCGCTGGCCGATGAGGCGCGCTTCGCGCTGGCCTCGCTCGATACGCTCGACCGCACGCGGCCCATGGCGTCGCTGCGGCTCGACGGGCTGCCGGTGCGCGCGGACGCCTGCCTGGCGCGTGGCGATGCCGCGGCGCAAGGCCTGGCGCAGGCGTGGTGGCACGGCAAGCTGATGCTGGCGGCCGAGCAACTCGGCGCGGCCCAGCAGTGCCTGGACCTGACCGTCGCCTACGCGTCGGAACGTATTCAGTTCGGCCGCGCCATCGCCTCGTTCCAGGCGGTCAAGCACCGCTGCGCGCAGATGATGGTGCTGGTCGAAGCCGCGCGCTCGGCGGTGTATGGGGCGGCGCAGGCATGGGAGGCGGCCGCTATGGTCGATAGGGCCGCTATGGCCGCTATGGCCGCTATGGCCGATGCCCGGATCGAGATCGCCGCCGCCTCCGTCGCGGCCGACGAAGCGCTGCGCTTTGGCGCGCAGGAGGCCATCCAGCTGCATGGCGGCATCGGCTTCACCTGGGAATACGACCCCCAGCTCTATTTCAAGCGCGCGCAGGCCGCCAGCCACTGGCTCGGCGGTGCCGGCGCCGCGCTCGCATACCTTGCCCGTTTCGTCGATAGCGGGTCGCAAGCCTGGAGAACAGCATGACCGCGCATGAAGAGTCGGCCTTCCGCGCCGAGGTGGCCCGATGGATGGCCGCCAACCTGGCAGGCGAATTCGCCTGCCTGAAACACCGCGGCGGCCCCGGCGACGAAGACGCCTTTCCCGCGCTGCGCAAGGGTTGGGAACGGCGCCTGGCCGAGGGCGGCTGGACCGGCCTGGGCTGGCCGCGCGCGCATGGCGGGCGCGACCTGCCGGTGATGCAGCAGGTGATCTTCCACGAGGAATACGCGCGCGCCGGCGGCCCGGGCCGCATGGGCCATATCGGCGAGGGCCTGATCGGTCCGACCCTGATCGCCTTCGGCACCGAGGACCAGAAGGCGCGCCTGCTGCCCGGCATCCGCCATGGCACTACGTTCTGGTGCCAGGGCTATTCGGAACCCGGCGCGGGCTCGGACCTGGCCAATGTGCGCACGCGCGCCGTACGTGATGCCGCCAGCGGCGACTGGCTGGTCAGCGGCCAGAAAGTGTGGACCTCGCTCGCGCACGATTCCGACTGGATCTTCGTGCTGGCGCGCTGCGAGCCTGGCTCGCGCGGCAGCAAGGGGCTGATCTTCCTGATGCTGCCGCTGGACCAGCCCGGCATCGAGATCCGCCCGATCCGGCAGATGGGCGGCGGCGCCGAATTCAACGAGGTGTTCTTCGACGGCGCGCGCGCCGCGGCCGCCGACGTGCTGGGCGAGCCCGGCGACGGGTGGCGCATCGCCATGGCGCTGCTGGGCTTCGAGCGCGGCATTTCCACGCTCGGCCAGCAGATGCAGTTCACGCATGAGCTGGAATGGGTGGCGCAGACGGCGCGCGACAACGGCAGCAGCCGCGATGCGCTGGTGCGCCAGCGCATCGCGCGCGCCTGGGCCGGACTGCGCGTGATGCGCGCCAACGCGCTGCGCATGCTGGCCGGCGCGGCGCAGGCCAGCCAGGACGGTGGCACCGCCCTGCAGCGCGAGGCGCTGATCTACAAGTACTACTGGTCCAACTGGCACCGCGACCTGGGCCAGCTCGCGCTGGACGTGCTGGGCCCCCTGGCCAATGTGCTCGACCCCGGCGACGCCCGCCGCACCCGCCTGCAGCAGATGGCGCTGTTCTCGCGCGCCGACACCATCTACGCCGGCACCAACGAAATCCAGCTCAACATCATCGCCGAACGCGGCCTTGGCATGCCGCGCGAAGCTCGAGGACAGTCATGACCCAGAACATCGAAGCCTACGAAGCCCCCGCAGCGCCGGCCTATGTGCCCGGCCACCAGCTGCTCGCCGGCAAGAGCGTCCTCATCACCGCGGCCGCGGGCGCCGGCATCGGCTTTGCCGCGGCGCGCCGCTGCGCGGAGGAGGGCTGCCGCGCGTTGATGATCTCCGACGTCCATCCCAAGCGGCTGGACGAAGCCGTAGGGCGTCTGCGTGCGGAAACCGGGCTGCAGGCGATCCATGGACAGCTTTGCGATGTGTCCGACGAAGCGCAGGTCCGTGCACTCGTGGCCGCCGCGGAAGAGGCGCTCGGCGGCACCGACGTGCTGATCAACAACGCCGGGCTGGGCGGCTCGCGCCGCCTAGTTGATATGGACGATGCCGAGTGGTCGCGCGTGATCGATATTTCCCTCACCGGCACCTTCCGCATGACGCGCGCGATCTTGCCGCACATGCAGGGGCGCCGGCGCGGCGCGATCGTCAACAACGCCTCGGTGCTTGGCTGGCGTGCGCAGAAGGAGCAGTCGCACTACGCCGCGGCCAAGGCCGGCGTGATGGCGCTGACGCGCTGCAGCGCGATGGAGGCCGCCGAGTTCGGTGTGCGCATCAACGCGGTGGCGCCCAGCATCGCGCTGCACGATTTCCTGAAGAAGTCGGCGCCGGCCGACCTGCTGCGCCAGCTCAGCGAGCGTGAAGCCTTCGGGCGCGCGGCGGAGGTGTGGGAGGTGGCCAATGTGATGGTGTTCCTGGCCAGCGACTACGCGTCTTATATGACCGGCGAGGTGTTGCCGGTGAGCAGCCAGCGCGCCTGAACGCAAGCAAGGCCGGGCAGCACAGCCGGAATCGGGAACAAGAGTAGGAACCAGACATGCCACGCATTTTCCGTTCTGCCGAAGACATCCACGCCGCCGTCGGCCAACGCCTCGGCGAAAGCGCCTGGACCCGCATTACCCAGGACCAGGTCAACCAGTTCGCCGATGCCACCGGCGACCACCAGTGGCTCCACGTCGATCCGGAGCGCGCCGCGCAGGGCCCCTACGGTGGCTGCATTGCCCACGGCTACCTGACGCTGGCGCTGGTCAACCAGTTCCTGCCGGAACTGGTCACCGTCGAAGGCATGAAGTGGGGCGTCAACTACGGCTGCGACAAGGTCCGCTTCCCGGCGCCGGTGCGCGTCGGCGCGCGCGTGCGCGGCGTGGGCGAACTGGTGCGGGCCGAGACCCTGCCGGGCGGCGTGCAGTCGGTGGTGCGCATGACGGTGGAGATCGAAGGCGAGGCCAAGCCCGCCTGCGTGGCCGAGACCATCAGCCGTTACTACTTCTGACCACAGGGAACCGAGCATGAATGAAGCAGTCATTGTCGCCGTTGCGCGCACCCCCATCGGCAAGGCCTTCCGCGGCGCCTTCAACGATACCGAGACCCCGGCGCTGGGTGGCCACGTGGTGCGCGCGGTGGTCGAGCGCGCGGGCGTGGACCCGGCCGAGATCGACGACGTGCTGATCGGCGCGGCCGCGCAGCAGGGTACGCAGGGCTACAACCTGGGCCGCCTGTGCGCGGTGGCCGCGGGGCTGCCCGACAGCGTGCCGGGCATGACCATGGACCGCATGTGCGGCTCGGGCCTGATGACGATCGCCGCGGGTGCCCGCGCGATCCAGTGCGGCGAGGCCGACATCATCGTGGCCGGCGGCGCGGAGTCGATCTCGCTCACGCAGAACAAGTACAAGAACAGCTACCGCGCCCAGTCCGAAGCGGTGCTGGCGCGGCAGCCGGCCGCCTATATGGCGATGATCGAGACCGCCGAGGTGGTGGCGCGCCGCTACGGCATCAGCCGTGCCGAGCAGGATGCCTACGCCTGGCGCAGCCAGCAGCGCACCGCCGAGGCGCAGCGGCGCGGCGCCTTCGACGACGAGATCGTGCCGCTGGAAACGCGCCGCGTGCTGTTCGACAAGGCCGGCGTGCTGACGGGCCACGAGAGCGTGACGCTGGCGCAGGACGAATGCAACCGGCCCGATACCACGGCGGCCAGCCTGGCCGCGCTCAAGCCGGTCTGGAGCGGCGGGCAGGCGGTGGCCGAGGGCGAGCACATCACCGCAGGCAATGCCTCGCAGTTGTCCGACGGTGCTGCCGCCGTGCTGCTGATGAGCGCCGACGAAGCGCGCCGCCGCGGCCTGCGTCCGCTGGGCCGCTACCGCGGCATGGCCGTGGCGGGCTGTGCGCCCGACGAGATGGGCATCGGCCCTGTGTTCGCGGTGCCGAAGCTGCTGGCGCGCTACGGCATGACGGTGGCCGACGTCGGGCTGTGGGAGCTGAACGAGGCCTTCGCCTCGCAGGTGCTGTACTGCCAGCAGAAGCTGGGCATCCCCGATGCGCGGCTCAACGTGAACGGCGGCGCGATCTCGGTCGGGCACCCGTTCGGCATGTCGGGCGCCCGGATGGCCGCGCATGCGCTGATCGAGGGCCGGCGCCGCGGCGTGCGGCAGGCGGTGGTGACGATGTGCATCGGTGGCGGCATGGGGGCGGCCGCGCTGTTCGACGTGCTGTAGCAAGAACCGCCGGTTTTCCGCGCTCTCCCATTCATGGGAGAGCGCGGAGAACAGTTCGCTGCACCAGGCAGCCCCGGCATGCATGGCCCGCCACGAGGCCGCCTGCCACCACTCCAGAACGGAGGAGACAAATGAAACGACTGATCGGCATCGCCATGTCGGTGGCCGTGCTGGCTACCGCGGTATGGGCCTTCGCGCCGCGTCCGCTGCCGCCGTTCCCGGCCACCGCACTGCGCCCCGACGGCCTGCAGGTCAACGGCATCGCCCGCGCCGGCCAGCGCCTGGTCGCGGTCGGCGAGCGCGGCAAGATCCTGCTCAGCGACGACCTGGGGCGCAACTGGCGCCAGGCAACGGTGGACCAGCCGCAGGGCGCCACGCTGACGCAGGTGTCCTTCGCCGACAGCCGGCTGGGCATCGCGGTCGGCCACAGCGGCCTGATCCTGCGCACCGAAGACGGCGGCGCGCACTGGCAGCAGGTTGCCTTTGACTCGCAATCGTCCGACCCGCTGCTGGGCGCCCTGGCCCAGGCCAGCGGGCCGTGGTTCGCCGTGGGCAGCTTTGGCCGGCTCCTGGTCTCGCATGACCAGGGCAGGCATTGGGACGCGGCGCCGGACAAGACTATGCAGGACCGCCACCTCAACGCTATCGCCGCGGATGCGCAGGGGCGCCTGATGCTGGTCGGCGAAGCCGGCCTGGTACTGCGCTCGACCGATGGCGGCAGCCATTGGGAGCCGCTCAAGACCCCTTATGAAGGCTCGCTGTACGGCGCGCTGCCGCTGCGCGACGGCGCCTGGCTGGCCTACGGCATGCGCGGCAACGCGCTGCGCAGCGAGGATTTCGGCACGACCTGGCAGGCCGCGGAAACCGGCCTCAGGACTTCGTTCTTCGGTGGCGCCGAGCTGGCCGATGGCCGCATCGTACTGGCCGGGCAGGGCGGCATGCTGGTGATGTCCGCCGACGGCGGGCGCCACTTCGCGGCGCTGCCGGCCGGCAGCCCGCAGTCCCTGGCCGCGCTGGTCCCGACCGGCAAGGACACGCTGGCGCTCGGTGGCAACGGCGGCCTGTCCGGCGCCACGCTCGCGGCCACGCGCTGAAATCCGGCTCGGCTCCCCCCCGGCGCCCGCCCCGTTGAACCCGCACGACCGAACGCGAGAACCATCATGACCCGCCCCCACTCCCCCGGCCGCCTGGGCCGCTTCGTCGATGCCTGCGCCAGCGTGCTGATGCGCCGGCGCCGCCTGCTGCTGTTGCTATGCCTGGCCGTGACCATGGCGCTGGGCTTCTCCGCCACGCGCCTGCGGCTCGATCCCGGCTTCAACAAGATGATCCCGCTGCAGCACCCGTACATGCAGGTGTTCACCAAGTACGCGAGCACCTTCTCGGGTGCCAATACGGTGCTGGTGAGCCTGCGCTGGAAGGGCGACGGCGATATCTACAACGCCGCCTTCATGGACAAGCTGCGCCACGCCACCGATGAAGTGTTCTTCATCCCCGGCGTGGACCGTTCGCGCGTGTTCTCGCTGTTCACGCCCAACGTGCGCTACACCGAGGTGACCGAGGCCGGCTTTCGCGGCGACGTGGTGGTGCCCGGACGCTTCTCCGGCGCGCCCGACGAGCTCGACAAGGTGCGGCGCAATGTGGCGCGTTCAGGCCAGATCGGCCGGCTGGTCAGCAATGACCTGAAGTCCGCGCTGATCCGCGCGGAGCTGCGCGAGACCGACCCGGACACCGGCAAGACCATCGACTACGGCACCGTGGCGCGCCAGCTCGAGAAGATCCGCGCGCAGTTCGGCGGCACCGATGTCGAAGTCAACGTCGTCGGCTTCGCCAAGCTGGTGGGCGATGTCGAGGCGGGGATCGCGGGCGTGATGGGCTTCTTCGCGCTGGCCTTCGCCGTGACGGCGCTGCTGCTGTGGCTGTACACGCGCTCCCTGCGCATCACGGTGCTGGCGCTGGTGGTGGCGCTGCTGCCGGTGTGCTGGCTGCTGGGCCTGCTGCCGCTGCTGGGCTACGGCATCGATCCGATGTCGATCCTGGTGCCGTTCCTGATCTTCTCGATCGGGGTCTCGCATGCGGTGCAGATGACCAACGCCTGGAAGCAGGAGGTGGTGCAGGGGCTCAATGCGCTGGATAGCGCCGGCGCGGCCTTCCGCAAGTTGTTCCTCCCCGGCACGGTGGCGTTGCTGACCAATGCGCTGGGCTTCATGGTCATCATGCGCATCGAGATCGATATCGTGCGCGAGCTTGGCATTACCGCCTGCCTGGGCGTGCTATTGATGATCGTGACCAACAAGGTGTTCCTGCCGATCCTGCTGTCGTACACGCGGCTGGAGCCGTCGGCGCTGGCGCGGGCGCAGGCGCGGCGCGCGCAGGAGAAAGGGCAGGGAAATGGCGGGCTGTGGCAGAAGTTTGGCGCACTGGCGCGCCCGGCGCCCGCACTCTGCGTGTTCCTGGCCGCGCTGGCGCTGCTGGCGGCCGGTGCCATCGAATCGCGCGGCCTGAAGATCGGCGATGTCGGCACCGGCGCGCCGGAGCTGCGCGCGGATTCGCGCTACAACCGCGACAGCGCCAGCATCGTGGGCCAGTACAACATCGGCTCGGATGCGCTGACCGTGGTGGTGGAGCCGACCGACTTCGACGACGGCTGCCTGCACTACCCGGTGATGAGCGCGGTGGAGCGCTTCGAGATGCATATGCGCGGCGTGTCCGGCGTGCAGTCGGTGGTCAGCGTGTCGTCGCTGGCCAAGGTGGTGATCGGCGCCTACAACGAAGGCAATCCGCGCTGGGAGGCGCTGCCGCGCAGCAGCGAGGGCCTGAGCCAGGGCGCCAAGGCCTACGACCCGGACAACGGCATGAATACGTCCAACTGCCAGGCCATCCAGGTGCTGATCTACACCGCCAACCACGAAGGCGCGACCATTGCCCACATCATCCGGGAGATCCGCCGCTTCAACGCCACCGACAAGACGCCCAATGTGGCGTTCCGCCTGGCCGGCGGCAATATCGGCGTGATGGCGGCCACCAATGAAGCGGTGGAGGAGGCCGAGGTGGCGATGCTGCTGGCGATCTTCGGCGCGATCACGCTGCTGTGCCTGCTGACGTTCCGCTCCTGGCGCGCGGTGCTGTGCATCATCGTGCCGCTGACGCTGGTGTCGGTGCTGTGCAATGCGCTGATGGCGCGGCTCGGCATCGGCCTGAAGGTGTCGACCTTGCCGGTCATCACGCTGGGCGTGGGCGTGGGCGTCGACTACGGCATCTACCTGTACGAGCGCATCCAGCACCAGATCCGCGAAGAAGGCCAGGCGCTGCCGCAGGCCTTTGCCGAGGCCATGCGCCAGCGCGGCTCGGCGGCGCTGTTCACGGCGCTGACGATGTGCATCGGCGTGGGCACCTGGGCCTTTGCCGCGCTCAAGTTCCAGGCCGACATGGGCATCCTGCTGGCCTTCATGTTCCTGGTGAACCTGTTCGGCGCGGTATCGCTGCTGCCGGCGCTGGCGGCGTGGCTGGGGGTGGAGAATGAGGAGCGCGCCCGCGCGGCGGCCAGCACTGCCGCGGCCGCGGCAGGCGGCCAGACGGTACGGCCCGCGCACGCGCTGAAATCGGACGCGACCTGAGCCACGCAGGCGACATCGGAGAGACAGGATGCGCGATACCCAGACATCGGCGGCGGCGGCCTTCACGCCGCTGCGCCTTGGCCCGCTCACGCTGCGCAACCGCTTCATCAAGGCGGGCGCTAATGAAGGCATGACGCCACACGGCCTTCCCACGCAGGCGCTGGTGAGGCATCACCGCGATCTTGCCGCGGGCGGCGTGGGCATGACCACGGTGGCCTACGCGGCGGTCGCCGACGACGGCCTGACGTTCTCGCACCAGCTCAGCATGCGCGGGGAACAGGTGCCGCACCTGCGCGTGCTGACCGACGCTGTGCATCGCGAAGGCGCGGCGGCCTGCCTGCAGATCACGCACGCGGGCTCGTTCACCACCATGCGCCACGGCGGCAGCCGCGCGCCGGGCAGCGCATCGTCCGGGCTCAATGCCTTCGGCATGATGCATGGCGTGTATTTCCAGCGCGCCATGCGTGAAGCCGACATGGCGCGGGTTGCCTGCCAGTTTGCCGCGGCGGCGCGGCTGGCGCGCGAGGCCGGCTTCGATGCGGTCGAGATCCACATGGGGCACGGCTACCTGCTCAACCAGTTCCTGTCGCCGCTGAGCAACCGGCGGCGCGATCCGTTCGGCGGCAGCGTGGAGAACCGGACCCGCTTCCCGGCGGCGGTGCTGCGGCAGGTGAAGGAGGCCGTCGGCGCCGACCTTGCGGTGTGCTGCAAGCTCAGCGTCAGCGATTGCGTGCCGGGCGGCAACCAGCCCGCGGACTCGGCCGTGACCGCGCGCATCCTTGAGGCGGAAGGGGCCGACCTGCTGACGCTCAGTGGCGGCCGCAACGTGGAAAGTCCCTGGGCGCTGTTCGGCAGCCCGATGCCGACGGCGCAGATGAAGGCCGCCGCCCCGACCGCGCTGGCACGCTTCGGCATCACCATGCTGGAGAAGAGCACGCCGCGCGATCTCGCTTTCCGCGAGCTGTATTTCCTGGAAGCGTCGCGCGTGGTACGGCGGGCGGTGCGCATGCCGCTGGCGTACGTCGGCGGCGTCAAGTCGATCGGCAACGTGGCGCAGCTCATGGAAGAGGGCTTCGACGGCATCGCGCTGGCGCGTGCGCTGATCCATGATCCCGCACTGGTCGCCAACTGGCACAGGGGCATAGTGCAGCGCTCGGCCTGCGACAGCTGCAATGGCTGCGTGGCCAGGATCTACGATCCCGCCGGCGTCAGCTGCGTGCATGGCCCCGGCAACGACCCGGCGCTGGCGCGCCTGGTCGCACTGCAGTAGTCCGATGGGACGATGAGCCGCCGGGCGGACGCTCGTATCTTGAAGTTCCCACGGGATATCAAGGAGACACCATGAGCACGAACGGCATCAGCGGCTACAAGATCGAATCGCGCCCGCCCACGGACCGCTACGCGCGCGGCTGGCACTGCCTGGGCCTTGCCGACGCCTACCGCGACGGCAAGCCGCACACGCTGGACATCTTCGGCCGCCGCCTGGCCGCGTTCGCCGACTCGACCGGCGCCATCCGCGTGATCGACGGCCACTGCCCGCACATGGGCGCGGACCTGAGCACCGGCACCGTGCAGGGCGACAATTTAGTGTGCCCATTCCACGGCTGGCAGTGGGGCGGCGATGGCGGCTGCAAATCCATCCCCTACTGCAAGCGCGTGCCGCCCAAGGCACGTGTCGGCGCCTGGGAGACCAGCGAGCAGAACCGGCTGCTGTTCATCTGGCACGATCCCGAGGGCAGCCCGGCGCCGCCGGAAGTGGCCATCCCGCGCATCGACGCCTGCTATTCGCCGGAGTGGTCGGACTGGGCCATCGACGAGATGCTGATCCGCACCAACTGCCGCGAGCTGGTCGACAACATCTCCGACATGGCGCACTTCGGCGTGGTGCACGGCTCGCCGGTGGACTACTTCGCCAACCTGTTCGAAGGCCACAAGGCCACGCAGCTGATGATTGGGCGTAGCGCGCGCCTGTCCGGCGATGCGCAGTTGACGGCGCTGTCGACGTATTTCGGGCCGGCGTACCACATCACCGAGATGACCGGGCAGATGGGCGACCAGCAGATCCACTCGATCCTGCTCAACTGCCATGTGCCGATCGACCAGAACAGCTTCGTGCTGCGCTATGGCGTGCTGGTGAAGAAGATCGCGGGGCTGTCCGACGAGCAGAACCGCGCCATGGCGCAAGCCTATGTGGAGCAGGCCCGCGCTGCCTTCTACGAGGACGTGGCGATCTGGGACAGCAAGATCCGCATCGACAACCCGCTGCTGTGCGAGGGCGACGGGCCGATCTACCAGATGCGCGACTGGTACCAGCAGTTCTACACCGACGTGGAGCAGGTGCGCCCGTCCAGCGTGGCGCGGCGCGTGGTCGAGATGAACCTCGCCGACATCGAGCCGCCGGTGCTGCGCCACGTGTTCGAGGGCTGACCGTGAGGACCGTTGTGGTGACCGGCACCGCGTCCGGCATGGGCGCGGCGGTGCGCCAGCGCATGCTGGCCGAGGGCTGCCAGGTGATCGGCGTGGATCTGCGCGACGCGGACATCGTTGCCGACCTGTCCACCGCGCCGGGGCGCACTGCCGCCATCGATGCGGCGCTGTCGCGCTCGGGCGGCCGCATCGACCAGCTGGTGTGCTGCGCCGGGCTGGGCCCGCATGTCGACCCCGCCACGCTGGTGGCATCGGTCAACTACTTCGGCGTGGTGGCCCTGCTCGACGGCCTGTTCGATGCGCTGTGCCGGGGCTCGGACCCTGGCGCGGTGGTGGTGTCGTCGAACTCGGCCACGCTCCAGTCGTGGGAGGGCAGCCCGCTGCGCGATGCCTACCTCGCCGGCGACGAGGCCGGCGTGCTGGCCATGGTGGCAGCCGCCGGGCAGGCCGAAGCCACGCGCGACCAGGCCGGCTATATCGCCTACGCCAGCTCCAAGCACGCGGTCACGGCCGCCGCGCGGCAACGCGCGGCGGCGTGGGGCCGGGCAGGGGTGCGCCTCAACGTGGTCGCGCCGGGCGCGGTGGAAACGCCGCTGCTGCAGGCGGGGCTGAAGGATCCGCGCTATGGCGATGCCATCCGCGACTTCGTATCGCCGCTGGGCCGCCGCGCCCGGCCTGAAGAGGTGGCTGCGCTGATTGCCTTCCTGTGCGGGCCGGACGCTGCGTACCTGCATGGCAATGTGGTGTTCATCGACGGCGGGCTGGATGCCGCGCAGCGGCCGCTGATGTTCTGAAGCGCGCGCCCTTGGTCCAGATGAACGGCTTGACGTTGGTGTTGCGGTGAGCGATGTGAGAGTGCTGCTCAGCTCAGACTCAGGATCTCGCGAGCCTGGGCCGCGGTCGCGACGGGGCGACCATACGCCTCGCAAAGCTCTGCAACCTGGCGCACAAGCGCGGCATTGGACG
Source organism: Cupriavidus yeoncheonensis (assembly GCF_905397275.1). Taxonomy (GTDB): domain Bacteria; phylum Pseudomonadota; class Gammaproteobacteria; order Burkholderiales; family Burkholderiaceae; genus Cupriavidus; species Cupriavidus yeoncheonensis. The sequence continues at coordinate 6,507 of NZ_CAJPUY010000040.1, read as the reverse complement.
GGGCGAGCGTATCCTTGTCCATCCGCACATTGTCCTCGAGCCCGGTGCGGCAGTGCCCCCCGAGTTCGAGAGACCAGCGAGCCATCGTCAGCTGATCGCGGCCGATGCCGGCGCCGGTCCATGTCGCATCGGGCGAAAGGCGCTTGAGGGTACGAACGTAGAATTCAAGCACTTCGCGATCGACAGGCATTGCGTTCTTGATGCCCATCACAAACTGGATGTGCAGGGGACCGACGATCGCGCCCGCCGCCTGCATCGCTGCGGCCTGGAAGATCATCGACAAGTCGAAGGCCTCGACTTCTGGCTTGATGCCGTAGGCCTTCATTTCGGCGGCGAGCCAGTTGACCAGGTCCGGCGGATTGTCATAGACCCGGGTTGGGAAATTGACCGAGCCGGTTGCCAGGGAGGCCATGTCGGGCCGCAGGGATAGCATGGCGCCTCTCTCATTGCCGGCTCCGGAGCGACCGCCGGTGGACACCTGGGTGATCATGCCCGGTGCGTGCTTGCGAATGCCTTCCAGCACCAGCGCGAAACGATCGGGATTCGACGTGGGCGTTTCGTCATCGTTGCGTACGTGGAGATGAACCAGGGTCGCCCCGGCTTCGAATGCCGCCTGGGTCGATTCCACCTGCTCGTTCACTGTGATCGGCACAGCCGGATTGTCTTTCTTGCGCGGCAGTGATCCCGTGATCGCAACAGAAATGATGCAAGGCTTGTTCATGCTTGATCTCAGTAGATTGGGTGGAGGGGGCGGGGTATTGCTGGTGCCTCCGGGGTCACCGGGACGGCGGCCTCTGCGTTGGGTTGGCGCGGTCCTCGTTCGTATCGGTGGACCGTTCGCTGCATCGTATGGGCGGCTGCCTGGCTTCGTCCAATACTGATTGGGTTTGCAATGATACGGAGGGAGTATCGATAGCCGCCGCACGCCGATCGACGGGCGATCAGGCGTATTCCGTCGGAATTATCCGCTGCGAGACGATGCATAACCGCCTCCACAACCGGCACAGTTCCGCGGACACTGCGGGTGGCTGACGAACCGCACGTGCTCGTTGCAGGGAGTCTTGATATCGGACAGTGCTTGTCATGACGATGGCCGACTGTGCCATACCGCAAATGGATGATCCCTGCCGCCAAGTGCCTACGTAGCGTGCAGCCATTTGGATGATGCCTCGGCGCAAGCACTTTAGTTATGCTCGTGTCGACATCACACCAATGGTATCGGGGGAAGCCATGGCTGGATGCTTAGAATGCGGACGTCGGCCGGCCGCGCGGCACACCGCGTCCGAACTTTGGAAAAAGGAACCGGCGCCCGCCGAACGGCCCGGCACAATGCGCCGCCGTCGTGTCCCGATGTTGATCTTTGCGAACGCGTAGCGGGCCGCCATGGATGCCAATACGGCAGCGCCCTTTCCGCAAGCAGTAGACGCCGGCTGGGAAATACCGCCCGCAGCGCAGCCACGCGCGGACGCCGACGACCCTCTGCTGGGATGCCTGCTTTGGCTCACGCGCGCATTTCACCGGCCGGTATCGGCTGAGACCTTACTGGCAGGCCTGCCGCTCGAAGCTAACCGCCTGAGCCCCGCTTTGTTCCCGCGTGCGGCCGCGCGAGCCGGCATGTCAGCCAAGCTGGTCCGACGCCGTCTCGACGACATCCCTGACCTGGTGCTGCCGGCGATCCTGCTGCTCAAGTCGAGCCAGGCCTGCCTGCTGGTGCGTCGCCAGGAAGACGGCCGCTTCTTGGTCGCGATGCCTGAGACGGGTGATGGCGAGCAGGAGCTCACGCGCGAGGAGCTGGACGCCCGCTACGCTGGCCATGCCATCTTCGCGCGCCCCGCGCACCGCTTCGAAACCGCGGCCGATGCTGAGGCGGCGCAGCCGCGCCAGTGGTTCTGGGGTGCGATGCGCCAGTCGTGGACGCTCTATGGCGAAGTGCTGGTGGCCTCGCTGCTGCTCAGCCTGTTCGCGCTGGCCATGCCGCTGTTCACCATGAATGTGTACGACCGCGTGGTGCCCAACCATGCGATGGAAACATTGTGGGCGCTGGCGATCGGCGTCGGCCTGGTGATTGCCTTCGATTTGCTGATGCGTACTTTGCGCGGCTACTTCGTAGATGTAGCTGGCAGGCGCATCGATGTCACGGTCTCCGCCTGTGTGTTCGAGCGCGTGCTGGGCATCCAGATGAAGGCCCGGCCGGCTTCGGTAGGCAGCCTGAGCAGCCAGTTGCAGGAGTTCGAGTCGGTACGGGAGTTTCTCACCTCGGCCACCATTACCACGTTGATCGATCTGCCATTCGCAATAGTCTTCATCGCGGCGATATTCTGGGTGGGCGGGCCGCTGGCATGGGTGCCGCTGTTGACGGTGCCGTTGGTTATCGGCGTGAGCCTGGCACTGCAGGGGCCGCTGTCGCGGGCGGTTCGCGCCACCAGCGCCTGCGCGTCCCAGCGCCAGGCCGCGCTGGTCGAAACACTGGTCGGACTGGAGACCATCAAGACCACCGGCTCGGAGGGCAGCGCTCAGCGCAACTGGGAGCAAGTGGTGGGGCAGATGGCCAGGCTTGGGCTGAAATCGCGCCTGCTATCCGCCTGCGTGATCAACTTCTCGCTGTTCGCCCAGCAGGCCGCCGCGCTGGCGGTGGTGGTGCTGGGCGTCTATCTGATTGCCGAAGACCGCCTCACCACGGGCGGGCTGATTGCCTGCACCATCCTCGCCGGCCGGGCGCTGGCCCCGCTGTCGCAGATGGCGGCGCTGGCTACGCGCTATCACCAGGCCCGCACGGCGCTGGCCGGGCTGGACCGCATGATGCAATTGCCGGTCGAGCGGCCGCCCGAAAAGCACTTTATTCATCGCCCGCGGCTGCGCGGCGAGATCGAGTTTCGCCAGGTCAGCTTCCGCTATCCGGGTCGTGCCGGTGCAGCACTGGACGATGTTTCGTTCCGCATCGCCAGCGGCGAGCGGGTGGGGGTGATCGGGCGCATCGGTTCGGGCAAGACCACGATCGAGAAGCTCATTCTGGGCCTCTATGCCCCGGACGCCGGCACCATTCTGGTCGATGGCGCCGAAGTGCGCCAGCTCGATCCGACGGCGCTGCGGCGCGATATCGGCTATGTGCCGCAGGACGTCGTGCTGTTCAGTGGCACCGTGCGCGACAACATCGTCATGGGGGCGCCCTATGCCGCCGACGACGCGGTGCTGCGCGCGGCGCGGCTGGGCGGCGTCAGCGATTTCATCGACCGCCTGCCGGACGGGTTCGACCTGCGCCTGGGCGAGCGAGGAGAGGGCCTGTCGGGCGGGCAGCGCCAGGCTATTGCCATCGCCCGCGCCGAACTGCAGCAGCCACCACTGCTGTTGCTGGACGAACCCAGCAGCGCCATGGACAACCGTACCGAAGAACAGTTCAAGGCCCGCCTGGCCAGCGCACTGGCAGGGCGAACGCTCATGCTGGTCACGCATCGCGGGTCGCTGCTCAGCCTGGTGGACCGGCTCATCGTGATGGACCAGGGTCGCATCGTTGCCGATGGGCCCAAGGCCGAGGTGCTGAACGCCCTGGCGGGGAGGAAGCTTCATGTTGCCTCGGCCTGAGCCAGGCCGCGCCCCGCTGGCGCGGCGCATCGTGTCGGCCCTGCGGGCGTCCGACGACGACAGCGCCTTTATGAGCGAACGCAACGCCGCGGCCTTCGCCGCGCCGCGCCACTTTTCGCACTGGATACTGTGGGCCACGCTGGCCTTCGTGCTGGTCGGCCTCGCATGGGCCGCGCTGGCGCGGGTGGACGAAGTCACGGTCGGCGAGGGCAAGGTGATTCCCTCCAGCCAGGTCCAGGTGGTGCAAAACCTCGAAGGCGGGATCGTCGCGGAAATCATGGTGCGGCCAGGTCAGGTGGTGAGCAAGGACCAGCCCCTCATGCGCATCGACGACACCCGCTTCACTGCCTCCTACAAGGAGGGCCGGACGAAGGACGATGCCCTGGTGGCCCGGATCGCCCGGTTGAGCGCCGAGGCCGGTGGCCAGCCGTTTGGCGCCGCTACGGACGCGGAAGCCGGAAACCGGGGGTTCGTGACTGAGGAACGTTCCCTGTATGAATCACGCAAGCGCGCCCTGGAAGCCAATCTCGCAGTGCTGCGCCAGCAGGCGGAGCAGCGTCGCCAGGAGCTGTCGGAGAAGCGCTCGCGTGAGCAGCAGTTGCGGCAGAGCCATGGGCTGGTGTCGCGGGAGCTGGCCATGATGCGCCCCATGGTGGCGCAGGGCGTGGTTTCGGAGGTGGACCTGCTGCGGCTGGAGCGCCAGGCCAACGACCTGCAGGGCGAACTCGATGCCACACGGCTGGCCATGCCGCGCCTGGATGCGGCCTACCGCGAGATCCAGAAGAAGATCGATGAAATCACCACGCATTTCCGCGCCGAGGCCATGCAGGATCTCAACCAGGCCAAGGCCGAACAGCAGGCGCAGAGTGCAACCAATACCGCGCTGCAGGACCGCGTGGACCGTACCCTGGTGCGCGCCCCGTTGGCCGGCATCGTCAAGCAGGTCAAGATCAATACCGTCGGCGGCGTGATTCAGCCCGGCATGGATCTGGTGGAAATCGTGCCGCTGGAAGACACGCTGCTGGTGGAGGCGCGGGTGCGGCCGGCCGACATCGCCTTCCTGCGGCCGGGGCAGCCGGCCATGGTCAAGCTGTCGGCGTACGATTTTTCGATTTACGGTGGCTTCCCAGGCACGGTGGAACATATCAGCGCCGATACGCTGACGCCCGATCGTCCTGGCGAGCGACCCGAGAGCTACTACCTGGTGCGGGTGCGCACGCGGGGCAACCGTCCGACCGGCAGCACTGAACAAGTCGCGATTCTGCCTGGCATGGTGGCCACGGTGGACGTGTTGACCGGTCAGAAGACCATCCTGCACTACCTGCTTAAGCCGATTGTCAAGACCAAGGAAATGGCGTTTCGGGAACGCTGATCGAAAGCGCGGGCAGCCGTCCCGCGAATCACGATGACAGGCATGGCCGGACAAACGGGCTGCCATTCATGACGGAGGGGAAATCATGGCCACACAGAGCGGTACGAACGGGAACGACAACATCAACGGAACCGCCGCGAGCGACACCATCCTCAGTGGCAACGGAAATGACTACGTCTCGGCTGGCGATGGCAATGATTACGTCGATGGCGGCAACGGCGACGACATCATTGAAGGCGGTAGTGGCAATGACACCCTGCTGGGCGGCAATGGCAAGGACCGGGTGTTCGGCGGCCTCGGCAACGACAACCTGGCGGGCGGCAATGGTGTCGATGCAGTCTATGGCGGCAGCGGTGACGATGTGATCGGCAGCATCGACAGCGCCCCCGGCGCGAACGGAACCGACAACGGCGGCGATACGCTGTACGGCGACGGCTTCGACACCTATGCCGACTACCTGGCCGGCCGCGGCCACGAGTCGCCCCAGCCCGGCAATGACCGAATCTATGGCGGCAACGGCGACGACCTGATCTACGGCGACAATGGCAACAACGCAGAAATCGGGGGCAACGACTTCCTGTTCGGCGGCAACGGCAACGACACCATCTACGGCGAGGGTGGCAACGACACCGTCCAGGGCGGTGCAGGCGCCGACACGCTCAGCGGCGGCCGCGGCAACGACGTGTTCGTCTATGCCTCGGTATCGGATTCCACCGCTGCCAGCATGGACGTCATTACCGACTTTGTCCGCGGCTCCGACCACATCGATCTCCGTCCGGTCCTGGGCGATGCCGGCTTCGCATGGGGCGGGCGTACACCCACGGCTCATGGCGCATGGTTCCAGCAATCCGGCGGCAATACTTACGTCTATGTGGATGTCGACGGCAATCCCGCCACGGCGGAAATGGTGATTCGGCTCAACGGCACGCACGAGCTGACCAAGTCTGACTTTGCCGGCTATGATAACCACGCACCCGTTGCCGCCGAGGACGCGAATGGCATCCGGGAGGATAACTCGCCGAATCCGATCAGCGGCAACGTCCTGTCGAATGACAGCGACGTGGACGGCAATGCTCTGGCAGTAGTCAATCCCGGCACCTACACGGGGCAGTACGGTACGCTGACCCTAAGTGCCGATGGCACCTATTCCTATACGCTGAACAATGGCAGCAGTAAGGTGCAGGCTCTTTGTGACGGCGAACATGTCCAGGATGTGTTCAGCTACAGCGCCACAGACGGCCAGGCGAGTATGGCTTCGACCTTGAGCATCCGGATCACGGGTGCCAACGACGGTGCGACGATCACCGCCTCAGCCAATGAACATACGGCAGTATCGGAAGCTGCTGCCAGTGCCGGTAATGCGCCGGAGAATGTTGCATTGGCCAGCGGCACGCTGACCGTGCATGATGTGGACGCTGGTCAGGCGCATTTTGCCGCGGTGGCGCCCGAGAGCCTCACGGGCACCTACGGTACCTTCACGTTTGACAGCGGTAGCGGCGCCTGGACCTACACGCTCGACAACGGCAAGGCCGATGCGCTGACGGCGGGCCAGCAGG
>NZ_CAJPUY010000039.1 GCF_905397275.1 Cupriavidus yeoncheonensis | reverse complement strand
TCGACCGCCATCATGCCGAGAAAACAATTCGACGCCTGCTCAAACGTCTCGCCGACCTTGGGTGCCACGTCGATCCCATCGCTCATGCTGTCTAACGCTTCTTAGTAGCGCGCTTAGCGCCTTCCAGTCTGCCGCGGCCAGGCTCGGCCAGCCGGATTTCTTCAACGCGACCAAGATCGCATCGAGCAACACCGACGTATTGAGTGCTTCGAGCACCACCGGCGCGTCACCGGGTACGTATACGGTCGATGTCACCGCGCTGGCCCAGGCGCAGTCGCTGGTCAGTGCAGGGCAGGCCAAGGAGGATGCGGCGATCGGCACCGGCACGATCCACATCGATTTCGGCACGATCAGCGGCGGCACGGTCGATACCGACAGCAGCAGTGCAACCTATGGCAAATACACCGGCGCGACCTTTGCGGCCAAGGACGGCAGTACGGGCGTCGATATCAACATCGACAGCAGCCATGACTCGCTCGAAGGCATCCGCGACGCCATCAACTCGGCCAATGCCGGCGTGACGGCGACGATCCTGAATGACGGCTCTGGCTCGCCGTATCGCCTGGTGCTGACTGCCAACGACACCGGCGCCACCAACAGCATGCGCATTTCCGCGACCTCCTCGGATGGCGGCAATGCGCTGGCCGGCCTGGTGGCCAATGACCCCGCCGGCACGCAGAACCTTGAGCAGACCGTCGCCGCGCGCGATGCGACGCTGTCGGTCAACAATATCGCCATCCAGAGCGCCAGCAACCAGGTGTCGGCGATCCAGGGGCTGACCATGTCCCTGTCGCAGACCGGCATATCGGTCGTCAGCGTTCAGCACGACACCGCGGCCATCGAGAGCGGCGTCCAGGCGTTCGTCACGGCTTATAACAGCCTCCAGAGCACGGAGACCAGCCTGTCCGCGTTCGACCCGACCGCCGCGCAGGGCCAGCAGGCCTCGCCGCTGACCGGCGACGGCGTGCTGCGCAACATCCAGACGCAGATCCGGGAGGCACTCGATACGCCGCAGGCCGGGGGCAAGGATGCGCTGACCGTGCTGTCCCAGGTCGGGGTCGCCTTCCAGACTGACGGCACCCTGTCGCTCGACACCGACAAGCTGTCCACGGCGATGACCAGCAATATGGCCGGCGTGGCGGCGCTGTTCAGCAACAGCGACGGCAAGACCGGCTTTGGCAACGCGATCGGCAATCTGGTCTCGGCGATGACCGGTACCAATGGCGCGCTGACTTCCGCGACCGACGGCATCAACCGGACGCTGAAGGACCTGAGCGCGCAGTACGACTCGACCCAAACCATGGTCAACGCCACGATCGACAACTATCGCCAGCAGTTCACGCAGCTGGACATGATCATGTCGCAGATGAAGAACACGAGCAGCTACCTGACGCAGCAGCTCGGTTCAATGAGTGCATCTGGCTAATCCCGCACGATAGCCGGGCTGGGTCTCCCCGGCTATCCAAGGTCAGCCGGGCAGGGCGTCAGGGTCGATGCCAAGCTGGCTGGCCATGTGCTCGACCAGTGCTTCCAGTCGCTGGACCCGGTTGGAAAGCTCGCGCTGCTCGGCGCGCAGCCGTTCGAGCTCGGAGGGCGCGACACTCTCTTCCGCCGCGGCAGGCCCGCTCGCGGCCAGGCTTTCCACACTGACTTCGCCGCCAAGCAGGTGCATCCAGCGATGCTCGCGCTCGCCCGGCGCGCGGGCCAGCTTCACGACATAGGGCGGTTCGTGTTCTGCCAGTTCGTCCAGGAAGGCTTCGACCGACGAGATATCCGCAAAAGAATGCAGGCGCACCGTGTTCAGGCGCAGTTCGGCCGCTGTCTGCGCCCCGCGCAGGAGCAGCATGGCCAGCAGCGCGGCCGATTGCGAGGGCACGCCCAGCACGCGACCCATATTGTGTTCAAAGCGCGGCACGCGGCTGCTGCTGCCTTCAAATACCAGGCTCAGGCCTTTCAGGCTGTCGATGGCCATCACCACTTCCGCTTCCGTGACGTTCATGACCGGCGAACGCGCCGTCTTCTGGTTGCAGCCAGCGGTCAGCGCATTGAGCGAGAGCGGGTAGGTGTCGGGCACGGTGTGCTGCTTTTCCAGCAGTACGCCGAGTACGCGTCCTTCGATCGGGGTCAGGGTACGGATTGGCTGGCGGGAAGGAGATGCGGGCGTTGAGCTCATCAGGGGTTCGTGTCGTGGTGCGGTAAGCCGAAGCCGGCAAGGCGGACATTCAAGCGCAAGCTGGCGCAATACGCAACTGCCTGCGCCCGCCACGCGGCCTTGCCCTCGCATTCGCGCCGCCGCGGACTACTATCGATGAGGTGCGACCGCTGGCAGCGACCGGTGTGCGCGAGAGTCGACAAATCCTTGAGTGAGCGGGGGCAAGCATGGCGCAGGCGGAACTGACGGCGGGCGTGGAAGGGCAGGGCACGGAGGCGGCAGCCAGCCTCGACGCGCCATATTCCACGCTGGAATCCCGGTTGCACCAGATGTTCCCGACGCTCAGCGCCGAGGAAGTCGCGCGGATGCGCCACTTCGGCACACCGCAGCGCTGGCACGCCGGCGACCAGCTGTTTTCGGTCGGGCAGGCGGGCCGCGGCATGTACGTGGTGGTCAGCGGCAGCATCCAGATCATCCGCCGCGACGGGCTCGGGCGCGAGCACCTGGTCACGGATATCGGGCCGGGCATGTTCTCCGCCGAAGTCGGTACCCTGACGGGGCGCCCGTCACTGGTGGACGGCCGCGCGCTGACCGATTCCGAGGGGTTCGTCATCCCGCCCGACCGGCTGCGCGCGCTGCTGGTGGCAGAGGCCGAACTGGGCGAGCGCATCATGCGCGCGCTGATCCTGCGCCGTGTCGGGCTGATCGAGTCCGGCAGCGGTCCGGTGCTGGTCGGGCACGGCACGGAGCCAATGCTGCTGGCGCTGCAGGCGTTCCTGCGCCGCAACGGGCATCCCCACACGGTGATCGACATGGACACCGAGCGCGATTGCTCGGGCCTGAGCGAGTTCGCGAACGCGCCGGCCTCGGACTTCCCGCTCGTGATCTGCCCGGACGGGCGCGTGCTGCGCGCGCCCGACGAAGGGCAGCTTGCCTCCTGCCTGGGGCTGCTGCCCGAATTCGACCCGGCGCACGTCTATGACGTGATCGTGGTGGGCGCCGGCCCGGCCGGCCTGGCCACGGCCGTGTATGCCGCGTCGGAAGGCCTGTCGGTGGCCGTGATCGATTGCCGTTCGCCGGGCGGGCAGGCCGGTGCCAGCGCGCGGATCGAAAACTACCTTGGCTTTCCTACCGGCATTTCAGGCCAGGCGCTGGCGGGGCGCGCGTTTGTGCAGGCGCTGAAGTTCGGCGCCCACATTGCCATTCCGCTCGAGGTCAAGGCCCTGCATTGCGGCATGGACCCGATCCGGCTGGAGCTGGCCGATGGCCGCATGATCCCGACACACACGGTGGTGATCGCCACGGGCGCCCAATACCGCCGGCCGGCGATTGCCGCGCTGGAGCGCTTCGAGGGGTGCGGCGTGTACTACTGGGCCTCGCCCGTGGAGGCCAAGCTGTGCAAGAACGAGCCCGTCATGCTCGTGGGCGGCGGCAACTCGGCCGGACAGGCTGCGGTCTACCTGGCGACGCATGCGGCGCAGGTGCATATGCTGGTGCGCGGCCAGGGGCTGGCCGCCACCATGTCGCGCTACCTGATCGACCGGATTGCGGGACTGCCAAACGTACAGCTTCACTGCCATGCGGAAATCCGTGCGCTGAATGGAGATGGCTGGCTCTCTGAAGTGCGCTATCACGCGCCCGCCGAAAGCGACGAACTGGTTTCGCTGCCGGTGCGGCACCTGTTCCTGTTCATCGGTGCCGATCCCAACGCGTCGTGGCTGCGTACCTGCAATGTGGAGACCGACGACAAGGGCTTCGTGCGCACAGGTGGGGGGACGCTGGGCTGCGCGTCCGCGGTGCCGTATCCCCTGCAGACCAGCGTGCCGGGCGTGTTCGCGATCGGCGACGTGCGTTCGGGTTCGACCAAGCGCGTCGCCGCCGCGGTCGGCGAGGGCGCGGCCGTGGTCGCGCAGATCCACAGCTTTCTTGCCGGGTTGCCCGTAACGCAAGCCGCCTGAACGCTGCCCCCTACTGCATCTTTCCCAGGTTCCCGATCCGCACCATCATCTCGGTGAACATCTGCAGGTCCAGGTCGAGATCGGCGACTTCCTTGTACTCCTTCGCGTTGTGCGCGGTGTACTTCTTGCCGGGCATGGCCGGACCGAAGTTGATGGCATTGGGCAGCAGCTTGGCGGTGGTGCTGCCGGCGGTGGCCACGGGCTTGGCTTCGAGCCCGGTGGTGTCGCCGAAGATGTTGAGCAGGGTGGAAAGCCAGGCACCCTTGGGGTCGCGCGCCATCCAGTTGCCCTGGTCATGCTTGATCTCGACCGTGGAACCCGTGGACGCTGCCCACTTGTAGATGCGTTGCGCCGCCTTGCCACTCAGCGCCTCCGGCGTGCTGCCGCGCGGCATGCGCACATTGGTGGTGACTTCCAGGAATTCGCCTTGCTCGCGGATCTGGTTGGGCGACATGGTCAGCGGGCCCATGAACGGGTCGCGATAGGCCAGACCCATCTTCTCGCCAAGGTAGCCCAGCCCGTACAGGTCGCTGATATAGCGGGAGGCCCGCAGGTACTGGTTGTCGGCCAGTTGCAGGCCGGATGTCTGCAGGAACAGGGCCAGCCGGGGCAGCGGGTTGACGCCTTCTTCGGGACGCGAGCCGTGTGCGGACACGCCCGTTACCTTGACCTCGACGTCATTGCCGTCGCGCTTCACGTCGATGCTGAACTTGCCGCCCTGCGGCGTGTATTTGCGGATGAACGCAGCGCGGGCGCCTTCGAGCGCGGTCATCACGGCGGCCGGATTGCCGCCGGCGATGCGCGCCACGGCGGTCTCGGGCACGCTGTTCGCCGACGCCGCGCCGCGCATGGCCACGATGGCCGGCCGCTTGCCATCCGTGGCCAGCGTCGGGAACATGACGCGCAGCGCGCCCGAGCCCTTCTCGGCCACCACGGCCGGGTATTTGCTGTCGAGCACGATGTTGTAGTCGGGCAGCGCGTTGTGTTCGCGGTAGTACTTCATGCCGTCGCCACCGGTTTCCTCGGTGGTCTCGATCATCAGGCGCAGGCTGCGCTCCAGCGGCACGCCGCTTTCCTTGACGGTCTTCATGGCGTAGAGCGCCGCGGCAATCGAGCCCTTGTCATCGATGGTGCCGCGGCCGTACAGGTAGCCGCCCACGCGCGTGACGGCGAACGGATCGAGCTTCGTGCCGTTGTCCAGCACCCATTCGTCGGCGACGGCCGGCACCACGTCCGCATGGGTCAGGATGCCGAAGGTGTCCAGGCCGGTGCCGGGCAACGTGACTTCGAACACGCGGTTGTCGACGTTGCGATAGACCAGCCCGAAGGACTTCGCCATGCCTTCGACGAGCTTGCCGAATTCGATGATGGCGGGGTTCTCGTGCTGCGGGATCTTCTCGTCGCGCACGGTGCGCAACACAACCATCTTGCCAATGGTGTCGATGACCGCCGCTTCGTTGTGCAGCCGGTTGTAGACACCGAGCAGGCGACCGATATTGACGAGGTTTTCGCCGCTGAGCGGCGATCCTGCCTGCCAGGCAGCCACGGCCGGCGCCACCGCAGGCTCTGCCTTGGCAGCGCTGGTCAGGAACGCTTCCAGGCTCGCCGGCGCGCCGGACTTGTTGGCGGCGATCAGCGCATCCAGGGCTGGCTTGCGCAGCGTCTCCGCGGCGGCCGGGCAGGCCAGTGCCAGCGATAGCACCAGCAGGGGCAGCAGGGGGATCAGCCGGCGGCCGGATTGCAGGCTGACAGGGCGGGTCATGAGCGCCATGGTGATTCCGATGATGTCAACAGATGGCCGCATGATAGGGCACTTGTCTGGATCATTGTGAAGTTTATGTGTGTTATGAGACGCTTTCCCCTGTCCATCAGGGGAGGCTAATCCGGGATTGATAGGTGATGACAATCGATGCTGTTGAAACGATGAATTATACAAATCACATGGGGATCTCCACAATCGGGTCCATCGCTGCAACACGCAGCAGACCACCGAAACCAAGGAGTGATTCCGATGCTGCAATCCCGTGAAGGCCAACGCGTTCCCAATGTCGCTTTCCGCATCCGCCAGGACAACGAGTGGAAGACCGTCACCACCGGTGAACTGTTCAACGGCAAGACCGTCGTCGTGTTTTCGCTGCCCGGCGCCTTCACGCCGACCTGCTCGTCGACCCACCTGCCACGCTACAACGAACTGGCGCCGGCGTTCGCGAAGCAGGGTGTTGACGAGATCCTGTGCGTCTCGGTCAACGACACCTTCGTGATGAACGAGTGGGCCAAGGACCAGGAATCCCAGCACATCACCATGATCCCCGACGGCAACGGCGAGTTCACCGAAGGCATGGGCATGCTGGTGGACAAGGCCGACCTGGGCTTCGGCAAGCGCAGCTGGCGCTATTCGATGCTGGTCCGCGACGGCGTGGTCGAGAAGATGTTCATCGAGCCGGACGAGCCGGGCGACCCGTTCAAGGTCTCCGACGCCGACACCATGCTGAACCACATCGCCCCCGACGCCAAGCGCCCGGACCAGGTGGTGGTGTTCTCCAAGGTGGGCTGCTCGTTCTGCGCCAAGGCCAAGCAGCAGCTCTCGGACGCCGGCTACGAATACATCGAAGTGCCGCTAGACAACAAGGTGCGCGGCAAGGTTCTCGGTGCCGTGTCCGGTGAAATGACCGCGCCGCAGGTGTTCATCAACGGCAGGCTGATCGGCGGTGCCGCCGCGCTCGAGCAGTACCTGGGCCAGTAATTCCTGTCACGACCGCCCTTGCGCGGTCCGGCAGTCGCCGGACCCGATGGCGCCGCGCTGTCCGCGTGGCGCCATCCAGTCCGCCGATTGATGTCAGATCGATCTCGAACAAAATCACTGAAGCGAAGGAACCGTACGCCATGAAGACCATCCAGACCGACGTCGCCGTCATCGGAGCGGGCACCGCCGGACTCGCCGCCTACCGCGCCGCCATTGCCGCGGGCAAGCGCGCCGTGATCATCGAAGGCGGCCCGTATGGCACCACCTGCGCCCGCGTGGGCTGCATGCCGTCCAAGCTGCTGATCGCCGCCGCCGAAGCCGCGCACGAACTGCGCCACACGGCGGCGTTCGGCGTGCACGTGGATGGCAATATCCGCATCGATGGCCGCGAGGTCATGGCGCGTGTCCGCAGCGAGCGCGACCGCTTCGTCGGCTTCGTCGTACGCGGCGTGGAGACCATCCCCGAGGCGGACCGCATACGTGGCTATGCGCGCTTCGTCGACAACACCACTCTGGAGGTGGCTGCCGCCGATGGGGACGTCACCGTGCGTGCCAGCCGCGTGGTGATCGCCACCGGTTCGCGTCCGGTCGTGCCGGCACCGTTCAATGTGTTCGGCGACCGCCTCATCGTCAATGACGACGTGTTTGCCTGGGACGACCTGCCGCGCAGCGTGGCCGTGTTCGGTCCCGGCGTGATCGGCCTGGAGCTGGGCCAGGCACTGTCGCGCCTCGGCGTGCGGGTCCGCGTCTTCGGTGTGCGAGGTTCGCTGGGTCCGCTGACCGACCCTGTCATCCGCCGCTACGCGAACGAGACCTTCCGCAAGGAGTTCTACCTCGATACCGAGGCCAATGTCACGGACATGGCGCGCGATGGCGAGCTGGCCCGCATCACCTACACCGACCGCGACGGCAAGTCCGTCACGGAGACCTTCGACTACGTGCTGGCCGCGACCGGCCGCGAACCGAATGTGCGCGGGCTGGGTCTGGAGAACGCCGGCCTGGAACTGGATGCGCGCGGCGTGCCGTTGTTCGATCCCGCCACGCTGCAGTGCGGCGTAGCGCCGGTGTTCATTGCGGGCGACGCCAACAACATCCTGCCACTGCTGCACGAAGCCGCCGATGAAGGCAAGGCCGCTGGCGAGAACGCCGCCACGTACCCCCGGGTGAAGCCGCTGGCTCGCCGCGCGCCGATCGCCGTGGTGTTCTCGGATCCGCAGATCGCCATGGTCGGCCAGCGCTTTGCCGACCTGGCCGAAGGCAGCTTCGTCACCGGCGAGGTCAGCTTCGAGGACCAGGGCCGCAGCCGCGTCATGCTGAAAAACCGTGGCCTGATGCACGTGTATGCCGACAAGGCGACCGGCCGCTTCCTGGGCGCCGAATGGACCGGCCCGCGGGCGGAGAACATCGCGCACCTGCTGGCGTGGTCCTGCCAGCAGGGCCTGACCATCGCGCAGATGCTGGCCATGCCGTTCTACCACCCGGTGGTGGAAGAAGGCCTGCGCACCGCGCTGCGCGACGCGGCGGCAAAGCTCGAAGCCTGAAGCGCCTGAGCTTCAGCGGCCGGTGAAAACCGGCTCGCGCTTCTCCAGGAACGCGCGCGTACCTTCGCGCGCGTCCGCGCTGGCGGCGGCTACGCGGAACTGCATGGCTTCGATCGCCAGCCCCTCGTCGACCGGCACATTGATGCCGCGCGTGACCGCTCGCAGGCAGGCGGTGACAGCAATGGGCGAGTGCCGTGCGATCCGGTCCGCCAGGTCGAGGCAGGCCCGCAACAGCGTGCCGGCGGACACCACGCGGTTGACCAGCCCGATCCGCTCCGCCTCGGCGGCGCTGATCGCGTCGCCCGTCAGGATCATCTCGTTGGCGCGCTTGCGCCCAACATGCCGCGGCAGCCGCTGCGTGCCGCCGAACGTCGGTGGAAAGCCGAGCCGGATCTCGGGCTTGGCGAAGGTGGCATGTTCCGCGGCGACGGCGAGGCTGCAGGCCTCCGTCATTTCGCAGCCCCCGCCGAACGCCAGCCCGTTGATGGCCGCGATCACCGGCTTGGGGAATGTCTCGATACGGCGTGTCAGCGCCTGTCCGCGCATCAGGAAGCGGCGCAGCGCCTGTTCCGGCGACGCCTCCAGGTCCGGTGCAAAGCCGGCGATATCGGCGCCCGCGCTGAAGGCACGCGTGCCCTTGCCGGTCAGGATCACGCAGCGCACGCTGTCATCGTCCTCGGCGGCATCGAGCCGCGCCATCAGCGCATCGATCAGTGGGTAGCTGAGCGCGTTGAGCTTTTCTGGCCGGTTCAGGACCAGCAGCATGTGCTGGCCATGGCGTTCGGCTTCTATCAGGTCCGTCATGTGTGGCTTTCCTCCAGGAGAGAATGGGCGACAGCGCTGGGCGACTGTCTGGCCGGAGCTTCGGCATCGACCGCTACGCAGGCGGGCCGGCGACGCAAGGCTGAAACAAAGCAGGTGATGGCCGCCTCCGCGCGCAGGTGCTCGCCGGCGTTCAGCACGATGTCGCGCACGGCTTCGTCGCGGTCCGCGCTTTCGCGCGTGATCCAGACCTGTCCGTGCAGGCAGCGCAGGCAGTCGCCGACATGCAGCCTGATCGTGCAGGTCGCGGCACCGC
Source organism: Cupriavidus yeoncheonensis (assembly GCF_905397275.1). Taxonomy (GTDB): domain Bacteria; phylum Pseudomonadota; class Gammaproteobacteria; order Burkholderiales; family Burkholderiaceae; genus Cupriavidus; species Cupriavidus yeoncheonensis. Next base: position 32,079 of record NZ_CAJPUY010000039.1, on the reverse strand, counting down.
CAAGGGTCCACAGTTGCTTCGTTGTCACGGCGATCTCCTTGCGGCCTGACGGGAAGGCAAGTCCGTGACATCATTGTTGGCGCGATCCGGCCGGCGTGGCCGGAAGTGTTTTCATCCGAGGTATTCCTGCCCGTCATGACCCTCCTGAGCCAGGCCAGTGCCAACGCCTTGCGTGCGATCTCGCTCGATGCCATCCGCGGCTTCGAAAGCAGCGCGCGCCATCTGAGTTTCACCGCCGCCGCGCAAGAGCTGTGCCTGACCCAGTCGGCCGTGAGCAAGCAGGTCAAGAGCCTGGAAGACGTGCTGGAGGTTGCGCTGTTCGTGCGTGGCGGCAAGGGGCTCGCCCTGACCGCCGAAGGCCGCCAGCTCTATGAAGCCGCGCGGGCCGCGATCGCTCAGCTCGGCGATGCGGTAGACCGCCTGCTGTCCACGGAGCGCGTCTCGATCGCCGTGACCACCACGCCGTCGTTCGCATCGCTGTGGCTGGTCCCCAAGCTCGCGCGCTTCACGGCCATCGCGCCGGGCATCGACGTGCGCGTGGATGCGTCGGAAGCCAATGCCAACCTTGAGCGCGAGGGCTTTGACCTTGCCATCCGCCTGGCGCCGGCCGCACCCGATGAAACACCCTTGCTGCGCGAACGCCTGATGCTGGTGGCGGCGCCGGCCGTGGCCGCCCGCGTGCGTGACGTGGCGGACCTCGTCCGCCAGCCCCTGCTGGTATTCCACGATCCGGCCGGCCGCTTCCCGTGGATGTCGTGGCCCGAATGGTATGCGCGCCTTGGCCTGGCGCAGTCAGCCCGCCAGCCTTGCCTCTACTTCTCGCAATACGAGCACGTGCTCAACGCCGCGGCGCAGGGCGCGGGCGTGGCCATCGGACGCACACCGCTGGTCCTGCCGCTGCTCGGCAGCGGACGGCTCGAGGTCGTGCTGCCGCAGTACGTGTCCGACGGCATGACCTATCGCATCGTCGAGTCGCCCAATGCCCGCAGCGGCGTGCGGCGTTTTCGCGAATGGCTGGAGAGCGAGCTGGCGGCGGAAGTGCTAGGCGGCTAGCGCCACATCAATCGCCCGCTGCAGCCGCTCCATGCCGAACGTCACATCCTGCACCACGCCATTGACGAAAAATGACGGCGTGCCGCGCACCTGCCATCGCGTGGCGCCGCGCATGTCGTCGCGGATGTGCGGCAGGTGCGCGTGCCCGGACATGTCCTGGTCATAGCGGTCCAGGTCCATGCCGAGCATGCCGGCGTAGTGGCGCAACGCGTCGGGCTTGAGGCCTTCCGGCTTTTCGTGCAGCAGGCGGTACATCTGCCAGAACTTCTGCTGCGCGCCGGCCGCTTCCGCGCATTCGGCGGCGGCTTCGGCCGACGGATGCCAGTGCGACATAGGATAGTGGCGGTAGACGAAGCGTACCTGCGGGCCGTAGTGCTCCATCAGGATCTTCATGGCGCCGTAGGCCATGCGGCAGTATTCGCATTCGAAGTCGCCGTACTCGACGACGGTGACCCTGGCGGTGTCGGGGCCGACAGCATGGTCGGCGGCCGTGATGGCGGCGTCTGGCATAAGGCGCTCCGGTACGTGGGCGTGCGGCCCGGGATTTTCCAGTTTAGGCGCAGACGGGGCTCAGGAGGGGTAAGCAGAGGTTGGGCGACAGGCGACAACCCGTCATCACCACACCCCGCGGGACACGCCGAGGAGCAAGAAAGGGTTCATCGCCGATTCGTGGGGTCTACGGATCGGGAGGTGGCTAGCGTCAATACTGAACTCAGATGACCGATCCGCCGTTGGGACTCACGACCTGTCCCACCAGGTAGTGCTCATCGCTGGCCAGATGCAGTACGGTGCTGGCATATTCCTCTGGTGTTCCAAAGCGCCCGGACGGGCAGCCTTGCCAGAGCCGGTTCTTGCCTGCATCGCCAATGCCGTCAAGGTAGGCGTTGAAGTCTGGTGTGGCTACACCACCTGGCGCCATCACGTTGACGAAGATGTTGGCACCCGCCACTTCCATGGCGACGGAGCGACTGAACGCAATCACGGCTCCCTTGGTTGCACTGTAGTGCGGGCTGTGCGCGCTTTTTGCGGACGTGCCGGCGACAGACGCAATATTCACGATGCGTCCGTAGCGCTGTGGCTGCATGAGCCTGAGTGCTTCACGCGTGCAGAAGAAGACGCCGTGCACATTCACGCCCCAGTACCGCATCCATTCCGCGTCGGAGATCTCGCTGGTGAATGCCAGCGTATCGCGTGCGACCGGAGTCTGCATGTAGGCGTAGAACCGGTTGCGGCGTTCCGTATCGATCGGGCGGTTCGGCACCAGCGCGGCATTGTTGACGAGCGCGTGCACGGTTCCGAAGCGCGCGACGGCGGCGGCAAACATGTTACTGACCTCGTCGCTCGACGACACGTCGCAACGTACCGCCAGGCATGCACCGCCTGCTGCTTCGATGGCCTGCTGCGCGTCTGCGAGGGCGCCCTCGTCGATGTCGCAGATCACCACGCTTGCCCCCTCGCGTGCCAGAGTGACGGCAATGGCCTTGCCAAGCCCGGGGCCCACTCCGGTCACAAGGGCTACTTTGTCCTGCATTTTCATGGTGAGATCTCGCATCGTTCGTCGCATGGATTGTGGCGGTCATCCGCTGATGTCGCTTATCCTGGCGTCACCTGTTTTTATCTGCGCCTGTCCGGGTACATGGCTCAATCCGCCTGAACATGCGCTGCAGCCACGATGCGCTTCCACGCCTGCACATCATGGCGAATCACGCTTGCGAACGCGTCAGGCGAGTTTCTCGGCACCCACACCACGCCCTGCCGCGAGAACGCGGCCTGGGACGCGGGGTCCTGCATGATCCGTGCGATTTCGAGATTGAACCGCGCCACCGTAGTGCCCGAAGTGCCAGAGGGGACAAAGAATCCATACCAGCCATCCAGGTCGAAATCGAAACCCTGTTCCTTGAGCGTGCCGACGCCGGGCAGCAGGGGCGTGCGGCGCGTGCCCGTCATCGCGATCGGCACGAGCTTGCCGGATTGAACCAGCGGAACGGGCGATCTCGCATCGACGAATGCCAGCCTGACCACGCCGCCCTGCAGGTCGGTCAGCAGTTGTCCCATGGTCTTGTAAGGCACGTGGCGCAGGCGAAGTCCCTTCGCATGGGCAATGGCTTCCATCGTCAGGTGTCCGGTCGAGCCGATGCCCCACGTGCCGTAAGCCACGTCCGGATGCTGACGGACATAGTCCACGAACGTGCCGAGATCGCGCACCGGCGTGCCGGCGGCGGCCACCAGCAGCACACCGCCGGCGCTGACCTGGACCACGGGTGCCAGGTCCCTGAACGTGTCATAGGGCAGCGCGTCGCGCAGTGCGGCATTGACGGCGATCGCCGAGGCGTTGCTGAACAGCAGCGTGTAGCCGTCAGGTGCCGCCTTCGCGGCCATGTCGTTGCCGATGACGCCGTTGGCGCCCGGACGGTTCTCGACCACCACTGGTTGCCCCAGCGCGCGACCCAGCGGCTCGGCAAAGAGCCGGGCCATCAGGTCGGTGCCCGAGCCGGCGCCGCCAGGCACGATCATGCGCAATGCCCGTGACGGCCAGGACGCCGCGCGGGCCCGGGGACTCCACGGCAGGCTTGCCATCGATGCCATCGACAACAGTGCATGAAGACAGTTTCTTCGGTTCATCGTGTACTCCTGGTGTCTCGTTGCCGCGGCAACCCGGCAACGCGCCAGCGCAACGTGCAACGGGGGCGGTTGATCTCCGGGGTGCCTGCGGTGTCAGTCAGTCGCGCCTGGGCGGGGGCTGAAACCCCAGGAATGCGCGGTTCCAGGTCGGGCTGATGACCAGTTCGTTCACGGTGGCGCGTGCCGGCAACGCGAGGACAAAATCCACCGCGGCGGCGACGTCCTCCGGCTGCAGCATCCGTGCAAGGTCTTGCGCCGATGGCGGGGTGGGTCGGTTGACCAGAATCGGTGTGGCGGTTTCTCCGGGATAGATCGCGCAGGCGCGAATGCCGTTCGCGCATTCCTCCATGGCCACGGACATCGTCATGGCGGCCATGGCATGCTTGCTTGCGCCGTATGCCGCGCCGGTCAGCGCGGAGGCAAAGCGGCCGGCCCAGGAGGAAATATTGATGATGGTGCCAGCGCCCTTGTCGCGCATCCCCGGCAGCACCGCGTGCATGCAATAGAAGGCGCCGTTGAGGTTGATGTCGATGACCTGGTCCCAGTCGGCTGGCGTCAGGCGCGTCAGCTTGCGGTTGGCGACGTTGATGCCCGCCGCATTGACGAGGATGTCGATTGCCCCAACGCGTTCCTGCAGCTGGCGGGCCGCCGCCTCCACCGCGCGGCGATCCGCGACATCCAGTGGCAGGGCGATGACGCGTTCGTTGCCACATTCGCGCACCAGGGCGTCAATCGCGGTCTGTGTGCGAGCCGATACGACGATCGTCGCCCCCGCGCGCCACAGCGATAGCGCGCAGGCGCGCCCGATGCCACTGGCGCCGCCAGTGATCCAAGCCGTCTTTCCGAGCAAAGTTGTCATGGTGCGTTCTGTTCCTGTATTGCGCGATGTGATGGGGGGCTCAGTGGGTGGTGACGCCCATGATCTGGTTGACGTCATAGATGGGTGGGCGCGGATTCCTGGCCCAGGTGTCGGTGAGCATGTAGCGCAAGCGGAAGCTATCCGGCACGTCGGCCAGGCCGGGCGTAGAGAGCCACAGGCGCAGCAAGTGGCGCTTGCGATCGAGTTCGGGGTGGTCCTCGTAGCTCGTGCGCGAATGCAGGACCACGTAGTTGTTCAGGAACTGCATGTCGCCCGGCGCCAGTTCCATGTCGATGCGAAAGCGGGCATCCTGGGTGTAGGCGTCGAACTGGTCCAGCGCCGCCATGTCTTCGGCGCTGAGGCGCGGTGCCTCCGGGAAACGCTGTGCGGTATTGATGAAGCTGCGGATGTACCTGTTGAACAGCCGGCCGTTGTGCCATGAGAAAACGTGGGTCATGGTGAACGGCGCCTGCCCCGGCGCTTCCTCGTGGCGGCGATCGAACGCGAAGGCCCGATAGAGGCGCGCCAGCATCTCGGGGTGCTCCTGCAACATCGCGTTATGAATGGCCATGGAGCTGGCGATGCTGCTCATGCCCCCTCGCTTGGCGGTGCGCAGGCACAGCAGCCCGACCACGTCGGCGCCATCGGTGTGAAACGGCAGCCGGTGGCGGGACTGGTAGCCGCGCGCCGTCATGTCTTCCTTGGGGTCCTTGCCCAGGTCCCAGACATGGCCAAGCACATCGCCATACGCGTTCTGTGCCACGGCTCGTCCCAGATGCATGCCAATACCCCAGTAGATGGCCCCGGCATCCATCTTCGAATAGCGCTCCACGGGCAGGCCGCGCAGCAGCACCACGCCAAGCCCCTGTTCCAGCCGCTGGCGTACGTCTTCGAGCTTTGCCGCGAGGCTGCCGAGCGGGAACGTGTCCTTGCCAATGGTCGGGACGGACAGGCCAAGGGCTTTTGCATGAGCCAGGGCCGCATCCAGTTGCGCGATGTCGTCGTCGCTCAGGCGGATGACCCATTCCGATTTCAGGCCGGCCATTTGCGCGGCGGTCCAGGCCGCTGGCGTATCGACAACCCGCGGTTCCGCCAGGTCTTGCGTTGCTGCCATCTTCGTCTCCTTGATTCTCTTGGGTCCGGGCCACGATGTGGCTGGTGAGGGCATTGTGCAAACGGCAAGCGCGGATGAATAATGAAAAATGGTGGTCCTGGCCTAACCGTACGGTAATATCTGCCGCTTTTCGATGCCCCGGCTTTCCGGGTGCAATCTCAACGAATTGCTTATTTCAGGGATTTCACCCATGGATGCCATAGGTTTTCTTCGTACCGGTCTGAAGCTGCGTCATCTCCGTCTGGTAATGGCACTGGAGGAATACCGGCAGGTGGCTCGTGTGGCCAACGCCCTGAACATCACGCAGCCGGCGGTCTCGAAGGCCCTGGCGGAAGTGGAAGAGGGGCTTGGCTACCCGCTGTTCGTACGGCAGCCCCGCGGCATCGAACCCACACCGCACGGGCTGTGCTTCGTCCGTTATGCGCAGTCGATCCTCGACGAACTCGATCGCGCCGGCGATGAATTGCTGGCGCTGGGGCAGGGCGCATCCGCTTCGGTGGCCGTGGGCGCCATGCCGGGCACGACCTGGTCGCTGGTGCCACGCATCGTCGCGCTCGCAAGGGCGCGCATGGCGGCGCTCAATATCGCGGTCTATGAAGCGCCGATGGATGTGCTGATGGGACAGTTGCGCACCGGGCGGCTCGATATCGTGCTGGGCGCCCTGGCGGATCGCTCTGTCGCCGACGATATCGCCCAACGCCATCTTTACGATGAAGTGATGCGCGTGATCGTCAGCCGGCATCATCCGCACGCCACGCGTCGCCAAGTGACATGGGCCGACCTGGCGGCGTTTCCATGGGTGGTGCCGCCGCGTACCGCGCGGCTGCGACAGAGCCTGGAGGCCGCTTTCCGGCGGATGAAGGTGGCCGGGCCGGTGAGCCCGGTCGAATCGGTATCGGCGGGCCTGGTGCTGGGGTTGCTCGACGATATGCAGGCCGTGGCGGTGGTGACGGGACGCCTCGCACGCCATTACGAGGAGCGTGGACTTGCCCGCATCCTGCCACTGGAGATTCCGGGCGTGCTGCTGCCCGTCTCCACATTCACGATGGCGGGCAAGGCGCCGTCTCCCGCCATCGATGTCATCCAGCATTGCGCGGAACTCGCCGTGGCGGGCTGAGAAGGCGGGCGCAGCAGCCGCCGGTGCCACGCGAGCCGCGCGCTATTCCGGCTGAATCTTGTTGACCTTCACGACATTGGCCCACGTGGCATAGTCGTTGCGCACGGTGCGAGCGAATTCCTCCGGACTCGTCAGCGGCGGCTCCGCCACCATATTGAGCTGCTGAAACCGCGACGCCAGTGCGGGCGAACGCAATGCCTTGTTGATCTCCCGGTTCAGCGTCGTGACGATCCTGGGTGGCGTACCTTTCGGCGTGAACAGGCCGTACCAGCCCTCGTTCGTCATGGGGTAGCCCTGTTCGGCCATGGTTGGCACATCGGGAAATGCCGGCGCGCGGGACTTGCCGGTGATGCCCAGCGGGCGGATCTTGCCGCTCTTGACCAGCGGTATCGATGTCGTGATATCGACAAACGCAACCTTCAGCACACCGCCTTGCAGGTCGGTCATGATGGGCGGCACACCCTTGTATGGCACATGGGTAAGCTCCACCCCTGCCAAGGCCTGGAGCTGGGCCATCGCGAGATGGCCGCCCGAACCGATGCCCCACGTGCCGTAAGCGTACTTGCCGGGATTCGCCCTGGCGACACCGACAAACTCCTTGATCGTCCTGGCCGGGAAATCGGGCGCAACGACCAGCAATACACCACCGGCCCCGATCTGCGCCACCGGTACGAGGTCATTCACGACGTTGAATGGCAGCCTGGACTGGATGGCCTGGTTCATGACCGTGGCCGAAGCGCTGGCAAGCAATACGGTATAGCCGTCCGGCTGGGCGCGTACCACGGCATCGACTGCCAGTTGCCCATTGGCGCCGGGCTTGTTGTCCACGACGACTGGCTGCTTCAGGGCCTGCGAGATCTGCTCGGCAAACACGCGCGCCAGGACGTCGGGTCCGCTGCCGCCAGGGCTGGGCACTACCATGCGGATGGGTCGCGCTGGCCAGTCTTCCTGCGAAAAGGCGGAACCTGCCGCTAATGCAGCAGCTGCCAATATTGCGGCCCCGCGGGCCAGCCGTGCCATCTGATGATGCATATCGTCTCCTCTGGGCACACGCGGATCTTATGAATAAGGGGCTATGTCAGGCGTGTGCGGAGGAAAATTCTGCCTCGTGGCTAGGCCGCAGACTAATGAAATAAAACGGCGAAAGCATTACCGGACGCTTATGTCGGTCCCGGGGCCAGTCAACCGCGACGCACCGTCAGGCGCGGGCGCCGCCGTTGTCCGGCGCGCAGGGTGCCGGGCGAGACCCCGCGCCAGCGCAGGAACGCCTTGTTGAATCCGGCCTGCGTCTTGAATCCGAGCACGCCGGCAATATCCCCAAGCGGCATATCCGTACCGCTCAGGAGCCGTCCGGCCAGGGCCTCGCGTTCTTCGTCCAGTAGTTGCGCGAAAGAGGTGTCGTAGTCCTGCAGGTGACGATGCAGCGTAAAGCGGTGCACGGCAAACAGCGAGGCGAGCCGCGTTGCCGTGCATTCGCCAAGCAGCATCAGGTCACGGATGGCCTGTCGGACCTGTCCGAGGAAATCTGGCATCACATGGGACTCGAGTTCGCTCAGATACCGGACCACGGACGACTCCAGCCCCTTGTCCGTGATACCGCGACGCTGCTCGAGCGTCTCGGCTGGAAACAGGAATTCGTCGCGGGGTTGCCCGAACAAGGCATGCGTGCCGAAATGTGCCGTGTAGGGCCCGGCACGCACCGGTGACGGGCGGGAAAGATGGACCGCAGTGGGCGACCATGCCTTGCCCAGCAACATGCGGAACAACTGTACGTTCGCCGCGATGTAAGCGCTGGCGAGTTCCTCGCGGCCGGTGAAGCTGCCGTCGATCTCTACCGAGAACGACGCGAACCCTTCGCGGATGGACAGCGCGGTATCGATGCCCCGGTACCAGATCCGGCCATAGCGAAGAATGCCCTCCACGGCATCGCGCACCGTGCCGGAGGACAGGACCAGCAAGCGTAGCGGGCCCGCGTTCTCCATATTCGCGCGGGCGCCCACTAAAACGCCGAGATGCGGGCAGGCGGACGCTTCCGCTGCGTCAGCGAGGATCGCTGCGCATACCGACAGGGCGACCGGCGCCATCGGTTCGTGCATGGCGGCCGGCGACACGCCATGCCTTGCCAGAATCGGCCATGGGTCGGTGCCCAGGGCCTCCAATGCTTCGATGACGCGTGCAAGGGTTCCGATCGGAACGGAACGTGCCGGGGGCTTCAGGCTCAGGGTTTCCACTGACAAATGACGAGGGGCGCGTGATGTGTGACGTGAGGATAAACAAAGCGGGGGGATGCTGTCCAGAATGAAGGCATCGGGTTCCGCACGGCAGCGGACCTGCACATCCAGGAGACAACGATGCATTTTCTCGACGACAGCCTGCTTCCCGAGAACCAGGAAAAGCTGGTGATCCAGGTGGCCCCCTATGGCCCGCAGTGGCTTCCTTCGGACTCGGATGATATTCCGGTCAGCATGGATGCCCAGATCCAGAAGGCGGTGGACTGCTACAACGCCGGCGCCACGGTACTCCATGTACATGTGCGGGAGTCCGACGGCAAGGGTTCCAAGCGCCTGTCCATGTTCAACGAGATGCTGGCCCGCCTGCGCGACGCCGTGCCGGACATGGTGTTGCAGGTCGGCGGCTCCATCTCGTTTGCACCGGAAGGCGAGGGCAAGGCGGCCGAATGGCTGGATTACGACACCCGTCACATGCTGGCGGAGCTGAATCCCAAGCCTGACCAGGTGACCATCGCCATCAACACCAGCCAGATGAACATCTGCGAGCTGCTGACCGAAGATGACGTCAAGGGCACGATCCTCGAGAACCCCGAGTACTTCAAGGCCTACAGCGAGATGGTGGTCGACGCCAAGCCGTCGTTCTTCATCGAGCACCTGGAGAGGCTGACGAAGGCCGGCATCCAGCCGCACTTCATGCTCGGCCACGTTGCGCAGCTCGAGACGGTCGAGCGCCTGATCCGCAAGGGCCAGTATCGCGGTCCGCTGATCCTCAACTATGTCGCGATCGGTGGCGGCGCCGCGGGTCTGCATCCGGCCGACATGATCGAGTTTGCCCGCCGTACGCCGGACGGCGCCGTGCTGACCATTGAAAGCGCCATGCGTGCCGTGCTGCCGATGAATGCGATGGCAATCGCGCTGGGCTTCCATGTGCGCGTTGGCATCGAGGACACCCTTTGGGGCCGGAAAGGCGAGCGCATGACCTCGGTCCAGCAGATCGAGCAGACCGTGCGCCTGGCGCGCGAGCTGGGCCGCGACGTGGCCAGTGGCAAGGATGCCCGCCGCATCTACAGGATCGGCGAATGGTACGACAGCGCCGACGAGACCATCCGCGAACTCGGCATGGCGCCAAACCGCAAGCCGGGCCAGCGCGGTTTCACCGTGCCGGGCCTGAAGTAACCATCCGGCCGCGGCGGTCGGCAACGGCACGCCGGGAAGGTGTGCCGTCTGCACTGAAGGGCGCGGCCGAACGGTCGTGAAGGAATCATGAAACTGGCCAACAAGGTTGCACTGGTCACGGGCGTTGGTCCCGGGCTGGGGCAGGGCATTGCCGTCGCGCTGGCGCGCGAAGGTGCCGACCTGGTGATCTGCGACATCGACGTCGCCTCACTTGCCGCCGCGCGTGAGGCGGTGCTTGCGGAAGGCAGGCGCTGTCTGTCGGTGGCTTGCGATGTGTCCTCCAGCCACGAGGTCGCCGCGATGTTCGAGGAAGCGCGTGCCACGTTCGGCACCATCCATATCCTCGTCAACAATGCGGCGCTCACCCCGAACCGGCCGGAAGACCATGCGCGCCGGAACCGGCTGTACGACTACAACAACCTGCCCGTACCGCGCGACTCGCTGGGCTTTACCCGCACGATCTCCGATGAGGAGTGGCATCGCTGTTGGGGTGTCAATGTACACGGGACGTTCTATTGCACGCGCGAGGCGCTGAAGCTGATGGAGCCGCAGCGCGAAGGCCGGATCATCAATATCGCATCGATCGCGGGCATCTCCGCGCTAAGTGCCCACAGTCCGCACTATTCCGCCACCAAGGGCGCGGTAGTGGCCTTCACGCGATCCGTTGCCCATGAAGTGGCAGGCGCCAACATCTTCGTCAACTGCGTGGCGCCAGGCGGCGTGGCAACGCCGGCCTTCGAAACCTATCTGGGGCGGATTGGCGAAGAAGCGCGCAATCGCCTGTGGCAGGGCTGCCCGCTGGGCAGGCTTGGCACGATCGACGAATATGCATCGCTGGTGACGTATCTGGCCGGCGATCACTATCTGGTCGGCCAGATCATCAGTCCCAACGGCGAGGCGGTGATCTGATGAGACCAAGGAGTCAATGAACGATGCAGCAGAATCTCTTTGCGCACTACGGGGAACTACTCGATACCGGTGTGCTCGGCCGCGAACTGGATCCGCTCACCGCGTGGGATCCGAAGTGGATCGCCACCTGGGTCGAGCTGGCGCGCGATGCCGGGGCCGAAGGCGTGCTCGATCCGAAGCTGGTTGCGCTGATCCGGCTCAATATCGACGTCACCGCCACGCATCTGTACAAGCCGGGTGTCGCCCGCCATGTGCGGGAGGCCCTCCGGCTGGGCGCCACCCGAGCCGAGGTTCTCGAGGTCTTCAAGCTGGCCAGCGTGGTAGGCATTCATGCCTGCGCGGTGGGCGTGCCGGCGCTTGCGGAGGAACTGGCGCGCGCGGGCATTCCCGATGAGCCGGTACAGCCCGGTGCAACGCCGGTGTGCGATGCCGTCCGGGCGAACGGCATGTTCAACCCGCTATGGGAAACGTTGTACCGCTGGGATCCGCAGTACCTCGAGAAATTCCTCGCCATGGGCTTTGGCCTCTGGAAGGACAACATCCTGCCGCCGCTGTGGATCGAGTTCCTGTGCATTGCCGGGGATGCTGCCATTACCCACATGTACGGACACGGCACGCAGCGCCATATCGAGGCCGCGCTGAAGCTTGGCGCAAGCCGCGAGCAGATCCTTGCCGTGCTCAAGCTTGTCAGCCTGCAGGGTATCGAGGCGTGCGAGCTGGCCGTCCCGTTGCTGGAAGAAGCCTGCCAGTTACCGCACGTCACGCGCTGAGCCGCCGCGCGCATTCGTATCACCCGTCATCTACCGGAGGCCGCAGTGCAATCCCTGGCCAATCCATCATGTGCGGCGTCCCATGCCAGGGATGCCGAGATCGCCAGCAGCATGTATCGCAAGATCATGTGGCGGCTATTGCCGTTCCTGTTCCTGGCCTACGTGCTGAACACCATCGACCGCATCAACATCTCGTTTGCGAAATTGAGCATGGCGGGCGACCTCGGTTTGTCCGACGCGGCCTATGGCATTGGTGCTGCAGCATTTTTTGCCGGTTACATTCTCTTCGAGGTGCCAAGCAACCTGTACATGCAGAGAATTGGCGCCCGCGCGACGATCACCCGCATCATGCTGTTGTGGGGCATGGCGACGATTGCCACGAGCCAGGTTCAGTCACCCGGGGCTTTCTACGCGGCGCGTTTCTTTCTTGGCGTGGCGGAAGCCGGCTTTTTCCCTGGCGTGATTCTCTACCTGACTTACTGGTTCCCGGCACAGCGGCGCGGCCGCATCACATCGGTCTTTCTCATGTCCGGCACGCTGGCCGGCATGATCAGTGGTCCGCTCGCAGCCGCGCTGATGCTTCACCTCGATGGCTGGCTGGGGCTGCGTGACTGGCAGGCGCTCTTCGTGGTGGAGGGGATCCCCGCCGTGCTCCTCGGCCTGCTTGCGTGGCGCGTGCTGGACGATGGTCCGGAGCAGGCGCGCTGGCTGGGTCCGCACGAGAAAGCCTTGCTGGCGCGCGACCTTGCCGATGCGGGGCAGGAGCGCAAGGCGACGGGCATGAGGCATTTGCTCAGGGACCCGCGCATCTACGCGATCGGCCTCACGTATCTTTCCATCTACGCATGCACCAACACCATTGCGTACTGGATGCCGACCTTGATTCAGGGCTTTGGCGAACAGCAGGTGACGCGCATTGGCTGGATCTCCAGCTTGCCTTATGTCATCGGCCTGGTCGGCATGTTTGCGCTGGCGCGCAGTTCGGATTTCCGCCTCGAGCGGCGCTGGCACGTTGCGGGCATCATGCTGGTTGCCGCAGGCAGTTTCGTCCTGATGGGCTTCATGCGGGGCGAGATGCTGTGGTCCGTACTGTGCATGACAGTCGGGGCCGCAGCTTGCCTGGCTGCGCTACCAGTCTTCTGGACCATCCCCCCGGCCTATCTTTCCAGCGGCCAGGCGCCGGCGGGCATCGCCCTGATCAGCAGTCTCGGCGGCATCGCGGCACTGCTCAGTCCATTGGCGGTGGGTGCGATCCGCACTCGCACGGGAGACCTCTACCTGGCGTTCGACGTGCTCGCGCTGCTGCTGGTTGCCGGCGCCACTGCCATCTTGTCTGCAATTCCTGCCAGTCTGCTGAGCGTTCGACGGGGGCAGCAAGGCGCCTCCTGATATTGCCATTGCCAACGGTACGTCCAGGCCCGCCCGGTTCAGAGCCGCGCGGGCTTTTTGCATTGGCCGCGAGACCATTGTGGCGCTCCGGGTATCTACCACGTATGACGTGTGGCGCGTCATATGTGACGAGCGGATAAACAAGGCAAAGCCTGCCTCCCCAGAATGGCCGGCGTGCGCGGGTTGCGCACATCCACAGAAAAAGGGAGACAGGATGAAGAAGTCCAAGATCGCGCTTGCAGCGGCGATGTCCTTGTGTTTCGGAGCGGCATGGGGACAGGCAGCGTCGAGCGTGACGCTATACGGCGTGGTTGATGTACCGGTCGAATACGTGAACCACATGGCCGTTGGTGCGCCGACCATCAATCCCGCCACGGGTGCCATCACCCAGCAGAAAGGTGGCAATCGCTTTGCGCTGTCGGGCGGCGGTGGGCTGTCGGGTTCGCGGTGGGGGCTGCGTGGCGTAGAGGACCTGGGCGCTGGCATGCAGGCGCTTTTCGTCCTGGAAAGCGGATTCACGCTCGACGACGGCAAATCGGGTCAAAGTGGCCGGCTGTTCGGTCGCCAAGCGTACGTCGGTCTTCAAAGTAGTACGGTCGGCAAGCTGACCTTTGGTCGTCAGTACACGACGATGTTCGATTTGTTCGCGAACTTTTCTCCGACAGGCTACGCGACCCTGTATGAGCCGGTGGTGGCGCAACTGGGTACCAACTTCCGTTCGGACAATACGGCCAAGTACACGGGTGTGTTCGGTGGCGTCACCGCCGAGGCGCACTGGTCGTTTGGAACGGGTGTCGGTGCGATCGGCACGACCGCGCTGGCGGGCGGTGGCGCAGGCGAGGTGCCAGGCCATTTCCGCGACAACGCCGGATATGGTGCAGGTGTGGCCTATGCCGGCGGCCCGTTCGGAATTGCCGTGGCCTATGACCAGTGGAATCCGACGGTGACAACCGGCAGTTCGGGAACGGCCAGGAAGGCTGGCGCGGCCGCGAGCTATGCGTTCGGGCCGGCAAAGCTCATGGCCGGCTATCGCTGGGGCCAGACCAAGGATGGCGCGGGCAATACGCTGCTGCGCGACGACTACTACTGGCTTGGCCTCAACTATCAGGCGACTTCCGCGTTGGGACTGACGCTGGCCTACTACTACGACGACGTGAAGAACCTGCGTACCAGCGCGGCGCAACCCAACAACAACCAGCCCAACCCCTGGCAATTGAGCGTGATCGCCGACTACAACCTTTCCAGACGCACGGATGTGTACCTGACGATGGCTTACGCGAAGAACGCCGGACTGAACTTTGATACGTCGGCCACCAGCTTCGCCAACGGATACTTCTTTTCGCAAGGAAACTCCAATCAGCTTGGCGCAGCGCTAGGCATCCGGCACAGGTTCTGAAGTCTATGGTCAGCGCATAACTTCTCTCTCCACGGACTCTCCTGAGGTGTCGTTCGTCTCGGGGGCGTCCTTCGGCGAAGAATGGTCTGTCTGTCCTTGACGCGCAGACTGTTCAACGCGCCCGTACAGCGATTTGCTGTACGGGCCCTTTTTGGGAAATGGGATCCGCGACGTCGGTGGCCGCAGGTCACCTTTCTATTTGCCGAACCGTTGATGCGGGGTTTCCCCGGGGTGTCCCGACACATCAAGCGACGGTCCCGAAATGTCAAATGGCCAGCCGCATCCTGGCCGATACTGTCTTGCGCGTGCCCCCGGGGGATGACTCCGGAAGGTCATGAAGAGACCCGGAGTACCTGTGACCAGCCAGACCGCATCGCTTCCATCGGAAGCAGCGGCGCGTTTCCGGTAATGAGCCATCCTTCTGAACTTGCCGTCATGCGCGCGTTACTATGCTCCCTTGAGCAGTTGGGAGGAAGCTGGTTCTGTTGTGAATGCCTTTGGAGGAAACACCGTTGACCGTCATGAAAGCGATTTACCTCGAGCCACCTGGAGGGCTCGACCATCTGGTCCTGGAATCGGTCGCAGCGCAACCGCCTGGACCTGGTGAGGTCATGGTGCGTATTCACGCCAGCTCGCTGAACTATCACGACTTCGGCGTCGTCAGCCGTGGAGTCGGACCCGTGCGGCGCATTCCGATGTCGGATGGCGCGGGGATCGTCACGGAAGTGGGCGCGGGAGTGAAGGAATTTTCAGTCGGCGACCGCGTGGTCAGCACGTTCTTCCCTACATGGCTGGATGGTGAACCTGCCCTGTACGACTTTGCCACCGTTCCCGGTGATGGCATCGACGGCTTTGCACGGGAAATCGTGACGTTGCCCGTGACGGCTTTCACGCACGCGCCGGATGCTTATAGCCACGCTGAGGCGGCGACGCTGACGACTGCGGGACTGACTGCCTGGCGGGCACTGTTCGTTGATGGCGCCGTGAAGCCCGGAGAGACCGTGCTGGTTCTGGGTACGGGTGGCGTGTCGATCTTCGCGCTCCAGTTTGCCAAGGCGGCAGGTGCTTCCGTGATTGCGACGTCAGGCTCGGACGACAAGCTGGCGCGCCTGCGTAGTCTTGGGGCGGACCATGTGATCAACTACCGTGACGACCCCAGGTGGGGCGAGACAGTTCGCGCGCTGACCGGTGGCGCCGGCGTGGATCACGTCATTGAAGTCGGTGGTGCGGCGACGCTGGAGCAGTCGGTCGCTGCTGTACGGACTGGCGGGCACGTGGCCATCATCGGCGTCTTGTCGGGTGCGGATGCGCCGTTCAACGTCAGGATGATCCTGCGCAAGCAGTTGCGGATCACGGGCCTGCTTGTCGGCAGCCGGCGCCATCAGCTCGACATGGTGCGGGCGCTGAATGCCACGGGCATCCGGCCCGTCATCGACCGCCATTTTCCGTTGCATGAGATCGCTGATGCGTTTCGCTACCAGGCGGGACAGCGGCATTTTGGCAAGATCGTGCTGGATATCTGAGCGCTGCGGGGGTGCTAACGAAGCTGCCTGCCACGCTGTTGTATCTCAGGATGCAAACCGCATTGGATCATAAGGCAGGGGATCCAGGTAGGGCGGCTCGCCGTCGATCAGTTCGGCGAGCAGGCGCGCTGTGACCGGTCCCAGCGTGAAGCCCTGATGGCCATGCCCAAAGTGGAACCACAGGCCGGGATGACGTGGTGCCTTGCCGACAATGGGCTTCATGTCCGCCACGCAGGGGCGTGCACCGAGCCACGGCTGGACCTCCGTCGGAGGCCCCAGCCGCACCAGCTCGCGCGCGTAGCTTTCAGCCCGTCCCAACTGGACCGGGGTCGGTGGCGCATCGCGCAGGGCAAATTCGGCGCCCGTAGTCAGGCGCAGGCCGCGCCGCATCGGCGCCAGCATGACGCCTCTTTCGACGTCGAGCAGCGGCAGCCGGGGCATCGGCTCGGCCGCATAGTGGCGGTGATAGCCACGCTTGACGAACAGTGGAAAGCGATAGCCGAGTGTCTGGATCAGGGTCGAAGCCCATGGGCCGAGCGCAATCACTGCATTGGCTGCGCTCAGCGGACCATCTTCCGTGGTCACGGTCCAGCCTGCTGCGGTCGGCTTCAGGGTAGTGGCATCTCCACGGCGAAACTCACCTCCCTCGCGCCCGAAGAGCTCGGCATAGCGCGTGACCAGCTCGCCCGGATCGGCGACCGTCCACGGATCGCGCCAGTGAATCGCGCCCGCGAGTCGCCCGTACAGGGCCGGCTCCATGGCGGCTGTGCCAGTCTGATCGAGAACAAGGCAGTTCAGGCCATGGACACGCGCGACGGTGGTGGCCTCCTGCGCCGCCCGATCGAATGCCTGCGCCGTGCGGTAGGCCTGCAGCCATCCCGATTTGCTCACGAGTTCCTGTGCGCCGGCGAGCGTGATCAGTCGATCGTGCTCGCTCAGGCAGTGGCGGATCAGCGCGCTGTAGGCAGTCACGGTGGAAGCATAGCGATCGGGCGCCGACTCGCGCCAGTAACGCACCAGCGCCGGTGACAGGTGTGCCAGCGCGCCGGGATGGTAGTGCACATCGTTGCCCTGGCGCAGGGCAACGCGCAGGATAGCCTGCCATTCGCGCGGAAAGGCATAGGGTTGCACAGCCTCTCGCTGGATAATGCCGGCGTTGCCGTAAGAGGTTTCTCTGCCGGGTGCCTGTCGATCGACCAACACCACCGCATGGCCACGCTGGCGCAGTGCCAACGCTGTGCATACGCCCACCATGCCGGCGCCAAGTACCACAATGTCCCTGGTCATGCCGCGACGCAACGACTAAATCGCTGCTCGATGACCTTGGTTCCCCATTGCGTCCCCTCTGATTCGTCCATCAATTGAAAGCCGAATGACTCGTACAGATGGCGTGCCGCATCGAGGCCCTTGAACGTCCAGAGGTAGGTCTCGCTATATCTCTCGTCGACAAACTTCATCGCGTGTGACATCAGTTGCCGTCCAACACCTGAACCACGCAATGAGTCGTCCACGATGAACCAGCGCAAATGGGCGATGCCCGTCTTATCGTCCCCGTCGATCGCGAGGGAGGCGAGCGACCGGCCATTTTCGGCATAGAGCCATAGCGCCTTGCCGTCGGCTGGCAGCGTGCCGACAAACTCGGCAAGCTCCGTCGCCACCTTCTTTTCGAAGAATGCGCCGAAGCCCCAGTGCTCCGCGTAGAAGCGCGCGTGCAAGCTCGCGACGTCACCAATGCAGCCGGGTTGGTAGCCCTCCAGAATCCGTGCGGCCATGGCACCTTCACGCCCGGCTTTGACCGGGTTGTCTCGTGCGAGCGCGTCGGCGTACAGCGCGAGAGAACGAACCAGCGCCTGCTGGTCGGCGGGAACCATCCGTCGAAGCGCGTTGGATACCTGGTCTGTCGCGAAACGGTCGATTTTCTTTCGAAGTTTCTGCCCCGCCTCCGTCAAGTACAGCTCTGACGAACGGGCATCCCCGATTGCGATCTTGCGCTCCACAAGTCCGCCAGCCTCCAGCCTCGCGACCTGTCTGCTCGTGTTCGATTTGTCCAGCCGCAAGATGTTGCCCAGATCCTTTGCGCTGATACCTGGCTTCACCCCGATTTCGATGATCGCGTGAACGGCGGACGGCGCAAGTTCACTATCGGCCAGGGTGGCGCGCATGAAGCCAAGTTCGCGGACAAGTCTTCGGGAGAACTCCCGAAGTTCGAGAATCGTCGCTTCCCGCGATTTGTCCGGAATATCGATCAGGTCCAAGGGGATGCTCCCACAAGTTGCGTCTCGCAACCAATATAGTTGCGAGACGCAACTTGTGCAAGTTTTGACTTGCCGGGATGTCGTTTCTCACCGCGGCGCAGCAGGAACGCCATCCGCCGCTGAACTGTCTATACCGGTATATCGCCTTTCGGGGGAACGCAAAATGGATCCCTTGCAAGCAGGGGCGATGCCCCTATCCGAAACGGAGGCACGGCGCCAGTTGCGCCGCGCTGTGATCGCCAGCACCGTGGGTACCACGATCGAGTGGTACGACTTCTTCCTGTACAGCACGGTGACCGGCCTGGTGTTCGCCAAGCTGTACTTTCCCGAATCCAATCCACTCGTCGGGACGCTGCAGGCGTTCCTGATCTACGCGGTCGGCTTCATCGCCCGGCCGGTCGGCGCAGCGATCTTCGGGCATTACGGCGATCGCATCGGCCGCAAGGCCACCCTGGTTGCCACGCTGCTGCTGATGGGGCTGGCTACATTTGCCGTTGCGTTCGTGCCTTCCTATGCACGGATCGGCATCTGGGGCGCGGTGGCGCTGACGGTGCTGCGCTTTATCCAGGGCGTAGGCGTGGGCGGGGAATGGGGAGGCTCGGTGCTGATGTCGATGGAATGGGCACGCTCCGATGCGCATCGCGGCCTGGTCGCGTCCTGGCCGCAGTTCGGGGTGCCAGCCGGGTTGTTCCTGGCCAACCTTGCGGTGCTGGCGATGAGCTCGCTGGCCGGGGACCAGTTCCTGACCTGGGGCTGGCGCGTACCGTTCCTCCTCAGCATCGTGCTGGTCGCGATCGGGCTCTATATCCGCCTGAACATCCTCGAGACGCCGGTCTTCGCGCGGCTGCTGGCCGAACACCGGATCGAGAAGACCCCGATGCTTGAGGTGATCCGGCGCCAGCCGAAGGACATCTTGCTGTCGGCCCTGGTCCGCATGGCCGAGCAAGCGCCGTTCTACATCTTCACGGCCTTTGTGTTCACCTATGGCGTCATGACGCTGGGCATGTCGCGGAACCTGCTGCTGACCGCCGTGCTCGCTGCCGCGGTACTCGAGTTCTTCACCATTCCGTTCTTTGGCCATCTGTCCGACGTCTGGGGGCGGCGCCGCATGTACATCGCCGGCGCGGTGGCGGTGGGGGTGTTCGGCTTCCTGTATTTCGCGATGGTGGACACCCGCAACCCGATGTGGGTGTTCGCCGCGATCGTGCTCTCGCTGGTTCCGCACTCGATGATGTACGGCCCGCAGGCGGCACTGATCGCCGAGACATTCACCGGACGCCTGCGCTACAGCGGCGCGTCGATGGGCTACCAGCTCGCCTCGGTGATCGCCGGCGGCCCCGCGCCACTGATTGCGACGGCGCTGTTCGCCAGGTACCAATCCGGGTACGCGATTGCCGTCTACGTCCTCGTGTGTGCGGCTCTCAGCGTGTTTGCCGCCTCGCAACTGCGTGACTACACCAACAAGGACATCTCGCGAGAGTACGACGACACGGGTGCCACGCACGACAGCGGAGACACCTGGCACGCCGCATGACTGGTCAGGCTCCTGGCGCGACAGAAACGACAGCGGCCGGCAGTGGATGCCCTGCAGGCCGCCTCCGGTTGTCCGGACCTGCGGCAATGGTATCGGCCTCCGCCTGGATCTCTCCGTTGCACGAATGCTTCCGTCAATGGCTATCGCCTGCCTCAATATGCCGCACAGGCCCGGCCGCTCTGCCATCTCGGCACACGATGGCGGGATAGCAAGATGTTGATTTGCATCGATTCGCCCGTCCCTCACTATGAGAGCACCAGGCAACGGCACTTCGTACCTGGCTGCTAACAGAAGAGGAGACAGCATGAAAACCCTGAGGACGCCATGGGCAGCCCTGCTCGCCGTGGGCTTTGCGGCGACGGCCGCGGCACAGGACACCTATCCCGCGAAGCCGATTGTGGTAGTGGTTCCGCAAGCGCCGGGCGGTGCCAATGACGTCATTGCCCGCATCGTGACAACGAAGCTCTCCGAGCAGCTGGGCCGCCAGGTAGTCGTGGAGAACCGCCCGGGGGCAGGCGGCAACATTGGCACCACCTATGTGGCGAAAGCCGCCGCAGACGGTTACACGCTACTCTTCACAGTCAGCAGCGCGCACGTCATCAATCCATCGTTGTACAAGCGCACCGGCTTCGATCCCATGCGCGATTTCGTGCCCGTGGGCAGTGTGGCGACGGCTGGCTATGTGCTCGTGGCGAATCCGTCGTTTCGTCCGGGCAATGTGCGGGAACTGATCGAAGCCGCACGCGCGAAGCCGGATACGATCACGATTGCGTCAGCGGGCAATGGCACGCTGAACCACCTGATCGGCGAAATGCTTCAGCGCAGCGCCGGGATCCGGCTCGTGCACGTGCCATACAAGGGCGCAACCGCCGCCGCTTCGGACGTGGTGGGAGGGCAGGTGGCGTTGTCGGTGCAGAGCCTGCCGTCGGCGCAATCGTTTATTCGCGCCGGTAAGCTCAAGGTGCTGGCGGTGACCAATGAGCGACGCTTGCCATCGATGCCCGATGTGCCAACCGTTGGCGAGACGCTACGCGGATTTGGTGCCACACCGTGGTATGGGCTGTTCGCCCCCACCAGCACACCGGATGCAGTTCTGGTTCGCTTGCGAACTGCTCTCGGCAAGGTACTCGGGACTGCCGAAGTGCGCGAGACCTTGGCACAACAGGGATGCGAGCCGTTCGCTTCGGATCCGCGTCAGTTCGAGACACTCGTCCGTGGTGACCTGGCTCGCTGGTCCGACATCGTGAAGACTGCGGGTGCAACCGTGGATTAGGTGGTTCAGGCGAGGGCACGCGTCGCGCCTGCCGCTGCGACAATGGCATGCGCCGTCGGGCAAAGGTGATCGACGAGCTGGCGTGCCGCGACCGGCAAGCCCTCGTAGGACCGGATGCACAAATTGAGCTTGCGATGCGCCCACGGCGCATCAAGCCCGACCACGCTAATGCCGATCGTCTTTGCATAGCGCCGCGCCAGGCTGACTGGCAGGATGCCGATGCCCATGTCGGATTCCACCATCAGGCAGACGGCGTCGTAGCTGTTCACCTGCATACGGAATTTCACCGGCACGCCGAGCTGGCCGGCGACTCGCAGCAGTTGCATGTTGATGTAGCTTCCGGTCTGCAGCCCGATCAGGTAGTGTTCCAGTACCTCCGGCGCCGCCAGCTTCTTGCGTCGGGCCAACCGGTGGCCCCGCGATACTACGACAACCAGGTCGTCCTCGCGATAGGGGAGCGTGACCACGCCGTGCGGCGCCGCGCCCAAGTCCGCAAAGCAGCCGATATCAGCCGCATTCTCAGCCACACCCCGCAAGATCGCGGTACTGATGCGCTCTTCCAGTTGCAATTGCACGTCCGGATACTTCTCGATGAAACCGTGCAGGTCCATCGGCAAGAACTGGGCGATCGAGGAGACGTTGGCGTAGATGCGAACCAGTCCGCGGGTGCCGCTGGCATAGTCCTGCATCATCGTGGCGATATTCTCGATGTCATTCACAATCCCGCGCGACAGGTTCTGCAGGGCGATCCCGGCCGGCGTAGGCACGATGCCCTTGTTGCTGCGCTCCAGCAACTGAGTGCGCAGCGCATCTTCGAGATCGCTGATGCGCTTGCTCACTGCCGAGGCCGCGATATGTTCCCGCTCCGCTGCGGCGGCAATCGTACCCAGCTCGGATACTGCAAGGAACAGCCGAAGCGAAACGGGATCAATCTTCATGGCATCAGGGGGGGGCGGTCGACAGCTGGCATTATGCGCGCCAGGCGAGCTCCAGCACTGCCCGCAAGTCGCTCTCGGTTTCGATGGGCCGGACGTTGTTGCGGGTGACCATTGGATGCTCGAGCGCGGGGGCGATCATGGCATCCAGTCGTGCGCGGCTCAGACCAAGATCGTCCAATGTGGTTGGCATGGCCAACTGCACCAGCAGGTTGTGAAGGATTGCGTGAAACGGCGTGCCAGGTTGTCCGATGGCAGTACACAGACGCTCGTGCTGTGGCTTTACCCATCCTTCAAGCCACTTTGCCTGGGCGAGCATCAATACGCATGCGGCATCGCTATGGGCAATGCCGCCATATGGACCGATGATATGGACCATCCAGTGGCTGAATCCATGCGGCACGGACATCTGGCCCATACCCGTGTACCAGGTAGCCAGCTGGCACTGCGTGAAGGCATCGATCTCGCTGCCATCGACGAGTTTAGGCAAGTTATGCACGTACAGAGCGATGGCCTTCTCGGCAAGCAGGCTTGCAAAGGGATGTGGGGCGGATGAGCAAGCCGTGTTGATGGCGTGGTCGAGACCGCGGATGCCAGTAGACATCAGCAACCTTGCAGGCGTCTGGCGCAGCAAGGCGGGGTCGTAGAGGATGACCTGGGGCGAGCCGTCAGGGACGACGAAACGTGCCTTGAGCCGGGTTTCGTCATCGATCGGCGTACTGACCGGCGTCCATTCCGACGTGGCCAGTGTGGTGGGAATCGCGATCTGGCGGATGGCGGCCGGTGCGCGCGATGTCGTCAGCATCTCGGTACCATCTTCGGAGAGCACAAACTGCAGCCTGAGCAGGCTGTCTCGGTCGTATGCATTTTCCGAAATGCAGAGTTGCATGGCCTTGCACATGTCCATGACTGAGCCGCCGCCAACCGAGACGATCACATCCGCATCGGCATCGCGTGCTTGCCTGGCAGCCTTCAGGACATTCGATAAAGGAGAATGCTCGCCGACTTCGTCTGTCAGGCCGACAATCCGTTCGCCAAGTGTCGCCTTCAGCCGCTCGATAAAGGTGCTCTTCGTGCGAATCGAGCGAGAGCACACGACAAAAACGCGTCGATATCCGAACATCGACAAGACATCGGGCAGCGTCTCAATGGCGGACACATTGTGAAGAACCCGCTCGTGTCCGGTAAAGCGGTAGCGCCTGGGCTCGATAGTTTCCATCTGGCATCTCTCAGGAATGTGAAAAGTCACCAGATGATGGCGTGCTATCCGCAGTCCGGAAATCAGTGGATCGAGAGTCTGCCATCGCGGTCTGCGATGGCACCATTGGTTCGGCGGATCCGGGCTGTGGAACGATTGCCAGTCCTTGGCGAGCGCGAGCAGGCCCTAGGAGTCTCAGCGTTCAAATCCTTGCATTGCAATCTGCTGCGCCGCGCCGGCCCGTATTGGCGTTGCCGGGTAATGCCTTTCCGCCGAGAGGCGGAAACCGTAGGCCGAGGGAGGGAGTCGATCAGGACACCAGGACGGCGCGATGCACTCAACGAAGCGCCGGACGTGCGCGGCAATCTCTAGCCCGAACACGGTCGAGGGCTTTGAGAATAGCGTAGCCCTGGATTGTGACCTGAGGTCGGGTTCGGTTTGGTCCGAGCCGCTCCAGCGTAATCAATTGGCGCGCACACAGCTCCGCCACATCCGCACTGTCCAATTCTGCCGGGTCGGCGCTGTCTTTTACCAGTACCAGGGTGGCGAACTCATGATGACTCAGCACAGTCGTCTCCTACGCTATTGGTCAAATAGTGCTACGGGACTTCACTGCCGTCCGTCATGGCGGGCTTGGCGAAAGACGCTGCCACTCCTCTCGGACGCGGGTTCTGGCTGGTGGGGCGCTTGTCTGATCGCACCCGGAAGAAGCATATTAGTTGCTCGCACCTTGTTGTCAATACGACGGGAAGGCATGGTAAACCCACGGGACTCAAGCCGCTTGCAACCACAGCATGGGATCACAAGTCATAGATCACAGCGTGATGCATCGCCAATGTCTTGCGGTTCAAATGTCGACCGACCGGCCGGGGATTTTTTGGCGAGCCATTTGGAGGCCGCGCAAAGTCCAAAGAGGGACTGCATTGCCCGAGCGGTTGAGCGGATGCCTGCGGGACTTCAGGGCCTGCACCCTATTGACTTAGATTTTTCTTACGTCAGAATTAAGGAAAACTTTGGCCGGGGAAAGGGCGCTGAATCGCTCCCCGTGGTTTCAAGCGAGGCGGCCCGAGGCAGGAAAGGAAAGACGCCTTGGCCATTGGGAAAGTGACCAGAACGTCATAACTCAAATGGGGCGTGCGGCGATTCGTACGTCAGTGGTTTTGAACGGGGGACAGAAATGACGACGGCACGGGCTGGAACCAAGGGGGAGGCCATCAGACTTCTCGAAGCGGCGGGTGTTGGACTTGTCGATCTCGACTACGAGACTGGTTGGCAAGACGCTTCCGAACTCAGTCACCTGGGCGAGAAGTCTGGCGTCCGCGTAGCGTACCGCGGCCATGAGAGTATTGCCGTCAGGTCGCCGGCGGCACTTGCTGCCGGCTTGAAGCGCCCCAAGCTGACGTTCCGTCAGCGCAATCTTTATTGCCAGTTCGAGTTGAGCGAGTTGACTCCCGACGAACTGGCAGCCCTGGAAGCGAAAGCCATGAGGCTTGGCGACTACATACTGGCCGGGCATCTGCTGCGGGGCGCCGATACCGTTTGGCCCGGGTAAGCTCGACTCATTGCAGTCACCTGATTTCGGCAGCCTTCGCACTTCCCGTCCGGACGATCTAGGTATTTGCCCCATACATCGCCATTGGTTGAAAGGTAATCTGTCCGAGATGCCGAAAGCTTGGCATCTGCACACCTCTTTGGCTATGCTGGAGGTTCGCGACCTCATGCGGCAGCAGGCAATGCCTGAGCGTTGCGACAAATCCAGGGACGCAGGAAGTCCCAGCACGATCTGTGCACACCAAATGTTGAGGACGAGATGGCGACTGGCACTGTGAAGTGGTTCAACAGCGAAAAGGGCTACGGATTCATCACGCCGGATGATGGCGGCAAGGACTTGTTTGCTCATCACAGCGAAATCCAGGGCACTGGATTCAAGGCGCTGGAGGAAGGCGCGAAGGTAGAGTTCGAGGTCACGCAAGGCCAGAAAGGCCCGCAAGCGTCAAAGATTCGAAAGCTATAGCCGCCTGCGTACCTGAGCAGCCCTGACGGCAAAGCCCTTCTCTCACGCGAAGGGCTTCTTTGTGTGCCGAGGCGAGAGAACTGAAATTCTCGCAGGACGGCATCGGACACAGGGCTGGGGACGTCAACGATGCGATCTCCCCAGCCGTTCCTAACGGCGGGGCAAGCTGCCTCACTTTTCCAGGAGAGTGTCCGTGATCAGAAGACTTTCTGCCGTCGCCGTCGCAATGTTGCTTGCAAGCGGCGGTGTTTATGCGCAAAAGGCTGCGCCGAGCGCTGCCGCCAAGCCAGCTACCCCCGCAGAAGCTCAGCCCGCTGCATCGAACTGCGAGGCGAAAGCGGTCGACAAGAACGGCAAGCCGCTGAGCGGGGCGGCGAAGGCCTCCTTTGTCAAGAAATGCGAAACCGGATCCAAGGGCAGCGCGTCTGCCGCTTGCGAAGCCAAGGCCGTAGGGAAGGATGGCAAGCCGCTCGCTGGGGCTGCAAAAACATCGTTCATGAAGAAATGCGAGACGGACGCTGGCAAGTAACCCAGTACCCGCACAAAAGAGAGGAGCCGGCTTGAGCCGGCTTTCTTGCTCGTAGGCCCCTGGCTGCCGCGCCGAAGCGATCTATCCCTGATCTCCACCGCCCACGGGCAGCACGGTTCCGGTGATGTACGACGCCTCGTCGGAAGCCAGGAACAGGATCGCACCAACCTGCTCGTCAATCGTGCCGTAGCGATGCATCTGGCTCGTGGCGATAGTCTGGTCAACGATGCCCTGATACCACTCGGCTTCCTGCTGCGTCGGTTCGGCCGTGTTGCGCGGAATGCGGCGCGGCGGGGCTTCCGTGCCGCCGGTGGCCACCGCGTTGACGCGGATGCCTTCGCCTGCATGCTCGAACGCCAGGCTGGCGGTCAGCGCGTTGACGCCGCCCTTGGCCGCCGCGTACGGCACGCGGTAGATGCTGCGCGTGGCGATTGACGACACATTGACGATCGCGCCCTGGCGGCGTTCCACCATGCCGGGCAGTACCGCACGGCAGCTCCACAGCGTCGGGAACAGCGAACGGCGGATCTCGGCTTCGATCTGGTCTTCCTCATAGTGCTGGAAAGGCTTGGCCCAGATCGTCCCGCCGACATTGTTGACGAGTACGTCCACGCGGCCGTGGGCCGACAGCGCGGCGTCGACCATGGACTTTGCGCCGGCATAGGTTTCGAGGTCCACGATCACGGCCGTCGCGCGCCCGTCCTGCGCACTGATCTCGGCCACCACTTCGTGGACGAGTTCCGAACGGTCCGCCAGCACCAGCGTGGCGCCTTCGGCCGCGGCGCGCAGCGCCACGCCGCGGCCGATGCCTTGCGCGGCGCCGGTGATCAGGACGATTTTTTCTTCAAAACGCTTGCGATTGGTCATGGCAGTCAGGCCGCGCTGCTGGCCGAGAATTTTTCGTAGTAGAACCCCGCCGGTTCCACGCCGCTTTCCTTGAGCCAGTTGCGCACCGCATCCACCATGGCCACCGGGCCGCAAAGGTAGATGTCGACATCGCCACTGTTAAGCCATTCTGGCTCCACGTGCTGCGTGACGTAGCCCTTGCGCGCGTGCCCGCTTTCGGCGCTGGCGACGCAGGTCCGGTATTCGAAGCCCGACAGGTTCTGTGCCGCGCCGTCGATGCGCGGCAGTTCGACCAGGTCGATGTCGTTGGTGACGCCATAGACCATGCGCACCGGGTGCGGATTTCCGTTGGCGGACAGCACGTCGAGCATCGAAAGGAACGGGGCGATGCCGGTGCCGCCGGCCAGCAG
The DNA here is from genome assembly GCF_905397275.1 of Cupriavidus yeoncheonensis. Classification (GTDB taxonomy): domain Bacteria; phylum Pseudomonadota; class Gammaproteobacteria; order Burkholderiales; family Burkholderiaceae; genus Cupriavidus; species Cupriavidus yeoncheonensis. The sequence goes on along the minus strand of NZ_CAJPUY010000039.1, from coordinate 4,926 downwards.
CAACACGGGGCGCTGCACTGGCCGCAGATAGAAGCTGCCGTACGGGCCGGAGAACGCGATGCGCTGGCCGGGTTGCGCATCCTTGGTCAGGTAGCTGCTCATGCGGCCGTCCGGCACGTTGCGCACTACGAAGCCGGTGCGCGTCGCGCCCGGTGCGGAGCTGAACGAGTAGGAGCGCGTCACGTCGCTGCCCGGAATCTCCACGTTGACATACTGCCCCGGCAGGAAGTCCAGCGCGCCGGCATCGTCCAGGTCGATCGAGAACCCGATGGTGGAATCGGAGAGCCGGTCGACGCTGGCGATGGCACCTTCGAACTTGGTCACGCCGGTCTTGCACGCCGTCGACGATGCCGCCACGCGGATCACGCAGTCCGAGCGCGGGCGCGTCTGGCAGGCCAGCACATAGCCCTGCGCCGCTTCTTCCGGGGTCAGCGCGTCTTCGATATAGCTGGATTCCGGCAGGTCATAGCTGCCTGATTCGCACATCCCGCGGCAGGTGCCGCAGGCGCCGTCGCGGCAATCCAGCGGGATGTTGATCTTCTGGCGATAAGCGGCATCCGAGAGGGTTTCGTTTTCCCCGCAGGTGATGAAGCGGGTAACGCCGTCCTCGAACTGCAGCGCGATCGTGTGTTCCATGGCCTTGTCCTCCAGCCCGGTGAGTCAGATGTGATAGATGTCGATGACCTGGTTGATGTAGTCGTTCTTCAGCACGACGTACTTGTCCCGGATCTGCGGTTGCCCGCCGGCGAAGTCGATCACGTAGCGCGACATGCCGAAGTAGCTGTAATTGGTCTGGTAGCGGTGCGCCAGCGTGTGCCAGTTGAAACGCACGGTCAGCTTGTCGCCGTCGCGCTCGATGATCTCGACGTTGCTGAGGTTGTGGCTCGTGCGCGTGTCCGGGATCGTGGCGCTCGAGCGCTCGGTCTTGATGCGGAAGATGCGGTCTTCCAGGCCCTGGCGGCTCGGGTAGAAGATCAGCGAGATCTCGCGCTGCGGGTCGGTGATGAGCTGGCCGTCATCGTCCCAGCACGGCATCCAGAACTGCGCCTCGGGGTGGTAGCAGGTCAGCCACTCGTCCCACGCCTCGTCGTCGAGCAGGCGGCTTTCGCGGTACAGGAACGCCTGGACGGCGGCGATGTCGATGGTGCTCATGCGGCGCTCCCGTTGCAGCCTTGCGATTCCTGCGATTCCTGCGAGCCCTGCGCGTTTTGCGCGGCCATGGCCCGCTTCATGACGTCCAGCCAGTAGCGGTGCTGCACGGTGTAGAGGCCTTCATCCTCGGTGCGCACGCCGCTCATGACCGGGTTCAGGCCGATGCGCTGCGCGGCTTCGTCGGGGCCGGTGATCCAGTGCTTGGCGCCGCGGCACATGTCGTTCCATGCGAGCGCGCCGCCGTTGTAGCCTTGCTGGCAGGCGCGGAACTCTTCCAGGTCGTCCGGCGTGGCCATGCCGCTGACGTTGAAGAAGTCTTCGTACTGGCGGATGCGGCGGGCGCGAGCGTCGTCGGGTTCGCCCTTGGGCGCGATGCAGTAGATGGTGACTTCGGTCTTGTCGACCGACAGCGGACGCAGCAGGCGGATCTGCGAGCCGAACTGGTCCATCAGGTACACGTTCGGGTACAGGCACAGGTTGCGCGAGTTCTGGATCATCCAGTCCGCGGTTTCCTCGCCGCAGCGCTCCGCGAACTCGGCGCGGCGGCTGAAGTTGGGCCGGTCTTCCGGGTTGGCCCAGCGCGTCCACAGCAGCATGTGGCCGTGGTCGAACGCGTAGAAGCCGCCGCCTTGCTTGCCCCACTTGCCGGCGTCCATGGCGCGGATCTTGTCCTCGCGCTCGTTCTGCTGCTTGCGGTGGTTCGTGGTGGCCGCGTAGTTCCAGTGCACGGCGGAGACGTGGTAGCCGTCGGCACCGTTCTCGGCCTGCAGCTTCCAGTTACCTTCGAACGTATAGGTCGATGAGCCGCGCAGCACTTCCAGGCCGTCAGGCGACTGGTCGGCGATCATGTCGATGATGCGTGCGGCTTCGCCGAGGAATTCCTTGAGCGGCAGCACGTCGTCACTGAGGCTGCCGAACAGGAAGCCGCGGTAATTCTCGAAGCGCGCCACCTTCTTCAGGTCGTGCGAGCCTTCCTTGTTGAAGCAGTCGGGATAGCCGGCTTCCTCGGGGTCCTTCACCTTGAGCAGCTTGCCGCTGTTGTTGAAGGTCCAGCCGTGGAACGGGCAGGTGTAGGTGGCCTTGTTGCCGCGCTTGTGCCGGCACAGCATGGCGCCGCGGTGGCTGCACGCATTGATGAAGGCGTTCAGTTCGCCCTGGCGGTTGCGGGCGATCACCACGGGCTGGCGGCCCATGTGGGTGGTGTAGTAGTCGTTGTTGTTCGGGATCTGGCTTTCATGCGCCAGGTAGATCCAGTTGCCCTCGAAGATGTGCTGCATTTCGAGTTCGAACAGGGCTTCGTCGGTGAAGGCGCTACGGTGCAGGCGGTGGTCGCCGGTCTCGTGGTTTTCGACGAGGAACTGGTCGAGCGACAGGCGCGGGCGTGCGGGGGCCGCGCCCCTGTCCACATGGATGGGGATCATGGAATCGTCTCCTGGTGCAGTGTCTTGCGGCCCGTTTCTGGAACCGGGCGGCCGTCCCCGGTGGTGCTGTCCTGGTCTGCGTAAGACTCAGGCGGCGGCGCGGATGCGCTCGACTTCGGCCGACGGTGCGTGGTCGCGCTCGGCGTTCAGGCGGAAGTCGAAGTCGATCGAGGCGAACGGCTTGTCCACGCCATGCTTGTCCAGCGCCGCGGCGTCGCTGACGCGCGTCACGGCCGGCACCAGGCCTTCACGGCTGGCGAAGGCGAAGTCGTCCCACAGGTACTCGTCGCCGTCGATGTTGATCTGCGTGGTCAGCTTGCGGTGGCCCGGCGCCGACACGAAGAAGTGGATATGCGCGGGGCGGCGGCCGTGGCGGGCCAGCAGGTCCAGCACGCGCTGCGTGGTGCCTTGCGGCGGGCAGCCGTAGCCCATCGGCACGTTGCTGCGGAACTGGTAGCGGCCCTGCTCGTCGGTGGTGATGGTGCGGCGCAGGTTGAAGTGCGACTGGGTCTTGTCGAAGAACGAGTAGTTGCCCAGGAGGTTGGCGTGCCAGACTTCAATCTTGGCGCCCGGCAGCGGCTTGCCGGCGTCGTCGTAGACAGTCCCCTGCATGAACAGCACTTCGCCCTTGCCGTCTTCGCTGCCGTCGTCCAGGCGGGCAAAGCCCTTGCTCTCCGGCGCGCCGGCCACGTACAGCGGGCCTTCGATGGTGCGCGGGGTGCCGCCGGAGATACCGGCCCTGGCGTCGGCCTCGTCGGCACGGACATCCAGGAAGCGTTCCAGACCCAGGCCCGCCGCAAGCAGGCCGAGTTCCTGGCTGGCGCCGGCTTCGGCCATGTATTCGATGCCCTTCCACACTTCGCTCTGGCTCAGGTCCAGGTCCTCGATCGCCTTGAACAGGTCCGTGGTCAGGCGCAGCACCACTTGCTGGACGCGCGGGTCGGGGGTGCCCTGCGTGGCGGTATCGACGATGAATTGCTTTACCAGTGCTTCGATTTCAGCGTGCGTCATGTGTCTGCTCCGGGGAATTGTCGTTGTATCCAATGGCGTCGAACGATCGGTCAGATAATGCGTTTGAGGTATCAAGGCTTGCCGTTCGACTTGATACGGAGCATAGTTGACGGGTATTTTGGTCGTCCAACACTGATTTAGTATCTTTTTTATACCTGCAGGGTATGACCATTGAATTGAGGCACCTACGCTACTTCGTCGCCGTGGCGGAGGAACGCAACTTCACCCGCGCGGCCGAGCGGCTGCATATCGCGCAGCCGCCACTGAGCCGCCAGATCCAGCAGCTGGAGGAGCTGCTTGGCGTGCAGCTGTTCGAGCGCAATACGCGTCCGCTGCGGCTGACCGACACCGGCCGATTCTTCTACACCCATGCGCTGCAACTGCTCGCGCAGACCACGGAGCTGGAGGCCATGACGCGGCGCGTGGCCAAGATCGAACGCAAGATGTCGGTGGGCTTTGTCGGCTCCACGCTGTACGGCATGCTGCCGCGGATCATCCGGCGCTTTCGCACCGAACACCCCGACATCGAGATGAGCCTGCACGAGATGTCGACCATGGACCAGATCAAGGCGCTCAAGGACGGGCGGATCGACGTGGGCTTCGGCCGCATCCGCCACGACGACCCGGCCGTGCGCCGCGTGGTGCTGCGCGAGGAGCGCATGATCGTGGCCCTGCCGCTTGGCCACCATCTCGCGAGCGGCCACGCCACGCTGTCGCTGCACGAACTGGTGGACGAATCGCTGATCATCTTCCCGAAGGCGCCGCGGCCCAGCTTTGCCGATCAGGTGCTCGCCGCCTTCCATGACCGCGCGTTGAAACCGCGCCGGCTGCATGAGGTGCGCGAGCTGCAGATCGCGCTCGGACTCGTGGCGATGGGGGAGGGAATCTCGGTGGTGCCCAGCAGCGTGTACGGTCTCAAGCGCGACGACGTCAGCTACGTCGAGCTCGACGATCCGAGCCTGGTGTCGCCGATTATCATGAGCATGCGCATGCTCGACGAATCGCAGGACCTGCGCGAAATGCAGGCGATGATCTACCAGCTCTACGAGGAACTCGGCATGTCCTACAATCCGCCCGGCCACGAGTAAGCTCGCCGTGCGCGACCCGTTAGTCATTTACTCTTAGCCATACCTCGAGGGTATGCGTTGAGACATCATCGGTCTTGGACAGCAGGAAATACGGCTCCCATACTCTCGCATACGACATTCACTGTATCGAGAAGGTATGACAACCACGATTACCTCGGTCGAAGCCATCCTGGTCGACCTGCCCACCATCCGGGCCCACCAACTGGCCATGGCCACCATGCAGCAGCAGACGCTGGTGATCGTGCGGCTGCGCT
>NZ_CAJPUY010000038.1 GCF_905397275.1 Cupriavidus yeoncheonensis | reverse complement strand
CAGGATGTCATAGCCGCGGTAGTGCAGGTCATTGCCGGTGCGGCCGACCGTGCACAGTGCGGTGTTACCGGCGGTCACGCCCGACAGGGCAACGGACTTCTTGGGCTTCGGGGTGGCGATCGGTTGTGCTTCGGACATCAGGGTCTCCTTGTGAGGTGCGGTTCGGCTGGCCTTACTTGGCCTTGCCCTGGGCAAACAGGGCGTCGAGTTTCTGTTCGTAGGCGTGGTAGCCGATGCTCTCGTAGAGTTCGGCGCGAGTCTGCATGGTCTCGACCACGTTCTTCTGGGTGCCGTCGCGGCGGATGGCGTTGTAGACGTTCTCGGCGGCCTTGTTCATCGCGCGGAAGGCCGACAGCGGGTACAGCACCATCGATACGCCGGAGCCGGCCAGTTCGTCGGTGGTGAACAGCGGCGTGGCGCCAAATTCGGTGATGTTGGCCAGCACCGGCACCTTCACCGCGTCAACGAACTTGCGGTACATGGCCAGATCGGTCATGGCTTCCGGGAAGATTGCGTCGGCGCCTGCCTCGACGCACGCCACGGCGCGCTCGATGGCGCTTTCCAGGCCTTCCACGGCCAGCGCGTCGGTACGCGCCATGATCACGAAGTTCTCGTCGGTACGGGCATCCACGGCGGCCTTGATGCGGTCCACCATCTCGGTCTGCGTGACGATTTCCTTGTTCGGACGATGGCCGCAGCGCTTGGCGCCAACCTGGTCTTCGATGTGCATGGCGCCGGCGCCGGCCTTGATCAGCGAGCGGGTGGTGCGGGCCACGTTGAAGGCCGACGAGCCGAAGCCGGTGTCGACATCGACCAGCAGCGGCACATCGCATACGTCGCTGATGCGGCGCACGTCGATCAGCACGTCTTCCAGGCCCGAGATGCCCAGGTCGGGCAGGCCCAGCGAGCCCGCGGCCACGCCGCCGCCCGACAGGTAGATGGCGCGGTAGCCGGCGCGCTTGGCCAGCAGGGCGTGGTTGGCATTGATGGTGCCCACCACCTGCAGCGGATGCTCTTCGGCCAGGGCCTGGCGGAAGCGGGCGCCGGCCGAACGGGCCAGGTCGGATGCGGAATAGGTCATGGTAGTGGTGTCTCGTTTTCAGGCAATGAAGGAACGGGCCCAATACTGCAAGGGGTATGCCAGCCACCCCGGCGAGACCTGCGGATGTGTCTAACCCATTGATTTTACGGATGATTGCAACGCCGCCGGTGGGCCATGGAACGCGTCGGAAGTCATTTCATCGCGCTATTGCATTGCATGGGTGGAATTCGAATTTCATGATTGAAATTCATATCGGCCGCGGGCACAATAGCAGCACTCTACGCCTGAAGCACCATGCCACCCCCAGTCTCTCCTCCCGGCCTGCCGCGCATCTGGGCACTCGGCATCAGCCGTCTGCAGCGCGCCTTCGCGGAACTGATTCCCGCCTATTCCCACCTTGCGGAGTTCCGCATCGTCGGCCGTGCCTACGACTCCGCGGCCGATGCCATCCGGCGCGAGGCGCGCGAAGGCAAGCTCGACGTCGTGGTGTCGGGCGGCTCCAATGGTGCCTACCTGCGCCAGCACGTGGATCTTCCGGTCGTGCTGGTCAAGGTGACCGGCTTCGACGTGATGAGCGCATTGTCGACCGCGCGGCGCATTTCGCCCCATGTGGCGCTCGTGACGCACGCTTCCACGTATGCGGAGGTGGACGAATTCACGCGCGCGTTTTCGCTGTCGATCCCCGCCTACACCTACCTGACCGAGGACGACGCCACCGCGCGTGTCCAGACGCTCAAGCAGGAGGGCGTGAAAGTGGTGGTCGGGCCCGGCCTGGTGACGGACCTGGCGGACCGGCTCGGCCTGATCGGCGTATTCCTGTACTCGGGCAATTCCGTGCGCATGGCGCTCGAGGATGCGATCGAGGCGGCGCGCCTGCGGCGCATCGAGTCCGGGCGGCGCGACTACGTCAACAACATCCTTGCGCACCTCAACGAGGGCGTGGCCGCGGTCGACGGCGAAGGGCGCATCCAGTCATTCAACCCGGCGATGGAGCGTTTCCTCGGCACGCCGGCCGCGAATGCGGTCGGGCGCAAGCTGCAGGCGCTGTCGCCGGGCCTGTCGCTGGACGACGTGATTCAGAGCGGCACGAAGGAACTCGAAGCGATCCAGAAAGTGGGCGACCGCATGGTCGTGGTCAACCGCATCCCGCTGGTCAATGAGTCCGGCACCACGGGTGCGCTGCTGACCCTGCAGGACGCCACCGCCATCCAGCGCGTGGACCGCAACCTGCGCTCGCGCAGCCGCACGCGGCTGCCGGGCGTGCGCTACAGCCTGGAAGACCTGGCCGGCACCTCGGCCGCCATGGCGCACCTGCGCGATCTGGCGCGGCGTTATGCGGCGGTCGATTCGACCGTGCTGATCGGCGGGGAGAGCGGCACCGGCAAGGAAGTGCTGGCACAGGGCATGCACGACGCCAGCCCGCGCCGCGCCTTTCCGTTCGTGGCCGTCAACTGCGCGGCGTTCCCCGAGACCCTGCTGGAAAGCGAACTGTTCGGCTACGAGGAAGGGGCTTTCACCGGCGCGCGACGCGGCGGGAAAGCGGGCCTGTTCGAGTCGGCCCACAACGGTACGCTGTTCCTGGATGAGGTCGGCGACATGCCGCCCGCGCTGCAGACGCGGCTGCTGCGCGTGCTGCAGGAAAAACAGGTGCTGCCGATCGGCGGGCTGGAGGCCGTGCCGGTCAATGTGCGCGTGATCGCAGCCACGCACCGCGATCTCGCGCAGCGCGTGCGCGAAGGCAGTTTTCGCCAGGACCTTTACTACCGCCTGAACATCCTGCGCATCGAGGTGCCGCCGCTGCGCGAGCGTGCCGAGGACCTGCCGGAACTGGCTGACCTGCTCTACCGGCGCGCGCTCGAACGGTTGGGGCTGGAGCACCGGGACGGCCTGCCGGAAGCGGCCCGCGTGCGCCTCGCCGGCTACCACTGGCCGGGCAATATCCGCGAACTGGAAAACGTGACCGAGCGCATTGCCGTGCTCGTGGCGGGCCGTCCGCTGGAGCCCGCCGAACTGCAGCGCGAACTGCATGGCGCGGTGCCGGAATTGTTCGGCGATGATGCCGGCCAGGTGCCGGGGATGCCGGGGATGCCGGGGACGCCGGAGACGCGGATCGTGGCCGACATCCCGGCGCAGGAGTCCGCGCGCGGTGGCCGGCCGCGCCGCGTCGGCCGTTCGCTGGCGGGTGTCGCGCAGGCGAGCGAAACCGAGCATATTCGCCGGGTGCTGGCCGAATGCGGCGGGGATCGCAACGCGGCGTGCCACATCCTCGGGATCAGCCCGACCACGCTGTGGCGGCGGCTCAAGGCGGAGTGAATGGCGGACTGAGGGCCGACTGAGGGCGCCTGCCGCCTGCCTCAGGCGGGCGTCTTGCGGAACGCGATCGCGAACCGGTTCCACGTGTTGATGGCGTTGATCAGCAGCGTGAGGTTGACCAGCTCCGCCTCGTCGAAATGCGGGCGCACGGCTTCCCACGCCGCGTCCGGCACGTGGTCTTGCGACACCAGTGTCACAGCCTCGGTCCACGCCAGCGCGGCCCGCTCGCGATCCGTGAAGAACGGCGTTTCACGCCATACCGACAGCGTGGCCAGCCGGCGGTCGTCCTCGCCGCCCTTGCGCGCGTCGCGCGTGTGCAGGTCGATGCAGTAGGCGCAGCCGTTGATCTGCGACGCACGCAGGCGCACCAGTTCGACCAGCGGCTTTTCCAGCCCGCTCTTGCCGATCTGCTCTTCAAGTCCCATGACGGCCTTGATGGCGGCCGGGCTGGCCTTGTAGAAATCCAGACGTTGTTGCATCGCTTGCTCCGGTTCGGTGTGTGGGTTGCGCGGCGCCAGCGGGCGCCGTGACAGGAACAAGAGTAGGACGCGGAGTGGCTATCCAAAATGGCCGATTCTGACGAATTTTAGGTAACCAGTGGAAAAAGGGCTTCCAACCCGGCTTCCAGCCCGGCTTGCAACGCTCAGGCGGCGTCCTGGCGTCGGCCGGCGAGGGCGCTGGCCAGGCGCGCAAGCCCGGCATGGATCGCAGTGACGCCGATGCCTCCGTAGCCGAACAGCAGGCCAGGCCGCGGAGCCTGGCTGACGAACATGCCGGCCATGCCGTATAGCCCGACCGATTCTGCCGCCGCCCGCCGGATCATGTCGCTTTCGTCCTGAGGCGCCCGGATGGCCGCCACCAGGTGGATGCCTACCGCGCACGGCAGCGGCGTGAGCCACGGTGCCAGGTCGCCGCGCAGGTGTTCCAGCAGCGCGGCGCGGCGCGCGGCGTACTCCTTGTGCATGCGCCGCAGGTGCTTGGCGAAATAGCCGTCGAGCATGAACTTGGCCAGCGCGGCCTGTGTCATGGTGCAGCTGTGCCAGTCGCCTACCTGCTTGGCCCGGCGCAGCGCGGAGCCGAGCGGGGCGGGCGGAATCACATAGCCCACGCGCAGCTCCGGGAAGATGGTCTTGGAGAAGGTTCCCACGTAGGCCACCACGCCGGCCGTGTCCAGGCTCTTGAGCGATTCCATGGGGCGGCCTTCAAAGCGGAACTCGCCGTCGTAGTCGTCTTCCACCACCAGCGCGCCGTGGCGCTGCGCCCATTCCAGCAGGGCCAGCCGACGCTCCAGGCTCATGGGCATGCCCAGCGGAAACTGGTGGGACGGCGTGACGTAGACCATCCGGGCGTTGGCCGGCAGCGCGTCGACAACCAGCCCTTCCTCGTCCACGGGCACCGGCACCACCTGCGCTCCGAGCGCGGCGAAGATGATGCGCGCGGGCGGATAGCCGGGATCTTCCATGGCGACCACCTCGCCGGGACGGACCGAGACCTTGGTCAGCAAGTCCAGCGCCTGCTGCGCGCCCTGCGTGATGACCACCTCGTGCCAGTGACTGACCACGGCGCGGCTGAAGGCCAGGTAGCTCGCCACGGCCTGGCGCAGTTCCTGTTCACCGGCCGGGTCGCGGTAGGTGCCGCGTCCACGCGCCTGCACGCGCAGCGCGTGGCTGACGCAGCGGCGCCACTGGTCGAACGGAAACAGGCTTTTGTCGGTGACGCCGCCGACGAAGTCATAGGCTGGCGGCGTGTCCGCTGGCGTCATCGGCAGCGCGTCTTCCAGCCGGGCCCAGATCGATCCCGCCGCCGGCGAGGTGGCCGGCATGGGCGGCGGCGGCGCCAGCCGTGTCATGGCGTCGGCCACGAAGGTGCCATCGCCCGCGCGCGAGCGCAGGTAGCCTTCGGCGATCAGCCGTTCGAACACGTCGAGCGTGGTCTTGCGCGAGACGCCGAGCTGCAGCGCCAGTTCCCGCGTCGAAGGCAGCCGCTGGCCCGGCGCGAGCCGGCCGTCCATTACGCCGGCGCGAAGCTGGCGATAGATCTGGCCGGCCAGGCCCTGGCGGCCGTGGATCGTGAGGTGGACATCCATCTGGTCTGGCTTGCGGGTGGTTGGTGGAGGGGATCGGCAGGGGGTATCGAGAGGGCTGGCCAGCGTGGCCGCGCCCGAGCGGACCGCCGCGCGCCGCGCTAGCCCGCGCGCGGTGCCGTGCGCGTGAATGGCGCGGGCACCAGGCCCTTTCCGGCCAGCCAATCCTGATTGAAGAGCCGCCCGAAGTAAAGATCGCCGCGGTCGCAGAGCAGGGTGACGATGGTGTGCCCCGGACCCATCTCGCGCGCCAGCGCGACGGCGGCCGCGACATTGATGCCCGTGGAGCCGCCCAGGAACAGCCCTTCCTCGCGCAGCAGGCGATAGACCATGTCGACGCAGGCCTGGTCCTCGACCCGCACGGCGTCGTCGATCGCGGTGTCCTGCAGGTTCGCGGTGACGCGGCTGGAGCCGATGCCCTCGGTGATCGAGCTGCCCTCGGACTTCAGTTCGCGGTGCTTGACGAAGTTGTACAGGCTGCTGCCGCAGGGATCGGCGAGCACGATGCGCACATGCGGCGTGTGTTCCTTCAGGCAGCGCGAGATCCCTGCCAGCGAGCCGCCGGTACCGGTGGCGCAGACGAAGGCGTCGATGCGTCCGGCGGTGTCATGCCAGATTTCCGGGCCGGTGGTCTCGTAGTGCGCCTGGCGATTGGCCACGTTGTCGAACTGGTTGGCCCAGATGGCGTTTTCGGTCTGCTCCGCCAGCCGGCCGGCAATCTTCTGGTAGTTGTCCGGGTCGGCGTACGGCTTCGCCGGGACGGCGCGCACCTCGGCGCCGAGCATGCGCAGGCGCTCCATCTTTTCGGGGGACTGGGTATCGGGGATGACCACGATGCACCGGTAGCCGCGCGCCGCGCAGATGTGCGCCAGGCCGATGCCGGTATTGCCCGCGGTGCCCTCGACGACCGTGCCGCCCGGCCTGAGCGTGCCGCGGCGTTCGGCGTCGCGGATGATGTAAAGCGCGGCGCGGTCCTTGACCGAGCCGCCGGGATTCAGGAATTCAGCCTTGCCATAGATGTCGCAGCCGGTCTCGGCGCTCAGCCCGCCGAGCCGGATCAGCGGCGTGTGTCCGACCGTGCCGACAAAACCATCCCTCACGTCCATGGAGCGCTCCTGCGCGCCCCGCAAGGCATGGGGCGTCATCCAGAGTGATAGACCGGGCAGCGGAGATTGACAAGACTGGTGGCGCGAGGGCGTCGGGCCCTCAGGTGGCGCCCTTGAGTGCCCTTAAGCGGCGCCCTTAAGCGGCATTCAGCCAGCGGAAGCGGAAGTCGCCTTCGACAAGCTCCTGTCGTGTGGCGTGGAAGTCACGCATATATTCACGGTTCAGGTGGGATTCCAGGGCGCCCCTGGAGTCCCAGACCATGTAGACCACGAAGACTTCAGCATCTTCGGCGTCCTGCCCGACGTGGTAGTTCAGGCAGCCTGGCTCCGTCAGTCCGCGCGTGCGCAGCGAATCGAGCTGGGTCACCAGAGCTTCGCGGCGATTGGTCTTGGCGCGGGCAATGCCGACTAGCGTGTACGTTCTGGACATGGGATGACCGGCGAGCGTCTGCGGGCGTCAGGTAAGCGTTTGGCGGGCCATTGTAGCCGCGCCAGGCGGTGAGGCCGGAATGCCCGAGGAGCCCGTCTGGGCATTTTCCGGCGGCTTGACAGCGGCGGCCGGCTCGGTTCCAGATGCACATTTTCCTAAAGTATTGGCCGCGGATGCCGATAGGGGCCGGGAACGAGGCACCTTTTCAAACGGGGCAATGCATGTTGAGACGAATCAAGGCGGAGCAACTGCAGGTCGGCATGTTCGTTGCCAGGCTGGGCGGACCCTGGCATGCGCGCGCATTCTCGCGATCGAAATTCCTGGTGACCAGCGAAGATCAGGTCAGCCAGATCCGGTCTTCGGGGGTGCAGGAGGTCTGGATCGACATTCTCAGGGGCCGCAACGCGCCAACGCCGCCGGCGGCGCTGAGCCCCTGGGAGACGCCGGAGCCCGAACCTGCCCCTGCCACTGCCCCGGTCGCCGCCGTCAGCCTGGAAGCCGAGTTCGGCCACGCCCGCGAACTGCTCCAGTCGGGCAAGTCGGTGATCGGCTCCATGTTCACCGATGTGCGCATGGGACGCGCGCTGGAGGTCGACGGCGCGCTGCTGCTGGTGGACTCGGCGTCGCAGTCGCTGTCGCGGCATTCGCAGGCGCTGATCGCGCTGGCGCGGCTCAAGGCGCGCGACGACTACAGCTACATGCACGCGTTCGCCATGTGCGCGCTGATGGTCGCGGTCGGCCGCACGATGGAACTGCCGCCCGAGGAGGTGCGCGATCTGGGCCTGGCCGGGCTGGTGCACGACATCGGCAAGCTGACGCTGCCCGAGGCCGTGCTGCACAAGCCCGCTTCCCGCAAGCCCGGCGAGGACGAGGAGATTCGCCGCCATCCGTCGACGGGCTACCGCATCCTGAATGAAGCGCGCGTGAACGCCAACGTCGTGCTGGACGTCTGCGTGCACCACCATGAGCGCGTGGACGGCCGCGGCTATCCGTTCGGACTGATGGGGCGCGAACTGAGCGTCCACGCCAAGATCGCGGCCATCTGCGATACCTACGATTCCCTGACTTCCAGCCGCCCGGGCCACCAGGAATGGTCGCCGGCGCGCGCCATGGAATACATGGCGGTGCGCGTCGACACGCTGTTCGACCGCCGCGTGTTCAAGGCCTTTACGCGCACGGTGGGCATCTACCCGCTCGGCACGGTGCTGCGGCTGCGCTCGAACCGGCTGGCGGTGGTCTGCGCCCAGCATGAGGCCGAGCCGCTGCGCCCGCGCGTGATGGCGTTCTACTCGGTGCCCGATTCGCGCGCGCTGACGCCGCAGGTCATCGACCTGCGCCACAGCGACGACACCGTGGTGGCCTTTGAAGACCCGGCCGACTGGGGCTACACCGACGAACAGTTGCTGGCTATCTACGCCGGGCAGGGGCGGCCTGGCGCGGCGCAGGCAACAGCCGCGGCGATGCCTGCGGGCTAGCCCCGGCTCGCGCTGATCGCGCTAATTTTCGTCGGCATGGGGGGCTGAAACTGCTGCCGTCGTGACGGGCGAGGGCGGGCCCGCCGCATTTTTGTACACTGTGCGGCTGAGTGACCCGCCTTTTCCCGCCTTCATGGACCTAGACGCCCTGCCGGACCTGATCCAGCACTACATGCCCACCCGTCCGTGGGCGCAGAACCTCGTCTACATGGCGATCCTCATACTGGTCGCCACGGTGGCCCAGTGGCTGGTGGCCAAGGTGGTCTCGCGCATCGCGCACCGGCTGCTGGTGATCTCAGGCAACGGCAACTGGAGCAAGGCGCTCATGCGTCACCGGCTGTACCGGCGCTTCGGCTATGCCGTGTGGTTCGCTGTGATCACCGTGGGCGCCGGGGAGGTGCCGAATATCGGCCGCTACGCGCTGGCCGTCGAGCGGATCACGCACGCCGGCACCTGGATCTGCCTCTTCATGATGATGGTCGGCGCGCTGGGCGCCTGGCAGGACGTCTACGCCGGCAGCACGCGCGCGCAGACGCGTTCGATCAAGGGCTATGTACAGGTGGGTCGCCTGGGCCTGTGGCTGGTGTGCGGCGTGCTGGTGCTGTCGATCCTGATCGACCGCTCGCCGCTGTGGATGCTGTCGGGCCTGGGTGCGCTGTCGGCGGTGCTGCTGCTGGTGTTCAAGGACACGCTGCTGTCACTGGTGGCCAGCACGCAGCTGACCTCGAACGACATGCTGCGCATCGGCGACTGGATCGAGATGCCGCAATGCAATGCCGACGGCTACGTCAAGGACATCGCCCTGCATACGGTGAAGGTGCAGAACTGGGACAACACCGTGACCACGGTGCCGACCTACAAGCTGTTTTCGGAAAGCTACCGCAACTATCGCCAGATGTTCGAATCGGGTGCGCGCCGCATCAAGCGCACCCTGCGCCTGGACGCCGGCAGCGTGCGGTTCCTGAGCGACGATGAAGTCCATGCGCTGATGCGTTTCCGCCTGCTGCATGACTATCTGGAGCAGAAGCAGGCCGAGGTCGACGAGGCCAACCGGCTGCTGGTCGAGGCCGGCAGCGACGCCGTCAACCGCCGCCGCCTGACCAATATCGGCACCTTCCGCGCCTATGGCATTGCCTACCTGAAGGCGCACCCGGAAATCCACCAGGACCTGCTGCTCAACGTGCGCATGATGGAGCCCGATTCGCACGGCATCCCGGTCGAGGTCTACTGCTTCACGCGGCTGACCGCGTGGATGGACTACGAACGCATCCAGGGCGATCTGTTCGATCACTTGCTGGCGATCCTGCCCGAGTTGAGCCTGCGCCTGTACCAGGCGCCGTCGGGCGCGGACCTGACCGGGGCACGCATCAACCCCGTGCTGGCCGCGGCGCAGGTCGCGGCGGCGCAAGCGACGATGCCCGAGAAGAAGGCATCGCCGATGCGGTAGCCGTCAGCCTGCCACGCGCGGCTTGACGCGCCCGGCGGCTTCCTTGGCGCGCGCGCGTGCCGTGTCGACATCGTCGGCATAGGCCAGCGCCACGCCCATGCGGCGCGTGGCGAAGCTTTCCGGCTTGCCGAACAGGCGCACCTCGGTCTGCGGCACGCGCAGCGCCTCGTCCACCCCGTCGAACACCACGCCCCGTGCCTCCACGCCGCCGTAGATGACGGCGCTGGCGCCGGGGCTCTTCAGCGCCGTGCTGACCGGCAGGCCCAGGATGGCGCGCGCGTGCAGTTCGAACTCGTTCTGCCATTGCGTGGCCATGGTGACCATGCCGGTGTCGTGCGGGCGCGGGCTGACTTCGCTGAACCAGACCTGTTCGCCCTTGACGAACAGTTCCACGCCGAACAGGCCCTGGCCGCCGAGGTCCGAGGTGACCGCGCGCGCAATGTGCTCGGCCTTTTCCAGTGCCGCCGGGTGCATCGGGTGCGGCTGCCAGCTTTCGACGTAATCGCCGCTGACCTGGACGTGGCCGATCGGGGCGCAGAAGTGCGTCTCGACCTGGCCGTCGGCGCCAAGCGCGCGCACCGTCAGCAGCGTGATCTCGTAGTCGAAGTCGATGAAGCCTTCCACGATCACGCGGCCGTGGCTCACGCGGCCGCCGGCCATCGCGTAGTCCCACGCGGCCGTGACGCCTTCCGGTCCGTCGATCTTGCTCTGGCCCTTGCCCGAGCTGCTCATGACCGGCTTGACCACGCACGGGTAGCCGATGCCGCCATCGATCGCGGCCTGCAGTTCTTCGAGCGAATCGCAGAACTTGTACGGGCTGGTCGCCAGGCTCAGCGTTTCGGCGGCGAGGCGGCGGATGCCTTCGCGGTCCATGGTGAGGCGCGCGGCCCGTGCGGTGGGAATCACGCGCACCACGCCGGCGGCTTCGAGCGACTCGAGCATCGGCGTGGCGATGGCCTCGATCTCGGGCACCACGAGCTGCGGCCTTTCCGCTTCGATCAGCGCCTTGAGCTGTTCCGGATCGCTCATCGCGATGGTGCGCGCGTGATGGGCAACCTGCTGGCCGGGGGCGTTCTCGTAGCGGTCCACGGCAATGGTTTCGACCCCGAGCCGCTGCAGCGCAATCAGCACTTCCTTGCCGAGCTCGCCGGAGCCGAGCAGCATGACCTTGGTGGCCGAAGGGGAGAGGGGGGTTCCGATGGTGGTCATGGGGCGTCGTGGCTCGCGAAGCTGGGAAAGCCCGCATTGTAGTGCAGGCCGGCGCCGGCCTTCACGGTCCGGCCCTGTCGCGGGCGGGCGCACGCCGCAACGTCTGCGCGGGGCATGCCATTGAATTCGCCGCTCGAAAAGTTTCATGACGGCATGCCGCCCCGAGCCGGCTTGCCGCGATACATTCGGTCATTAGCTTCGGCAGACAGCCGGGTACGGGAAAAGACGAGCATGACCACTGCGCCAAGATCCGCCCGGAACATGCTGGCTGCGTGGCTGGCGGCGCTGGGCCTGTCGACATGGGGCGCGGCGCAGGCGCAGGAGGCCGCGCCCGCCACCCCGGCGCAAGCGAAGCCGTCGCGCAGCCTGTCGTTCCTTGATCCCGAAGACGGCATGCTGGATGCGAGCGACTTCCTGCTCAACCACAAGGGCGCGCTGCCCGTGCCGACCATCATCACCGAACCTGCAGTGGGTTACGGCATCGGGCTCGGCTTGGTGTTCTTTTCCGAGTCCGTGGCCGAGGCCCATGCCAAGGCATCCGGCAACGGACCGTCACCGCCGAATATCACCGCCATCGGCGGCGCCTATACGGATAACGGCACCTGGGCCGCGGGCCTGGTCCATTTCCACACCTGGGACGGCGACCGGTACCGGTATCTCGGCGCCATTGCCAAGGTCGACGCCCAGCTCGATTACTTTGGCTTGCTGAACCAGCCGCGCGCCTACGAACTGCAGGGCACGTTCCTGATCCAGCAGTTCCTGGCGCGCATTGGCGATTCGCGCTGGTACGTGGGCCCGCGTTACATGCTGTTCGATGCGTCGACGCGTTTCAAGTTCGGCAATGCCGACGAGCTCGGCAGCATCGACAAGGACCAGCGCATCGGCAAGGGCGGGATCGTCGTCGACTACGATTCGCGCGACAACATCTTCTATCCGAACAAGGGCAGCTATGCCGAACTGGAGGTGCAGTTCGCGCGCCCCGGCCTGGGCAGCACGCAGACCTTCGACATGTATAACGCGCGCGGCTATACCTGGCTGCCGCTGGCGCGCACGCTGATCCTCGGGCTGCGCGCCGACACGCGCTTTTCCACCGGCGACGTGCCGTTCTACGCGCAGCCCTACGTGGACCTGCGTGGCGTGCAGAAGGGCCGCTACCAGGACCGCAACGCCGTCATGGCGGAAATGGAGTTGCGCTGGGACGTCACGCCACGCTGGGCGCTGCTGGGCTTCACCGGGACCGGCAAGGCCTACGGCCGCTGGCATGATTTCTCCGATGCCACCAAGGTCTACAGCGTGGGGGCCGGCTTTCGCTACATGATCGCGCGCAAGCTCGGCGTGTCCATGGGCATCGACGTAGCCCACAGCCAGGGGCAGAACGCGTTCTATATCCAGCTCGGCAGCGCGTGGCACTGAGTAGCCGCGGAGCAGGATTTACGGCGCGTTGCGTTGGACGATGCGATACACCTTGCCGCTGCCGGACGAGGTAAGCGGGTCGGCCAGCACGTAGATCTCGCCCTGCGCGTCCGCGCCAAACGACAGCACGCTGCCCGGGACGGCGATGCCCCAGTCGATCTGCTCTGCCGCTGCTTCGCGAAAATCGAAGCTGCGCAGCCAGCCACTGCACAGGTCCGAATACAGATAGCGGCCGCGCAAGGGCGGCATGGCGGCGCCGCGGTAGACATAGCCGCCGACTACCGCGCAGCCGCCGTTCGCATCGTGGCCGTAATCGAGTTGCGGCTGGGTAATGCCCTGCATGCTGCAGGTCGGCGCCCCGAAGCATGCCGAACCTTCGGTCCGGTTCCAGCCATAGTTCAAGCCGCCCGTGGCAGACGGGGCCACGTCGATTTCCTCGCGCTGGTCCTGACCCACGTCGGCAATGTAGAGCGTGCCGTCCGTGCTGTCGAACGCAAAGCGCCAGGGGTTGCGCAGGCCGCTTGCCCAGATTTCGCCGCGGCGCCCGGGCTGGCCCGCGAACGGGTTGCCGGGAGGGATCGCGTAGGGCTGGCCGCTGGTAACGTCGATGCGCAGCAGTTTGCCCAGCAGCGAATCGAGGTTCTGCGCATTCCCCGACGGGTCACCACCGCCGCCACCATCGCCCGTGCCCAGGTAGAGCATGCCGTCGGGCCCGAAGGCTGCCAGCCCGCCGTTGTGGTTGCTGAAGTTCGGGTGCGGGATGGTGAGCAGGATGGTGGCCGCCGTGTTGGCGACATTGGGGTTCGACGCGGAGACCTGGTAGCGCGCGATCGTGATATTGCCGGCGGTGTCGGTGTAGTAGACGTAGAAGCGCCCGTTTGCCGCGTACGCGGGATCGAATGCCATCGACAGCAGGCCGCGCTCGCCGTCCGTGGTCGTCAGCGATGCGATATCGAGGAACGGCGTGGCCAGCAGCGTGCCGCCCTGCATCACACGGATGCGCCCCGCGCGCTCGACGATAAACAGCCGCGCGTCATTGGCGGGTGACGTCAGGAAGACCGGCGCCGCGAGGCCGCCAGCAACTTCCTGCAGCGCCAGCGCGAAGGGCTGCGACGTCCCGTATGTCACGGTGGCGCTTGCCGTGCCATTGCCCACGGTCACCTGCTGCGTGACAGGCTGGGGAAAGAACGCGGCCGAGCCGGACAGCACGCTTGCCGCCACCACGGTGTAGACGCCGGCCGCCAGGCCAGACAGCGTGGCGCTGCTGCCCAGGCGCTGGCGAAAGCCGGCTGGCCCGTTCACGGTCACATCGCCGCTGGTGCCCGACGGCAGCCCGGTGATGACCACGGCCAGTGCGGAGGCAGCTGGCGTGCCGATCGTGATGGACACCTGCGAGCTGCCGCCACAGGCCGCCAGGATGAAGGCGAGCAGCAGCAGGGCCGCGCGGCGGATGCCGGCTCGTGCACGTGGCATGGATGTCTCCGTTGGGCCTTCCAACGAAGACTAGTTCAGGACACTAGGTCGTGGCCAGCGCCGGTGGGCGGCGCTGCGTCGCTACGGCAAAGGCAATCTGCGCCAGACCGGCAGTCAGGCCAAGCCCCACGCCGACCTGCCAGGCCAGCGTGTACGACCCCAGCGCGTCATACACCAGGCCACCGCCGAACGCGCCGACAAAGCTGCCGATCTGGTGGCTGAAGAAGGCCATGCCGCCGAGCATGGCCTGCCAGCGCAGGCCGAAGGTCTCGCCGATCCAGCCTGCCACCAGCGGCGCCACGCCAAGCCACAGGAAACCCATCACGGCCGCGAATACCAGCGTGCTCGCGGGCGTGGGTGCCGACGAAAAATACCAGGTCAGCGCCAGCGAGCGGATGGTGTAGATGCAGCCCAGCAGCAAGAGCTTGTTGACGCGCCCGCCAGCCCATCCGAAGAAGATGCTGCCCAGTACGTTGAAGCCGCCGATGACGCCGAGCGCCTTCGCGCTGAGCATCGGGTCCATGCCGCAGATATCGAGGTAGGAGGGCAGGTGCGTGGTCAGGAATACCAGCTGCATGCCGCACACGAAATAGGCCATGGCCATGACCAGGAACGGTACGTGGCGCAACGCCGTGCCAAGCGCCTGGCGTGCATTGTCCTGGTCCGCGCCTTGCGGCGTGGCGATAGGCAGGCGGTCCACCCGGCCGGCGAACCAGGCCGCGGGCAGCATCACCAATGCCAGGATCACGAACGCCGCCACGCCGGTGCGCCAGCCGAAGGACTGCGCGACCACCTGGCCGATCGGCGCGGCGATCAGCGCACCCAGCGAGCCGGCGCCCGACACCAGCCCCAGCACCGTGCTGCGCATGGCCGCCGGCACCGGCCGCGCCGCCACCGCCATGGAGATCGCGCTGCCCGTGCAGGCCATCGACGCGCCGATGGCCACGCCGGCGCCCAGCGTCACGCCGACCAGGCCGTGCGAGGTGCAGAGCAGGACCAGTCCGATCACGTAGAGCAGCGAGCCGCTCATCATCAGCGGCCGGAACCCGACGCGCGTGGCCCACGCGCCCGCGAGCGGCTGCAGCAGGCCCCAGGCCAGGTTCTGCACGGCAATGGCCACGGTGAAGTCGGACACCGAAATGCCGATGTCCTTCGTCAGGGGCGGCATGAAGATGC
Organism: Cupriavidus yeoncheonensis; assembly: GCF_905397275.1. GTDB lineage: Bacteria > Pseudomonadota > Gammaproteobacteria > Burkholderiales > Burkholderiaceae > Cupriavidus > Cupriavidus yeoncheonensis. The sequence goes on along the minus strand of NZ_CAJPUY010000038.1, from coordinate 27,315 downwards.
CCAGGCTCTGGCGCAGGCCCATGGCCAGGCTCAACATAACGGAGGCGCCCAGGAGGATGGGGAGCGCCGGGCGGAGCGCGTCGAAGCGGGATGGCACGGAGGGATGTCTCGGGTCGTTATTGTTGTCCCGATGGTGTCGCGCCGCTCCGCATGAAGATTAAGCAGGCGCTGAATTCATCAGGTGAAGCCAGCGTAGGGGCTGGCCGGACGGGTGTCAATGTGCCTGGCACCCGCCCGGCGGCGCGGGGCCAATGTCCTGTGCGGCTATCGGCCAGGCCCGCGCAGGCTCCGCCCGCATGCGTCTCAAACACGCCTCAATCGAGGCTGACTTTCGACGCCTTGATGGTCTCGCCCCAGCGTTTGACTTCGCTGTTGACGAGCGCGGCGAATTTCGGCTGTGGCTCGCCACCGGCAATGCCGCCCATCTCGCGGAACCTGGCCACGGTCTCGGGATCCCGCATGGCCTTGACCAGCGCATCCTGCAGCGTGGCAACGACCGCGGGCGGTGTCTTCGCCGGTGCGAATACGCCAAGCCAGCCCATCACCACGAAGTCCCTGATGCCCGCCTGCTCCATGGTAGGCACATCGGGCAGGCCGGGCAGGCGCTCCGCGCTGGTCACGGCCAGCGCGCGCAGCTTGCCTGCGCGGATATGCGGCAATGCCTGCGTCAGGTTGTCGAACATGAATGTGGTTTCACCCGCCAGCAGCGAGGTGGTGGCCGGTGTGGAGCCCTTGTATGGCACATGGATGACTTCGGTGCCGGTACGCAGCCGGAACAGTTCCGACGTCAGATGCGTGGTCTGCCCGATGCCCGCCGAGCTGTACGAGTATTTCCCCGGCGACTTCTTCAACTGCGCGACCAGGTCGCCCACGGTCTTGTACGGCGACTGTGCGTTGACGACCAGCACGTTCGGGAAGGAGATCATGTCCGTGAGTGGCATGAAATCCTGCGGCTTGTAGGTGAGCAGCCTGTAGGCGCTGTAGTTGATGGCGTGGGAGCCGGTATTGCCGACCAGCAGCGTGTAGCCGTCGGCCGGCGCGCGCATGAACGTCTGCGTGCCGATGATGCCGCCGCTGCCGGGGCGGTTGTCCACCACGACGGGCTGGCCGAGCAGGGCCGAGAGCTTCTGCGCGACGAGGCGCGTGGGGATATCGGTGGTGCCTCCGGGCGCACCGGGCACGATGATGGTGATGGGCTTTTCGGGCCACGCGGGCGCGGCCTGCGCGACGTTAGGCAGGGCGGCCGCGCCCAGGATGCCCGGAAGCATCAGCGCGGCGGAGTTCCTGAACAGCGATTGTGGCAGCCGGGTGGTCATGGGTGTCTCCTCCATGGTTTGGTCTGTTGTGCTGCGGGTGCTGCAAGGCGTGGATGGCAAAGCGGCCGGCGCAAAGGCCGGCCGCACGGGCAACGGTTACCGCTTCATGCCGCTTGCTTGCCGCTCACTTGCCACGTACTTGCCACGTACTTGCCACTTACTTGCCGGTCCACACCGGTTTGCGCTTTTCGGCGAACGCGGCCGCGCCTTCGCGCGCGTCGGCCGAGGAGAACACCGGGGCGACGATCGGGCGCTGGCGCTCGAACATCTCCGCCGCCGGCCAGTCGGTGGATTCGCTGACGATCTGCTTGCTGACCGCCACGGCCATCGGCCCGTTGGCGCCGACTTCCGCGGCCAGCGCCAGCGCGGCTTCGAGCGCCTGGCCCGGCTCGGTCAGGCGGTTGACCAGGCCGTAGGCATGCGCCTGCTCGGCGCCGAGCATATTGCCGGTCAGCGCGTACTCCATGGCGACGTGGTAGGGCATCCGGCGCGGCAGGCGCATCAGGCCGCCGGCGCCGGCCACCAGGCCGCGCTTGACTTCGGGCAGGCCGAATTTGGCAGCCTTGGACGCCACGATCAGGTCGCAGGCCAGCGCCATTTCAAAGCCGCCGGCCAGTGCGTAGCCTTCCACGGCGGCGATCAGCACCTTGCGCGGCGGCGCCTCGGTCAGGCCGCCGAAGCCGCGCCCCGGCAGGCTCGGGCGCTTGCCGGCCAGGAAGCCCTTCAGGTCCATGCCGGAGCAGAAGGTGCCGCCCGCGCCGGTCAGGATCGCCACGCTCAGGTCGTCGCGCGACTCGAACTGGTCGAGCGCGGCGGCCATTGCCGTCGCGGTCTCGAAGTCCATGGCATTGCGCGCCTCGGGTCGGTTCAGTGTGATCAGCAGGATGTTGCCGCGTGTTTCGAGTTGCAGCGTTTCGCTCATGCTTGTCCTTGTGTTGGTCCTGGTTCCTTGAGATCGGTCGAGGCGATGCCGGCGGCTCAGCGCGGGGCCATGCGGATGGCACCATCCAGGCGGATGGTTTCGCCGTTGAGCATGATGTTCTCGAGGATATGCAGGGCGGTCGAGGCGTACTCGTCCGGTGCGCCCAGGCGCGCGGGGTGCGGCACCATGGCCCCCAGCGAAGCGCGCACGTTTTCCGGCAGCTTGGCCAGCAGCGGCGTGTCGAACAGGCCCGGCGCGATCGTGCAGACGCGGATGGCGCGTTGCGCCAGGTCGCGCGCGGCCACCAGCGTCATGCCGACGATGCCGGCCTTGGCCGACGAATACGGGATCTGGCCGATCTGGCCTTCGTAGGCGGCCACCGAGGCGGTCAGCACGCAGGCGCCGCGCTCGCCGTCCACCATGTCGTTCTTCGCCATGCGCGCGGCAGCGAGGCGCAACGCATTGAACGTGCCGATCAGGTTGATGCGCACGATCGATTCGTACTTTTCCAGCGAACCGGGCGAGCCGTCCTTCTCGACCACGCGCACCGGGCCGCCCAGGCCGGCGCAGTGCACCAGCGCGCGCAGCGGGGCGAGTGCCTCGGCGGCGTCGTAGACGGCGTTCATCTGCTCGGTGTCGCAGACATCGGCCTTGACGAAGCAGGCCTTGGGGCCCAGTTCGTCCACGGCGGCATGGCCGCGTTCTTCGGACAGGTCGGCGATCACCACGCTCACGCCACGCTCGATCAGGCGGCGTGCGGTGGCCAGGCCCAGGCCGGACGCGCCGCCGGTCACCACGGCGGACATATCTGCGGTCAGTTTCATCTTGAGTCTCCGGTTCTGTTCAGGAATATTCAGGAATTGGGCTTCGGGAAATACAGCACGAACCGGGACGAAGCCCGGCCCATGCAAAGGCCTTACAGTCGCTCGATGATGGTGGCGTTGGCCATGCCGCCGGCCTCGCACATCGACTGCAGGCCGTAGCGGCCGCCGCTGTCTTCCAGCGCATGCAGCATGGTGGTCATCAGGCGCACGCCCGACGCACCGAGCGGGTGGCCCAGCGCAATCGCGCCGCCACGCGGGTTCAGGCGCGCGGCGTCGGCGCCGAGCGCCTTCTGCCAGGCCAGCGGCACGCAGGCGAACGCCTCGTTGATCTCGTAGTGGTCGATCTGGTCCAGCTTCAGGCCGCTCTTCCTGATGGCGCGCTGGCTGGCCGGGATCGGCGCGGTCAGCATCATCACCGGATCGTCGCCGCACACGTCGAAGGCCACGAAGCGCGCGCGCGGCTTCAGCCCCAGGCGCTGTGCCGCCGCTTCGCTCATCAGCAGCATGGCCGAGGCGCCGTCGCTGATCTGCGAGGCATTGCCAGCGGTCACGTTCCAGCCGATCTGCGGGAACCGCGCGCTCAGTTCGTCATTGCGGAACGAGGCCTGCAGCGTGCCGAGCTTCTCCACCGAGGTGCCGGGGCGGATGGTTTCGTCGTGCTCGATCACGCCGTTGGGCGTCACGATCGGCAGGATCTCGCGGCGGAACGCGCCGGCTTCGCGCGCGGCGGCGGCCAGCTCGTGCGAGCGGGCCGAGTAGCCGTCCATCTGTTGGCGCGACAGTTCGTACTTTGCGGCCACCAGTTCGGCGGCGACGCCCTGCGACACCAGGCCCGGCGCATAGCGCGCTTCCATCGACGGGCCATAGGGGTTCTGGCCGATACGCGCCGAACCCATCGGCACGCGGCTCATCGACTCGATGCCGCACGCGATCACGATGTCATAGGCGCCGGCCATGATGCCCTGCGCGGCAAAGTGCACGGCCTGCTGGCTGGAGCCGCACTTGCGGTCGATGGTGGTGGCCGGTACGTGGTCGGGGAAGCCCGCCGCCAGCCAGGCCACGCGGCCCGGGCCGGCGGATTGCTCGCCGGCCTGCGTGACGCAGCCCGTGATGACGTCGTCCACCAGGCCCGGGTCCAGCCTGTTGCGCTCCACCAGGCCCTTGAGCACCTGGGCCAGCAGTTCGGTGGCGTGCAGTTCGGTGAAAGCCGAACCCTGCTTGGAGCGGCCCATCGGGCTGCGGATGGCGTCAACGATGACGGCTTGTTGCATGGGGTTGTCTCCTGGAAAGCAACGGCGGATGGCGAGTGACGAGCGACGAGCACTTGCGACGAACCGGATATTGAGACTTCGGTGCCGGAAAGTGATCGTCGGATACGATGATTTGGGATTCTCGCGTCGGAAATCTGCCGCGTAAACTCAAGAATCAGGATTTGACTTCGGAAAAGACGAAGGGCACCATCCGGGTTTCGAGACGCTGGTATCGAAAAATCCAAGGTTCCGACGTTTATATGGCTAATGATTCACATGCATCGATGACCGCACCGCCGTCCGGCGGTGGTGACGCCGAAGGCGAAGCCCGCCTGGTCAGCGCGCTGGCGCGCGGCATTTCCATCCTCAACTGCTTCTCGCCGACCGTGCAGGAGCTCAGCAGCCGCGAGCTGATGGAGCGCACTGGCCTGGCCAAGCCGACCCTGTTCCGCCTGCTCGACACCTTGTGCGAGCTGGGCCTGCTGCACTATTCGGAGCGCCTGTCGCGCTACGTGCCCGGCGTCGGGCTGGTGAACCTGGCCGCGCCGGCGCTGGCGCGCATGACGGTGCGGCAGCTCGCGCGCCCGCTCATGCAGGAGCTGGCGGACCACATCGAAGGGCAGGTGGAGCTCATGGCCGGCTACGGGCACACGCTGACCTATGTCGAGATTGCACAGGGCGCCCGCAGCCACGTTTACCGTCCGGAGGTCGGCACGCGCGTGTCGATGTCGCGCACGGCGTCCGGGCGTGCCTACCTGTCGATGATGAGCGAGGCGGAGCGCAACGCCTACCTGGAGCACCTGCGCGTCACCGATCCGCAGCGCGAGACCTGGCTGCAGGGACGGCTGGCCGAAGCCGTGCACGACCTGGACGAGCACGGCTTCTGCCGCGGCCACCGCGACCTGCATCGCGAAATCGAGGCGATCGCCGTGCCGATGCGCGCGCGCCGCGATGGCGAGTCGTGGCTGTTCGCGGCATCGGTGCCCGTGTTCAGCCAGCAGAGCAAGCAGTTGCTCGAAGACGTCGGGCCGCGGCTGGTGAGTCTCGTGCGCAACGTGGAGGGAGCGCTCGGGGCGGCGGGGTAGCGCAGCTTGTTGCCGATTGCGCCCTTGGCAGGCGTGGCTGTTTCACCGGCGTAGCCGGTAGGGTTTCGATTGGTTTGTCGTGCTTGACATGCGCTGCCGTTTCGCCGGCGTAGCCGGCGACCTCCTTTTGCCCGAGCGGCAAAAGGAGGCAAAAACGCGTCTTCGTGGTCGATGAACGGCCCGATGGGGTGAAGACGGTACAGGGCATAGCCAGACTGCCTGCCGCGTAGATGATCAGGATAGAGACGTCAGATGAGCGAACCCGGATTACGTGGTGGCCCCTGCTAAGTGCGCCATTGGTGGGACGCCTACGGCTGCGCTGCGCGCGGCTCGGGGGAAGAACAAGAGGGAAAGGGAAGTACCGGCGCCACCAACATTGATGCCTCGCGCATCCCGACTAGGACGCGCGCGCAGCGCAGCCGTAGGCGTCCCACCACTGGCGTTGTTGGAACGCTGTACCCGAGCCCTACATGGGGATCGTTCAAAAGCAGGTTATCGCAGGCACTGGTTCTGAATCACTATGCGTAGCGGGCTGGAACGATAGCCAAGCCTCGCGAGACCAACGCCCTTCGAACACAAGGAGCGCCTCGTTGATAGCCAGCCGCTCAGGCGACGCGTTTCTTGGTTACTTCTTGTCGCTTGGACAAGAAGTAACTCGCCGGCTACGCCGGCGAAACGGCGGCGTCTGTCAAGAACGACAAACCAATCAAAACCCTGCAGGCTACGCCGGCGAAACAGCAGAGCTTGCCGAGAGCGACAACCTCAACCGCGCCCATCCCCCGAGTCCGGCGAATAACCAAAGATGACCTCAGGAGCCCACCAGCCCACCGCCCTCAGTTGCCCGAGAACACCGGCTTGCGCTTCTCGAGGAACGCCTGCACCGCTTCGCGGTGATCGGCGGTCTGATGCGACAGCGCCTGGAAGCCGGCCGACAGTTCCAGCAGCGTATCCAGCCGCGTGTGCATGCCCTCGCGCATGAGGCGCTTGGCCAGCCGCACGGCATGGGGCGGATTGACGGCAATGCGCTCGGCCAGCGCGTTCGCCGCGGGCAGCAGTTCCTCGGCCGGCACCACGCGCGACACCAGGTTCCACTCCAGCGCCTGCTGGGCACTGATGGGCTCGCCCGTGAAGATCATCTCGGCGGCACGCGACAGCCCGATCACGCGCGGCAGCAGCCATGCGCCGCCATCGCCGGGGATGATGCCCAGCCGCACGAACGATTCCGCGAACTGCGCGCGCTCGGAGGCAATGCGGATGTCGCACATGCAGGTCAGGTCCAGCCCGGCACCCATGGCCGCGCCGTTGACCGCGGCGATCACCGGCACCTCCAGGTTGAACAGCGCCAGCGGCAGGCGCTGGATGCCGCAGCGGTAGTCCTGGCGGATCTCCATGCCGCTGACCTGGCCGGAAGCCTGGCGTTCCATGTCGTGGATATTGCCGCCCGACGAGAACGCGGTGCCCGCGCCGGTGATGATGACCGCGCGCACGCTGCGGTCGCCGTGGATGCGGTCGATGGCCGCCAGGAATTCGTCGACGGCGGTGTTGCCGGTGAGCGGGTTGCGGCGTTCGGGTTCGTTCATGGTCAGGGTCACGATGTGGCCCTGCTGCTCGTAGCGAAGGAAGTCAGCCATGGTGTGGTCTCTCCGTTTCTGAATCTCTGAAAGCTGGTTAATTGAGCAGGTTATTGCTTCGGGATGCCGGCCTGTTCGGCCGCGTCCGACCAGCGGCGGATATCCGCAAGCTGGAAGCGGCGCAGTTCGTCCGCGCCGGAGACAAAGACATCCCAGTTGGTGCGCGCGAGGAATTCCGCGGATTCGCGCGTGCTGTAGATCTCGACGATGGCCTGCTCCAGTTTATGCAGCACCGGCCTGGGCGTGCGGGCCGGCGCGAACGCGGCGGTCCAGTTCACCATGAAGTAGCCGGGAAAGCCGCTTTCCTGCAGCGTCGGCGTATCGGGGCGGCTGGCCAGCCGCTTGTCGCCCGTGACGGCGAGGATGCGCAGCTTGCCGGCCTGCAGCAGCGGCAGGGTGGCGCCGTAGTCGGCAAAGGCGAAGTCGATCTGGCCGGCGGCCACGTCGGTCAGCGCCGGCGCCGCGCCCTTGTACGGCACATGGTTGGCCTTGACGCCCGCGCGCGTCAGGAACAGTTCGGTGGCGATCTGGTAGGACGCGCTGCCGCCGCCGTAGTTGAGCTTGCCGGGATTGCGGCGCGCGGCATCGACCAGCCCGGCCACATCGCGATAGGACGATGAGGCGGGCACCACCAGCGCCATGGCGCCCACGCCAAGCCGCGCAATGGGCGCGAGGTCGTGCACCGGGTCGTAGGGCAGCTTGCGGAACATGGCCACGTTGGTGGCGACGGGCGAGTTGCTGGCCAGCAGCAGCGTATAGCCATCGGGCTCGGCGCTGACCACCGCCTGTGCGGCAATGAAGCTGTTGCCGCCGGGGCGGTTCTCGACCACCACCGGCTTGCCGAGCTTTTCCTCGAGCTTGCGCGCCACGTAGCGGGCATTGGTGTCGGTGCCGCTGCCCGGCGGGAACGACACGACCAGCCTGATCGGTTTCTCCGGATACTCCGCGCGCGCCGGCGCCGCGCAAAGCGCCAGTGTGGCAAGGATCGAAACGCCCGCGATGGCGAGCCTGCGCCTGTTCATTGACTGCATATTGTCTCCTCGTGTCCATGCGCACTGTCGATGCGTCTGTGCCGCCAAGGCTAAGGGGAGTGGCATGGCTTCGTCCAATATTCATTTGTTGGCAAGTGATATCCGCGAGATATCGATGCCGAACAAATGAATATTGGACATCGATCCCCGCGCACTCCTAAGCTGAGCTCCGGTTGTCCGCCTGGACAGGCCGCGGGCAGCACAGACCCGGAACAGCAAGGAGACACATGAAGAAAGCCCTCGGACACATCAGGGTGCTGGACCTCACGCGCGTGCTGGCCGGCCCCTGGGCCACGCAGAACCTTGCCGACATGGGCGCGGACGTGATCAAGATCGAACGCCCCGGCGCGGGCGACGACACGCGCGCCTGGGGCCCGCCGTTCCTGCGTGACGCGCAGGGAGAGGAGACGCGCGATTCGTCCTACTTCCTCAGCGCGAACCGCGGCAAGCGCTCGGTGACCGTGGATATCGCCACACCCGCGGGCCAGGCCATCATCCGCGACCTGGCGCGCGAGGCCGACGTGGTGGTGGAGAACTACAAGGTCGGCACGCTGGCGCGCTACGGGCTGGGCTACGAGGACCTGCGCGCCATCAATCCGCGGCTGGTGTACTGCTCGATCACGGGCTTCGGCCAGAGCGGGCCGTATGCGGCGCTGCCGGGCTATGACTTCGTGTTCCAGGGCATGGGCGGCCTGATGAGCATCACCGGCATGCCCGATGGCGAGCCCGGGGGCGGTCCGGTCAAGTCAGGCATCGCCATCACCGACCTGCTGACCGGCATGTACGCGACCACGGCCATCCTGGCCGCGCTGGAGCACCGCCATGTCAGCGGCGTGGGCCAGTACATCGACATGGCGCTGCTGGACTGCGTGGTGACCATCAACTCGTACCAGGCCATCAACTACTTCCTGTCGGGCAAGGTCCCGCAGCGCATGGGCAATGCGCATTCGAACATGGTCCCGTACCAGGTGTTCCGCTGCAAGGAAGGCGATGTCATCGTGGCGGTCGGCAATGACGGCCAGTACCGCGCGCTGTGCAAGGTGATCGGGCGGCCCGATCTTGCCGCGGACGAGCGCTTTGCCACGGCCGGGAACCGCAACCGCAACCGCGAGGTGCTGATCCCGCAGGTGGCCGAGGCCATGCTCGCGCGCACCATGACCGAATGGGTCGAAGTGCTCGAAGCGGCCAATGTGCCGTGCGGCCCGATCTACAACATGCAGCAGGTGTTCGAAGACCCGCAGGTGCGCCATCGCGAGATGCAGCTGTCGCTGCCGCACAGTGCCGGCGTGAACGCGCCCGGGCTGGCCAATCCGATCCGGCTGTCGGATACGCCCATCAGCTACCAGCACTCCGCGCCGACGCTCGGCGAACATACCGACGCGGTGCTCGGTGAAATGGGCTACGACGCTGCGCGCATCGCCACGCTGCGCAAGGAGGGCGTGTTGTAAGACCCTTCGATGGACCGCTGCAAACAGATACCAACCAGGAGGAGACAGCAGTGAAGACAAGATTCCCGTTGCGCGTGGCGGCCGTGATGGCGGCCGCCGTTCTTGGCGTCATCGCCATGCCCGCAGGCGCGCAATCGCGCGCGCAGCCGATCCGCTTCGTCGTGCCTTATCCGCCCGGCGGCGCGGCGGACCAGATCACGCGGCTGGTGGCGCAGCAGGCAAGCGTCACCCTGGGCACCCCCATTGTGGTCGACAACAAGGGCGGGGCGGGCGGCATTATCGCCGCCGAGACCGTGGCGCGGGCCGAGCCCGACGGCAAGACCTTCCTGGTGGGCTCCAATGCGCCGCTGGTCATCAACAGCGCGCTGTACACCACGCTGCCGTACGACCCGGTCAAGGACTTCAGGCCGGTGGCGGGCATGGGCAAGTCGCCGCTGCTGCTGGTCACGCGGCAGGATCTGCAGGTGAAGTCTGTGAAGGACCTGGTGGCGCTGGGCAGGCAATCGCCCGGCAAGCTCACCATGGGCTCGGCCAGCAGCGGCAATATCACGCACCTGGCCGGCGAATACGCGGCTTCGCAGCTTGGCTTCAAGGTCACGCACGTGCCGTTCGCGGGCAGCGCGCCGGCCATCATCAGCCTGCTGGGCAAGAACATCGACCTGATGTTCGACGCCTTGCCTTCGTCGATGCAGCAGGCGAAGAGCGGCAAGCTGCATGCACTGGCGATCCTGGACCGCAGCCGCTTTCCGCTGCTGCCCGATGTGCCCACCATGCAGGAACTGGGCTATCCGGGCCTGGAGGCCAGCGCATGGTTCGGCGTCGTGGCGCCGGCGCGCACGCCCGATGCGGCCATTGCCGGGCTGAACCGCGCCATCAACGATGCGCTCAAGCAGGCGGACCTGCAGGACAAGCTGCATGCGATCGGCGCGCAACCGATGCCGGGGTCGGCGGAAGCCTTCGGGCAGTTCGTGCGTGACGAGCGTGCGCGGTGGATTCCGCTGGCGAAGACGCTGGGGGTGAAGGCGGACTAGGCACGGTGCTCCCTCTCCCGCTTGCGGAAGAGGAGAGCAACCCGAGGGCTTCGCAGCTGTTGCGTGCGCGCTCAGTCTTCGGCAACGAAGCCGGTCGCCTCCACGATCGGCCGCCACGCGGCGCGCTCCACCTGGATGCGGTGCCGCGCTTCCTGTCCGGGCCTGGCCACCACCTCAAGGCCCAGTGCTTCGAGCTTGGCTGCAGTGGACGGGTTCGCCGAGGCGGCCAGGAACATCTTCTCGACCCTGGCCAGTACATCGGGCTGCGTGCCGGCGGGCACGAACACGCCGTACCAGCTGGTGGCGTAGTCATACTGGCTGAAGCCCTGTTCCTTCATGGTCGGAACCTCTGGCAGCGCCTTGGCGCGGCGCGTGCCGCTCACGCCGAGGAACTGCAGCTTGCCGCCCTTGTACAGCGGCATCATGCTGGCCACCGCGTCCCAGCCGATCGACACATTGCCGCTGATCACGTCGACCAGCATCGGCGATGCGCCGCGATACGCGGCGGGCGTGATGGCAACGCCGGCGGACTTGCCCAGCGCCACCGTACCGAGATGGCCCGCGCTGCCGATCGTGGCCAGGCCAAGGCTGGCCTTGTCCGGATTGCGGCGCGCCCAGTCCATGTATTCCTTCATGTTCTTGTAGGGCTGCTGCACGCCGGCGGCGACCACGGTCGGCACGTCGGTCAGCACGGCGGCCGGGACCAGGTCCTTGTCCGCGTCATACGACAGCTTCTTGTAGGTCAGCGGGAAAATGGTGAAGAGCGGCGACGGGCCGATGAACACGGTCTTGCCATCGGGCCTGGAGCGCTTGACGTAGTCCAGCGCAAGCCGCGCCGAGGCGCCGGGGCGGTTTTCCACGATCACCGTGCCGTGGCCGTCCTGGCGCAGCTGCTCGGCATAGAGGCGCGCCAGGCTGTCGGCAGCGCCGCCCGGCGCGTAGCCGACGATGATATGCATGGGCTCCGCGTTGTCCGCGGCGAGTGCGGAACCGGCGGGAACCGCCGTGGCGATGGCCATGGCGGACATTGCCAGAAGGGACAGCGAAAATTTGCGGCGTGAGGCTTGGGTCATGGCAGTCAGGCAGGCTTGCGAAGAGTTGGGAGCAGGGGACACGGCGGCCCGGCGGACAGTCATGGCAGCGCCGGCCATTGGCCGGTGAGGCCGTGCGCGGCTTCGAACAGCGCCGCCACGCGCAGCAGTTCGGCATCGCCGCGGAACCGGCCCACGAGCTGGAAGCCGATCGGCAGTCCGTCCTGGCCAAAGCCGCAGGGCAGGCTGATGGCGGGGTGGCCCGTCATGTTGAAGGGCATGGTCCACGGAAACCAGTGGGCGCGGACGTTCTCGTACGCCTGGCCGTCGATGTCGATGGTGCCGAACAGGTCCTGCCCGATCGGCAGCGCGGTGCGCGTCAGCGTCGGCATGGCGAGCAGGTCGCCGCGCTGCAGCAGCGCCTGCACGCGCTGGAACAGCCTGGAGCGCTCGAACATGGCCTGCTGGTATTCCACGCCGCTGAAGTGCGCGGCCGATTCGACCTGCCGGACAAAGGTAGGGCTGAGGTCGCTGCCATGCCTGGCGACGATATCGACGAAGCGCGTGCGCCAGACCGTGTGGTTGATCGCGCGCCAGATCGGCTCCACGTCGAAGCCTTCGCCCGAAAAGGGTTCCAGCTCCGCGCCAAGCTCTGCCAGCTTGCGCAGGCTCGCCTCGAACGCGCTGGCCACATCGGCGCAAACCGGCCGCCCCGGCGGCGCCAGGCAATACAGGACGCGCCGGCCGCGCAGGTCGCCGCGCGGCTGCGCGGCGTCGGCATAGTCCGGCGTGGGGATGCCGATCGACCACGGATCGCACGGGTGCTCGCCGGCCATGGCCTGCATCATCAGGCCCGTGTCGGCGACGGTGCGCGTGGTCGGGGTGACATAGGTCTGGTTGCCGAACAGGTCCTGCGCCTGGCTGTGCGGGATCACGCCCTGGCTCTGCTTGATGCCGACCACGCCATTGCAGGCCGCAGGAATGCGCGTGGAACCGCCGCCGTCGGTCGCCACCGCAAGCGGGGCGATGCCGGCGGCCACGGTCACCGCGGCGCCTCCGCTGGAGCCGCCGCTGGTCCGTTCCGCGCTCCATGCATTGCGGGTGCGCCCGAACAGGGGGGAATCGGTCAGGCACTTGGAGCCGAACTCGGGCGAGGTGGTCTTGCCGATCAGGATGGCGCCCTGGTCACGCAGGCGGCCGACGGCCACCGCATCCTCGGCCGGCACGTTGTCGCGCATGGGCACGGCGCCGAAGGTGGTGCGCACGCCGCGCGTATTGACGATGTCCTTGACGGTGAAGGGAATGCCGTGCAGCGGCCCCAGCGGCTGGCCGGCCATCACCGCCTGCTCGGCGGCGCGGGCCGCCGCCAGCGCCTCGTCGGCGCACACGGTGATCAGGCAGTTCAGCTCGGGCTGCAGGCGCCCGGCGCGTTCCAGCACGGCCCGGACCACTTCCACCGGCGATACCTCCTTGCGCCGGATGCGGCCCTGCAGTTCGACGGCGGACAGAAAGCAAAGCGCGTCGCTCATCGTGATGTGTCTCCTCTGATCCTCGAATGACAGGCGGGCCGGCGCGGAGATGCCGCGCCGGCCCGCCAGACCTCAAGCATACACAGGAGCCGGCCAGCCGGGCCGCCGCCGGCCGCCCGGCGCCGATTTCAGAGGACCGGCGTCGCGGTCCCCAATGTCCCGGCGACGGGACACAGGACGCGCGCCGCGCACGGCCCGTTTTGGCTCGCGCCCGGGGCGTTCAGGCCGCTTGCGTGACGGGCTGCCCCTCCTGCACAAAGCGCACGAGTGCGTCACCAGGCAACGCGCGCGAATACAGCCAGCCCTGCGCATACTGCGCGCCGCGCTCCCTCAGGTAGCGGGCCTGTTCTTCATGCTCGACGCCTTCGGCAACGACCTCGAAGCCCAGTTCGTGCGCCATGCGGATGATGTGCGGCGCCACCGTGCTCGAAGCCGCGTCCCGGCCGATCGTGTCGGTGAACGACTTGTCGATCTTGAGCGCGTCGACCTTGAAGTTCTGCAGGTAGGACAGGCTCGAGTAGCCCGTGCCGAAATCGTCGATATAGACCGGGTGGCCCGCGTCGCGGAATGCCTGAATGATGCCGCAGGCGGATTCTGCCTCGAGGAAGGCATGCTCGGTGATCTCGATGCGGATCTGGCGGGCACCGATGCCGGTGCCCGCCAGGCGCGCCGCCAGCACGTCCAGGAAGCGCTGCGTCTTCAGGTCCTGCGCCTCGACGTTCACGGAGACATAGAAATCGGGATGGCTGCGCAGCCAGTCGCCCAGCTCGTCCAGGACGCGGTCCAGCACCTGGTCGGTGATCTGTGCCATCAGCCCTGCCTGCCTGGCAATGGAAAGCAGCAGTTCCGGAGACACCATCTTGCCGTTGTGCTGCCAGCGCAGCAAGGCCTCCGCACCGGTACAGCGGCGATCGGCCAGCGCGATGATCGGCTGGTACTGCACGCTGATCTCGCGGCGCCTGACAGCCGCGCGCAGCGCCCATTCCATCGAGAAGCGCCGCGACACCAGGCGCAGGATCAGCACGCCGGCCGCGGTGCCGACGGCGAGCCCGGTCAGGATGCACAAGCCCACCAGCAGGGGCCAGTTGGACAGCAGCCGGCCCTGCGGGGCCCGGGACACCACCGCGAAGGGCAGGTTGGTGGCGCGGGCCACCGCATAGTAGTGGCTGCCGTCACCCGCCGTCGGGTCGGCGTACCGGCGCTCCATCTGCAAGGGGTCGGCCCCTGGCGTGGTGGCCACCACCCGGTGGGTGCCAAGGCTCACGGCCGCCAGGTCGCGCTGCTCCAGGTCGACCACATCCACCAGCGACTTCGGATCCAGTGAAACGTAGTGGCCGTTGCGTGCGATCAGTATCTCGGGCCGGGGCACGCCGAACGGGTTGCGTGCGGCGAACCAGTATTCCAGCCCATCCTGGCCTCGCCAGTCCGGGGGCGTCAGGGTCAGGCCGCGGCCATAGGCATCGCCAAGCAGCGCGGAACACAGGCGCGTATTGCCGACGCGCCGGCCGGCATCCTGCACAGACCGGTAGGTGAAGACAATGCGCCGCAGGGTGAGCAGGTTGCCAGGGGAGCACGGGGGATCGGTCTGTGCCTCCATCTCCTGGATCGCCTGCGTGGCGTCGGCCATGACGCGCTCGATGCGCTGCACAGCTCCCCGGGTAAAGGCCATGAGGTGCTCCTGTTCGCGCCGGTTGGCTTCCTGTTCGGCAAAGCGCACGCTGACCACGACCGGCACCAGCGCCGCGACGATTGCCAGCACCACTGCCATCAGCAGGAACAAGGGACGATTCATCCGCGTACCAGAACACCGATTATGGTTGCGCAAGATTACTACGGTCCCTTGCCCGCGTTGCAGGCCTTGCGTATTCAGAATCTTCTGCGCGGTAGTGAATTTTTTCGTGTGCCGTGCGGAGATGGGCCGTTCGGCGCGCCAGGCGGGCACAATTCAGTGATCCAGAGGGCAGTATCGCTCACGCCGGGGTGGCCGGGCCGGTCGCTGTCGACTCGTTCCGTGACCCGTTCGGGTTGACCGGTGAAGCCGATGCCGGAGTCCTCGCCATGACCGCGGCGGTGCCCGCGCCCGCCAGGCCGCGAACTGACGGAGGATGCCGATGGTGATGGTCCTGCTGATCGCGCTGCCGCTGGTTGCCGCCGTGCTGACATGGCTGGCCGGCAAGCATGCCGTCCGGCTGGTGGCGCCGGTCACGATCGGCTTTCCGCTGGCGGCGCTGGCATTGCTGCTGCGCGCCCGCGAGGCCGTGTTCGACCAGCCGGGGCATGCGCTGGCCTGGCGCGTGAACTGGTTGCCCGAGCTCGGCCTGAACCTCAGCCTGCGGCTCGACGGGCTGTCCTTCCTGTTCTCGCTGCTGGTCATCGGCGTGGGCCTGCTCGTGGTCCTGTACGCGCGCTACTACCTGCCGCGCAACGCCTCCGCGGTGCGCTTCTTCTGCCTGCTGCTGATGTTCATGGCCGCCATGCTCGGCGTGGTGCTGGCCGGCAACCTGCTGCTGCTGGTGATCTGCTGGGAACTGACCAGCATCTTGTCGTTCCTGCTGATCGGCTTCTGGTCCTGGCGCGAGGACGCGCGCCAGGGCGCGCGCATGGCGCTCACCGTCACCGGCGGTGGCGGGCTGGCGCTGCTCGCCGGCGTGCTGCTGCTCGGGCGCATCTGCGGCAGCCTGGAACTGTCGGACGTGCTGGCCCAGGCGGGCAGCGTGCAGCACCATCCGCTGTACCTGCCGATGCTGGTGCTGGTGCTGCTGGCCGTGTTCACCAAGTCCGCGCAGTTTCCGTTCAGCTTCTGGCTGCCGCATGCCATGGCCGCGCCCACGCCGGTATCGGCCTACCTGCACTCGGCCACCATGGTCAAGGCGGGGGTGTTCCTGCTGGCGCGGCTGTATCCGGTGCTCGATGGCACCAATGCGTGGTTCTACCTGGTCAGCATGACGGGCCTGGTCACGCTGATCATGGGCGCGGCGCTGGCGCTGCTGCAACGCGACCTCAAGGGACTGCTGGCCTATTCGACCATCAGCCACCTCGGGCTGATCACGCTGCTGTTCGGGCTCGACACGCAGCTGAGCACCGTGGCCGCGCTGTTCCACATCATCAACCACGCCGTGTTCAAGGCGTCGCTGTTCATGGCCGCCGGCATCATCGACCACGAAACCGGCACGCGCGACCTGGACCGCCTGCGCGGCCTGGCGCGCTACATGCCGCATACGGCGGCACTGGCCGGCGTGGCGTCGCTGTCGATGGCGGGCGTGCCGTTGTTCAACGGCTTCCTGAGCAAGGAGATGTTCTTCGGCGAAACCCTGGCGCAGGGCCTGCTCGGCGATTTCAACTGGGTGATCCCCGCGGCCGCGACCGTGGCCGGCGCCATGACCATGGCGTATTCGCTGCGCTTCAGCTACGGCGTGTTCTTTGGCGGCGACACGCCCGACGTGCCGAACTATCCGCCGCATGAACCGCCACGTTTCATGAAGCTGCCGGTGGAGTTGCTGGTCGTGATCTGCCTGGTGGTGGGCCTCGCGCCGGCCTATACGGTGGGCAACCTGCTCGCGGCCACTGCGCTGGCCACGCTGCGCGCACCGCTGCCCGACTACAGCCTGCACCTGTGGCACGGCTTCAACCTGCCGCTGGTCATGAGCCTGGTCTCCATGGCGGGCGGGGCGGCGCTGTTCTTCCTGCGCCGCGATGCGCTGCGGCGCTGGCAGCATGTGATCGAGCCGCTCAGCGCGCGCCGTTCGTTCGAAGCCGCCATCGCCATGCTGGAGCGCCTGGCCCGCACGCTGACGCGGCGCATGGAGAACCGTTCGCTGCAACGCTACATGGCCTGGATGCTGGCGGCACTGCTGGCGGTGCCCGCGGCATTCCTGGCGGACCTGGATGCGCTGGTCGGTACCGCTCCGGATGGCGCGGTCGATCCGATGGGCGCGGCCTGCCTGGCCTTGCTCGCGCTGTGCGCGGTGGCCGTGGTTGCCGCGCGGCGGCAGCGCGTGATGGCGCTGGTGTTCCTGAGCACGTGCGGCTTGCTGGTGGCGCTGATCTTCACGCGCTTTTCCGCGCCCGACCTGGCGCTCACGCAGATCTCGGTCGAGGTGGTCACGGTGCTGCTGCTGGTGCTCGCGCTGTTCTACCTGCCGCCCGAACCGGTCACGCCGCCCGCGAGCGTGCGGCAGCTGCGCGACCTCGTGCTGGCACTCGGCGGCGGCGGCATGCTGGCCGCGTGCGCCTACGCGGTGATGACGCGAAGCTTTGACCCGGTGTCCGGGTTCTACGTGGACAACGCGGTGCCCGGTGGCGGCGGCCACAACGTGGTCAACGTGCTGCTGGTGGATTTTCGTGGCTTCGACACCCTGGGCGAGGTCTGCGTGCTGCTGGTTGCCGGGCTGGCCGTGCAGGCGCTGCTGCGTGGCATGCGCCTGCCCGTGCCCGATGCGGGTCCGGACGGCAAGCCCTGGGCCGCGCAGCGGCATCCGCTGCTGCTGGCCATGCTCGCGCGGCTGATGCTGCCGCTGACGCTGCTGGTAGCCGTGTTCCTGCTGCTGCGCGGGCACAACCTGCCGGGCGGCGGCTTCATTGCCGCGCTGATCACCTCGGTGGCGCTGCTGCTCCAGTACGTGGCCAGCGGCGTGCGCTGGACCGAGGCGCGCATCGCGCCGGACTATCGCGCGCTGGCCGGTGCCGGCATCCTGGTCGCCGGGCTGACCGGGCTCGGCAGTCTCGCGTTCGGCTTTCCGTTCCTGACCACGGCCTTCGGCCACTTCCACGTGCCCGGGCTCGGCGAAATCGAACTCGCGTCCGCCATGGTCTTCGACCTTGGCGTCTATGCCACGGTGACCGGCACCACCTTGCTGATCGTCTCGCACCTGGGCGTGCGCAACACGCCGGCGGCGTTCGGCCGGCCACGGCGCGGCAAGGAGGGCACGTGATGGCCGCGCTCTATGCAGGCGCCATCGGCGTGCTCGCCGCATGCGGCATCTACCTGCTGCTGAGGGCCCGCACCTTTACCGTCGTGCTCGGGCTGACACTGCTGTCGTATGCGATCAGCCTGTTCCTGCTGGGCATGGGCCGGCTCGCGGTGGGCAGGCCTCCGGTCATTGCCGATGGCGCGCACTATGGCGCGCACTATGGCGCGCAATACGCCGATCCACTGCCGCAGGCGCTGGTGCTGACCGCCATCGTCATCGCGTTCGGCATGACGGCATTTGCGGTGGTGCTGTCGCTGCGCTCGCTCGGCCTCACCGGCAGCGACCATGTCGATGCCGCGAGCCAGGCCGGCGGCGACGATGCAGACTGCGCGCAGGCCACGGAGCCCCGCCCGTGAATCACGTGCTGCTACTCCCCATCCTGCTGCCGATGTTCGCCGGTGGACTCCTGACCGCCATGCCGATGCACCGGCTGCGCGCGCAACGCGTGGTGTGCATGACCGCCACGCTGCTGCTGGTGCCGGCCGCGGCGCTGCTGGTCGGGCGCGCGGCCGGCGGCGGCATCGACGTCTACCAGCTCGGCAGCTGGCAGGCGCCGTTCGGCATCGTGCTGCAGCTCGATCGCCTTGGCGCACTGATGCTCGCACTGACCGCGCTGCTTGCGCCTGCTGCACTGGCGGCCGCGGGCCCGGAGCTGGCGCGCGCGGGGCGCCACTTCCATGCCCTGTTCCAGTTCCAGCTCATGGGCCTGAACGGCGCCTTCCTGGCCGGCGACCTGTTCAACCTCTTCGTGTTCTTCGAGATCCTGCTGATCGCGTCGTATGCGCTGCTGATCCACGGCGCGGGACGCGAGCGGATCGGCGCGGGACTGCACTATGTGTTGCTCAACCTCGTGGCCTCGTCGTTCTTCCTGGTGGCCATCGGCATGCTCTATGGGCTCACGGGCACGCTCAATCTCGCGCACATGGGCCTTCGCCTGCAAGGCCTGCCCGATGCCGACGTGCCCCTGGCCGCGGCGGCGGGCGTCATGCTGATGCTGGTGTTCGGGCTGAAGGCCGCGATCTTTCCGCTGTACTTCTGGCTGCCCCGCGCCTATGCGGGCACCGCCGGTCCGGTTGCCGCGCTGTTCGCCATCATGACCAAGGTCGGCCTGTACGCCATGCTGCGCTGCGACGCGCTGGTGTTCGGCGCCGCGCAAGGGCTGCTCGTGACATTCATGCAGGCGTGGCTGCCGGTGCTGGCGCTGGCAACGCTGGCCGCGGGTGCCGTGGGCGCACTGGCCGCCACCAGCCTGCGGTCGCTGACCAGCTACCTGGTGCTGGCATCGGTAGGGCTGCTTGGCATTGCCGTCGGCATGCAGACCGCGGCCGCCTGGGCCGCCGCCTTGTACTACCTGCTGAGCACGACGCTGTGCACGGCCGCGCTGTTCCTGCTGGCGGATGCGCTGGAGCCCGCCGCGGACGGGCAGGGCCCGGTCGTGGCCGGGACCGGGACTCGGCTCGCCGGCTTGCTCTACCTGACCGGGACGGTCGTCGCGGTGGGCCTGCCGCCGCTGTCGGGATTCATCGGCAAAGTCATGATCCTGCGCGCCGTGCCGCCCGACAGCGCCATCGTCTACTGGCCTGCCATCCTGGTGTCCGGACTGGTGTTGCTGGTGGCGGCCTCGCGCACGGGAACACGCCTGCTGTGGCGCCTGCCGCATGACGGCGCGAAGGTGGCGCAGGAGGGGAATACGCCGGTGCCACCACGCGTACGGTCGCGGCCGGAGGGGCGCAAGCTCGCCTGCAGCGCGTTCCTGCTGGCCTGCAACGTCATGCTGACGGCATTCGCGGCGCCGGTCAGTGCCTATGTCTCCCAGGCCGCGGCACAGTTGCAGGACCGCACGGCCTACATTCGTGCCGTGCTGCCGGCCGGCGTGCCGCTACAGACGCAGAGGTAAGGCCATGCTCGCACGCCAGTTCCCGCATCCGTGGCTGAGCCTGATCCTGCTGCTCACGTGGCTGCTGCTGTCCAACAGCCTGGCGCCCGCGCACTGGCTGCTGGGTGCGTTGCTGGGCTGGGCGCTGGGGCGCCTGGCCGACCTGTGGCTGGTGCTGGGCCCGTTCCGGCTGTCGCGGCCGGGGCTGATGCTGCGGCTGGCCTTCCACGTGCTGGTCGACATCGTGGTGGCCAATGTCGAGGTCGCCGTGCTGGTGCTCGGGCGCACCGCGCGGCTGCGGCCGGCTTTCATCGTGGTGCCGCTCGATGCCGAACACGAACTCGCCACCACCGCGCTGATCAGCATCGTCTCGCTGAGCCCGGGCACGCTGTGCGCGGAACTCAGCGACGACCGCCGCAGCCTGCTGGTGCACGTGCTGGACCTGGACGATGAAGCCGCGCTGGTGGCGCGCATCAAGTCCCGCTATGCAACGCCGCTGAAGGAGATCTTCCTGTGCTTGCCATCGTGATACCGGTTTGCCTGGCGATCCTGGGCCTCGCATCCCTGCTGACATTCGTGCGCCTGGTGCGCGGGCCCGCGCTGGTGGACCGCATCGTGGCGCTGGACACGCTCAACGTCAACGCCATCGCGGTGATCGTCGTGCTCGGCATCGGCCTGCGCTCGGCCATGTTCTTCGAGGCGGCGCTGCTGATCGCGGTGACGGGCTTCGTCGGCACGGTCGCGCTGACCAAGTACCTGCAGCGCGGCGACATCATCGAGTACTAGCCATGCATCCGAACCTCGATGCTTCGCTGGGCACCTTCGCCGAACTCGCGGTCTGCGCGCTGCTGCTGGTGGGCAGTCTGTTCACGCTGGTCGGCGCCATCGGCCTGTTCCGGCTGCCCGACGTCTTCATGCGATTGCACGGGCCCACCAAGTCGACCACGCTGGGCGTGGGCGGCGTGGTGGTTGCCTCGGTGGTGTACTTCAGCTGCCAGGGGGATGGCACCAGCCTGCATGAACTGCTGGTGACGGCGTTCCTGTTCCTGACGGCGCCGATCAGCGCGCACATGCTGGCCAAGGCTGCCATCCAGCGGCAGCTTCCGGCCGATCCGCGCACGCGTGGAGGACCATGGGCCGCCATGGGACGGGAGCCGTCCGAACCGGACACGCCGGCCGACGGCGCGGAAACCACGGAGCAGGCGGGCGGTTAGAATGGCCGGCTGACTTCCACTGTTGCGGTTCATGGTTCCATCGAAATCCCGTCGTACCTTGCTCCTGGCCGCTGCGGCGGCTCCGTTTGCTTCCGCTTGCGCCGGCCCTGCGTCGCGCGCTCCCATGCCTGACGCGGGCGCGGAGCTGGCCGCGCTGGAACGCCGCGCCGGAGGCCGCCTTGGCGTGCTCGCGCGCCACACCGGCAACGGGCGCGAGGTACGGCACCGAGCCGGGGAGCGGTTCCCCGTGTGCAGCACGTTCAAGGCGATCCTGGCCGGCGCCATCCTGCAGCGCAGCGCCGCCATGCCAGGCCTGCTCGAACAGCAGGTCCGCTATACACGCCAGGATCTCGTAGCCTATTCCCCGATCACGGAGAAGCATGTCGCGCAGGGCATGACGGTGGGGCAACTGTGCGCCGCTGCGATCCAGTACAGCGACAACGGCGCGGCGAACCTGCTGATGCGACGCATCGGCGGGCCGGCGGGCGTCACGGCGTTCGCCCGTTCCATCGGCAACCAGTCTTTCCGGCTCGACCGCTGGGAAACCGAACTGAACACCGCCATTCCGGGCGATCCGCGCGATACCTCGACGCCGGCGGACATGGCAGCCAGCCTGCAGGCGCTGGCACTGGACAACGCCTTGCCCGCCGCACAGCGCCGCCAGCTTCAGGACTGGCTGCGCGGCAACACGACCGGCGCCGCGCGGATCCAGGCGGCAATGCCCGCGGGCTGGCAGATCGGCGACAAGACCGGCAGCGGCGACTATGGCACCACCAACGATATCGCCGTGCTGTGGCCGCCGGCCGGTGCACCCATCGTCATCGCGATCTACTTCACGCAAGCCGCGCCGGACGCGAAGTGGAGCAACGAGACGATCGCCAGCGCGGCGCGCATCGCGCTTTCGGGGCTGGGCTGACATCGAAGCTGGAAGACGCTCGGCTGGCGGCGTTACCATGCAGACAGGCAACTGGTCGCGCCGACGGGCGAGTGAGCGCAAAGATGCTTCCTCCCCGTGAACTGTCGCCTGGCGGCCGGGGCCAGAGTTTCGCGCAGGGAGTGACAGATGCGTGCAATCCGTTTGTTCCTGTGCGGCGACGTGATGACCGGACGCGGCATCGACCAGATCCTGCCGACACCGGGCAATCCACGGCTGCACGAATCGGTGGTCCATTCCGCCGTCGAGTACGTCGAGCTTGCCGAGCGCAGGAACGGCGCGATCGCGCGGCCGGTATCGCCGGTCTATATCTGGGGAGACGCACTGTCCGAGCTGGAGCGCCGTCACCCGGACGTGCGCATTGTCAACCTGGAAACCGCTATTACCACCTGTGACGACGCCTGGCCCGGCAAGGGGATCCACTACCGGATGCATCCGGCGAACGTCACCTGTCTTGGCGCCGCCGGCGTGGATTGCGCGGCGCTGGCCAACAACCATGTGCTGGACTGGGGGCGCGCGGGCCTGGAGGAAACCGTGGCAACGCTGCAGGCGGCGGGGATCGCCGTGGCCGGCGCGGGGCGCAACGAGCAAGAGGCGGCACTGCCTGCCGCGCTCGCCGGTCCAGACGGCAGCCGTGTGCTGGTGTTCGCGTTCGCGATGGCCAGTGCAGGGACGCCGTCCAGCTGGGAAGCCACCAGCCGCCGCCCGGGTGTCGCCCTGCTGCACGATTGCTCCGCCGCGAGCCTCGGGCGCCTGCGCGACCGGATCGGCGCGCAACGCCGTGGTGGTGACGTGGTCGTGGTGTCGATCCACTGGGGGCCGAACTGGGGGTACGAGGTGGAGCCCGAGCGGCGCCGGTTCGCGCGGGCGCTGATCGACCAGGCCGGCGTGGATGTCGTGCACGGCCATTCGTCGCACCACCCGATTGCCGTCGAACTGCATGCGGGCAGGCCGATCCTCTATGGCTGCGGTGACTTCATCAACGACTACGAGGGGATCGGCGGCTACGAAGCCTATCGCCCCGATCTCGCGCTGATGGTGTTCGTCGCGCTGGATTCCGCGGGCGGCGCCGCCGAGCTGAGGCTGGTGCCGCTGATGCGGAAGCGCTTCCGGCTGGGCTACGCGCCGCCAGCGGACCTGGACTGGCTGCAGGAAGTGCTGAGCCGGGAAGGCCGGGCGTTCGGCACCCATGCGGCGCGTTCCGACGTGCACGAACTGCGGGTCTGGGCAGATTGAGGTCGGATGCAGGTTTGCGCTACCCTCTGGCATTGTCCAAGTCCACCTCGGGAGTCCCTTGCGCCATGGAATGCCGGCCGCTGTGCATCGATGATCTGGAACTGGTGTGTCGCCATCGCGCGGCGATGTTCCGCGAAGCGGGCCGCGACGCGTCGACCCTTGGGGCGATGCACGGACCGTTCCGCGACTGGCTGCGCCCAAGGCTGGCGGACGGCAGCTACTTCGGCTGGATCATGGAGGAGGGCGGCGCGCCGCTTGCCGGCATCGGGCTCATGGTCATCGAGTGGCCGCCGCATCCCGCGCATCCGCTGCAGGACAAGCGCGGCTACATCCTCAATCTCTATGTCGAGCCCGCTCACCGGCAGCGTGGCCTCGGGCAGGCGCTGATGGCGCGGGCGGAGGCGGAGTTCGCTCGCCGCGGGATCGCGTACGCCGTCCTTCATGCCACCGAAATGGGGCAGCCGCTGTATGCGCGCATGGGCTGGAGCGCGACGACGGAGATGGCCAGGCCGATCGTCGGGTGACGATCGGGACCACCATTCGGCCGGCGACTGCCCCGCGCAGGCAAAACGTGGCGCGCCGGTTTTTTCGTTCACGTTTTCGCAAAGCCTCTGCTAGAATCCGTTGCATGTCTCGCAAGCGCCTCACCTCCCTATCCCTGCGCCGCCTAGCCCTAGTGCTCGGCCGGGGTCCGCTTGCTTGAGTCCTCTGGCGCCTGAATCGACCGATTCGCTGCGCGCCACCTGATTTCCCCCTGATCCCGGCCCACGAACCAGCCTTCGCCAAGCGAAGGGCTGCAGGGGAAGTCATATCGTCTTTTGCCTGATTGACCCCGGCACGTCCCGCAGCGGACCGTCCGGCACCCGGATTCGTGGACCATGATGATTGCCCAGCCCTCCGCCAAGTACCAACCGTTCCCGCCGGTCGGCCTCACCGACCGCACCTGGCCGAACCGCACGATTACCTCCGCGCCCGTGTGGCTTTCGACCGATCTGCGCGACGGCAACCAGGCGCTGTTCGAGCCGATGAACGGCGAGCGCAAGATGCGCCTGTTCCAGGAACTCGTGCGCATCGGTTTCAAGGAAATCGAAGTCGGCTTCCCGTCCGCGTCGCAGACCGATTTCGACTTTATCCGCCGGCTGATCGACGAAGACCTGATCCCCGACGACGTGACCATCATGGTCATCACCCAGTCGCGCGAGGAGCTGATCGAACGCACCGTGGAGGCGCTCAAGGGCGCGCCGAAGGCGATCGTCCACGTGTACAACGCCATCGCCCCGGCCTGGCGCCGCATCGTATTCGATATGAGCGTGCCGGAAGTGATGGGACTCGTGCGCCATCACATCGGCTACCTGAAGCAGCTCACCGACCAGCATCCCGAGACCCGGTGGACGCTGCAGTATTCGCCCGAGACCTTCAGCGCGGCCGAACTCGAAGTCTCGCTGGAGGCCTGCCACACCGCCATCGAGGCATGGGGCACCAGCGCCGACCGGCGCGTGATCATCAACCTGCCGACCACCGTCGAGAATGCCACGGCCAATGTCTTCGCCGACCAGATCGAGTGGATGCACCGCCGGCTGGTGCCGCGCGAGCATATCGTGCTGTCGGTGCACCCGCATAACGACCGCGGCACCGGCGTCGCCGCGGCCGAGTTCGCGATGATGGCGGGCGCCGACCGCGTGGAAGGCTGCCTGTTCGGCAACGGCGAGCGCTGCGGCAACGTGGACATCGTCACGCTCGCCCTGAACCTGTACACGCAGGGCGTGCATCCGGGGCTCGATTTCTCGGATATCAACGCCGTGGCGCGCATTGCCGAGGAATGCACGTCGATCCCCGTGCATCCGCGTCATCCGTATGCCGGCGACCTGGTCTTTACAGCGTTCTCGGGTTCGCACCAGGACGCCATCAAGAAGGGCTTTGCCGCACAGGACCCGGACGGCGTGTGGGAAGTGCCTTACCTGCCGATCGATCCGGCCGACCTTGGCCGCACCTATGACAGCGTGATCCGCGTCAACAGCCAGTCAGGCAAGGGCGGCATTGCCTTCATGCTGGAACGCGAGCACGGCGTGGTCATGCCGCGCCGCATGCAGGTGGAGTTCAGCGCCGTGGTGCAGCGGGCCACCGATGCGAGCGAGACCGAGATCAGTGGCGCCGAACTCTGGCGGCTGTTCCGGCAGACCTACCTGTCGTCCGACGCATCGGCCCCCGGCATCGTCTATCACGCCTACAGGCTCGACGAGAGCGGCGAGGGCATTGCGCTGGACGTGACGGTCGACGGCGTGCGCAAGACGCTGCACGGCAAGGGCAATGGCCCGATCGCGGCCGCGGTGCATGCGCTGGATCTGCGCATGCGCATCGATGCCTACGAAGAGCGCGCCACCGGCGCCGGCGCCGACGCGCAGGCCATGGCCATCGTCGAGGCCGCGCTGGAAGGCGTGCCCGGTGCCGGCTTTGGCGTCGGCATGAGCCACAACATCGTCGAGGCTTCGGTGCAGGCCGTGATCAGCGTGGCCAACCGGCTGGTGCGGCAGCGCCGCGCGCAGGGCTGAGGCGTTGTCCGGCGCTGGTGCCGCGGCGCGCGCGGGTCTCTATTGCCCTTGCCGCATGACCCAGGCTACCGCCTGGGCCAGGAACGGCGAGCTGTCGCCAACGCGATAGCTCATGATGACCGGGGACACGAACCCCGGCGCATCGATCGGGCAATAGCGGACATCGTCGCGATGCAGGCGCTGGATCGATGCCGGCACCAGCGTAATGCCGACACCGGCGGCCACCAGCCCCAGCGCGGTCTGCAGTTCGTTGGCTTCCTGCGCCACGCGCAACTGCAGCCCCTGCGCGCGGAACAGCGACAGCAGGTGGTCGGCATAGCTCGGCCGCGGCCGCGCCGGGTAGAGGATGAACGGGCGCGTGGCCAGTCCCTGCGGGGTCAGCGTGGCCTGGGCCGGCGCCGGCTCGCTGGCTGGCACCGCCGCCACCAGCGGCTCGGCCATCACCACCTCCTGGCGGATCGCCGGGTCGTTGATGGCGATGCGGCCAAAGCCCAGGTCGATGCGGCCGGACTTCAATGCCTCCACCTGCTCGACGGTGATCATCTCGGCCAGCCCGACTTCCACCTGCTGCTCTGCTCCGCGCAGTTCGCGGATCAGCTCCGGCAGCACCCCATACAGGACCGATGGCACGAAGCCGATGCCGAACCAGCGCTTGTCCTGCCGCCCGATGCGGCGCGTGCTCTCGATGGTTTCTTCCAGCCGCTGGGTCATTTGCGTGGTCTGTTCCAGCAGGAAGCGGCCCGCTTCGGTCAGGCGCAGCCCGCGTCCCACGCGGTCGAACAGCGCCACGCCGACCTCGTCCTCAAGCTGCCGGATCTGGCGCGAAAGCGGCGGCTGCGCCATATGCAGGCGCTCGGCGGCGCGCGTGACGTTGAGTTCCTGGGCCACAACCTGGAAGTAGCGCAGGTGTCGTAGTTCCATTGGCATACCTGTAGGGTATTGATTGAGACATCTTCGGTCTTGGACGGAGCCGGCGTCAAGCTTCATACTTCATCGACGATTCTCCCCAGCAGTTCATAGGTATATAGGTATGACAGCCACGATTACCTCGGTCGAAGCCATCCTGGTCGACCTGCCCACCATCCGGGCCCACCAACTGGCCATGGCCACCATGCAGCAGCAGACGCTGGTGATCGTGCGGCTGCGCTGCAGCGACGGCATCGAGGGCATCGGCGAGGCCACCACCATCGGCGGCCTGTCGTATGGCGACGAGAGCCCCGAAGGCATCAAGCTGACCATCGACACCTACCTGGCGCCCGCGCTGGCCGGTGAGGATGCCACCAACGTCCACGCCGCGATGGCGCGCCTGAACAAGGTCGCGCGCGGCAACCGCTTCGCCAAGTCGGCGCTGGAAACCGCGCTGCTCGACGCGCAGGGCAAGCGCCTGGGCGTGCCGCTCGCCACGCTGCTCGGTGGCGCGGTGCGCACCACGCTGCCG
>NZ_CAJPUY010000037.1 GCF_905397275.1 Cupriavidus yeoncheonensis | reverse complement strand
ATCAAACTCTTCAGTTCAATACCTGTGTGGTGCCGAAGCACCTCGCTCTTTCGAGCGGTCGCTCACTCTCAGAAAACTGACTGACCAGATCCGAAAATCCAGTCACGTTTTGCTGTGCGAGCACTGTATAACTTTTGAGCTAAAAGACCGAAGCCTTTCGCATCCGCTATCAAGCGCCCACACTTATCGGTTGTTTGGTTGTTAAAGAACTTCGCAATCGGCTTTGCCGTTTTGCGTCGCTGCTTTTGCGTCAGCAGCGAAGAAGCGAGACTATAAAGAGTTTTCAGCGATTATGCAACCATTTCTGAGAAATTCTTTATCCGGAAAGCGCACTCGTTGGAGTTACTGCCGGAAAGTCTTTCCCCGCTGTGCGGTGTTTTGCGAGCGGGGAGCGAATACTAATGCCGCTGCGGCTAACTTGCAAGTCTTTTTCAAGAGAATCCCGGCGAGACTCTTATGTCACTTGACCGCTCGAGCTCGCCATCCGGGCGAGCTCGGCCCGTGCATGCAGCGACGCGAAGAGCAAATGCCCAGCTAAGAGCTTTCGGACCCGGCGTTGGCCGTGCGTGACATGTATGTGCAGCTTGAGTGCCAGACATTCCACTTTGTGACAGCAGTATGTCGGGAGGCTCACTATCAGGTAGTCGCATAGCATCAACCGTAATTGAATGTATCGGACGTTGATGCCCGCTACCTGCAGGTCGAGAGTTGTGTCTTCGCCGTTGGCTATGCGGCCCTCATGCACCCCCTAATCCCCTTTGCAGGAGACGAAGATGCTGAGCCCACATGAACTCGCCGCCCTGTTGATCCTGAATAGCGCAAGCGTCCCCTGTCAACTGGATCCCGCCGATCTGGGAGCGCTCATCGACAACCAGCTGGTCCGGCAAGTCCATATCCACAACCGGGAACACCTGCAGTTGACCGGTCGCGGCCGCCAGGTTCTCGAGTCCATCACCCGCGCGGACTGAAGACGAACGAAGTGAAGGCCCTGCTCCACCAGAGGGGCCTCTCGTGTCGCCGATTACCACTCAGGGCCGTGAATCAAACGCATCAACAGGGCTGTCGCCCGCGGGAATATCGCACGCTCACCCAGCCGCGCCCGACCGAAAAGGGCTGACCGCGACAAATGCCGGGCGTCGCGCTCACCTGCCTAACTGACCGCGACGGCCTCGGCTGGCCAGTCGCCGATATAGGACTTGAGCATCTGATTCTCGAACGCCTGCTCCTCGTGCATGGCTTTGGCAACATCGTGGAACGAGATGATGCCGAGGAAGCTCCCGTTGCGGATCACTGGCACGTACCGCAGATAGCGTTCGACCATCAGCCCGCGCAATTCCGCAATGCCCATTTCCGGATCGACGACGATGGGCGCCGGGTTCATGACGTTGCGCGCCCGGATATCGAGCACCTCCGCCGCATGCCCCGTCCGGCGCTGCCGTTGATGCTGCGCCATCGCCGAGAAGATCTCGCGAAACGTCAGCAGTCCCACCAGCGTCCGCCGCTCGATGACTGCCAGCGACCCGAGATCGTTGTCAGCCATCAGGCCCAGGCAATCCGAAAGGCACGTATCTGGCGAGATGGAATAGATCGGGCCCGCCTTGATCTGCAGAATATCGGTCACGCGCATGGTCGCCTCCAGTCATTTTCGGTGGATCGAGCCGAGGGTTGCCCTCGTATGGACAGCACTGAATGGCCACCTTCCATTCATACCATCTTACTATTTATAGTACCTTAAGATATGAAAAGATCAAGAGGCGGGGGTGTCCGCTCCTGCAGGTCGCGGCTCCCCGCCCTATCCGCGAACCTATGCCGCAGCCTTGAGCATGTCCTCGACCACCTTCTTGGCGTCGCCGAACACCATCATGGTCTTGTCCATGTAGAACAGCTCGTTGTCCAGCCCGGCATAACCGGACGCCATCGAGCGCTTGTTGACGATGATGGACTTGGCCTTGTACGCCTCCAGGATCGGCATGCCGGCGATGGGCGAGTTTGGATCGGTCTTGGCCGCCGGGTTCACCACGTCGTTGGCGCCGAGCACCAGCACCACATCGGCCTGGCCGAACTCGCTGTTGATGTCCTCCATCTCGAAGACCTGGTCGTAGGGCACCTCGGCCTCGGCCAGCAGCACGTTCATGTGGCCCGGCATGCGGCCCGCCACCGGGTGGATCGCATACTTCACGGTCACGCCCTTTTCGTGCAGCTTTTCGGTCAGTTCCTTCAGGGCATGCTGGGCGCGCGCCACCGCGAGGCCATAGCCTGGCACGATGATGACCGTCTCCGCATTACCCATCAGGAAGGAAGCATCATCCGCCGACCCCGACTTCACGTTGCGCTGGATCTGCGTGCTACCGGCACTAGCGGCGGCAGCGTCGCCGCCGAAGCCGCCCAGGATCACGTTGAAGAACGAGCGGTTCATCGCCTTGCACATGATGTACGAGAGGATGGCACCGGACGAACCCACCAGCGAGCCGGCGATGATCAGCATGGGGTTGTTCAGCGAGAAGCCGATGCCGGCCGCCGCCCAGCCCGAGTACGAGTTCAGCATCGACACCACCACCGGCATGTCGGCGCCGCCGATCGGGATGATGATCAGCACGCCGAGCACGAAGGCGATGGCCAGCATCACCAGGAACGGCAGCCAGTCCTGCGTCATGAAAAACGCGATGCCGAAGCCGAGCATGGCGACTGCCAGCGCCAGGTTCAGCATGTGCTGGCCGGGGAACACCACCGGCGCCCCCTGGAACAGCCGGAACTTGAAGCGCCCAGCGAGCTTG
Organism: Cupriavidus yeoncheonensis; assembly: GCF_905397275.1. Lineage (GTDB taxonomy): Bacteria > Pseudomonadota > Gammaproteobacteria > Burkholderiales > Burkholderiaceae > Cupriavidus > Cupriavidus yeoncheonensis. The sequence continues at coordinate 41,900 of NZ_CAJPUY010000037.1, read as the reverse complement.
CCGAAGGCAATCACCGAACCGGAGAAGGTGATGGCGCCGACGAAGCAGCCGATGAACAACTCGATGCGGTTGCCCGTCGGGATCTCATGCGAACCCGCCGGCGCGATGCCAAAGGCCGACGGCTCGGCCACGGCCGCCACCGCGATGCAGACCGCCGCCAGACCGATCAGCGAATGCATCGCCGCCACCAGTTCCGGCATCTTGGTCATCTCGACCTTCTTCGCCACGTAGGCGCCGATGCCGCCGCCTACCACCAGCGCGCCGAAGATCAGCGCCAGGCCCGAAGCGACCGAGGACTGCGCCGTGCCGGCCGCGAGGAACTCGTTCCTGAGCTTGACGATCAGCACCAGCGTGGTGACCACCGCAATGGCCATGCCGATCATGCCGAAGGCATTGCCCTTGCGGGCCGAAGCCGGGTGCGAGAGCCCCTTGAGCGCCTGGATGAAGCAGACCGAGGCACTCAGGTAGAGCAGCGTGACGGCATTCATCGAGAGCGCAATCATCGCGTGGCTCCCGTCAGCGTCCCGCCGATCGCGGCATCGGTCGTGGCCTTGGCGGATCCCTTGTCCGCCTTGGCCCCCTTCTTCCTGAACATCTCGAGCATGCGTTGCGTGACGAGGAAGCCGCCGAACACGTTCACGGCGGCCAGTGCCACGGCTACCGTGCCCATGATGCGGCCGGTCGCGCCTTCGGTCAGACCCGCCGCCAGCATGGCGCCGACGATGATGATGGCCGAGATCGCGTTGGTCACGGCCATCAGCGGGGTATGCAGTGCCGGCGTGACGGTCCAGACCACGTGGTAGCCCACGTAGATCGCCAGCACGAAGATGATCAGGTTGATCACCGTGTGATTGATCATTTCCATCAGGGTCTCCTTAACTTGCCAGTGCGCCTTCGCGGCGGCCGGTGATGCGGCAGGCCGCGACGATGTCGTCCTGCAGGTCGATGGCGACCTTGCCATCCTTGCCGACGATGAGCTTGAGGAAGTCGAGCACGTTGCGGGCGTACAGGGCCGAGGCGTCGGCGGCGACCATCGAGGCCAGGTTGGTGTGACCCACGAGCGTGACGCCGTGGCGCTCGACCACCTCGTCGGCCACCGTCAGCGGGCAGTTGCCGCCCTGTGCGGCGGCCAGGTCGACCACCACCGAGCCGGGCTTCATCTGCTGCACGGTCGCTTCCTGCAGCAGCGTCGGGGCCTTGCGGCCCGGGATCAGCGCGGTGGTGATGACGATATCGGCCTGAATGGCGCGCTGGTGCACCAGTTCGGCCTGGCGCTTGATCCAGTCGGGCGGCATCGGACGGGCATAGCCGCCCACGCCCTGGGCGATTTCGCGCTCCTCGTCGGTGAGCAAGGGCACGTCCAGGAACCTCGCGCCGAGGGACTCGATCTGTTCCTTTACTGCGGGACGCACGTCCGAGGCCTCGATCACCGCGCCCAGGCGCTTGGCGGTGGCAATGGCCTGCAGCCCCGCCACACCGGCGCCGAGGATCAGCACGCGGGCGGCTTTCACGGTGCCCGCGGCGGTCATCAGCATCGGCATGAAGCGCTGGTAGTGGTGCGCGGCCACCAGCACCGCCTTGTAGCCGGCGATGTTGGCCTGGGAGGAGAGCACGTCCATGCTCTGCGCACGCGTAGTGCGCGGCGCGGCTTCGAGCGCGAAGGCGGTGATGCCGGAGGCCGCCATGCGGGCGTTGTTCTCGGCATCGAAGGGATTGAGCATGCCCACCAGCACGGCGCCCGGCTTCATCTGGGCCAGCTCTGCGGCTTCCGGCGCGCGCACCTTCAGCACCAGTTGCGCGCCGAGCGCCTCGACGGCGCTGGCGATGCGTGCACCCGCGGCCTCATAGGCGGCATCCGGCTGGCTGGCCCGTACCCCAGCGCCGGCCTGCACGATGACCTGATGGCCTTGCGCGACATACTTCTTTACCGTCTCCGGGGTGGCGGCCACACGGCTCTCCCCCGGCCGGCTTTCTCTCGGTACTCCAATATGCATGGTTGCTTATCCTGATTCCGTTAATCCGTTCGACACGCCGATGCCCGCGACGCAAGAAGGTCCGCCCAAGAGAGGCGCAACGCGCCTCAGGCCAATTCCATGATGACTGCGTCCGCGGCAAGGGAGTCGCCTTTGGCCACATGGATCTTTGCCACGATCCCCGGGCGCTCCGCTCGCAATGCGATCTCCATCTTCATGGCTTCGATCACGCACAGCGGATCGCCGACAGCGATCGCCTGCCCAGCTTGCACCGCAATCGCAAGCACCACGCCCGGCATCGGGCTGCGCAGGTGTGCGGCACTATTTCCCTCCTGCCTGACAGGCATCCACGCCAGCAAGTCGGCCACGCGTGGTGGCACGACCCGGGCCTCGACTGCCACGCCGGCGTGGCTCAGAAGTACGCCATTCAACGTTGGACGGACCTGTACGGCCACGGCCTTGCCGTCGATCAGGCCTCGCCACACCGGCTGACCCGGCTTCCAATCTGAACGGACATCGGCCTGGGTGCCTCCATCGGATCCGACACCTACCGTCCAGCCGGGATGCGACCCGGCAATCGAGACATCAAAGCGTTCCGCCCCAAGCAGGACTGCGCAGTGCCGGCATGAGGCTCCCAAGTCGCCACCCAAGTCGCCCGCGCCACGCCGCGCAGCAAGCAGTCCTTCGATGACGGCGGCGACCGCCACCAGGGTTCGTGCGGTGTCTGCAGCGGGCTGCGCCAGTGTGAAGCCGCCCGGGAACTCCTCCGCGATGAATCCCGTGGAGAGCCTTCCCTCGCGCCAGCGGGGGTGGTGCATCAGAGCACTGAGAAACGGGATGTTGTGGCGTATGCCGTCGATGGCGAATGCGTCCAGCGCCCGCGCCTGCGCCGCAATCGCCTGCGCACGCGTGGGGGCATGCGTGACGAGCTTGGCGATCATGGGGTCATAGTGAATCGACACCTCGCCGCCTTCGGACACGCCGGTGTCGTTGCGCACCGTCACGCCATCCCAGGTCCCTTCATCGGGAGGACGATAGGTCAGCAGGCGCCCGGTCGACGGCATGAAGTTTCGCAGGGGGTCCTCCGCGTAGACCCGGCTTTCCACCGCCCAACCATTCAGGACGATATCTTCCTGCCGCAATGAGAGCCGTTCACCGGCGGCAACACGGATCATCTGCTCCACCAGGTCGATGCCGGTGACCAGTTCGGTGACCGGGTGCTCGACCTGCAAGCGCGTATTCATTTCCAGGAAGTAGAAGGAGCGGTCCTGCCCCGCCACAAACTCGACGGTACCCGCAGAGTCGTATCCCACCGCCCGCGCCAGGGCAACGGCCTGCTCGCCCATCGCCCGTCGCGTGGCCGCATCGAGCAAGGGCGACGGCGCTTCTTCCAGCACCTTCTGGTTGCGCCGCTGAATCGAGCATTCGCGCTCGCCCAGATAGATCAGGTTGCCGTGCTTGTCGCCCAGCACCTGGATTTCGATATGGCGCGGATTGACGATGAACTTCTCGACAAAGACACGATCGTCTCCGAATGACGAGGCCGCCTCCGATTTCGCCCGCGCGAATCCGTCCTCCACCTCGGCAGCGCTGTGCGCGATGCGCATGCCCTTGCCGCCGCCTCCGGCCGATGCCTTGATCATGACAGGGTAGCCGATCTCCCCGGCAATCCGAACCGCATGCGCCGGATCATCAATAACGCCGAGATACCCAGGCACGGTCGAAACCCCGGCCGCGCTCGCGCACTTCTTTGACTCGATCTTGTCGCCCATCGCCTCCATCGCGTGGGGATTCGGACCGATGAAGACGATGCCGGCGGCGTCCAGCGCACGCGCGAAGGCGGCGCGCTCGGAAAGGAAGCCATAACCCGGGTGTACCGCTTGTGCACCCGTCCGGAGACAGGCGTCGATGATCTTCTCGATGACGAGGTAGGACTCTGTCGCCGGTGCCGGCCCGATGCAAACCGCCTCATCGGCGAGCTGCACATGCAAGGCCTGGCGGTCAGCCTCCGAGTAGACAGCGACTGTCCGGACGCCCATGCGGCGGGCAGTCCTGATGATCCGGCAGGCAATTTCGCCTCGATTGGCAATCAGTATCTTTGAGAACATCGCCGTGGTCCTGCCGCAATGGGCATGAGGTTAAGGGAGGCAACTGGCGTGCTTGCGCGATGGGGACTCGCCGGCCTTGCTCGCCAGGGTTTCCAGCGCCCGCACGATGAAGGCCCGCGTCTCTTCAGGGACAATCGCCGCGTCGACGTCGCCGCGAGCGAGGGCCGCGTCCACGGTCAGTTCCGAGGCATCGCCTGCCGCGGTCATGCCGAGGCTCGCCGCGGGCCAGGCGCCAACCATGTCCGCCCCGAGCGAGCGAGCGCCCATCAGGATGCCCGCCGCGCCATAGGCCTTGCGCAAGACGACTGTGACGCGCGGCACCGTCGCCTGCGCATAGGCAAGCATCAGCATCGCACCGTGCCTGATCGTCCCGCCATGCTCTTCCGCGGTACCAGGCAGGAAGCCGGCGGCATCGACCAGGCTGACGACGGGAATGCCGAAGGCATCGCAAAAGCGGATGAAGCGGACCGCCTTGCGCGCGGCGGCGCCATCCAGCACGCCGGCGAGCACGGTCGGCTGGTTGGCCACCACTCCCACCGTGGCACCGTCGAAGCGGCCGAAGCCGATGACGATGTTGCCGGCGAAGCTGGACTGCAGTTCGAGGAAGTCGCCTTCATCGACCACCCTGGCGACGAGTTCCCTGACGTCATAGGCCGCTGCCGGATCCGGCGGAATCAACGAATTGAGCGATACCTCGCTGCGATGCGCCTCGTCGAACGTGCGCCAGCGCCGCTGACCATCCCGGCTGCACGCCGGCAGGAAGTCGATCAGGCGCCTGACCTGCAGGATCGCGACAATATCGTTCTCGAACACGCCATCGGCAACCGAGGACTTCGATGCATGCACCGCAGCGCCCCCGAGGTCTTGCGCCGACACCACCTCGCCGGTGATGGCCTGAACCAGGTCCGGGTCCCCCAGGCAGGCCACGCTGTCATCGCCGGCCATGAACACGAAGTCGGCTGCAGCGGCCAGCAGCGCGTCAGCGCCAATACAGGTGCCGAGTACCAGCGATATCTGCGGGACCACACCCGAGGCGGTCGCCGCGTGCCGGAATTGCTCCCCGTACGCCGGCCAGGCGGCACTGGCCTCATCGGCGCGCGTCCCGTCAGAATCGAACACGCCGACAACCGGCGCGCGGCTCTTCAATGCAAGCGCCTGGAGTCGCGCGATCTTTCTGCCATGCATGGCGGACATGGTGCCGCGCAGCACCGTCATGTCCTTGGCAAAAGCGAAGACACGCCTGCCGTTGACGTCACCGTAACCGGTGACGACGCCGTCGCCACCGGCGGTGCCTGTGTCAGATCGAGTATCGGTCGACCCTAGCTCGCGCCCCAGCTCGACAAAGGAGCCGGCATCGAAAAGGATCTCCACGCGCTCGCGCGCGGTAAGCCTGCCACGCCTGTGCTGCGTCTCGGCGTTCGAGAGCGGGGCGCTGCCGGGAGAGTCGTCTGCTTGCCGCAAGATCTGCCTGTGCTTGGCTGTCATCCCTGGTCCTTCGACAGGAGAGGTGAAACATCCGGGGTGCGGGAAGGCGCATGCCCATCCGGCGCCCCGATCCAGCTCAATACGCGCTGCTCACTTCATGGCCTTGCGCAAGCGCGGAATGATCTCCCTGGCGATGATCTCGATCTGGCTCATCTCGTACTTGTACGGCACGAAGACGATCTTCTGCACGCCGACCTTGATATGCTCCAGCAGTTGCTCGACGCATTCGTCAACCGTCCCCATGATGGCGCTGTCCATGGTCGACTTGCTTCCCTGGGCGATATCGAAATCGACGTTGAGCCACTTCATCATCTTTTCCTCGACCGCGGCCCGCGACTCGCCCACCATGATGGGAAGCTGATTGCCGTTCATGAGGGTCGACGGGTCCTTGCCGGCTTCCTCCGCGTAGGCGCACACCTTGGCCCAGGATTCGGCGAAGCTTTCCGGCTTGTAGAAGTAGGTGAGCCAGCCGTCGCCGTCCACCGCGGCACGCTTGAGCACGCGGTCGGCGTAGCCGCCGATCAGGATCGGACACGGCTGCTGCACTGGCTTGGGATACATCACGCCGGCGGGAATCTTGTGATTCGGCCACTCGCCCTTGACCACGTCCTCGGTCCACAGACGCTTCATGATCTCCAGGTTGTCGTCCATGATCCTGCCGCGCTGCTCGTACGGCACGCCCACTGCGTCGAACTCGCGCTTGTACCAGCCCGCTGCCATGGCCATCAACAGGCGGCCGTCCGAGATGCGGTCCATGCTCGATAGCTGCTTGGCCAGCACCACCGGATTGCGCAGGGGCAGCACCAGGATGCCCGTCGACAGCTTGATCTTCTTCGTGCGCGCCGCAATCGCCGTCAGCAACGTCAGCGAATCGATGATCGGGAAGTTCGGATCAACGCCGAGGAGAATGTGATCCCACACCCAAAGCGAATCGAAGCCGAGTTCTTCCATGCGCACGCCGTAGTCCACCAACGCCTTCGCGTCGGGAATTTCCGGGTACGCGGTGAAATTGCGCGCGGCAATGCCAAAGGTTCCATGCAAGCCAGCCATCTGTGTTCTCCTGAGATATTTGATTGAGTCTTGTTTGTCGCGTTGCCGGTGGCAGCCGGCGTCAGGCGGTATAGAGCTTTTCCGGGTCCAGCTCCCGCACCACTCCCAGTTCACGGGCGGTCGGCGGTTCGGTCACCGAAATCTCGTGGTCGTGCGCCACATGGAAGCCGGTGCTGTCCTGCACCTGTTCGATCGTCACGCCGGGATGCAGCGCGATAACCTTCATGGCCTTGGTGTCGGGCGCGAAGCCGAACAGGCCGAGATCCGTCACCACGCGATACATGCCGCCGGCCAGCAGGCCGCTGTCATGGCGGCTCGTTGCGCCTTGCAGGAAGCCGGGGCTGGTAATGAAGTCCACCTTGTCGACAAAGCGGCGGCGTTCGTGCTTCATGGCGACGATCATCTGCGTGAGACTGGAGATATCATTGCCGCCCCCCGTTCCCGGCAGACGGGTCTTCGGCCGGGCCGGGTCGCCAATGAAGGAGGAGTTCAGGTTGCCGAAGCGGTCGATCTGGGCCCCGCCCATGAAGCCCACGTCGACATAGCCGCGCTGCAGCAGCAACAGGACATCGGTCGCACTGAGCACCATGTTGGCGCGCTTGGTGCAGCGCTGCTCGTTGGTCGATGGCGGCAGCGCGCCGGGCTCGATCATGGGGCCGATCACGCCGCCTTCGAACAGGATGGTCAGGCCCGGACAGCGCAGCCGCTGCGCAAGCGTGGCGGACAGCAGGGGAACGCCCACGCCGGCGAATACGATCTGACCGTTCCGCAGCAGACGGGAACTCATGACGGTCAGCAGCTCACCAGCGGTAAAGTTGGTGGTATCAGTCATTGGAGAGGCTCCTGCCGCGACGTGCGGCGTCAAGCAGTTCATCAAGCCCGAGCAGGCTCAGGTACTCATTCCAGCTGGCGGGAGCCATCACGTAGCGGTCGATGTACTGCCGCATGCCTTCGACCGGATCGCCGTTGACCAGGTCCGTGTAGCCGTCCATGTGTTTGAACAGTGGCTCGTAGACGCCGGTGCATTCGTGCGGCGCGCACCCGAAGGGCACTTCCACGACGGCATCCACCGTGAAGAAGGGAATCCGGGTCTGGTCGGGCGAACGACGGATCTGGTCGTTGGAAACGATCCGCTCGGTCGTCAGAATGACCTTGTCCGCGGCCATGGCGAGGTCCAGATCCATGAACTGCAGGCCGTCGAGCTGGGCATTGCCATAGGCATCGCAACGCTGCACATGGATGATGGCCACGCTCGGATTCAGCGCCGGCACGAGCAGCACCGGTTCGCCAGTGAACGGGCAATCGATCTTGCGCGTCTCCGGGCGATGGTGCGCGACATCCGAGCCGAGCATCGAGCGCATCGGCAGGAACGGCACGCCCATCGCTCCCGCGCGAAAGCGCATGCCCATGGCCATGTGGCTCCACTCTTCATAACGGGCCAGTCCGGTCTCGACATGGTGTCGCATGACCTTCGAGACGCCCCACACGATGCCCTGGCTGAACCAGCTCGTCATGATGTGGTCACAGATGCCGGAAGCGAACAGCAGGTCCCCCTCGCTGGACACGATGCTGCGCGATACGGAGAGCTTCTTCTTGCGGGCACGCACCAGTTCCCAGATCATGGCCATTGGCGTGCGCGACAGCGTGCTGCCACCGATGCCCACCGTGTCACCGTCCTTGACGAGCTTCGCCGCGTCTTCCAGTGACATGACCTTCTCGCGCAAGCTGCGGTCCCTTTCGGCGAGTCTCGTGCGCAGCTCCAGATAGGGTGTTCCTTCCATATTGCCTCCTAGTTGATTTGCCCGACACCTTCGATGGGCGTCTACCCGAGTACCACTCCGGTCCGTTCGTTGAATGCTTCGATAAGGCGGTCCCACGCGGGGATGGATGCCTGCAGGCCATGCCAGAACGCCTGGTCGCGGCGCTGGTCGAAGTCCTCGATCGAGATGCCCTGCTGCTCGACCCACGTGTAGTAGCCAAGATTGAAGAGGCGCGTGCGGTCCGCGTGGGAAAGCTCGATCAGGTGATCGTCGGCAATGCCCTGCAGATGACACCCGAAGACTTCCCCGGCATGGATTTCGTCGAAGCCTTGCGGGAAGCGGTGCCGTGCGCACCGCTCTCGCTCGCTGGCGTACATCGCGGCGCTGTCGGTCGCGACGGTAAGGACGACGTCATCGGCTCCCAGCCCGAAATGCCGCGCCAGCTTGATGGCGCCGATCACGTTCGCCCAGCCGGAGATCCCCAGCCCCGCCATTGCCGTCAGCAATCCGGTATCGAGCTTTTGTCGCCGGGCCAGGTAGTCCAGCCCGAGCGGCGAGTTGAAGAGCAGATTGAGCGCATCGCAGCTGCGGTCGGAGACACCTATCACGACATCGGTGTTCATGACGTTGTGGATCAGCGGCACATGCTTGTCGCCGATACCCTGGATGTTGTGCTCGCCGTAGCCATTGCGCAGCATGGTCGGGCATTCGACCGCTTCGACAGCGGCGATGCGCGAGCCGTGGCGCGCCTTCAGGTAGTCGCCTGCCGCAATGGTGCCGGCCGAGCCCGTGGCCGAGACAAACCCGGCAAGCCGCAGCCCGGGCGCGGCCGCCTGCAGGTCGGCGAAGATCCGGCTCATGGCCGTGCCGGTGCAGGAGAAGTGGGCGAGATAATTGCCGAACTCAGCGAACTGGTTCAGGACCACCGTATTGGGCTCGCCGGCCAGCACCGCACATTCGTCGTAGATTTCCTTGACGTTGCTCTCGGTGCCCGGCGTCCTGACGATATCCGTGCTGTCGGCAACCCATCGGTCCAGCCAGTCGAACCGTTCCCGGCTCATGCCTTCCGGCAGCACGGCAATGCCACGGCAACCAAGGATGCGGGAGATGGCCACGCCGCCCCGGCAGTAGTTCCCGGTGGAAGGCCACACCGCCCGCTGGCGGCGCGGGTCGAAACGCCCGGTCACCAGACGGGGCACCAGGCACCCGTAGGCGGCCAGCACCTTGTGTGCACCGATCATCGGGAAACGCAGGCCCAATGCCACCACGATCCGGGCCTTCACTCCGGTGATCGCTTCCGGCACTTCAATGTAGGCGGGCACAGCCGCCAGTCCGCGACGCGACGCATCGTTATGCCAGTGCACCCGCCAGAGGTTGGCGGCATCGGCGCGGTCAGGGTCGACGTCGGCGAGCGCGGCCAGCCGCGCCGCGGGAATGCTGGCCGGATTGGCCAGTTGGCTCAGCGTCGGCAAGCCGATGCTTCGCTCCCGCAGATGATCAATTGCGCTCTGCAGTACGGCGGGATTCGCCACCTCGGGCGCCATTGTCAGTTGGGTCATGGATCTCTCGCATCGTGTCGGCTGGTTCCACCTAACAGCCTGTTTGCTGGTCGTACTATTGTTAGTACCATAGCGTCTGTGAGCTTTTGACGCAAGCGGTTTGGCGAAAAATCCGTGATTACCATGAGACAGCGGGAAACATATTGAAAAGCAGTCGTTCTATGATTAGTCTCATAGACAAAGCACGCCGACATGTCGTCGGCTGACAGCGCCAAGGAGGAGACGATGAAACAGAAGTGGATGAAGGTGACGGTGGTGGCAGTCGCGGCACACTTTGCGGCCGCCGCCCACGCTCAGCCCGGCGGCACCGTCCGTATCGGGGTCAACCAGCCGCTGACGGGCGCGGTGGCGGCATCGGGGAATTTCGTCACGAACGGGGCAAAGATTGCCGCGGACGAGATCAACGCCAAGGGCGGCATCAAGGGCGCGAAGATTGAACTCTTCATCGAGGACAACAAGAGCAATCCGACGGAAGCCGCGTCGGCCGCCGAGAAACTGATCGTGCGCGACAAGGTGCCGGTGCTGCTCGGCGCGTGGAGTTCGACCTACACCCTGGCCGTGATGCCCAAGCTCATGGAATACAAGGTGCCGATGCTGGTCGAGACCTCCAGCGCCGACAAGATCACAACGGCCGGCAACCCCTATGTATTCCGCATCAGCCCGACCAATGGCATGGAGGCCGCCAACTTCGTCCGTCACGTGGCGCCACTGAAGATCCGCAAGGCCGATTTCCTGGTGGTCAACAACGACTGGGGCCGCGGTTCCGCCGATGCCTTCCAGGCCATGCTGAAGAAGAACGCCGTCGGGATCGGCATCACGCAGACCATCGATGCGTCGGCGCAGGACATGACGGCCCAGCTCGCCACGATCAAGGCCAGCGACAGCGATACGCTCTTTGTCACCACCGCCGTCGAGCAACTCACGCTGATTCTCAAGCAGGCGCAGGCGCTCGGCATCAAGCGGCAGATCATTACGCTAGGGGGCTCGCAAAGCCCCGATCAGCTGATCGCCCACGCCGGCACGGCCGCCAACGGCACGCTGCATGACGTGATGTTCATGCCCTGGTTCCCCGAAGCGGGGGCGGATCCGGACGCCGCGAAGGCGTTCATTGCCGAGTGGTCCAGGCGCGGGCTGGACCCGAACGGCCTCACCGAAGGCGCGCGCGGCTATGACGGCATCCGCGCCATCGCTGCGGCGGTCACTGCCGCGGGCGGCGCCGGGGCGGACTCGGAGAAGATCCGCGATGCGCTCTGGAAGGTGCAGCTGACCGGGCTGACCGGCAAGATCAACTTCAACAAGATCGGACCGGCCGGGCGGGAGAGCGGCCAGAGCACGCCTGCGACGTATGTCGTGAAGATCGACGGCGGCAAGGTCACGCTGCTGCAGAACTAGCGCGCGGACGGCCCCGGGGGCGACCCGCAGGTCCTGCGCGCCCCCACCGCACAGCACGCCACCGGCCCGCGCCGCCGGTGGCAGCCTCATCCACGGCGCATGCGAGAACTCAAGTGGACTACATACTTCAGCACATGGCCAATGCGCTGATACTGGGGGGGACCTATGCCCTCCTGGGTATCGGCCTGACCCTGATCCTCGGGATCATGAAGGTCGTCAACTTCACCCACGGCGAGCTGTACGCATTCGGCGGCTTCATGGCGTACTTCTTCGTTTCCGTGCTGCACTGGAATTTCTTCCTGGGCCTGGCGGCGGCAATCGTGCTCGGCATCGTCCTCGGCGGATGCATCGAGCGCGTGCTGCTGCGCCGGATGCGCGACGCGGATATCGATTCGACCATGATCGTGATGATCGGCTGCTGGATCGCGATCCAGAATCTGGAGCTTCTAATCTGGGGCGGCGTCGGCAAGGCGATCGACACGCCGTTCCCCGCCGAGCCATTGGTCATCGGCGGTGTCTCGGTGTCCTGGCTGCGTGTATTCGTACTGGGTGCGGCGACCCTGCTGATCCTGGCGACCTGGCTCCTGATTCACAAGAGCCGCCTCGGCAAGGCCATGCGGGCCACGTTCCAGGACCGCGATACCGCGGCGCTGATGGGCATCAGCACCAACAGCATCTATACCGCGACCTTCGCGCTTGGGTCCGGCCTCGCGGCCGCGGCCGGCGCGCTGCTCGGCCCGGTCTTCGTGGTGACGCCGACCATGGGCAACCTCGCCTCGCTGAAGGCTTTCGCCATCGTGATCCTGGGCGGGCTCGGCAGCATCCAGGGTGCCGCACTCGGCGGCTTCATCCTGGCCTGCGCCGAAGAGCTTGGCGCGGGCTATATCTCGTCCGGCTACCGGGATGCAATGGGCTTCGTGATCATTATCCTGGTCCTGATGTTCAAGCCGACCGGACTGTTCGTACGTGGGGAGCGAATCGGATGAAAAACCTCTGGACCTGTCTGCTGGTCGGCGCATTGCTGACCCTTCCGCTCTGGCTGCGTGATCAGTATTTCCTGCATATCGTGATCACCACCGGCATCTTCATCATCGGGGCAATGAGCCTGAACCTGCTGCTCGGCTTCACCGGGCAACTGAGCCTGGGCCATATTGCCTTCTTCGGCATCGGTGCCTATGCCAGTGCGCTGACCACGCTGGGCTTCGACCTTCCGCTCTTTGGCGATGTCCGGATCGTGCACGAGCCCTGGCATCCGGCAGCCGGCATTCTGGTCGGCACCGCGCTGGCGGGGCTGTGCGGTTACGTCGTGGGCAAGCTGTCCTTCAAGATCCGGGGCGCCTACTTCGTCATCGTAACGGTCAGCTTCGCCGAGGTGGTGCGCCTGGTGGCCCTGAACTGGGTCGATCTGACGCAGGGACCGCTGGCGCTGAGCAATATACCGCCGATGCGCATCGACATCCCGGGCCTGCGCGAGATCGTGATGTGGCAGAAAGAGCCCAACTACTACCTGGTGCTCGGCCTCGGCCTGCTTTCATGGCTGCTGATCCGCCGCATCGTTCAGTCACGCATGGGGCGGGCGATGATTGCCCTGCGCGAGAACGAGTCACTCGCCACCTCGGTCGGCATCGATGTGACGCGCTACCTCGTGTTCGCCGCCGTCGTCGCCGCCGCCCTGGCGGGCGCTGCAGGCGGCCTGTACGCGCATTACATCCGCATCATCGATCCCGATATCTTCCTGTTCATCTACACCGTCACGATGGTGATCATGGTTGTCACCGGGGGCAAGGGGACGCTGGCCGGGCCTGTCGTCGGCGGCGTGATCTTCGGGCTGCTGCCGGTCGGTCTGCGTGCCGTCGCCGGGCCGGAAGTGCAGTGGATCGTCTACGGCGTCTTCATCATCCTGATCGTGTTCTTCCTGCCACGCGGCATCGTACCCGCAGTGCACGGCTGGTGGCGCCGCAGGACCGGGACCCGGCCTCTCCACGTGCGCCCGGCCAGCGCCACCGGCATCCCCGGCGGCCACGGCGATTCGCAGCGCCGGAAACTGCAGACCCTGTCGGCGCGGGAAACGTTGCAGGCTGGCAAGGCAATCTCGAGGAAGTGACACCATGAACCAGGCAAAGCAAGGCAGCGCTCCGCTACTTTCCGTCGAGCACGTCGCCGTTCATTTCGGCGGCCTGGTCGCGATCTCCGACATGAGCTTCGGCGTGCACGAGGGCGAGGTGGTCAGCCTGATCGGGCCGAACGGCGCCGGCAAGACCACCGCCTTCAACATCATTACCGGCTTTCTGCGGCCGACCAAAGGGCAAGTGCATTTCCGCGGCGCGGCGCTGCATCAGTTGAAGCCGCACCAGGTCGCCAGCGTGGGACTGGTGCGCACCTTCCAGAAGACCAGTCTCTTCCTGACCAACACGGTGTTCGACAACGTGCTGACCGGCCTGCACCGCCATGGCTCGGCATCGGCCTGGGGAACGTTGCTCGGACTTGCCAGCGTGCGGCGGGAGGAGGAGCGGTTGCGCCAGACCGTCTGGGAGATTCTCGACTTTGTCGGCATCGCCCACCGTGCGAACGAACTCGGCGGGGCACTGGCCTACGGTGAGCAGCGCCTGCTCGGCGTGGCCACCGCGCTGGCTGCCGACCCGGTCCTGCTGCTGCTCGATGAACCCGCTTCCGGCATGAACCCGTCGGAAACCGCGGACTTCATGGACCTGCTCGGCAAGATCAAGGCGCGCGGCATCACCGTCCTGCTGGTCGAGCACGACATGCCGCTGGTGATGGGCGTCTCGGACCGCATCGTCGTGCTGAACTACGGCAAGATCATTGCAGACGGCCCGCCGCAGGCAATCCAGCAGAACCCCGACGTGATTCAGGCCTATCTGGGGCAGGGAGTCAAGCATGCTTGAGATCGAGAACATTGTCTGCCGCTACGGCAAGGTCGAGGCCATCAAGGGTATATCGCTGCAAGTCAGGAAATCGGAACTGGTCACGCTGATCGGTGCCAACGGTGCCGGCAAGACCTCCACCCTGAAGGCCATCTCGGGCCTGCTGCCCCCGGTCAGCGGGCGTATCCGTTTCAACGGCGAGGACATCACGCGGGCCACGCCGCAGCGCATCCTGTCGATGGGGCTCGCGCACTGCCCCGAGGGGCGCCGCGTGTTCGCACAGATGACCATCCAGGAGAACCTGGAGATGGGCTGCTACCGGCGGCGCGACAAGGCCGGCATTGCCGCGGACATGGGGAAGATGTTCGACAACTTCCCCAAACTGGCGGAGCGGCGGCATCAGATGGCCGGCACCCTGTCGGGCGGGGAACAGCAGATGCTGGCGATCGGACGCGCGCTGATGTCGCGGCCCAAACTGGTGCTGTTCGATGAGCCCTCGCTGGGACTGGCGCCCAATATCGTCGAACGGACCTTCGAGATCATCAAGCGGGTTCAGCACGACGGCACCACGGTGCTGATGGTCGAGCAAAACGCCTATGCGGCGCTGGACATGTGCGATCGGGCCTATCTGTTCGAATCGGGGTCGCTGGCGCTGGAGGGCAGCGGCAAGGACATGATCGACGACCCGCACGTGCGCAAGGCCTATCTCGGGGGATGAAGCCTTGCTTCCAGCGCTGCCTGGCGGCACGTGGTCCGGGACTCGCCGCACTGGCGGCGGGCGGCGAGTCCTGCGGCGAGTCCCGGGCGTGTTCCTGTCTCCACGGCGGCCTCAGCGGTTGACCACCCGCGCCGGCATCGACAGCGCGATCGCGCAGGCGAGCAACTGGAAGGCGCCGAACAGCACCAGGCCGGCGTTCGGGCTGTGGGTGAGGTCCTTGAGCCAACCCACCACGAAAGTCGCGGCAAACCCGCCAAGGTTGGCCACGGAGCATGCCAGCGCTATGCCGCCGGCCGCCGCCCTGCCCTGGAGAAATGTGGCGGGCAGGCACCAGAACACGGGGAAGCCGGCCGAGATCCCCGCGGCGGCGACGGTCATCAGCGCCACGGTGGCCGCGGTATCGTGCGTGAACCACGTACTGGCGACCATGCCAGCCGCGCCAAGCAGGACCGGCACGACGATATGCCAGCGGCGCTCGCGCTCCCGGTCGGAATGCGCACCGTTGAACAGCATCGCCACGACCGCCACCGCATTCGGAATGGCGGTGAGCAGGCCGATGTCGAGCGGGCTTTGCACGCCCGAATCGCGGATGATGGTTGGCAGCCAGAAACTGATGGTGTAGGTCCCCATCAGCAGGCACATGTCGATCAGGCCGAGCATCCAGATCCGGTGGTCGGTAAAGACCGCGCGCAGTGAATGCCGGGGTTCGGCGAGCGTGTCGGCTTCGAGGTTCCGGGTCAGTTGCTGCTTCTCGGCAGGCGTCAGCCAGGCGGCCTTCTGAATGCTGTTGGGCAGGCAGCACAGCACGATCACGCCGAGCACCACCGATGGCACCGCCTCGATCACGAACATCCACTGCCACCCAGCCCAGCCGTGCCAACCCGCGAACGCCGTCATGATCCAGCCCGACAGCGGCGCGCCGGTCATGCTGGCGAGCGGGATGCCCAGCATGAACCATGCAATCACCTTGCCCCGCCGGTAGGTGGGGAACCAGCAGGTCAGGTAGAGCAGGATGCCGGGCACGAAGCCCGCTTCGGCGGCGCCAAGCAGGAACCGCAGCACATAGAACTGCGTGGGCGTCCTGACGAAAGCAGTGGCGGCCGACAGCAGCCCCCAGGTGATCATGATGCGGGCGATCCAGAACCTTGCGCCAACGCGCTGCAGCACCAGGTTGCTCGGCACTTCAAAGATGATGTAGCCGACGAAGAACAGGCCGGCGCCAAGTCCGTAGACCGTTTCGGAGAAGCTCAGCGCATCGAGCATCTGCAGCCTGGCCAGGCCGACGTTGATGCGGTCCAGGTAGGCTGCGATGTAGCACAGGCAGAACAGGGGAATCAGTCGCCACGCGACCTTGCCGTAGACGTCGGACTGCGTGGCGAGGTCAGCGACGCCGGAGACGACTTGCCGCGGGAAGGAAGAAGACATCGGGGGCTCCTCGTGCCTGTGACCCGCCATCTGGGGCGTTGCCGTGTACAGGCAGTAATGTTCGCGTTGCACGCAGTGCTCACGAAGGATGCCGAGCTTACTTCAGGAATGCGGGCGCGACGAGAAGGGGTTTACCTGGCAAGAGAATCCGGCGAGGGACGTTGGGCGCGAGCGGCCCGGCTCCCTCTCCCGTGGTGGGAGACGGAACCGGGCCAGCGCGTACGAGGCGTCGGCGGCTTGCCTGCCCTACCCCCGCCGCCCACCGAACAAGGACCGGAACAACGCCGCAATCCGGTCCCGCAGCACCGAAAATACCAGGGCACCGGCGTTCAGCTCCGACACCTGCGGCACCGGCGCCGGTGTACCGTCCGACGGCGTGCCGGTGCGCGCCTGGCTCAGGCGGGCACGCAGGTTTTCCGCGAACGCATCGGTCATGCGCTTGGCAATGTCCTTGACGATGCTAGAGCGACTGAATTGCGCCAGCGACCCGGTCAGCGCAAAGCCCACCTGCACATCCACGCGGGTTGCGCCGCCACCCTTCTCCTCGACCAGGTCGTAGCGAATCTCGCCCCGCGTGGCCGAACTCGAGCGCGTATCGCGTGCACTGCCGAAGATCGTGCCGGTATAGTTGGCCGGATCCCGCTCCACGTCCGCCGCCCCCTCGAACTCCGCGACGATCGGCCCGACCTTGATGCGCAGCTTCGGCTCCACATGCGTCTCGGTGGCCGGGGCCAGCAGTGACGCCCCGGGAAGACAGGTCGTGACTTCGCCGAGCCGGCCGAAGAACTCCCATACCTCGTCACGCGGGAAATCCACCGTGAACGTCTGGTTCAGCGTCGTCATCGGCTTGCCCGCATCGGCGGGTGACTGCCGAACGGCCGGCGGCGCGGCAGGAGCCTGCGCGGCGCCGGCAGTGCCTGCCGCCTTCACGGTGCTCACGGCTTGCGGCCGCGAAGCGATGGACGCGCCTGCATGGCCTGCCGCACTGCATCGCGCATGCCCCGACCCGACCGGCCCCAGTTCCGTGCGCGGATTCTGCACCACGCCCAGGCCCGCTGCCTTGCGTTCGGCAATCACGCTCTGGATCGCCTTGATGATGCCCACATAGCCGGTGCAGCGGCACAGGTTCCCGCTCATCGCAAAGCGGATGTCCTGCTCGCTCGCATCGGGCATGCGCAACACCACGTCGCGCGCCGACGCCAGCATGCCCGGCGTGCAATAGCCGCATTGCAGCGCATGCTCGCGCGAAAACGCCGCACGCAATGCACGCATGCAGTCATCGTCGTCCATCCCTTCGATGGTCGTGACGCTGGCGCCATCGCAGGCCACGGCCAGCGTGATGCAGGAACGCGCGGGCACACCGTCGATCAGCAAGGTGCAGGCACCGCAGACGCCGTGCTCGCAACCAAGATGGGTACCCGTCAGATCGAGGGAGTCACGCAGGAAGTCGGCGAGTTGCGTGCGCGGTTCGACAGGCGCGCCGGCAAACTCGCGGCCGTTTACAGTGAGATTGATCGTTTTCATGGCTGTTCGGCGCGGGCAACGGCACGCTTGAGGGCGGTCACGTGGAGCTGGTTATCCAGGGGGTCGTCCAGACCGGCGGCAACGAGGCAATGCTTCGCCACCGATGGATCGAACTGGCTCGACAGGCCTGCGCGCGGCTCGCCGTGGAACAGCGGGCGCGCATCCGCAAGGACGATGGGCTTCGCTTCGGTCGCGCCGATCACGGCCCGGCACACCGAGCGCTCGGGGTCGTGCAGCACGGCGCCGATGGCATGGGCAAACTCGCCGGTCTTGCGGCAGAGCTTGTAGTAGCCCCAGCGCGCATGGCGCGACAACTTGGGAATCCACACGGCCTCCAGGATCTCGCCCGGTTCCAGCGCGGTCTCGAAGACACCGGTCATGAACGCGTCGACCGGCACGCGCCGCTGCCCCGATGGCCCGCGCAGGATGACCTGCGCACCGATCGCGGACAGGCTCGACACCCAGTCCGCCGACGGATCGGCATGCACCAGGCTGCCGCCGATGGTCCCGCGATTGCGCACCGCCCGGTAAGCGATCGCCCGCGCCACGCGTGCAAGCGCCCCGCCTGTCAGTTGCGGCACGCGGCCGTCCTCGAAGTCCGCATGGGTCACGCAGGCACCGACCACGATGGCGTCGTCGCTCTCCTCCACGCGCTTCAGCTCGGGGATGCCCGTGATATCCACCAGCAGGTCGGGCTGCACGAGGCGCAGGTTCAGCATCGGTCCGAGCGACTGCCCGCCGGCCAGCACCTTGACGACAATGTCGTCGCGCTGCACCAGCGCGATCGCGGCGGCCAGGTCGGCCGGCCGCTCGTAGTCAAACTTGGCCGGCTTCATACCAGTTCCCCTGCTGCAAGTTGCACCGCTTCCCGGGCTTCCGTCCGGCTTGCCGCGCCGGCGGCGATGGCCTCCAGCACGCGGCGCGGCGTGATCGGCGACACCAGCAATTCGGCGCCGAGCGAATGCAGCGCATCGTTGACCGCGTTGCAGATGGCCGCCGGCGGCGGAATCGCACCGCTCTCGCCAATCCCCTTGACGCCGAACTCGGTATAGGGCGACACGGTCTCCATATGGATGATGCGCGGCTCCGGCACTTCGGTCGGACCGGGCAGCAGGTAGTCGGCAAACGTCGATGCCAGGGGCTGGCCCGAGCCATCGAAGGCCATCTCCTCGTACAGCGCGGTGCCGATGCCCTGCGCCGTCCCGCCATAGATCTGGCCGTCGACCACCATCGGATTGACCAGCTTGCCGCCGTCCTCGACGATCACATAGTCGAGCAGCTCGACATCGCCGGTTTCCGGGTCCACCGCCACCGTGACCGCATGCGCGCCATAGCCGAAGGTGCCGGAATCGCGCAGCGGCTTGTAGCCCTCGGTCACCTCCAGCCCTCCGGGGTTGACGGTCGCCGGCAGATCCTGCGGGCGCAGATACCAGGTCTTCGCGACTTCGGCCAGCGTGAGGCTGCCCGACGGCGCCACGACACGGGCATCCTTCACGGTCACCGTGGCCGGGTCCGCCTTCAGCATCCACGCCCCGATCTGCGCCAGCCGCCCCGCCAGCGTCTCGCAGGCCCGCTTGACGGCGCCGCCCGACATGACCATGCAGCGCGAGCCCCAGGTGCCGGTGGAATACGGCGTGAAGGCGGTATCGCCATGCACGACTTTCACGCGGGCGATATCGATGCCGAGCACCTCGTTGGCGACCTGCGCCAATGTCGTCTCCAGGCTCTGCCCGTGGGAATGGGCACCGATGCGCAGTTCCAGCGCACCATCCGGCGTCAGCCTGGCGGTAGCCTGCTCGTAGCCGGGCACCATCGGAATGCCCCAGCCCGCATAGACCGAGGTGCCGTGCGCGGCCTGCTCGCAGTAGATCGACACGCCCAGGCCGATCAGCCGGCCATCGGCTTCGCCTCGGCGCTGGCGCTCGCGCACGGCCGGAATGTCGATGGCCTCGATTGCCAGGCGGAGCGCCTGCGGATAATCGCCGCTGTCGAAGTGCTTCTTCGTGATGTTGTCGAACGGCATCTGCTCGGGCCGCACGAGGCTCTTCAGCCTGACCTCGTAGGGTTCGACGCCGGCTTCGCGCGCGATCGCGTCGAGCATGAGTTCAAGGGCGAAGCAGACCCCGGTGCGTGCCACGCCGCGATAGGGCAGGATCGGGCTCTTGTTGGTGGCAACGGAAAAGGTCTTGCAGCGGTAGGACGGGAAATCGTAAGGGCCAGGCAGGATGCTGGCGACCTGCGCCGCCTCCAGGCAGGCGGAGAACGGATAGGCCGAGTAGGCGCCGGAGTCCACCGTGGCCTCGCAGTCGATGCCGAGCAGGCGGCCGTCGCGACTGGCATACCCGGTGATGCGGTAGTAGTGTTCGCGGCAGTTGGCGCCCGCGGTCAGATGCTCGCGGCGGTCCTCGATCCACCGCACCGGCGTGCCGGTGCGCATGGCCAGCCAGCCGAGCGCCACTTCCTCCGGCAGCAGGATGCCCTTGTAGCCGAAGCCCCCGCCCACATCCGGCGAGATCACGCGGATCTGGCCCTGGTCCAGCCCGAGGCATTCGGACAAGCCGGTACGCACGATGTGGGGCATCTGCGTCGCGGTGTAGACCGTCAGTTGTTCGAGGCGATGGTCCCAGTAGGCCACCACGCCACGCCCTTCCATCGGCGCCATCGACTGGCGCGCGGTGCGGATCTCGCGCGTGACCCGGATCGGCGCATCGCGCACGGCGTCGATATTGACCTCGACGTTGGTTTCGAGGAACACATTGTCCGGCCACGCCTCGTGCAAACGGGGGGCATCCGGGTGGCGCCCTGCCAGCATGTCCGAGACCGCCGGCAGTTCCTCGAACTCAAGCCGCACCATCGCGGCAATATCCTCGGCCTCGGCGCGGGTTGCTGCCACGCACATGGCGACCAGCTCGCCAACCTGCCGTACCTTGCCGGTCGCCAGCACCGGCTGGTCCGACACCTTGAAGCCCGCCAGCCCGGACACCGCGCGAATCGGCTTGACGTCCGTCAGGTCCCCTGCCATGAACACCGAGCCACGGCAGGATTGCGGCACTTCCGCACCCAGCACGCGCGCATGGGCCAGCGGACTGCGCACGAAGGCAACGTCCTGCATGCCCGGCAGGCGCACATCCGCCACGAACTGCCCGCGACCGCGCATCAGGCGGTCGTCCTCCTTGCGCTGCACGCGCGCACCAACTCCCTGCTCCGCCATCAACCGTCTCCTTGTCTGTCACTCTGGAGCGGAGGGCTCGCGCCCCGGCCCGCCGGTGATCGAATCATTTCCGCGCCGGTCGACGTGGAACCCACCGTCCCGGCGCGCGAATCAGGCGACCTGGAACCGCCCTCATGTCATCCTAACATACCATTTATAGGATGATATGAGGTTATGCGCAAGGGCAGATGGAACCTTGCAGCGCTCAGGCGGCTTTTTGCCGGGTCCGGCGCCCGTCCTTCTGCTGGCGCTTGAGGCCTTCGAGCAGGTCGATGGTCAGCTTCACGCAATCGCTGCGGTAAGTGATGTCGGCGACGTAGACGGCCACGCCGTCCGCGTCGATGACCACGCAGCGGCACTCCGCGGTCGGCGCGCTCAACGACACCTGGAGCAGTTCGGCAGTTTCGCGGTCAGCGGTGCCGATCACCATGGTCTGCGTTGCGTCCCGGATTTCCAGACCCTCCACCATGGCCAGCACTGGCAACACGGTGTGCTTCGTGAACTCCTCGCGCGCCTTCTCGAAGATATCGCGCGCCAGATGCACGTTGACCACACCAAATGGCGTGCCATCCTTCATCTGGACGCTGCGCAGGAACACGTAGCTGGAGGCGGGCTTGCCCTCGCCCTCCGCCAGGCGCGGAAACGCCGGCGGGTTCGGTACCCGGATATACCTCGGCACGTTGTCCCGAATGGATGCAAGCAGGCCGTCCCACGTGGTCGCAAGCTGAAGCCAGCGCTTGTCGTTGACGTGCTCGTTGACGAAGGTCCCGCGGCCCTGCTTGCGCGTGACTAGGCCTTCGTTCTCCAGCAGGTCCACCGCCTGGCGCACCGTCACGCGCGCGACCTGGAACTCCTGCTCCAGTTCCTCCAGTGTCGAGATCTGCTGCAGAGGCTGCCAGTCGCCCGATTCGATGCGGCGGCGCAATGCGGATGCCACCTGGATGTAAGCCGGGATCTTTCCGCGCCGCTCGGTCACGCGTCCTTTTGCCATGCCTATGCTCCTATCATTCCAATAATAGGATTCTATATCGACGGCGCTGTCCGTTTGGCCAGAATCGTGGATTTCCTTACTCTGTGCAATAGTCATCTGGAACTCCTTCAATCGAGCCAACGTGAAAGACGCGGCTTGCGTCGGACCTAGCGCACGCGCACCACCCCGGCGGTCAGGTTCGCGCGCGCCAGTGCGGCGACGTTGATGGCGGCGACCGCCGCGACTTCCCGGATGCCCTCCACCATGGCGGCGATCTCTGCCTCCTGGGTCCGCCGCAGCGCTTGCGCCTCTTCCAGCGACACGGCGGCGAAGCGCACCGTGCTGCCCGGCTTGCGCCGGGCGAGCAGCGGGATATCGGCGGAAATAACGGTCGCGATCTTGGGATAGCCGCCGGTCGTCTGCGCGTCGGCCATCAGCACGATGGGCTGCCCCACGCCAGGCACCTGGATGGCACCGGTGACGATCCCGTCCGAGACGATGTCATGGCCCCTGGCATGGGCGATCGCCGGACCCTCCAGCCGGAAGCCCATGCGGTCCGACTGCAGCGAGACGCAATATTCGCCTGCGAGGAATTCCTGGATGGCGATGTCATCGAAATAGTCGGCTTGCGGCCCGAGCACGACGCGAATGGCAGATGAAAGGCCGGCGTCACATGGGTGCGCCAGCATGCGCTCGGCCCGGTCCGGCACCGACGCCGCATGCAGCGCGATCTCGTCACCGGGTGCAAGCGCCCGCCCATGCCAGCCCCCGAAGGCGCCGCGAACATAGGTGGAGGCGCTGCCAAGCACGGCATCGACCGCTATCCCGCTCTCGATCGCGAGGTACGCACAAGCCGACTCGCCCAGACTCCCGATGCGGAACGTATCGCCACGCACCAGGCGCACGCTGCGCCCCGCAGCGACGATGCGCCGGCCACCACCGCTGGCGCCGTTGATCTCGATTTCGCCGTTGCAGCCGGCCAGTGCGATACGGACCGAATCCGCCCGCACTTCGCATGCCGGGCCCTGCATCATCAGTTCCAGGGCCGGCGTGCCGGCAGCATTGCCCACCAGTGCGTTGGCCACACGCAGGCCGATGCGGTCCAGCGGCCCCGATACCGGCACGCCGGCATCCTGGAAGCCGCGGCGGCCCGGGTCCTGCACCGTAGTGTGCAGGCCGGGGTGGATGACTTTGATATGGGATGTCATGCCTGTATCACCTCGCAGGGAACCTCATAGCCACCGGCCTGGCAGGCCGCACGGATCTTCTCGAACTCGCCGCCGCTGACCGGCTCGAAACACACCTTGTCGCCCGGACCGAGCAAGGCCGGGCGAGCACTGCCGGCGTCGAACAGCCGCACCGGGGTAGCCCCGATCAGGTGCCAGCCGCCAGGGCTCTCGAGCGGATAGATCGCCGTCATCGTGGCGGCGATCGCAATCGATCCCGCCGCTACACGAATGCGCGGGTTGGCGCGGCGCGGCAACACAAGCTGGTCCGGCAGGTCACCCATATAGGGATAACCCGGCACGAAGCCGATCATGTAGACATGGAAGCGCGTACCGGCATGCAACCGGACCACCTCGTCCGGCGTCAGGCCCGTCTGCCGCGCCACGTCCTCCAGATCGGGCGCATGCGTCGGCTCATAGCAGGCGGGAATCCGCCATAGCCTTGCCTCGCCGGTGGCGGCCGCCCCGCCGTCGAGCAAGTCTTTCAACTGCCCGGTCAGCGCCGCGCCGCCGGTGGCAAGCGGGTTGTAGTGAACCATCAGCGAGCGAAAGGTCGGCACCACCTCCACCACGCCAGGCAAGGCCTGCTCGCGCACCAGCGCGCCGAGGCGCAGCACCCGCTCGCTCAGCAAGCGGTCGATCCCGTCGCCGAACTCGACGACCAGGGCGGTATCGCCAGCGGAAAGAAACCGTACGTCCATGCGCTTTCTCCTTCATGTCCACGTCAATCTATCTGCTCATCTTATTGTCTTTCTATCTTTAGTATCTTACACTAAATCGGAAGGCTCGCAGAACGGATGCTTACCCCGGCGGGCACCAGGCAAACGACAAACACTCTGAGGAGGGACACCATGACGATTTCCGTCAACCTGAACGCCGATATGGGGGAAGGCTTCGGCGCCTATGACATTGGCGACGATGACGCGATCCTGAAGATCATTCGCTCGGCCAACATCGCCTGCGGGTTCCATGCGGGCGATCCGCTCACGATGCGGCGCGTGGTGCAGCGGGCCAGGGAAGAGGGCGTGAGCATCGGCGCCCATCCGGGCTTCAACGATCTCTGGGGCTTCGGCCGGCGTCGTATCGACATGCACCCCGACCACCTGGAAAACCTGATCGCCTACCAGATCGGCGCGCTGCAGGCGATGGCCGCCTGTGTCGGCGAGAAGGTCACGCACGTCAAGCCGCACGGTGCGCTCAACAACATGGCGGCGGAGAACGCCGAGTACGCCATGGCGATTGGCCGCGCGATCAAGGCCGTCGACCGGAACCTGATCTACGTGGCGCTCTCCGGCTCGGAGATGGAAGCCGCCGCCGTGCGGCTGGAACTGCCGCTCGCCCGCGAGGGATTCTGCGACCGCCTCTATGAGGACGATGGCAACCTGACTTCGCGCAAGGTGCCTGGCTCCGTGATCAAGGATGCCGATGCCGCGGCCCGCCAGGTCGTGCACATGGTGGTGGAAGGCGAAATCATCTCGCGGAACGGCAAGCGCATTCCCCGCCGCGTCGACAGTCTCTGCGTCCACGGCGACGAGCCGACCGCCATTGAGCTGGCCCGCACGGTGCGCCAGGCGCTGGAGGCAGCCGGCGTCAAGGTGGTTCCGCTTACCGAGATGTCGCTTGGGTAAGGGTCCGAGACGGACACCGTAGCCCTTGAGTCCCCCTCCTTCCACCGCTTGCGGGTTGAGGGGAAAACCTTTCGCTTCGTGCTGACAAGCATTCCAAAGGAGCAGTCCATGATCGACCGTCCCACTCTCGCCATCATCGGTGGCACCGGCGCCCTTGGCTCGGGCCTTGCCCGGCGCTGGGCCGCCGCCGGCTATCCCGTCATCATCGGGTCGCGCACGGCCGACAAGGCCAGGGCCGCCGCGCGCGAAATCCTTCCGGGCAACGGCGCGCCAGCCGTCCGCGGCGAAGACAATGTCGCCGCGGCCACGCTCGCGCACATTGTCATCCTCGCCGTTCCCTTCTCGCATCACGACATCACGCTGGACGAGATCCGGCCGGTGGTGCCTGGCAAGATCGTTGTCGATGCCGTCGTGCCGCTGGTGCCGCCCAAGGTGGCAAGCGTCCAGTTGCCGCCCCAGGGCTCGGCCGGCCAGATCGCGCAGGAGCGGCTCGGCCCCGCGACGCGGGTCGTCTCCGCATTTCACAACGTCGGGGCGGCCAAGCTCCACAGCGGCGGGGACATCGGCTGCGACGTGCTGGTCTGCGGCAATGACAAGGAGGCGCGCGATGCCGTGATCGGCCTGACCGCGGCGATCGGCATGCGCGGCATCGATGCGGGTCCCATTGCCAACTCCGCCGCCGCGGAGGCGATGACATCGATCCTGATCGGCATCAACCGCCGCTACAAGGTCGATTGCGCCGGCATTCGCATTACCGGTATTGCCGACGTTGCCGACGTTGCCGACGTTGCCGACAATGCCGGCACTGCAGGCATCGCTGCCACCGCAGCTTGCGCAAACGCGTAAGGACTGGACGATGACTGGCGCGAAACTTCAGCTCACCGCCCTGCCCGACATCCCCATGATCGAGCCCGGCGACGATTTGGCTGGCGTGCTGATCGACGGCCTGCGGCGCGCGGATATTGTGCCGCGCGACCGCGACGTGCTGGTCATCGCCCAGAAAGTCGTCTCCAAGGCCGAGGGGCGCTATGTCCCGCTTGCCGGAATCGTGCCATCAACGCGCGCGCAACAACTGGCCGCCGAGGTCGGCAAGGACGCACGGATGGTCGAACTGATCCTGTCCGAAAGCACCGAAGTCGTACGCTACCGGCCGGGCGTCCTGGTGGTCGAGCATCGCCTTGGCTTCGTGATGGCGAACGCGGGCATCGACCAGTCGAACATCACGCACCCGGATGGTCAGGAGCGTGCGTTGCTGCTTCCCCGCAACCCCGACGCGAGTTGCGCGCAGCTCAAGGCCCGACTGGACGACGCCTTCGGCGTCGACCTGGGTGTCGTCATCAACGACAGCTTCGGCCGGCCCTGGCGCAACGGCGTGGTCGGCGTGGCGCTTGGCGCCGCCGGGTTGCCATCGCTCGTCAATCTGATCGGCCAGCCAGACCTGTACGGGCGCGACATGCGCGTGACGGAAATCGCCCTTGCCGACGAAATTGCCGCCGCCGCCTCGCTGCTGATGGGGCAGACCGATGCGGGCAGGCCGGCCATCCATCTGCGCGGCCTGGCGTGGCAAGCCCCCGCATGCAGCGCCTCGGCGCTGCTGCGCCCCAGGCAGATCGACATGTTTCGCTGAACCCGGAGCCACCATGCATGCACCACAGCAATCCACGGCAGGCAGCCAGCGCAGGCCGAACATCGTCGCGCTGTCCGGCGGTGTGGGCGGGGCAAAGCTCGCCGCCGGCCTCGACGCCATCACCCGGGCCGATGGCGGCAAGCTGACTGTCGCCGTCAATACCGGTGACGATTTCGAGCACCTCGGCCTGAAGATCTGCCCCGACCTTGACTCGGTGCTCTATGCGCTCGCGCGCCTGAACGACCCGGCGCGCGGCTGGGGCCGGGCGAATGAGACCTGGCATTTCATGCGGGCCCTGCAGGAGATCGGCGGCGAAGACTGGTTCTCGCTCGGCGATCGCGACCTGGCCATGCATGTCGAGCGCACCCACCAGCTGCGCAAGGGCATCGCGCTCAGCCGGTTCACCGCGGACGTGGCCGCCCGGCTCGGCATTCACGCAACCATCCTGCCGGCGACCGACGACGTTGTCCGGACCCTGGTGCATACGGAAGAAGGCGCGCTGCCGTTCCAGGACTACTTCGTCAAGCGGCGCTGCGAACCCACCGTACGGCACATCGACTTTCCCGGCGCGGCCGAGGCCCGCCCGCATCCGGCACTACTGCAGACGCTCGCAGACCCTGCGCTCGACGCCATCGTCATCTGCCCGTCGAACCCGTATCTCAGCATCGATCCGATCCTCGCGCTGCCAGGCCTGCGGGCGGCGCTTCGGCACGCCAGTGCGCCGGTAATCGCCGTATCGCCGATCGTCGGTGGCGATGCGCTCAAGGGACCGGCTGCAAAGATCATGCGCGAACTGGGCGCCGAGATCACGCCAGCGGCGATTGCCAGCCACTACCAGGGCGTGATCGATGCCCTCGTGATCGACGAACGGGATTCTCCGCAAGCGGCCCGCCTCGACCTGCCCGTGTTGGCGACACGGACCCTGATGCATTGCCTGCAGGACAAGGAATTCCTGGCGCGCGAGGTGCTGGTGTTTGCCCGCGAGATCGCCCGGCGGCCGGCAACCCTGGAGGCCGTGCAATGAACGCGTCCGGACTCTGGGCGGTAGTCCCCGTCAAGCGCTTTGGCAACGCCAAGCAGCGACTCGATCCCGTGCTCTCGCCCGGCGAACGCGCGTCGCTCGCGTGCTGCATGTACGCCGATGTGCTGCAGGCGTTGGCCGACAGTCCATGCCTGGCCGGCATCCTGGTGGTGACCGATGACCCGCTCGCCGCAGATCTGGCGCGGCGTGCCGGCGCCGGCGTGCTGCGTGATGCCAGTCCCGGCCTGGTGCCGGCACTGGAGCATGCGGCATGCCGTCTTGCCAGTGCGGGCGCGGCTGGCA
This sequence comes from Cupriavidus yeoncheonensis, assembly GCF_905397275.1. GTDB lineage: Bacteria > Pseudomonadota > Gammaproteobacteria > Burkholderiales > Burkholderiaceae > Cupriavidus > Cupriavidus yeoncheonensis. Next base: position 14,038 of record NZ_CAJPUY010000037.1, on the reverse strand, counting down.
TGCTCGTGGTGCCGGCCGACGTCCCCTGGATTACCCCGGCCGACATCGAGATCATCGCGCTGGCGCACCGCCATCGGCCCGCCGTCACGCTGGTGGCCGCGAGCGATGACGGCGGCACGAACGCCCTCGCCTGCTCGCCGCCGGGAGCAATCCCCTTGTCCTACGGGACCGACAGTTTCGCGCGGCACCGCCAGGCGGCGCTCGATGCAGGGCTGACGCCCAAGGTGCTGAACCTGCCGCGTTTCGGCCGGGACATCGATCGCCCCTCCGATCTGCTCGCCTTTCTCGCGCGCCCGTCTGCTACGCAGACTCACGCCTGGCTGCTCGCCAGCGGTGTCTCGCGCCGGCTGCTGGAGAGCCAGACGCCTGCTCCCCTGCCGGAACCTGCCGACGCCCTTTCCCTGCTTCCCAAGGACTGACCGAAATGAGCACCTCATACTCGCGCCTGGCTGACCAGGCACGGCTGTCGAACGACGAGGCATACGCGCTGGCCGGCGCAGATTTGTCCACGCTTATGCTGGCCGCGGCGCAGCGCCGCGACGCCGCGCACGGGCATGTGGTCTCCTACTCGCGCAAGGTATTCATTCCGCTGACCCAGCTATGCCGCGACGTCTGCCACTATTGCACCTTCGCGCACCCGCCGCGCAAGGGGCAGAGCCCATACCTTTCCCTTGAGCAGGTCCTGAAGATCGCCACCGACGGCGTAGCCGCCGGCTGCAAGGAAGCGCTCTTCACGCTGGGCGACAAGCCGGAGTTGCGCTATGCCGCCGCGCGCGACGCGCTGGCGGCACTCGGGCACGAGACCACACTGTCGTACCTGGCGCAGGCCGCCGACCTTGTCTTTCGCGAAACCGGACTGCTTCCGCACGTCAATCCCGGCTTGCTCGAACCCGGCGATATCGCTGCGCTGCGCAGCGTGTCGATCTCGCAGGGCATCATGCTCGAAAGCGCCTCGGACCGCCTGTGCGAACGCGGCGGCCCGCATTTCGGCTCGCCAGACAAGCAGCCGGCCGCGCGACTGCGCACCATCGCGCTCGCGGGGGAAGCGGGGGTACCTTTCACCACCGGCATTCTGATCGGCATCGGGGAAACGCGCGCGGAGCGCATTGACGCGCTGCTGGCGCTGCGTGACCTGCACGAGAAGCATGGGCATATCCAGGAGATCATCGTGCAGAACTTCCGGCCGAAGCCGGGCACGCTGATGTCCCGCGCGAGTGCCCCCGCGCTTGACGACCACCTGTGGACCATCGCGGCAGCGCGCCTGATCTTCGGGCCGGAGATGAATCTCCAGGCGCCGCCAAACCTGAGCCCGGGCGCGCTGAAGCCCCTGATCGACGCCGGTATCAACGACTGGGGCGGCGTGTCGCCGGTAACGCCCGACCACGTCAACCCCGAAGCGCCCTGGCCGCATCTCGAGAAGCTGGCTCAGGCCACCCGGGCCGCCGGCAAGGAGTTGACCGAACGGCTGGCGATCTATCCCTCCCACGTGCGCGACGTGGCGCGCTGGACGGATCCCGTCTTTCACACCCCGCTGCTGCAACTGATCGACAGCGACGGTTATCCGCGCGTGGACCCATGGTCGCCGGGCTCGCAGGAAGCTCCGCCGGCCCGGGACCTGGCATGGATCAGCGCGAGCCAGGACAGCCTCGGCGCGGGCGAGATCGGGGAGATCCTTGCGCGGGCCAGGGCTGGCGAGACGCTGACCGAGGCGCAGATCGTGCGCCTGTTCCGAGCCCGCGGCGCCGAGTTTTCCGCCGTCTGCGCCGCGGCCGACGACCTGCGGCGCCAGGTGAACGGCGACGTGGTGAGCTATGTGGTCAACCGGAACATCAACTACACCAACATCTGTTCGTACCGCTGCCAGTTCTGCGCGTTTGCCAAGGGCAAGGGCAGCGAGGACCTGCGCGGCAAGCCCTACGACCTGCCGATCGACGAGATCCAGCGGCGCGTGCGCGAAGCGTGGGACCGCGGCGCAACCGAGGTCTGCATGCAGGGCGGCATCCATCCCGCCTATACCGGCGACACCTATCTCGAAATCTGCCGCGCCGTGAAGTCCGTCGCGCCGGACATGCACGTGCACGCCTTCTCGCCCCTCGAGGTATGGCAGGGGGCGCGCACGAAGGGCATATCGCTGCCTGCGTTCCTTGCCGAACTGCAGGCAGCCGGCCTCGGCACGCTGCCTGGCACCGCCGCAGAAATCCTGGACGACGAGGTCCGTCAGGTCATCTGCCATGACAAGGTCACGACCGGGGAATGGCTGGAAGTCATGCGCACGGCACACGGCCTGGGCCTGCGCAGCACCTCCACGATCATGTTCGGCCATGTCGAGCGGCTTGAACATTGGGCACGGCACCTCTTGCGGCTGCGCGCGCTGCAGCAGGAGACCGGCGGCTTTACCGAGTTCGTGCCGCTGCCCTTCGTCCACATGGAGTCGCCGATCTATCGCAAGGGCAAGGCCCGTCCCGGACCAACCTTCCGCGAAGCGGTGCTGATGCATGCCATTGCGCGGCTGGCCCTGCATCCGCTGATCCCGAATATCCAGGCGTCGTGGGTAAAGATGGGTCCGCTGGGCGTCAAGGCCTGCCTCGAAGCCGGCGCCAACGATCTGGGAGGCACGCTGATGAACGAAACCATCTCGCGCGCCGCCGGGGCCTCGCATGGCCAGGAAATGACAGCCACGACCATGGAAGAGATGCTGCGCGCAATGGGCCGCACGCCCCGCTTGCGCAATACGCTGTACGGCACGCCGCCGGAAAGCAGGGGAGCGTTGGCGCGTTCGGTCACGACACCGCCCGAGCCGGTGCGTATCGCGCTGGTGTCACGCAAGCCGGCTCCCGCCCCGTCGACCGTTCCCGCCTGTGCGGCGTAACGCGCGCCGCGCAAAAGAGAGAGGATTGGGATGGACCAGCCGAACGAGCTTTTGCAGAACAACCGCGCATGGGCGGCCGAGGTCCGCTCGCGCGATCCCGCCTTTTTCCAGAGACTGGCCCGGCAACAGACGCCGGAGTATTTCTGGATTGGCTGTTCGGACAGCCGGGTGCCCGCCAATACCATTGTCGACCTGCCTCCGGGCGAGGTGTTCGTGCATCGCAACGTCGCCAATATGGTCAAGCACGCGGACATGAATTGCCTGTCGGCCATGCAGTTCGCGGTCGACATTCTGCAGGTCAGGCACATCATTGTCTGCGGGCATTACGGCTGCGGTGGCGTGCGTGCGGCGCTGTCGCGTCAGCGGCTCGGCCTGACCGACAACTGGCTGCGCCAGATGCGCGACATCTGCGACAAGTACCACGACGAGTTGCAGGACTGCGCGGACCCGCTCACGCGCCAGCATCGACTGTGCGAACTCAACGTGATCGAGCAGGCCGCCAATGTCTGCAGCACGACCGTGGTACAGGATGCCTGGGCGCGCGGCCAGCCACTGGCCGTGCACGGCTGGATCTATGGCATCGACGACGGGCTGTTGCGCGACCTCGATGTCTCCATGGCCAATGGTGCGCCGGTACGCGCCGCGCCAATCCCCGGAGCCGCATGATGGGACTGGAATTCGCCGAAGCCGTGATCGAACGCCAGCCCGAGGCAAGCGGCGCACCATTGCTGCAGCACCGCCGCTCCATTCGCCGCTATCTGGATTGCCCCATCCCCGAGCAGACGCTGGATCGGCTGCTCGAGGCCGCCATCAACGCCCCTTCCGCCCATAACCGACAGCCCTGGCGCTTCGTCGTGTTACGCGCCGCTGCCGACAAGGCCAGCCTGGCACGGGCAATGGGGCGGAAATTGCGCATGGACCGGCTGGCCGACAACGACCCCGAGGATATTGTGGAAGCGGATGTGGCACGCTCCTACGCCAGGCTGACCGGCGCGCCCGCCCTGGTGCTGGTCTGCCTCACGATGGCCGACATGGATCGCTACGACGACGAGCGCCGCAACCGGTTCGAGCACCAGATGGCCGTGCAGAGCACCGCGATGGCCGGCCAGAACCTGCTGCTGGCAGCCAGCGCCGCCGGGCTTGGTGCCTGTTGGCTATGCGCGCCGATGTTCTGCCCGGATACGGTGCGACAGGCGCTCGATCTTCCACAGGACTGGGAGCCGCAGGGAATCATCACGCTGGGGTATCCGGCCGATACCGGCAAGCCGTTCCGTCGCCGGCCCGTTGCGGAAGTGACATGGCAGCCGTAACGCGGCGAACCGTCGATTTGCGATCCGTCCCCAAACAGTCCTCTCCCGAATTCCTTTTCATTACCGAGGTAAAATCATGCTAGTGGAAAACGCAGCAGCACGTCGCACGCCCTATGACGAATCGCTTCGCCAGATCATGAGCGTGGCCAAAGCCCGGGAATCCCGACATTGGCTGTCCTCGTGGTCCGCCCTTAGCGCGGAGCCCACACCGCTCTACCGGCTGGATGGCCTGGCAAGCTGGCTGGGGGTCGGCCAGGTGCATTTGAAGGACGAATCCAGACGTGCGACGGTTGGCAGTTTCAAGGCCCTGGGTGCGCCGGTTGCGCTGGCCCGGCTGATCCTCAGGCAATGGCCTGAACGGGGCTGGCAGGCGCGCGAACTGTTCCAGGGCCTGCACGCCGACGCGCTGCGCGATTTCACCGTGATCAGCGCCACGGACGGCAACCACGGGCGGTCTCTCGCGGCCGCGGCAAAAAGCATCGGATGCCGCTGCGTCATCGTGTTGCATGCCAATGTCAGCGAGGAGCGCGAGACCCCTATCGCGGCGCTCGGCGCGCAAGTGGTCCGCATCAGCGGCAACTATGACGCATCCGTGCAGGAAGCCGCCAGGCTGGCCGACGAAAACGGCTGGTACGTGGTATCCGACACGTCATACGAGGGCTATGAGGAGATCCCCCGCGACGTCATGCAAGGCTATGGCGTGATCGCCGCGGAAATCATCGAGCAGCTTGATCACACCTCGGCAGACAGCGATTGTCCTTACACCCACGTTTTCCTGCAGGGCGGGGTGGGTGGCCTTGCGGCGGGAATCGTCAGCTATTTCTGCGAAGTGTTCGGCGTGAAGCGGCCGATCTTCGTCGTCGTGGAGCCGGAGCAGGCGGATTGCCTGTACCAGAGCGCGATCCACGGCCGGGCTGACCGCGCGACAGGATCGGTCGACTCCGTCATGGCCGGCCTGGCATGCGGCGAAACATCGCCACTGGCATGGCGATTCCTGGCGCCCGCCGTGGATTACTTCATCACGATCTCCGATCGGGAAGCGGTTGGTGCCATGCGCTTGCTGGCCGAGGGAACTACGCAGGACATCCCGATCGTCAGCGGGGAGTCCGGTGCGGCGGGGCTCGCCGGGCTGATCCACTTGACCGAGCTGCCCGAGTTGCGGGCAAAGACTGCCCTCGACGCCAATGCCCGGATCTTGCTGATCAGCACCGAAGGTGCCACGGCGCCCGCAGTCTATGCGGATCTGGTAGGCATGCCAGCCGAGGCGGTACTGGCGTCGCAATCCATCTGGATTGACCGGATCCAGGCCAATGCGTCACTCGCATGCGCTCAGCCGACGACATCGGGCGCGGATCTTTGAACGTTGCAGGCCTGCGTGCGCGAGACTTGCGGACGCAGGCGCGGCTGTGATGCCATCGCGCCCCGGAAACGCCCACAAGAGCCTATGCCATGCAGACGTCAACGGTGCCCCGACACTTGCGCTTGGACTGCCAGACTGCAAGGCAGTATCGCGTCAGACCGAAAGCAATGCGCCAGGCCTTGCTCATCATCGACATTCAACCCTCCTTTTCACCGCCCTCCTGGCTTGTCGAAGGCGCGCGATCACTTCTTGGCCTCATGCCATCCGTTGCGACCGTCGAGCGGCACGACGAAAGCCGGACACCATTTGCCCGTCAATTGGGGTGGCATCCAGGCCCGTCGGACGACAGCCTGGTAGCGGCCGATATTGTATTTATCAAGCATGGCTACTGCCCTTCGGCGGAAACCATTGCCTGCCTCAAGAGCCTGGAGCCGGACCGCACGCTCGTCTGCGGCCTTCAGACCGAAACCTGCGTACTGGCAGCCGGCTTTGCCTTGTTCGATGCGGGCCTCCGGCCAACCCTGATTGCGGACCTGACAGTCGGCTCTTCGCTGGATCGATCGGGACAGCTCGGCATTGGCCTCTGGAGACATCACTTCAGGCACGTTACGTCTTCAAGGGAGATCCGGTGTTGTCCGACAATAAAGGCGACACTCGCCGGATAACGGTGAGGAGCAACGTGCCAAGACCGGTTCTGTCCATGGCGCGCGCCCTTCAGTCTGGCTGAGTCCCAACGGGGCAGTTCCAGACGTCCGGGCGAAGCCTGCCTGACCTGTGCGTTCAACTGGGCGTTCAAGGTGTCGACGGGCAGCACGCCTGGCTCTTACCGGCGACGGTGATCGACACGGTTGGCACGCGCCGTTGCTCTGCCCTGCCCTGCTCAGGACCGGCACTCCCCGCCGTCGCGCGCATCGCTGCGCGCGCCGTCGGTGAAGCCATCGCGAGAGCCGACGCGGCCGCCATCGGTGTAAGGATCAGGTTTGCGCATGCCGTCGCGGTACGGATCAAAGCCACGGACCACGCACACGGACCGGCCCTGCTGCGCGACCACGGGCAACATGGTGGCCTCGGTGGCCGGACGGTGCGCGCCATCGGTAAAGGCGTCGCGCGGGCCGTTGTGTCCCGGCGCGGCAACGATCAGCGCATCTGCATAGGCACCGGCGTGGGCGGTCTGGCTGAGCCCGGCGGCAAATGCGGCAAGCGCGGCAGCGGCAAGCAGGGTCTTGGCAAGAGTCTTGTGCATTGCTATCTCCAACAGGGGTGTCGGCGGCGTTGCCGCGACGGCACTCCTCGTGCAGGCGATCAGCTAGGAAATGCGATGGCCTGCACGGGATCGCCTCTGCCGTGCAAGCCGTTGCCAGGCGCGGGCCGGCTGCCATTCCATCGTGGCAGCGGCTTCGCGCCGGACTTCTGGTACAGGGCGCAACCGGTAGCTGCGCCCATGTCGCAAGCGTGTTGCGTCAGGCGGGCCTGATGTTCTGGTTCACGCGGAACAGGTTGGCCGGATCGTATTTGCGCTTGATCTCCGCCAGCCGCGCATAGTTGTCGCGATAGGACGCCTTCACGTTGTCATTGCCCTCGTCCATCATCATGTTGAGGTAGCCACCGCCGGCAGAGTGCGGATGCAGGGCCAGCCAGTAGTCCTTCGCCCACTGCACGATGCGATCGTTGTTGGCCGGGTCGGGATCGACGCCGACAATCACGCTGGCAAAGCTGGCATCGCGGTAGCTGAAGGCCGTTTCGTCGCATCCGGCGCGATGCGCCGCGCCATTGATCGGATACAGGTGCATGGTCGAGTGCATCGACGGCAACTGCTGCGCGTACTTGATGTGCAGATCGATGGCCTTTTCGCTCAGGTCGCTGACGAAGTCGGCTTTCCAGTACCACTGCAGGCCCGCCGGATACAGTCCATCGAACAGGCTCTGCAGGACCGGCCAGGGGATGGGTCCGGCAAAGTCCACCGCTGGCGGCATGGCCTCGCGAATCGGACGGAAATGCGCTTCGGCCTGATCGAGCGGCCCGGTGTAGCACCACACCACGGCACACATCTTCTGCAGGTGGACTTCCTCCGGGAAAGGCGGTGCGGGCGGCACCGTGACGAAGCCGAACCAGCCATTGATGTCCTGCGGCGCGTCCAGGATGAAGTCGCGCCACCATTTCATCAGCTCGCGCGCCTGCTCCATCGGCCACAGCATCGGGCCGCCATAGACCGTGGCAACGGGATGGGCCTTGAACTCGAACGACGTCACCACGCCGAAGTTGCCACCGCCGCCGCGCAATGCCCAGAACAGGTCGGCGTTCTCGCTGTCGCTTGCGGTGACGATGCGCCCGTCGGCCAGCACGACCTCGGCGCTGAGCAGATTGTCGATCGTCAGGCCGTAGGCGCGGCTGAGGTAGCCGATGCCGCCGCCGAGCGTCAGTCCGCCCACGCCGGTGCTCGAGATGAAGCCGCTCGGCGTCGCCAGCCCATAGGCACTGGAGGCGTGATCCACATCGCCCCAGGTGCAGCCGCCGCCCACCCGCAGCGTCTTGCGTGCGGCGTCGACAAACACGCCCTTCATTGGCGACAGGTCGATCACCAGTCCGCCATCGCATGTGCCGAGCCCCGCGCCATTGTGCGCGCCGCCACGCACGGCCAGCAGCATCCCGCCGTCGCGCGCGGCGTTCACCGCCGCGACCACGTCCGCGACATCGACGCAGCGCGCGATGAGCGCAGGGCGCTTGTCGATCATGCCGTTGTACACGGCACGCGCCTGCTCGTAAGCCGCGTCGCCCGGCTGAATCAGTTGTCCCCGAAAATGCGCCTTGAGTGCGCTTGCGACGGGTTCGCTCAACGAAGCTTCCATGGTTGCCTCCTGTTCGGCTGGTATGCGGCTGGTATGCAGGAGTTGTAGCAACCTCGGCGTTTCGAAAGCGTTAGGTGAGCCGTTACATGGGGGATTCCGCCGCCCGACGGCGCGCGGTGGCCGGGCCGGAACTAACGCGCGAGTAACGTCCGTGCCCTGACGATGTCGGGCTGATCGAAGCCCTCGGTGAATCGCGCGAGCGGCGCTTCGACCACCTTGTGCGAAGCTTGCCCCTGCGAAGTGCGCAGCGTTGCCCATGACAGGGCGGCACGCAGTTCAAGCGGGAGCGCGCGTTGGTCTGCGGCGATCTCGATCGCCTTGAGCAACGATGACTCGGCTTCGGCAAGGTTGGCGCTGCTGCGTAGCAGCAATTCACCGCGCAGCCTGTACAGTTCGGCGTCCACCCAGTGCTCGCCAGTGCGCGCGGCGCATTCGAACGCCTGGTCCAAAGCCGCCAGTGCAGCCTCGGTCTCTCCCGCGTCGCCCAGGCATTCAGCCAGCATGGCCAGATAGAGCGGCATGCGCAGGCGTGCGCCGGTCGCGTGAAAGCCTTCGATCGCCGCCCGCATCGCCGCCACGGCGTCGGCGCCGGGCGACTGTTTCGCGTTCGCCCAGGCGAGCAGCATGTCTGCCCAGGCGAGGTAGTAGCCTACGTGGTATTGCTCGGCGATCTCGCGTGCCTGGCGGGCATAGTGCAGCGTGAAGCCGTGCTCGTGCCGCAGCGCGTGCTGCGTCGCGAGATATGACAGCGCGAGCGCCTGGGAGAACGGGTGTGCGACCCGGTTCGCCACCTCCAGCGCTTCCTCTCCGCGCTGGAGGGCTTGATCGGCAAGCCCCCGGAACCACAATGCGTGCGCCGACCACGCGGCGGCCAGCACGCCAAAGTTGCCGCCCATGAGGGACGCATGCTCGGCGTGCTGGGCCTCGTCATAAGCGCCGCGCGCGTGTTGATACGCGGGCTCGGCAGCCATCCAGTCGCCCTGCTGGACCAGACTACCCATGACGCTGGTCCATGCCATCACCGAGTAAGTACCGGCGCCCAGCGGCCCCAGTCCCGCAATCAGTTCCTCGCTCAGGCTGCGTGCCTGCGCAAGCTCCGCCCTCACTACCAGGAAAAATGAAAGGCTGACCTGGGCGCGTGCCTGCTGACTGGTGTCGCCCGCCAGCCGGCTCAGTTCCACCGCGCGTCGCAGCGGCGCCTCCAGTTCCGGGGCGGCCCAGCCTCGGGCGATGCGAATCGGCGGCGCAAGGTCGAGTTGCAGGGCCAGCGATTGACTGGCGCGCTCCTGCGCATCGGCAATCCGGTCCGCCTGCACCAGCCCGCGCGTCAGCAACGCGATGGCATCGTCATAGGCATACACACGCTGCGCAACGCCGGCCGCGCGCCGGTAGAATGCCGCCGCCTGGGCTGGCAGGCCCGCCTGCTCATAGTGCGAGGCGATCTGCGCGCTTGCCGCGTCGGGCCCATCGCCCGAGGCCTGCTCGAGCGCCCGCGCCACGCGCAGATGCAGGCGGCGGCGCTGCTGCGGACTCACTTCGGCGTATGCCACGTCGCGGATCTTGTCATGGCTGAAGTCAAACGCCAGGCCGCCACCGTCGGTCTGGCGCACGATGCGCCGCTGCCACAGTTCGTCCAGCGCGCCTGCCAGGGCAGCTTCGCCGAGGTCGCTTGCCTGGGCGAGCATGTCGGTCGTGAAGGCCCGGCCAATGATCGCGGCAACCCCGACGATCTCGCGGGCGCCCGGAGCCAGCTGTGCGAGCCGGTTCGAAATGATGGTGTAAACCTTGGGCGGCAACTTCGAGGCCACGCCGCCCTGTGCGTCCCCGACCGGCGTGGTGTCGGAGCGGGCCCGCATCATTTCGACCGCAAACAGCGGGTTGCCCTCGCTCTCTTCGAACAGCCGGGTTGCCTCCGTGTCGGCCAGCGGCCGGTTCAGGATCTGAGCCGCTATCTTTGCCGTTTCGGCGGCATCGAGTGTCCCCAATGAAATCTCGATGAACTGGTCGTCGCGGCGCAGTGCGTCCAGCAGCCGGTTCGCCGCGTGGCGCGGCATGATTTCCTCGGGGCGCGCCGTTGCGACCAGCATCAGCCTTGCCGTCGCGTCGGAACGCATCAGGAAGCGCAGCCATTCGAGCGTCTCGCCGTCGCACCATTGCAGGTCGTCGAGCAGCAACAGCAGCGGCCCGCCGTGCGCAAGCACCGCTCGCGCAAGCGCCTCGAAGAACCGTTGGCGTTGCCAGTATTCGGTCAGTGGCGACGGCGGCGACAATCCGGATTGCTGCGTGAGGAGTTCGGGCAACAGGCGCGTGACCTCGGTCAGCCACAGTCTGTCGAGCTTGCCGATGGCGCCGCTCAGGGCAGGGCTGCGCAGCCAGCCGGTCACCGGCGCAAACGCGAGCTGTCCCTCGGCCGCATAGGCGCGCGCATGCGCCACGGTGATCCCTTGCTCGGCCAGATGGACGAGCAGTTCCTCCGCCAGGCGCGATTTGCCGATGCCGGCTTCGCCCAGGATCAGGACAAACTGCTTGTCTCCCAGCTGGGTACGCTGCCAGACTTCAAGCAGCCGGCGCCATTCGCCATGCCGGCCAATCATTGGCAGCATCGCATCCCGCGGGCGTTGGCGCTGCATTGACCCGGCCTGCGCAGCCAGCCGCGCATAGGCCTCGCGCATGGCTTCGCCGGGCATGACGCCCAGTTCGCGGGCGAGCGTTTCCACACAGCTGCGATAGGCGCGCATGGCCGATGCGTGATCGTGGTTCAGCGCATGCAGGCGCATCAGCGCCAGGCAGGTGGGTTCCCGGCACGGGTCGAGCCGCTGCAACTGCTGTGTGTACTTCAGCGCCTTGGCATAGTCGCGCCGGTCCTCGCTCAGTTGAGCGAGGCGCGCGAGCGCCGCGATGCACTGTTCGCGCAGCCTTTCGCGCTCGGGGTGGATCCACTCGTCATAGCAGTTGGCCAGCAGGTCGCCGCGATAGAGATCCGCGGCATGCGTCAGCAGCTCTTCTTCAGCGCCTGCGTCGCCGTGCCTCGCGGCCCTGGCCGCAGCCGCAAGCGCGGACTGGAACTGCGCTACATCGAGGTCGAGCACCGAATCGGGCAGCCATCGCACCGTTTGCGCATCGGCCTGCACAAACTGATCCGCCTCCGGCCAGGTCTTGCGCAGCTGAAACAGCAACTGGCGCAGGGCATTGCGCGCCTGTGCCTGCGAGGAATCGGGCCAGAACAGTACGGCGAGCTGCTGCCGCGTCTGCGGTGCGTCGCGATGCAGGACCAGGCAGGCAAGCAGCGCCAGCAAGCGGGGGGAGTTTGCGTTGAACAGGGGCGCGTCAGCGCCGTCGAGCTGGAACTCGCCAAACAGACGGACGGAGAAGCGGGCCTGGGAAGTCATGCTGGGACGCAATGCGGCACAAAGCGAAGGGGAACTCCTGTAGGCAGCGCTCGGTGCGCACTGCGTCAGCGCTTGCGCGGGAACTCTCCTGCACCCGAGCCCGCGCGAGCGCCATTCGTGACTATACTCGCGTGGGCGCGTCCGTATGGCCAGGGCCCTGACGTTAGTACTGTCTCGCACAACGGCAGCATACCGGTCACCGGTCACTCACATGCGTCGCATCCCTACCCAGCCGCCGCCGCGGCTCGCCGGAGGAGACTCATTGGACCAAGCCTCTCAATGATCCGCATCTGCGCCACGTCCCGCACAAATAACGAGCCTGCGAACCCCAGAGCATTCACCGGGATGCCTTCGACGAATTCGCTGGATCTTGGCACCAGCAGTAGCCCTGCCGGCATCACCAGCAGGTTGTATGGCGCTGACTGGCACAGGCTGCCATCCACATCGATCGCCCGGATGCCAACCGCATCGAGCAGTGCGCGGTAGCGTTCGCATACGATGCATGCCCTGTCGCGCTGCGGCGCAGCAAAGATGTCGAGCGGCGCGAAGGCATTGGCAAAGGCCAGACCGGGGACGATGCCGATGGTGCCGGTGACTCGCGCCGCGTCCAGCAAGGGGCCGACTGGCAACGACGGGCCCGACTCGGCGAGCGGCAGCGGTACGGCCTGCAGATGTTTATGGGCCTGGCTCGCTCCGGCGGCGGCCCCACCGTTGTAGAAGCCCAGGCTCCCGAACTCCGCCATGCAGGCCAGCAGCGCGGCAAAGTCCGCCACGGTCAACAATGATTCCTGCGGTTCGAAGCGGCGCGTGACGATGAGCAGGTGATGCTCGATGACGTTGAACTTGTTAAGCAACGCCACATGGGTATCGGAGATATCCGCAACCAGCAGATCAGGGTCGTAGGGAAGGAAGGGATTCCCCCCGGCAGTACCCGTTCCGCGCATTTTGTCCTTGCGGGCCAGGCTCGACACCTGGCGGACCAGGAACCGCACGCCGCCGTCCTCGATCGACGATTGGACCGTTTCGATCGGACACAACGCCCCACTCTGCAGGGCGTGCGCCGTTCGTTGCACGATGGCCGGCCACAGTGTGCCGGGCTGGAGTTCCGAATGGTGCATGGTCCGCTCGCGTTCCCCCCTGCAGCATAGGATCTCCCGAGCGAGCGCTCAAGTGAAGGGGCCGCAGCCGGCCACAAACCATTCGTTCAGACCATAGGCAGGCAGTTCAGCGGTCGGCTCCGCTGCGCAAGCAGCCGCCTGGCAACGTCAACCCGGGTCCAGTTCGAGTGCGCCAGGGTGACAACGCCGGTTGGCAGATTCGCTTTAGCCCCGCCGCCCGTCAGGGCGGCAGGGAAGCCCGCCAGATGAGCTTGACAGTCCCCGACACTACGCGGCTGTCTTCCCACCATTCACGTGCAGGATCTGGCCCGTGATGTATGCGGACTGTTCGGATGCCATGAAGATAATCGCATCGGCGACTTCTTCCGGCGTGCCAACACGTCCGGCGGGGATGGTTGCGGCGACGGCCGCGACCCGGTCCGCGCCGCCGGCAATGCGCCCGAGCATTTCCGTTTCAATCGGGCCCGGCGCCACGGCGTTGACGCGGACATTCGACTTGATGACGTCGAGCGCCGCCGATTTGGTGAGGCCTTCGATCGCGTGCTTGCTTGCCACGTACATCGGATTTCGCGGGTTGCCGCGGCTGCCCATGGTGGAGGAGAGATTGACAATCGCCCCACGCTTTTGCGAATTCATCACGCGCAGCTCGTGCTTCATGCAGAGGAATGTCCCAAGGACATTCGCATCGAAAACCGTCGTGTACGTCTCGACGGTCTGCTCGACGATCGATCCCGGCGTTCCTTCCGTTCCGGCACTGTTCACGGCAATATCGAGACCTCCAAAGCGCTCGACGGCATGATCGACAAGACGGATGACATCGTCTTCACGGGCGATATCGGCCGCCACGAAGTCCGCTTCCGCGCCCATCTGCCGCAGTTCCGCGATGAGGGCTTCTCCGGCAGCAGCGTTCCGCCCCGAACAGACCAGTCGCGCGCCTTTGGCCGCAAAGGCAAGCGCCGTCGCGCGGCCGATGCCAGCCGTCGCACCGGTAATCAGGACAACAGGATGAGACATGAGGATTTCCTTCGGAGGAGTTAAGGCAACGCTGAACAAGCCTCTGAATTGACGCTTGGCCGGTTGATCAAAGGGTATTTCGCTGGGGAAGCGACTGTTATTCGCGTCTTCCTGCCCTTGCGGGCTATAAAA
>NZ_CAJPUY010000036.1 GCF_905397275.1 Cupriavidus yeoncheonensis | reverse complement strand
GGAGCACGAGTTCAACGCCAGCACCTTTGCTGGCCGCGTGATCGCCGGCACGGGCTCGGACATGTACTCGGCCATCTGCGGCGCGATCGGCGCGCTGCGCGGCCCCAAGCATGGCGGCGCCAATGAAGTCGCGTTCGAGATCCAGAAGCGCTACGACAGCCCCGACGAAGCCCAGGCCGACATCACCCGCCGCGTCGAGAACAAGGAAGTCGTGATCGGCTTCGGCCACCCGGTGTACACCATTGCCGACCCGCGCAACCAGGTGATCAAGGAAACCGCGCGCAATCTGTCCAAGGATGCCGGCTCGATGAAGATGTTCGACATCGCCGAGCGCCTGGAGACGGTGATGTGGGACATCAAGAAGATGTTCCCGAACCTGGACTGGTTCAGCGCCGTGAGCTACCACATGATGGGCGTGCCGACCGCGATGTTCACGCCGCTGTTCGTGATCGCCCGCACCTCGGGCTGGGCTGCCCACATCATCGAGCAGCGCATCGATAACAAGATCATCCGCCCGAGCGCAAACTACACTGGTCCTGAGAACCTGGAGTTCGTGCCAATCGAGAAGCGCTGATCACACCGCGCTGACTGGAGAACGTGGATCGGGGCGCCTGTGCCCTGCTCCACGGTTCCCTGTGCATCACCCCGTATTCCTCCCCACGCCATGAACACTGCACATCGCAAACCACTGCCGGGCACCAAGCTGGATTTCTTTGACGCGCGCGAAGCCGTCGAGGCAATCCAGCCGGGTGCCTATGACAAGCTGCCCTACACGTCGCGCGTGCTGGCCGAGAACCTCGTGCGCCGCTGCGACCCGGCCACGCTGACCGATTCGCTGAAACAGCTCATCGAGCGCAAGCGCGAGCTGGATTTCCCGTGGTTCCCGGCGCGCGTGGTATGCCATGACATCCTGGGCCAGACCGCCCTGGTGGACCTGGCCGGCCTGCGCGACGCCATTGCCGACCAGGGCGGCGACCCCGCCAAGGTCAACCCCGTGGTGCCGGTGCAGCTCATCGTCGACCACTCGCTGGCCGTGGAATGCGGCGGTTTCGACCCCGACGCCTTCGCCAAGAACCGCGCCATCGAGGATCGCCGCAATGAGGACCGCTTCGACTTCATCAACTGGACCAAGAAGGCCTTTGAGAACGTCGACGTGATCCCGCCGGGCAACGGCATCATGCACCAGATCAACCTGGAGAAGATGTCGCCCGTGATCCACGCCCAGGTTGACGGTCAAGGGCGGGGCCTGGCTTATCCCGATACCTGCGTGGGCACCGACAGCCACACGCCGCATGTCGACGCGCTGGGCGTGATCGCCATCGGCGTGGGCGGCCTGGAAGCCGAGAACGTCATGCTCGGCCGCGCCTCGTGGATGCGCCTGCCCGACATCGTCGGCGTCGAGCTGACCGGCAAGCGCCAGCCCGGCATTACCGCCACCGATATCGTCCTGGCCCTGACCGAGTTCCTGCGCAAGGAAAAGGTCGTCGGCGCCTATCTGGAATTCCGCGGCGAAGGTGCCTCCAGCCTGACGCTGGGCGACCGCGCCACGATTTCCAACATGGCTCCCGAATATGGCGCCACGGCCGCGATGTTCTTCATCGACGACCAGACGCTGGACTACCTGCGCCTGACCGGCCGCGAGGACGAGCAGGTCAAGCTGGTCGAGACCTATGCCCGCACCGCCGGCCTGTGGGCCGACACGCTGAAGCACGCCGAGTACGAGCGCGTGCTGAAGTTCGACCTGTCGAGCGTGGTGCGCAACATGGCCGGCCCGTCCAACCCGCACAAGCGCCTGCCGACCTCGGCACTGGCCGAGCGCGGCATCGCCGTGAACCTGGAGCAGGCACAAGCCCAGGAAGCCCAGGGCCTGATGCCTGACGGCGCCGTGATCATCGCGGCCATTACCAGCTGCACCAACACCAGCAATCCGCGCAACGTGATCGCCGCGGCCCTGCTGGCGCGCAACGCCAACGCGCGCGGCCTGACCCGCAAGCCGTGGGTGAAGTCGTCGCTGGCGCCGGGATCGAAGGCCGTCGAGCTGTACCTCGAGGAATCGAAGCTGCTGCCGGACCTGGAAGCGCTCGGCTTCGGTATCGTCGCCTTCGCCTGCACCACCTGCAACGGCATGTCCGGCGCGCTCGATCCGAAGATCCAGCAGGAAATCATCGACCGCGACCTGTATGCCACGGCAGTCTTGTCCGGCAACCGCAACTTCGACGGCCGCATCCACCCGTACGCCAAGCAGGCCTTCCTGGCATCGCCGCCGCTGGTGGTGGCCTACGCCATCGCCGGCACCATGCGCTTCGACATCGAGCGCGATGTGCTGGGCACGGACAAGGACGGCAAGCCGGTATACCTGAAGGACATCTGGCCGAGCGACGAAGAGATCGACGCCATCGTCGCGCAAAGCGTCAAGCCGGAGCAGTTCCGCAAGGTCTACGAGCCGATGTTCGCCATCACCGCGCAAAGCGGCGAGAAGACCAGCCCGCTGTACGACTGGCGCGCGCAGAGCACGTACATCCGCCGTCCGCCGTACTGGGAAGGCGCGCTGGCCGGCGAGCGCACGCTGCAGGGGCTGCGTCCGCTGGCAGTGCTCGGCGACAATATCACCACCGACCACCTGTCGCCGTCGAACGCGATCCTGGCCAACAGCGCCGCGGGCGAGTACCTGGCCAAGATGGGCCTGCCGGAGGAGGACTTCAACTCCTACGCAACCCATCGCGGCGACCACCTGACCGCGCAGCGTGCAACGTTCGCCAACCCGACCCTGATCAACGAGATGGCCGTGGTCGACGGCCAGGTCAAGAAGGGTTCGCTGGCCCGCGTCGAGCCGGAAGGCAAGGTCGTGCGCATGTGGGAAGCCATCGAGACCTACATGGAGCGCAAGCAGCCGCTGATCATCGTCGCGGGTGCCGACTACGGCCAGGGCTCGTCGCGTGACTGGGCGGCCAAGGGCGTGCGCCTGGCAGGCGTGGAAGTCATCGTCGCCGAAGGCTTCGAGCGCATCCACCGCACCAACCTGATCGGCATGGGCGTGCTGCCGCTGGAGTTCAAGCCGGGCGTGAACCGCCTGACGCTGGGCCTGGACGGCACCGAAACCTACGACGTGACCGGCGAGCGCAAGCCGCGCGCCGACCTGACGCTGGTGATCCACCGCCGCAACGGCGAACGCGTGGAAGTGCCGGTGACGTGCCGGCTGGACAGCGACGAGGAAGTGTCGATCTACGAAGCCGGCGGCGTGCTGCAGCGCTTCGCGCAAGACTTCCTTGAGTCCGCGAAAGCGGCTGCGTAAGTAGCAACTTGAGGCGGGCGGTGCGGCAACGTACCGCCCGCTGCAGTTTGACCAGGACAATATTTCCATGGCCCACGTACCCCAGATCAAGATTCCCGCCACCTATATCCGCGGCGGCACCAGCAAGGGCGTGTTCTTCCGCCTGCAGGACCTGCCCGAGACCGCCCAGGCCCCCGGCAAGGCGCGCGACGCGCTGCTGATGCGCGTGATCGGCAGCCCCGATCCGTACGGCAAGCAGATCGACGGCATGGGAGCCGCGACGTCGAGCACCAGCAAGACCGTGATCGTCTCGAAGAGCAGCCGGCCCGACCACGACGTCGACTACCTGTTCGGCCAGGTCTCGATCGACCAGCCCTTCGTCGACTGGAGCGGCAACTGCGGCAACCTGTCGGCCGCGGTCGGCCCGTTCGCGATCAGCGGCGGCCTGGTCGATGCGTCGCGCATTCCGCAGAACGGCACGGCGGTCGTGCGCATCTGGCAGGCGAATATCGGCAAGACCATTATCGCCCACGTTCCCATCACCAACGGTGAAGTGCAGGAGACCGGCGACTTCGAACTGGATGGCGTGACCTTCCCTGCCGCCGAAGTGCAGCTCGAATTCATGGACCCGGCCGCCGACGAAGAAGGCGACGGCGGCGGCGCGATGTTCCCGACCGGCAACCTGGTCGACGATCTCGAAGTGCCGGGCGTCGGCACGTTCAAGGCGACCATGATCAATGCCGGCATCCCGACGATCTTCGTCAATGCGGAAGCCATCGGCTACACCGGCACCGAACTGCAGGAGGCCATCAATGGCGATCCGAAGGCGCTGGCGATGTTCGAGACCATCCGTGCCTATGGCGCTGTGCGCATGGGCCTGATCAAGAACGTCGACGAAGCCGCCAAGCGCCAGCACACGCCCAAGGTCGCCTTTGTCGCGAAGCCGAAGGACTATGTCGCGTCCAGCGGCAAGCCGGTTGGCGCCGGCGACGTGGACCTGCTGGTGCGCGCGCTATCGATGGGCAAGCTGCACCATGCCATGATGGGCACGGCAGCCGTGGCCATCGGTACCGCGGCGGCCATTCCGGGCACGCTGGTCAACCTGGCGGCCGGTGGCGGCGAACGCAATGCGGTTCGCTTCGGCCATCCGTCGGGCACGCTGCGGGTTGGCGCCGAGGCCAGCCAGTCCAACGGCGACTGGACCGTCACCAAGGCCATCATGAGCCGCAGCGCCCGTGTGCTGATGGAAGGCTGGGTGCGCGTGCCGGGCGACGCGTTCTGACATGGGCAGGCCGGGATCCCGTCCCGGCGGCTCTTGCCGCAGGCCGCCACGCGGCCTGCCGGACATCAGGCACGTCCGTCAGCGACGCTGCCGCATGACCTTCTCGCTTTCTATGTGAGTTGAGTTATCAAAATGCCCGGGTCATGCCGAATCGGCATAACCCGGGTATCGCCCCTCCCGCGGCTATTTCTCCTCCCTTATAGTTGCAGCCGCTGCCGACAGCGGCCCTGAAACCCAGTTCCTGTTCGGCAGTCACTGACCAGATATGGACGGCGGCGTCCTGCCCAAAAGGCGCGTCATGCCGTTCCGCCACCGAGGAGAATCATGAGACGTCTTGCCCGCACCACGACACTGGCCGCCGCCCTGCTTGCCGCCAGCCTGATCACCGGCACCGCCCACGCCCAGCTTGCCCCGGCCGCACAGCCATCGGGCACGCCCGCCGCGACCCAGGCAGAGGCCCGCAAGGCCAATATCGTCATCATCGGCACGGGCGGCACCATTGCCGGCGCCGGCGCTTCGGCCACCAACACGGCGGCCTACCAGTCCGCAGTGGTACCGGTCGACAAGATCATCGCCTCGGTGCCGGAGATCTCGAAGGTCGCCAACGTCAAGGGCGAGCAGATCTTCCAGATCGGTTCGGAGAGCTTCAACAACGAGCGGCTGCTGAAGCTGGGCAAGCGTGTCTCGGAACTGCTCAAGCAGCCTGACGTGGACGGCATCGTCATCACCCACGGCACCGACACCATCGAGGAAACGGCCTACTTCCTGAACCTGACGCTCAAGAGCGACAAGCCCGTGGTGGTGGTTGGCTCGATGCGTCCGGGCACGGCACTGGGCGCGGACGGCGCGCTGAACCTGTACGACGCCGTGGTGGTGGCTTCCAACCCCGCGTCCCGGGGCAAAGGCACGCTGGCTGTGCTGAACGACGAGATCCACACCGGCCGCGACGTGACCAAAGGCAACACCTTCAAGGCGGAAACCTTCCGTTCGCCGTTTGGCCCGCTTGGCTATGTGGTGGAAGGCCGCACGCTGTTCTACCGCCTGCCTGCCCGCCCGCACACCACGCAGACCGAGTTCGACATCGACAAGATCGACAAGCTGCCTGAAGTGGCCGTGGTCTATGCCTACGGCAACGTGAATCCGGCCAGCATCGATGCCGCGGTGAAGAACGGCGCCAAGGCCATTGTCTATGCCGCCACGGGCAACGGCAGCGTCGGGGACTACATGGTCGAGCCGCTCAAGGCCGCGCGCGCCAAGGGCGTGCAGATCGTGCGTGCCTCGCGCACCGGCAGCGGCGTGGTGGTCCGCAACGCCGAGCAGCCGGACGACAAGTACGACTGGGTCGTCACGGACGACCAGTTGCCGCAGAAAGCGCGCATCCTGACGGCCCTGGCGCTGACCAAGACCAACGACAGCAAGCAGTTGCAGCAGATCATGTGGAAGTACTGAAACCCGGGGACGCAGGTCCCCAGGTTTTGGCAGGTTGCCGGCCCTTCAGGCCTGGCAGCAAATGGCGCGCCGGAGAAATCCGGCGCGTTTTTGTTTGGCGCTTTCGCCTGTCGGTTAATTGCGTTAATAGGGAGAATGCACGCTTCGGCCTGCGGCCGGTCAGGCGCCAGATGCCGGAGCAGCCCGTGGCTCCAGGCGCCCGAGGCAAGTTTCCCCGGCCTGCCCTTGTGCGTGCCCATGGCATGCACAAACCCTGTTTCCGAGTGCCGATTCATGCCATGAGCAACTGGCATGAGGGTTCTCAAAGCTCGCATGCCTAAGGCCTGCCGCCCGCCACTACGATTGGTGCACCTGCGTGTCGCTGTCCCAGCCAAGCCGCAGATGTCAAAGATTCACCTTATCTGGTGAAGCGCCAATTCGAATTCAATCAGAGCAGGCGGAGGAGAAGGATGTACCTGGATGCAGCCAAGGGCCGACGGCGTGTTGCCCGCAACTTCATATGTCACCGTGGCATTCGGCTACGGACGGTGCAAGTCGCGGGTGCAATGATGGCCACAGTCGCAAGCGTTGCTTCGCACGCGGACGGACTGACGATCAGTGGCCTTGTGGGTGCAGGGCCGACCTATACGTCCAACGCCTCGGGCGCGGCGCGATATAGCCTGGACGCGGCACCGAACCGCCCCAATTACCTGGCTTTCAATGGCTCGGAGTCCCTGGGGGACGGCACGTCAGCCTACTTTCGTCTTTCCGGCAGATTTTTGTCGGACACCGGGCAATTGATTGGCCAGCTGTTCAACGCCAACTCGATCATCGGCCTGCGCGGACAGTTCGGCGACCTGTCGCTCGGCCTGATGCGCGACTTCATGTTCGACTACTTCACCGCTGGCGGCTTCAGTGGTGCATGGCATGGCGGCATATGGGGCGCCAGCCAGGGCCCTTTCACAAACTTCGGGGGTGTGAACGGGCCCTTCCCCGGCGGCTCCTTCGACTATGACCGCTCCAACGGAGAGCTGGTAGCCAACGGCGCCAAGTACACCAATCAGTTTGGCCCGCTGAAAGTCGGGGCCATGTACGCCTTTGGCGAACGACCGGGTTCCGTGAACAGTGGCAGTAGTTACAGCCTCGGGGGCCTGTATCAGTCCGGAAAGCTCAGTGCGACGGTCGCATACATCGACTTTCGTGACGGGACCACAACAACCAGCACCGCACACATTCGTACGCTTGGGGTGGGAAGCAAATGGACTGCCGATGACTGGACCCTGGCGGGGACCTACTCTCGAACGGAGAACGCCAATACGGGCGGGGTCATCAACAACTTCGGTATCGGCGCAACCAGATCGTTCGGAGAGCGGTACGGACTGACCGTGCATTACCAGTACATGAAGGGAAACGCCGTCCTGCTGGACCGATACGCCCATCAGTTGCTCATGGTTGCCGAGACCTCGCTCTCCAAGCGGTCGCGCGTGTACCTCCAGGCGGTCTACCAATGGGCGGGTGGACAAGATGCCAGGGCATGGATCAACGGCGCGTCCGCTCCATCCGGCTCGTCGCGGCAAATGCTTGCCGGCGTGTTCGTCGAGCACCTGTTCTGACGCGGGGTCATGGCCGGCCTTGGCGGTACCGTCCTGGCCTGTTCACAGATTGCATTTCTGTTGTCTCGCAACATGCGAAATTCTGGAGAAATCGACTCATGAAACTCGAAGGGCAAACAGCCATTGCTGGATTGAAAGGCGGATTGGTGCGCGGCACCGTGCGTGACGCCGTGTGCGCGTTCAGGGGAATACCTTATGGCGAGCGTATCGATTCGACCAGCCGCTACTCCGATATCAGGCCACCGGCATGGTGGCATGGCGAACTCGATGCCACGATGCCAGGCGCCGTGTTTCCCCAGCGCCGCTCGCGACTGGCAGTCGTGATGGGCGATGCCATCAGCGCCAATCCTCAGTCCGAGGACGCTTTCGTGCTCAACGTCTGGGCGCCGGTGTCCGGCAATTCGCTGCCTGTCTTCGTCTTTATCCACGGTGGCGGCTTCATGACCGGAGGCGGTTCCGCGCCATGGTACGACGGCGAGCGCCTGGCACGCGACGGCAGGTTCATCGTGGTGACAGTCAACTATCGCCTGGGCGCTTTCGGGCACTGTGCAAAGGAAGGCGACCCGGCTGGAGCCAACAGGCCAGTACGCGACCTGCTGCGCGCACTCGAATGGGTGCAGCAGAACATCGCGCAGTTCGGTGGAGACCCCGCCGACGTGACGGTCAGCGGCCAGTCGGCGGGAGCGTGGTACGCGTGGCTGCTGGGCGTGAGTCCCGCGGCCCGGGGCATGCTCCGCCGCAACATACTCTTCAGCCTTCCGATCGTGCCTCCCATGAACCACGACGAAGCGCGTCATACCAGTCGCGAGTTCATGGAGCAGGCAGGCGGTCGGGAATTCGACGCGCTGTCGACTGACGACATCCTGTCGGCCCAGGTGGCTGTCATGCGCTCGCGCATGGCATTCGGTGAGGTGGCGGTCGCGTTCAGGCCGGCTTTTGAAGAGGGACTCGTACCGGAATGGCTGTTCGATTTCCGTCGCGCCGCCCGCGAAGCCCATGTCGGCGAAACACTGGTGGGATCCACGGCGGAGGAAAGCGCTGCGTTCATGTTTATCGAACCGCCGCTGGTGGGCGCCGACGAGGCCACGGTACGCGAATGGTATGGTCGGCAGTACGCGGACCAGTCGGCGCGAGTCTACGCCGAGCTGGCCAGGCGCAGGCCGGGACATAGTCCCTATACGCAGCTTGTGGACGGAAGCAGTTTCAAGATGTTCGGGGCTGGCGTAGAGCATCTCTGCCAGGCATTTCATGAAGCCGGGAGGGCCGCCTATCCCTTCCTGTTCAACGTGCAGAGTCATGTACCGGACCTGATGAGCCCGCACTGCCTCGAGCTGCCGCTATTGTTCGGAAACCGGCAGGGCTGGTCGGACGCGCCCATGATCGCCCGCGTGTCGGATGCCGTGTTTGAACGCGCGGGCGCGGACCTGCGCTCGGCGGTCGGGGGCTTCGTCTCGGACGGCACTCCCCAGAGCGCTGCCGGGGAGCCATGGCAACGCTATTCCCCGCTCGCTTCCCGGATCAGCGAATTCCAGGACAGCGGTGTCTCGGCGCGCCGCTGGGAAACGGGCCTGATCACTCCCGAGGACTTTGCCCGGTTGCCATGACTGGCCGGCGGCCGGCAAACGTTTTGCCGGCCGTGCGGCGGAACAGGAAATCTCCGAAATTTTTGTGCCGCGTTCAGCGGCCCTCTTCAGTGGCCCTCCATGGCGCCGACCGTTTCCCGCAACGCAACAATGAACGACCGGGACGCCCGGCTGCTGCTGCGGTCCCGCCGCCAGATGGCCGACAGCGGGCCCACGGTCAGGTCGAATGACACGGGCAGCACCACCACCTCCCCGCGCGACGCCAGATAACGCCCGATGCTGCCCGGCAGGTGCCAGAGAAACTGGCCCGACAGCGTGAGTTCGCGGCCAAGTTCCAGCGACAGCGCACCGACAATCTGCGGTGGTTCCAATCCTTTGTCGCGTACCTCAGTGAGCAGCAGCTCGCGCATATGGCTGCCGGGAGGCGACGATATCCAAGGATAGGCCAGGCAATCGACAAGATCGGCCGCTGTCGATGCCAGGGGATGGTCGGGCGCGCAAGCCAGGATGATGCCGTCGTCGATGAGCTCGACCGCCCTGTAGGTGGCTCCGTGCAGCGATCTGGGATTCCGGCTGACCAGCAGGTCGACCGCGCCGGCATCGAGCTTCTCGATCAGGCTCTCGTGGGGTCCGACCTCGACGGTGATCTGTACGGCCGGATTCTGCCGCCGGAACCGGAGGATGGCCTCGGCCATCGGCCACCTCGCGAACATGGAGAAACAGGCCACCGACAGCGTGCCGGCGCCGCCCGCGGCTACCGCGGAAAGGTCCGCCTCCGCCTTGTGCATGTCGCCGAGCAGGAGTGCCGCATGGCGGCACATGGCCGTGCCCAGCGCGGTGGCGGCCATGCCCTTCGCGGTCCGCTCGAACAGTTTCCCGCCGATGATTTCCTCGACCTCCGCGACGGCGCGGGACAGCCCCGACTGCGTCATGTGGAGCTGTTCGGCCGCCCGCGAAAGGCTGCCCAGGTCCGCCACCGACAGGATCACCTCCAGATGCCGTGCCCGGAGCTTGCCGCGAAAGGGAGTCATTGAGGAGCTGGCAACTGATTCAGTTCCGAC
The DNA here is from genome assembly GCF_905397275.1 of Cupriavidus yeoncheonensis. GTDB lineage: Bacteria > Pseudomonadota > Gammaproteobacteria > Burkholderiales > Burkholderiaceae > Cupriavidus > Cupriavidus yeoncheonensis. The sequence continues at coordinate 35,059 of NZ_CAJPUY010000036.1, read as the reverse complement.
GGAGGGGCGGGCCTCGAGCTGCTGACCCGTGCCGATTATCCAGGACATTGCCGACACGGTCGAACGCGCTGCCGCCGGATTCCGCGCATTGGGCGCGCGAAGCCGGCGTGGCTGCCCCATGAACAGGCGGTCAGCCCGCGCTCCCCACCGTCTGGTAGCGGCTCGCCGCGATGGTTTCCGCTTCATTCAGTGCATCCTGCAGCACGAAGTCGAAGCGCACCCGGGTGAACGGGCCTTCCACGCCGAGCGACGCATATTCCGCCGAGCGTTCGACCTTCTCCAGCGACACGACCAGTCCGTCGCGCGTCGCGAACGCGAAATCGTCGTCCAGGAAGGTATCGCCGGGGATATTGACCTGCGTGGTCAGCGCCCGCTTGCCCCCGCCGGACACCAGGAAATGGATGTGAGCGGGCCGGTTGCCATGGCGGCCGAGCAACGCGAACAGTTCCGAGACCGGGCTGTCGGGCGGGATCGCATAGCCGGGGGGCAGGAAGCTGCGGAAGCGGTAATTGCCCTCGGCATCCGTCTCGATGCAGCGGCGCAGGTTGTAGTCCGGCTGGGAGGGATCGAAGTGCGAATAGCGTCCCAGTTCGTTGCAATGCCAGACGTCGACCTTGGCGTGTGGCACGGGCTTGCCGTCCAGCCCGAACACGCGGCCTTCCATGACGAACAGTTCGCCCTTGCCTTCGTTGCCTTCATCGAGGCGCACTTCGCGCTGGAACAGCGGCGCGCCCGGTATGTACAACGGACCTTCGATCGCGCGCGGCGTGCCTTGCGACCGCGCCTGCGCGTGGTCGGCCTCCTCCTCGAGGATGTCGAGCAGGCGGTCGAAGCCGAGGCCCGCCGTGACCAGGCCGACCATATCCGTCTGCCCCAGGCGAGTGAGCCATTTCATGGCGGACCAGAACTCGTCAGGGGTGACGTGGTAGGTCTCGATGGTGCGGAAAAGGTCGGCAACAATGCGTCCGGTAATGGCCCGGACACGTTCGTCGCCGGCGCCGACCTGGTTGGAATTGACCAGCTCCAGCAATTCGGAAGGGGTATATTCGGCCATGATGCCTGTCTCCTTAGGGGTGGGTTTTTGCGGGGTGCTGCGGCACATCTGCCATGCCGGCATCGCCGCGGATTTCGCCCGGCCCTGCCAGGGACGAGGCGGACCGACCGTGGTCGATCATGAGGACAGCCAATGCCGCTGCCAGTCCTGGCACGGCGATGGCAATGAAGTTCTGCGCGAGCGGCAGGCCCATCGCGACGAGAAAGCCGATCAGGATCGGCGCGAGGATGGCGCCGCCGCGGCCCATGCCCAGCGTCCAGCCGATGCCCGTGGCGCGGATGCCGAGGGGATAGAACTGGCCCGCATAGGCACAGCCGACGATCTGCGTGCCGATGGTCGAAGCGCCGGCCAGCGCGACCAGCACGTACAGCCACGCCGTGGGCACGGGATGCCCAAGCAGCGTGATCGACACTGCCGCCAGCACATACATGCCGATCAGCACATGCTTGATATGAAACCGGTCCGCCAGCCAGCCACCGCCGATGGCACCGATCATCCCGCCGAGGTTCAGCACCAGCACGAAGGTCAGCGCGGAGCCCAGGCTGTAGCCGGCACTGGCCATCAGCTTGGTCAGCCATGAGCTGAGTGCGTAGACCATGAACAGGCACATGAAGCACGACAGCCAGAACATCAGCGTGCTCAGCGCACGGCCCTGGTGGAAGAGCTGGCTGATCGGCGCGCCGGCGGCCACCTCTGCTTCGACCACGACGAAGCGGTCGCCGGCTTGCGCCCGGTAGCCCGGGTCGATGCGCAGCGCCAGGCGCCTCAGGTCATCGGTGCGATCGCGCCGGACCAGGAACGGCACGGACTCCGGCATCCATTTCAGGATCAGCGGGATCAGCAGCACCGGCAGGCCGGCCGCGATGAACACCGATTGCCAGCCATAGCTCTCGATCAGGTTCTTGCCCAGTACGGCCGCCAGCATGCCGCCGACCGAATAGCCGCTGAACATCAGCGTCACCATCGTGCTGCGCACGCGCCGCGGCGCGTATTCGGTCATCTGCGCGATCACGTTGGGCATCACGCCGCCGATGCCGATACCGGCCACGAAGCGCGCCGCACCGAACAGTAGCGGATCGCTGCAAAAGCCGGCAGCGGCGGTGAACACGCTGAACAGGCCGACGCACACTGCAATCGCCACGCGTCTGCCGATCCGCTCTGCAATGGTGCCCAGCACGATGTTGCCGAACATCATGCCGACCAGCGCCGTACTGACGAGCAAGCCCGCCTGGCTGGCCTCGATCTGCATCGCCTTCATGATCGACGGCAGTGCAATGCCGGCCACGGCCAGGTCATAGCCATCGAAGATGATGATCAGCGCGCACCAGCCCAGCACGCCGTAGTGAAACCGATTGAGTCTGGCCTCGCCGGCCATTCTCTGAATGTCAATCTGCCGCATTGTCTCCTCCGTTTCTGTAGGTCTCGCCCTGGAACACCGGCCTAGTGGCTCAGAGCTTTGCCAGGGATACGCCTGGATCGGCCAGGTCTTGCGCCCTCACCTGGGTCCGCCTTTCGATCAGGCGGCGGGCGAAGCGCAGGTCGCGCGCGGCATTGCCGCCCAGCGCGGCCACCAGCCGCTCGCCGTCCAGGTAGAAGAAGACGAAACTGCCGGTCTCCGGGTCGCCGCGCACGACCATCTGGTGCGATGGCGACGGCACGCCATAGATCTGCAGGTTCGTGCCGTGCTGGTCCGACCAGAACCATGGCAGCGGGTCATAGTGGATATCGCGCCCCAGTGCCGACCTGGCCGCGGCGATGCCCTGCTCCTGCGCGTTCTGCCAGGACTCCAGCCGCAGGCGACGGTCGGCCCAGCTATTGCGCGCAACGGCAACATCTCCGGCGGCGAAGATGTCCGGGTCCGAGGTGCGGCACTGCGCGTCGACCAGCACGCCGCCGTCGCACTCCAGCCCGGCGGCGCGCGCCAGTTCGTCATTGGGCACGAGGCCGATGCCGACCACGACCGCGTCAGAGGGAATGCTGCGCCCATCGGAGAGCATCACGTCGAGGCCACCCGACGCGGCCGGCACGAAGCTCGTCACCGCGGCGCCCAGCAACACTTCAACTCCCTGTGCGGCGTGCAATGCCTGCAGGTAGGCAGACAGCGCCTGGGGCACGCTGCGCTCGCACAGCCTTTGCATGGTCTCGATCACGGTCACCGCGGCGCCGCGCTGGCGCGCCGTGGCCGCGACTTCCAGGCCGATCCAGCCGCCGCCGACCACGGCCACGCGTGCGTCGCGTTTCAGCGCAGGGCCGAGGCGCTGCGCATCGTCGATGGTGCGCAGCGTATGCACGCCGGGCAGGCCGGCACCCGGAACATCGAGCTCGCGTGCCCTTCCCCCGGTGCAGAGGATCAGCTTGTCATAGCGGATCGCGCTTGCGTCCGCGAGCATGAGCTGTCTTGCGTTCCGATCGATGCTGGCGACGCGTGCGCTGGCGAGCCAGTCGATCGACAAGGCAGCGATCGCTGCCGCATCAAGCAGATGCACGCTTTCAGGCGTGGCCTCGCCGGCGAGTACAGCCTTGGACAATGGCGGGCGCTCGTAGGGCGGGTGCGCTTCGTCACCGATCAGCACCACGCGGCCCGCGAAGCCCTCTTCGCGCAGCGTGCGCGCCGCCCAGCCGCCGGCCTGCCCTGCGCCGATGATGACAATGGTGGTGGATTCCGTATGCATGACACTCCCCCGCATTCAGGACATCACCACCACGGGCGGGAGCACCTGGATGCGCACCCGGCCCTCGCTCACCTGCACGGGATACGTCTGGACCGGTGTCGTGCAGGGCGCCTTGCGCGCCTCGCCGGTGCGCAGGTCGAACAGTCCCTGGTGCAGCGGGCATTCGACGCAGCCGTCCTCGACAAACCCCTCGGACAGGGGGACGCGCTCGTGCGTGCACAGGTCGTGCAACGCGAACAACTCCTCGCCGACGCGGAATACCGCGATCGACAATCCCGCCGCCTCGACGGCGCGCGGTTCGTCTTCAACGAATTCGTCGGCCGCGCCGACATCGTGCCAGGTGCTCATGGTGATGCTCTCCTCAGATCGGCGTGGCCAGCAGGGTCTGGACGCGCGAGGTGTCATAGATGACCCGCTTCTCGCGGTAGCGCCACCCGCCGTCCTGGCGGACGACGGTGTCGCGGTAGACGCCCGCCTGGTAGACCACCGAATCGCCCGCGGCGCCGGTGTTGACGACGATGTAGCTCGACACGGTGCGAATCTCATCGTCTGTCGCCGATTCGATCACCAGCCCGCCAAGCGCATGCCGGTAGCCGTGTGCCTCGAAGATATTGGCGTGGCGCAGTGCGACGATGCGGTCGCGCATCATCTTCTGGTTGCGGCAATGGATGATGGGGACCGGCAGGCCACGGTCGGCGTTCTCGCGCGAGATGATGGTGTACGTGCCATCCTCCGTGAAGAAGCCCGGCCAGGTCTCGAGCAGGTCGTTGTCGATGGCGTGGACATAGCGGCTTTGCAGCGCGCTCAGTTCCATCCAGAGCTGCAGGTTGGTTTCCATCTCAGTACCCCATTGCACGCTGATAGCCGGCCCAGAAGCGGCGGATCAGGTTTTCCGTGATGTTGCTGTTGGTCTGTTCGGGCGCATCCAGGCCCATGCCCATGTAGGAGGTCTTGTCGCCATCGCGCACGGTTCCGCGCTGCACCAGTTCGGTGGCCTCGGTGTCCTCCATCGAGATATAGCCGGCAGGTCCGACCAGGTTCGCCTGCAACAGGCGAAGCTCGCGCAGTTCGGGCGTGTCGTCCTCGTAGCCGAAGAAGTGGAACACCAGCTCGAAATTGTTCGGGCCCTTGGGCAGCAACTGGCGGGCCACGAGCGTGTTGTGGATCTGCTGGATGACCAGTTGCGGGAAGATCGGCTGGATGTGGTTGGTGCAGTCTTCCTCGAACTCCGAAACCTGGCCCAGCACGTACGGATCCTCCAGCGCGAAGCCGTCCTGCATCGAGCGGATCTTCTGGTCGGTGTAGGCCGCCGCGGTATTGGTGTCCGCCTTGGGCTTGGTCACCGTGATGAGGCTGTGCAGGCCATGCGTGGCATCGGGAACCGAGCGCGCGCTCATGCCGACGCGGAAGATATTGAAGGTGGTGTGGAACAGATGCAGCAGGCTCGCGTGGTACGGGTCCTTGACATTCTCGAAGTAGAGCTTCCAGTTCGACTTCGAATACTGGCGCGTGCATCCCAGGTAAACGATGGGCTTGTGAAAGACGCGGTCCACCCACGGCCGCATCTCCGGGCCGATGTAGTCGGCCAGCGGCGGTGCCTCGCTGCTGAACGTGGCGAACAGCAGGCCGCGGTACTCCTCCACGCGCAGCTTCTGCAGGCCGTGCCGGGACGGGTCGAACGCCTTTGCCATGCCGGCAAGCGCGATCGTGCCCTGCTTCTGTCCGCGGCGGAACGGCACGCCCTGGAGATCGCCCTCGCATGAGTAGTTCCACTGGTGGTAGACGCAGGTATGCGAAGCGGCGTTGCCATGCTTCTCGCGGCATACCATGGCACCGCGGTGCGCACAGCGATTGACCCAGCAGGAAAACCCGTTCGCCGTGCGCGTCACGACCACGGGCGTGTCGCCGACGAAGGTGCTTTTGAAGTCGTTGAGATTCGGGATTTCGCAGGCCAGGGCCACGAAGCTCCAGTGAGGTCCGCGATAGATCCGCTCCTGTTCGCGCTCATAGACATCCTGCGAACTGAACACACTGTAGGGAACACAGGAGCCATCCGGCTGTGGGAAGGACACCTGCCGGCTGCTGGTGCGCCCGGCCATCTGTGGGGAGTCTGACATCGCTGTCTCCGCTGGGTTGTTGGTGTGGGAATGGACGCAGTGTAGGAAGGCGCCCCCGCGCGGGACTAGCCGGAATCCGTGAACTTTCGCGCAGCGGGAATCCGGTTCTGGCAGCCACGGGCCGCACTATCCGGAAATGGCAGGCCGCCAGTCGCCGGCTATCCGGTTCAGGCATGGCCGGCCCGGTCCGGCCGTGGTGTGCTATCCATGGCGAGGGCACTGTGGCAAGATCGGCGAAATGGAAAAGGGGCCTGCGACCCCTGCGGATGAACAGGGGTCTTCACGGCGGATTCAGCCTGCCGCGCCATGGCCGGAAACCGCCGAATAAGCCGGAATACGGGCACAAGACATCGGGGACAAGACATGCCGCTTTCACCACGGACCCCCGCGCTCGCCACGCTGTACAGCCATCCGCTGTTTCAATCGGATGTGCGCGTGGAAGCGCATGACCATGTCGCCCGCGAACTGACAGACCATGCGCTTCGCTGGAAGTCCGGCGCACCCGATGCCGCGATGTTCAAGGGCGAGTTCGATCGACTGAAGGTCTATGCCCTGCGCTATGGCCCCGAAGTCGAAGTATCCGCACGACCGTTCGACGATTTCTCTCTCGTGCACACCTCGATCGGCGCCGGCGCGGAAATCGACTGCGACGGTGAACGGCTGTGGGTGGCGGAAGGCCGCACGGCAGTCCTTTCCCCCAAGACACGTATCCGCCTGCGCTGGAGCCCGGGCAACCAGCAGCTCATCGTCCGGGTCCCGCACAGCCTGATCCGCGAGGCTGGCGGCATTCCCGCCGATTCCCCCGCCATGCTCGCACCCGGCTTCCTGCTGCCGCGCGCACTGGAAACGCAATGGGAGCTCATCGCCCATTCCTTGCTGAATCTGCTCTCGTGCGCGGACAGTTCTCCCGTCCATGCCAACTGGGTCGGGCATGTCGAAAGAAACCTGGCGCTATTCCTCCTGCTGCACCAGCCCGTGAGTCCCTCCCCACTGCCCGCTCCGCTGCAGGACGCCCTGCATGACCCGGCGGCCCCCGAGGCCGCGAGCCGCGGCCTGCGCCAGATGGATGCGGTGGCGGCCTACATCGATTCGCGCCTGAGTGCGCCAGTCTCGCTCGAAGACCTTGCGCGGGCCGCCGGCGTCAGCAGCCGCACGTTGAATGCGCTGTGCCAGCGCCATTTCGGCCTGTCCCCGATGGAGCTGCTGCGCAACGCGCGCCTTGACGCGGTGCGCTGCCGGCTGCTGCTCGACCCCGCGGCCAGCATCACCGAAACCGCGCTCGAGTACGGCTTCGGCCACCTGGGCCGCTTTGCCGGCTACTACGCCGCACGCTTCAGCGAATTGCCGAGCGATACGCAAAAGCGTCGCGGCTAGCCTGCCTCACGACGCACGCCCTTCCGTACCGCCCCTGGCGTTAGCCGGGGGCCTCTGATGCTTGGCGGCACGCCCCCCGGCGCCGCACGAAGCCGGCCGACGTGTGCCCGCACACGCCGTTCATTTATCGAGTGACCATTTCGCGCCTGCCGGGACTGCAGGCGTTGCGCGCCGCGCAACGCTGACTTGCTTCCCGTTGTGATTCAACTTGCCCTTGCCGCCCCCTAAGCTTTGGGCATTGCAACCCGGCACTCGATACCGAAATCATGAACTCCACAAATTCCCCTGGCATGAACGGCGCTCGCCCGGCGGCCGCACCGATGTCCGGCGCGCTGGTCGCCCTGTTCTCGCTGTGCGCCGGCGTGCTGGTCGCCAACCTGTATTACGCCCAGCCCATCATCGAAATGATTGCGCCGGCCGTGGGCCTGTCCGCCCAGAGCGCCAGCGTGATCGTGTCGCTGACCCAGATCGGCTACGCCATCGGCCTGTTTTTCCTGGTGCCGCTGGCCGACCTGCTCGAGAACCGGCGCCTGCTGACCATCAGCGGCGTGGCGGCGGCAGTCAGCCTGGTGGGGGCTGCCACGGCTTCGCAGCCGGGCATGTTCCTGCTGGTATCGCTGCTGCTCGGCCTGAGCTCGGTCAGCGTGCAGATCCTGATTCCCCTGGCTGCGCACCTGGCGCCCGAAGCGCTGCGCGGCCGCACCGTCGGCACGATCATGGGCGGCCTGCTTTCCGGCATCCTGCTGTCGCGTCCGCTGTCGAGCATGCTGGCACAGTACTTCGGCTGGCGGGCCGTCTTCTATATCGCCGCCGCGATGACGCTGGTCACGGTCGCGATCATCGTCACGACCCTGCCGCGCCGCACGCCCGAGCATCGCGCCACGTATGCGGGCCTGATCGCCTCGCTGTGGCACCTGTTCACGCGCCACGCGGTGCTGCGCCAGCGCTCGCTGTACCAGGGACTGCTGTTCGCGGCATTCAGCCTGTTCTGGACCGCCGCGCCGCTGGAACTGGCCGGCCGCTACGGACTGTCGCAATCGCAGATCGGCATCTTCGCCCTGGTCGGCGCACTGGGCGCGATCGCGGCGCCGGTGGCCGGGCGCCTGGCCGACGCGGGCTACACCCGCATCGCCTCATACCTTGCGATGGTCGCGGCGGCGCTCAGCTTTATCCCCGGCATTGCCGGCGGCGCAGGCGGCGTGTACTGGCTCGCGCTGACCGGCGTCGTGCTCGACTTCGCCGTGCAGATGAACATGGTGCTGGGCCAGCGCGCCATCTATGCGCTCGATGCCGCCAGCCGCGGACGCCTGAATGCGCTGTACATGACCGCAATCTTTGCCGGCGGCGCGGTCGGATCCGCGCTGGCCAGCACGCTCTACACGCACCTCGGCTGGACCGGCGTCGTCGTTGCCGGCAGCGGCCTGGCGCTGCTCTCGCTGGCTGCGCTTGCACTTGCCTCGCGGCGCTGAGAAAGCGCTCTTTCGAATCGCTTCAACAGGAGTTCCCATCATGACATCCCGACTGTTTGCACCCATCACCATCGGTACGCTGGCCCTGAACCACCGCGTGGCGATGGCACCGCTGACGCGCTCGCGCGCCGACCAGCCAGGCAATGTGCCCGGCGCCCTCAACGTGGAGTACTACCGGCAGCGCGCGTCGGCCGCGCTCATCATCACCGAGGCCGCGCAGATTTCCCAGCAGGGGCAAGGCTATGCCTGGACGCCCGGCATCCACACCGCCGAGCAGGTCGATGGCTGGCGCGCCGTGGCCGACGCCGTGCATGCCGACGGCGGTCGCATCTTCCTGCAGCTCTGGCATGTCGGGCGCGTGTCCCACCCCTCTTTCCAGCCCGGCGGCGCCCTGCCCGTCGCCCCGAGCGCATTGCCGGTCCCCGGCAAGACGTTCATCGTCGACGCGGACGGCAGCGGTGTGTGGAGCGAAATCCCGACACCGCAGGCCCTGACCGCGGAGGGGATTGCGGCAATCGTGCAGGATTACCGGCAGGCCGCGCGCAATGCCATCGATGCGGGCATGGACGGCGTCGAGATCCACGCCGGCAACGGCTACCTGCTGGACCAGTTCATCAACTCGGAAAGCAACCAGCGCACCGACGCCTATGGCGGCAGCAGCGAGAACCGCGTCCGCTTCCTGCTCGAAGTGGTGCAAGCCGTGACCGCCGAGGTGGGCGCCGAACGCGTGGGGGTACGGCTGACGCCGATGGGTCGCTTCATGGGGATGGGCGATGCGACGCCCGAAGCCACGTTCGGCTATATCGCGCGCCGCCTCAACGACTGGCCACTGGCCTATCTGCACCTGGTCGAGCCGGCGATGGTCGGCACCGTCAGGGACGAGGTCGCCGATCCGCGCTGGGACCGCATGATCCTCGCCATGCGCGCCGCGTACCGCGGCGTGCTGATGCTCGCCGGCGGCTACGACGCCAGTTCGGCGGAACAGGCGATCGCCGACGGGCGCGCCGATCTCATCGCGTTCGGCCGGCCCTTCCTTGCCAACCCCGACCTGCCGCACCGCCTCCGGACCCGGGCCGCACTGAACGCGCCGGACCCGTCCACGTTCTTCGGCGGCAGCGCGATCGGCTACACCGACTATCCGGCGCTGGCGTGAGCGGGATGGCTGGCGGGCACGCCCGATCCGCGCGGGCCCCTGCGGTCCGCCATGGCTCTCAGGCGGCATCGCGCCCGGCGGGACCACCGGCACGCGTCATCGCGACCTGCCAGCCGGGCGGGGTCCCGATGCTGTCGAGCAAGTGCGCGGAAAATGCCCTCAGCTTGGCCGAAGCGCGCGGCGCGGCCCGCACCAGGTAGATTCCGCCCTGCGCCTGCGGCAATACGCCGTCCAGCAGCAATTCCACCAGGCGGCCGGCGCCGATATCTTCGCCGACGGACCAGTCGGGCATCAGGGCGATGCCCAGCCCTTGCAGCACCGCGAGACGGCGCGTATCGCAGTCATCACATTCGAGCGCAAAGACCGCCCCGGCGGCATGGACGGGAGTCAGCAGTTCCCGCCAGCCGCGCATGCTGGTGCTGTGGCCGCGGTCGATCAGCCGGTGGTGCGCCAGTTCCTGAGCATGCACCGGACGCCCGTGGGCCTGAAGATAGGCGGGCGTCGCACAGATGATGTAGCGCTGGCTGGCGATACTCCGGGCGATCAGCTTGCTGTCGGCCTGCTGCCCCACGCGGATGACCAGGTCGAAGCGCTCCAGTACCGGGTCGACGACGCGGTCGGTGAGTTCCAGCTCTACGGCGAGCCCCGGATACTGCGCATAGAGACTGCCAAGCTGGGGCACCACGTGGCGCCGCGCGAAGGCCGGCAGGCAGGCAATGCGCAGCCTGCCGCTGACGCCCTGCTCCAGCGCGGTCACGGCGTCGCGTGTCTCGGCCAGCTCCTGCAGGATGCGCGTGGCGCGGTCGAACAGCAGGTCTCCGGCGCCGGTGCGCACCAGGGCGCGCGTGGAACGCGTGAACAAGGCCACGCCCATTTCCCGCTCCAGCGCGTCGATCTGGCGAGCCACCGACGAGGCCACCTGGCCCCTGCGCCGGGCCACCGCCGAAAAGCTGCCGGCGCGTGCCACATCGACGAAGATGGCCAGGTTCTCGGCAAAACGGATAAAGTCCATTTGTGCGTTTCCCGCAAAAGCATTGCGCGGAAGCAAAGGCTTCCCGTTACTGCGACTAGGACATAGTATCGACACGACGGACCGCGTCGCAAGCCTTTTTGCGGAAGATGCAAAGAAGCAGGCGCCCGCTGTCTGCAGAACGGACACGAACCGATCGGAAGGTGCCATCCATGGAGACAAGTTCCGCAATGACTACGGCTTTCGCCCCTCTAATCCGTGCGATGCGCGGACGCACCCGGAAGTCAGCCGTGCTGCTGGCGCTTGCCTGCGCACTGGCGCCGGGCCTGGCCCGCGCGGACAGGTGGCCGGCGAAGCCGGTCACGATCATCGTCCCCTACGCCGCCGGCGGCACGGTCGACAAGGTCGCGCGCCAAGTCCAGGAAGGCCTGCGCACGCGACTGGCGCAGACGGTGGTGATCGACAACCGGGCCGGTGCAGGCGGAACGATCGGCACGGGGCAAATCGCCCGCAGCACGGCCGACGGCTACACCGTCGGCATGGTGTTCGACAGCTTTGCCACCGAACCGCACTTTTACCCCAGGCTGCCCTATGCGTCGCATCGCGACCTGACCGGCGTTTCCTACCTGGTGCGCTCGCCGATGGTGCTCGTGGTCCCTGCCGCGTCGCCGTACAAGACCGTGCAGGACTACGTGGCAGCGGCGCGCGTGCCGAACAAGGTGTCGTATGCATCCGTCGGCAACGGCAGCTCGAATCAGCTCGTGGCCGAAGCGTTCCATGAAGCGGCCGGCACCACTGGCATCCATACCCCATACAAGGGTGGCGGCCCGGCCATCAATGACCTGCTCGGCGGCCATGTCGACTCGATGATCGCCAGCCTGCCGCTGGTACTGCCCTATGTGCAGGCCGGCAAGCTGCGGGCGCTGGCCGTGACTTCCCGCCAGCGCGACACCAGGCTGCCCGCCGTGCCGGCGGTATCCGAAGCGTACAAGGGCTTCGAGGCCTATTCCTGGGTCGCGATGATCGCGCCGGCAAAGACACCGCCGGAAGTGCTGGGCAAGCTCGCCGCGGCAATGACCGCGACGCTGCGCGACCCGGCGATTACGAAGCAGCTGACGGACGGCGGTTTCGAAGTGGTGGCCGGCGACGCGCAACAGACCAACAAGCTGATCCAGGACGAATCGGCCCGCTGGGGACGGCTGATCAAGGCCCGCCATATCGCGGTCGACTGACCGTGCGCGCACTGGATTCTGCCAGTCCTCATACTTCCCCGAGAGACATTCAGCAATGGTCCCCTTTGCCTACCAGACTCAACCGCAACGCATCGTCTTTGGCTCCGGCAGCCTGGCACGGCTTGGCCAAGAAGCCGAAGCGCTAGGCGTGCGCAGCGTCCTTGTGCTGTGCACGCCGGGCCAGCGCGCACTTGCCGAGCGCGCGGCGGCCGCGCTGGGCGCACACAGTGCCGGCATCTTCGACGGCGCCGTGATGCATGTGCCGATCGAGCAGGCACGGCTTGCGCGCGAACAGGCCCAGCGGCTAGGCGCCGACTGTACCCTCGCGATCGGCGGTGGCTCGACCATCGGGCTGGCGAAGGCCATCGCGCTGGAGTCCGGCCTGCCGATCATCGCCGTGCCGACGACCTACGCCGGTTCGGAAATGACGCCGATCTACGGGCTCACCGATGCCGGCCTGAAGCGCACGGGACGCGACCCGCGCGTGCTCCCGCGGACGATCCTCTACGATCCGGACCTCTCGCTGGCGCTGCCCGCCATGGTCAGCGTGACCAGCGGCATGAACGCCATCGCCCATGCGGCCGAAGGGCTCTATGCCGCCGACCGTAACCCGGTGAGCCAGTGGATGGCGCGCGAGGGCATCGCCGCGTTTGGCCGGGCACTCCCGGTCATTGCCGCGGCGACGGCGGACCGCGCCGACGACACGCTGCGCAACGCACGCAGCGACGCACTCTACGGCGCCTGGCTGTGCGGCGCCGTGCTCGGCAGCGTGACGGCGGGACTGCATCACAAGCTTTGCCACACGCTGGGCGGCACGTTCAACCTGCCCCATGCCGACGTCCACACGGTGGTGCTGCCCCATGCGCTGGCCTACAACGCCCCGGCTGCGCCAGAGGCAATGGCCGCCATTGCGCAAGCGCTGGACGCCAGCCACGGCAGCGGCCCGCGCGCCGTATTCGAACTGGCGGTGAAGCTGGGGGCGCCCACATCGTTGCGCGACCTGGGGCTGTCCGAAGCGGACCTCGAACGCGCGTGCGACCTGGCGCTGCGCGACCAGTATCCGAATCCGCGGCCGCTCGAGCGTGACGGCATCCGGCAATTGCTGCAAGACGCCTTCGAAGGCAGGCCGCCGTCCGTGTGAACGATCGCGTGAACTACCCGGCGCCGTCAGCGCCGACCGGCAGATACTTCGGAAAACCGGAGCGCTTCCGCGAGGCGCTGGCGGAGTTGCTGGCCACCGGGCAACCCGTGGCGTGATTGCGCACACCGGCAGGGACCCGGGTCCGCGTCACTCGCGGCGGCGGGTCGGCCCGGGCAGCGCGGCCAGGAACTCCAGGAATGCGCCGATTCTTCGCGAACCGCGCTGGTTCGGCAGATACAGCGCGGAGATCGTGGAACTCGCCTGATCCGGATTGACCGACCAGGCGTCGAACAGCACCGTCAGCCGCTGGCTGTCGATGTCGTCGTCGACCAGCCAGTCGGGCAGCAGGCCAATGCCGCCGCCCGCCAGCGCGATCTCGCGCAATACCTCGGCGTTGTTGCTGCGGAAGTGGCCGCTGACCGGGACCCGGGTCTCGCTCTCTCCTTGCCGGAAGGTCCAGACCTGGTCCCGCGACCCATAGCTGAAACGGATGCAGCGATGATTGACCAGGTCGACCGGTTCGACCGGCATGCCGTGGCCTTCCAGATAGGCGGGGCTGGCCACGACGCGGCGGCGGAAGGCGCCAATCTCCCGTGCGACCACATTGTCATAGGATGCCGGACTGCCCAGCCTCACGGACAGGTCTATCCGTTCGCCCAGCAGGTCGACGATGTCATCGGTCAGCGTCACTTCAACTTCGAGCTGCGGGTACTTCGCCAGCCAGCCGCCGAGATAAGGCGCGATGCATCGGCGCCCGAAAGCGACCGGTAGCGACACACGCAGGTGCCCGACAGGCTCCTCACCCCGGTCAGCGATCAGTGCGTCGGCCTCCTCGACCGCATCCAGGATCCTGCGGGCCCGCTGATAGTAAGCGGCGCCGGCTTCGGTGACCGTAATCTGCCGCGTCGAGCGGTTCAGCAGGACCGCTCCAAGCGCATCCTCCAGGCCATCCAGCGCGCGCGTGACCGACGATGTGGCCAGGTTCAAGCGGCGCGCCGCGGCGGAAAAGCCTTTGGCATCCACCGTCTCCACGAACATCTTCAAAGCAAGCAGCTTGTCCATCTTTGCCTCTGTCCGGATGGATGGGTCCATGCGGTCCGTCCCGCACGTTGCACGTCGCCGGATGATGCCATGTCCTGGCCCGCGATGCCTCAGCGCCGCCGGCGGCACGCCTTAGCGGCGTTGCAGCGGCCCCGCCGCCCTCCACGGCACCGCCCCGGGATCAGGGTTAATACCACCCTCTCCACCCTTGGCCGATTCGACCTTCCGCTCTATTATTTATCACACGATCATTGATCGTCTGATAATTTAAGGAGGCAACGATGGCACTGACCAGGCTGGCACATTTCTCGATCCGCACCACCGACCTGGAGCGGTCCTGCGCGTTCTACGAACGCATCCTGGGTTTCCGCCGCGGCTACCGTCCGCCGTTCGACTTCCCCGGCGCGTGGCTCTATATGGGCGACGACGAGCGCGACTACGGCACCGTGCACATCATTGGCGTGGATCCGGACAACGCCGCGGGACTATCGGCCTATCTCGGCGACAAGTCGCTGCCCGCGTCGGGCACCGGCACGCTGGACCACATCGCGTTCCTGGCCACCGGCGTGCAGCAGATGTGGACAACGTTGCGCGCCGAAGGCATTCCCTGGCGCGACCGTACGGTGCCGAGTCTCGGCCTGCACCAGGTCTTCATCGAAGACCCTTCGGGCGTGACGATCGAACTGAACTATCCGGCCGACGAAGTCGCCGGCCTGGAACTGCCGCACGCGGCACAGGCAACAACCGGAGTCATGGCATGAACACCGCACCGCACCAGAAACCCAGGGCAATCGTCGTCGGCGGCTCGCTCGGCGGGCTGTTTGCCGCCAACATGCTCCAGCGCAATGGCTGGGACGTCGAGATCTTCGAGCGTACGCCCGAGGCCCTGACGGGCCGCGGCGCCGGCATCGTCACCCACCCGGAACTGTTCGATGCGCTTGCCGCCGCCGGCGTGGTGGTCGACGACAGCATCGGCGTTCGCGTCGATACCCGCGTCACGCTTTCGCGCGACGGCGCCGCCGTCTCCGAACGCGAGATGCCGCAGACGCTGACCGCCTGGGGCAAGATGTACGACGTGCTGGGCAAGGCTTTCTCCGGCGCCTATCGCACGGCGGCCATGGTGACCGCGGTCGATTCGCATGCCGACCACGCCGTGGTCACGCTGCAGGACGGGTCGACGCACCGCGCCGATGTCGTCGTCGCGGCGGACGGCTTCCGCTCCGCCGTGCGCGAGCGCCTGCTGCCATCGGCGGGCCTGGAGTATGCGGGCTACATTGCCTGGCGCGGCCTGGTTGACGAAGCACGGCTGTCTCCGGACACGCATGCGGCCATCTTCGGCAAGTTTGCGTTCTGCCTGCCACCGCACGAGCAGATCCTCGGCTACCCGGTGGCGGGCGACGGCAACAGCACCGAACCGGGCCGGCGCCGCTACAACTTTGTGTGGTACCGCGCGACGCGGGAAGACGATCAGCTTCCGGACTTGCTGACCGACGCCACGGGCAAGGTCTGGGCCAATGGCATCCCGCCGGGCCTGATCCGTCCCGATGTGCTGGCCGACATGGAAAGCGCCGCCAGCGATCTGCTGGCGCCGCAGTTCGCCGAAGTCGTCGCCAGGACGCCTCAGCCGCTGTTCCAGCCGATCTACGACCTGACCGTGCCGCGCATGGCCTTCGGCCGGATCGCGCTGCTCGGCGATGCCGCCTTTGTGGCGCGTCCGCATTGCGGCATGGGGGTCACAAAGGCGGCCGGCGACGCCATTGCGCTGGTCCGCGCGCTCGCTGGCCACGCGTCGGTCGAAACCGCGCTCGAAGCCTACAGCGCCGAGCGCGTGCAGGTCGGCCAGGCGGTCGTCGAGCATGCGCGCCAACTTGGCGCCTATATGCAGGCACAGCTCAGGAGCGAGCAGGACCGCGAAATGGCCGAACGCTATCGCACCCCGGAGGCCGTCATGCGCGACACCGCCGTATCGCGGCGGTTCTGAAACCATCCGGAACCACAACCACTGGGAGACAACATCATGCCCCAAGCTGCCCCCTGCCCGACTGGCCTCGGCCTTGCCGGGACCGACACGCCGGTCGTGCCGCACCCGATGCTGAGCGAGCCTGCCTTTGAACGCCTGCACCGCATGCGCCGGCGCTTCTCATGGTCGCTCACCGCTGCCATGCTGCTGGTCTACTTCGGCTTCATCCTGACGCTGGCCTTCCGGCCGGACCTGCTCGCCCTGCCTCTGGTGGCGGGCCGGCCGATGAGCGTCGGCATCCCGATCGGCTTCGGCATGTTCGCCTTCACCTTCGCGCTGGTAGCGATCTACGTATACCGCAGCAACACCGTCTACGACCGGATGATCGCGGACATCCGCAACGGAGAGCAATCATGAAGCGCCTGCTGACAACGGTTGCCGCGCTTGCGGCGGCCACCCCGGCCTGGGCGGCCACGCCGCCCGTCGGCCAGGGCCTGAACCTGATCGCGATCGCCATGTTCCTGGCATTCGTCGCGGCGACGCTTGCCATTACGCGCTGGGCCGCCGGGCGCAACCACAGCGTGGCCGACCACTACGCCGCCGGCGGCAAGATCACGGCCATGCAGAATGGCTGGGCCATTGCGGGGGACTACATGTCGGCCGCGTCGCTGCTGGGGATCTCGGCACTGGTCTTCACCAGCGGCTACGACGGCCTGATCTATTCGATCGGCTTCCTCGCAAGCTGGCCGATCATCCTGTTCCTGATCGCCGAGCCGCTGCGCAACCTGGGTCGCTACACGCTGGCCGACGTGCTCTCCTACCGTCTCAGGCAGCGCCCGATCCGCGCATTCTCGGCATCGAGCTCGATCGTGATCGTGCTGCTGTACCTGGTCTCGCAGATGGTGGGCGCCGGCAAGCTGGTCGAACTGCTGTTCGGATTCAACTACACGTCCGCGGTCGTGCTGGTCGGTGTCCTGATGGTGGTCTACGTGTTCTTCGGCGGCATGCTGGCCACCACGTGGATCCAGATCATCAAGGCGGTCATGCTGCTGGCCGGGTGCGCGTTCATGGCATTCATGGTGCTGAGCCGTTTCGGCTTCAGCCTGGACACCTTGTTCGAGCACGCCATCGCGGCGCACGGCAAGCATGACGCCATCATGCGGCCCGGCGGCCTGGTCTCCGATCCGGTTTCCGCCGTGTCGCTGGGACTGGCGCTGATCTTCGGCACCGCGGGCCTGCCGCACATCCTGATGCGCTTCTTCACCGTCGCCGACGTCAAGGCCGCGCGCAAGAGCGTGCTCTATGCCACCGGCATCGTCGGCGCGGGCTATGCCATGATCATCGTGATCGGCTTCGGCACGATCGCGCTGGTCGCACCGGATCCGCTCTATCACACCGGCGCAGGCGCGGTGATCGGCGGCGTCAATATGGTGGCCGTGCACCTTGCCCATGCGGTCGGCGGCAACGTCTTCCTCGGCTTCATCTGCGCCGTCGCATTCTCGACCATTCTCGCCGTCGTGGCGGGGCTGACGCTGGCGGGATCGTCGGCCATCTCGCACGACCTGTATGCGACGGTCATCCGCCAGGGCCAGGCCTCCGACAAGGACGAGATGCGCGTGTCGCGCATCACCACGCTGGTGCTGGGCGTGCTGTCGATCCTCCTCGGGATCCTGTTCGAGAAGCAGACCATTGCCTTCATCGTCAGCCTGACATTCTCGATTGCCGCCAGCTCCAACTTCCCCGTGCTGCTGCTGTCGATCTACTGGCGCGGCCTGACTACGCGCGGCGCCGTCCTTGGCGGCATGATGGGACTTGTGACGGCGGTCGTCCTGACGATCCTCAGCCCCACCGTCTGGGTGCAGGTGCTGGGCCATGCTGCGCCGGTCTATCCGTACGAGTACCCCGCGCTGTTCTCGATGCTTGCGGCCTTCGCCGGGATCTACGTGTTCTCGGTGACCGACCGCTCGGCGCGCGGCGCCTGGGAGCGAGCCGCCTATCAGAACCAGCGCGTCGCCTGCGAACTGGGCATGGGAAACCAGTCCGCGAGCTAGGCCCGCGCGCTCGCCGGGCCGCCGGGCGGTCGCGGGCGACCGCGCCCGCCCCGCTTCTCATGGATCGGGCGGTTGGTACAATCCGGACATCATCCGCATCGCAATGGCGAAAGAGACGTCATGGAGACAAGCCACGTACCCGACATGGAAGACGCCGCCGCCAAGGGCACCAGGCGGCTGTTGCCGGAGGAACGCGAGCAGCAGATCGTCGAAAAGGCCATCGAACACTTCACCCGCAATGGCTTCGGCGGCAGCACGCGCGAGCTGGCACGGCAGATCGGCGTCACGCAGCCACTGCTGTATCGCTATTTCGAGAGCAAGGATGCACTGATCGAACGCGTCTACAACGAGGTCTTCCAGTGGCGCCCGGATTGGGACCGGCAGATCGCCGACCGCTCAATGTCGCTGACAGACCGGCTCTACGCGTTCTACCTCGACTATTCGTCGGTGATCCTTCGCGAAGAATGGATCCGGCTGTTCATCTTCGCCGGACTCACGCACGAAGGCATCAACAAGAAGTACCTGGGCAAGCTGCGCAGCAAGGTGTTCCTGCCCGTGCTGGCCGAGGTCAGGGAAGAGTTCGGCATTCCCGCACCACGCGATGCGGCGGAAACCGAAGCCGAGATCGAGATGATCTGGGGCCTGCACGCCGCCATTTTCTATCTCGGCGTGCGCAAGTGGATCTATGGGCTCAAGGTACCGGCCGACATGGAAGCCGTGGTCCGGCAGAAGGTCGACATGTTCCTGAACGGCGCACCGGCGGCCATACGGGCGCTGCGGGCCAGAGCGAGGTAGGTGGCCGGCCGGATGCTTGCTGTTGGAGATTGCGCAGCGTTCGGTATGAAGAGCCGGCTTCACCGCTGATGGCCAGGCCGACTCGCATGAATCATTCGAGCCTCGTCATCTTTCCCGCGCGGTCTTCAGCGCGTTGGTCCACCACAGCAGGTCGTCGATCGTCTGTCCGGCGGCGGCATCCAGTTCAGCCAGGTGCGCAGTGACGTCCTGGCCTTGAAAATGCGCATAGATCGCTGCAGCCGGAACGTGGATCGCCGATCGGATCGGTGCAAGCTGTATCTCGATCGCGATCTCGCGCAACTGCTCGATGGCGCGCGCGCCGCCGACGCTGCCGTAGCCGACAAAGGTGACCGCCTTGCGGCTCCATTCCGGGTAGACCCAGTCGATCGCGTTCTTCAGCACCGCTGACGGTCCGTGGTTGTACTCGGGTGAAACGATGATGAAGCCGTCGGATGCCGCGATCGCCTCGGTCCAGCGCTTCACAACGTCGTCCTCGTACGCCGGCCGGCCCGGCATCGCCGGCGGGATCGGCGCGTCGAAGAACGGCATCGGAAAGGCTTCGAGGTCGAGCAGGCGCGCGTCAATGCCTTCGCGCTTCTTCAGATGGTCGAGAATCCAGCGTGCAGGCTTCTCGGCGAAACGTCCCTGACGGACGCTTCCGATGATGACGGAAATAACGGTCATGATGTGCTCCGGATAAGTAGATGGTCTCGGTTCTAGTGCGCATCAACGCTCAACGCACCAGGCCCCTGGCGCGCAGCTCGCGACCAATGCGGGCGATTTCGTGCTCGCCTTCGATCAGCGCTGCGGCGCTGGTGTGCACCGAGTAGTAGCCAAGATGGAGATCGTGCGGATGCGGGATCGCCGTACCGAGCACGAAACGCGCATCGGTCACGGCTTCGAACCCGATTGCCGCATCGGAATGGTCGAATACGGCCAGCTCGCCTTTGCCGACCGGGTCGGGCGTGCGCAGGCTGCCGTCCATCACGGCGATCCAGCCGACCCGGTGACCCTGCGGCGGCTGGCAGGTCCAGCGCTGGCCGGCCTTGAGCTGTACCACGAGATAGTTGATGCCCGCCGGGGCATCGATCGGGCTGACGGCCTCGCCGCTGCGGCCGAGCAGCACGCGCGCCGGGCCGTCCGACGGGATTTCATTGACCGACAGATGCTGGCTGAAGGCGGGAGCCAGTTCGCGCTCGGGCGGCAGGGCCACCCATAGCTGGAAGGCCTTGATCGGGGGCTCGGCGAAGCCGGAATGCCAGACGCCGCGACCGGCGCTCATCCATTCGATATCGCCCGCCGTCATCGTTCCTTCGTGGCCGGTCGACTCGACATAGCCGCCTTGCCCCTCTATTGCCAGGGTCAAGGTGGCGATGCCGGAATGCGGATGCCAGCCGATACCCTGTTGGCCGATCGCCTCCTGCGTATCGATGAGATCGAGGAAGACGAACGGCTTGATCAGCTTGCCGACGTCCCCGGGACTGGCCATGCGAACGATCGTCCCGTGCGCATGGCCGTGCGTGCGCAAGACTACGGTACGGCCCACGCTGGCGACGGGGGTGGGCGGCGTTTCGATGACGGAATTCATGGGGCGCTCTCCAGTATTTGAATGGCGAAAGATGAGGTGCCTGGTCAGAGGTCTGTATCGGTTTGCGCGTAGTTGAGGAAGTACCCTGCGAACACCGTCAGCCCCAGGAATGCGAACGCCTCAACCAGTTGCTCATCGCTCCAGCCTGCCTGTTGGGCAGACTTCCACGTGGCGTCCTGAACCTTTCCCGCATTGGCAGCGGCTTCCCTGACCAGGCTGGCCAGCGCGTCGGTCCTGGGGTCGTTCGTCCTGGCACCTGCCTCCAGGGCGGCAACCTGCGCCACGGTCCATCCGCTCATGCGGGCGAACCGACTGGCGAGACCGATCATGTAGCCATTGCCAACCGCAGCGGCAGTGGCAAGGTTCAATGCCCAACTCACCTTCGGACCGAGGGTTCCATGCTCGGCCGTTACGGCGCGCAGCGACGCGTATGCCGCCAGCACCGCAGGAGAATGCGCCATCTGGGCGTGCAGGTTCAGCGGGCGCCCGGTCGGGGAAGACTGGGCAATGCCATGCAGAAGCGGACGCGACGCAACGGGTGCGTCCTCGACGGTATGGGTGGGGATTCGACTCATCGGTATCACCTTATTCGTGGTTTCCTGAACGCACTCCCTCGCGATCTGACGGCTGCGTTCTCAGGCGGCAGCGTGAAGTGCGAAGTTGGCCTTGGCCCAGGCTGCAAACCTCGTCGGCTGCTGGCCGGAGACTTTGTTGGCCAGCGCGATCGCGTCGCGCGAATCCGAGCCCAGATAGGTGTGCGCCTCGAAGTAGGAGAGCATCGCCGCGATGCCTGCGGCGCCCGGAAACCATCCGGCAAATACCTCGCGCGGGACTTGCCGGAACGTGAAGTTGTTTCCTTGGGCATTCACCGTGGCGATGATCTCGTTGAAGCTCAGGAAATCGCCGACCAGCGGCAGGTGTTCACCGTGACCCGCGAGGTCCGGTTGCGCGAACGCGCCGGCCACGATGCGGCCGAGTTCAGTGATGTCCCCCATATGGAAGACCCGCCGCGCGGGATCGATCGGCAGCGCCCAACCCACGGTGCCATCCACCTGCTTCTGCGCGGCCATGGCGCCGAGCAGGTTTTGATAGTAGAAAGGCGCAATCACGAACGTGTGGTGGGCAAAGCCCGCGTCGCGCACGACAGGCTCGAGCTTTGCCTTGGCCGTGAAATGGTGGACATCGATCTTGCCGCGGCTGATCGTCTCCACGTTCGGGAGCGTCGACCAGATGAGGTGCTGCACGCCGGCGTCCTTCGCGGCATTGACAGCGGCGATTGCCTGCTTCGACTCGTCCGCGCCGGCTTCCCAGGCATTGGTCACCAGGAATGCCCCATGTGCTCCGGCAAACGCGGTTTTGAGCGTTTCGGGGCGATTGAAATCCGCCAGAACGACCTCGTCACCAAGCTTCGGATGCGCGGCAGGGTTGCGCGTCAGTGCGCGCACCTTGAATTGACCACTCGCCTGCAGCGCACGCACGACGGCGCCGCCTTGCTGACCGGTTGCGCCGACGACGGCAATGAGTTTCCTGATATCCGACATGGTTGTTCTCCTGCGAGCATGGGTGGAAGCGGAGTGACTTCGCGCGGCGCTCGCATGCTTCGCGAGGCTATGACCACACCGCGTATCTCCTGGCTCATCGCCACGCGGTGCGTGCGAATGAAGTTGATATCCGTGATGCCAGGGAAGTCCTCTGGCGGTAGAGACACCTCAAGTATGGAGATTGGAGCCGCCTCACACTAGGCGGTAAAATAGGATTTGATTCATCCATTTTTGGAGAAATCCCATGCTCGACCTGAATGATCTGGCGATGTTCGTCCAGGTGGTCCGCGCCGGCAGCTTCTCCGAGGCGGCACGGCGTCTGCGGATGCCCGCCAATACGCTGAGCCGGCGCATCGACCAACTCGAAGTGCAGCTCGGCACACGCCTGCTGCATCGTTCGACCCGCAAGCTCGCGCCGAGCACGGAAGGCCAGGCACTGTTCGAGCGCTATGCGCCCGCGCTTGACCAGCTTCTCGAGATCGGCCGGCTCCATGCGGACGAACACGCACTGTCCGGCTCGGTTCGCGTCACCGCGATGGCGGGCCTGTTCGAACTCATCGGCATGGAATGGCTGGTCGAGTTCTATGGGCGCCACCCGCACATCAGGATCGATTTCCTGCTCGACGATACGCCGACCGATCTGATCGCCGAGCGCGTCGACCTGGCCTTGCGCATGGGCATCGAGACCGGCAGTGGCTTCAAGGTACGCCGGCTGGGGCCGAGCGCGATGATCCTCGCGGCGAGTCCGGCCTATCTGGAACGGCACCCGGCACCTCGCACGCTGCGTGAACTGCCCGAACACCACTGCCTGGCGATTTCCAGTCGGCAGGGCCGCAATACGTGGCGTCTGCAGGGCCCGCGCGGAAGTCAGGAGGTGTCGGTCAACAGCCGGTTCGCGGTCAACGACATGCGAGTGCTGGCGCAGGCCTGCATAGCCGGACTCGGTATCGCGCTGCTGCCGCAGCTGATGGTTCAGCCAGACATGGCGCAGGGCAAGCTGGTACGCGTGCTGCCGACCTATCGCCGCGCGAGCGCCGACCTCGGCCTGCAGCTCGTCTACACGAGCCGCCCGCCGGTGCCGCCCGCCGTGGCGGCCGTCGCCGAATTTCTATCGGAGAGCCTCGGCGAAGCGATGGCCAAGGCCGCGCAGGACGCTGCCAGCCAATAGGTTGGTCGCTTTACCCGGGGCGGCCTACGCTCAGTCCAGCTCTTCGTAGCCGGCGGCAAGCGCGTCGAGGAGATGGCGCACGGCCGGCACCATCCCCCGTCGCGTCGGGAAGATGGCGTGCACCAGGCCGGGCTTTGATCCAAGGTCCGGCAGCAAGTGCTGCAGCCGCCCCGATTGCAGGTCACGTTCCACGAATTCCCTGGGCAGCATGGCTACGCCGATGCCTGATGTCGCTGCCATGCGCAGGCTGGCGATGTCGTCCGTCGCGAATCGGGGCCGGTGTACGAGTGACGCGACTTGCCCGCGCGCGTCGACCAGATTCCAGATATACCGCTCGCTCTTGTTGGCCATGGCAAGGGTCGGCCAGTCTTTCAGGGAGTCCAGCGATGCGGGCGTCGCGTATCGCTTCACCAGGGCCGGGCTGGCAACCAGAACGAACGTCGAAGATCCCAACTGCCGGACCGCGAGGTCGGTGTCCTCCAGCGGCGGAAACCTGACCCGGATGGCGAAGTCCAGTCCTTCCTCGATGACATCCACCTGGCGGTTGGTGGCATCGACCAGGATCTGGACCTGGGGATTGTCCCGGATGTACCGGGAGATGATCTCCGCGATGCCGGAATTCAACAGTGCCACCGGGCAACTGATGCGAACGGTGCCCTGTGGCTGGCTCCGTGTCTGGTCGACGATCTCCTTGGCCGCCCTGGATTCCGCGACCAGCGCAAGGCAATGCTGATGGAACTGCCGCCCGATTTCCGTCAGGGACAGGCTGCGGCTGGTGCGATTGAGCAGGCGAACCCCGATCTCCTCCTCCAGCGCACGGACGCGCCGGCTGAGCCTGGAGGTCTGCAGGCCCAGACTGCGGGCGGCCGCCGTAAAGCTGCCGCGCTCGACCACCTCGGCAAACAGCCGAAGATCGTTGAGGTCCGAGATCTGGTTCATGGCTTCGTGCTCCAGGCCGACCCTATCGTTCTATCTGAAGCAAAGATAGATTCCATATCCGGAGCTATGCAAGGAATTGTTGCCCCAATAGCATCCGCCCTGACAAGACAGCGTATCGGCCTTCGATCGGTCGCTATAGCCGCCGCCTCGTATCAGGCGGCCGAACCAGGAGATTGGGATGCTCGTGCACAGGCGCTGGAATTCACTGGACCAGGCTGATAACGGCTGGCTCCGCGCGAAATTCCATTTCCGGGTCAATGCCGCCGGCAACCCCGCGCATCGACCGCTCGACTCCCTGGTCGTCTGGAACGACGATGAGATCGCCGTTGGCGGCGGATTTCCCATGCACGGGCACCGCGACATCGAGATCATTACCTACGTCCGGCAAGGTGTTCTCGGTCACCGGGACACCCTGGGCTGGGAAGGCACGATCCACGCGGGCGATATCCAGGTGATGAGCGCCGGCACCGGCATCCGCCACGCCGAATTCAACCAGGGCGACGTGCCGCTCAAGGTCTACCAGATCTGGCTGCTGCCCCGCGAGACCGGGGCAAAGCCGCAGTGGGCCACCAGGTCGTTTCCAAGGATCGACCGCTCCGGACGATTCGCCGTGCTCGCCAGCGGTTTTGCCGGCGACCCGGACGCATTGCAGATCCGCGCGAATGCGCGCGTGCTCGGTGCCACGCTGAAGGCTGGCGACAGCATCCGGCACCAGCTTGCCCCATCCCGCAGCGCGTACCTCGTCGTTGCCTCGGGCCGGATCACGGTCGACGGTGAGCCCATGGGCCCGCGCGACGGCGCCGCGCTCACCAACGCAGCGGCGCTCGACGTATGCGCCCTCGAAGAATCTGAGCTGGTGATGGTGGAAACCGGCTGAGCCTCTATGTCTCTATCCACCAATGCGCTTTCATTTTTTCGTTCAAAGGAGATCGTCATGGAAAGCAACAAATATCTTCCCCTGTTGGGCCGCATCCTGCTCGGAGCGCCCTTTGTCATGAGCGGACTGGGCAAGCTGGCAGCCTACGGCGGCACGGTCGGCTACATCTCCGCCGTCGGCCTGCCTGCGGCCCCGCTCGCGTACATCCTTGCCGTAGCGATCGAGGTGGGCGGTGGCCTGATGCTGCTGGGCGGGTACAAGGTCCGCTGGGCGTCGCTGGTAATGGCCGCATTTTCCCTGGCCACGGCGATCTTCTTCCACCACAACTTCGCCGACCAGAACCAGATGATTCACTTCCTGAAGAACGTGATGATGGCTGGCGGTCTCCTTCAGATCGCCTACTTCGGCGCGGGCCCATGGAGCCTGGATGCCCGTTCCTCACAGTCCGCCTCCCGCACGGCAGATCTGAAGGCGAGCTGAACGGCCGACTAAGCGGCCGACTAAGCGGCCGAGCCTGCCAGCCGGAACTGCGAACTGACGGTTCGGCCAGTCACAGTTCCGGCGAGCAACGACGCGCGACCCGGCTTCAGAACTTATGACGAAGGCCGACCATCACCCCTGTCTGGTCTACGCCGGGCAACGGGTTGGAGGCCGGCGGCAGGGAACCCCCATCGACGGTGATCGAAGCGTCCCGCTGATTGAACACACGCCCTGCGGTGACGTACGCCGTTGTCCGCTTCGAGAAAAGGTACGACACGCGCGCAGCGATAACCGACGCACCCAGCTCCGTTCCCCTCACGTCCAGATGACCATACTGCAGATCGAGAGAGACTTGCGGAACCGGGAAATAGGTGCCGCCAATCCACCAGTAGTCGCTGGTCTTGTCCGTCACGCCGGGCGCTACAAGGCCACGGTTGTCCCGGCGAAGATAACCCGCGCCAACCGTGGCTCCGCCAAACTTCACGTAGCCGTTGACAAGACTGCGCGTGTCGGTCTGCGAACTGCCCGGCAGCGGCGAGCCCGTCCCTCCTCCGCCATAGTTTCGATCGAACGCGCCTGCTACGCCCCAGCTCGCCGCTTCGTACTTCAGCAAGACCGAAATCGCCTTGCACGCCCGATGGTCCGTGGGGGACTCGCCCGCACATCCTCCAGCAACCGCGGGCGCCACGGCATCCCGGCCAAGGGAGTACGTAGCAGCCACCGTGAAGCCGGCAAAGGTCAGGGTGTAGTCGATCGCATTGTCCACGCGCGCGGTCGACAGATAGGGATCCAGCAGGCCTGCGGCGAAGATGTTCGGGCCCAGGGTATCGCCGATCAGCGAGTAGTAGATCTGCGAATACAGGCGCCCAAGCGAGACGGTCCCCCAAGGCCCGATCAGGCCTACGTAGGCCTGCCTTCCGAACAGCCGGCCATTCTGGTTCGTTGTCCCCTGGTCCGGCGCAATGCCTGATTCCAGCACGACGATCGACTTGTAGCCGCCCCCCAGATCCTCGACGCCCCGCAACCCCCACCGCGACGGATATGACGCTGTGAGAGACGGCATGCGTACCACGCTGGACTTCTTCGCACCGATGTTGTTCACGTACTCGATGCCTGTGTCGATCAGGCCGTACAACGTGAGGCCGGGTGTCAGCGCGCCCCCGTCATAGGCCTGCGCACCTGCGCTGACGAACATGACCCCTAGCGCCAGAGCGCTGCGCGCCGTCCATCCTCGCCAGCGATTGCGCCGGGTTGACCATTGTTCCATCTCCTTCTCTCCTCCTTTTGCCATCTACCTTTAATCTTCCGTGGAAGATAGTTGATGGCTACGCTTGAAGTCAACAGTGGATCGACCTATCAGCGCCATGCTCGGTATTTTCCCTACCTCGACATGCCTTCGACCTCTTACTATTCTTCCGTGGAAGTATTTTTTTGTCGGACGACGGCAAGCGCCCGATGAAGCGCTGATGACACAGCAGTTGTGATAAAGGATGCATATGACGGAGTTCCCCGGATTTACGTGGCATGACGATTTCTCGCTCAACCATCACGCGATGGACGAAACCCATCGGGAATTTGTCGAATGCGTGCAGGCGTTGTTGACAGCCGACGACACTCAACTCGCGCTGGCGCTGGATGGCTTCACCGAGCATGCGCATCGCCACTTTGGCGAGGAAGACGCCGCAATGCGCGACACCGCCTACGGATCGGCCGGATGCCACATCGATGAACATGCGGCAGTCCTAAAGTCGGCCTCAGAAGTGCGCGCACTGCTTGCGCAAGGGCAGACTCACGTGGTTCGCGAGTTCGCACGCGCGCTGGCCGGCTGGTTTCCGGAACACGTGCGCGTGATGGACCAGGGTCTTGCACGCTGGCTGGTCCAGCAACAGTTGGGAGGCTCGCCGGTCGTACTCCAGCGCAGGATTCCCGCGACCCGCTAATTTTTTTGCCTATCAATCTTCCACGGAAGATATTTTTGGAACGATGATGGAAACGCTATTGCAAGTGAGAGTTGCCGCGAGGACGACGCTGGCCGACGGCATTGCGGGTTTCGAGTTACGACCCGAAGCGGGATACACCCTGCCGGCATTCGAAGCGGGATCGCACATCGATGTGCATCTGCCCGGAGGCCTGGTCCGGCAGTATTCGCTCTACGAGCTGTCACCCGGACAGACCTGCTATCGAATCGGTGTGCTGCGTGAACCGGAATCCCGCGGTGGCTCCAGCACACTTGTCGATACGATTCGTGACGGCGACACGCTTTCGATCAGCGCCCCCGGGAATCACTTCCCCCTCCACGGCGGGAACGTCGACACCGTCCTGTTCGCTGGCGGCATCGGCATTACGCCGATTCTTTGCATGGCGCAGCAGCTTGCACGCGACGACCGACCGTTTGAATTGCACTACTGCGGCCGCACCCTGTCGCGCATGGCATTTGCAGACCGCCTGCGGGAAGAGGGCTTTGGCGACCGGGCGCACGTGCATGTCGATGACGGCGCCCCGGAGCAGCAACTGGATGCCCGCGCCGCAATAGGCCTCCCATCCCCGGACAGGCATCTCTACGTTTGCGGACCCGCGGGTTTCATGAACCACATCCTCGAGACGGCAAGCGAGCTGGGCTGGGATGAAGAACACCTGCATCGCGAGTACTTCGCCGCAGGCCCGATCGACCATACGGGCGACCAGCCCTTCGAGATCGAGATCGGGAGCAGCGGCCGGGTTATCCAGGTTGCCGCACAGCAGAGCGCCGCCCACGCACTCCTGGAGGCCGGATTCGATCTGCCGCTTTCCTGCGAGCAAGGCGTCTGCGGCACCTGTGCGACCAGGGTGTTGTCCGGCACGCCGGACCACCGGGATCTCTATCTCACCAGCGATGAGCATGAACGCAACGACAGCTTCATGCCCTGCTGCTCCCGCGCAAAGACTCCAAGACTGGTCGTCGATCTTTGAATCCGCCAGCCGCCATTTCTGAAGGATGAGGAAACCAACATGCTGACAAGGCAGGATAACGAACTGATGTGCAGAACCGGCCGGGACACCGCCATGGGCGATGCCATGCGCAGGTTCTGGCTCCCCGTGGCGCAGTCTGCCGAGATGCCGCTGCCAAACGGGGACCCGCAGACCATCGAAGTGCTTGGAGAGAACTTTGTCGTGTGGCGTGATGGACAGGGACGCCCGGGACTCTATGCGCAGGGGTGCCTGCATCGGGGTGCGTCCATGCAGTTGGCCCGCGCCGAGGGGGATGGCCTGCGCTGCATTTATCACGGCTGGAAATTCGCGGTCGATGGCACGGTGCTCGAAACGCCCAATGTCAGCGACCCGGGATTCAAGGCGCGCATCAAGGGTCGCACCTATCCGGTACGCGAGGCGGGCGGGCTCGTCTGGGCTTATCTGGGACCGGAGGACGAAGAGCCGCCCTTTCCTCACTGGGCGTTCATGGATCAACCGGACGCGCACCGCATCAATGCCTGCGCGATCGTCAACTGCAACTTCGTCCAGGTCATGGAAGGGCTCGTCGATTCGTCGCACCTGACCGTACTGCACGGATCGGCCCTCGCGCAAACCAACGACTCCGACCTGGACTATGCGAAGAACATCTCGCATATGCAGTTCGATGCATCGCCGACGATCGAAGCGGACGAGACGGACTTCGGTTTCCACTATGTCGCCATCCGCGAGACCGACGGCGCGCGCATGGCGCGCGTCACCTCGTTCGCCACCCCGTGCTTCATCGCCAATGCGAACGGAGACGTCTGGCTCGCCATCGTCCCGATCAATGATGAGCGTTGCCGGTTCTTCCACGTATGGTGGGACGCCGACAAGCCCGTTGGAGAAGAGCCGTTGCGCAGTCATCAATTGACCTTCGTCGGCCTGGACGAGCCGACGCTGCGCAAATATGGCATGACCGCCGACACGTGCGACTCGCCGGCCGCCATGTCCCTCGCCAACGGATTCGGCCAGGACCGCGCCCGCCAGCGCAACGGCCATTTCACCGGACTCGACAGCATTACCCAGGAGGACGCCGCGTGCAGCATTTCCAGCGGCACGATCCGCGACCGTTCCCGCGAACTGCTGTCCACCGCCGACATCGCGATCAGCCGTCTTCAACGCACGCTGCTCGCGTGCGCCCGCGCCGCGCGGGATCACAAGGAAATTCCGGCGCTGCGTGCCGAGGCGGGTCGCGCTATCGGCGTGTCCGCCGAGATTGGCGCCGATGAGGACTGGCGCCAGCTGGTCCCCCATCACCGGATCGTTTCACCCGTGCGCGTGCGCGCCGAGTAAGCCCAATCGCGAAATCTGAACAGCAGGAGTACTGATATGTTGACCCACCAAGACAACGACATGCTTTGCCATGTCGGCCCGGGCACGCCGGGCGGCACCCTCATGCGCCGCTTCTGGCACCCGGTATGTACGTCCGCCCAGTTGCCGCACCCGGACTGCGCCCCGCTGCGCGTGCGCCTGCTCGGCGAGGACTATGTCGCCTTTCGCGACACGCATGGGCAGGTCGGCTTTATGGAAGAGCTCTGCATGCACCGGGGCGCCTCGCTGGCGCTTGGCCGTGTCGAGGAAGGCGGCATCCGCTGCCTCTATCACGGCTGGAAATTCAACGCGTCAGGCGCGGTCATGGAGACGCCCAACCATGCAGACCCGAAGTACGCCGCACGGATGAAGGCACCGGCCTTTCCCGTTCGCGAGGAAGGCGGAATCATCTGGGCTTACGTCGGCCCCAGGGAATTGCAGCCCGCGTTCTCGCGCTACGCATTCATGGATGCCGAACCCGCGCACCGCGTAGTCCTGCGCATCAACGTGGCGTGCAACTACCTGCAGCTGGTGGAAGGTGGCGAGGACAGCTCCCATGTTGGTGTGCTGCACACCAACATGGCGCGACCGGGCTGGAAGGACAATGAGTTCTCGCGCAATCCCGACGTGGTCAACCCCGCCGCGCTCGCCTCGAACGACCTGGAGCCCGCGCTGAAGATCGAAGAGACGGCTTTCGGCTTCCAGTATGTCGCGCTGCGCAAGACGGATGATCCGCGCATCCGCAATGCCCGCGTGGTCCCGTTCATCGTCCCGTACGGCCGCATCATTCCCGCACCGGAGTTTCTCTTTACCGTCCTCGAAGTGCCCGAAGACGACACCCACACCAGCACCTACATCGTTGTGCACGGTAACGCTCCTGTGACCGAAGAGACGATCATTGGATTGCTGGGCCTGAACGACCAGCGCTACTACGATCGCAAGAACTGCGCTTTTACGGCAAGCTGGGCGGACTCGTTCGGCCAGAACCGGGAGCTGATGCGGGAAAGCTGGACCGGCTTGCGAGGCGTCGAGGTGGAGGATGCGACGATCGCCCTGTCGCAGGGCCCCCTCTATGACCGTTCGCGCGAACACCTCGTCCCGGCGGACCAGGCGGTCGTGCGCGTGCGTCGCGTGTTGCTGGAATCGGTCCGGCGCGCCATGCAGAACCAGCAACCGGCCGCACTCGGACTCGACCTGAGCGGCGTGGGCGCCTGTGATTCGCAACTGGAAGAGGGAGCGGCGTGGCAAGACCTCTTGCCGTCGCATCGCCGGACCGAAGCCGCATAAGGAGAGCATGCCGTGAACACTGACACCAACCAGAACCACGACCACACCCCGGACTACTTGTCCCTCCTGCGACTCGATGGACGAGGGATCGTGGTCCTCGGCGCCGGCCAGGGAATTGGCGAACAGACCGTCCGCGCACTGGCCCAGGCCGGTGCCCGCGTGCTGTGCGTCGATCGGGACGAAGACCTTGCCAGGAGCATTGCCGACAAGACCGGCGGCATCCCCTGCACGGCCGATGCGACCTCGCGCTCCGATATGCAGCGCGTGTTCGACACGGCACGCCGACACTTCGGCCGCATCCACGGCGTGGTCGATATCATCGGCATCGCGGGTGTCAAGCCGCTGGCCGAGTTTGACGACGAGGCGTGGAACCTGCAGTTCGACGTGGTCGTGCGCCACGCCTTCCTGGCAGTGCAGATCGCCGGCGAGATGATGAAGGCCGATGGCGGCGGCACCTTTGCGTTTGTCGGCTCGCTTGCGGGTGAGCGCGTGGTGCCGAATGAAGTCGCCTACGCCGCATCGAAGGCAGCATTGCACCATTTCGTCCGCTCCGCAGGGGTGGAGTATGGGCGGCACAACATCCGCATCAATGCCGTCTCGCCGGGCTTCGTTCGCACGCCGCGGCTGAACCAGCGGCTGGACGAAGCGACGTGGGCGAACGTCGGCAACGCCATACCCCTCGGACGCGCAGCCACGCCGGCGGAAATTGCGGGGCACCTGTTATTCCTGACCTCGGACCTGAGCGCCCACATGACCGGGGAGATCGTCAATGTCGATGGTGGCCTGGGCGTCATGGCCGCTGTGCCGAAGATCACGTTCGCTCCCTCGGCGACGCCGACCCCCTGAGTACGATGAAAGCCTCTCACCCTCAAGACGGGATTCACCCTTCCCTTCGGCCTCTTGCCGCCGCGGCCGCGGCAAGGCCGAGCATGGCAGAAGTGAGTCCCGAGGAAGCACGTGCGGGCATTGCCGAACGGACCAATGCCCGTCCGCGTGGTCCCCACATCGACAAGGTCTTCGATCTCCGCATCCCGGGCGCCGGAGGCGAAATTCCCCTGCGCATCTACCAACCCAGCGAGGCTAACGGCGTTGTCGTGGCGTTCCATGGTGGCGGGTGGCTGATGGGCGGCATCGACAGCTTCGACGCCGTATGCCGGCACCTCGCCAACGATTCCGGGCTTGCCGTCGTGAGCGTCGACTATCGACTGGCGCCCGAGCACCGCTTTCCTGCGGCCGTGGACGACGCGTGGGACGCGACCCGCTGGATCGCTTCCCACGGCGCCGAACTCGGGCTCCCGACAGGACGGATGACGGTGTTCGGCGAATCTGCCGGGGGCAATCTCGCTGCGGTCGTCTGCCTGCTTGCACGGGACCAGGCGCACCCCCGCATCCTGGCGCAGGCGCTCGTCTATCCCGCTACGGATGCGCGTCTTCAGGCAGATTCACTGAACACCTACGCGGAAGGCTTCATGCAGCGCAAGGCCGATGTCGAATATGCCTTCCATACCTATGCACTCCGGCATGGCGTATTGCCGTCGGCATGGAAGCTTTCACCCCTGCTCGCAGCAAGCCATGCCGGCCTGCCGCCTGCGCTCGTCATCAGCGCAGAGTGCGACGCTGTCCGCGACGACGGCGAAGCCTATGCGGCCAGGCTGGCCGAGGCGGGTGTTCCGGCCACATGCGTCCGCTACCAGGGCATGCTGCATACGTTCTACAGCATGCGCGGCCTCATCGATGCCGCCGCCACCGCCCAGCAGCAGGTGGCCGGTTTCCTCCGTGCGGCAACGGACAACGCCTAGTCGATGCAGACAGTTGGCACCGTTGGTACGCCCGGGCGTTCTCCGGGCGACCAACGGTACTCAGTGACTTCCAGCCGGGTCAGGCAGTCTTTCCTTCGCTCAGGTTGAGCTCTCGAATCATGCTGTCGCGCATGACGAACTTCTGCACCTTGCCGGTGACCGTCATGGGCATCTCGTCAACAAACCGGATATAGCGCGGAATCTTGTAGTGGGCGATCTGGCCCCGGCAGAACTCGCGGATCTCCTCCTCGGTCGCGCCCTGACCCTGCCGGAGTGCGATCCACGCACAGATCTCCTCCCCATACCTGGGGTCGGGCACCCCGAAAACCTGGACGGATTGCACCTTGGGATGGCGGAACAGGAACTCCTCGATCTCGCGCGGATAGACGTTCTCGCCGCCGCGGATCAGCATGTCCTTGACGCGGCCGACGATATTGCAGTATCCCTCGGCATCGATCGTGGCCAGGTCTCCCGTATGCATCCAGCCGTCGCGGATGGATTCGCGCGTGCGTGGCTCGTCGTCCCAGTAGCCGGGCATGACCGAGTAGCCTCTCGTACACAGCTCTCCCGTGACGCCAACCGCTACGGTCTGACCGTCCGCATCGACCACCCTGCACTCCAGATGTGGCTGCACCCGGCCCACGGTGGAGACGCGCCGGTCGAGCGGGTCATCCGTCGCGCTCTGGAACGAGACAGGACTCGTCTCGGTCATGCCGTAGGCAATGGTGATCTCCGTCATGTGCATGTCGGCGACCACCCGCTTCATCACTTCGATCGGACAGGGAGCGCCGGCCATGATGCCGGTACGCAGGCTCGAAAAATCGTAGCTCGCGAAACCCGGGTGATCGAGCTGGGCGATGAACATGGTAGGCACGCCGTGGAGGGCGGTGCAACGCTCTTCGCTGATCGCTGCCATTGTCGCCACCGGGTCGAACGCTTCGCCCGGGAAGACCATGCAGGCACCGGTGAAGGTACACACCAGGACAGACATGACCATGCCGAAGCAATGGTATAGCGGCACGGGAATGCATAGCCGGTCATCGTCCCGCAGATTCATCGCCATGCCGACGTAGCGGGCATTGTTGACGATGTTCCGGTGCGTGAGGGTCGCGCCCTTGGGCGCGCCGGTCGTGCCGCTTGTGAACTGGATGTTGATGGGATCGCGCGGATCGAGTCCGGCCGAAATCGCGTCAAGCTCGCTGACGTCCACGCCGGCGCCGCGCGCCACCACGTCCAGGCAGGTCAGCATGCCGGGCGTGGCCACGTTCTCCATGCGAATGACCCAGCGCAGTGCCGGCAGTCTCGCCGCCTGCAGCGCGCCGGGCTCGCAGTGCTGCAGTTCCGGAGCCAGCGTCTGCAGCATCTCCAGGTAGCGCGACGTCTTGAAGGACTCGGGCGCGATGATCGCCTTGCAGCCCACCTTGTTCAGTGCGTACTCGACCTCGGCAAGCTGATAGGCCGGATTGATATTGACCAGTACCAGGCCAAGGCGGGCCGTGGCGAACTGTGTCACGGTCCACTCGAAGCGATTGGGCGACCAGATACCGATGCGGTCGCCCCGGCGCAGGCCGAGTGCGTGAAGGCCTGCGGCCATCGCATTCACGGCGTCGGAGAATTCCTGCCAGTTCCAGCGAATGCCCTGCTCGCGAAAGATGACCGCGGGCCGCAAGCCGAACCGCTTTACCGTCTCCGCGAGCAGTGCGGGGATGGTCTGCTCGCTCAGCGGCGGCGAAGTGTCTCCCTTCGCATAGGACAGCCCGTTGGCGGGCAAGGTCGCTCCAGTCTCATGCCGGGACGTCTCCAGCTGCATCGTCATACTTGTCTCCAGGGTACTGCGGGGGAGCTTCGCCCCCAACCGCTAGCCACGGAGTTTATATTATACGATCGTAAAATACAGAGCCAGAAAATGTTCAACTGCGGGGCCGGCTTGTTGCGACAACACGCGCGGCAATCTTCACTTGGAACCCATTTCAGAATGAGGAAGGGGCGCGAAGGCTGTTGCCGGGCCGCAGGGCTAGGCGTGGCCGACGCCGCGTGGTCATTCCACGCAAG
>NZ_CAJPUY010000035.1 GCF_905397275.1 Cupriavidus yeoncheonensis | reverse complement strand
GTGGCATCCACGATCGTGCCGCTGTTGAGCTTTACGCCCCTGGTTTGCAGCACCCGGCCAACTTCGGCAAACAGCTTCTCACCCAGCTTATGCTCTTCGAGCAGGTGGCGGTCGACGCATGTACTGCTTGAGCCGGTATTCGGCAATGCCAAGCTTCTTCATGTAATTGACATCGAAGTCATCGAGCGCCCGCCGAAGCAATGGGCTGTTCTTCCGGAAGGCCCATCCTGTGTAGCCCTCGTTGCGCAACACCAGGTCGTCACGCACCCTGACATGAGGCAGGATCTGTGCCCACATCTTTGCTTTCCAATCGTCTACCACCACGATGGACAACAGGCCGGCATTCACCATTTCCATCGCGTCCTCGTCCTCCACCTCGTCCGGTAGAAGCATCAGTCTTACGGGCGCCTTGCCCGTACGGCGCAGGCGGTTGTTGAGTGCGATCAGGCTTTCGTAATAACTGCTGGACTTGCGCACATATACCGTCTTGCCGGCGAGATCATTCAGGTGCTTGAGCGCTGGCGCCCTGAGTCCGGTCACCACTACCTCGCGCACCGGCTTCTGGTGACGCGGGGCGGCAAAATCGACCAGTTTCAGCCGCTCCTCCGTTACTGTCAGGTTGCCGGCCGCAATGTCACCCAGGCCGGCTTCCACGTCCGGAAGGAGGCGGTCACGCGTGGTGGGAATGATGTAGATGGTCAGCGGCCGGTTCTCAAGGCGCGTGGCGTAGGTCTTGTTGAGGTACCGCTCAAGATCGCGCACCAGCTCCGCGGTCAGTCCGCGCTCATGGCCCTGGTCGCCGAAGTAGAGGGTGCGGCTGTACGGTACCAACACACGGATGGTGCGACGCTCGAGCATCGCGTCGAAGTCCCCTTTCGCCGCCTTGTTGACGAGCTTGAGCTGCCGCGTGGTTGTCTCGTCGGCTGCGCGGGGACGCGCGGCGGCCGAACTTGCCGCAGCCTGGGCGGAGGCAGGCTTTTGCTGCGCCACTGCAACCGGCGCCCAGGACGCCAGCGCGCCAAGTAGGGCAACCAGGACAAAGCCTGCCAGGGAAGCGTGCAGCCAACGGACCCGCATGAGTGGGCACCCGCGCGGCCAAATGCGCGTGTGCCTATTTAGTCTAGCCACGGCCAGCGGCCCGACAAGGCCGCTTGGCGGAAGCTGCGGTGCAACAATTCCCTGGCGCAGCCTTATAGTTGGCTGCGCCACTATCGGGAGGAAGCGGAAAGCGTTGCGCGTGCGGTTTCATCCCATGAACCGGTGCGGTCCATAGCTGCGTTATCTACAAAGAAATGCTGTCGCGAAGTGGCTCATGATCCCTTCTGTCTTTTGCCTCGGGGTCGGGTGCGCCCGATGAGGCCCGCCCGTCGGCGGGACGCCTGCAGCAGCTCAGATCGTCCGGACTTGTCCAGGCAACTTCATCGACACGTGGGCAGGCGGCGGCTCAGGCTCGGGCCCTTGCGATGGCAGCAGGGGCCTTGAGCGTTGGCCTCGAGGATTATCCGGAGGTCGCCCAGGTTGTCCTGCAGTCGAGATCTTTAATTCTGGCGACGCACGTTTCTGCTTCGACGGTCAAGCTCGAATGCGGCATCGACCAGCAGATCAATCGTCTTGTCCATACTCCGCACGAAGAAGCGGACATTGATTAGTTCCAATTCGTCCGGCCCGCGTAGCAAGATCTGGCAGTAAGCTTCGCATTCCAAATAACGCTCTTTGAGAAAATCGCCTATTTTCCCAGTGCGCCCACCCAGGCTCTCAAAGGCTCTACCTTCCAGGATGCTTAGCAGGGTCTTGCGCTGTCCAATCGCACAGCGTCGCAGCTCCGTTACCTCATCGGTGCGACGGTTAGCTTTCTGGTAACTGAGGTAGTTCTCCTCGTGACGGTATCTGGCGACTTCCAGCATCGCATGCACTCCAAATTAAGATCGATTTTCTTCACTATAAATAGCTCGAGTTTGCAATCATCCCCGTGCAATTCGAGTGGGGGACGTTGCAAGGGTGAACCCAGGCTCGCTCGTCAGATCCCCGGTTCGATGCATTCAGGATGATCCGCTTCTGGTGACGCTGCCTTGCGCACCGAATACCCCGACTTTGGCCAGCATGGCTGGGAGTCGGCAGGCAAGTTCGGCTATCTCTGCAACCAGAGTAGGCGGGACGCAGCAGTGCAACTTTGCATTCCCTTCCTTGTGCTTGACATTTCATGCCACGACTCTTACCGGTGGATAAAGCTGCATATGAGCTTTCAGGGCTAAGCTGGTCAGATCGCCGACGTTGCCTATGATTGGCCTGTCTCGCACGGCTGGCCCACCGCATAGCTGCGGTTGAATCTGCGACCCACTCCTGCCGTTCGAGCCGACCGGAAAGCAAAGACAGCTTTCAGACTTCCATGGCACGCGATTGCTGGAAGGGGGGCAGTGCTTTCATGGTGATCTCCTTTCCTATGAAGGAGATCCAAGTCCGTGCCGTTCCGGCAGGCGTCGTCGAAGGTCCGGGCCGACTAAGTCATGCTTTCTTGACACCCCACGCATCTGCAGACGAGCCGAATGTACGGCAGCATGGCGCGCGCAGTGCACCACACGTCCACCTTCGGTCACCGTGGACTCCGGCCCTGCCGGGTATTACGGTAGACGGTGCCAGCTTCACTTCGCCAGCCGCCTGGACGTTCTACGGTAACGCCCCCGGGAGCTGTGTAGTCAAGACCTGGCGCTATTGCGCGAGGAAATCGACGATGGCGTTCACCGTGGCTTGTGGCTGTTCTTCCATTAGCCAGTGCCCGGCATTGGGAACGACCAGTTCCTTGACGTTGCTGGCGGCATTTCGCATGACGATTGCCTCGTTCTGTCCAAAGGATTTCTCGCCGCCAATCGCCAGCACGGGCATGCTCAGCTTGTTCGCCAGCGATTTCTGATTGTCCTCGGCGTCCTGCGGGATCGACAGGAATTGCGCAAACGCGGAATGCATGGCGCCCGGCCTCGCATAGATCCGGGCGTAGTGAACCCGTGTCGCCTCGTCGATTTTCGAGGCATCCCCGGCAAATTCATTCCAGAACCTGTCCAGATAGATTCGCTCCCGGCCTTTCACCAGCCGCTCCGCATCGGGGCCGCCGAAAGAGAAGTGCCAGAGCGCGGGCATACGGACGATCTGTTCCCATGGCGGCACCCCCGGCACCGGAGCGTCCATCACGACCAGGCGCTTTGTCTTGTCCGGATAGCGCGCCGCATAGGCGAATGCGACCATGGTGCCAATGTCATGGCCGACCACGTCGGCCTGATCGATATTCAGTTGAGTCAGCACTGACCGGATGTCGCCAGCCTGCGTGCGCTTGTCATAGCCGCCGTCCGGGTGTGACGACAGCCCCATACCCCGCAGATCAGGAACCACCACGGTATGTGTGCGCGCCAGCTCGGCGGCCAATGGTGCCCACATGTCGCCCGTGTCGCCGAATCCGTGCAGCAATACCACCGCCGGCCCTTGGCCACCTACACGTACAAACAAGGTAGCCCCGTCGGTCTTGATATTCTGATTGCGAAAGCCCGATGGATATGGCTTCACCTGTGCGTGTGACGCGTGGGCCATGGCAAGCATGAGGGCGACTACGGCAAGCAGCTTTCGCATGGTTTCCTTCTCTAAGGGCGGGGTGGCCGGGTCTTACCAGGAAGCGAGCTTTCGATCGGGGCGGAATGACAGTGCGCTAAAAGAAGCTTCTAAAGCGTAGTGCACGCCGCGCGCGGCGCAAGGATAAATCAAAGAAAGGCGTGAGCGGAACATTGGCCGAATAGGTGACCGGCATCTTTTAGAGAGAGCCAGGGACAGTCAGCCCCCCCCTGAGACCTCGATACTCCAGAACAGCCTTCGACCTCGTGGTACCGCGAGGTCGGCTTCGGAGGCGGTCTCGGCCACCATGCACCGGTCCAGCCGGCGCTCGACTACACAACTCACGTTCCGCGATCGCCCGCGAGATGGTGGATGCTGTGCATCTTGTCCTGCAGCCACTGAAGGATGCCCACCTTGCTCGCTGGCGGTGGCTGGATGATGGCCAGGTCCCGGCCGGATTCACGCCGCTGGGACAGAAGCTGGCACATCTGGGTTCCGACTTCGGGACGCGACTGCAGGACCGGGGTGAGGTCTGCCTTGTCGAGCCGGTAGAGCACGGCATCGGTGACCGCCTCGATGGTGGCGTCCATGGCGATTCCGGCCAGTACGCCCGGTTCGCCCAATGCATCTCCCGGTCCCAGCCGGTTGATCTCCGCCGCTTGCCCGTCGCGCAGGCGGTAGACCGAGAGTACGCCGGAATCGACGAGAAGCAGGTAGTCGGTGACATCGGAACTCGACACCACAACCTGGCCGGGCGCGTACTCGTGCCGCGACAGACGCCGGGACAGTTGCATCAGTTCGTCGGTGCCAACGGCCTGGAAGATTCCTACCGTCGAAAGCAACCTGACGCGACGGTCGATGGCTGGCGGGAGGTTGCCCGGAACGCCGAGCGAGCGCAGGCCGATATCCGCCGCGGCCAGATGACGGTGGGCCAGGTCAAAGAGCTGGTTTGTCGCGACAAGCTTGTTCGCCAAGGTCGCGACGTAGCAGGTCATTTCATATTCGATCGAATTGGTGCCTGCGTGCTTGACCACGACGGATGATTTGGGATTGGGCAGCGCGGTCTGGCAGCCCGTGATCGCGCGTTCCAGTGCCTCGATGACGGCCTTCGGGCGGGCCTCCGGCGTGACCTCGATCGTTACGCTGACGCCATGCAGTTCCGAAGGCCGGCTGGAGTTGATGATCTTGGAGCGGGCGATCGTATTGTTGGGAATGACCACGAGATTTCCCTGGCCATTCAACAGGTGCGTGGCGCGCCAGTTTATCTCCACGACCTTGCCTTCGATACCGTCGATCGATACCCAGTCGCCCAGGTGGTAGGGCTGCGTGGTGTTCAGGACGAGTCCGGAAAATACATCACCCAGCGTGCTCTGGATCGCCAGGCCGACAATGATCGCCAGGGCCCCCGACGTGGCAAGCAAGCCGCTGACGGGCAGGTCCAGCACGTAGGCCGTGGCGGCTACCGCCGCCGCGACGAAGATCACCGCGCCCAGCACGTCCTGAAACAGGCGTTCGCCTTGCCAGGCCTTGGGCAGGAACAGCGCATCCAGCGTGATCGTCAGAATGCGGGCGCCCAGAAGCCACCACACGATCTGCAGCGCCTGGGCCAGGAACTGGTGCATGGGCTGCCCGGGGAACGGGGCACCTCCAAGCGGGCTCATGCCGTTCCTGACGAGCACGAGGCTCAGCAGGGCGAATACCGCAACGCGCACGATGATCCGCAGCCGCCTGCCTTCCGGGCGGATGAGGCGCCAGGCCAGTACATCGCACAGGACCACCGCGACGCCTAAGGCAAGGGGATGTGTCAGGTAATCCATGTATGGCACCCTGGTCGCGCGGCGCGAGAACCCGGCATTCCGCGCCGCGTTGGCTTTCGGATAAAGACCCAGGCCCACTATATCCGGGAAGTGCGCAATTCGCAGCCTTTCCTGGTTTTCCGGCGGACAAGCCCGGCACCGGGCAGGAGGCAGGGCGCGAGCATTCTGCCTGGCGATGCAAGCCGCAAGTGTCCGATCCTGCGCGCGCCAGAAGGCGTACTTGGGTGCCCGGCGACGATCGACTAGCCTGAAGGTCTTGGGGCAGTGCGTTACTAAACTTCAGCTTTCGAGGCAGGTGCGAGATGGACGAACTCAATTCTCCGCAGGAGTGTGCACTGGTGCTGGTGGATCCGCAGGCGGGCCTGGGATTTGCGGTGCAGTCCATGGACCGCCAGCAGCTCCTCAATAATCTGGTGGCGCTTGTCGAGACCGCCCGGACGTTTGACGTCCCCACGATTCTTTCGACATCGGCCACGAAGGTGTACAGCGGTCCGCCGTTTCCGGCCATCCGGGAGCTGTTGCCCGACGTTCCGGTGTACGACCGGCGCTCCATGAACCTGTGGGAGGACGACGCCGCGCGGCAGGCCGTGATTGCCACCGGCAGGAAGAAGCTCCTGTTCGCGGGCATGCTGACGGAGGCCTGTGTGTGCTTCCCGGTCCTGTGCTGCCTGGCCGAGGGCTACCAGGCCTTTGTCGTGGCGGACGCCTGCGGCGGGGCGACCGTCGATTCCCACCACTACGCGCTGGACCGCATGCGTTCCAAGGGCGCAGAGGTGACGAGCTGGTTGCAGGTCCTGCTCGAGTTCCAGAGGGACTGGACGCGCAAGGAAACCTATGACCGGGCTCGCGGACTGGTCGAGCGTTTTGGCGGTGGCTATGGCATGGGACTCAAGTACGCCCGGGATATGCTGGTGAAGCCGACATAGTCCACCTGGTGACGGTCGATCCTGACATCAGCCAGTTCGCGCTTGATCCTCAGGTGATCGGGATGGGTTGCGTATGCGTCCAGTGCCTCCCTGGATTTGAACTCCGTGTAGAGCACCACATCGCACGCGTACCCGACGCGGCTGACATCGGCGCCCACCTCCAGCGCCATCAGACCCGGGATCACACCGAGCAGTCCGTTGAACGCCGCCTGTATGCGGCGCACGCCCTCGTTCTTCTCTTCCGGAGTCGAACCTTTCACCGTCCACATCACAATATGCTTGATCATCGTTAGCAACCCAGTTGATTGGCACCGCCGAGAGAACCACGGCCATCGTTCAGCGTGTGATTCGGTTTGCGAGCCGGCGAATGAACGGTGCCGCGACCACGACCACGGGCAGCATCGCCGCCCACGAAAGCAAGTACGCGCGCAGCCAGTGCGAGACAAAGCTTCCCTCGGCAAGGAACTGCATGCTTGCAATCGCCGAGGCCACCGCGCACGTGACACCGGCCTGTATCGCGCCGAACGCAAAGTGGTTGTATTCCTTTGGGACCTTCCACATTTCGTACCCTTCAAGTTCTGCCTGGAACGGTGACCCAGGCGAAGTCCTGCACCCCTATGGCCGGTTGCACAGTGGTGCCCACGCGTTCCTCCCGCCTCAGACTGGCCGGCGGCCCTCCCAGGCATGCTGCAGCAGTTCGCGGATCGCCACGGCTTCGAGCGGTCGCGGATTCGGGTACTGGTTCTGCATGGTGATCTCGCACGCCTTGTCGAGTTCATCCTCCCGCATGCCGATCTGCTGCAAGCCGAGCGGGGCGCCGGTCCTGCGTGCCAGATCGAACGCACCTTGTGCCGCGCCCTCTGCGCCCATGGCCTGCGCGATGGCGGCCATGGCGGCCGGTGCCGCCTTGGCGTTGTAGGCAAGCGCGTGCGGCAGGATGATGGTGTGCGTTTCCGCATGCGGCAGGTTGAAGCTGCCGCCGAGCGTATGGCAGAGCTTGTGATGCAGGGCCACGCCCACGCTGCCCAGCACGGCACCGCACAGCCACGCTCCGTACAGCGCTTCGGCGCGCGCCGCGTGCAGCACGGCCGTCTTCCGTCCGGCAACGAGCGCCGGCAGCGCCGCCGCGATGGCACGTATTCCCTCCCTTGCCATCAGGTCCGAAACCGGATTGCGGTCATGCGCATACAAGCCCTCGGCGGCGTGGGCCAGCGCGTTGATGCCACTGGTGACGCTGACCGCAAGCGGAAGAGAGTAGGTGAGTTCCGGGTCGTAGATGACGGTGCGCGGCAGCACCTTCACGTCGGTGCCTGTGCGCTTCAGGCCCGCATCGGTGAGCCCGTAGATCGCCGTCATCTCGGAGCCGGCATAGGTGGTGGGGATTGCCAGCGCCGGGAGGCTCATCTCGAGGGCGATGGCCTTGGCGAGCCCTGTGGTCGAGCCGCCGCCGATCGCCACCACGCTGTCGGCGCCCAGTTCGAATGCCGTCGAACAGGCCGCGCGCGCGGTCTCGACCGGCACGTGCATCACGGCACGGTCGAAGATGCCGACCGCACGCGCGCCGAGCAGGTCCGCCACGCGTTCGGCCAGCGGGCGCTGCTCGGGTGTACTGAGCACCAGGACGCTGGATGCGCCCAGCGCATCGACTTCCTCGCCAACCTGCCTGATGGTGCCGGCGCCGAAGACGACGCGCTGGGCACGGGCGGAGTACTGGAACGGGTTCATCTTGGGGTCTCCATTGCTGTTCGGGATGGTTGGGGCCAGTCAGAACGACAGGCGGCCCATGGCCCAGATCCGGTTGCCTTCGGGGCGATTGCGCGCGCCGAACTCGAACTGCCCCTTGAGCGAGAAGCTGATCTTGTCGGTGAACTGGAAGCAGATATCCGGCCCCAGCGCCGTGACGCGGCCCCGGTTGCCGTTGCCGTTGA
Organism: Cupriavidus yeoncheonensis; assembly: GCF_905397275.1. Classification (GTDB taxonomy): domain Bacteria; phylum Pseudomonadota; class Gammaproteobacteria; order Burkholderiales; family Burkholderiaceae; genus Cupriavidus; species Cupriavidus yeoncheonensis. The sequence goes on along the minus strand of NZ_CAJPUY010000035.1, from coordinate 38,197 downwards.
CGCGCAGGCCGTCCTGGGTGTCGTCCGTGGTCTGGACGTAGTAATAGCCGTTCAGGCCCAGCGTCAGCCTTGGCGTGACGTGGTAGCCGGCACTGAATTCGATGGTGGCTTCATCGCCGGACTGATAGCGGGTGGCCTGGTTGCGCGTGTTGAAGCCGTAGCGGAACCTGGCGCTGATGTCGACCTTGTGGGTCGGAAACCAGGTGAACGCGTAGCTCGGTGCGATCTGGTAGTAGTTGCGACCGATATTGACCGGGTCATGGACATCGTAGGCGCCGGTCTTGAGGTGGAACTCGATGCCTGCTGTCTGATGAAACGAGCCGCTGTGCCAGCCGAGCATCACCGGGGCCAGGGTCATGTCCGCCAGGCCGGTCTTGTTGCCGCCTTTGTCGAGCGGCGGCAGGGGGGCCGGCCTGGCAACGGACATGTCGAGATTGGCCGACACGATGGGCACCACCACGCGCGTTTCCAGGTTGGCGCCCAACAGCCTGACGCCGGGCCAGACATAGGAAAGGCGCGGCGCCAGCGCGTCGAGCCGCAGGTGGAAGCTGGCCAGTCTCGGGTTGTCGTGGCCGGCATTGTCCCTGGAGCTGCCCGCATCGTAATGCTGGTAGAACAGCAGCCAGTTGGCGCCCTCGGGCAGCATCAGGCCCGAATACAGATTGTCGACCCCGATGGGGTAGGAGTTGCCGCCACCCTCCGTGGCGCGCGCCGGCACGCTGGCCGCAGCGCATGCGGCGACGAGCGCCAGCCGCCCGAACCGGACCGGCAGCGGTGCGCGTGTCCGCCACGCCTTGGTGCCATCTATCGAACCCATTCGCCACTCCGAAAGACCGCGTGATACACCGGGCCGGCTGGCGCGGTGCGTGGTTGCAGCCGCGCCGTCCTCGCGGGCGGCGCGGCCTGTGCCGGTGCTAGCGGGCCGGATTCAGCACGAAGTCGAAGTCGAGCCGGTAGGTGCCGTCGGCCAGGCGAACCCAGTCGCCGATCAGGGACTTGCGCACGCCGAACACGGCATCGGAATCGAGATACTTGTCGCCGCGCCGGAAGACGTGCGTAACGAGTGTCTCGTAGCCAGGTGCCTTGATCATGAAGTGCAGGTGCGCAGGCCGCCATGGATGACGGCCGGTGGCGCGAAGCAACTCGCCAACGGGGCCGTCGTCAGGAATCGGGTAGGCCTGCGCGACGATGGTGCGGAAGTGGAAGCGGCCATCATCGCCCGACTTCAGCACGCCGCGGCCCTGGGCCACTTCGAGCCCTTCGTACTGCACGTCATAGCGCCCGTCGGCGTCCGCCTGCCAGGTTTCCACCACGGCATCGGCAACCGGCCGGCCATCCGCGCCCGTGACCCGTCCATGGACCACGCAGGGCTCGCCCCTGGCGCCGTTCGCCAGATCCGCGCCATGCGCGTAGTGCGGTGCGCCCTCGACGTGGAAGGGCCCGAACACGGTGGACTCGGTGCAGCCGTCCGGCTTTTCGTGGTTCATCGCCACGGTCAGCATCGACAGGCCCAGCACATCGCTGAGCAGGATGAACTCCTGGCGCTTGTCGTCGCACATGTGCCCGGTGGCGGTGAGGAACTCGATGCCCCGCATCCATTCGGCCTCGGTCAGCCTCACTTCGCGTGCGAAGTCGTGCAGGTGCCGCACCAGGCTGGTCATGATCTCCCTGGTGCGCGCCTCGGGCGTTTCGGCCAGGCGCGCAATCACGGCCCTGGTCAGGTTATGCTGGTCGTACTCTTGCATGGCGAGACTCCCGGCCGCTAGGCGAGTTGGCAGGCCTGGTCGAACGACAGGCGTGGACTACGGGCAAACACCTTTTCGGGGTCGCCGTGGCCAAGGCCGCAGATGAAGTTCGAGCGGATGCTGGTGCCGGCGAAGAATGCCTGGTCGACGGCCTGGTTGTTGAAGCCCGACATGGGGCCGCAATCCAGGCCCACTGCGCGTGCCGCGGCGATGAGATAACCGCCTTGCAGCGTGCCGTTGCGAAACGCCGTGGTGTTCGCGAAGTCCACCTTTTCGTCGCCCTCGAACCATGCCTTGACCGCGGGGTTGTGCGGAAACAGCTCCGGCAGGTGTTCGTAGAAGCGGGTGTCGTAGCCGACGATGGCGACGACCGGCGCGGCCATGGTCTTCTCGACGTTGCCGGGCGCCAGTGCCGGGCGCAGTCTGGCCCGGCCTTCTTCGGTGCGCACGAACACCAGCCGGGCCGGCGAGCAGTTGACCGAGGTAGGGCCGAATTTCATCAGCTCATAGAGTTCCCGCAGCTTGCTGTCGGGTACCGGCGTGGGCAGCCAGCCATTCTGGCTGCGCGCGCCGCGGAAGATCTTGTCGAGCAGTTCATTGGTTTGCATGTTGCACTCCTTGCATGGTTCGGGTGTTCCGGCCGGATAGGGACGAACAGGACCCGGCCGGAAGATCAGGTGGTCACACGGTCATCGTGCCGCTCAGGGCGAGCTTTTCCTGGTGGCGCGCAGAATCCAGTGCCTGGGCGTAGCCGGCCGTGGCCTTGTATTCGCTCTCGTGGTCATCGCTGAGTTCGATGCCGCAGACCTTGCGGGCCAGCGCGCCGTAGGGGCCCGCGCCCGAGAACTCGGCGCGCTGCATGGTCAGCATGCGGATGGCCTGCAGCGGCGTGCCGTTGAAGTTCTCGAAGACGAACAGGCGGTTGCCCCAGTCGGTCAGGAACAGATCGCGGATCACGCGGCCGATCTTCACGCGGTCGTGCGGCTTGCCGACCGGGCCGTTGTTCATGCGCTCGAACCAGCCGTTCAGGGTCTTGTCGTTCCACTGGTCCTCGCTGGCGAAGATCAGCGCGCTGCGTCCGGAGAGGTCGACCAGCTCGTAGATCATCTCCGAGAAGTTCTCCAGGTAAAGAGCGCGGCCGAAGTCGTAGATCAGGATGTTCGGCTTGTAGGCGCCCCCCGGCGTATGGAAGCCCAGTTCCTCGCTGGCGACGATGTGCGCCAGCATGGCCTGGTGGAAGCCGATCAGCTTGGCCACGCGGGTCTGCACGGCCGGGATCTTGTTGGTGCCGATATGCTCGGTGATCAGGATCGCCAGGCCGGCCATCAGTTCGGCGCGCACCGACTGGCGGATGAGGGCGTGATAGTGCAGCCAGTCGAACACACGCTGCGGGTAGAGCTTGGCGTGCTCGGGATTGCCCAGGTGGAACACGTGCGACCATGGGATGAAGACGTTGTCGAACACCGTCATGCCGTCCAGTTCGTCGCCCTGCGAGGCCAGCGGGTGCTCGATGGGATCGTCCTTGACCACGCTCTCGCGGCAGACGATGGTTACCCCCGGGGTGTTGACCGGGGTGGCGGCAAAGATGATCTGGTCGCCCGGGATACCGGGGCGGAAGAACACGCCAATGTGGATCCAGTCCGCAAAGGCGACGCCGGTGCCGATGGCCTTGACCCCCGACACGACGATGCCCTTGTCGTTCTTCTCGATGACGCGCAGACCGGGCGAGCGCTGCTGGGCATCCGGGCTGGAGCGGTCCATCTGGGGGTCGACGAACTGCGGCGCGCAGTTCAGGTCGTGCCGCTTGGCGAAGTTGACGAAGTCGACGATATTCTTCGCCTTGATCTTTCCCTCGGCGCCGATCGTCTGCGTTTCCCAGGGCGACGGATCGTCGATGTAGGTCTGGAGCACGTAGTTGTTGACGTCCGGCGTGCGCGGGAACGAAGCGCCGGCCATCTCGCGCATGATGGTCTCGTGGTACTTGCGCTTGCGGCGCAACTGCTCCTTGTCGAAGTGGCCGAACCACTGCATGGTGCGGCGTTCGCCGTCGGTGTCGACGAAGGTCATCACGTCCTGCAGATCGGGACGATGGTGCAGGTCGTAGAAGTCGGCGTGGCGCTGCGCGTAGTCCCGCGTCTTGGGGTGCGTCGCGATGTTGTCGATCTTCTCGTTGCCGACCCATACGTTGCGGCCGTCGTTGAGCGATTCCAGGTACTGCTTGCCAGTGCGAATCATCGCGAGGTCTCCTTGGTGGGTTTTAGGGGTGTGACAGTCCCTGCCCTGGAGAAGGGCATACGGACACGGGGGTGAAATTCGAGGGTTGCGCCCGGGGGCGCGGGTCAGGCTGCGACCGGCTGCGTGGTGGCGTAGCTGCGGCGGCAGTAGACCAGCGGCGTGTCGTTGCGGCTTTCGGTGCCGGCGCTGCCGAATACCTGCGCGACGAAGACGCTGTGGGTGCCGATCTCGATCTGGTCGACGACCTTGCAGTCGAGGGCGACCATGGCGGATTTGCTGTATGGCGCGCCGGTGGCGAACACGCCCCAGCTGTCGCCGTCGAAGCGCTGCGCCATCGGCACCGCGCCGGCCCCGGCGAACAGCTGGGACACCGCGGTCTGGCTGGCGTGCAGCCAGTTGATGCTGACCACGCCGTTGGACTTGATCACGCTGTTCGCGGCGCTGCGGTGGTTGATGCAGAAGAGCACCGTGGGCGGCGAGTCGCTGACCGAACAGACCGCCGAGCAAGTGACGCCGGCGCGGCCGCCGGCGCCATCGGTAGCGATGACGGTCACCGCGGTCACGGCACGCGACAAGGCGTCGCGGAAGCTGGCGGCATCGATGGCGGCTTCAATGTCGACTCCGGCAACGCGGCTCGCGACGGCTTCGATGGATACTGTTGACGACATGGCAATCTCCTCCTGATGGGGGCCTTCATCCTCGCGCCGCGACCGGGCGTGGATGAAGTTTCGTCTCTGGAAACCTGCTTTCTGATCTGCGTCAGCTGTGTGAAACTAGACTACAGCCGAGCCGGCCCGTTTGCTAATCACCTCGCATCATGGACACTATTCCCCAGCGTCATGAAGACGAACTCAGCCTGAATCACCTGCTGGTGCTGGATGTGCTGCTGAGCGAGCGCAGCCTGACCAAGGCGGCGCGCGTGCTCAATCTGACGCAGCCGGCGCTGAGCAAGACGCTGGCGCGGCTGCGCCACTATTTCGGTGATCCGCTGTTCGTCCGGGTGGGCCTGCGCATGGAGCCCACACCCAAGGCGCTGGAGCTTGGCGAGCCGGTGCGGGCCATTCTCCGGAGCGTGCGTGCATTGCGTTCGGACCATGTCAGCTTTGATCCGCGCACCAGCCAGCGCAGCTTCAGCTTCTTCCTGCTGGATGCCGGCGCTTCGCAGATGCTGCCGCGGCTGCTGAGCCAGCTGGCGGAGGAAGCGCCGGGCATCCTGGTGCAGGCGGTCAACGCCGATGCCACGCATCTCGATGTCTGGCTGGAGAATGGTCTCGTCGATCTGGCGATCGGCTCGTTCCCCACGCTGACGCAGAGCATCCGCCGCCAGTTGCTGTGGCACGAAACCTACGGCGCGGTCGTGCGCAGGGACCATCCGCGGCTGGCGCAGCTTGGCGAGGCGGATGCGTTCGTCGCCGAGAAGCATGTGCTGGTTTCCGCGGTCGGTACCGGTCACGAGCACCTCAGCGCCGAGCGCGCCATCGAAGCGGCCGTGCCGCAGACCAACATCGTCTGCCGCGTGCCGAGCTTCGCGACCGCGGCCCTGATCGCCCGGCATTCGGACGCCGTGGCGATCCTGCCGCTGACGCTGGCCCGCGCGCTATGCCAGGACCTGGGTCTGGCGGTGGTGACGCCCCCACTGGCGCTGCCCGGCATGGACATCGCCCAGCACTGGCACGACCGCGTGCACCGGGAGCCGGGCAACCAGTGGATCCGCGCGCTGGTGCACAGGCTGTTCGCGCGCCACGAAGCCATGGCGGGCGCGGTTGCGGGGGCTGACACGGAGGGATGAGCGCTGGTTATAGTCGTCATGAAGGCGGGGGATTGGCGTCCTGCGCCATCGCCTCCTAGCATGTGGTGCATGACAAGAGGAGGAGACCATCATGCAGGTGACAAGGGGAGCCGCGCCGCTGCGGCTGGCGGCATCCGTCGTTTCGATCGGCACCTTCGACGGGGTGCATCGCGGGCACCGCGCGGTCCTGGCCGGGTTGCGCGCCACCGGGCGTTCGCTCGGGCTGCCGACCGTGTTGCTGACGTTCGACCCGCATCCACGCGCGTTCCTGCAGCCGCAGAGTGCGCCCCGCATGATCTCCACCGTCGATGACCGCATCGCGCTGCTGGCTGAAAGCAACGCCGTCGACCACTGCCTGGTGCTGCCGTTCGACCGGGCCCTGAGCGAAGCCAGCGCGGATGACTTCGTTCGCGGCTTGCTGCTTGCGCGTCTGGGCATGCGGCGCCTCGTGGTTGGTGCGAATTTTCGCTGCGGACGAGGACGGCAGGGCGACGTCGATTACCTCCACCGGCTTGGCCAAGCGAACGGGTATGCCGTCGAGCCGGTGCGGCTGCGGGCTACCGATGCAGCCGGGGAGGGCGTGCGCTGTTCATCCACGGAGGCCCGCCGCCTGATCCAGTGTGGCGACGTGCGTGCTGCTGCGGCATTGCTGGCGCGTCCGCACGAGATCCGCGCCCGGGTGGTGGCCGGGACGCCCGCCCGCGCCAGCGGCGCGGCCGAAATTCGTCTGCCCGAGGGTATTTGCCTGCCGCCCGCGGGGCAGTATGCTGGCGCTGTCCAGGCCCAGGCTGGTGCCCGGCGCTGGAGCCCGGCGCTCGTGCATCTGACGGAAGCGGACGGCATGGCGCGCGTGTTCAGCGACGCGCGGTTTGCTCCGGCGCCGGGCAGCGATGTTTCGGTGCGCTTCTTCGGAGCGGCGCCGGCGCAGCGATGACCGTCGGACAGACCGGCGCAGTAGCGGCCCTGGAACGCCTGTATGCTTACGCCCATTTCAACAGGAGAGAAGAATGAAGGCTTTGCTGCTGATCGTTGCCGCCTGCACCGCATTGCTGAGCGGTTGCGTTGTTGCACCGTACCCTCATGACGAGCCGCAAGGTGGACCGGGTTGCCCGCCGGGGCAGGCGAAGAAGGGCAACTGCCGTGTCGACCAGTACGGCAATGAGTCGTTCTGCCCGCCCGGCAAGGCCAAGAAGGGGCAGTGCTAGGCGTGAGGGCAATTCCGCGGGGACTCGCGGAGCTCCTGCCACGATGTGGTCGCTGACCGCTCTGGCGAAGAAGGACGGCGCCCTGGCCATCAAGCCGGGCGCCGCAGTCCGGAATGCCGCGCGCGGCAGATCAAGGATCAGAATCGCCAGAAGAGGAAGCGATGTGGCCGCGCCCTGGCTGGCGGAGGCGGCCGCTTTTCGGGGCTGAAGCGTGCGCCGGGGTCGATCGCCCGCGCGCGCAGCGCCATGTCATAGAAGGCGCCCACCATTGGCAGCGCGCTGCGCGCCCCCTGGCTCCAGTAGCTGCCGAGGGTCACACGTCCATCGTCGAAGCCCACCCACGCGCCTGCAACGAGTTGCGGATGCATGAGGATGAACCAGCTATCGGCGTTGTCCTGCGTCGTTCCCGTCTTGCCCGCCACGTCAGTGCGGATTCCGAAACGCGTCCGGATGTCCGAGCCGGTCCCGCGCGTGACGACATCGCGCATCACGTCGACCAGCGTCAGCGCGGCCTCGGCCGGCAGCGCCCGTACGGGCGCCGCGCTCGGGAATTCGGTAAGGACCTTGCCATGCTGATCCTCGATGCGGGTCACCATGCGCGGCTCGACATAGGCGCCACGGTTGGCGATGGTGGCGTACGCCGAGACCATTTCCCTGAGCGTCACCGGGCTCGTGCCGAGGGCCAGCGAAGGCACCGGTTCGAGCGGGCTCTCGCGTACGCCCATCGCCTGCGCCAGCCGTGCGACCTTTGCGGGGCCTTCTCTTTGCATGAGTTGCGCCGTGATGCGATTGCGCGAGAACGCCAGCGCGTCGCGCAAGGTCATCGGCCGCTCGGTGGGCGGCTCGGCGTCGGTCGGCCGCCAGATGGCACTGCCGGGCAGCGGGATGGCCACGTTGCGGTCCATGATCGTATCGCCCGGCCGGGCGCCGTCCGCGAACGCTGCACCATAGACGAAGGGTTTGAACGTCGAGCCCGGCTGGCGGCGCGCCTGTTGCACGTGGTCGAACGGCTCGGCACTGAAATCGGGGCTGCCGACCCATGCCTTGATATCACCGCTGCGTGGATCGATCGCGACAAATCCGGCCTGGACCTGGGCCTTGCTCCGGCAGAGTGCGCGGACGTAATTGGAATTGGAAGCGAGATTCCTGATTGCATCCCGGTCGCTTTGTCCGGCCTTGCGCGCGGCGCTGTAGTCGGGCGTCTGGCGCATGAACGTCTGGAACAGGTCATTGCCCGGCCAGCACCCCGTGCGCTCGTTCCATGCCTGGTTCGCGATCCATTGCAGCTGATTGGTCTGCCAGCCCAGCGCCTGTGTCGCCATGGTTTGCAGGCGGAAATCGATCGTCGTGCGCACGACCAGCCCGTCGGCGTAGAGGTTGTAACCATTGCGATCGGCCCATGCGATCAGCCATTTGCGCAACTGCGCCGAAAAATGCGGCGCGGCGCCCGGCGGCTCGGTCTGCGGCGCGAAATCGACGTGGAGCGGCTGCCGCTTGAGCCGGGTGTAGGCATCGGGCCCGAGCCTGCCGTACTTGTTCATCTGCCCGAGTACCGTGTTGCGCCGCTGCAGGGCGCGCTCGGGATTGAGGACAGGGTTATAGGTGCTGTTGGCCTTCAGCATCCCGACGAGCGTCGCGCTTTCAAGGATATCGAGCCGGTCGGCCGATTTGCTGAAGTAGGTGCGTGCGGCCATTTCAACGCCATAGGCGTTGTACAGGAACGGCACCGTATTCAGGTAGGTCTCGAGGATCTGGTCCTTGCTGTACACGGCTTCGATCTTGAAGGCCGTGATGGCTTCCCTGAGTTTGCGGGTCAGCGTCGGCGCGCGGCCGATATCGTCGGGATAGAGATTGCGCGCAAGCTGCTGCGTGATGGTCGAGCCGCCTTGCCGGTCGCCGGAAAGCGTGTGCACTGCAGCCGCCGCGATCCGCTTCCAGTCGATGCCGTGATGGTCGTAGAAGCGGCGGTCTTCCGTCGCGATCAAGGCGGCCACGACGTAGGGCGAGATCCGCCCGAGCGGCACCCACTCGCGATTGGCCGGCTTGAGTTCATCCAGGATTTCGCCGTCGGCCGAGAGGATCACAGCCGGCCGATCGTTGCGGGCCTTGCGGATGTCGCCGAGGGCCGGCGTCGACCGGACGAGTGCGAACGCGAATACCAGGAAGAGTGCCGACAAGGCGGAGAGTGCCACGGCGACGCCGCGTCGTGTCGGGTGGCGAAGCTGGCGTCGCGCGCTGACCAGAAGGCGCCCGCAGATCGTCCTGCAGCTTGCTGCCAGGGGCCGGATGCGGGAGAGCCACCGTGCGCAATGCTCACGAAGCACAATGACAGGGCGGCGATTCACGATGGCTGGGGTGCTGACGAAAAGCGCGATCCTACCAAAGCGGCCGGAGGCTTCCGTTGCGAAATGTGCGCCGGACAGCCGACATTTACAGACGCTTACATTTGCAGGCCGGCAACCGTCGTCCGAAGGGGAGCGCTCCCCCGCACCGGGCTGCGATCGTCCGTTGCGCAGCGGATCGGACATCACATCGGCGTTGCCGCCACACGTGCCAGCTCGCGCCGGCAGGAGAAGGCGAGCGCGCATTGTGACCCGACGATGCCGCGGCAAGTGCCGTACCGCACGCCCTCCACAACCGGTACTTGGGATACCCGGCGTCTATCGACTAGCTTGAAAGCCCCGGGCCGCCCCGATGAGGAACCGTGATGAAGAGGGCCAAGCCGCGCCGCTGCAGACGGACTAAGGAGAGGACCACCGTGAAGCCACTCGTCACGTTGTGGGTGTCGATGCTTGCGGCCGTCTCCGGCATTGCGCAAGGCGATGGCACCGTGGTTGTCAATGGCTCGAACGTTGTCGTGACAGGCGACTCGGTCGCCATCATCAACGGCAAGGTCTACGGCGGCGCCGGTGTGGTGAAGGCCACGGGTCCAGTTGTCAGCCAGCGCCGTCCGCTGCCGGCGTTTCATGGCATCGACATGATGCTGAGCGCGGAGGCGACGTACCGCTTCGCGCCCGAACCGGGCATTACCCTGTCGGCCCAGTCCGACATCCTGTCGAAGATCAGAACGACCGTTGAGGGCGGCATTCTCACGATCGCCGCCGATGGCTCGTTCTCCACGGACAAGCCAATCCGGCTGCTGGTCGAAGGGCCGCAGTTGTCGCGTGCGGTCATCTCCGGGTCGGGCAAGCTCGTTGCCAACGGCCTGCACGTCGACGCCGTCATGCTCGATGTGTCCGGTTCGGGCTCGATCGCGGCCGACGGTACTGCCAACGAAGTCAGGGCCACGGTGTCGGGCGCAGGCAGTGTGGAGGCGGTCAACCTGCGCGCGAGATCGCTGTCCGCTGACGTATCAGGCGCCGGGCTGGTCTCGGCCTATGCCTCCGAATCCGCGGAAGTGGCGTTGAGCGGCGCTGGCCATGTCCGCGTATCCGGCAATCCCGCCAGGCGAGCGGTAGACCGGACGGGTGCGGGCTCCGTGCGGTTCGAGTAGCCGGCATGCCCGGCGGCGACTTCGCAGTGCGTGGCAAGGGTCAGGCCGCGGGCGTTGGCATCTGGGCCGCCCTGGACAGGACGCGGACCGGCACCGGCTCATCGCGGCCCCGCAGGCGGGCAACAACACCGGGCAGGTCAGAGGGCGAAACGCCGGCATGGTGGAATACCTGATCCGAAACGATCGCCTCGCACGCCATCTCCCTGGTCAGCTGTTCAAGTCTGGAGGCCACGTTCAGCGGATCGCCGATGGCGGTGAAGGTGACATGTTCGCTGAACCCGATCTGCCCCATGACCGCACGGCCGCAATGCAGTCCGATGCCAAACCGGATTCCTGTCTGCAACTGCTGCTGGAGCACAGCGTTGAGTTCGTCGATCCTGGCCGCCACCAGCGGTACGGCGCGAAGCGCCTGCCGGCAGGCGGTTGAGGGGTCGCTGCTCAAGCCAAAGATTGCGAGCACCGCGTCTCCCGGGAACTGGTTCGGCTGGCCGCCAGCCTGGACCACCGCGGCGCAGACCGCGCCCACGAAGCGGCTGACCACGAAAATGCTGTCAAACGGCAGTTGTGACGCGGCAAGCCTGGTCGAATCCCGCATGTCCACGAACATGAACGCGGCGAATCGCTCCTGTGGCATGACATCCTGCTGGCGACGCTGCAGGAAGGCTGCCGATGCCGTCGGTGGCACGAGTGGCCACACCGAGAGATCGTGGGTCGGCCGCAACTGGCAGGCAAGCCGCAATGTCTGCGGGTCCGCGCCCAGCCGCTCCAGGACACGCCGCTCCGCCGCGGCAGGCGCGGGCAGCGGCGCGTCGCTGAGCACACGCACCCGGCACAGCGTACATCGGGCACGACCACCACAGGTGCTGGCATGGGGAATGCCGGCCAGGCGGCTGGCCTCGAGCACCGAGAATCCGCGCGGCGCGAGTACCTTTCGCCCGTTGGGATACAGGATGGCGAACCGCCCACCCCTGCGCTCGCGGACCGTTCGCGCCAGTCGCGCGGCCAGTAGCAGCAGCAGCGCACCGCCATCGAAGAGCAGGAAATCATTGCGCAGCCCGGCGAGCCAGAGATTCTGCGGCCGTGTGCCGATGGTCGCCGGCCGGATCGCGGCGGCGCGCCAGGCCGGGTCCCGCGCAAGGGCGACCACCTCGCGTCCGCCCTGCAGGAAGCCCAGCAACGCGAGCACCGGGAGCAGCACGGCGGCGCTCGTCAGCACGCTCCGCCATGCGCCGAACCATGGCTTCAAGCGCAGCCAGAACCAGACGCCGTAGCACCCGTGCAGCCAGGCGACTACCAGCAGCGCGAGCTGCACCCGGGCAAAGAACGGGGAATCGATCCAGAACGCGTACAGGACCTGCGCATAACCTTTGTCCAGGCCGAACTCGGCAAAGGCGATGCGCGTGTTCACAACATGATTGGCCAGCAGCGGAGGGATGCACAAGCCGAGCAGCAGTTGCGCCATTTCACCCGGGGTCCAGTACAGCGAGCGCCGTTCGTACAGGGCCCACAGTCCCAGGAAGAAATGCGTGACCAGTGAGCCGTACAGGAGAATCGTGCCGAGCCATCCCTGCCAGATGAATTTCTGGACCAGCAGATCGCGCTCCAGCCATGCGAGCGAAATATTCCCGAGAGCGTGGTTGAGCAGGTGCGTGCCGACGTAGCTGAACAGCACCAGGCCGGTTGCCAGGCGCACGGATCGCACGCTGGTTGGCCACAAGCGGCGCAGATAGGGCATACCAGGCATGCGCGGCCCTCCACGTATCCCGAACCGGATCGCACACCTGGCAAGAGTCCGCTATCCAGGGCCGCCTGCAAACTGGCGGCGGCCCTGGCCCTCGGCGGATCTCGCCTACTGCACGGTGACGGTCGCCTTCATATGCGGGTGTATCCCGCAAAATATAGTGTAGACGCCAGGCTTCTCGAACCTGAACTGATACGTATCGCCCTGATCGAGCGCGCTGGAACGGAACAGGCCGGTTTCGCTGACGACCGTGTGGGGTTCGCTGTCCAGGTTCTTCCAGGTCACTGCCGAGCCGGCCTTGATGTTGAGGGACATCGGCGAGAACATGAAATTCCTGATCGTGACGACATTGGCATCCTGCGCCTGCGCCACCGTGAACACTGAGGCCAGTGCCGCCATAAGCATCGCCTTTAGCATCGCCCGCCCGATGGAGATGGCGAATGCGCTTTGAATGATCGTGGATAGCATGATAGGGGTCCTTGGTGAGTGCGGGGACGGGTTCAGGCGAGCGTTGCATCGGCGAGTGTCGCCCTGAGCGGAGACTGCGAGATCCTGATGCTGGTCACGCCAAGCATGCCGCGGAGCTGGTCGTCCGGCACCTTCAGCGGCATGGGGCCGGGGCCATTTCCGGCCGCTGGTTGCGGATAGGCGGTCGAACGCGCCGTATGGAAGGTGACGTTTCCCTCCACCCTGGAAACGATCTGATGGATATGTCCGTTCAGGACCGTGACGGATCCGAAACGCTTCAGGTAGTTCAGCGCCTGGGGTGCGTCGCTGGTGCCCCAACCCCAGGGTTCATAGATCGTCCACATCGGCATGTGGGCAAAGACGACGATCGGCGTGCTGGCCGAGCGCCCCTTCAGGTCGCGTTCCAGCCAGGCAAGCTGGTCGTCGCCCAGGCTGCCGAGACCGTTCGCCTTGAAATGCATGACATTGACGAGCCCGATGAAATGCACGCCGCTGTGGTCGAAGCTGTAATAGCCCCGGTTGTCCGAGGCCCGGCCGAAGCGATTGAAGTACTCGGTGCCGGGTCCGTCCGTCACATCATGTTCGCCGGGCACGGTGTGCAACTCCGTGATCTGCAATCCCGACAGCAATTGGGCCGCGAGGTCGAACTCCGCAGGCCTCGAAAGGTGGGTGATGTCGCCGGTGTGGATCGTCAGGGCCGGCCTGACCGGCATGGCGTTGACGAGGTCGATCGTCTGCCTGAGCGTCCCCGGCACATCCGGATTGGCGTCCTTGTTGAAGCCGATATGCGTATCGCTGATCTGAAGGAAGAGGGGAACGCCCGCACGCGCTGATTGCGCATTGGCGTTGGCGGCCAGGGACAACTCCACTGGCGTGAGGATGCCGCCGGCCAGGACAAAGAGGGTGCCGGCGCTGCCGAACGCGAGGCATTTCAATGCGCCGCGGCGCGACGGATCGGATGGAAGATCTGATGACATGGTGTCCTCTCGGATCGGGTTCATGGGATAGACCGCCGATCAGCCGGCGGGCCTCCGTTGGGGGGCATTCGCTAAACCGCCGCGGCACCCGCTTTATTCCGGTCCGGCAGCGTCTTGCGCCGTTCGCGTGCCGTCGGGAATTTGCGGGGCAGACCGCCGGTTATGCATGCAAGCGCGCCCAGGACAGCGGCGCGTTTGCCCGCCTCCCAAGGAGTTGTGAAATGAAAACCAGATCGTTGAAATGGCTGTATCGCGTGCTCGCCATTGCGTCACCCGTCTACCTCGCCGCCGGCTTCGCCCAGGCACAAACTGCGGCATCGAGCGACATGCCCCAGGTCACGCGCGCCGGCATCCTGAGAGAACTCCAGGAACTCGAGGCCGTTGGCTACAACCCTGCCGCCCCCGGTGAAACGCGGTATCCGGACAACCTGCAGCAGGCATTGCAGAAGCTGGATGCGAAACATCGGGCGGAAGCCGCCATCGCCCCCGGCACCACAGCCGCGACCGCCAGGCCGGCTCAGACCACCGTCACGCAGTGAACCGGGCCTGCGGGTTTGGTGGCCCCAATGGCGAGCCACGCAAGCACGCAGGCGCCCGAACGTTGCGCAGCCTCTTGCGGTCGACACCGCCCGGCCAGCCGTGGCGGATGGTCCGGTTCCGCAGCATCGGTTCGCGAATCAACGCAATTGGCCGGGCCTCGATCGGGAGCGCGCGAGTTTCACCGTGACGGTCACCCTGGCGCTCCTCATGACTGTCGGAGTTCAACCATGATTTCAACCTTCTCAAACAGGCGCGGCCTGGCGCTCCGTATCCGGCAGGCGAGGCTGCTGCCGGCGCTGGCGGCCTCGGCCCTGGCGGTCGCCTGCGCAAGTCCCGCGTGGCAATCCGTGCCGCCGGGCGCCAGCGAGGCGGAGCTGCAAGCCACGCTGGGCGCGCCGCGCGAGGTCTATCGGCTTGCGGATGGTTCCCGCCGCTGGCTCTATTCCGCGCCGGGCGAAGCCAGGTGGGCCGCCCAGATCGACCCGGACGGGCGCGTCGTTAGTGTCAGGCAGGTGCTGACCGCTGAAGAGTTCGGCATGGCCAGGATCGGCGAGTGGACCATGCAGGACGTGCAGGTCCACTTCGGAAAGCCCGCGGAAAGCACCTATTTCCCGCTCATGCGGCGCAAGGTCTGGAGTTATCGCTTCGCGGCGGACGGCGTGCAGTACTCGACCATGCACTTCTACTTCAATCCCGAGGGCCTGCTGGTGCTCACGCAGGTCTTTCCGGACTTCCTCAACGACTCGTAGTCCGGAATAAATCGCCGCGGCCGACGGTAGGACAGGTGCAAGACAGAGGAGGGCACCGTGAACGCTAGTGACGAGTCCAGCCGTTTCGCTGAGGTAACGCTGCCGCATCTCGACGCTGCCTACAACCTGGCACGTTGGCTGAGCGGCAGCGCAAACGACGCGGACGATATCGTGCAGGAAGCCTACTTGCGCGCTTTTCGCTTCTTCAACACCTTTCGTGGGGGCAACGCGCGCGCGTGGCTGCTTGCCATCGTCAGGAACACGTGGTTCAGCGAATGGCGCCGGCGCTCCGACGCCGCCGACGGCACGCCATTCGACGAAGTCCTCCACGGCGGCGAGCGGCTGCCCGGATGGGTGGACGATATCGGCAGCGATCCCGAAACGCTGGCGGTACGCCGCGACGACGCGAAGCTGGTGCACCGTGCGCTCGAGCAACTCCCGGTCGAATATCGCGAGGTGCTCGTGCTGCGCGAACTGGAAGACATGAGCTACCGCGACATCGCCAGCGTCGCCGGCATTCCGATCGGCACCGTGATGTCGCGGCTGGCGCGCGGCCGCCATCTCCTCTGCACCGCAGTCCGGGCCGCGCAGACGCAAGGCCAGGGCAGCCGCACCCCGCTTGCCCCAATGCCCGTACCGGGCCGTTCGATGGGAGCCAATCATGGACGATGACAAGGCGATGACTTCGCTGAACGATCTGCTGCGCGATGGCTCGCTTCACTACCGTGCGCCGTCGTACCTGCGCGCACGCGTGGAGGCCGGCCTGCCGCGCAAATCGCGCCGTTTGCCGTGGCTGACATGGCGCCTGCGCTCCATGAATCCTGCGTTGGCGTTGGCAGGCGGCGGTCTTGCCGGGGTCGCCGCTTCCGCAGTGGTAGTTGCCATGCTCTCGCTGGTACCCGCGCGGCAAACCGGCAGGATGGGGCAGGAACTCGTGACGAGCCACGTCCGCGCGCTGCTGTCGCAACACTCCATGGACGTGCTGTCAACCGACCAGCACACGGTGAAGCCCTGGTTCAACGGGCGGCTCGACTACGCGCCGCCGGTCATCCGCTTGCCCGCAGGGGACTTCCCGCTGGCTGGCGGCCGCGTTGACTACGTCGACCATCGCATGGTGGCGGTGCTGATCTACCGCTACCAGCAGCACCCGATCGATCTCTATGTCATTCCGGCGGCGAGCGGCGTTTCCACCCCGGTGGCCGATTCATCCGACGGCTACTCGATCGTCCATTGGCACCAGAAGGGCATGGACTTCTGGGCGATCAGCGACGCGGAGCCGGTTCATGTGAATGCGTTCGCGCAGGCCATCCGGACGGAACTGGGCAACTGAACAGGGAATAAACAGCGTGCCGGTGCAGTTGGACTGGTGTATGACGAACCCGAAGGGAAGGGGCACCAGCCTCCTGGAAACGGGCCCGCCATGCAGATACAGTGCGAAGCCCTGACGGCGACGCGAATGGAAGCCATCCCTGTTTCATTAGGAGACTGTCGTGAAAATCCTGTCCACTGTTGTTCTCGCTGCATTGACTTCGTTCGGGGCCCTGGCCCATGCAAGCAACCTGCCGGTCGATTCCGCCGGCGGCAAGACGCATGTCAACGGGCCGCGCGACCCGTACACCGATGGGGCCAAGGCAGGCAAGTTTGACGTCTACTCGGAGGGTGCGAGGAGCGTCACGGATCGGCGTGATCCGTTCACCGACGGCGCGCACAGCTGAGCCGCCATCGACGCGCGGGGAAGAGCAGGGCGGGCCGAGGCCCGCCCTGTTTCATCGATCTCGCCGCCGCCGCGCGCGTTCAATATGGCGTCCGGCTCAACCGCCTCCGATACCGCGCCGCATACATCTCCTGCGGCTCCCGCGCCGGCAGCGCGGCCTGGATCGCCTCGATATGCCGATCGGAGCCCGCATAGAAGCCCGACAGGTCGGCCTTCATCGCCGTGCGAGAGTCATTGTCGAGGTAAATCATGTGGCCGGACGGATAGTTCCTGACGGTCAGCGTGGTCGCGACGCCCGCGTGCGCGGCGGGCATGTTCTGGAAATTGAGGATGGTCTGGAAGAACGGGGTCACGGCGTCGTAGTAGCCATTGGCCGAGAACACCCTCAGGTATGGATTCAGCGCCATCGCCGCAGCGAGATCGCCGGCCGTGTAGAGGTCTTCGACGCCGCCGCGTTGCGCGCCGGTCGGGTCGACATGGCCGAAGTTCCAGTTGAGGAAGGCCTGGTCGTTCAGGTCCATGAACGGCGAGGTCGACGTGAACTGCAGCTCCTCGTTGAGATACACGTTCCACATCGCCGTATAGACGCCGCCGACGGCGGTCATGGTGGGATCGTTGCCGCCGGAGTTCGGGGCGATGTATTCGGCGATGCCCGTGTCCTGTGCCGTCACGCGTCCGTCGTAGGCGCCCACGGCAAGGCCCTCGTCCAGCAGCAGGCTGGTCAGGAATACCGAGCCGCTCGCCGTCGACGGGTCCAGCTTCCAGTACCGGAGGACCTCCGGCGGAATGCCGAGAATGGCGCTCAGGTACTTCAGCGACTTCGGGTCGGCCTTCGGGAAGCCGGATAGCGCGTCGATGTAGGCATCGACGGCGAACGCCTCCACGTCATCCATGAACGCCGGCAGCTTGGCGGGCACCGGCGACAGCGTGACCTTCTTGTGGAACCACGCGTCGGCCGCGAGCGTGGGAAGCAGCCCGACGGCATTGCCCGCCTGCGAATAGTCGAGGATCGACGACTGCAGCACGATGCCGTTCAGGTCCACGCCATCCTCGTGCAGCAGCCAGGTCAGCACGCAGGTACGCGGCGTTCCGTAGGACTCCCCGAACAGGTACTTCGGCGAATTCCAGCGGTTGAACACGGTCAGATAGCGCTTGATGAACTGCCTGATGCAGCCGGCATCCTCGTCCACGCCCCAGAAGTCCTTGTTGGTGCCCGGCGCAATCGCGGCGGAATACCCCGTTCCGACGGGGTTGATGAAGACGAGGTCGGTGTGGTCGAGCAGGCAGTCCCCGTTGTCTTCCAGCCCATACGGCGCGGGCGGCGTGAAGCCGGGCATGCTGGTCCTGATCCGGCGCGGTCCGAAGGAGCCGAGCAGCAGGAAGACCGACGACGATCCGGGGCCGCCGTTGTAGAAGAACGTCACCGGACGCGCGGCGGCGGTCGCGCCATTGAGCGTGAAGGCGACATAGAACAGCTTGGCGGCCGGCATCGCGCTGTACGGGTCGGTGGTCACCAGATGCCCGGCGCGCGCCGTGTAGTCGAGCGACTTGCCATTGAGCTTCAGCGTGTGCTGCGTGGTGGCCGCTGTCTCCGTGACGTCGGTGACCGAATCGTCCGGGCCATACCCGTATGGCGTGGTATCGACGAGCGGTTCATCGGGCGGGACTTCCTTTCTGGTCGTCGGACTCATTGCATTGGTCTCCGTGTTCGAAGTAGCAATCGCGCCGGCCTCAGACGGCGGCCAGGGCTGCGAGCAGTCCCTGGCCGTCGGGCACGCCCCAGCCGCTGACTGCGTCGAAGCCCGCGCCGGCCGTATAGCCCTTGCCGGGACTGGGGCGCGAGGTGTTCTGGCCCGACACGATGTCGCTGAAGCCCGCGCGTCCCACGTCGCCCTTGTAGAGCAGCGGTGCCAGGAAGCGCTGCCGCTTGGCGGCCGGCAACGCCGCGTCGATGCGCGCCACCAGCGCGGCCCACAACGGCGCGGCGGCGCTGGTGCCGCCGTCCGGAAATGGCTGGCCGTCGAGCAGCAGGTCATAGAGTGGCGGCCCGGCCAGCGCTGCCACATCGGGCACCACGCGTCCGTCTGTCGCGCCGGGATTGAGCGACGCAACCGAGACGGTCTGCCAGGGCGGCCTGGAATTCAGGACGCTCACGCCACCGCCGGTCGACCCGCCGCCCTGTTGCGTACGCTCGCCCGGCGCTTCCCACCATGCCACTTCCTGGGTCTTTCCGTCCGCCTGCGCCACCAGCATGGTGCCGCCGACGCTCAACACGTAGGGACTCGAGGTCGGGAACACGACGTGGCAGCGCTTGCCCGGCTGGTTGCAGCCGCTGCCGTCGTCGCCCGACGATACGCACACGGTCATGCCCTGCATCGCCGCGATCTGGAGCCGCTGGTTGATGGATGCCATCGCGCCATGGCTCCAGTCCGCCGCCTCTTCGGCGAGCCCGTAGCTGACGGACAGCGCCACTGGCACCGGCCCGCTTCCCGACGTCACCTCGTCGAGCAGGTTGATCCAGCCGCTCTCGCCCCACGTCGCGAAATACACGCCGATATCCGCCTTCGGGCAGAGCCCGGCGACGATCTGGATGTCCATCATGGTCTCGGCGGTCTGCATGAAGAGCAGATCCTGCAGGTCCTTGGGGAGTTCCTGGATCTCGGCCCTGAACTGCTGTTCGCTGAGCGGCGACAGGCCGACGCTTTCGATCCTCACCGCGGGCAGCGGCAATCCCTGCCGCTTGCAGAACGCGGCGACGTCCGAGGGAAGGTAGGCGGGCGGCAGCACATGCCCGTTGCCGATGTTCTGGCCGAACTCGGCGATGGCGACCGTCCTGCCGGCCCCGTCGCCAGCAGGGAAGCGGTATCGCTTCACGAGGTCTGCCGGGGTCAGCGGGGCAAGGGCCTGCGCCGCTGCCAGCGCCGCCGCCTGCGCATGACGCTGCGCCATGCGGCGCTGGTCCAGCCCGAACACGCCCTCCACGACATCGGCGATCTCGCCCGGCACCATCAGCACGCCGTGGCGCGCGCGGACCTGGCCCTGTCCGGGAATGTGGTAGATGCCGAGTTCGGGCCTGAACGCTGCGATCATCGCCGACGCCGGTCCGCTTACCCGGATGCTGCGTCCACCCTGCTTCACCTCGACGACCTGGAGCCCATAGGCGCGCAGCACATCCCCTACCTTGCGGACCGTTTCCGCCGGCACGCCGAAGCGCTGCGCGATCTCTTCCCGCGACAACGCCTTGTCGGGCATCTGCCCCGGTGCTGGGAGTGCCGGCCCTTTGAGCGTGACGGTGACTTCGACGGTCGCGTGCGGGTCCACGTCGCGAACCCGGATGGCGTTGTGCGGCAGCGGCCTGCGACTGCCAGCAAGCTGTACATGGGTGTCCGCCATGTTCTCCTCCGACGCTGGCCCTAGGGTCTAGACCCTTACCTGCGGGCGGTCGTGCGTTGCGTGACTTCCGGATCTTGCCTCCCGCCTCACCGGCAGGCTCAAACGATCTTAGGTATTGCCCGGAGATTCGTCAAAAACGATCCCCTCCTGAACGTTTTCTATATCTGTGATAACGCAGATGAAAGACGGCTGCCGTGCCTGCCGGGCCAGGCAATGTTCGTCACCGACGCGGTCGGGTGCCGTTCAGTCAGGCGCTTGCGCGCCTCGGACCCCACCACCCGGCTCGCCGTCGTCCACCACGCGTGCGGTGCGGATGAACAGCGCCCGCAGCTTGTTCCAGAATTCGCCGCCGAGCACGAAGATGCTGGCGATCAGCATCGCGTCGCCCAGCAGTTGCGCTTCCCAGCGCTTCGGTCGGAAGTCTGGCCAGATCGCGTCCACGTAAGGCTCCAGCATCGCCGAGAGCAGCGGCAGGCAGAACATCGCGAGACCGACCACATGGCGAACCGGCCCGACGGTGTCGACGGAAGCGGCGCGCCTCAGGTGCCGGAGCAGTACTCCTTTCACCCGCATGAATCCCGGCTTGCCCATCACGGCGACGCTGACCAGCAGCATGATCTTGTTGCCAACCACGATGGCGCCGGTCAGCGTGGCAATCTGCGTGGGGGAGGCACCAGCCGAGGCCGCCAGCGGAACCGCCAGCCATGCCGCGTACGCCAGGACCAGAACGCCGATGCCGGCCCGGAAGCGCCAGGTGCCGGATGCAAGGGATCCGGCCAGCGTATGAGGATTTGCCATGCTCACACTCCTCCTCAGGGCGGCGTGCTCGACATGCTATCGCCCGGGCTCAGGAAATGCCTGCCGCGCAGCGGACAGCAGATGCGCCGGTTCTGTCTGCTTGCGGAAGGGGGGATAGTGAGGAAGGATAACGCAGGCAAGTGACCCTAGAAGCTGACACCCAGCGAAAGGATCGCGACCTGCTCGTGCGAGCCAGGGTTGAACCAGTAGAAGCCTGCGGTGACCTTGCGCACGGTGACCTGGAAAAAGCCGCCTCGCTGAAGATCGCGGTCCCCCCCGTAGATCCGCGTACGCTGGGCGACGAGGCCCAGTCTCAGCCATTCGATGGGGCGGTAGCCAAGCTCGCTCCAGGCATAGAGATATCCCGGCTCCGCGCCGTTTGGATCCAGGTATTCGGCTTCGATGTAGTAATCGAGCTTTTTGTAGGCCACGCTGGCCTCCAGTCCGCCGATCACGCCGTGGGTCGAGCCCCACACGAATCCGACGATAGGCGTCGCCTTGAACTGGACGGTTTCGCCCCCCGAGAATGACCAGCCGAGGAATGCCGACTGCGAGTGCTTCGCCTCGTAGTTGGCTCTCGCCTCAAGGTGGAGTTGCGATTTCTCCGCGATGAAGATCCCGCTGAGATAGTCGCCGCTCTCGCGCGGCATGTTCCAGTAGCCCGTTGCCGAGAAAGTCCACGGTGCGCCGGCAGGCTGCGCGGCGGCGTCGGGTGCAGGCGGGGGCGGCTCCTGCGCGCGGACGCCGGCCGCCGCAAGCGTGAGGGCCGCAAGCAAGGTCGCGGATCGCACTTCAGCCACCCAGCGCAATGACCGCGGCAGTCAGGGCGACCCCCCCGGCCGCCATGCCGAAGCCGGTGGCCCAGCTGCCGATGCCTGCGTAGCGGCCCAGCGCCCAGCCGGCGATGAACAGCATGGCGAGGGTCAGCACGCGCGAGACGAACAGTGCCTGGCGGACGTCCGCCAGCAGCACGAACGGCAGCGCTACCGGAAACGTGGTCAGGACGACAATGCAGAAGATCCGCACGGACGCGAGCAGGTCGCCCAGGT
Source organism: Cupriavidus yeoncheonensis (assembly GCF_905397275.1). GTDB lineage: Bacteria > Pseudomonadota > Gammaproteobacteria > Burkholderiales > Burkholderiaceae > Cupriavidus > Cupriavidus yeoncheonensis. The sequence goes on along the minus strand of NZ_CAJPUY010000035.1, from coordinate 16,301 downwards.
TCAGGCGGGGACGGGCCGGCAGCGTTGGCGCTCCGGCGAGCCGCGCCCGCATGGATTCCAGTTCCGTCTCCGTCACCAGCGACCTTATTTTCCGGGGCAGGGCATCGCGCATGAGACCGATGGCCGCCGACCGGTCGCTCGCATTCCTGACGGCAATTGCCAGCGTGAGCTTCTGGCCGCGTGCCGCCAGCGTGCGAACCAGGAACATAACCGCGTCGACCAGCCCCCACGCCAGATTGCACCCCAACGCGGCATGGAGCATGGTGCGGGGGTTGGCATCCGGCCCGCCGGCGCCGCTCGCCACTGCACCGACAAAGGTGAGCGCCATAAAGAGGCCAAAGCACATCTCGGAGACGCGATCCACCACGTCCAGCACCGGCTCTCGCAGCTCCGCGTCGTCCGGCGCGACCGTCGTGCCTGCGCCGATGGTTGTCTTGGGTGTATTGGCCACGGAGAGCTCCCGGTAACTGGATCGATGATCGAACGGGGTAATAGGAGGCAGCTGGCAATGACTCCCGGCACCGGCAATGCCTCCTGCAAGCTAGGACCGTCGCGAGGCGGCATCTTCCCGAAAGGCGAGGGGCTCAGAAGCGAAACGCCACGCTCAGCATGGGACCCTTCAGTGTCAGTCTTTGCACCAGGTCGTCGTCTCCAAGCTGATACTTCAGGTAGCGATAGGTCAGTTGCACATCTCCCCACTTCGCCGCATACGCCGCCCCCGCGGATGCCTGCACCGTATACCTGGAGGAACCGGTACCGACATCGAAGTAGTAGGGCAGGTACCATCGCTCGGAGTTGCCAAGACGGACGCGCCCGCGGACACCGATGATGGCGTCGACGATATTCGCCGTCTGCGACAGGCTTCCTTCCCTCGCCAGCGTCGCGCCCTGTCCCGTGAACGTGGCGGACAGTGACCAGTTCGCGTTCGCACTCAGGTTCAGGTACCGAAGCCCGCCGAGTGGCTCGACCGTGCCCCAGGGCACGCGCAGCGCCGTATAGGCCGCGGCCAGTCCGAACAGGCCGCCGGTCAGGCTGCTGCCTGCTCCGGTTTCCACATTGCGCGGGATGCCAACCGCGGCACCATTGCCGGCGCCGACCGCATTGACGTTGGTCTGCTGGTGACTGAAATCCAGATAGGCTGCATCGGCCAGGATCGTCCAGTTCCCCTTGCTGGCCTCGGCCTGCAACATGAGCAGGAACTGCAGGTTCTGGAGATAGCTGTCCGGCCCCGTGCCCACGTCGAGTCTGCCACCTCCGGTCGACGACGATCCGGAGAATCTCAGGGCTCCGCTCACATTGGGTAACCAGAGGTAGGGACCAATCGCGAATCGCCAGCCGTTCGCATCCGGCGCTTCTGCGTGCGCCGAGGCGGCCGCGATCGCAAGGACGATCGCGATACCCAGACGATTCCCGAGCCAGCCGCCTTGTCGCGTGTTTCCCATGCTTCACGCCTCCGCGCTTCCAGTGGGGCCGAGCGCCGCCCCGATCAGCACGCAGACCCGACGGCCCGCGCCAGTCGCCGACCATGGATGCGTGTCTGCCTCTCCAGACAATGTGTTGCCTGGCCGATGGCATGTCCGGCCTGCCGCGGGTCGAACCGAGGCCTGTGCCGTTCCGTGAACCGTCTGACTCGTCTCGCGATGACAATCCGGCGTCCGCGGTACGTCACATTCGGCCGGATTCGCCCTATGACCATAGGGCAGAGACTCCCCGAATGCAACCCGGCCGCACGATCGCCAGAGCTGGCTATCCCTTCACCCCATTCCCACCACGCTGGACAGCAGCATCTTCACCAGCACCGCTTGCCGCGTCGCCCCGGTCTTGGCAAAGATCCCCCTCAGATGCGCGCGCACCGTATTTTTCTTCACGCCCAGCCGGGTGGCGGCTTCATCCAGCGTCAGCCCGTCGACCATCAGCAAGGCGAGTTCGATCTCGGTCGGCGTCAGCTGATACAGCTTGCGCAGGCTGGCATGCGTGTTGCGCGGCGACCCCGCCGGATCGCGGATGAATACCGCCACCGCAGGCCGCACCGCCTTGTCTTCGCTGCGGTAGCTGAGCGGAATCGGCCGCACCAGTACGCTCAACGGCGTGGCCGCGGCGGGCCGGTTCAGGGTCGTGACTTCGCTGCGATGGGCGGCTGCCGCGTGGGCCTGCGCCGCGCCTTCCAGGATCTTGCGGAACTTGCGGTTCTCCACCGGGCAATGCGCTTGCAGGCTGTTGTCGGACAGGTAAAGCCCGTCGCGCGCCTGCAGCAGCCGCGCGGCGACGTCGTTGCAGCGGATCGTCTTGCCATGCTCATCGAGGATGATGGTTCCGACCAGCAGGCGGTCCACGGCTTCCGCGTACAGGGCGCGCTCGGATTGCAGCACGTCCAGCGCGGCATGCAGGTCGACCGCGCGCTTCAGGTGCGGCAGCAGTGCCTGCAGCAGCGTCTTGTCGGCTTCGCCAAAGTCCTGGCCCGCGCCGCCGCGGCTGATGAACAGCGCGCATTCGACGCCATCCGGCGTGACCAGGTTGGCCGCCAGGATATAGCGCAGGCCGAGTGGCTGCAGGTACTGCGTATAGAACGGGTGCGCCAGCCAGCCCGCTTCGCCGAACAGTTCGTCGGCGCTGAAGAGGCGGTCCGGATGCAGGTCGAGGAAGGGGCACAGCGCGTAGTACTGCTCGCTGTACGAGGGCTCGCCCGGCAGGTGCGGGCCGTAGCCGGAGGCGTTGACGATCAGGCCGGGGCGGTCTGTCGCGGGGTGGCGCAGCACCAGCGTGGCGAAGACGGCGTCAAGGCGCTGGCGTGCGCTTTCCAGGAAGCCGGCCCAGGGCACGGCCTCGGTCGGGCCCTGGTAGAGCTGGGCGAGCAGGGCGCTGAGTTCGGCGGCCGGCAGGGAGTCTGGCAGCATGATGACGGTAGCTCGTTGCAGGGCAAGGGAAATGGCGGACCACCCGCCATTTCCATCGTACTGAACGAGGCCACCGCCTCATCGTCCATTCGGCCTAGGGCCGCTCGCGCAGCCACGCCACGATCCGCTCCGCTGCCTGCTCCGCCGTAGCGGCCGTGGTGTCGATGCGGAGTTCGGGCCGCTCGGGTGCCTCGTACGGCGAATCGATGCCGGTGAAGTTCTTCAGCTCGCCGCGCCGCGCCTTGCGGTACAGGCCCTTGGGGTCGCGTTGCTCGGCCACCGCCAGCGGCGTGTCGATGAAGATTTCGACAAACTCGCCGTCGCCGGCCAGCGTGCGCGCCATCTCGCGCTCGGAGCGGAAGGGCGAGATGAAGGACACCAGCACGACCAGTCCCGCGTCGAGCATCAGCCTTGCCACTTCCGCCACGCGCCGGATGTTCTCGACGCGGTCCGCCTCGGAGAAGCCCAGGTCCTTGTTCAGCCCATGGCGCACGTTGTCGCCGTCGAGCAGGTAGGTGTGGTGCCCCAGCGCATGCAGGCGCTTCTCCACCAGGTTGGCGATGGTGGATTTGCCCGCGCCGGACAGGCCCGTGAACCAGACGATGCGCGGCGACTGGTGCTTGAGCGCGGCATGGGCGTGGCGATCCACGTCGATGGCCTGCCAGTGCACGTTCTGGGCCCGGCGCAGCGCAAAATGCAGCATGCCGGCGCCGACCGTGTTGTTGGTGAGGCGGTCGATGATGATGAAGCCGCCCAGCTCGCGGTTGCGTGCGTAGGGGTCGAAAGCCACGGGCTGGTCCAGGTGCAGGTTGCACACGCCGATCTCGTTCAGTTCCAGCGTGCGCGCGGCCAGGTGTTCGAGCGTGTTGACGTTGACCTTGTACTTGGGTTGCGCCACGGTCACGCCCACGGTACGCGTGCCGAGCTTGAGCAGGTAGGGGCGCCCGGGCAGCATGGCGTCCTCGTTCATCCACACCAGCGTGGCCTCGAACTGGTCGGCCACCGCGGGCGGGTCTTCTGCGCACGCCAGCACGTCGCCGCGGCTGACGTCGATCTCATCGGCCAGTGTCAGCGTCACCGCCTGGCCGCGCATGGCGTGCTCGCGCTCGCCGTCGGCGCCGACGATCGCGGTCACGCGGCTTTCGCGGCCGGAAGGCAGCGCGCGCACGCGGTCGCCGCGCCGGATCTCGCCGGCGCTGACCGTGCCGGCAAAGCCGCGGAAATCCAGGTTCGGGCGGTTGACCCATTGCACCGGCAGCCGGAACGATTCGTCCTGCGCGGGCACGTGGTCGATCGGCACGCTCTCCAGGTGGTCCATCAGCGTCGGGCCCTGGTACCACGGCGTATTCGCGCTCGGCCCGGTGATGTTGTCGCCGCGCAGCGCCGACATCGGGATGCAGACGATATCGGTCAGGCCGATCTGCCTGGCGAACTCGCGGTATTCCTTCTCGATGCGCGTATGGACTTCGCGCGAATAGTCCACCATGTCGAGCTTGTTGACCGCCAGCACCACGCGCCGGATGCCAAGCGTCGCGACCAGATAGCTGTGGCGGCGCGTCTGCGTCTGCACGCCGCGGCGCGCGTCCACCAGCAGGATGGCCAGGTCGGCGGTGGAGGCACCGGTGACCATATTGCGCGTGTATTGTTCGTGCCCGGGGGTATCGGCCACGATGAACTTGCGCTTGTCGGTGGCAAAGAAGCGGTAGGCCACGTCGATGGTGATGCCCTGTTCGCGCTCGGCGGCCAGGCCGTCGACCAGCAGCGCGAAGTCCAGGTTCTCGCCCTGCGTGCCCATCTTCTTCGAGTCCGCCTCGAGCTGGGCCAGCTGGTCCTCGAACAGCATCTTCGATTCATACAGCAGCCTGCCGATCAGCGTGCTCTTGCCGTCGTCGACGCTGCCGCAGGTGATGAAGCGAAGCAGGCTCTTGCTCTGCTGGGCGCGCAGGTAGTGGGCGATATCGCCTTGCGCCGCTTTGGATGCCGCATTTGACGCCGCATCAGTTGCCGGCACTGGCGTGGTATCGATCAGGGTTTCCATCAGAAGTATCCCTCCTGTTTCTTCTTTTCCATTGAACCGGCCGAGTCGCTGTCGATCAGCCGTCCCTGGCGCTCGGACGTGGTCGCCAGCAGCATTTCCTGGATGATGCCGCCGAGCGTGTCGGCCTCGCTCTCGATCGCGCCGGTCAGCGGGTAGCAGCCCAGCGTGCGGAAGCGGACCTTGCGCATCTGCGGCGTTTCGCCGGGGCGCAGCGGCAGGCGCTCGTCGTCGACCATGATCAGCGTGCCGTCGCGCTCGACCACGGGCCGCTCCCTGGCGAAGTAAAGCGGCACGATCGGGATGTCGTTGAGGTAGATGTATTGCCAGATGTCGAGTTCGGTCCAGTTCGACAGCGGGAACACGCGCAGGCTTTCGCCCTTGCGCTTGCGGGTGTTGTACTGGCGCCAGAGTTCGGGACGCTGCATCTTCGGGTCCCAGCGGTGCTGCGCGGTGCGCACCGAGAACACCCGTTCCTTGGCGCGCGACTTCTCCTCGTCGCGGCGCGCGCCGCCGAAGGCGGCGTCAAAGCCGTAGTGGTCGAGCGCCTGCTTCAGGCCCTGCGTCTTCCACACGTCGGTATGGACGGCCGAACCGTGCTCGTGCGGGCTGATGTTGCGCTCGAGCCCTTCGGGATTGATATGCACGCGCAGGTCCAGGCCGAGCCGCGCGGCGGTCTGGTCGCGGAACGCGATCATCTCGCGGAACTTCCACGTGGTATCGACGTGCAGCAGCGGGAACGGCGGGCGCGCGGGATGGAAGGCCTTCATCGCAAGGTGCAGCATCACGGCGCTGTCCTTGCCGATGGAATAGAGCATGACGGCGTTCTCGCACTCCGCCACCACCTCCCGCATGATGTGGATGCTTTCCGCCTCCAGTTGCTCCAGGTGGGTCAACATCGGGTTCTCCTCTTGGTTGCGCCGGCCCCGTGCAGGGATCTCGCGGTGGGGCCTGGCATGGACACAAGGTAGCGAGCCGGGGCCCTGCGCCACTTCGTCCGGGCGGACTAGGAAATGGCGGGGTGCGGCGCGCATTTCCTAGTCCGCCCGGACGAGGAGGCGAGCGGCCTGCACTGGGTATCGTTGCAACGCAGACGAACCACGGGAGCACGCAGATGGCGACCTCCGCCGAAGAACAATTGCTGAGCGGCCAGACCTGGGCCGAGTTTTGCGAAGTGCTCAAGCGCAGCGGGCAGCAGATCCTGCGCACGGAGGCACCGACGGACGCGCTCACGCGCGCCGAGGGCTTCCGCTACCTGAGCCGCTTGCTGCGCATTGCGCTGGAGATGCACGTCGAGTACGCCGATCCGGCGTTTCCCGGCTTCTTTTCGCCATCGCATGAAACCGCCAAGATCGGCGCGGACAATCCGGACAACCTGTACCGCTACGCGCGCCTGGATGGCAACGCCGCCTACCGCATCCGCGGCCGGCGCGGCACGGTCGCCTACCTGAGCTTCGGCACGCAGAAGGGCGGCTACGAAACCGACGGGCGCATGGCCCAGACCGGCTTTATCGACAGCGGCAAGCTGGCGGTGGCGGCGGACGGCAGCTTCGAGATCATCCTTAGTGCGCAGCCGCAGGCGGGCAACTGGGTGCGCATGGAGCCGGCCACCAATGCGCTGGTGGTGCGCCAGACCTTCCTCGACCGCAAGGCGGAGACCCCGGCCGAACTGCAGATCGAGCGCATCGACGGCAACGGCAAGCCGCCCGCGCTCAGCGCGCAGCGCCTGCACGGCGGCCTGCTGCGGGCCGCGGCCTTTGTCGAGGGCACCGCCCGCGTCTTCGCAGACTGGGCGCAGGGCTACGGCGGCCATGTCAACGCCCTGCCGCCCGCGGACCAGGCGGTGTGCCAGGCGGCCGGCGGCGATCCCAACATCTACTACTACCACTCGTGCTGGCGGCTGGCCGACGACGAGGCGCTGGTGGTCGAGGTCGACCGGGTGCCGCCGTGCGAGTTCTGGAACTTCCAGATCAACAACTACTGGATGGAATCGCTCGACTACCGCTACCACGATATCTGCATCAACAAGCACGGTGCAAGGCTGGACGCCAATGGCGGCGTCACCGTCATCCTCAGCGCGCGCGATCCGGGCCTGCCCAACTGGCTGGAGACCGCCGGCCATGGCAACGGCACCATGTGCTGGCGCTGGGTCGGCGCGGCGCAGCCCGTGCATCCGCGCACGCGCGTGGTCAAGCTTGAATCGCTCAAAGGAAAAACCGGGGAGAACGCATGAACACGATCGACTGTGACGACACCGCCGTGCTTGACGTGGAGCGCCTGCTCGCGCAGGCCAGTGCGCAGGCGGGCGGCCTGGCCGACTTCGGCCCCGGCAACTACCGCGAAGCTCTGGAGGTGCTGGCCGGCTCGCTGGCGCGCGAGGCCGGGCTGTCGCCGCAAGGTGAGCAGATGCTGCAGGGCAAGCTGCAGGCGCAGCTGGTGAACCGGCTGGTGATCCAGGACTACTGCCGGCGCCATCCGGAGATCCTGCAGGAGCGCGTGGAAGACCCGCTCGTGATCGTCGGCCTGCCGCGCACCGGCACCACGCTGCTGCAGCGCATGCTGGCCACGGACGCCCGCTTCTGTTCCGCCGCCTGGTGGGAGACCCGCTACCCGGCGCCGCTGCCCGGCGAGGGCGAGGGCGACGCCAGCCGGCGCATCGCGCTGGCGCGGGAAGAGGTCGCGCAGATGATCCGCTTCATCCCGGACATCCTCGCCATCCACCCGCTCGACGCGATGGCGGCCGACGAGGAATTCATGCTGATGGAGCATTCCTTCCTGTGCGCGATGGATTCCTACGCCAACGTGCCCAGCTACACCGCCTGGCTGGCGCGCCAGGATCGCACCGAAGTCTATGCCTACCTGAAGACTATGCTGCAGTTCCTCCAGTGGCAGAAGCGGCAGCGCGGCGAAGCCCCGGCGCAGCGCTGGGTGCTGAAGACGCCGCAGCACCTGCATACGCTCGACATCCTGTTCAAGGTGTTCCCGGGCGCGCAAGTCGTCCTGACCCACCGCGATCCCGCGCAGACGATTCCGTCGATGGCCAGCATGGCGCACACGCTGTGGAAGCTGTATGCCGACGCGCCCGATGCGGTCACGGTAGGGCGGCAGTGGAGCGAGCAGATGCGGCGCGGCACCGAGCACGCCATGGCCGTGCGCGACAGCCTGCCGGCCGCCCGCTTCCTCGACGTGCGCTTCGGGGACACGGTGAGCGACCCGTTCGGCGTGGCGCGGGCGGTCTACCGCTTTGCCGGCATGCCGCTGACGGAGGCCGCGCGCGCCGGCATGTGGGCGTGGATGGAAAGCAATCCGCGCAACCAGCGGGCGGCGCACGCCTATACGCCCGAGCGGTTCGGCCTGAGCCAGGCGCAGCTTGAACGCGATTTCGCTGGCTACCGGGCGCGGCACATCCTGAACTGCAACTGAGGGAATTGGTTTTGTCGTTCTTGGCGGGCGCCGCTGTTTCGCCGGCGTAGCCGGCAGGGTTTTGATTTGAGCGGGAGTTGGTGCTCTTGACCGGCTGGCGCGTCTTGAATTGACCGGTCGTTGTTCTTGACATGCGCTGCCGTTTCGCCGGCGTAGCCGGCGACCTCCTTTTGCCCGAGCGGCAAAAGGAGGCAAAAGCGCGTCTTCGTGGATGACGAACGGCCCGATGGGGTGAAGACGGTACAGGGCATAACCAGACTGCCTGCCGCGTAGATGATCAGGATAGATACGTCGGATGAGCGAACCCGGATTACTTGGTGGCCCCTGCTAAGCGCGCCCTCGGTGGGACGCCTGCGGCTGCGCTGCGCGCGCTCAGCGGAAAACAATGAGAGCGATAAGGGCAACAAGGCGATAAGGGCAACAAGGGGAAGTAGTGGGAGAGGACCGGAAGGGATGGGAGGGACAGGAGCCACCAGCGCCAGCAACATTGATGCCGCGCGCATCCCGACTAGGACGTGCGCGCAGCGCAGCCGAAGGCGTCCCACCACTGACGCTGTTGGAACGCTGTACCCGAGTCCAACTTGGGGATCGTACAAAAGCCGGTTATCGCAGGCGCAGGTTCTGACTCACTATGCGTAGCAGGTTCGAACGGCGATCACGTTTCGCGAGACCAAAGCCGCTTGAAAACAAGGAGCGCACCGTTGATAGCCAGCCGCTCAGGCGACGCGTTTCTTGGTTACTTCTTGTCGCTTGGACAAGAAGTAACTCGCCGGCTACGCCGGCGAAACAGCAGCGTCTGTCAAGAACGACACACCAATCAAAACCCTACCGGCTACGCCGGCGAAACAGAAAGAACGACACACCAATCAAAAACCCTACCGGCTAAGCCGGCGAAACAGCGGCGCCAGCCAAGGACGACAACCCCACCATCACCACAATCCCACGAAACCCAACAGAACCAAAACGTTGAAGGAGACAACACCATGCTGCTGAAAGACAAAATCGTCATCGTGTCCGGCATCGGCCCCGGACTGGGTATCAAGCTCGCGGTGGAAGCCGCGCGCGAAGGCGCCCGCGCCGTGGCCATCGCGGCGCGCACCGCGGCAAAGCTGGACGAAGCCCAGGCCCGCATCGATGCACTGGGCGCCGATTGCGAAGTGCTCAAGGTGGTGACCGACATCACCGACCGCGCCCAGTCCCGCCACCTGGCCGCCGAGACCATGCGCCGCTTCGGCCGCATCGACGCGCTGGTCAACAGCGCCTACCAGCACGGCAATTTCCCCGAGCCGGTGGAAGCCGCGGACCTGGACGTCTGGCGCCAGGTGTTCGACACCAACGTGTTCGGCACCATGACGCTGACGCAGGAGGTGGCGGCGCTGATGAAGCCGCAGGGCGGCGGCGCCATCGTGATGATCAACACCCAGGCCACGCGCAAGCCGATGCCCGGCGAGTCGGGCTATGCGGCGTCCAAGGGCGCGCTGGCGGTGGCGGTCAAGTACCTGGCGCGCGAACTGGGCCCGCACGGCATCCGCGCCAACAGCGTCTTCATGGGCTGGATGTGGGGCGCGCCGGTGCAGGGCTACGTGCGCCATGCCGCGGCCGAGCACGGCGTCAGCGAGGACGCTATCATCGCACCGGTGGCTTCACAGATCGCACTGGGCCGCATGCCGACCGACGACGACTGCGCGCGCGCGGCGCTGTTCCTGGTGTCGGGCTACGCCCGGGCGATCACCGGAGCCTCGCTGGATGCCAACGGCGGCGACTTCATGCCCTGACCTGCGGCCCCTGACCCGCGATCCCTGAGCCATTGCCATGACCCGCTACATTGCCTTCAACGGCGACGCCGACGGCCTGTGCGCGCTGCAGCAGCTGCGCCTGGCGAACCCCGGCGACGCGACCCTGGTCACCGGCGTCAAGCGCGATATCCGGCTGCTTGAACGCATCGACGCCGCGCCGGGCGATGCCGTGACCGCGCTGGATATCTCGCTCGACCAGAACCGCGACGGCCTGCTTAGGCTGCTCGCGGCGGGTGCCAGCGTGGAGTACTTCGACCACCACCATGCCGGCGAGCTGCCGGCGCATGCCGGCCTGCGCGCCCATATCGACGAGGGGCCGGAAGTCTGCACCTCCATCCTGGTCGACCGCCATCTCGGCGGGCGCCACCGGCGCTGGGCGATCACCGCCGCGTTCGGCGACAACCTGCCTGCCGTGGCCCGCGCGCTGGCGGCACAGGCGGGGCTGGATGCGGACCAGGCCGCCGTGCTGGAGCGCCTGGGCACCTGCCTGAACTACAACGCCTATGGCGAGTGCCTGGCGGACCTGCATTTCGATCCCGCCGAACTGGCGCGCCACCTGCTGCCCTTTGCGGACCCGCTCGCTTTCGCGGCGCAGTGCGGGGCCTATGCGGCGTTGTGCGACGGCTACGAGGAAGACATGGCGCACGCGCGGCGGCTGTCTCCTGCGCACGAGGTGCCCGGTGCCGCGCTGCTGGTGCTGCCCGACGCGCCGTGGGCGCGGCGCGCGATCGGCGTGCTGGCCAATGAGCTGGTACGCGGGCGGCCCGGCGACGCGATCGGCCTGCTGTCGCCGAAATCCGGCGGCGGCTTCGCCGTCAGCGTGCGGGTGCCGGCGCACAGCGCCACCGGCGCGGCGGATTTCTGCCGCGGCTTCGAAACCGGCGGCGGCCGGCGCCTGGCCGGTGGCATCAACCACCTGGCCGACGCCGAGGTGGACCGCTTCACCCGCAGCTTTGCCGATTGCTTCGGCGGGCCTGGCCTTACGGGCCCGGCGGGACGAACTCGGTAACCTCCAGCTCGAATCCGGTGACGGCGCGGTACGGCACCGGATGGCTGAGCAGGCGCAGCCTGTGCGCGCCCACATCGCGCAGGATCTGCGCCCCGACCCCGAGCGCCCGTTGCGCGAACGCCGGCGCGGGCGCGGCGGAAGGCGCCGCCAGCCGCTCCAGCCGCTGCTGCGGCGATTCGCGCTCATCAAGCAGCACCAGCACGCCGCAGCCCTCGGCGCCGATGCGCGCAAGCGAACGTTCCAGGTTCCAGGCGGACTGGGCCGGCGTGCCGAAGCTCAGCACGTCGCGCTGCATTTCCACGGTCTGCACGCGCGTGAGCACGGGCTCGCACGGGTCCGGCGTGCCCAGTACCAGCGCAAGATGCAGCGCGTCGACCGGCGCGTCATGGTAGGCGTGGACGGTAAAGCGTCCGTAGGGCGTGTCGAGTTCGCGCGAGTGCGTGCGGCGCAGCGCGCCTTCGGTCAGCAGACGGTGGTGGATCAGTCCGCTGATCGAAACCACCGGCAGGCCGTGGCGCCGGGCAAAGGCCAGCAGGCCGGGGCCGCGCAGCAGGTCGCCGTCGTCATCGAGCAGCATGGCATAGGCCCCGGCCGCGACGCGCCCGGCCAGCCTCGGCAGGTCGGAGCAGGCCTCGGCGAAGCCCGCGCGGCGCAGCACGCCGTCCGGCTGCGCCACCACCGGGAAGATATGCCCCGGCTGGACGAGGTCGTGCGGCTGCGCATGCGCCGCTGCCGCCACGCGCAGCGTGAGCGCCCGGTCCGCGGCGGAAATGCCGGTGCTGACGCCGGTGGCCGCCTCGATCGACACGGTGTAGCGTTCGCGCTGGCGCTGGTTGGCCGCCATCGGCGGCAACTGCAGCCGCTGGCGGCGCGCTTCGGTGATCCCCATGCACACCAGGCCGCGCGCCTCGGCGGCCATGAAGTTGACGTCGGCCTCGCTGGCGCGCTCGGCCGCCACCAGCACGCAGCCGGTGGCTTCATCGGTGTCGTCCTCGATCACCACCACGCGCCGGCCCGCGGCGAGTGCCGCGAGCACGTCGGCCATCGGAGGCAGTACGCCGGGCGTGCTCATGCTGCCTCCTGCCGGCTGGCGCCGGTGTTGTCGCTCCAGGCCTGTCGCAGCGCTTGCGCCGCCGCATCCAGCGCATCGCTGGCGGCGTCGATCGCGCCCTGCATGCTCATGAAGCCATGGAACTGGCCGGGCCAGCGCCGCACCGTGGCGTTGCCGCCGGCGCGCTGCAAGGCCTCGCCATAGGCCTCGCCCTGGTCGCGCAGCGGGTCGAATTCCGCGGTGATGACGGTGGCAGGCGGCAGGCCGTGCAGGTCGCGCTGGTGCAGCGGGCTGGCGCGCACGTCGGCGGCGTCCGCGCGATGGGCCAGGTACTGGGTGCGGTACCAGTCCAGTTCCGCCGCGCTGAGGAAGTAGCCCTCGCCGCAGGCGCGATAGCTGGCGCTGCCGGTGGCGGCGTCGGTGCAGTCCAGGTAGGGGTAAAGCAGGAGCTGGTGCCGCAGCGCGATGGTGCTGCCACGCAGTTGCTGGCACGCGACCGCGGCAAGGTTGCCGCCGGCGCTGTCGCCGGCCACGGCAATGCGGGCCGGGTCGGCGCCCAGTTGCGCCGCATGCGCGGCGGCCCAGCGTACGGCCGCGACGGCGTCTTCGGCGGCGGCCGGGAAGCGCGCCTCGGGTGCCAGGCGGTAGTCCACCGACAGCACCAGCGCACCGCTGCGGCGCGCCAGGCTGCGGCAGATATTGTCGTGCGAATCGAGTCCGCACAGGACAAAGCCGCCGCCGTGGAAATAGATCACCAGCGGCAGCGCCGCGCTGTCGTCGGGCCGGTACAGGCGCGCCGGCAGCGGCCCGTCGGCGCCGTCGATGGTGAGGTCTTGCTGCGCGGCGATGGCGTCGCCGGGGGCGAAGCCCGGCATGGCCGCCAGCGCGGCGCGATAGTCGGCGGCGCGCAGCGTCGTGAAATCGGGGCGGGGCATGGCGGCCATGGCGTCAAGCATGGCGCGGGCCTGGGGGTCGAGCGGCATGGTGTCTCCTTGAATTCAGTGTGGATATCGGGTCGGGCGCGGGTTCACGGCGCGGATTGACAGCGCGGGTTCAGAGCGCGAACGCCGGCGGCGTGCCCGCGGCAATGCCCTGCGCGCGCGCCTGGGCCGCGTGCGCTGCCTCTTCGTGCGGGAGGATCCAGAACCTGCCGGCCGATACGCCATCGAGGATGACGCGCGCGACTTCATCCGGCGCCATGCCGGCGGCAATGCCGCTGCGCAGCGCACCGTTCATCTGGTTCACCTCCTGCGGTCCCGCGCCGTTCAGATCCCCGGCGATACCGGTGGCCACCGGCCCCGGGCAGACCACCGACACCTGGATCGGCAGGCCCGCCGCCTGCAGTTCCAGCGCCAGCCCTTCGCTCAGTGCCACCACGCCTTGCTTGGACAGCGTGTAGGGCGCCAGCCACGGGCCGACGGCCAGGCCGGCCATCGAGGCCACATTGACGATATGCCCCGCGCCTTGCGCCGCCATGCGCGGCACGAAGCAGCGCAGCGCGTGCAGCACGCTCCACAGGTTGACGCGCAGCACGCGCTCGAACACCTCGGGCGCCAGCTCCCAGCAGCGGCCGGTGGCGAGCACGCCGGCGTTGTTGACGAGCAGGTCGATGCGGCCCAGGCGCAGGAAGCTCTCGGCGCACAAGTGCTCGATCTGCCGCGCGTCGGACACATCGGTGGGAATGGCGATCACGGTCGCCCCCTGGCCGGCAAGCGCCGCGCGCGTCGCTTCGAGCGCATCGGCGTCGATATCCGCCAGCGCCAGCGCATAGCCCTGTGCGGCCAGGGCCTGTGCCAGCGCGCGGCCGATGCCGCCGCCCGCTCCGGTGATCACTGCGGCCTGCGGCCGCGGGTTTGCCGCCATGGTGTTCGTTCTCCGTGAAAAGACGGCGGCGCGGATCGCCGCCCATGGCTGTCTTTTAGCGTCGGCACGCCGGTCCGGCATCGTCTGTTTGGGTGGGGCGCGGCGGCTAGGGGTTTGCCCTTGGCCGGGTAATCCTGGGTAAGCCTGGGTCTGTCCTTAGTCTGTTTGGAGTATGTGTTCGCGCCGCCGTGGCGTGACGATTGGCCCTGTCACGCAGGACTAGTCCGGCCCGCATGCGGAGCCGGTCCGGGCCAGGGCAGACCATGAAGGCAAGGGGCAAGCCGCGACCCTTTGCCGTTCCTGTAATCGGGCACAAATAAGGGCCGCAGAGCCCGCAGCAGGCCAGCCGTCCGGCATGTCCGGCGCGCTGCGCACGCCACAATGGAGACAGAGGAAATGCTGATGGAGGTTAGCCAGAACCAGGCCGCCGCACACCTGTTCGCACAGACGACGGTGTCGTTGTCGGAATTCAGCGCGTTGCTCGGCGACATCTACCAGGGCCCGATGGAGCAGGTGCCCTGGGGCAAGGCGCTGGAGCACATCCGCCGCCAGCTCAATGCCAACTACGCCACGCTGATCCTGCGTTCGCCGGCCACGGACCGGCCCGGGCTGATGATCAATGCGTCCGAGCACGCTGGCTCGACCCTCGCGGGCGAGACGTCCTACAACAACTACTACTACGCGCTCGATCCCTTCATCGGCCTGCCGTCCGACCGCGTCGTGACGATCGACGAGCACCTCGGGCCCGGCGTCTGGTGCCAGAGCGAGATCTACCAGCAGTTCCTCAAGGACGTCGGTATCCGCTATATCCTGGGTGCCGACCTGCGCACCGATGACGGCGTGGAATGCCGCTTCCGCCTGTGCCGCAACCATGACGGCCCGAACTTCTCCGCCGCGGACAAGGCCCTGTGCACCGCGCTGCTGCCACACCTGAAGCGCGCCGTGGACCTGCACTCGCGCATCGACGTGGTGGAGTCGGAGCGCACCATCTACGCCAGCGCCATCGACCGCATGCTGGTCGGCATGGTGATCCTCGACGAGTCCGGCTCCATCATCAAGACCAACGCGGCAGCCGACGAGATCCTTGGCGCCAAAGATGGCATCCGCATCGCCAAGGGCGGGCTCGACGTGGAGTACGGCCAGGAGAACCGCAAGTTCCAGCGGCTGCTGCGCCAGGCGGCGATGGGCCACCTCGGCACCACGCCGGCACTGATGGAAGCCATGTCGATCACGCGCCCGTCGGGCAGCGCCAGGCTTGGCGTGCTGATCCGCACCATTCCGCTGAGCGAGTGGTCGGAGGACAACCGCAAGCGCCCGGCGTGCGTGGTGTTCATCCGCGACCCGGAGCGGCGCTCGCAGGCCTCGCATGACGTGGTGCGCCAGCTGTTCGATTTCACGCCGGCGGAAACGCAGCTTGCCCTGCAACTCGCCAACGGCCTCACGCTCGATGAAGCCGCCGACGAACTCGGCATCAGCAAGAACACGGCACGCGCGCACCTGCGGGCGATCTTCTCCAAGACGGGCGTGACCCGTCAGGCGACGCTGGTGCGGATGTTGTTGAGTAGTGTGATTTCGTTGGGGTAAGGGTTGGTTCCTGGGTGGTTGTCGTTCTTGGCTGGCGCTGCTGGCCGGTAGGGTTTTGATTGGTGCGTCGTTCTTGGCAGACGCTGCTGTTTCGCCGGCGTAGCCGGTAGGGTTTTGATTGGTTTTGTCGTTCTTGACATGCGCCCCTGTTTCGCCGGCGTAGCCGGCGAGTTACTTTCTGTCCAAGCGACAGAAAGTAACCAAAGAACGCGTCGCCTGAGCGGCTGGCTATCAACGGTGCGCTCCTTGTTTTCAAGCGGCTTTGGTCTCGCGAAGCGTGATCGCCGTTCGAACCTGCTACGCCTAGTGAGTCAGAACCTGTGCCTCCGATAACCTGCTTTTGTACGATCCCCATGTAGGGCTCGGGTACAGCGTTCCAACAGCGCCAGCGGTGGGACGCCTACGGCTGCGCTGCGCGCGCGTCCTAGTCGGGATGCCAGGGGCATCAATATTGCTAGGGCCAGCGCTTCCCATTCCCTCTTGTTCTTCCCCCGAGCCGCGCGCAGCGCAGCCGTAGGCGTCCGACCGATGGCAGGCTTAGCAGGGGCCACCAAGTAATCCGGGTTCGCTCATCCGACGTCTCTATCCTGATCATCTACGCGGCAGGCAGTCTGGCTATGCCCTGTACCGTCTTCACCCCATCGGG
>NZ_CAJPUY010000034.1 GCF_905397275.1 Cupriavidus yeoncheonensis | reverse complement strand
AGGTGCGCTCGTTCAGGCCTAGTTCCTCGCAAGCACTGGCTTGGCGCGCACCGCTCTTCACCGCTTCATCGATCAACGCAATGGCATCGCGGCGATCCGAGACGTTGATCAGTCCTCCTCGTCCCTTCCCCAGATCGCCTCGGCTTTTTTTCTCAGCACCAGCAGCGCCGCTGTCTCCGCCAGCGCCGCATTCTTGCGCTTGAGTTCGCGCTCCAGGTCGCGGATCCGCTTCTGGGCAGTCTCTTCCTCGCGGCGCTGCGCCAGGCCGGGCTTGGCCGGCGTCTTCGCGTTGGCCTGCTCACAGGCGGCGCGCCACTGCCGGATCTGTTCCGGCTGAATGCCCTTCCTGCGGCAATATTCGGACAGCTCAGCTTCACTCAGCGGCGCCGTCTCCAGCACCACCCGGAACTTGTCCGCGCTGGACCACTTGTCACTCTGTTTGCCGTTGCCAGGCACAACCCTTCCTTGCTCTCGAGCTTCGTTGCGCCAGGTACGCAGGCTCACTGTTGTGACACCCGTTTCCTTGGCCAGCTCCACAACCGATCGATTCAAGGGCGGCATCATCTGCTCAACCACCCACTCCTTATACTCCGCCGGATAGCCTTTCATCCTCCAACCGCTTCCGCCCTCCATTGTCCTTCATCGAAAGGCGGCGAGGCGACAACTATCCTGACATGGAGGGGAGCGACAGAAAGTAACCAAAGAACGCGTCGCCTGAGCGGCTGGCTATCAACGATGCGCTCCTTGTGTTCGAAGGGCGTTGGTCTCGCGAGATGTGGTTGCCCGTTCGACTCTGCTACGCCTAGTGAGTCAGAACCAGTGCCTGCGATAACCTGCTTTTGAACGATCCCCAAGTTGGACTCGGGTACAGCGTTCCAACAGCGCCAGCGGTGAGACGCCTACGGCTGCGCTGCGCGCGCGTCCTAGTCGCAATGCAAGGGGCGTCAATGTCGCTGGCGCGGTGCTTCCCGTCTCTTCTCGCCGCTCCCCCTATTACCCTGATTGTTTTCCACCGAGCCGCGCGCAGCGCAGCCGTAGGCGTCCCACCGATGGCGCGGTTAGCAGGGGCCACCAAGTAATCCGGGTTCGTTCATCCGACGTCTCTATCCTGATCATCTACGCGGCAGGCAGTCTGGCTATGCCCTGTACCGTCTTCACCCCATCGAGCCGTTCGTCGACCACGAAGACGCGTTTTTGCCTCCTTTTGCCGCTCGGGCAAAAGGAGGTCGCCGGCTACGCCGGCGAAACGGCAGCGCATGTCAAGAACAACGACCGGTCAAATCAAGACGCACCAGCCGGTCAAGAGCGCCAACTCCCGCTCAAATCAAAACCCTGCCGGCTACGCCGGCGAAACAGCCACGCTCGCCAAGGGCGAAAACCCAATCGTCACCACGAGCAAAAAGCGTGAAAGACAGCCTACCCCATCCCCACGCCAATGCCCATCCCCATCAATACTCATGCAGATCCGGCCGGGGCATCTCCGCTAGCGGCACGACCTGCGCCACGCCTCGCCGAAACAGATGCCGCACGATATAGGCCGATACCAGCAGCCCGAGGCTGGCGACCCCCAGCGCCAGCGGCGTGCGCTGATCGGGAATGAAGGCCATGGCCACCACGATCGCCAGCATGCCGAAGATCGCAAACCAGGTCAGGTACGGGTAGCACCACATCCGCACCTTGAGCAGGTGGGGCGCTTCACGCTCGAGCCGCGCCCGCAGCCGCAGCTGCGACACCGCGATCAGGATGTAGACGAAGATGGCAACCGTGCCATATGAGTTGACCAGGAAGGCGAAGACCTTGTCCGGCGATACATAGGACATCACTACCGCGCCGTAGCCGAACAGCGTGGCGACCAGGATGGCACGCGTGGGCACGCCGTTGCGGCTCACGCGGGCAAGGGCGCGCGGCGCATCGCCGCGGCGCGTCAGCGCGAACAGCATGCGCGACGACGCGTACAGGCCCGAGTTGAGCGCCGACAGCACGGCGGTCAGCACGATCGCGTTCATGATCTGCGCGGCTGCCGGGATCCCCATGACGTTGAGCGCGCTGACGTACGGCGTGGCGATGCCGGTGGCATTCCACGGCACCAGGCACACCACCAGCAGCACGGAACCGACGTAGAACACCAGCACGCGCGTGATGACCGAGTTGGTCGCCCGTGCCACGGCCTTCTGCGGCTCGGCGGTCTCGGCCGCGGCGATGGTGACGATCTCCGCGCCGAAGTAGAAGCCGGTCGCCGCGACGGCGCCGGTCAGCACCGGCACGATGCCGTTCGGCATGAAGCCGCCGTTCGCGGTCAGGTTGGACACGTTCAGGCCGTGGGCGCCGGGCGCCAGGCCCAGCACGTACACGCCCGCCACGAACAGGAACACCATGATCGCGGCCACCTTGATCGACGCGAACCAGAACTCGAACTCGCCGAAGGACTTGACCGAGATGAGGTTGGTGAGCGTGAGCATGACCAGCAGCACCAGGCTGATGATCCAGTTGGGCACGTCGGGCAGCCAGTAGCGCACCAGGTCCGCGCCTGCCACGGCCTCGAGCGCCACGACGATGACCCAGAAGTACCAGTACATCCACCCGGTCAGGAAACTGGCCAGGTTGCCGACGGCGGGGCGGTCGCTCCAGGCCTCGCGGGCGTATTCATAGAACGAGCCGCCGCCGGGCATGGCGCAGGCGAGCTCGCCGAGCATGCGCATCACCAGCACCACGAGCAGGCCGGTGATCAGGAAGGAAAGGACCGCGGCGGGACCGGCGGACTTGATGACGACGCCACTGCCGACAAAGAGGCCGGCGCCGATGACGCCGCCCAGGGCGATCATGGTCATGTGCCGCTGCTTGAGGCCGTGCGATAGCCCTGTCGAGGGCTGCGGTGTATGGGTCATGTTGTGTCTCCTGTACTGCTGACTGCTGTCTGTCAGCCGCCACGGCGTCTTTCTGTCTGTAATAGTCGGTCTGCGGGTAAATGCAGGCCGGTTGCCGTGGTCGGTCACCCCGTTTGCTGCGCGAGGGCGGTGGAAATCATCTGTGCATGGATCTGCGTCTCCGGGTTTACTTGTAAAACGGAACAGATTGTTCCGATAAATGTTTTTGTACTCGGAATGTAGGTCCTCCGCCGTCGAAGGTCAACCGGAAATTTCAAGAATTGATATGATTTGTATCTGAAACTGAAACTTGACTATGATGGGAGCCAGGCATGAACGAATTGCGTCTTGCCAAGAGCGATGCCAAGCCTGACGGCGACACGCCGGCGCTGCGTCTCTTTGGCCTGCTGGAAGTCATTGCCACCAAGGATCACGCCTTCAACCTGCAGGCGCTGGTGGAGGAAACCGGCCTGCCCAAGCCCACGCTGCACCGCATGCTGCAGCAGCTCGAGGCGGCCGGCATGGTCCAGCGCAACGGCGACGGCCGCCACTACGGCACCGGCCTGCGCCTGCGGCGGCTGGCGGAAAACCTGTTGCTGAACAACACCTCGCACGGCGCGCGCCACATGGTGCTGCGCAAGCTGGTGGAAGAGGTCGGCGAAAGCTGCAACCTGACCGCGTTTTCGAGCGGCGAGGTGCTGTACCTGGACCGCGTGGAGACGGCGGCGCCTCTGCGGTTCTACCTGCACCCGGGCTCGCGCGTGCCGGCGCACTGCTCGGCCACGGGCAAGCTGTTCCTGGCGCAACTGGCGCCGGCGCAGCGGCAGCGCCTGCTGGCGCACGCGGAGCTGGAACGCTACACGGCCAATACGCTGACCGACCACGTGGCGCTGGAAGCGGAAATCGAACGCGTGAAGCGTGACGGCTACGCGATGGATGACGAGGAATTCCTGCCCGGCCTGCTGTGCATCGGCGTGCTGGTGCCGGCGGTGGATGGCGGGAAATCCAACCTGGGGCTGGCGCTGCAGGCCCCGGTGATGCGCGTGACGCACGAGAAGGCGCGGCAGATGCTGCCGGCACTTCAGCGGGCGGCGAAGGCGCTGGCGGCCATCGAGGCCGAGAGCGGCACGGCCTGGGGCGGCGGCGCGGACGAGGACGAGTAGGGCAGCGGGCGACGCCGGCTCCCGGCCTGTGCTGCTGTCCGCGCAAACAAGGACAAGCAAGCAAGAGAGGAGCACGACGTGACGCAGAAGGAATTTGGCAGGCCGGACCGCATGGTGCCGGTGCGCAGCCTGTTCGGCATCGATTCCGGCCTGATGGTGCCGGCGTTCAGTGAGCGCGATGACCATGTGCCGGAAATCGACCCGGCCTACCGCTTTCAGCCCGAGGTGACGCTGGCCATCCTGTCCGGTTTCATGCGCGAGCGGCGCGTGATGGTGCAGGGGCTGCACGGCACCGGCAAATCGACCCATATCGAACAGGTCGCCGCGCGCCTGAACTGGCCGTGCGTGCGCGTGAACCTCGACGGCCACATCAGCCGGCTCGACCTGGTCGGCAAGGATGCCATCGTCATACGCGACGGCCAGCAGGTCACCGAGTTCCAGGAAGGCATCGTGCCGTGGGCGCTGCAGCGGCCCGTGGCGCTGATCTTCGACGAATACGACGCGGGGCGGCCCGACGTGATGTTCGTGATCCAGCGCATCCTGGAGCGCGACGGCAAGTTCACGCTGCTGGACCAGAACCGCGTGATCCATCCGCATCCGTCGTTCCGCCTGTTCGCGACCTCGAACACGGTGGGCCTCGGCAACCTCAACGGCCTGTACCACGGCACGCAACTGCTCAACCATGCGCAGATCGACCGCTGGAACGTGGTGGCCACGCTCGACTACCTGCCGCATGAGGAAGAGGCCGGCATCGTGCTGGCGCGCGTGCCGGAACTGGACCATCCCGACGGCCACGCGCAGGTCGATGCCATGGTGGCGCTGGCCGCGCTCACCCGCCGCGGGTTTGCCGCGGGCGATGTCTCGGCGCTGATGTCGCCGCGCACGGTGATCAGCTGGGCGGAAAACTGCCAGATCTTCCGCGATCCGGCGCTGGCGTTCCGCCTGACCTTCCTGAACAAGTGCGACGAGGCCGAGCGTCCCGTGGTGGCGGAGTACTACCAGCGCTGCTTCGGCCACATGCCTGGCGAGGCGGCGGGACAGCCGGCCCAGTCGGAGCCGGCGCAATGAACGCGGCGGCGGCCGCGCAGCGGCTGCGCCGTCGCCAGCGCCAGGATGCGCTGTCCGGTGCCGCCGTGCGCGCGCTCACCGGCGACGCGGCGCTGCACTTCCGCGACGGCCGGCTCTGGCGAGCGATGCGGCCGGTGCCGCAGCATGCGCCGCACCTGCGCACCGATCCGGACACCGACAGCGCAGCCTGCCTGCGCGGCGCCGCGGATGGCGCCGCGCTGCGCCACGCGCATTCCGATCCCGCGCTGCACCGCAGCCTCTGTCCGGCCGACCCGGTGGAGCGGCTTTTATTCGAGCTGCTGGAGCAACTGCGCTGCGAGTCCCGCCTGCCGCGCGGCATGGCCGGGGTGGCGGCCAACCTGCGCCATCGCTTCCTGGCTTGGTCGCGCGCGTTTCATCGCTCGGGCCTGACCGAGGGCCAGCTCGGCATCCTGCTCTACACCGTGGCGCAAGTGGCATGGTCGCGCCTGAGCGGCGAGCCGGTGCTCGATGAGACCGAGGACCTGATCGAGGCCACGCGTGCGGCCATCGTGCCGGTGCTGGGCACGTCGCTGGCGGGATTGCGCGCGCATCGCCATGACCAGGCCGCGTTTGCCGTGCATGCGCTGGCACTGGCCCGCGTGGTCGCGGAGATGGTCCGCAGCGAAGCGCCGCATGCGGGCGAGGATGACGACAGTGCCGCGTCCGCCGCGCGCGCCGGGTTTGCACTGTGGCTCGATTTCGAAGAAGAGCGCGTGGAAGACTTCGCCCTCGCCGACAGCGGCCACAGCCGGGTGCTGGCCGAGGCCCGCGACGGCTACCGCGTCTTCACCACGCGCTACGACCGCGAGGTGCGTGCCGCGACGCTGGTGCGGCGCGCCTTGCTCGACGAGTACCGCGCGCAGCTCGACGCCCGCATCGCGCGGGCCGGCGTCAACGTGGCGCGCCTCGCGCGCCGGCTGCGTGCCGCGCTGGCGCAGCCGCGCGTGGACGGCTGGTCCTTTGGCGAGGAGAGCGGCCGCATCGACGGCCGCCGGCTGGCGCAGCTGGTCACCTCGCCCGCCGAGCGCCGCCTGTTCCGCCAGGAAGCGTACCGGGCCCATGCCGATTGCGTGGTCGGCTTCCTGGTGGACTGCTCCGGGTCGATGAAGGCGCGGTCCGAGCCGCTGGCACTGCTGCTCGACCTGCTGACCCGGGCGCTCGACCAGGCCGGTGTCGCCACCGAGGTGCTGGGCTTCACGACCGGTGCCTGGAACGGCGGGCGCGCCCGCGCCGAATGGCTCGCGCGCGGCCGGCCCGCGCATCCGGGCCGCCTCAACGAAACCTGCCACATGGTGTTCAAGGACGCTGCGCGAAGCTGGCGCCGAGCCCGCACCGACATCACGGCCTTGCTCAAGGCCGACCTGTTCCGCGAAGGCGTAGACGGCGAGGCCGTGGAGTGGGGCTGCGCCCGCCTGCATGCGACCGGCAAGGCGCGCCGCATCCTGCTGGTGGTGTCGGACGGCAGCCCGATGGATACGGCCACCGGCCAGGCCAACGACGCCTGCTACCTCGACAACCACCTGAAGGCGGTGGTCGCGCGGCACGCGGCGCTGCGCGACGTCGAGGTGCTGGGGCTTGGCGTCGGGCTGGATCTCAGCCCCTACTACCGCCATGCATTGGCACTGGACCTGTCGCAGCCGGTGGATACGGCCATGCTGGACGAGGTGGCGGATTTGCTGGCGGCGCGGCGGCGGTAGGCCGGGCCGCCTGCTTTCGCCTGCTTTCGCCTGCTTTCGCCTTTTCTTCGCCTGCGCTCAGAGGCTCGGCGAGCACTCGCTCGGCGCGGCGGCGGTGTTCGCCGTCCCGCGCGCCGCTTCGCGCGGCTGCCACGACACGGCGATATCGCCGCGGATAAAGGTCTGGCAGGCCAGCCGGAAGCCGCCCGCGAGTTCGTCTTCGGTCAGCAGCTTCTTTTCCTTCGGCTTGACCGTGTCCGTATGCTCGCGGCCCGCTTCGATGCGGCACTTGCAGGTACCGCACAGCCCGCCGCCGCACTTGAAGGGAATGCCCCCCTGTTCGCGCAGGGACACGCGCAGCAGGTTGCTGTCGGCCGGCGCGCTGACCGTCTTGCCTTGGTTGGTGAGAAAGGTGATCTGGATCATGGCGATAAATGGTTGCGCGGCAAATGACGGGGCGATCAGGACAGTCCGCTCACGGCGACGGGCGCGGGCACGAGCGTGATGTCCATGGTGCCGAAGCGGGCCAGCTCGCGCAGCGCGGCGCGGGCGGCCTCCAGCGTGGCGTACTTGTCGAGGAATTTGGTCGACACCAGGTTGACGCTGCCGGACGGCGTTTCCTCCAGCACGCGCACCTTGGTGTCGGCGGCGAGTTCGGCAATGACGAAGCGCGCCGTGCGCTTGCCGTAGAAGACGTAGTCGTACGCCTCCACTGCGGTCATGCCATCGGTGGGCTCGGTGCGGAACTGGCCGGGGCGGCTCGTGAGCAGGACGAACATGTCAGGCGTCCACGCCTTCGGTGGTCACGGCGGCCACCGTGGTCACGGCCACGGTGCCGGCGGCAACCGGTGCCGGCGCGGGCAGATCGTCCTGGGCCAGTTCGATGTCGTGCTCGATCCAGAGCTGGCAGGCAAGCCGGTAGCCCTGTTCGAGCCGCTCGCCGAGCTGCTTCTTCTCTTTCCAGTTGGGCGGCGGCAGGTGCTCGGCACCGGCGATCACGCGGCAGGCGCACTTGGAGCACTTGCCCATGCCGCACTCGTAGCGCAGGTTGGGGTAGGGAAACTGGCGTATGCCCGCGCGGACGACCAGGTTGGTCTGCGGCTTGACCTCGTCGGTGAAGGTCTGGCCCTGCTTGTGGAAGGTGATGGTCGGCATGGTTCGGATCGTGCTGGCCGGATGCCGCCGCGAGAGCGGCTTCCGGCCGGATTCAGAAATGTTGGGGAGTTCTCCTGCGCGGTGCTGCCTCGGCCATCTACGACCACAGCAGCATCGCGGCCACCGTCGAGCACGCCAGTCCGATCAGGACCGGCATCAGCAGCGCGCGCACCGCTTCGAGCACCGGCACCCGGGCAAAGCCCGCCACCGCGATCAGCGACGACCAGGCCACCAGCGTGCCGCCGCCGGTCCACACGGCGCCCATCTGGCCGACCGCCGCCAGCGTGGCGGGGTCGAAGCCGACCACCGGGCCGAGCGCGCCGGCCAGCGTGCCGGTCAGCGGCAGGCCCGCGAAGCCGGAGCCGTCGATGCCGGTGATCATGCCGACCAGCAGCACGCCGAAGGCGACCAGCACATGGTTGTCCGGGATGGTGTGCTGGTAGGCCTGGATCAGCTCGAACAGCAGGCTCGGCGCCTGGCCCGGCGGCAGGCCGAGGATGTGCGCAGCGGTCTCGCCGGCACCGACGAAGAAGAAGCCCGCGATTGGCAGCACCGAGCCCATCGCCTTGAAGGCAAAGACAAAGCCGTCGGTGATGTGCTCCGGGCACACGTCGAGCATGCGGCGCGGGCCTTCCGCGGCCAGCGTCGCCAGCATCATCAGCACGGCCGCCACGCCGCCGACCAGCGCGGCCGCGTCGCCGCCCTTGAGGTCCTGCACGCCGGTACCGAACTTCGGCATCACCATGATGGCGACCACCGCGAGGAAGGCGAGGGGCGTCACGATGGCGAAGCACTTCGACCACTTCACGCGGCGCCGGGCCACCATCGACAGGCTGGCCTCGATGTTGCTGTCGGTGGCCAGCGGCTCGGCATGGGCCGTGCCGCGCGCAATCTCGGCCTTGTCAAAGGTGCCGCCGCCCTCGGCCGCCACCGCGGTACCGCCGGCGCGCGCCTGCCAGCGGTCGAGCAGGGCGCCACTGGCCGGCACGATGTGCTTGCGCATCGACAGATAGCCCAGGCCCAGCGCGATGCAGCCGGTGATGATCGACAGCGCCAGCGCGCGGTCGGCCACCACGGCGGCGCTTACCGCCGCGCCGGCGGCCTTGGCGCTGATGCCGGGCGCCACCCCGATCACATAGTCCGACGACAGGGCCATGCCCTGGCCCGCGATGGCGATGGCCATCGCCCCCGCCAGCGGTGGCAGCCCCGCCGCGATGGCCGCCGGCAGCAGGATGGCCGACACCAGCGGCACGGCCGGCGTCGGCCAGAAGAACAGCGAGATGACGTAGGTGATGCCCGCCAGGATGAAGAAGGCCGAATGCCCGTTCTTCATCACCATGCGGAAGGGCTCCACCATGCGGATGTCCGAGCGCAGCGTCTTGAGCGCATTCAGCAGCGCCGTCATGAACGCGATCACCAGGAAGATATTGAACAGTTCCCTGGCGGCAACCAGGCTGGCGGAGAACACTCCCCCCAAGGCCGAGACCGGGCTTCCGGTCAGGGCAAAGACGACGAGGGCGGTGCCGACGATGGACGGCACCACGACATTGGCGCGCAGGATCATCGTCAGCACGATGACTGCTACCCCTGCCAGATAAATCCAGTGCGCTGCACCGATCACGACATGTTGCGACATGAAAACTCCCTGGGGGCGGAAGGGGTTGTGGGGGCGGTTCCCGTCGGAACAGGAAGCACGTTGGTATACTATATTCCGACGTGTCACTGCGCCAAGCAGATTTTCATCAGGATTTACGCGAACTCCGGTGTGGTGCATGTTGCCCAGGTGCCGCACAGATGTTGGGATTGTGGCTTCCCAGGCGCTCTCGCGATGGTGCATCGATCGTTAGTGTGAATTGCGGGCGGTCGGTCTGCTATGTAGACTGTATACCGTTAATCAGCGAGGTCACCTCGGATACCAGCATGAGACATGCCTGGAACCACGAACCGGCCTACCGCTTCTCCTGAAGATTTCTCCAACCCACCAGCGGAGTACCCATGCAGCACATCACAGACGCGATGATCGACGCCCACGTCAGCCCCGAAGATGCCCGGCAGGTCATGGAAGCGGCCTTCGCCAGCTTCGGCCGGGGCGACGCGGCGATGCAGGAGCGCATCCGCACCGAGGCGGGCGGCGTCAAGCTGTCCACGCTGGGCGCCGTGATCCCGCAGCAGGGCGTGGCGGGGGCCAAGGTCTATACGACGATCAACGGCCAGTTCTCGTTTGTCATCCTGATCTTCTCGACGGAGGACGGCAGGCCGCTCGCCTCGTTCGACGCAGGCGCCATCACGCGCCTGCGCACGGCCGCGTGCACCACGCTCGCGGCGCAGCGGCTCGCGCGGCCGGGCGCGCGCACGCTGGCGCTGTTCGGCGCCGGCACGCAGGGCGTGCAGCACGCGTGCCAGCTTAGCGCGACGCTGGGGCTGGAGCGCATCCTCGTGTCGGACCCGCATGCCGATGCCGGCATGCCCGCGCGGCTGGCCGGGCAATGCGGCATCCCGGTCGAACTGGCCGAGCCCGATGCCGCCGTGGCGCAGGCCGACATCGTCGTCACCGCCTCGCGCGCCACCACGCCGCTGTTCGCCGGCGCTTCGCTGCGGCCGGGAGCGTTCGTGGCCGCCATCGGCTCCAGCCTGCCGCATACGCGCGAGCTGGACGACACCGCGCTGCGCCGCGCCGCCGCCGTGGTGGTCGAGTGGCGCCCGCAATCCACGCGCGAGGCCGGCGACATCGTGCTGGCCGATCCCCAGGCGCTGCCGGCGGAAAAGATCGTCGAGCTAGGCGACGTCGTGCTCGGCAAGGTGTCGCCGCGCCAGCGGGACGACGACATCGTCATCTACAAGTCGGTCGGTGTCGGTCTGGAAGACGTGGCGCTGGCGGGCTTCGCGTGGTCGCGGATGGCCGGCGCGGCCGGGCTTCGCGCCGCCTGAGCGCCACCTGAGCGCCACCTGAGCGCCACCTGAGCGCCACCTGAGCGCCACCTGAGCGCCACCTGAGCGCCACCTGAGCGCCACCTGAGCGCCACCTGAGCACCATCGCCAAGCCCTGCGCCGGGTAAACCCCGGCGTGATGAGTCAACAAAGCGCTTGCCGTCGGTGATGATATGTATATAGTATACAATCATGCCGAAGCGATCGATAACCTAGCGATCCAGGCATGCCGACCCACTCCGAATCGCCCCACATCCGCCAACAGGAGCCCCCGTCATGGCCGAACTGATGAACCGCGAAGTATTCCGAGCCGCCCTTGAAGAAGCCATCAAGGGCAAGAGCGCCAATAAGGCGCCGTTCAGCGTAGCCTGGGCCAGCGGCAAGCTGACCCGCGCCCACCTCGCACGCTGGGCCGAGAACCACTACCACTACGTCGGCCCGTTCGCGGATTACCTGGGCTACATCTATGCCCGTACGCCGGACCGGTATACCGAAGCCAAGGACTTCCTGCTCGCCAACATGTACGAGGAGGAGATCGGCGGCGACCGCCACACCGACCTGCTGATCCGCTTCGCCGAAGCCTGCGGCACCACCCGCGAGCGCGTGATCGATCCGGACAATATGTCGCCGACCACCCGCGGCCTGCAGGCCTGGTGCTACGCGGTGGCCATGCGCGAGGACCCGATCGTGGCGGTGGCCGGGCTGGTGGTCGGGCTGGAATCGCAGGTGCCTTCGATCTACCGCAAGCAGACCCCGACGCTGCGCGACAAGTACCAGTTCACCGACGAGGAGGTCGAGTTCTTCGACCTGCATATCGTCTCGGACGAGATCCACGGCGAGCGTGGCTACCAGATCGTGCTCGAGCACGCCAACACGCCCGAGCTGCAGCAGCGCTGCCTGAAGATCTGCGAGATCGGCGCGCAGATGCGGCTGCTGTACACGACGGCGCTCTATCACGACTACGTCGAGAAAGAGCTGCCGCTGCCCGAACTCGAGATGGCTGCCTGAGCCGCGCCGCGCAAACCGGACCGACGATGAACGTATTCCTCAACCATATCGACGGAGAATGGACGGCCTGCCAGTCGGGCCGGACCTTCGACAACGTCAACCCGGCCGACGCCGGCGACCTCGTGGGCCGCTTCCAGTCGTCGTCGGCGGTGGACGCGCAGGCGGCCGTTGCCGCGGCGGCGGCCGCTTTCGCCGGCTGGAAGAAGACCCCGGTCGGCAAGCGTGCCGCGGTCCTCAACCGCGCTGCCGACCACCTCGAAGCCAATGCCGACAGCATCGCGGCCGAGCTGACCCGCGAAGAGGGCAAGGCCCTGGCGCTGGCCCGCGACGAAGTCCTGCGCTCGGCCCAGACGCTGCGCTTCTACGCCGTGGAAGGGCAGACCTTCACCGGCGAAGTGTTCCCCAACGACGACCCGGACCAGCTCGTCTACAGCCAGCGCGAGCCGCTGGGCGTGGTGACGGTGATCGCGCCGTGGAACTTCCCGGTGTCGATCCCGGCCCGCAAGATCGCCCCGGCACTGGTGACCGGCAATACGGTGGTGTTCAAGCCATCGTCCGAGGCGCCGCTGTCGGGCTACCGGCTAGCCGAGGCGCTGATCAAGGCGGGGCTGCCCAAGGGCGTGCTGAACTTCATCACGGGCAGCGCGGCCGAGATCGGCGCGGCAATCACCGAGGCGCCGCCCGTGCGGGCGATCTCGTTCACCGGCTCGTCGCGTGCCGGCGAGCAGATCCACCGCGCGGTGCCGATGACCACCCGCACCCAGATGGAACTGGGCGGCAAGAACCCGCTGATCGTGATGGAGGATGCAGACCTCGACCGCGCGGTCGACCTGACCATCAAGGGCGGCTTCTCGCTGTCCGGGCAGGCTTGCACCGGCACCAGCCGCGTGCTGGTGGCGGAGTCCGTCAAGGCCGCGTACACCGAGCGGCTGCTGGCGAAGGTGGCTACCCTCAAGGTCGGCAGCGGCATGACGGCCGGGATGGACCTGGGGCCGCTGGCCTCGCACAAGCAGCTCGAAACCGTGCTGCGCTACATCGAGATCGGCAAGTCCGAGGCAACGTTGCTGTGCGGCGGCGAGCGGCTGACGGGCGGCGACTTCGACAAGGGCTTCTACGTGGCGCCGACCGTGTTCACGGACGTGACGCAACCGATGCGGATCGCGCGCGAGGAGATCTTCGGGCCGGTGATCGCCATCCTCGGCTTCACCGACTACGCCGATGCCATCGCCAAAGCGAACGACACCGAGTATGGGCTGGCCGCGGCCATCGTCACCAGCAACCCGCGCTACATCCACCACTTCGCTACGGACATCGAGGCCGGCACGGTCAAGGTCAACCGCACCACCACCGGCAATCTCGTCAACGCGCCGTTCGGCGGCCTGAAGCGGTCGAGCACGTCGACGTTCCGCGAGTCGGGCCGCACCGGGCTGGAGTTCTATACGCAGATCAAGACGGTCTACCGGGGCGCCTGAGTCCCACCGTCGCAAGGAGTCACAGACATGAAGAAAGCCATCAAGCTGGAACTGCGCGAGGCGCGCCACATGGTCGCCGCGGCCATCCGCCGCTCCGAGGAAATCGGCGTGCTGGAGTCGATCTGCGTGGTCGACGAGGGCGGCTATCCGCTCGCGCTGGAGCGCATGGACGGCGCCCGCATCACCGGGCCGCAGATCGCCTGGAACAAGGCGTTCACGGCCGCCGGCCACAAGCGTTCCACCCACCTGTTCACCACACCGCCCAACGGGCCGGCGCTGCCGGGCAACGAGGCGTTCGGCATCCAGTGGAGCTTCGAGGGCAAGTTCGCCGCGTTCGTGGGCGGCTTCCCGATCGTGGTCAATGACGAGGTGATCGGCGGTATCGGGCTGTCGGGCGGCAACGGCGAGCAGGACACGCAGGCCGGCGTGGCCGCGCTGCAGGCGCTGGCGGAACTGCTGGCGCCCCAGGACCTGAAGGTGCTGGTACAGGCCGACATCAAGAAGTAACGAATAACGGCAGGCGCAACGCCATCCATCACCCTTGCGCGGAGGTTCCATGTCGTACCGCATCCAGATCGCCGAGACCCAGCAGGTCTTTTTTGTCGAACGCGGCGAGACGCTGCTGCAGGCCGCGGGGCGCGCCAGCGTCGCTTTGCCGCACGACTGCCAGCTCGGCGGCTGCGGCACCTGCCGCATCCGCCTGCTCGACGGGCAGGTGCGGTATGACGAGGAACCGTTTGGCCTGGCGCCGGACGAGGCCGCCGCCGGCTACGCGCTGGCCTGCCAGGCGCAGCCGCTGGGCGACCTGGTCATCAGCACCGCGCGCGAGGACGAGGCGTGCGCCGAGCCGGCGCGGCACCGCGCGGTGGTGCGCGGCGTGCGGCCGTTGTCGGCGGACGTGCTGCATGTCGAGCTCGAATTGCCGGATGCCGGCGCACTCGACTATCGCCCGGGCCAGTACCTGAAGCTGGTGGCCGGCGACGGGCCGGCGCGCAGCTTCTCGATGGCTTCGGTGCCGAGCGCGGGGCGGGTCGATCTGCACGTGCGCCGCATCCCGGGCGGCGCCTTCACGGATGGCGTCCTGCCGCGGCTGAAGGCGGGGGATGGCATCGATGTGGAACTGCCGCTCGGCAACTTCTTCTACCGGGCCAGGGATTACCGGCCCTTGCTGATGGTGGCCACCGGCACCGGGCTCGCGCCGATCAAGGCGATCCTCGAATCGCTGATGGACGATCCCGACTGCCCGCCTGTGTCGCTGTACTGGGGCATGCGGCAGCCCGATGACTTGTACCTGCACGCCGACATCCCGGCCTGGGGAGAGCGGCTTTATGACTTCCAGTACGTGCCGGTACTGTCCCGCGCGGGCGAAAGCTGGCAGGGGCGGCGCGGCTACGTGCACGACGCGGTGCTGGCCGACCTGGGCGATCTCAGTGAACACGCCATCTACCTGTGCGGGTCGCCGAACATGATCCATGACGCCCGCGCCGCATTCATCGCGCGCGGCGCCAGTCCGGACTACCTCTACGCGGACAGTTTCACCTTCCAGCACTATTGATAAGACATTGCGGTATACAGCAGAAGGCGTGGTATACAATGGCGGCCAGACCGTCCGCCTTCGCTTCCGCCGACCCATGGCCCTTACCTCGCCCACTGCCTCGACTGCTCCGACTGCCGGGCCGCTCAGCCTCGGCGCCAGCCATTCGCCGCTGTTCGCCCTTGTCACCGACAAGCTGCGCGAAGGCATCCTGAACGGCCAATACGCACCGGGCGAACGGCTGGTGGAAAACAAGCTGTCGGCCGAACTGGGCGTGTCGCGCATTCCGGTGCGCGAGGCGCTGCGCGCACTGGCCAGCGAAGGCCTGGTGCTGATCGAGCCGCGCCGCGGCGCGTCGGTGGCCAGCCTGTCGCCGGTGATTGCGCGCGAGATGGTGGAGGTGCGCGCCACGCTGGAAGGCCTCAACGCCAAGCTGGCCGCGCAGCGCCGCGACCCGGCGCTGATCGCCGAGCTGGAGGCGGTACTGCGCCAGGGCATGGACGCGGCCGCACAGGGCCGCGCGGATGAGTTGCTCGCGCTCAACAGCCGGTTCCACGAAGTGCTCGGCACCATTGCCGCCAACAGCGTGTTGCAGGAAATGATGCGGTCGCTGCGCGAGCGCACCGCCGTCCTGTTCGGACCCGCGAACGTGGTACGCGCGCGCCAGAACTGGGACGAGCACGCCCAGATCCTGCAGGCCGTGATCGCCGGCGACGCCGATCTCGCCGCCTTGCTGGCGGCGCGCCATGTCTACAGTGCCGCCAAGGCGGCCGATCTGCCGGTCGAAGGGCCGGGCGGCGCGCAAGTCCAGGCCGCCTGAAGCCGGCTTCCCCAGGCCATCGCGGCCATCCTGGCGCCTCATGCAGCGCTTCAGCGGCGCTTCAGCGGCGCTTCCCGGGGCGCGGAACACATGGCCCCTGAAGCGGGCAATTCGCCTGTTCTGCCGATCCATTCAGGATCCGGCGATCCGACGACTATAGTGGAATCAGCATCCGCGCCCTGACGGCGCAATCCCCATTGTCCAGGTCTGCCATTGCATGCCCGGCAACAGTGCATTGCGCCCCGCTTTATGGCGCACTGCACCAACGCTGTGTATACTGTAGCCAATCTTATTCAATTGGGATTTACCATGAAGTCGCCCGAGCAACGTTATCTCTCGCAACCCGTCGGCCAGCAGCTGCTGCGCTACTACGCGGCGCGCGACGCGGTACGGCATGCGACGCCGCTGCTGCCCTTGCGCCTGCGGGATATCGGCCGGTTCTTCCGCGCGCTGACTGGCCACGCGCCCCGCCGCCATCACTGCTGATCCGGTCTCGTCCTAGCCGGATCGACCGGCCGCCACGGTCCTGCGTGGCGGCTAACGCCTTCCTGGCAGGTGTTCTGCCTGCCACTTTCCTCCCCCGAAAGCCTCTGTTCTTCCTGACGCCATCGCGCGCCAGCGTCATGTCTCGCCCAGAATCGTCTTGCCGTTCGTGAAAGACTGAATATAGTATACCGAAACACATCGCAGTCCTCCCGTAGTCTCTCCCAACGCCCCCACCGTGCACTGCCAGCACGGATGACAACAAAGGAGTCGACGTGAACCTGCCCGACCGGAGCACAGCCGGCCTTGCGCCGTTGTGGAAGATGGCGCAATGGCTGGCCGCCGGGGAAGTATCGGCGGTGGAACTGGTGGAGTCTTGCGAGACTGCCTGGCACGCGTGGCATGGCGTGATCAACGCGCTCGTGCTGTCGGACTTCGGCGCCGCCCGCGCCGCCGCGCAGGAAAGCGACAGGCGCCGTCGCGCGGGACAGGCGCGCGGGGTCCTGGACGGCGTGCCGTTCTCGATCAAGGAATCGTTCGACGTGGCCGGCTGGCCGACCACCTGCGGCAACCCGGCCCTGCGCGGCCACGTGGCCCGGCGCGATGCCGTGGTGGTGCAGCGCCTGCGCGAGGCCGGGGCCATCCTGCTCGGCAAGACCAACGTCCCGCTCGGCCTGCGCGACTGGCAGAGCTACAACGACATCTACGGCACCACCCGCAATCCGCACGACCCGTCGCGTACCCCGGGCGGCTCGTCCGGCGGGAGCGCGGCGGCCGTATGCGCCGGCTTGTCGGCGTTCGACGTGGGCTCGGATATCGGCTCCTCGCTGCGCAACCCGGCCCACTACTGCGGGATCTTTTCCCTCAAGCCGAGCCATGGGCTGGTGCCGCTGGCCGGCCACGGGACCGGCCCGGCCAGCTTCGGCGAGCAGGACATCAACGTGGCCGGCCCGCTGGCCCGCAGCGCACTCGACCTCGAACCCGTGTTGCGCGCCATCGCCGGCCCGCACGGCGACCCCGCGCGGGCATACCGGCTCGAACTGCCCGCCTGTCCGCACCGCCGGCTGGCCGATTTCCGCATCGCCGTGCTGCCGACCCATCCGCAGGCCGAGGCCGACGGCGAGGTCGCCGCGCAGATCGAGCAGCTTGGCCACTGGCTGGCGCGGCAGGGCGCGCGCGTGGACTGGCACGCCCGGCCGGACTTCGACGCCGCCGAACTGTGGCACGCCTACGTGACGCTGCTGCGTGCGACCACCGCGGTCCACATGGACGACGCGGCCTATGCCGATGCGCTTCACCGTGCCGCCCATACGGCCGCGGGCGATGCTTCCTACGCGGCGCTGCAGTACACGGGGGCGACGCTGAACCATCGCGACTGGCTGCGCCTGCAGGCTTCGCGCGAACGTTTCGCGGCCGCGTGGCGCCGTTTCTTCACCGACCATGACGTGCTGCTGTGCCCGGCCGCGGCCACGACCGCTTTCGCGCTGGACGAAGCGGGCGAGCCATGGACCCGCATGCTCACCGTCAACGGCCATGCACGGCCCATGACTACGCAGCTGTTCTGGGCCGGCCATTCCGGTTTGTGCGGGCTGCCTTCCGCGGTCGCCCCGATCGGACCGGGGAAGGGCGGCTTGCCAGTCGGCGTGCAGATCGTCGCTGGCCGCTACCAGGATCTCACCGCCTTGCGTTTCGCGTCCCTGCTCGAAGAGGCTGGGCACGCTTTCCGGCCACCGCCGCGGCCGTCCATGCCGCCGGCGGACCACCACCACTAAGCCACACACACCATCACACACCACAGGGAGGGATCATGTTTGACTGGTTCCGTGATTTGTCGCGCATGGAGCGCAAGGGCTTCTATGGCGCTTTCCTCGGGCATGCGGTCGACGTGTTCGACTTCATGATCTATTCCTTCCTCATCTCCACGCTGCTGGGGCAGTGGGGCATGAGCAAGTCGACCGCCGGCGCCATCGTCACGTGGACGCTAGTGTCGTCGCTGGTGGGCGCCATCGGGGCCGGCATCCTGGCCGACCGCTACGGCCGCGTGCGGGTGCTGCGCTGGACCATCATCGTGTTCGCCTTCGCCTGTTTCCTGTGCGGGCTGGCGCAGTCGCCGGAGCAGCTGATGCTGTTCCGCATGATCCAGGGCCTGGGCTTCGGCGGCGAGTCGTCGCTGTGCATGGTGCTGGTGACGGAGATGATCCGCAACCCGGCGCACCGCGGCAAATACTCGGGCTTCACCGCCAGTAGCTATTCCTTCGGCTGGGGCGCGGCCGCCATCGTCTACGCGCTCGCCTTCAGCCTGCTGCCGGCGGAGACGGCCTGGCGCGTCTGCTTCTTCCTCGGCATCCTGCCGGCACTGGTGGTGATCTACCTGCGCCGCAACCTGGAGGAGCCCGAGATTTTCCTGAAGAGCCGCGCGGCCGGCGGGCAGGGGACGGCGCTGTCGGGGCTGGGCCGGCTGTTCCGCGGCCCGCTGCTGTCCAGGACCCTGCTGTGCAGCCTGCTCTCCGGCGGGATGCTGGGCGCGTACTATGCCATCGCCACCTGGCTGCCGACCTTCCTCAAGACCGAGCGCGGCCTGTCGGTGTTCGGCACCAGCTCCTATCTGGCGGTGACGATCATCGGGTCGCTGATCGGCTATGTGGCGGGCGCCTACGCCACCGACCGCTGGGGCCGCCGTCTGACCTACATCGTGTTCGCGGCGGGGGCCTTCGTGGCCGCGCTGGTCTACATGGTGATCCCGGTGTCGAATACCTCGATGCTGTTCCTCGGCTTCCCGCTGGGGATCCTGATGCAGGGCGTGTTCGCGGGCATCGGCGCGACGATCTCGGAGTCCTTTCCCAACGATATCCGCGCGACGGGATACGGGGTGTCCTACAACGCCGGCCGGGTGATCGGCTCGCTGTTCCCGCTGTCGGTGGGATGGCTGAGCTCGGGACGCACCTCGCTGCCGATCGCGATCGCCATTGTCGCCGGGGTTGGCTACGCGATGGTCGTGATGGCGGCGATGCTGCTGCCCGAAACCACCGGGATGGATCTCGGGCAGGCCGGCGGCGGCGAGGAGCAGGACGTGGCGCCGCTGGCGCAACCTGCGGGGACGGTGGCCTGAAGGTTCGCGAGTTGGTAGCGGAAGGGTCGCGGCAGGCGCGAGGCGGGCGCCCTGCCGCGGCCATATGGTGCGCGGCGGGGCTCAGCCTATCTGGCTAATGAGTGCCGGCACCATCAGGCTCGCGCCGATGCCCATCAGCACGCCGAACGCGATGCGCCGCGTGGTGGTCGCGGAGAACGGCGGCGGAAAGCGCCGCCCCAGCAGCGTGGCGAGCACCACCACCGGCACGCCGATGGCGGCCTGGAGCCAGATCTGCCCGTCAAGCTGGCCCTGCCAGGCCGAGAAGAGGGTGCGCACGCTGGAGGTCACGGTAAAGACCAGGATCAGCGCGCAGCGGATCTCCACCGGCTTCATGGGCTGGCGGTAGAACTGGAAAATCAGCGGCGGGCCGGACACGCCGAACATGCCGCTCAGCAGGCCGCCGAAGATGCCGCTGACGAGAAAGCTGCCGTCGCCGGAGCGGCGCGGCAGCGGCTCCGGCCGCAGCGCCGCGCTCAGGCCGCCATACAAGATCACCGCGCCCAGCAGGATCTGGAGCAGCGTGGCCGCGGTGCTGCTGAGATAGTCGAGCAGCATCACGCCGGCGACCACCGAGGGAAGAATGCCGATGGCCGCGGCAAGCACCGCCCGCCAGTCGATATGCTGCATCTTGCCGGGCAGCGCGCAGGCACTGTTGGCCAGCGTCACCAGGCTCACCACGGCCGCGACCGTGGCGACCGGGGCCAGGCCCAGTCCGCTCGTGGCGCCCATCACGATCATGCCCAGGCCAAAGCCTGTCACCGTCTGAAAATACGTTCCCGCGCCAAGCAGGGCCTGCAGGCCCAGCACGGGTATCAACAATTCCAGCTTCATGCTGCCGCCTGTTCTCCGGAGGGTGTCTGCTGCGCCGAAGCGGCTTGCGCCTGCACCACGGTGACAGCGATGACATGGAACACGTCTTCCGCGCTGCATCCGCGCGACAAATCATTGGCGGGCTTCCTGAGCCCCTGCAGCATCGGGCCGATGGCCTTGGCGCCGCCGAGCCGCTCGGCGAGCTTGTAGCCGATGTTGCCGGCTTCGAGGTTGGGAAAGACCAGCACATTGGCGTGGCCGCCGACCTGCGAGTGCGGGATCTTGCGTTCGGCAATTTCCGCGACGATGGCGGCGTCGAGCTGTACGTCGCCATCGATGGCCAGGCCGGGGCGCTGCGCACGCACACGCTCCGTGGCCGCGACCACCTTGTCGACCGCGGCGTGCCTGGCGCTGCCGCAGGTCGAGAACGACAGCATGGCCACGCGCGGATCCTCATGCAGCAGCGAGCGCGCGCTATCGGCCGCGGCCATGGCGATTTCCGACAGTTCCTCGGCATCGGGATTCACGACCAGCCCGCAGTCGGAGAAGATCAGTCCGCCCTTGAGCGCGTGGAAGGGCTCGCACAGCATCATCAGGAAGAAGCTTGACACCAGCCGGAAGCCGGGCGCCAGCCCGATCAGCTGGATGGCCTGGCGTACCACGTCCGCAGTGGTGTGGACCGCGCCCGCCACCGAACCATCGGCATGGCCCTGCCGCACCATCAGGTTGGCGAAGCACAGCGGGTCGAGCACGGCCTGCCGGGCCTGGTCCAGGGTCATGCCCTTCTTCTGGCGCATGGCGTAGAGCGCCTGCGCGAACGAGGGCGCCAGTGCCGAAGCGGCCGGGTCGACGATGCCCATCCCATCCAGCGCGATGCCTTGCGCTTGCGCGGCGGCGGCGATCCGCCCGGGGTTGCCCACCAGGATGACCTGCGCGATGCCCTCGCGCGTCGCCCGCCCGGCGGCCTGCAGGATGCGCGGGTCTTCGGCCTCGCACAGGACGATGCGACGGGGCGCGGCGCGCGCGCGGTCGATGATGCGGAGGATGGGTTTCATGGTGGCGTGGCTCGGCAGGACTGAAAAAAGGGCCAGCGACTTGCGCTGTGCCCTTGGTGTTCTTCCCACTCCCGCAAGCGGGAGTGGGGTACCCAATCGCTAACGAAAGGGCGCAGCTTCGATCAGACGTAGTCCTTGTACTTGTCCAGGTAGCGCACCGGCTTGGACAGCGCGTCGCGGCGGAACGGATCGCCGAGTTCACGCGTGCACAGGACCTCGATGATCGTGGTCTTGCCGTGGTTCATCTGCAGGTCGATGGCGCGCTTGAGTGCCGGGCCCACGTCCTCGAGGCGATCCACGACGATGCCTTCCGCGCCCATCGCCTTGGCGATTTCGGCAAAGCTCTGGTTGTCGAGCTCGCCCGCGACGAAGCGGCGGTTGTAGAAGTCCACCTGGTTCTTCTTCTCCGCGCCCCACTGGCGGTTGTGGAAGACCACGGCCGTCACCGGGATGTTGTGGCGCACGCAGGTCATGGTTTCCATCAGGCTCATGCCCCAGGCGCCGTCACCGGCGTACGAGACGGCCGGGCGGTGCGGCGCGGCGACCTTGGCGCCGATGATGGTCGGGAACGCGTAGCCGCAGTTGCCCCAGCTCATCGCCGCGAAGAAGCTGCGCGGCTTCTCGAAGCGCAGGTAGCTGTTGGCAACCGAGTTGATGTTGCCGATGTCGGTGGAGACCATCACGTCGGCCGGCATGGCTTTCTCAAGCTCGCGCAGGACCTGGCGCGGGTGCAGGTAGGTGCCGCCGTTGAAGGTGCGCTCGTTCTTCTGCTCCTCGATCATGTCCAGGCTGTATGGGTCGCGCTCGTGCGTCCAGTCGTCCAGTTCCTTTTCCCACGCGGCCTTCTCGCTGGCGATTTCCGTGGCGCGGGCGTCGCGGCTGCTGTCGCAGGCGAGCGTGCGGCCGGCCAGGCGCTGCGTGAGGGCGATGGCGGCGGCCCTGGCGTCGCCGCAGATGCCGACCGAGATCTTCTTCACCAGGCCCAGCATCTTGTGGTCGGCGTCGATCTGGATGATCTTCGCGTTCTTCGGCCAATAGTCCATGCCGTGCTGCGGCAGCGTGCCGAACGGCCCCAGGCGCGAGCCCAGCGCGATCACCACGTCGGCGCGCGAGATCAGCTTCATCGCCGCCTTCGAGCCCTGGTAGCCCAGCGGGCCGCACCACAGCGGGTGGCTGGCGGGGAACGAGTCGTTGTGCAGGTAGCTGTTGACCACCGGCGCGCCCAGGCGCTCGGCCAGTGCCTTGCATTCCTCGATCGCATCGGCCATCACCACGCCGCCGCCCGAGATGATCACCGGGAACCTGGCCTGGGCCAGCAGCTCGGCGGCCTCGTTCAGGCTCTGCTCGCCGCCGGGGCCGCGGTCCAGGCGCTGCGGCTTCGGAATCTCGGCGGTGATCTTGCCGTAGAAGTAGTCACGCGGGATGTTGAGCTGGGTCGGGCCCATCTCGGCCAGGGCGCGGTCGAAGCAGCGGCCGGTGAACTCGGCCATGCGCTGCGGGTGGGTCACGTGGCCCTGGTACTTGGTGAACTCCTGGAACATCGGCAACTGCTTGGCTTCCTGGAAACCGCCCAGGCCGATGCCGGTGGTGCCGGCCTCGGGGGTGACGATCACGACCGGGCTGTGGGCCCAGTACGCGGCAGCGATGGAGGTCACGCAGTTGGAGATGCCCGGCCCGTTCTGGCCGATCACCACGCCATGCCGGCCCGACACACGGGCGTAGCCGTCGGCCATGTGGCCCGCGCCCTGCTCATGCACCACCGGGATCAGGCGGATGCCGGCCGGCGCGAAGATGTCCATGGCATCCATGAAGGCGGAGCCCATGATGCCGAACATGTCGGTGACGCCGTTGGCCACCATGGTTTCCACGAACGCTTCGGACGGCGTCATGGTCTGGGGGCCGGCCGGCACCTGGGTCTCGGTGGCCGAGCCACCAGAAACGGCGGGGTGCGAAGTCGTGTCGAGGTCGCGCATGGGTGTCTCCTGTGTGACGTAATAAAGTGGAACTATTCGTTCCGGAAAATTGTTGTTGGAGGAAATGTAGGCGGAAGACGGCGCTTGGTCAATAGAAAGTTTTATTTTTTGGAATGTATGAAGCGAAAAAACGAGACAAATCCAATTAAAAGTGCTGATTAAGTATCAAATGGGGCGCTTGTGTGGGAGTCCCGGCACTGCGAAAGCCGGTCCGGCCGCGCGCTG
This sequence comes from Cupriavidus yeoncheonensis, assembly GCF_905397275.1. Lineage (GTDB taxonomy): Bacteria > Pseudomonadota > Gammaproteobacteria > Burkholderiales > Burkholderiaceae > Cupriavidus > Cupriavidus yeoncheonensis. The sequence continues at coordinate 23,750 of NZ_CAJPUY010000034.1, read as the reverse complement.
CTTCCCTGGACGAGCCGGGCCGAACCGGAAGATGTCTGGACAAAGCCCGTTCCCATCCGCCCTTCCTATATACTTTCAGTGTGCTAACAAACTGGTGAGTGATATGCCTCCAAGAGCAAGGCGCGGTGCAGCCGTGGATGACAGCGCGGCAGTGCCGGCGCTAGGGGCGGAGAGTGACCCGGCCAAGGACCTGCTGTGGGCGCGACCGGGCTTCCTGGTGCGGCGTCTGCACCAGATCCATGTCGCGATGTTCTTCGAGGAGTGCAAGTCGCCCAACATCACGCCGGTGCAGTACGCGATCCTGACGGTGTTGTCGGTGCTGCCCGGACTGGACCAGACCTCGCTGGGCCAGGAGGTGGGACTGGACCGCACCACCACGGCGGATGTGGTGCGGCGGCTGGAGGAGCGCGGCCTGGTGGAGCGCCGGGACAATCCGGCGGACCGCCGCACGCGGCATGTCTACCTGACCAAGGAGGGCAAGAGCGTGGTGACGGCCTTGCGCGCCGACATGGCGCGGGCGCAGGAGCGCATGCTGGCACCGCTGAAGCCGGCGCAGCGTGAAGTGTTCATGGAACTTCTGGCCACGCTGGTGGAGGCGAACAACCAGTACAGCCGTACGGTATTGCGCAGCATGTAGGGCGGCGGCGACGGCGGCGGTAAAACGACAAGGACGACAAGGCGGGCGCAAGGCCCGCCTTGTGTTTCCGGTCTGGCTCAGACTGGATAGACCAGATCGTTCGCGATGATCGTCGTGTCGTAGATCACCTGGCGTTCACGCAGCAGCAGCCCGCTTGCCGAGCGCTGGAAGCGGTCGTGGTAGGTGCCGGCCATATGCATGGTGGTCGGGCCTTCCACCAGCGTCTGCAGCAGCAGGAAATTGGCCTGCGCGAGGATGCCGCCGTCCGCGGCCTCGTCGATCACGCGCGTATTGGTCACCAGGTGCAGGTTATAGCGCGGCGCGAACATCTGCGTGTTGGCAATGGCCGCGGCGCGGTCGCGCATCATGCCGATGCCCTCGGCATACACGAGCCCCACCGGCAGGTTCAGTTCGGCGTTCTCGCGCGCGGTGATGCGGTAGAGCGCATCGTCGGTGAAGAACCGCGGCCACTGCTCGACCAGCCCGGCGTCGAGCACCGCGCAGTATTCCGCATGGAAGTTCTCGATCTCCAGGCGCAGTTCGATGGCGCGCGCGGTGCCCAGCGTGCTTTCGCGATAGACGGCGTAGTGCATCGGTTTCATCGTTCAGAACCCCATCACGCTGCGGTAGTACTGGTACATGGCGCGGATCGCCGATTCCGAGATCAGCGAGTTCGACGTGCCCACATGGTTGGCATCGAGCTTGAGCACATTGACGTCGGTGGTCGAGCGGCGCAGGCCTTCCTGCACGAACTTCATGGCTTCGTTGTCCTCCAGGCCCAGGAAGCCGGCCGGCCCCATCAGGTTGCCCTGGCGCAGGCGGTGCTGGGTCATTTCCTCGGTGTCGTCCTCGTAGCCGAACATGGTCCACAGCATCAGCATGCTGTCCGGGCCGTTGGGGACGATATGGCGCACGCCCAGCGTATTCATCTCGCGCTGCACGATCAGGTTCGGCCAGATGGTCTGCATGGTGACCGACCACGGCGAGTCGAACTCCTTCACGTACTCCAGGAAGCGCTCATCCTCCAGGCGCATGCCTTCGTGGTAGGAGCGCATTTCCTTCTTGTTTTCGTCGCTGACGGCCGCATACTTGTCTTCCTTCTTGGCCGATGCCATGGTGCCGTGGCGGCCATGCACGGGGTCGGCGATCATGGCCGAATCGTTGCCCGCCACCAGCAGGCCGAACACCACCAGGAACGAGTGCAGCAGCGTGGCGTGGTACGGGTCCTTCAGGTTCTCGTGGTACATCTTCCAGTTGCACGGCAGCTCGTTCTTGTAATACCCGAGCACCTTGAGCGGCTTGCCGTTGAACACCACGTCGAAGTCCTTGAGGATCTCCGGCGTCATGTATTCCTCGAGGCTTTCCATGTCGTTCGCGTACGAGGCGAAGATCACGCCGTTGCGCGTGGCCACGTTCAGCTTCACCAGTCCGTGGTCTTCGTTGCGGAAGTCCTTCGGCATGCCGCCCGCGCGGTTCACGCCGCGCTTGAACGGCACGCCCTGCAGGTTACCCTTCAGGTCATAGGACCACTGGTGATAGGGGCAGACGAATTCCTTGGTATTGCCCTGGCTGTGGCGGCAGAACTCGGCGCCGCGGTGCGCGCAGCGATTCTCGAAGACGTTGATCGAACCGTCCTGCGCGCGCGAAACCACTACGGGCGTGGCGCCGACATAGGAGCGCTTGAAGTCGCCCGTGTTCGGGATCTCCGCTTCCAGCGCCACATAGTTCCACGAGCGGCCGCGGAAGATCTTGTCGAGTTCCAGGTCGTAGACGGACTGGCTCGTGTACACCCAGTCCGGAATGTAGTGCAGGCCGTCTTCGGGCCAGCGGCAGTCGGCCAGGCCGGTGTCCTTGCGTCCCAGCTTGTGCTGGATCACCGCTTGTGTCTGGTACATGGGGTGTTCCTTTCAGAGTGTGGTGAGGCTGGCGGTGCGGCCGGTTGCGTCCGCCTGCACTTCGCGCACGAGCTGGCGCAGGGGCAGGGCGGCGTCGCACAGGCGGGCCAGGTGTTCTTCGACGGGCAGGCCGAACAGCGCGCGCAACTGGCGCAGGTCGCCGCCTGCATTGACGGCGATCGCGTGGCGCAGGCGGCCGTCCAGCGTGCCGAGCAGCATGAATTTCGGGCTTGCCGCGTCGCCGGGCGGGCGCTCCCGCCACGCATAGCGGATGCCGGCATGGGCGGCGCCAAGCATCTGCACGTTGCAGCCGAACTGGTCGGTCCAGAACCACGGCGTGGCTGCGGGCGCGGCCTCCAGGCCGAGCATGGACGTCGCGGCGATGCGGGCCTGCTCATTGGCCGATTGCCACGATTCCAGGCGCATCTCGGTGCCGAACAGCGGATGGAACTGGCTTGCGCAATCGCCGGCGGCGTAGATGTTCGGTGCGCTGGTGCGACCCCGTTCGTCGATCCGGATGCCGCCGTTTCCCGGGTGCAGTGCAAGCCCGGCGCCGGCGGCAAGGCCGGAGTTCGGGGTCAGGCCAATCGCTACCACGAGCACCGGCACCTGCCAGGCGGTGCCATCGGCCAGCTGCACCCGCACACCTTGCGACTGCGGTTCGATTGCCGCGATCTGGCAGCCAAGCCTCAGGTCCACGCCGCGTGCGCGGATGCGCTGCGCCAGCCAGTCCCCAAGCTCTGCAGGGGCGGCGCGGCCGAGCAGCGTGTCGGCGCTTTCCAGCACGGTGACCTTGAGGCCAAGGTCCACCGCCGTGGACGCGGTCTCCAGTCCGAGGAAGCCGCCACCGATCACCAGGATCTCGTCGGCGCGCTGCATGGCCTCGCGCAGGGCATCCGCGTCGTCCAGCGTGCGCAGGTAGTGCACATCGGGCGTGCCGGGCGGCAGCGCCTTCAGCGCGCGTGCGCTGCCACCGGTGGCGAGCAGGCAGGCGCCGAAGTGGATTTCGCTGCCGTCCGTGCAGGCGGCGACGCTGCGCGCGGGGTCGATCGCGGTCACGGTGGTGCCGAGGCGCAGGTCGATCTCGCGCTCCGCGTAGAAGCTGGCGGGATGCACGCCGATCTGGCCCCGCTGGCCGGCATCGGCCAGCACCGCCTTGGAAAGCGGCGGACGCTCGTACGGCGCGTGCCGTTCGCCGCCAACCATGACGATGCGATCAGCGTGCCCCAGCTTGCGCAGCTCGGCGGCGGCCATGGCACCGGCCTGGCCGGCACCGACGATCAGGATGGGCGCTTGCTGTGCCATGCGCGGCTCCGTCACAGCTCGACCCAGACCCGGCTGTCTTCGAACTTGACCGGGTAGGTGCGGATGTCGGTGGCGGCCGGCGCGCACATGGCCTTGCCGGTACGGATGTCGAAGCGGGCCTGGTGCAGCGGGCATTCGATGCAGCCGTCTTCCAGGTAGCCATCGGACAGCAGGGCGTACTGGTGCGTGCAGACGTTGTCCGTGACGAAGTATTCGTCGTCGCTGCGGAAGACCGCCAGCTGGCGCTCGCCCAGCGTGAGCGGCATCACTTCATCGTTCTGCAGCGTGCCGGCGTCGTTGATTTCAATCCATGCCATGAAGCTCTCCGTTGCTGATCTGTCAGTACACTGACTATAACGATCAGTGTACTGATGTATTTTGCACGAACTATCCTCGTTAACCCTGTCCGGAACCGGCGGCACCCGGCCGGGCCGCGCCAGTGGCCGTGGCGACGGGCCGCGACACGGGGCGAACCCGCCAGCGCGCCTCGATCTCGCCCATGATGCCGCGCCGGAACGCGAGAACGCAGACCACGAAGATCAGTCCGGTGACCATGCTGACGGACTCGCCGAGCGAGTCGAACCACGACACCCCGGTCAGCGCCGCCAGGGCCGTGCCGGCATCGCCGAGCTTGTTCTCGAGCGCGACGATGACGACGGCGCCCAGGATCGGCCCGGACAGCGTGCCCATGCCGCCCACCAGCGTCATCAGGATCACCGAGCCCGACATCATCCAGTGCACATCGGTCAGCGTGGCGAAGCCGAGCACCAGCGTCTTGAGCGCGCCGGCCAGTCCCGCGAGCGCGGAGGAGAGCACGAAGGCCAGCAGCTTGAAGCGGTCGGCGTCATAGCCGAGCGAGATCGCGCGCGGTTCGTTCTCCTTGATGGCACGCAGAATCTGCCCGAACGGCGAGTTGACGATGCGCATGATGCCCAGGAAGGCCGCCGCCGTGATGGCCAGCACCAGGTAGTACATGGTCATGTCGGGTTCCAGCGAGACCACGCCGAACAGGTGGCCGCGCGGCACCGCCTGCAAGCCGTCCTCGCCGCCGGTGAGCGGCGCCTGCAGGCAGAAGAAATAGAACATCTGCGCCAGTGCCAGCGTGATCATGGCGAAATAGATGCCTTGCCTGCGAATCGCCAGCGCACCGAACGCCAGGCCCAGCAGCGCGCCGAACGCAGTGCCGAACAGCAGGCCGATCTCCGGCGTGACTTGCAGTGACTTCATCGCGTAGCCGCACGCATAGGCCGCGCCGCCGAAAAACGCGGCGTGGCCGAACGACAGCAGGCCGGTGAAGCCGAGCAGCAGGTTGAAGGCGCAGGCGAACAGCGCGAAGCACAGCAGCTTCATCACCAGCACCGGATAGGCGCCCAGGAACGGGGCGGCCGCCAGGACCGCCAGCAGCAGGCCGTAAGCGAACGTGGCGCGGTTGTCGCGTGCCGTCATCATGCTTCCTTTCCAAAGAGACCGGCCGGGCGTACCAGCAGCACGCAGACCATGGCCACGAACACGACCGTGGCCGAGGCCTCGGGGTAGAACACCTTGGTCATGCCCTCGAACACGCCCAGGCCAAGGCCGGTGAAGATCGATCCGAGGATGGAACCCATGCCGCCGATCACCACCACCGCGAACACCGTGATGATCAGGTTCTGGCCCATCAGCGGCGACACCTGCATCACCGGTGCCGCGAGCACGCCCGCCAGCGCCGCCAGGCCCACGCCGAAGGCGTAGGTCAGCGTCACCAGCAGCGGCACGTTGATGCCGAACGCCTCGACCATGCGCGGGTTTTCGGTGCCGGCCCTAAGGTAGGCGCCAAGCCGGGTCTTCTCGATCACGTACCAGGTGGCAAAGCAGACGCCCAGCGACGCCACCACCACCCAGGCGCGGTAGTTGGGCAGCACCATGAAGCCAAGGCCGGTCACGCCGGTGAGCGCTTCCGGCGTCGGATAGGGCAGGCCGGAGACCCCATAGGCCGATCGCAGCAGGCCTTCCAGCAACAGGCAGATGCCCAGCGTCAGCAGCAGCCCGTAGAGGTGGTCGAAGCGGTACAGGTGGCGCAGCATGGTGCGTTCCAGCACCACGCCGATTGCGCCTGTCACCAGCGGCGCCAGCAGCAGCATCAGCCAGTAGCTGATGCCCAGGTAGTTCAGGCCCATCCAGGCCAGCACCGCGCCAAGCATGAACAGCGCACCGTGGGCAAAGTTGATCACGTTGAGCAGGCCGAAGATCACGGCCAGCCCCAGACTCAGGATCGCGTAGAACGATCCGTTCACCAACCCCAGCAGCAGCTGGCTGAGCAGCGCCGGCAGGGGTACTCCGAACAATTCCATTGGAAACTCTCCTTACACGCCGAGCAGTGCGTTAAGCGTCGGCATCTTGCGTTCCAGTTCCGAAGACTCGAATGCCTCCACGATGGCGCCGTGTTCCATCACATAGAAGCGGTCGGCCAGCGGCGCGGCGAAGCGGAAGTTCTGCTCCACCATGACAACGGTGTAGCCGCGCTGGCGCAGCATGGTGATCATCTTCGCGAGCTTCTGCACGATCACCGGCGCCAGCCCTTCCGAGATCTCGTCGAGCAGCAGCACGCTGGCGCCGGTGCGCAGGATGCGCGCGACCGCCAGCATCTGCTGCTCCCCGCCCGACATGCGCGTGCCCGGGCTCTTGCGGCGTTCGAGCAGGTTGGGGAACATCTCGTAGAGCTCGGCGACCGTCATCGGCTCGCGCAGGCCCGCCGCGCCGGGCGCGCGCGCGAACTCGGGCGGCAGCAGCAGGTTCTCTTCGCACGACAGGCTCGAAAAGATCGCGCGCTCTTCCGGGCAATAGCCAAGGCCGAGCGGCGCGATGCGGTGCGTCTTCATGGCGATGGTTTCCTGGCCATGCACGCGCACCGAGCCCTTGCGCTGGCCGACCAGGCCCATGATGGCGCGCAGCGTGGTGGTGCGTCCGGCGCCGTTGCGGCCGAGCAGCGTGACCACCTCGCCGGGGTTCACCGTCAGGTTCACGCCATGCAGGATGTGCGATTCGCCATACCATGCGTGCAGGTCGCGGATCTCCAGTGCGGGGGGAGTGGTGGCGGTAGTGGTGGCGGTAGTGGCCCGGGTCATGCGGCCTCCGCGCGGGCGTGGAGGTCCGCGGCCTCGTCTGTGGTTCCCATATAGGCTTCCTTCACTTGCGGATCGTTCGAGACTTCGTCATAGCTGCCTTCGGCCAGGATCGCGCCGCGCTGGAGCACCGTGATGCGGTCGACGATCGACGACACCACGCTCATGTTGTGCTCGACCATCAGCACGGTGCGCCCGGCCGAGACACGCTTGATCAGCGCAGTGACGGTCTCCACGTCCTCATGGCCCATGCCCTGGGTGGGCTCGTCCAGCAGCATCAGCTCCGGGTCCATTGCCAGCGTGGTGGCGATCTCCAGCGCGCGCTTGCGACCGTAGGCCAGCTCGGCGGTCGGCAGGTGCGAAAAGCCCGCAAGGCCGACCGCATCGAGCAGTTCCATGGCGCGCCCATCCAGCTTCGACAGGGACTGCCTGCCCCGCCAGAAGTGGTAGGCGGTGCCAAGCTTGCGCTGCAGCGCCACGCGCACGTTTTCCAGCACACTCAGCTGCGGAAACACCGCCGAGATCTGGAACGACCGGATCACGCCCATGCGGGCGATGTGCGCGGGCCGCAGGGCGGTGATGTCGGCGCCGTTGAAGTGGATGGAGCCGGACGACGGCGCGTGGAACTTGGTCAGCAGGTTGAAGCAGGTGGTCTTGCCCGCGCCGTTCGGGCCGATCAGCGCATGGATCGACCCGCGGCGCACGCGCAGGCTGACATCGTTCACGGCCGTGAAGCCCTTGAAGCTCTTGGTCAGGCCGTGGGTCTGCAGGATGATGCCGGCATCGGACATTGGCATGCTCACTTCTTCACCAGCGGGCATTCGCTGGCCGACAGCGGACGGAACGCCTCCTCGCCGGGGATGGTGCCGAGATACTTGACCAGGTCCCACGCCCCTTTGGATTCCGCCGGCGTCTTCGCCTGGGCCAGGTACATGTCGTGCACCATGCGGCCATCGGCACGCACCTTGCCGTTGTGCACGAAGGCGTCGTTGACGGGCAGGGCGCGCATCTTGTCCGCCACGGCGAGGCCGTCGACGGTCCTGGCGGCTTCGACGGCCTTCAGGTAGTGCAGCACGCCGGAGTAGACGCCGATCTGCCCGTGCGTCGGGTAGGCCTTGTGGCGCTTGTAGTAGCGCTCGACGAAGTCCTTCGACTTGTCGTCCAGGTCCAGGCGGAACGGGTCCACATAGGTCAGGCCCTGCGCGGTGCTCAGGCCCAGGCTCTTGATGTCGGTGATGAAGGTGGACGGCGTGATCACGGTCTGCCCGGCCCTGACCAGCCCGAATTCGCCGGCGGCCTTCACGCCGTTGATCATGTCGTTGCCCGCATTGGCCAGCACCACGACCTTGGCCTTGGAGGCCGATGCGGCAACCACCGGGCTGCTGAAGTCGCTGGCGTTGAGCGGATGCCTGGTGCTGCCCACGTTCTTGCCGCCGCTGACGTCCACCGCCTTGCGGAAATCCGCTTCCAGCGACTGGCCGAAGGCATAGTCCACGGTGATGTAGTACCAGCTGTTGCGGCCCTGGTCGATCATGCGCCTGACCAGCGGATACGACACGGAGTACGTATCCCACGCCCAGTGGAAGCCCGTGGGCGAGCAGTTCTGGTTGGTCAGCGCCATCGCGCCGCCGGTCGAGACGATATCGATCTTCTGCTTCTGCCTGGCGACTTCCTGCACGGCCAGTGCCGTCGAAGAGTTGGGGAAATCAATCACCATGTCCACGCCATCCGTGTCGAACCAGCGGCGCGCCAGCGATGAGGCGATATCCGCCTTGTTCTGGTGGTCGGCCGACAGCACCGTGACCGGCTTGCCGAGCGCCTTGCCGCCGAACTCTTCCACGGCCATCTGCGCGGCAAGCACCGAGCCCTTGCCGGAGAGGTCGGCATACGAGCCGGACATATCGGTGATGACGCCGATCTTCACGCCATTGGCATCCGCCCAGGCGGGCGCGGTGGCAGCAAGGCCCAGCAGGGCCGACAGGGCCGACAGGGCTGATGATTGGGCGAGGGTGCGGAGGGTACGAGGTTTGGACATGGGGGCTCCCGGTTGTCTTCGCGGATAGTGGGTTGGGTTGCGATGGTTGTCGCTTGCGGTGCCCCGGCCTCATCGCCGTACCGGGGCACTTGGTCATGAATTCAGTATGCTGAAGATAGGGCGGTAAAGAGGGCGGATCACTCCGCCCCACTCGGCCCTTCACTGTGCTGGTGCGGCTCAGGCCGACAGGTCGCGTCCGCGCGTCTCCGGCACGAACAGCATGCCGATGACGAATGCCGCGCCGGCAATGATCACCGGGTACCAGAGCCCGTAGTAGACGTCACCGCTCGAAACGTTCATCGCGGTGACGACGAAGGACAGCATGCCGCCGACCCAGCCGGCGCCCAGGTGGAAGGGCAGCGACAGCGAGGTGTAGCGCACACGGGCCGGGAACAGTTCCACCATGAACGCCGCCATCGGCCCGTACACCATCGCCAGGAACAGGATAGGCACGAGCAGCAGCAGGAACAGCATGGGCAGGTTGATCCGCGCGGGATCGGCACGCTCCGGCCAGCCCGCGGCGACCAGCGCGCGCTTGATGGCGTCGCGGTCGAAGCCCTGCAGCGTCTGGGAGCCGATGCGCACTGCGGCTTGCGCCGTATCAGCGGCCGGCACGAAGGTGTAGCCCACGCCAAGGTCGGTCAGGTAGCCGCGGATCTTGTCGCAGTCGGACACCGGGTCACCGAACAGGCGGGCCTTGCAGTTGCCCGCCGTCACTTCGACGGTTCCCTGCTGCTGGAAGTGCTCGAGTGCCGGGTTGGCGTAGTGCGTCAGGCCCTTGAAGATGGGCTGGATGGTCAGCGCGGCCAGCAGGCAGGCCGCCATCATGATGTACTTGCGGCCGATGCGGTCCGACAGCCAGCCAAAGAACAGGTAGCACGGCGTGGCGACGACAAGCGCGATGGCGATCAGCATGTGCACGGTTTCGATCGGCACGTGCAGCGTCTTGTTGACGAAGAACATGGTGTAGAAATGGCCCGTGCCGAAGATCGCGCCAAGACCCGCCGCCACCACGAACAGCAGCAGCACGGACCTGAGGTTGTGCCATTGCGTGAAGCTCTCGCGGATCGGCGCCTTCGAGGTCGCGTTGCTGGCCTTCATGCGCGCGAACACCGGCGACTCGTGCAGCTTGCCGCGGATGTACACCGAGATCACCAGCATCACGAACGACACGATGAACGGAATGCGCCAGCCCCACGCGCGGAACTCCGCCTCGGTCAGGAACGTCTTGAGCAGGTACACGACCAGCAGCGACGACAGCAGCCCGAGGGTCGCCGTGGTCTGCAGCGAGCTGGTGTACAGGCCGCGCTTGTGTACTGGCGAATGCTCCGCCACATACGTCACCGCGCCACCGACTTCGCCGCCGAGCGCCAGGCCTTGCAGCAGCCGCAGCAGCACCAGCAGCAAGGTGGCGGCAATGCCGATCTGCTCGTACGTGGGCAGCACGCCAACGCCGACGGTGGCAATCCCCATCAGCAGGATGGTGATCAGGAAGGTGTACTTGCGGCCGATGATGTCGCCGAGCCGGCCGAACAGCAGCGCGCCCACGGGCCGGATCAGAAAGCCCGCGCCGAACGTCGCCAGGCTGGCCAGGAAGGCGGCGGTTTCATTGCCCTTGGGAAAGAACAGTGCGCCGAAGTAGACCGCCAGGGCGGCGTAGATATAAAAGTCGTACCACTCCATCAGCGCGCCGAAGGAGGAGGCAAGGATGACCTTGCGCTCCTCCGCAGTCATGCCGGAAGCGGAGGCGCGCGCTTCATCGCGGGTCAGGCTCATAGTCATGGCGGGGGTCCTATGGTGAAGCCGGTTGTCTCATTTGTCTTTTGTCTTCCCGGGTGCGACTGGCGCGCTTTCGGGGCCTCCAATGGCCCCTTGTCATGCCGCCATGCCTGCTACCGGTGCATCAGTCAGTATGCTGATGAGAAGCGCAGTATGCTGAGCAAAATGCGGGCCAGACCACGGAAGCCGGAATGCCTGCAATGCCTGCTTTTAAGCGGCTGGCTAATATCGTCAGCATACTGAGCATGTGGGGCAGTGTACTGAGCGTGTCGGGCCATCGTTATAGGTGTTAACCCTCCGGAAGTCGTCTGGACTTTTGGAATTTCGCTGACTAGAATCCGCAATTAGTCAGTGTACTGAGTAAATCGCGCAACGCCTCCGCTTGCAAGCATTGCTGGTGCACCGCAACCCGTCATCAGGAGCCCCCACAGCATGACAAGAGTGAAGAAGATCGCCCTGGAAGAGCATTTCATGACGCCAGGGTTCCAGGCCTATTCCAAGGGATTCACGCAATATATCGACCCCGCGGTGTTCGCCGACCTGGGTCGCCGCCTGGCCGATTTCGACGAGCTCCGTCTCGCGGAGATGGACCGCGCGGGCATCGATATCACGGTGCTGTCGCAGACCGGTCCCGGTGTTCAGGGCGAAGCCGATCCCGGACTTGCCATCACGCGTGCAAAGCAGAGCAACGACTTCCTGGCCGGACAGATCGCGCGCCATCCGACGCGCTTTGCCGGTTTTGCATCACTGCCCATGCACGATCCCGAACAGGCGGGCAGGGAACTGGAGCGCGCCGTGCGCGAACTCGGCTTCAAGGGGTCGCTCGTGAACGGCCACACGCACGGCCGCTATTACGACGATCCCGCGTATGACGCGTTCTGGGAACGGATGCAAGCGCTCGACGTGCCGCTGTACCTGCACCCGACCGACGCCTATGTGAAGCCACAGGTGCTGGCTGGCCATCCGGAACTGGACGGCGCCGCGTGGGGCTGGGGCGTGGAAACGGCATCGCACGCGCTGCGTCTGCTGTTCGGCGGGGTGTTCGATCGATTTCCGCGGCTGAAGATCATCCTTGGCCATATGGGCGAAGGCCTGCCGTTCCAGCGCTGGCGCTTCGACAGCCGCTTCGCGGTGTACTCGCACGGGGTACGTCTCGCGCGCGCGCCGTCGGAGTACATCGGCACCAATATCGTGATCACCACGTCGGGCGTGTGCTCGCACGGCGCCCTGTCGGGGGCCATTGCCGAGATGGGGCCGCAGGCCGTGATGTTCTCCGTCGACTATCCGTATGAATCGACCGAGGTCGCGGCGCAGTTCATCGAGGAAGCGCCGCTCGACGAAGCGACGCGCGCGCAGGTCTGCCACGGCAACGCCCAACGCCTTCTCAAGCTGTAAACGCTGCAACCGCTGCAACCGCACTACGCAAGGACACCCATGCAAAAAGTCTTTCGCATCGGCCAGATCGTGCCGAGCTCCAACACCACGATGGAAACCGAGATCCCGGCCATGCTGAGCGCGCGCCAGCAGATCCGTCCCGAACGGTTCACTTTCCATTCGAGCCGCATGCGCATGAAGAAGGTGGTCAAGGAAGAACTGGCCGCCATGGACGCCGAGTCCGACCGCTGCGCCGTCGAGCTTTCCGACGCACGCGTGGATGTGCTCGGCTACGCCTGCCTGGTCGCGATCATGGCGATGGGCCATGGCTACCACCGCAAGTCGGAACAGCGCCTGAAGGCCCACACCGTCGAGAACGGCGGCGACGCGCCGGTCATCACGAGTGCCGGTGCGCTGGTTGATGCCCTCAAGGTGATCGGCGCGAAGCGCATCGCCGTGGTCGCTCCGTACATGAAGCCGCTGACCGAACTGGTGGTGGACTACATCCGCAACGAAGGCTACGAAGTCGTCGACTACCGCGCGCTGGAGATTCCGGACAACCTCGAAGTCGGTCGCCACGATCCGGCCAGGCTGCCGGCCATCGTCGCGCAGATGAATATCGCCGACGTCGATGCCATCGTGCTGTCGGCCTGCGTGCAGATGCCGTCGCTGCCGGCCGTGGCCAGGGTCGAGGCGATGACCGGCAAGCCGGTGATCACGGCGGCCATCGCCACCACCTACGCCATGCTGCGCGCACTGGACCTGGAGCCGGTCGTGCCGGGCGCGGGCGCGCTGCTGTCCGGCGCCTACTGAGGGCCGCGGCATGAGCACCTTCCTCTATGGCGGCAACGTCCACGCCAACAACATCCGCCAGCACTACCTGCGCTATGGCGGCAACGATGGCGAACGCGCGTCGCGCGATACGGTGATCATCGTGCCGGGCATCACGAGCCCGGCCATCACGTGGGGCTTCGTCGGCGAGCAGTTCGGCCAGCGCTTCGATACCTATGTGCTGGACGTGCGCGGCCGCGGCCTGTCCGAAGCCAGCGACGCGCTGGACTACAGCCTGGATGCGCAGGCCGCCGACGTGATCGCCTTCGCGCAGGCGCTGGGCCTGCGGCGCTATGCCATCGTCGGCCACTCGATGGGCGGGCGCATCGGCGTTCGCGTCGCGCGGCAACGCCCGGCGGCCCTGACGCGCCTGGTGATGGTCGATCCGCCGGTCTCCGGTCCGGGGCGCCGCGCCTATCCCGCGCAGTTGCCGTGGTACATCGATTCCATCCGCCTCGCGCGGGCCGGCATCGACGCCGAGGGCATGCGCCGCTTCTGCCCGACCTGGACGGACGAGCAACTGCGCCTGCGCGCCGAATGGCTGCACACCTGCGACGAGCGCGCGATCCTGGCGAGCTTCAGCGGCTTTCATGAAGACGACATCCACGCCGACCTGCCGCACGTGTCGGTGCCCACGCTGCTGATGCGCGCCGGCCGCGGCGACGTGGTGCGCGACGAGGACGAGCAGGAGATCCGCACGCTGCTGCCGGGCGTGCTGGTGAGCCACGTGGCCGATGCCGGCCACATGATCCCGTGGGACGACGAGGGCGGCTTCTATCGTGCCTTTGACGATTTCCTTGGTGCCGCGCTGCTGTGATGAACGCCACTCACCAACCCCGTCACGCAAGGAGCCGACATGCCCGTCAGTGACCACCAGATGATCGAAGCCTGGAGCCGGGTGCTCAAGCTGTCAAAGCTCGAACGAGGGCAGACGGTGACCATCCTCACCAGTGCCGCCACGCATCCGCAGACCCTGTCGACCGCGCTGATCGCCACGCAGGCGATGGGCGCGATCGTGAACCGGCTGGACCTGCCGCCCGTCAATGGCGAAAAGGCGCTGAGCCGCGATGCGCTGGCCTATCTCGGCACCACGCCGCTGACCGGCAATCCGGCCGCCATCGCTGCGCTCAAGGCGAGCGACCTCGTGCTCGACCTGATGACGCTGCTGTTCTCGCCCGAGCAGCACGACATCCTGAGCGGCGGCACGAAGATCCTGCTCGCGGTGGAGCCGCCCGAGGTGCTGGCGCGCATGGTCCCGACCGAGGCCGACTGCGAACGCGTCAAGGCGGCCGCCGGGCGGCTGGGCCGCGCAAAGGAAATGCACGTGGTTTCGGCCGCCGGCACGGACTTGCGCTGCCCGCTGGGAGAGTTTCCGGCCATCAGCGAATATGGCTTCGTCGACGAGCCCGGGCGCTGGGACCACTGGCCCAGCGGCTTCGTGCTGACCTGGCCGAACGAGGGCGGGGCGAGCGGCACCATCGTGCTCGATCGCGGCGATATCCTGCTGCCGCAGAAGACCTACGTCACGGAGCCGGTCAGGCTGACCGTGGAGAACGGCTTCGCCACGCGCATCGAAGGCGGGCTGCATGCCGAGCTGCTGAGCGAATACATGGCCTCGTTCAAAGACCCGGAGGCCTATGCGATCTCGCACATCGGCTGGGGCCTGCAGCCGCGCGCGCACTGGGCGACGCTCGGCCTGTACGACCGCGAAGCCACCATCGGCATGGATGCGCGCGCGTTCGAGGGCAACTTCCTGTTCTCGCTCGGCCCCAACAACGAGGCCGGCGGGCAGCGCACGACCACCTGCCATATCGACATCCCGCTGCGCCGCTGCACCGTGCGGCTGGACGGCGTGGATGTGGTGACCGAGGGCAAGGTCATGGATGGCTTCCAGTACCCCAAGGAGTAAGGGCCCATGCACAAGGAAATCGGCGCCTACCAGCGCCAGGGTTTCGGCAACCAGCTTGAACTGGCGCCGCCGTTCGGCCTGCTGATCGTCGACTTCGTCAACGGCTTTGCCGATCCGGCGGTGTTCGGCGGCGGCAATATCCGCGAGGCGATCACCGCCACGGTGCCGCTGCTCGCGGTGGCGCGCCGCGAAGGCTGGGCCGTTGCGCACAGCCGCATCGTCTATGCCGACGATGGCGCGGACCACAACGTCTTCTCGATGAAGGTGCCGAACATGCTGACGCTGAAGGAGCATGAGCGGAACAGCGCCATCGTGGAGGACCTGGCGCCCGCACCGGGCGAACTGGTGGTGCGCAAGACCGTGCCGTCGGCCTTCTTCGGCACCTCGCTGGGCGCGTGGCTGACGCAGCGCGCGGTGAAGACGCTGCTGGTGGCGGGCGCCGTGACCAGCGGTTGCGTGCGCGCCAGCGTCGTGGATGCCATGCAGTATGGCTTCCGCCCGCTGGTGCTGTCGGATTGCGTGGGAGATCGCGCCCTTGGTCCGCACGAGGCCAACCTGTTCGACATGGAGCAGAAGTACGCCACCGTCATGCCGCGGTCGGCCGCCCTGGCGGCGATCGGCGTGCAGGAATGAGCGCAGGCATCGGCGCAGGCATGGGCGCAGGAATGGCGTTTGCGCCGCCTGCCATGCGGTGAAGCCGCAATTGACAGGCCGGGGCGGGGTTCTTTAGCATTTTTGCTCAGCATGCTGAGCAAGTCGAAACCCACGGCGGGCGCATGGTCCGCCGCGGCCGCCGGCCAGAAGACAGGATATCGATGGAACCGAATCATTCGTTGGAAGGGCGGGGCCAGGGGGTCGGCGCCCGCGTGGCGCGCAAGGAAGACGCCAGGCACCTGCACGGCAAGGGCCGGTTCGTGGCGGACATCGCCATGCCGGACCTGCAGGAGGTGGCATTCCTGCGCAGCCCCGTCGCGCACGCCAGGCTGCTCTCGGTCACCAAGCCGCAGGCGTTGGCCGCATCGGTGATCGTGCGCGAGGACATGCAGGGCGCGAAGGACATCGTTGCCGACTCGGCCTTTCCCTCCTACAAGCCTTCCGCGCAGCCGCCACTGGCCAGCGGCAAGGTGCGCTTCGTCGGCGAGCCGGTGGCCATGGCCTTCGCCCCGACCCGTGCCGAGGCCGAGGACATCGCCGAGCAGGTCTCGCTGGAACTTGACGAGCTGACCGCGCTGACCGAAGTCGCGCAGGCGCGCCAGCTCGCGGAAGACGTCCGCGTGCATGAGCACTGGAGCGACAACACCTTCCTGACGCTGACCGCCGACAAGAATTTCGAGGCGCGGCAGCGCGAGGCCACTGTCGTGGTCCAGCGCAAGATCGATCTGGCACGCCAGTGCATGGTGCCGATGGAAGGCAAGGCGGTGCTGGCCTACTGGGACCACCAGTTCGACCAGCTTGTCGTGTACAGCGCCACGCAGGTTCCGCACATGATCCGCACCATCCTGAGCCACTGCCTAGGGCTGGACCAGGAACGCGTGCGCGTGATCTCGCCCGATGTGGGCGGCGCATTCGGCTACAAGTGCGTGCTGCAGCAGGAGGAGTTGTGCATCGCGTGGCTGGCCATGATGCACAAGCGGCCGTTCCGCTTCATCGAGGACCGGCGCGAGCACCTGACCGCCGGCGCCAACTCGCGCGAACACCACTACGAGCTGACTGCGTATGCCGACGCGCGTGGCAGGCTGCTGGCGCTGGACGCAAAGATCGCCATCGACGGCGGTGCCTATTCGGTGTGGCCGTTCACCATCGGCCTCGAGCCGGGCCAGGCCATCGGCAACCTGCCGGGGCCGTATGCGTTCGACGGCTATCGCTGCGAGACCGTCTGCGTCGCCACCAACAAGCCCGGCTTCGTGCCGTATCGCGGCGTGGCCCGCACGGGCGTGTGCTTCGCGATGGAACTGCTCATGGATGCGATCGCGCGCGAGGTTGGCCGCGAGCCGTGGGAAGTCCGCAGCGAGAACCTCGTGCCGCCGCAGGCCATGCCTTACGTCAACGTGACCAACAAGCACTTCGACGGCGGCGACTACCCGGCCAGCGTGCGCAAGGCGATGGAGATGATCGACCTGCCCGCGATCCGCGCGCGCCAGCAGGCGGGCCCGGAGGGCAGCCGTTATGTGGGGGTTGGCTTCGGCACGTACACCGAGCAATCGGCGCACGGCACGTCGGTGTTCGCGGCGTGGGGCACGCCGGTGATTCCGGGCTTCGACTCCGCCACCGTGCGCATCACGCCGGACGGGGGGCTGGAGGTGCGCGTCGGCGTGCATTCGCACGGGCAGGGCATGGAAACCACGTTCGCGCAGATCGCGAACGAGATCCTCGGCATCGATGTCGCGCGGATCAAGGTCGTCCATGGCGACACGGGCCTTACGCCATTTTCGACGGGCACGTACGCGTCGCGTTCGCTGGTGATGTCGGGCGGCGCGGTGTCGCGCGCATGCAAGGCGCTGCTGCCGCGGCTGCTGAAGATCGGCGCGCACATGCTCGGGCAGCCGGCGCAAGCCGCGCGCTTCGAGGCCGGATTCGTGCGCGCAGGCGAAGGCAGCATTGCCCTCGACCGCATTGCCGACGCCTGGTACATCAACCCGCACCTGTTGCCGGCCGATGTCGACGCACAGGGCCTGGAAACCACCATGGGCTTCAAGCCGGCGGTCGATACCGGCAGCTTCACCTACGCCACGCATGCGGTCGCCGTGGAAGTCGATATCGATTCGGGGCACGTCGAGATCCTCGACTATGTCGTGGTCGAGGACTGCGGCACCATGATCAACCCGATGGTGGTGGAAGGGCAGACTTACGGCGGCGTGGCGCAGGGCATCGGCACAGCCATGTTCGAGGAGATGCGCTATGACGGCAACGGCCAGCCGCTCGCTTCGACGCTGGCGGACTACATGCTGCCGGGGCCGACCGAGATCCCGTCGATCCGCATTCATCATTTCGAGACGCCGTCGCCGCACACGGAATTCGGCGCGAAGGGCATGGGCGAAGGCGGCGCGATCGCGCCGCCCGCCGCGATCTTCAACGCGGTGAACGATGCGCTGCGCGACTTCGGCGTCGAACTCAAGGAAACCCCGCTGACCCCACGGAAGGTCCTGGAAGCGCTGGACGCCGCCGCGACCCGGTCCGAAAGCAGGAAGGCTGCCTGAACCATGAAAGCCGTTGCCTTTACCTATCAAGCGCCCGGCTCGCTGGCCGATGCGCTCGCCCGCCTCGGCGCGGGCACCGAGGTTGCCAAGACCATGGGCGGGGGCCAGTCGCTCGGCCCGATGCTGAACCTGCGCCTGACGCGCCCGGATGCCGTTGTCGATGTATCGCGGCTGCCGGAACTGCGCGAGGTTACGGTCACCCCCGACTACGTTCGCCTGGGCGCCTGCGTGACCCATGCGCAGATCGAGGACGGCGTGTTCGGGCCGCTGCGCGCAACCATGCTGCAGGCCGTGGCCGGCGGCATCGCCTACCGCGCCATCCGCAATCGCGGCACCGTGGGCGGCAGCCTTGCCCATGCCGACCCGGCGGCGGACTGGGTGGTGACCATGACGGCATTGGGCGCGCGGATCGAGATCGTCTCGGCCGCGGCGACCCGCGTGGTGCCGATGGATGCCTTCATGATCGGCGCCTACACCACGGTGCTGGAGGAAGGCGAACTGATCGCCGCGGTGCGCGTGCCGCCGGCAAGCGCGGAGACCCGCTGGGGTTACCAGAAGCTGTGCCGCAAGACCGGCGAGTTCGCCGAGGCGAGCTGCGCGGCTTACTTCGACGCGAGCCGCCGCTTCGCGCGCATCGTGCTGGGCGCGCTC
The DNA here is from genome assembly GCF_905397275.1 of Cupriavidus yeoncheonensis. Lineage (GTDB taxonomy): Bacteria > Pseudomonadota > Gammaproteobacteria > Burkholderiales > Burkholderiaceae > Cupriavidus > Cupriavidus yeoncheonensis. The sequence goes on along the minus strand of NZ_CAJPUY010000034.1, from coordinate 5,036 downwards.
GACGGGCCGCCGGTGGTGCTGCGCGAGCTGACCCGAGCGGTCGCGGCGCAGGGCGCCGATGCACTGACCACGCAGGCCGTGGACGAGGCCATCGCGCGCGCCGCGCCGGACAAGGACGCGATCGACCGCAAGCTGTGCCGTACCGTCGTGACGCGCTGCGTCATGCAAATGCTGAACTGAGGAGCCCCGTGCAAACCATCGCATTCACCGTCAATGGCCGGCAGGTGTCCGGCGCGTGCACGGACCGTACGCACCTGGGCGACTTCCTGCGCGATACCCACCGGCTCACCGGCACCCACCTTGGCTGCGAGCACGGCGTCTGCGGCGCCTGCACGGTGCTGGTCGACGACAAGCCGGTGCGCTCGTGCATCACCTTCGCCGCCGGTTGCCAGGGCGCGGACATCGTCACCGTGGAGGGCTATGAGGATGACGCGGTGATGGCCGACCTGCGTGTCGCCTTCAACCGCCATCATGCGCTGCAGTGCGGCTTCTGCACGCCGGGCATGCTTGCCACCGCGCGCGACATCGTGCTGCGCCTGCCGGACGCCGACGAGGCCACCATCCGGCATGAGCTGTCGGGCAACCTGTGCCGCTGTACCGGCTATATGGGCATCGTCGCCGCCATCCGCTCGGTGCTGGACGCGCGCCGGCCGGCGCAGGGAGCGTCTTCGTCACCCACGCCTGCCCCGGCCAGTGCAAAGGCGTTCACCGGTTTCGCCGTGTCGGACGAGGCGCTCGGCGCCGCGCCGAGGCAGGCCGCCACGGCGGCAACGGCGGCAACGGCGGCAAACGAGGCGGGGCGCGCGGCCGACCGCAAGGGCTGGTCGCGCATCGAAGGCGGCTTTACCGTGCCCTACGCGGCCGACGCGGTCTGGGCGTTCATGGCGGACCTGCCCGCGGTGGCGGGCTGCCTGCCGGGCGCCGTGCTGACCGAAGTCGAGGGCGAGAAGGTCAAGGGCCACATCGCCATCAAGTTCGGCCCGATGTCCGCGCGCTTCGAGGGTGCGGCACGCCTGCAGCGCGACGACGCCCGGAAGCGCGGCGTGCTCAGGGGGGCGGGGCAGGATTCGCTGAGCAACTCCAAGGCCGCCGGCGATATCGCGTACCAGCTCACCGCGCGATCGGCCAGCGAGACGGAAGTCGCGGTGGACTTGCAATACTCGTTGCAAGGGCCGCTGGCCCAGTTCTCGCGCTCGGGGCTGGTGCGCGATTTCGTGCGGCGCATGATCGCCGACTTCGGCAAGTCGGTGGCGCGCAGGATGGACCCCACGCTGAGCGAGTCGGAGCGCATGAAGACCGTGCGGCTCAACCCGGTGGCGCTGTTCTTCGGCGTGCTCTGGGAACGCGTGAAGGGGCTGTTCGGCAAGGGCGAGCGCTGAACCCGCCAGCCCGCCCGGCGCTATGCCGGTGCGGGCCGGCGTGCGCGCTGGTCGATCTGCCGCCGCATCTCGTCGGCCAGCGGATGCAGGCCATCGGTCGAATCGGCGGCGACGAGGCTGTAGCCGAGTCCCTGGTCCGCCCATGAATATCCCGCCACGCCGGCCTGGCGATGGGCTTTCATCGGCGTGTCCTGTTCCACCTTCATCGGCCGCACCAGCATGGCGACACGCGTGCCGTGCCCATCGTCATACATGAAGAGCCCGGCCGGCCCGTGCTCGGTTGCCACGAGGCGCCCGCCCATGTAGCGGTAGCCCGAACGGGTAAGGTCCGGCACGGCGACGGGGCGCTGCAGCCGTGCCGATACCCATCTGACGAGATCGGCGCTGTCGTGCGCGCTGATTTCCACGGGGCGGTTCGGGTCGGATGCGAAGACCTGGTAGCTGGCCGTGGCCTCGCGCGCCAGCGCGGCAATGCCGCCAGTCGCAGGTTCGGTGGCGCCGTGTCCCATCCAGCCTGCCAGGCCGCCTACGCACAGCGCCACGAACACCGAAGCCGCGAGGCGCCAGGGAGCGGCCGTGCGCGTGCGGCGCGCGGCGAGCATGTGGCGCAGGTTGAGTTCCGGCGGGATCGGCTCGCTCGCGACCGGGGCGAATGCGGCGCGCAACTGCGCGCGCTGCGCGGCATAGCCCTCGACGCGGCGCGCGACTTCCGGGTGATCGCGCAGGTAGGCATCGATCTCGTGCCGGCGCGCCTCGTCCAGCGTGTGGTCCACATAGGCCTGCAGGTCTTCTTCCTGCACGGGCCGGTTCTCCTTCATTTGACCCTCCGCAATGCCGCCTTCTGTGCGGGTCCCGCCGCTGCCGCGGCGCCGCCTTCCATGATCTTCAACAACCGGTCCCGCGCGCGCGACAGGCGCGACATCACGGTACCGATGGGAATGTCGAGGACGCGGGCGGCGTCCGCGTATGACATGTCTTCGACCGACACCAGCAGCAGCACGCTGCGCTGCTCGGCCGGCAAGGTATCGAGCGCGCTCATCAGGTCGCGGTAGTGCAGGCCGTCTTCCTGCGTGGCGCGCGCGCTCAGCGCTTCGGCCACGTCTTCGATGGCGACATGCAGGCCGCGCGCGCCCGCCTGGCGGCGCAGCGCCGTCATCGCCAGGTTATGCAGGATGGCGAACACCCAACTGCGGGTGTCGCCATGGCCGCGGCGGCTGTCCCAGTACGTGATGACCTTCTCCAGGCAGTCCTGGACGAGGTCGTCGGCGCTGTCCTGTTCGCGCAGCAGCGCACGCGCATAGCGCCGCAACGCGGGGATCATCGGCTCGACGTGCTGCAGCAGGTCCTTCACAACCATTCCTCTCCGCTATGCATGGACAACCTGGCGTCTACATGGCCTGCACTTGCACAGGTGCCGCAGGCTTGCCATTGACGGCCGGCGCGATCACAAGATAGCGCCGCGCTTCCGCACCGGCAATGCCCTGCACAACCTGCCGGATCGGCCCGATCGCGTTGACGATGGCCCCGCCCGCGGGGTTCGCGGTGAAGTTCGCCAGCGGTTCCAGCGGCCCGGTGCCATCCGCCTGGCCAGCGAGTGCGAGTACATACGCCTGCTTGGGTTGCAGCCCCGTTGCGGAGGCTTGCAGCACTTGCAGCAGGCCCTGGTCGAACAGCGTCACGCTGGTCGGGGCATTGTCGCTCGCGACCGGCTTGCCATTGGCCAGGGCCACCAGCTTCAGTTGCGTGGTCTGGCCCGCGACGCCAAGCGGCTGCAGTCCTTGCGTGCCCGGTCCTTCGGGCACGGCGCCGGGCACGTAGACGATGGCCTGCGGGGCCTGGCCAACGGGCACGCTGGCCACGACCTGGTTGGTGGCGGTATCGATGGCCGCAAGGCTGTCCGCGTTCTCCAGGCCGACGTAGATGCGGGTGCCGTCGCCGGACGGCCAGAGGCCATGCGGCAGGGCGCCCACGGGAATCGTCGCGACCGGGGTGAAGTCGTCGGTGCGGAAGACCTTCACCTGGTTCAGCCCGCCGATGGTGATATAGGCGAAGGTGCCGGCCGCGGTGTGCGCGAAGTTCACGTGGTTGGTGATCGCGCCGGTCTCAAGGGTCTTGAGCGGGCGGAACGGCGGATGCGCTTCGAACACCTGGGTCTTGCCGATATCCTTGAGCGTGAACCAGACCTGCCTGCCATCCGGCGTGGCGGCGATGTTCGGGCAGAACGGGCTTTCCTGCTTCACGCGCGCGACGATCTTGTGATCGGCCACGGTGACGACCGCGACTTCCGGATTGAAGGACGAACAGATGTAGCCGTACTTGCCGTCCGGCGAGAAGATCTGCATGCCCGGGCCGGCCGCGACGGTGATGCGGGTCTTCTCCGCGAACGTCGCGGCGTCGATCACCGAAATGTAGTTCTCGCCGCGCACTGTCACCCACACTTCCTTGCCGTCGGGCGTGTAGAAGGCCTCATGCGGCGAACGTCCCACATAGGTCACGTGCTTGACGGCATTGGTCGCCGTGTCGATGAAAGACACTGAGTTGGAGCCGATCGACACCACCGCCAGCGTGCGCCTGTCGGGCGAGAAGCCGAGGCCATGCACGAGCAACTGGCCGCGGTAGAGCGGGCTGAGGTTGCCCGGTGTCGGATCGCCCAGGCGAATCACGCCCAGCAGCTTGTTGTCGGCCGGGTCGGTCACCGACACCGTGTTGGAGAACTGCTCGGCCGCGTAGATGCGGTCGCGGTGGCTGACGGGCACATCGGGCGCGCCCAGCGGGCCGGGGGCCTGGCCGGCCAGTGTGATGCCTGACAGGCCGAGCAGCAGCGCAAGGCTCAGGGCGGGCTTCACGATCTTGACGTTCTTGGCGGGGTTCCGTTTCATGGCTTGGTCTTGTTGTCAGTGGGCGTGCTTGGCGTGGCTGTGCCCGTCCGCCTGCGGCGGGGGCTGGTCGGTGCTGGCAGGCTGGCTGGGCTGGGTGGGCGCCGGGGCGGAGGGCGGCAGCGGCTGGCCGAGCGCGAGCCGCATCGCGGCGATCTCCTGCAACTGCTCGACGACGATTTCCTGAGCAATGCGTCGCAGCTGTTCATTGCGCCCGTAGCGCAGCTCGGCCATGGCCATGTCGATGGCGCCCTGGTGATGCGGGATCATCATGGCGGCAAAGTCCTGATCAATATTGCCGCTGGGCGGAACGGCCATGCCATCCATCATCCGCGTCATGGCGGCCTCGTTCTCGGCCGCGAACTTCTGCTGGTCGGTGCTGCCCTGGGCCCTGGCGGCGGCCGGGAGCAGGAAGGCCGCCGTCAAGGCCAGGGCGATCCAGGCAGAGGCGGTGGGGCGAAGCTGGCGGGGCGGGAGTGCCATGGTTCCTCGTCGTTCATGTGGTCCGGGAAGTGGACCAATGTGTGGTAGACGCAGGAAGGAGTACGTTTATTCCACCGGGGATTGGGTTTTTTTGAGGTTGTCGTTCTTGACATGCGCTGCTGTTTCGCCGGCGTAGCCGGCGACCTCCTTTTGCCCGAGCGGCAAAAGGAGGCAAAAACGCGTCTTCGGTACGGTTCACCCACATAGGTAACAGAACAGTTCAAGCACATAGGTAACAGTTTTCTACGCTGCATGGGCGACTGCCACCGGGAGATGCCCATGCCCTGGAGTGAGCTCA
>NZ_CAJPUY010000033.1 GCF_905397275.1 Cupriavidus yeoncheonensis | reverse complement strand
CAGCGCAGTATTGCCGCGCTCAAACGCCGGGCCACGGCCCTCGGGTTCCAGGTCAATCCGATAGAGGTGGCCACATGAACACAACCACCTTCACTTCTGTTTCTTGAGAGCTGGCCATAGGCGGAAAGCTTGGTCGAGTAGCTGGTTTCCTGGTCCTGGATAGCCGTCAGCGGCGCCTGTTCGGACGCCGAGAGCTGATCCAGCAGGGAACTCAGGTCGAGACCAGAGCCGACGCCCAGATTCGAGATGGTTGTCATGCGTGTTCCTGGAACGATTAGCTTGAAGATGGGGACGCGGCCGGGTAAGCCTCACCGTGGCCGCGAGCCACCATAGCAGCGCCTCCAGCGACGAACTCTCGTCAATTGGCGACATTTCGCACCCCATTTAATGGGCCGTAATTTTTGGGTCGCGGTTGATACCTCGTCTCAGCGAAATCTTGTCGGCTTCGATACAAAGCAGAGGCTTTGCAAGTGCTTTGGTATGTATGCAAGTGCCACATGCCATACATATTCCCTCGCCATGCCGGTCCCGGTGCGACCGAAGGTCGCCTTAAAGTTGCGAGCATTTTCCTGTCGGTTAATTGCGCAATTGACCCGATCGCGGTTTCCCGACCTGTATCCGTGAAGCCGATTCGAAAGCTACCTGCCCCTGGTTTTCTGCGCGGCCAGTCGCACCACTCGCCCCGATGTCGCTGATGTCGCCTAAGCTTTACTCAGGACGACTTCAACCAGCCCGCGCGGGGATGCGCCGGACCCATATCATGGAAAAAACCGCTTTCGTCTTTGCCGGTGGCGGCAGCCTGGGCGCGATCCAGGTCGGCATGCTGCGGGAACTGGTCGCGTCGGGCCTGACCCCCGACCTGGTGATCGGGGCCTCGGCCGGGGCTATCAATGGCGCCTACTTCGCCTGCAACCCGGGGCGCGATGGTGCGGCACGGCTGGAACAGCTCTGGCGCACCATCCGCCGCACGGAGATCATGCCGTGGTCGTGGCGCAGCGTACTGGGCATGCTGGGCGGCAGTCGTGGCTACCTGGTGGACGCATACGGCCTGCGCACGCTGCTGAGCCGCAATTTTGGCGACGCGCGGCTGGAAAGCTCGACACTGCCGCTGCATGTCGTGGCAACCGACATGCAGAGCGGCGCGGAGGTCCTGCTCTCCAGCGGAGCGATCGTCGATGCGGTGCTGGCCAGTGCGGCCATACCCGGCGTCTTCCCGCCGGTGCAGTTCGAGGGACGCACGCTGATCGACGGCGGCGTGGCGAACAACACCCCCGTTTCGACCGCAGTCCGGCTCGGCGCCACGCGCGTGATCGTACTGCCCGCAGGCTTCACGTGTTCCGAGCGGCGCCCGCCGCGTGGGGCGCTGGAACATGCTTTCAATGCGCTCTCGCTGCTCGTCGCGCGCCAGCTCGTCCACGACTTGCAGCACTGGAGCAGTCACGCGCATATCTCCGTGGTGCCGCCGCTTTGCCCGCTCGATATCTCACCCTACGACTACTCGCGCTGCGGCGAGCTGATCGACCGGGCGGCCAGTACCACCGCGCTGTGGCTGTCGCATGACGGGCTCGAAAGCCGGAATGTGCCGGGGGCGCTTCAGCCGCATACGCATGATGCGGAATCGCCGAGCTGCAGCGCCGACATGGCGCCGCCACGGCCGCCGCAGGCATCGCCCGGCGCGGAACATCATTTATAGCGAACCGGGCTTGCGGCCATCGAGCGCGGGCCACGAACCAGGCTTGCGACCCGCACTCACTCCACCCTCACTCCACCTTCACGCCGCCCTTCTTCACCACCTCGCCCCAGCGTACCGATTCCTCCTTGATGAAGGCCTGGAACTGCTCGGCCTTGCCGCCAACCGGATCGATACCGTAGTCGATCAGGCGGGTCCGGACGTCCGGCTGGCGCAGCACGGCATCCATCTCCGCGGAGATCTTCGCCAGCACTGCGGGCGGCGTCTTGGCCGGCGCGATCAGACCGATCCAGCTGCTGGCCGTCACGGACGGATAGCCCGCCTCGGCCATGGTCGGCACGTCCGGCGCGGCCGGCCAGCGCGTGGGGCTGGAGATCGCCAGCGCGCGCACCTTGCCCGCCTTCACCTGCGGCATCATGGTCTGCACCGAGTCGAAGATGATGGCCACCTGCCCCGAGAACAGGTCGGGCAGCGCCGGCGAAATCCCCTTGTATGGCACGTGGACCATTTTCACGCCCGTGGTCTGCGCGAAGAGTTCGCCGGCCAGGTGGGCACCCGAGCCGTTGCCGCTCGAGGCAAAGGTCATCTTGTCCGGATGGGCCTTGCCCCAGCTCACGAGTTCCTTCACGTTGGTGGGCGGCAGCTGCGCGCTCGACACCAGCAGCAACGGAATGCGGCCGATCAGGCTGACGCCGGTCAGGTCTCTGACCGGATCGTAGCTCATGCGCGGATACAGGCTCGGGTTGATCGCGTGCCCCGCCACCACGACCAGCAGCGAGTAGCCGTCCGGCGCGGACTTGGCCACGTTGTCCGAGCCGATCATGCCATTGGCGCCGGGGCGGTTTTCCACCACCACCGGCTGGCCGATGCGCTCGGACAGTTTCTGCATCACGAGCCGCGTGACGGCATCGGAAACGCCGCCCGGCGTGTACGGCACGACCACGCGCACCGGACGGTTCGGCCAGCCGTCGCCCTGCGCGATGGCCGGCACCGCGCCGGCGATCAGTCCGGCGAGCACGCTCATCCCCAGCAGCCTGCGGATGCGCCCGCTGGGCTTGTATTGCGTCATGTCTCCTCCTTGTCGGATGGGCGCCTGTTGCCGGCGCTTCGGTTTCTGTCAATCAGTGGCTCAAGTCCTGCGCCCAGCCCTGCGGGACGGAAAGCGGAAAATCCAGCAGCATCTGCGCGTAGCTCTTGCCAAGCGGGTCGGAGCGCAGACTCGCGACACCGCCGCCCCCCAGCGCGCCATGCATCAGGAAGTTCAGCGCATTGAGCCCCGGCACCTCGAAGCGCTCGACCTCGCCCTGCACGAGATGGGCGAAATACGCGCGCACGGCCCGCGGCGTAAGCTGTTCGCGCAACAGCGCCAGGTACTCCGGCCGGCGCGCGATCACGCCGATGTTCTCGTCGTCGCCCTTGTCGCCGCTGCGGGCGCAGGCCAGCGCGACCAGCGGGCGCTCCACGCGGGGCCCGTCAGGCACCGGCGGCAGCGCGGGAATATCGATGGCCTCGGGCGCTGCCTCGTCGCCGCACAGCGCGGCCTTGGCCAGGACGATCTCGCCGCCCTCGAACGCCACGCGCATCGGCACATCGGCCTTCGGCACCAGGAAGGAAAAGACCTTCACCACGGACTGGATGTCGACGCGGCCCGAGAACGACGAACGCGTGCCCGCCGCCATCGAGGTGCCGGCCGACGAGCACTCGCGCTGCAGGAAGCCCAGCGCCTTGGCCTGATCATGGCGCGCGCCGATGCGCAGGACCACCTCGCGCGTGGGCAGGTCGCGCGCATGCGGCCCGTATTGCGATTCACAGCCGAGCAGCTCGACGATGGTCTCGCTGTAGTCCGGCAGGCCGCGCGCGGCCAGCATGCCGCGCGTGCGCGCGAGCAGCGCATCGGCCGTGCGGCGCGCCTTGGCGGGGGCATCGATGCCACGGATCGCCATCATCAGGCTGATCTGGTAGCCGTCCTGCCAGGTCGCGTTGCCCTTGTAATGGCTGCCGGGCGCCCGGCCGCGCGCGCCCGACACGCGTACCTGGCCAGGCGCGGCCAGTTCGGTGCGCACCGCGCGGAAGTCGCAGGTCACGTCGGGCATCAGGTAGTTGGCGGGATCGCCCACCTCATACAAGACCTGCTCCGCCACGGCTGCCGGGTCAACCAGTCCCCCGGTCCCGTCCGGCTTGCTCAGCAGGAAGCTCCCGTCGTGCGCGCAGTCGATCACGGGGTAGCCCATGCGGTCCCAGTCCGGCACGCGCTGCCAGTCCGTGAACAGCCCGCCCGTGGCCTGCGCGCCGCACTCGATGACATGGCCGGCCAGCGTCCCGGCGGCCAGGCGGTCCCAGTCGGTCCAGTCCCATTCAAACTCGTGGGCCAGCACGCCGACCACCACCGCGCTGTCCACGCAGCGTCCGGCGATGACGATGTCCGCCCCGAGCCCCAACGCCCGCGCAATGCCTTGCGCACCGGTGTAGACATTGGCGGACCACGGCTCCGTGGTCGGCACCGGCTGGCCGGCCAGGTCCGTGAGGCCCTGCGCGCACCATTGCGCGAACTGCGCCTGCACGTCGTCGCCCGTCACCACGGCGATGCGCGGCGACAGGCCCTGTTGCGCAGCCGCCTTCAGCAGCGCGTCGCGGCAGGCTTCGGGATTCAGGCCACCGGCATTGGCGACCACGCGGATGCCGCGGCGCAGGATCTCGCCAAGGTTCGGCGCCATGGCGGCGCTCACGAAATCCGTGGCATAGCCCAGCGCCGGGTCCCTGGCGCGGGCGCGCGCCAGGATCGACATGGTGGTTTCGGCCAGGTAGTCGTAGACCAGGTATTGCATGTCCGGCACTGTCAGCAACTGCGGCGTGGCGATAGCGGAATCGCCCCAGAAGCCCGAGGCGCCGCCGATGCGGATGGTCCTGGCGGTATTGGTCATGCGGTCTCCTTGTCTGCGTCCGCTTCCACACGGGCCAGCAGCGCCCCGGCGCTGGCTTGCCCGCCTGTGCGTGCGGCCAGTTCAGCCACCACGCCCGCGAATGGCGCGGCAATGATGTGCTCCATCTTCATGGCTTCCAGCACCACCAGCGGCTGGCCGGCTGCCACGCGCTCGCCCTCGGCGACGTGCACGGCCACGATGCGCGCGGTCAGCGGCGCCTGCAGCAGGCCGTCGGCAGCGCCGGCGTCGCGCCGGCGGCGCGGGTCATGGCGCTGGAACTTCCATGCGCGGCCGGCCTGGAACAGGTGCAGCGCATGCTTGTCCGCGGCGAACACCAGCGGATACGCGACGCCGTCGCACTCCACCAGCGCGGTGCCGGCCTGCGGGTCGGCACGCAGCACGCGCACCACGCATGTTTCGGCCGGCGCATCGCCATCACACTCGCGCAGGCTGACATGCCAGCCGTCGCTCCCGGCGTGCAGCGAGGCCTGCCACGACTGCCCCGCCGCATCCAGCGCGATGCTGGACGCCGTGCGTGCCAGCGCGGCCGGCTGGCTGCCACCGTCCAGCACGCCGGCGGCTACCAGAGCGGCGCTCGCCGCCACGTGCGGCGCAGGCACCGTGGGCTGGAGCGCGGCCTGCATATGGGCCTCGACAAAGCCGGTGTGGACGTCGTTGCCCGCAAAGGCCGGACTTGCCAGGCAGTCGGCCAGGAAAGACTGGTTGGACGGCACGCCCAGCAGCACGCAATCTTCCACGGCGCGCAGCAGCTTGCGCCGCGCCTCTTCGCGGTCGGCGCCGTGCGCCACCAGCTTGGCGACCATCGAGTCATAGTGCGTCGGAATGGCGCCGCCCTCTTCCAGCGCGTGGTCCACGCGCACGTCGCGGCCCGGGACCGGCGGACGCCAGCGCAGCAGCGGGCCGCCTTGCGGCAGGAAGCCGGCGGGGACGTCTTCGGCGGTGAGCCGCACTTCGATCGCGTGGCCGTTCAGTTGCACTTCGTCCTGCGTGACCGGGAGCGGTTCGCCGGCCGCCACGCGCAACTGCCACTCGACCAGGTCGAACCCGGTGATCGCTTCGGTGACCGCGTGCTCGACCTGCAGGCGCGTGTTCATTTCCATGAAGTAGAAGTTGCCATCGGCGTCGAGCAGGAACTCCATGGTGCCCGCGCCGACGTAGCCGATTGCGCGCGCGGCGCGCACCGCGGCGTCTCCCATGCGCGCGCGCAGCGCGGGGCCGACTGCCGGCGACGGCGCCTCTTCGATGACCTTCTGGTGGCGGCGCTGCACCGAGCAGTCGCGTTCGCCGAGGTGGATCGCATGGTCGTGGGTGTCGGCGAACACCTGGATTTCCACGTGGCGCGGCGCAATCACGGCGCGCTCCAGGATCAGTTCGCCCGAGCCGAACGCGGTCTCCGCTTCGGAGCGGGCACTGGCCAGCGCCGCCGGCAGGCCTGCGGCATCGCGCACCAGCCGCATGCCACGGCCCCCACCGCCGGCGGCGGCCTTGACCATCAACGGGTAGCCGATCTGGCCCGCCTGCGCCAGCAGCGTGGCGTCGTCCTGCGCGGTGCCCTGGTAGCCGGGCACGCAGGGCATGTCGGCGGCCAGCATCAGCCGCTTGGCCTCGGCCTTGTTGCCCATGGCGCGGATCGCCTGCGCCGGCGGACCGACGAAGACCAGCCCGGCCGCCACCACGGCTTCGGCGAATTCGGCATTCTCGGCCAGGAAGCCGTAGCCCGGATGCACGGCATCGGCACCGCTCCTGCGCGCGGCGTCAAGGATCGCCGCAATGTTCAGGTACGACTCGCGTGGCGCGGCGGCGCCGATGCAGACGGCGCGGTCCGCGGCGGCCACATGCGGACTATGCCTGTCGGCCTCGGAATAGACAGCCACTGTGGCCAGGCCGAGGCGGCGCGCGGTGCGCATGATGCGCACGGCAATCTCGCCGCGATTGGCGACAAGCAGTGTATGGAAGGGTCGGCGGATAGCAGACATGGAGGAAGTCCCGTGAATCTCTTTGAAAGCTCAGGCAACGGCCTGCGCGGCGCGGACGGTGTCGGCATCGAAGCGCGCCACCCAGCTCACGTCGCGCTTCTCGCGGAAGGCCGCCACGCCTTCGGCGCCTTCGCGCCGCATGCATTGCGCGAACAGGCGCGAGGCCTCGTCCAGCAGCGGCGCCACCGGCTCCTGGCCACAACGGCCCACCAGCGTCTTGAACACGCGGTTGGCCTGCGGCCCGCAGCGGCCGATGCGCGTCAGCCATTCGGCGATCAGCGCGTCCAGCTCGGCACTGTCCTCGGCCAACTGATCGACCAGGCCGAGGGCCACCGCCGGCTGGCCGCTGACACGCTCGCCGGTCAGCCCTAGCCGGCGCGTGGCCACGGCGCCCAGGCGCTGCACCACGAACGGCGCGATCTGCGCGGCGATGATGCCCAGCGTCGTCTCCGACAGCGCGAAGCGCGCGTCACGCGTGGCCAGCACGATGTCCGCCGCGCACGCCAGGCCCATGCCGCCGCCCATGGCTGCGCCGTCCACGGCGGCAATCACCGGCACCGGCAGCACCGACAGGCGCTCCATGAAATAGCCGAACTGGCGGTTGCGCGTGGCGACCGGGTCGTCCTGGCTGGCATCGGCCTGTAGTCGGGCCTGTAGTCGGGCCTGGAAGTTGCCGACGTTGCCGCCGGCGCTGAAGATGCCGCCGGCGCCGCGCAGCACCAGGGCACGCACCTCCGGATCGGACTCAGCCTGCTCCACGGCGGCGGCCAGCGCCGCCACGACTTCAGGCGCCAGCGCGTTGCGCGTGGCCGGGATATTCAGCGTGGCGAACAGCACGCCGTTGGCGCGGCGCACGATCACGCCGTCGTTCTGCGAGGTGTCTGGCATGGCAGTGTGTCGTTGAAATTGTCGGTCACGCGCTCAGCCGCGCGACATCAGGCCCATCTGCTTGGCGATGACCTGCAGCATCACCTCGTCGGCACCGCCGCCGATGGAGCCAAGGCGGAAGTCACGGTAGGCGCGCGACGCATGGTTGTCCCACGTGTAGCCCATGCCGCCCTGGAACTGCATGCACCAGTCCGCCACTTCACGCGACAGGCGTCCGGCCTTGAGCTTGGCCATCGAAGCCAGCTCGGTCACCTCGCCGCCGTTGATATAGGTCTGCGTGGCCACATAGACCAGCGCGCGCAGCGCCTCCATTTCGGTCTTGAGTTCGGCCAGCTTGAACTGGATGAACTGGTTGTCCAGCAGCGGCTTGCCGAAGGCGATGCGCTGACGCAGGTACTCGGCGGTCTCTTCGATCAGCGCGGTGCAGGCCAGGCGGCGCGCGGCGCCGTTCAGGCGCTCTTCCTGGAACTGCTTCATCTGGTAGATGAAGCCCATGCCCTCTTCGCCGATGCGGTTGCGCACCGGCACGCGCACGTCGTCGAAGAAGATCTGCGCGGTGTCCGAGCACCACATGCCGAACTTTTTGATCTTCTGCACTTCGACGCCCTTCACGCGCTTGCCGTTTTCCTTGAGCGGGACCACGATCAGGGACTTGTTCTTGTGCACCGGGCCTTCGGAGGTGTTGCACAGCAGGCAGATCCAGTCGGACTGTGTGCCGTTGGTGATCCACATCTTGGAGCCGCTGATGACGTAGTCGTCGCCGTCGCGGCGCGCGCGCGTCTTGAGCGACGCCACATCGGACCCGGCTCCGGCTTCCGATACGCCGATCGAGCACACCATGTCGCCGGCAATGGCCGGCGCCAGGAATTCGCGCTTGAGCGCGTCGGAGCCGAACGCGGTCAGCGCCGGCGTGGCCATGTCGGTCTGCACGCCAACGCCCATGCCGATGCCCTGCGCGCGCGCATAGCCCAGCGCCTCGGCCGCGGCGACGGCGTAGGAGAAGTCGAGTCCCAGGCCGCCGTATTCGACCGGCTTGGTGATGCCCAGGAAGCCCAGGTCCCCCATCTTCTTGAACAGATCATGCGCCGGGAAGATCTCGGCGGCTTCCCATTCATCGACGTGCGGATCGATCTCCGCCGACACGAAGCGGCGAATGCTGTCCATGATGTTGCGGTGGTCTTCGGTGTACAGCATGCTGGTCTCCAGAATTCTTGTTGGCTTGATGGCTTGTTGGCTTGATGTTCGTTGCAGTATCGTCCGATGCCGCTCACATGCGGGCCACACCGAACTGCATGGCACGCGGCTGGCGCAGGCTGGCTTCGCGCGCGGTGGCCAGTACGAAGGCCAGTACCGCGCGCGTGTCGCGCGGATCGATCACGCCGTCGTCCAGCAGCAGGCCGCTGGTTACGAAGGCGCTGGCCTGGCGCTCGAAGTTGGCGACGATCTCGGCGGTCTGCGCCGCGAGCTGCGCTTCATCGACCGCCTTGCCCTTGCGCTCCGCCTGCTGGCGCGCCACGATCTCCAGCGTCATGGCGGCCTGCTCGCCGCCCATGACCGCGGTGCGTGCATTGGGCCACGAGAAGCAGAAGCGCGGATGGAAGCCCCTGCCGCACATGCCGAAATTGCCCGCGCCGAACGACGATCCGCAGTAGATCGTGATCTGCGGCACGGTCGAGTTGGACAGCGCCTGGATCATCTTCGAGCCGTGCTTGATCATGCCCGCCTCTTCCGAGGCGCGGCCCACGATGAAACCGGTGGTGTTCTGCAGGAACACGATCGGCGTGCCCGACTGGTTGCACAGCTGGATGAACTGCGCGGCCTTGGTCGCGCCGGCCGGGTCGATCGGGCCATTGTTGGTGATGAAGCCGACCGCGTGGCCTTCGATGCGCGCGTGGCCGCAAACCGTGCCGGGGCCATAGTCGGGCTTGAACGGCAGCCACGCGGAATCGTCGACGATGCGCGCGATCACCTCGCGCATGTCGACGGGGCGCTTCATGTCCAGCGTCATCACGCCATCCAGTTCGGCGGGGTCCAGACGCGGCGCACGCACCGGCTGTGCCGGCGCCGGCGACACGTCCGGCCAGTCGAGGCTGGCCACGATGTCGCGCGCGGTGGCAATGGCATGCTCATCGTCCTCGGCCAGGTATTCTGCCAGGCCGCTGACGGTGGCGTGCAGGTCGGCGCCGCCCAGCTCTTCGTCGGTCGCGATCTCGCCGGTGGCGGCCTTGAGCAGCGGCGGCCCGGCCAGGAACGCGCGCGCGCGGTTGCGCACCATCACCACGTAGTCCGACAGGCCAGGCATGTAGGCACCGCCCGCCGTGGACGAGCCGTGCACCACGGTGATCACCGGCAGGCCGGCCGCCGACAGGCGTGCCAGGTTGTAGAAGATGCTGCCGCCGCGGATGAACTTGTCCACGCGGTACTTGCGCAGGTTGGCACCGGCCGACTCCACCAGGTGGATGAACGGCAGCCGGTTATCCAGCGCGATCTCCTGGCAGCGCATCAGCTTCATGTTGCCGGCCTCGGTCATGGCGCCGGCGTCGATGCCGGAATCGGTGGCCAGCACCATGCAGCGCACGCCGCAGACGATACCGATGCCGGCCACGAGCGAACCGCCCGGGACCGACGTGTCGTGGCTCGGGTCGTCCATGCCGAAGCCGGCCAGGGTGGCGATCGGCAGGAACGGCGCGCCGGCGTCGAGCAGGCGGCCGATGCGCTCGCGGGGCAGCAGCGCGCCACGCCTGGCGAAGGCCGGCCGGGCGCGCTCGGAGGCGGCCACGGTCCGCTGCTCCAGGCTGTGCAGGCGGTCGATCAGGGCCTGCATGCCGGCGCGCTGGCTGGCAAACGAGTCGGATGACGGGTCGATGCGGGTCTCGATGGGAATCATGGCACTGGCCTGGTTTGCGTGATGGGAGGATTGCAAACCACGGCGCCGCGCGGGACAACATCAATCGCTTAGTTTGTGCATAATGTGCACGCCGAACCCAATCCTCCCCACCGGAAGCCCGCTGCGCATGCCTGCCAAGCCATCCACGCCCAATGGGGTCCAGAGCCTCACCCGTGCCTTCGCCCTTCTGGAACTGCTGGCCGAGCACCATGAAACGGGGTTAACCCTGCAGGATCTGGCGATCAAGGCCGGGATCGACCGCACCACGGCGCATCGCATGGCACGCTTCCTGGAGGCCGCCGGATACATCGAGCGGGAGCCCGCAAGCAAACGGCTGCATCTGGGCACGACGGCCATGTCGCTGGGGCTGCGCGCGATGAACCGGCCGCCGCCCGGCAGCGTGCTGGTGACCAGGATGAAGGCGCTCGCGCGCCTGACCGGCGACGCGGTCTTCCTGATCGTTCGCATCGGTGACCACGGCCACTGCCTGCATACGGAGGAAGGCAGCCATCGCATCAAGTCCTTCCACATGCTGACCGGCAGCTCGCGCCTGCTGGGCCAGGGCACCGGCAGCATGGCCTTGCTGGCCCGCCTGGGCAATGACGCCGTCCGGGCGCATTACGAACGACACCGCGCCGAATATGAAGCCGGCGGGCTGAGCCTGATGAAGCTGATGCGCGGCGTGGAACGCTGCCGCGCCTGCGGCTATGCGCTGGCCGGCGCCGACGGCGTGGCCGGCGTGGGCTACGCCTTGCCCATGGCCATGCACGCCGAGGCCGCCATCAGCATCGTGTCGGCGGCTTCACGCATGCCTGTGGCGCGCCGGCATGAGATGGGCCAGATCATCGGCGGGATGTTTGCGGGAGACTGAAGGCAACCATGCCGCATCACTTTCCCTGCCTGATTCCACGTTTCCCGTGGTAACAGGCGGACAGCACGCTTGAACGAAACGGCTGCGGGAACAGCCGCTTCGTTCAAGCGCCGGAGAGCACGCGTGCGGACAATCTGCGGACCGGAACACTCTCTGCAGGAACTCACCATGGTTCGCACATTCGCAATGATCTCCATGCTTTTTGCCGGCTACGGCTGCACTACCCCGCCACAGGACCTCGACCTGTCCCGCGACAAGTCCTCCGACGGCGGCCGCTACCAGGTCGCGATCGTCGCGCCGGCACCGTCCCCCGCGATCAACCAGATGCACAGCTGGAAGGTCCGGTTGACGACGCCGGACGGCAATCCCGTGCGCGGCGCGCAATTCTCGGTGGCGGGCGGCATGCCGCAGCACGGCCACGGCTACCCGACGCAGCCGCGCGTGACGCGCGAGGTCGACGACGGCACCTACCTGCTCGAAGGCATGAAGTTCAGCATGAGCGGCTGGTGGGACCTCAAGCTTGGCATTCGCGCGGCGCCGGGTCCCGATCAGGTCGCCTTCAATATCGTCATCGACCCCCGGTCGCAGCGCCCGTGAAGGCGCTCGGCATCAGGGCCGGCATGGCGCTCGCGGGCGTGCCGGTGGCCATGGCTATCGCGGCGGGCGCGGCGACGCCGGCCGCATTGCGCGACGCCTGGGTACCAGAGGACCTGCAGACACTGACCGCCATGCAGCTCACGCAAGCGGGCCCGAGGCCAGTCGATCCATCCAATATCCATGAGCGCAGCAGCAATGCGGCCAGCCTGGGCCGGGCCCTGTTCAACGATCCACGCCTGAGCCGCAATGGCCGTGTTTCATGCGCAAGCTGCCACGCACCGGCCGCCCAGTTCGAGGATGGGCGCCCCGTGGGCCAGGGTATCGGCACCGGCAAGCGCCGGACGATGCCGGTAATGGGTGCCGCGGGAGCGCCGTTCCTGTTCTGGGACGGACGCAAGGACAGCCTGTGGTCGCAGGCGCTGGGCCCCATGGAGGACGCCGCCGAACACGGTGGCAACCGCATGCGGTTTGCCCGGATCATGCGGGCGCACTACGCCACGCAGTACGAGCAGGTCTTCGGGCCGCTGCCGGCAATGCCGGCGCTCGCGCGGGACGCCTCGCCGCTGGGAACGCGGGACGAGCGGGCGGCCTGGGCGGCCCTGCCGCCCGCCACGCAGCAGCAGGTCAACCGCGTCTTCGCCAACATGGGCAAGGCCATTGCCGCCTATGAAAGCCGCGTGCGATACGGCCCTTCGCGCTTCGACCGTTATGTCGGCGCCACCCTCGCCGCGGACCCGCGTGGCCAGGATGTGCTGAGCGTCCAGGAGGTACGCGGACTGCGGCTGTTCCTGGGCAAGGGCCAGTGCATCACCTGCCACAACGGCCCGATGCTGAGCGACCATGCCTTTCACAACACGGGCGTTCCGCCACTGGATCCCGCGCGGCCCGACCGAGGGCGTGCCGACGCCGTCCCGAAGCTGCTGCGCGACGAATTCAATTGCCTTGGCCCTTACAGCGACGCAAAACCCGAACAGTGCGGCGAGCTGAACTTCCTGGCGCAAAACGACCCTGCGCACCTTGGTGCGTTCCGCACGCCGAGCCTGCGCAACGTTGCGGATCGCGCGCCGTACATGCACGCGGGGCAGATCAAGACGCTGCAGGAGGTGGTCCGGCATTACGGGGAAGCGCCGGACGCCATGGTCGGGCACAGCGAACTGGCGCGCCCTGGCGACGCACCGGGGCACGGGCAGCTGATCCGGCTGTCGCCGCAGGACGTCGAGGACCTGGTAGCGTTTCTCGGCACCCTTTCCGGCGCCGTCGATCAGCCCAGGTAGGAAGACGGCGCGCGCAGCCGCTCGCTCAGTGGCCCCTTCATCTGCATGGCGGACGGTGCCAGGCCGAACATGGTGCGGCAGGTGCGCGACAGGTGCGCCGAGTCGGCAAAGCCCGCTGCGTGGGCGGCATTCGCGAGATTGTCGCCCTCCATGAGGATTTCCCAGGCCTTCAGCAACCGGCGCCAGAGCTGGTAGGTCCGCAGCGGCATCCCGGTTTGCTCGACAAAGACATGGCGGAACCTGCTGGCCGACAGATGGACGACGGCAGCCAGTTCCTCGAGGCTCGGCGCCTCTCCGCGATGTGCACGGAGATGCTCGATTGCCATCAGTACGCGTGGATCCGACGGCACGTGCGGGACGGTCCGCGACAGCGAGCTCACCAATGCCTGTGCGACGTCCTGCACCGCCTCCACGGTCCGGGTCATCCGCCATGCCTGCTCCAGCTGGTTCGGCACGCTCGCCAGCGCTTCGTCGCCAAGCAACTCGACTTGCCCGCCCATTCGCGCCGACAGCGCGCGGCCTGCCTGTGTCTCCGGTTCGATGAACACCACCGCGGTCCAGTCACACGACGAGACATCAATGCTGTGCACCGCGCGGGACGGCACAAGTGCGCCCTGACAAGGCATCAATTGCCCGCGATGTCCCGACTGAACCTGAAGACCCGACGGGGCCCCGATCACCAACTGGATCGCATAGTGCGCGTGCGGCGCCACGGGGCCGCCCCCTGAGCCGATGAACATGCAGCCACCGGTCCAGGCGACGTAGTCGCCCTGGTATCGCTGCGGCTTGCTGCTCATCGCGCGGCTCCCGGCAGCCACCCGGACAACTCGCTGTCCCGCCCGGGCTGGATGCCGTCACCCGGTGCAAGGCCCGGGCTTGCCCCACCCGCATCCGCGATCGGCACCGTGGCGCTCCCGCAGCGCAGCACGCCGCGGTCATGGCTTGTACTGACGATCGGGTCACGTCGGAGATCGTGTCGATTGTGTCGCTTCATGCCTGGTTCTGATGTCTTAGGTTCCAGCCGTGCCCGGCTGCGTGGGGACACAGGCGCCAAAGCAGGCGGAAGCCCTGGCTCCGATCGCCGGATATCACTCAAGGCAGACGGGCCAGCAGGCGGTCACGCAAGCTCGGCGGCAGCGCGAGCCTCCCCTTGCCCTCGGCAGCGCCCGAATCGAAGACCAGCACGCCACGGTCCCAGTGCAGGCGCACCGGGCCGGAGTTCGCGAAGGTACGCCGGGCCAGCAGGACATTGCGGCGGGCGCTGTACAAGCGCACCAGCACCTTGTGTTCGGAAAGATAGCAGTACTCCGCCTCGTAGCGCGACGAAGCGTCGGGCATGGGCAGGCGCCGGCAATTGTGGGCGTCCGCCCGCTCCCAGGCACCGTTGCCATAGAGGATGGCCGTCCACATTGCCCCGAGCGCCAGCCCCCAGCGCGTCCCCGTGGCAGCAAGCCGCATCGCTCGCGCACGCCGTCCTTCGGTGCGGGAAAACACGAACCACACCGCGTGCGCAACACCCACAACCAGCACCAGCACCGCCACCCCGGCCAGATGGAAATAAAAGAATGATTCCGGCATGGTCGCCATGGCATGACTCATGACCCGTCCCCAGACAAGCGTGAATGGAAACCCGAAGGAAACCGCCTGAAGGGCCGCGACGCGGGGAGAAGCCATTACCCTGGACGCGGGCCTCCGTTATTCAGTCCGCATTCTCATATAAGGATCGCTTTAATTCTCTATATATCCTTATTTCGGCGCGGAATTTAAATAATAATAATGCCGGCAATGAATTTTCAAATCCGGTGAATTACCGAATCAACCGGATTCCCGGTTATTCGCCGGTTCCGCCAGCGAGCATCGCGTGAAATTCGCGGGCGGTCGGCGTGAATATCGCGGCCACCGCCCCGGCCAGCGCGGCATCGCCGCTGCGGGCCGCATTCTCCAGCCTTTGCGCGAGCCGGTGGAACCCCTGACAGCCGGCCAGGTGTGCCGACGCTTTCACGCGATGCGCCACGCTGCGCAGGCTTTCCAGGCTGTCACCTTCGGCCTGCAGCCTTGCGAGGTCGGATTCCGTTGATGTCGCAAGCGCCTGTACCAGTTCAGCGGCCAGCGCCGGGTCGCCAAATGTCTGGCGCGCGATGGCGTCGGCCAGGCCGGCGCGCTCGCTGCCTGAAATGGCCAGGTAGCGATGCCGGGCCAGCAGCCGGAAGACGGCTTCCTCGGTGACGGGCTCGGCCAGGGCATCGTCGCAGAAGTCTCGCTGCGCCTGGCCTACGCAGACCAGCAGCGCCCCTTCCCGGCGCGCGCGCTGCAGCAAGGACGTGGCGACGATGTCCGGAGCGCCGACGATCAGGCGCGGCACGGCGGCGGCCAGTATCGCGTCCGCCTCGGCAGCCGTCAGGCATTGTGCCGTCAAACCCGCGTCGCCAAGCCACCGTGCCAGAGGCTCGCTCCAGGCGCTGCCCGACTGGGCCAGGATGAATGCGTCATGCATGGCAATCCTTCCTCACCCGAGGGCGATATGGTGCCGCCGGGCGAAATCGATAACATCGACCAGCGAGCGCGCGCCCAGCTTTTCCATGATGCGGGTCTTGTGCGTACTGACGGTCTTGCTGGAAATGAACAGCGCCTCGCCGATCCGCTTGTTGGATATGCCCCTGGCCAGCATCTGCATGATCACCAGTTCCTTGTCGGACAGGCTGCCCAGCCGGCGCCCCTCGTCCAGCCCTTCGGCGCACCCGCCGGCGACGTCCGGCATGACCGAATAGCCGGCCAGCACGGATTCCATGCAACGGACAATCTCCGGCAACTCCTGGGTCTTGCTGACAAAGCCGTGTGCGCCGGCCTGCCGGGCTCGCGGAGCAAAGGTGTTCTGGTCCTGGCCGGAGATCACCAGGACACGTATGGTCGGCTGGATTGCCTTGATCCGTGGGATAACGTCCAGGCCGTTGATACGTGGAATATCCAGGTCCAGGACCACGATATCGGGCGCATATTGGCGCACGATCTCGACCGCTGCCTGGCCATTGTCCGCTTCCAGCACCTGTGTTACGCAGAGGACCTGCGACAGGTGCGTCTTCAGCACGACCCGCACCGCTGGGTGGTCGTCGACAATCAGGATTGTGGCCAAGGCAAGGGCTCCGTCTCTGATGGCATCGCCTGCAGATGGGGTTCACAGGCATTCTCTGTCTGGCACACCATTGTGTTCAGCATTTTTCCGCACCGGCGCAGGAAATTTCCGAGTGCCAGGACGACTTTTCCCGATTAGACGCAGAGTGCGCAATCATACACTCCAACGTTTGTGCTCCGCGATACCCGGCGCAGCGCTGGAACGACACCACCCGGCAAGCCATCGGCGCTCTCGTCGAGCATGCGCTTCGCATCGAGTGCGGCGCGTTCCGCGGCGAGCTGCTCCGCGATGTCGATCGTCGCCGGGACGGTGACTGCCAGGGTGCCACCCGGCAAACGCAGCGGCTGGGTGGCGAACAGCAGCTCGTGCCATTGACCCGCGGCGTCCTGCACGCGCGGTGTTTCGTCGACACGCAGGCCTGACGCCCGGGCCTGCCCGATCGGCGACGCCGCCCCGGCGCTCCGCCGGCAACTGGTCTCGGCATAAGAAGGCCGCGCCTTAATAGGAAATTTCCGCGGAGAAACTCAGACTATTCCGAAACTGCGGCGATGCAGGCCCCCATAAAGTGTGCAGACGGAGATCTCGCTCGGCGGCGGCAACGCCTTGCAGCGCGACCCTCCTGCCCAGTTGCCTGCACCCTCAATGCTGTCCATCCTGCCCCCGCCGGTCACCTGGCTGGCCGTGTGCCTGCCGCTGCTGCTCGCGTTCGCGCTGCTTGGCGCGCGGATATGCGTGCTGCGGCGCCGTCTTGCACGCAGTCAGGCCTGCACGGCGAGATTGAAGCAGCGTCTGGCGCTTCATACCGCGGTGCTGGACAGCATCCCGCAGCCCATCTACGTGCGCGACGCCGAGCAGCGGCTCATCACCTGCAACCGCCGCTATGAGGAACTGGTCGGGGCTTCGCTGGTCTCGCTGCGCGGCCGGCCGCCGGACACCTCGGAACAGCTGGCGGACGTGGTCGGAGACATCGCGGAACTGTCGGAAGACTATCGCGACGTCATTGCTTCGGGCCGACCGCTCAGCAAGGCCCGCTGCCTGCACATCCAGGGCGCAAAGCGGCACGTGCTGAACTGGGTCGCTCCCTTGCCCGGCCCTGGCGACGCGGTGACCGCGCTGGCCGGCGGCTGGGTGGACCTGACCGAGCGCCACGACATGCTGGCGCAGCTGGCCGAAGCCAAGGCGCGCGCCGAAGCGGCCAGCCGTGCCAAGTCGAGCTTCCTCGCTTCGATCAGCCATGATATCCGGACACCGATGAACGCCGTGGCCGGCATGCTGGAGCTGACCCTGAAACGGCCTGGCCTGCCGCCCGAGGACCACCGCATGCTTGCCACCGCGCATGATTCCGCGCTCGCATTGCTGGCCCTGATCGATGACATCCTCGACCTGTCGAAGATGGAGGCGGGAAAACTGCGCGTCTGTGCCGTGCCCACCAGCCTGCCGGCGCTGGTGGACGAGGTGCTGCAGATGCTCGGACCGGTCGCCGCGCGAAAGCATTTGCCGCTGGTACCGGTCATCGATGCGGGCACCGCGCCCGCGCACAAGGCGGACCCGCTTCGCTTCAAGCAGATCCTCGGCAATCTGGTTTCCAACGCCATCCGCTTTACCGATCACGGCGAGGTACGCGTGCATCTGCGCGGCGGCCCGGTGCATGCAGGCAAGCAGGAAGTCGAGCTGACGGTGTCCGATACCGGCATTGGCATCGCAAGTGCCGACCAGGCCCGCCTGTTCCAGCCGTTCGAGCAGGCGCATGACCGCTCGCGCCCGCAATCCGGCGGTACCGGACTGGGCCTGGCCATCTGCCGCCGCCTGGTCGCAGCCATGGGCGGCCGCATCCGCCTGGAAAGCGAGCCCGGCGCCGGTACGCGCGTGCAGGTCACCCTGCGGCTGCCAACGGCCAGCGCACCGGCTGCGCCAGTGCCGACCGCGCCGCGCCCGTGCGCTGTGGCCGCCGGTTCGCTGCATGTGCTGGTCGTCGACGACCATGCCCCCAACCGCCTGCTGCTGAAGTGGCAATGCGAACACCTGGGCCATCGCGTCGATACCGCCGCCGACGGCCGCGAGGCGCTGGCACGGTTGACCACGCCTGCGCCCGGGCAGGACGATCCGTTCGACCTCATCATTTGCGACTGCGCCATGCCGGTCATGGATGGCCTGGCATTTGCACGGACGCTGCGCGAGCGCAACGACGCGCTCGCGCGCGTTCCCGTGATTGGCTGCACGGCCAGCGCCGTGCCCGAGGATCACCACGCCGCGCGGCAGGCTGGCATGGACGGCGTACTGGTCAAGCCGGTCGGGCTCGAGGCGCTGGGCGAGGCCGTGCGCACTTATGCCCGCGCGGGCCGCCACCGTCCAGCCTCCATGCCAGTGCCGCTGCCCTGGCCTGCCAGAGTGGCGGACGCGCCGTCTCCGGCTCCCGGGTCAGACAGATGGTGCGAGATCTGCCAGGCCATGAATGTGCAGTGCGACCGGTTCCGGCAGTAGTCTGAGCGACCGGCAAGCTGCCCGCCCGGAACAAGCGGGCGGGCAGTCGGTCATCCAATGGTGGTATCATCAGCCGCATCTTGCCATTCGCCGATACCTGTCGGACTGAATGTGCTGGCCGCCAGACCACATGGTCGGAGAACATGGGGCGGCCTGTCGGGCGTACACCCGATTCCTCCGGGGCGACCTCGCCCACAACCCTACCCGACCGGCGGCACGTCCGCTCCGCAATGAGCGCGCCACGTACCAGGCGTATCGGCTTGCGCAAGCACCGTCCTTCTGCCGCCCGGCGACGCAGCATTGCTGCGCCCTACGTCAGATCAGACCACTGGAGAGCAAACAGATCATGCCGAATAGCGAAGAATGGGAAGAACTGCATCTGACCCCGGCCGGCTGGATTGCCGGCAGTTACCGGCATACGCCATGGGCACCGGTTGAAGTCGCGCCGCCCGATGCCGGTGTCCTGACGGTACGCCGCCACGTGACCGCGACCTATTGCGGTCCGTCGCGCGCGATCGAAGACCGCACGCCGCAAACGCAGGACATGGCACTGATCGAGTCGTTGTTGAAGCGCTTTGGCAATCCCGAATTCAGCGTCTAGCACCGGGTCGGCAACTGAAAAGCACAACGCGGCGCCGTGCGGGAAGGCGCTATCGTGCTCGTGCCCGGCCCGGTACGCCCCCGCCTACCGGCCTGAGTTCGCCATCCCATGGCACGGCATGCAGATCCAGCACGGAATCGCCCTCCCGCGTCTTCTCGTAGAGATGGTCCCGGATCGCCTGCCCGATTGCCAGGCGGCATAGTGTCTCGCTGTTCTGCGGGACCGTGTCCAGCGACAATTCCGCGGCGACCATCACACCGAATGAACGCCTGCCATCTCCGACAAAGCTGGCGAACCTGACGCCGCTGGGATGTCCCGCCGTGGCAAAACAGGTGGCAACATGGTAGGCAATCCCTTTGCCTGCGCCCGGCAGCGTGCACAGGAAACTCGATGACTCCGCGACTTTGTTCATGGCTGTACTGGCGCTCCAGGCGGCCTCGCGCCGCCGTTGCCCAGTGACCTCGTGGGCGCGATTGAGAATCCCCGTCGACGACACTCAGAGGGAGACGACGGATTGACCGGGAATGGCACCGTTGATGATGTCCTCGGCATAGCGAAGGACTGCGCGCCGTGCCGCCCCGACGTTGTCCCAGGGCGTTGCATCGAGACGGAAGGTACGCGCCATCTCGCCTTCAGGCTGCCTGCCTTCACGGCAGATCACAACGGCGGCGTTGAAGGACCGGTCTGGCCGGGGCTCCATCCAGGCACGTTCCGCAACATGTTTGTAGACCAGAGGGTAAAGGTCATACCCCTTGTAAGTGGCAGTCGGAAAAGCATCCATGACACGCTCCGGGGCGTTTGCGATGTATTGCCCACTCTACTCCTCTTGTGAGGCCGGGAGTGCCTTTATTTCACCGGCGATAGCAACCGTACGACATTGCCAATGAAAAGGCTTTGCAATGCGAAGCCATCTGTGGCCATCCTCGCGATCGTGTAAATTCCAATATGCAAGCACGCTGGTGATGCGTGCTAAAGTGAGCCTTCCCTAATGCAAGAGGCCAGTATGTCGCTCTGTGCAAACTGTCTCGCACTGATACCCGACGCACCCGGCGTCGCCGGGCACCGCGCATTGCGCATCGTGGACACCCAGCGACGCAAGATTCCGCGATCGGTCACCGTCACCCTGAGTACATTCCGCTGCACGGACTGCGGTGCGATGTGGCGTTACCGCGAGGCGAAGGACGACGGCCCGCAAGGCTGGGCTCTCCTGACGACAGAAACCGCAAGCGAAGGATCCTGACGGCGCGCACGACGGCCGGCTTCCGCCTGTTCCGACCCCGCCAGTTCCCCAACACGCAGCCGTATCAGTCCAACGAGACGGCCCGCGAACCTCAATCCGAAAACAGGCCGACGAATTCATTGCGCAGCCACTGGTTCGCAGGATCGCGATGATATCGGGCATGCCAGAACAGGTTGATCTGGATTTCCGGCAAGTCGATCGGATGCGGGATGTGCCGTAGTCCGAAGTAAGCGGCGCTGCGCCGCGCAAAGGTTTCGGTCACCGTCGCGACGAGGTCCGTGCTCGCAACAATATCGGCCAGCGCGGCGAAGTGCGGCACGCGCAAGCGTATCTTCCGCTGCACGCCACGCTGGGCAAGGATTTCATCGACGCGCGCGTGCCCGGTGCCCGCGGCCGTCACCACCACATGTTCCGCCCCCTCGAAGTCGCTCCGGCTGACGGTGCGCTTGTCCAGCGCATGGCCGGGCCGGAACATGCACACGTAGCGCTGGCGGAATAGCCGCCGCTGGAAGAACTCCGAACCCAGTTCCGGCAGCGGCCCCACCGCAAGGTCGATCTTGCCCAGGCTCATTTCCGATGCAAGATCAACGGCCGTGTTGCGCACGGTTGCCACCGCGACGCCCGGCGCGCGTTCCCGCAGCGCCCCCATCAGCCGCGGAATGAAGTGCACTTCGCCGATATCGGTCATCGCAATCCGGAAGGACCGCTCACTGCGCAACGGGTCGAACGAGACCTTCTGGCTCAGCGCGACCTGCAAGGATTCGAGTGCGTAAGCCACCGGCTCCGCCAGGTCCTGCGCGAGCGGCGTCGGAAGCATGCCCTTGCTGCTCCGCACAAACAGCTCGTCGTCGAACATGCGGCGCAGCCGCGCCAGGGCATTGCTGACGGCGGGCTGGCTCAGGTTGAGCGTCCTGGCCGCGCCCGAAACCGTCCGCTCGCGCAGCAAGTGTTCGAACACGACGAGCAGGTTCAGGTCCACATCCTTCAGTTCCACGGCCCACCTTTATTGATTTGCTGAATATGAGGTATTGCCGTGATTCTATTGGTTAATTTTCCCCGCTGCATCATGATTCCTCGCAAGCCAGAACACAAACCCTTGCCGGAGACATCATGGAAGTCCTCGTCCAACCACTGGGCAAACGCCTCGACGTCGCCGGCGGCGAGAACCTGCTGACCGCGCTGCAGAAGCACGACATCCCCATTTCGTACAGCTGCATGGCGGGCCGCTGCGGCACCTGTCGCTGCCGGGTGATCGAAGGCGCCATCCATGAAGCCGGCGGCGACGAATTCCACAATGCCGAGCACGCGACGCAGCGCCATGTGCTGGCCTGCCAGTCGATCGTGACCGGCAACTGCGCCATCGAGATCCCCGAGCCCGACGAGGTGGTCGTACACCCCGCGCGCATCGTCAAGGCGACCGTCACCGCACTCACCGACCTCACCCACGATATCCGGATGATCCGGCTGGCACCGTCCAAGCCCCTGTCGTTCTCGCCGGGCCAGTACGCGATGCTGCAGTTCACGCCGGACCATATCCGCCCTTATTCCATGGCGCGCCTCGCCAGCGACGGCGAGCTGGAATTCCATGTGCGGATGCTGCCCGACGGCCGCGTCACCCGCTATATCGGCGACACGCTGAAGATCGGCGACACGGTCCGCGTCAGCGGCCCGCTGGGCACGTCGTATCTGCGCACCCGCAATGACGCTCCGATCCTCTGCATCGCCGGCGGCACCGGGCTCGCCCCGGTGCTGTCGATCGTGCGCGGGGCGATCGCGGCGGATCTGCCGAACCCGATCCACCTCTACTTCGGCGTGCGCGCGCCGCGCGATGCCTATGGGCTCGACTGGCTGCGCGAACTCTCGCAACGTCATCCGCGGCTGCGCGTCGACATCGTATCGACGCTGCCGGACGACGACGCCGGATTGCGCACCGGCCTGGTCACCGAAGCGGTCGCGGCCGACTTCTCCGACCTGCAGGGCTGGCGCGCCTACCTGTGCGGCGCGCCGCCGATGGTCGACGCCGCGACGCTGCTCCTGCGCAGCAAGGGCGTGCAGCCCGGGCACATCTACGCAGACGCCTTCCACGCAACCGGCACCTGACTCGCCCCCAACATCCAGAGGATCACCACAACGATGGAGACGACACCCATGGCCAGCGCCCTCACACAAGACCGGCCCGTATGGGCCGGCGACGGCATCAGCCGCATCCCGTTCCGCGTCTACACGGACCAGCAGCTCTACCAGCGCGAGCTGGAGCGTGTCTTCTACCAGGGCCACTGGAACTACGTCGGCCTGGAGGCGGAGATTCCGAATCCGGGCGACTTCAAGCGGACCACCATCGGCGAGCGCTCGGTCATCCTCGTGCGCGACCAGGAAGGCGGGATCAACGTGGTCGAGAATGTCTGCGCCCATCGCGGCATGAAGTTCTGCCGCGAGCGCAGCGGCAACCGCAAGGACTTCCACTGCCCCTACCACCAGTGGAACTATGACCTGAAAGGCAACCTGCAGGGCGTGCCGTTCCGCCGCGGCGTGAAGCAGGACGGCAAGGTCAACGGCGGCATGCCGGCCGACTTCAGGCCGCAGGACCACGGGCTCACGCAACTGAAGGTGGCCACGCGCGGCGGCGTGGTGTTCGCCTCGTTCGACCATGAGGTGGAGCCGCTGGAGGACTACCTCGGGCCGGAAATCCTCGGCTACTTCGACCGCCTGTTCAACGGCCGCAAGCTGAAGGTCCTCGGCTACAACAAGCAGCGCATCCCGGGCAACTGGAAGCTGATGCAGGAGAACATCAAGGACCCCTACCATCCCGGGCTGCTGCACACCTGGTTCGTCACGTTCGGCCTCTGGCGCGCGGACAACAAGGCGCGCCTGGTCATGGACCCGCACTTGCGCCATGCGGCAATGGTCTCCACGCGCGGCCAGGGCGGCAAGGGCGAGGTCACCTCGGGCGTGGCCAGCTTCAAGGACCAGATGACGCTGCAGGACGACCGCATTCTCGACATCGTCCACGAGCCCTGGTGGGGCGACCCGACCGCCGTGATGATGACGGTCTTCCCCAGCGTGATCTTCCAGCAGCAGGTGAACTCCGTCTCGACGCGCCACATCCAGCCCAACGGCCCGGACTCGTTCGACTTCGTCTGGACGCATTTCGGCTTCGAGGACGACACCGCGGAAATGACGCGCCGCCGCCTGCGCCAGGCCAACCTGTTCGGGCCCGCCGGCTTTGTCTCGGCGGACGACGGCGAAGTCATCGAATGCTCGCAGGAAGGCTTCTCCCAGAAGCCGTGGCACCGCGTCGTCGCGGAACTCGGCGGAACGACCGCGGAGAACACCGAACACATGGTCACCGAGACGCTGATCCGTGGCATGTACGCCTACTGGCGCAAAGTGATGGAGATCTGACCACATGGACTTCGCAACGTATCACGCGCTGCTGTCGCTGTACGCCGACTACGCCAGCGCCGTCGACCAGGGCGAGTGGGACCGCTGGCCCGACTTCTTCACCGACGACTGCGTCTACCGCATCCAGCCGCGCGAGAACTTCGAACGCGGCCTGCCGCTGGCCACCATGTCGCTCGAGAGCAAGGGCATGCTGCGCGATCGCGTCTTCGGCATCCGCGAGACGCTGTTCCACGACCCCTACTACCAGCGCCATATCACCGGCGCACCGCTGATCCGCAAAAGCACCGACGCGCACATCGTCGCCGAGGCGAACTACGTCGTATTGCGCACCAAGCCTGACCAGATGAGCGAGGTGTTCAACACCGGCCGCTATCTCGACCGGATCGTGCGCACGCCGCAAGGCCTGCGCTTCGCCGAACGCCAGTGCATCTTCGACAGCGAGATGATTCCCAACTCGCTGATCTACCCGATCTGAACACGACAAGCGGAGACAACACCATGACCGAAACCTGGATCGAGGCGGCCCCGCTTGCCAGCGTACCGCAGGACGATGTGATTGCCGTTCAGGTACAAGACCGGGAGATTGCCCTGTATGGTGTCGATGGCGAGGTGTTCGCCACCGACAATATCTGCACGCACGGCCATGCACGGCTCTGCGACGGCTTCCTCGATGGTCACGAGATCGAGTGCCCGCTGCATCAGGGCAAGTTCGATATACGGACCGGCGCGGCCATGTGCGCGCCGTTGACCGAGGCGATACGCGCCTATCCGGTCAGGATCGAGGGGGACAAGGTATTTCTCGACCTTGGCTGACCCTGCGCAGGCGGCCCGCGGCCAGCCGCGTCCGCCTGCGGGGGCGCTACAATGCCTGCCAAACCCCAGTAATCACCGACCATGCTGCCGGACAGCGAATCTCTTCTCCTGCTTGTCACCCGCCAGATGCCATTCGGCAAACACAAGGGAACGCTGATCGCCGACCTGCCCGGCAACTACCTGAACTGGTTCGCGCGGGAGGGCTTCCCGCCCGGCGAAATCGGCCGCCTGCTGGCGCTGATGCACGAGCTGGACCACAACGGACTGACGGACCTGCTCAAGCCGCTGCGCGGCAGGGCCTGAATGTCAGATCCCCAACCCGCCTAGCGATTTCCCGCAGTCGACGAAGAGCGTCTGTCCGGTATTGAAACACGCGTCCGGCCAGCCATAAAAGAAGCCCGGCAAGCGAAGTGATGCGCACGTCCTCGCGGCCAGACTTCCGGTCACGTCTTGCCCCGGGGCGTCTTTCTCGCGAGCACCCTACCTGCCAGCGTTATTGCGCAAGGAAATCGACAGCAACGGGGAAAATACCCGTCGCGAACGACGCGCCACTGGTCAGAGCTCCGCTGGCTGCATCAATCGTGTAGGCCGTGACATTGCCTGAAGCCGTATTCGTGGCATACGCAAACCTGCCACTCGGATCGACCTTGATGGAGTATGGGCTTACGCCGGACAGAAACGGAGAGCCCGCGATCCTCGTCAGCGCTCCGCTTGCAGGGTCGATCGTGAACCCGGAGATGTTGTTGGAACTGATGTTCGCCACATACACGAACTTTCCCGACGGATCGACCGTGACCCCGAACGCGGTCAGCCCCCCGGTGGGGAACGGCGAACCGGGCACTGCCGTAAGGGCGCCAGTGGCACTGTCGATGGCAAAGCCGTTGACCAAATTGCCGTTGTGATTGGTGACATAAAGGAACTTGCCACGTGGATCCACCGCAATCATGTTGGCATTTCCGCCTGCCACGGGGTACGGCGAACTTCCCACTCCCGTCAGCGTACCGGCAACCCGATCGACGGCGAACGCCGAAATGTTCATATCGTCGAAATTCGAGACATAGAGAAACCTGCCGTCTGGCGTGATACCGATGGACATGGGTTGCCGCCCTATGCCCACCGGCGTGCCGACCAGAGAAAGCGCTCCGCTGGCAGCGTCCACGGCATGGATCGAAATGGAGTTTCCAGACTGATTCACCGCATAGACGAACCTGCCATCGGGTGAGACAGCGAGAGTCCGGGGCGCTGTACCCGTGCCATTCGAGAATGGCGAGCCCGAGATCGGAACCAGCGCGCCGGAAGCAGCAGCGATGGCATAAGCAGAAATCGTGCTATTGCCATGCGACGGAATGTAGGCCATCTTGCCCCCGGGCGCCAACGCAATGTCATAAGCATCCACGCCCGTCGATGCGGAACTGCTCGTTGCCAGCGCGCCGGTCGAGGCATCCACGGTGAAGACCGATACCGATGTGGAATTCCTGTTCACCACGTATGCGAAACGCGGCGTCAGCGCCGCGCAGGTCACCGCTACGCTGGTGTAGACGCTCGCAACGAGCGTGCCATTGCCATTGCTGACGGTGCAGTTCTGCCGGGGCACGCCCGGTTGCGTCTTGACGGTCACGGCATAGTTCGCCCCGCTCGCGATCTTCGTCGCGAAGCTGAAGCTGCCATTGGCCGGGATTGCGACGTCGTCGCCCCCATTGTTCTGCAGGACCAGGCCGGAACCGGTCATGCCGCTGACGGTGCCGCTGAGCGTTTGCAGCGGCGTACCAGCAGAAGGCTCGGATGGTGCGGGTTCGCTGGCAACCGGGCTGGCTGGGCTGGCTGGGCTGGCTGTGGTGGCCGGACTGGCTGGGCTGGCCGGATCATCGGAGCCACACGCGGCCAAACCGGCCAGCAGTGCAGCGGCGACAAGATGGGCCAACACGGTTGACACGGGAAAGCGGCTGTTGCGGGTCGCAGGCGAGGACATGATGGCCGAAGATCGGATTGGGGGCGGTCTGGAATCGGCGGATCGTAAACACATCGGCCATGACCGGCAAGAAAAGCGCCGCGCCATGCACTGGTTTTCCGAAATGCTGCCCCGCCAATGCAACGCTGCAAGGGCAATACCCGATTGACGGGCGACGCCGTCGACGGCACTTGAACACTTTCCGCGGTCGGCGTGGTTCATGCTGGAATAAGGCCGCGGCGTGAACTACAACCAGTCCATTGCCCCTTTTTTGCGATGCCCGCCGGACACAGGCCCCGCTGCTGCTGCCGTACGCCCCGGCACAGCGTTCGCCCCCCCCCATTTGATGCTGCCAGCGACCCAACAGATCGGAGACGCCTCATGACCTCCACCACCTCCTCCCGCAGACAGGCATTCCGCCAGCAGGTCGCGTCGAAGCAGGGCCTGCTCATGCCCGGCGCGTTCAACGCCATGAGCGCAAGGGTGATCGAAGACCTCGGCTTCAAAGCGGTCTACCTGACCGGCGCCGGCGTCACGAATATGTCATTCGGACTGCCCGACCTCGGCTTCATAGGCCTGAGCGACATCGCCGAGCACACCGCGCGGGTGCGGGATGCCGTTGACCTGCCGCTGCTCGTGGATGCCGACACCGGGTTCGGCAATGCGCTGAACGTTCGGCATGCGGTACGCACGCTCGAGCGTGCCGGGGCGGACGCGATCCAGCTCGAGGACCAGGTGATGCCGAAGAAGTGCGGGCATTTCGCCGGCAAGCATGTCGTCAGCACGGACGAGATGGTGGGCAAGGTCCGCGCCGCGGCCGATGCGCGCGATGATCCCGATTTCCAGATCGTCGCGCGCACGGACGCCGCCGCCGTGCACGGCATCGAAGACGCGATCGAACGTGGCCACCGCTTTGCCGAGGCCGGCGCCGATATCCTCTTTCTCGAGGCCATCGAGGACCTCTCCGACATTGCGCGCCTGCCCGGCCTGTTCAAGGTGCCGTTGCTGATCAATATCGTCATCGGCGGCAAGACGCCGGTGCAAGGCCGCGATGCGCTGGAGCGCCTTGGCTACGGCCTCGTGCTTTATGCCAATGCCGCGCTGCAGGGTGCCGTGCGCGGCATGCAGCAGGCGCTCGGCAATTTGCAGGCGAACGGCAAGATGGACGAGGACCCGGCCATCGTCGCGCCCTTCAGCGAACGCCAGCGCCTGGTCAGGAAGCCTATGTACGACGAACTCGAAGCGCGGTACAAGACCGACGACTGAACGTCGAAGTCGTCAAGCGCCGGTCCAACGCACGTCCCGGAGTTGCCATGAAGACCGCCCTGATTGTCCTGGACCTCATCAACGACATCGTCCATGCGCAAGGCAAGCTGGCAGGCGGCGGCACAGCCGCGCAGGCAAGCGCGCGCGATCTCGTCGCGAAGACCAACAAGGTCGTTGCCCATGCGCGCGCGTGCCAGTGGCCACGGATTTTCGTAAAGGTCGGATTCTCCGGCACGTATGCCGAGCAACCCAAGTCCTCGCCGTTCTTTGGCAAGGCCCACGCGATCGGCGCACTGACGCTGGGCACCTGGGGCACCGAATTCGTCGAGGGCCTCGATGTGCTGTCCTCCGACAGCGTGGTCGTCAAGCATCGGATCAGCGCCTTCTCCGGCACGGCGCTCGAGACGCTGCTCAGGCCCGCTCAGGTCGAACACCTGGTGCTGGTCGGAGTCAGCACCACATGGGCCGTTGAAGCCACGGCGCGCGAGGCGCATGACCGGGACTACCGGGTCACGGTGGTCGAAGACGCGTGCGCCGCGAGGAACGAGGACGACCACCGCCATGCGATGAAGAACATCGCGGCAATCGCCATGGTCACGTCAGTCGATAGCCTGATTTCCGGCCGTGACGGGGCGTCCTGATCCGCGGGGTGCCCCGGCCTGACGCGGTCGGGCTGAATTACATCCCGCTGTATGAACGCACCGGTACGGCACGCTGTCGCCGCCACGCGCCGTGTTTGCCGTGGCAAGTAGGTCACCTGGCACGCAGGCACGCCGCATGCGACAACGCGAAGATGCGGTGGCATCGGAACCGCCGTTGACCGATTCATCATCGAAGGAGAGGCAGATATGCGTACAGGAAACCGCAACCTCATCGATCTGGCCGTCGCCGCAGTGGCCGGTGCCGCGCTGATGTACCTGTTCGATCCACAGCTGGGTGCACGGCGGCGGGCCATGCTCAGGGACAAGGCGGAGGCCGGAGGCCATGACCTGAGCGACTACGCGCAGACGCAGGCAAAACGTGTGCTCGATCACGCGCGTGGTCTCTCCGCGCGGGCGCGAACGTACGTGGCAGCGGATGAAAAGGTGCGCTCGGGCGACTATGAGATCAGCGAGCGGATTCGTGCGCGGCTGGGTCACGTGGTCAGCCATCCCCGTGCGATCGGTGTCGATGTTGCCGGCGGGTCCGTCTGCCTGAGCGGCCATGTCCTCGCGGACGAGTATGACGCCGTGCTGTCCGCCGTGTGGGCGGTGCCAGGCGTCGCGGACATCGAAGACGGACTGACCGTGCACGACGAAGCGGGCAACATTCCGGCCCTGCAAGGCTAGCGCCGCACGTCGATACCGGCGTTCGGGCGGCAATGGTCGTGGGCCAGCCCTACAACACCCGCCCGAACCACCACAAGGACAGCAGCCCGGCGCAGGCCGCCAGCAACGCGCCAGCCGCCGCGAAGAACGCGGTCACTTCGACCTGGTCACGCTTGTCGAATGCCAGCCTCGCATTGAGCGCGCGATACACCTTCTTCAGCGAGGCGGCGTCTTCAAGCCGGAAGTACTCGGCCCCGGTGACGTCGGCGACCTGCTTCAACACCTTCTCGTCCAGCCTGACGCGCGCCGACCAGCCCTCCGCCGACAGCACGACGCCTTCGATCGTGCCGACGCCGACGGTATAGACCCGCACCCCGTACATGGCCGCAAGCTGCGCGGCCTGCTCCGCGGCGGGGCCTGCGTTGTTTTCGCCATCGGAGAACAGGACGATCGCGCCCGCAGCATAGGAGCCGGGCGTCACGGCGTCATCGTCGCCGGGTGCGCCCGGCTTTTTCGCCGGCGCGACGTCGCCGCCGTTCATCAGGCGTTCCGCGTCGCTGGCGGCCTGCGGCAGCAGCGTCGTGAGCGCAACGAGCAGGCCGTTGCCCAGGGCCGTGCCGCCCTGCGGCTTCAGCCCTTCGATTGCCGCGGCCACGTCGTCCTTGCTGTGACTGGGCGCCTGTGCCAGCGCAGCCGTTCCCGCCATCGCCACCACCCCCACGCTCACGCTTGCCGGCTGGGCGTCGAGCAGCACCCTGGCCGCCTGCTGGGCGGCACGGATGCGGCTCGGGCGCACATCCTGCGCGCGCATGCTGCCCGACAGGTCGATGACGAGGATGACGGTCTTGATGCGCGAAGGCAGCGTCATCACCGCCTGGGGACGGGCAATGGCAAAGATGAGCGCGCTCAGGGCCAGCAGCGTCAGCGCGGCCGACACGTGACGGCGCCAGCCGGTGCTGCCCTGCATGGCCACGCCGATGGACCTCATTGCGGGATGGGCCACCGTTGCACGCCGCCGGCGCGTGTCGAGCCAGATGTAGCCCGCGCCCAGCACCAGCACCAGCGCGAGCAGCCAGAGCATGCCGGGCCAGAGAAAGCTGAACAGGGGCAGCCGGTTCATGGTCTCGGTCATGTCGCCCCCACGGGCGCGCCCCTGTCCGCTCCTTGCCGGAAGCGGCGCTCGCGCATGAACTGCAGCAATGCCAGGTCGATGGGCGCGTAGGTCGAGAGCGTCAGGCATTCCACGCCGGCGCGCGCGAACGCGAGGCGCAGCTCGGCCTCGCGGTTCTGGGCGACCGCAGCGAACCGTTTGCGGAACGCGGGGTCATGCGTATCGATGAACATCTGTTCGCCGGATTCGGCATCCTGCAGCACGACCAGCCCGAGGTCGGGCAACGCCATCTCGAGCGGATCGACCAGCCGCACGGCGACGACTTCATGGCGCCGGGCCAGCATGGCGAGCGACGTCTGCCAGCCCGGAGCGCTGATGAAATCCGAGACCACGAACATCACCGAGCGCCGTTTTGCGACGGCCCGCGCGCGCTCCAGCAGGTCGCGCAGGCGGGTCTCGCCGGGACACACGGCCGGGGTGGCGTGCATGCGATCGAGCAGGTGCAGCAGCTGGCGGCGGCCAGAGCGCGGCGGGATCATCGATGCCTCCGCGTCGCTTGCTCCGCCATAGAGCACGGCGCCGATGCGGTTGCCATAGCGCGTCAGCAGCAAGGCCATGACGGTGGTGAAGTCGCTCAGCAGGTCGCGCTTGCGCACCGCGCCCGAGCCGAATTCCACCGACCCGCTCAGGTCGAGCACGAACCACGCCGAGAGGTCGCGATCCTCCTGGAACTCGCGCACGTGCGGCGTCTGCAGCCGCGCCGTCACGTTCCAGTCGATATGCCGCACATCGTCGCCGGGACGGTATTCGCGCAGGTCGGCAAGATCCAGTCCGAAACCGCGGAACAGCGTGCGGTAGTCGCCCTGCAGCAGCCCGTCGAGGCGCCGCACCACGGTCCATTCCAGACGCCGCAACAGCGTCTCGGCCTGCCGTGCGCCGATGCTCGCCAGCGCCGCGCCGGAACGCGCGGGGCCGCTGGCCGCCGCTTCGGCGCCGCGCGGGCGCTTACCGAACAGCCGCCCGAACATGGGATTCGAGCGGGCGCTCCGGAACCGGCAGCGCCTGCAGGATGCGCGTGATGAGCTGGTCCGCCGTCGCACCATCCGACATGGCCTCGTACGACAGCGACAGGCGGTGGCGCAACACGTCGGGAACGAGGTCGATCACGTCTTCGGGCACGGCATAGTTCCGGCCGCGCAGGAACGCCAGCGCCCGCGCGCCTTCGACCAGGCCGATGGTGGCACGGGGGCTGGCGCCGAACGCGATGTAGCGCGCCATGTCTTCCAGGCCGTAGCCTGCGGGCTTGCGGGTGGCCGCCACCACGCGCACTGCATACTGGACCAGCGACGGGTCCACGTAGACGCGGCGGCATTCTTCCTGCAGGTCCGCCAGATGCTCCGGGGTGGCAATCGCACTCACGCTGATGCGGGGGCCGGTGACGCGATTGACGATGACGACCTCTTCCTCCTCGCTCGGATACCCGACCAGCACCTTCATCATGAAGCGGTCGACCTGCGCCTCGGGCAGCGGATAGGTGCCTTCGGTCTCGATCGGATTCTGCGTCGCCATGACCAGGAAAGGCGTGGGCACGCGATGCGTCTCGCCCGCAATCGTGACCTGCTTCTCCTGCATGACTTCGAGCAGCGCGCTCTGCACCTTTGCCGGCGCGCGATTGATTTCGTCCGCCAGCAGCAGGTTGGCGAAGACCGGCCCGCGCACGGTCGAGAACTCCCCCGTGCCCTGGTTGTACATGCGCGTGCCGACCAGGTCCGCCGGCAGCAGATCCGGCGTGAACTGGATGCGCTTGAAGGACCCGCTCATGGTCCTGGCCAATGTGTTGACGGTCAGCGTCTTGGCGAGGCCCGGCACGCCTTCCACCAGCAGGTGGCCGCCGGCAAGCATGGCCACGAGCACGCGTTCGAGGAAGTGGTCCTGCCCCACCACCACCCGCTTCACCTCGTACAGCAGGCGCTCCATCAGGTCGGCGCTGTCCGTCGCGCCATGAGCTTGCTCGTTCATAGGCCTCCGCGTCTAGAAAGGAGAAGTTCCGATAGAAGCGCCGGCGCTCTCGATCGTGACGGCAAAGCCGATCCCGAGGAAAGTGCCGCTCTGGTTGGGGTTGAGGATGGCGGTGACGATGCCGACCACTTCGCCGTCCATGTTCACCAGCGGGCCGCCCGAATTGCCGGGGTTGGCGGCCGCGTCGAACTGGATCAGGTTGTTCAGGCTCTGCTTCTTGTCCGGCGACACGAACTGCCGGTCGAGTCCCGACACCACGCCGGCGGACACCGACGGCCCGATGCCGAACGGGAAGCCGACGGCCACGACTTCGGAACCCGGCGCAAGGTTGCGGCTGGAGCCGAGCGTCGCGGCCGGCAGGTCGTCGGGAATGGATTTCGGCCTGACGAGGGCGAGGTCCTTTTCCGGGATCGCCTGCATCACCGTCGCCTCGGAAGTCTGGCCATCGTGAAACATGACCTCCACGCGCTTGGCGTCGGCAACGACGTGGTAGCTGGTCAGCACCAGCCCGCTTTCGGTCACGACGACGCCCGAGCCAATGTGACGCGCTTCGCGCGTGCCCTTTGCCGGATCCTCGCCGGCAGGCGGATCGCCCTTGGCCAGTTCCTCGGGCGGCGCACGCCGCGATGGCGGTGAGGACTTATGCCGGGAGGCGGGAGGATCACGCCGGGCGCGCGGCGCAGACGCGGCTTCGACCTCCGGCTCGGCCGGCGCGAAGCTGCGCACTTCCACCACGGATTGGCGGATGGCCTCGGCAGCGCGCGCGGTGCGCGATGGCAGGCTCTTGGTCTGCAGCGTATGCAGCACGGCGGCGTCGATATCCGCCTGCGTCAGCACCCGCGGCGAGGGCCGCGACAGCCACGCAAGGCTCAGCGCCGACGCAGCCATCACCGCGACCGCAGCCGAGATCCATCCGTAGATCGTCACACGCTTCATCGCACGCTCCCGAGGTCCCGTGCCGCCTTAAAAAATACAGTACCATCCTCTTAACCATTGCGCCAAGGAGCAGGGCATGCAGTTTCTCTGGCCGCAAATGCTCTGGCTGCTGCTCGCGCTTCCTTTGCTGGCAGCCGGATACCTGTACCTGATCGCGCGACGCAAGAAGGCCGCCCTGCTTTACGCCAGTCTTGCCCTGCCGCGCGCTGCGCTCAGCCCCGGCCAACGGCTCCGGCGTCACATTCCCCCGCTGCTGTTCCTGTTTGCCCTGGGCGCCGCCCTGCTGGCTTGCGCGCGGCCGACCGCCACCATCACGCTGCCATCCGACACGATCACCCTGGTCCTGGCGATGGACGTCTCGCGCAGCATGGAGGCCACCGACGTGGCACCCACGCGCATCAGCGCGGCGCAGCAGGCCGCGCGGGACCTGATCGTCGGGCTGCCGGGCAGCGTTCGCCTGGGCATCGTCTCGTTCGCGGCGACTGCCACCGTGGTCCTGCGTCCCACCAGCAACCGGCAGGACATGCTCGACGCGATCGACCGGTTCCAGCTCCAGCGCGGCACGGCGACCGGCAGCGGACTGATCCAGGCGCTGGCCGTGCTGTTTCCGGACGATGGCATCGACCTCGAAGCCATCCTCTTCAGCGACGATCCGCCCTTCCCTTCAGCGCGCCGCGCCACGCCGCTCGACGAGGCCGCCGCGGCCGATGCCGCGCGCAAGCGCGCGCAGGAGCGACCGCCGGCACAACCCGGTTCCTATCGGCACGGCGCGGTCATCCTGCTCAGCGATGGTCGCCGCACCACCGGCCCCGACCCGATCGACGCCGCGCGCATGGCGGCTCAGCGCGGCGTGCGCGTCTATACCGTGGGCTTCGGTACGCTGGGCGGCAACGCGCCCGAGACCAGCCTGTCCTACTACATGCAGCTCGACGAGCCCGCCTTGCGCGCTGTGGCCACGCTGACCGGGGCCGAGTACTTCCAGGCAGGATCGGCGGCCGACCTGAGCCAGGTGTACCGGAAACTCAGCGCGCGCTTCGCGCTGGAGCGCCGCGAGACCGAGGTCAGCGCCCTGCTGGCCGCGGCGTCGGGGCTGCTGCTGGTGTCGGCTTGCGCACTTTCCATGCTGTGGTTCCGGCGTTGACGGTGCCGGACAGACCGGCTTGGCACGCCGCAATTCGCGTGTCAACAAGAGTTCATACGCCCCGTGCGCGGCCTCCGGAGGCCATCTTGTTCAGGTATGCTTTCGCCCTCGAAAACGATCTTTTCCAGAGGGACAAATGCGGCGCGTCGTGTTCAATCAGAAGGGTGGCGTGGGCAAGTCGACCATCGTATGCAATCTCGCCGCGATCAGCGCCAGTCAAGGCTTGCGCACGCTAGTCGTCGACCTGGACGCGCAGTGCAACTCGACCCAGTACCTGATGGGCGCAAAGGCTGCCGAGGCCAACCCGACTGCCGCGCACTTCTTCGAGTCGTCGCTGACCTACAGCTTCAAGCCGGTCGACCTGGGCAGCTTCATCCACGCCACGCCGTTTGAAAACCTCGACGTGATGCCGGCGCATCCTGAGCTCGACGCACTGCATGGCAAGCTGGAATCCCGCTACAAGATCTACAAGCTGCGCGACGCCCTGCTCGAACTGGAGTCGGTCTATGACGCGATCTACATCGACACGCCGCCGGCGCTCAACTTCTACACGCGCTCGGCGCTGATCGCGGTGGAGCGCTGCCTGATCCCGTTCGACTGCGATGACTTCTCGCGCCGGGCCCTGTACACGCTGCTCGACAACGTGAAGGAAATCCAGCAGGACCACAACGAGGCGCTGCGGGTCGAAGGCATCGTCATCAACCAGTTCCAGCCGCGCGCGAGCCTGCCCGCGAAGCTCGTCGAGGAACTGGTCGGCGAAGGGTTGCCGGTTCTGGAAGCGCGGTTGTCGTCATCGGTGAAGATCCGCGAATCGCACCAGCACGCCACGCCCATAATCCACCTGGATCCGCGCCACAAGCTGTCGCAGGAGTACCTGGCACTGCACAGCGAGCTGGCCGGCTGAGGACCGCAGGGTCCTAGCACCCAAGCCGCGCCAGCCCCTCCTGGATTGCCCGGTACTGCTGCCGCAGGGCTTCCATCGACTGCCACGCATTGCCCTGCCGCATCGCCAGTTCGGCATTCCTGCGCTGCACGATCAGGCCGTTGCATTCATAGCGGCGGTTGTTCTCGGCGGCGACCAGTTGCTGGCGCTCCACCGCGACCTGTCGCTGCTCGGCCTGGTGCTCTGCATTGCGGCTGCGCAGGTAGTCGGCCTCCTGCCGCCTGGTCAGGTCGGCCTTGCCGATGCTCGACACGGTGCCCCCGCCACTGCCGGATGTGACGTCGGTGTAACCAGACGGACAATAGTCGTCCTGCGTGTAGAGGATGCCATTGCCGCTACGGCACTTGGCCGCGTGGGCAACGGGAACACATGCGAAGGCCACAGCGAAGGCGACGGTCCTGAGCATTGCCATTTCCGGAGTTGGGACAGGAAACATTCCGGCTAACGCCCCATCGTCGTCAACCCTCCCGACGACGGATGCGGGGCGCTTGCCGGGGGCGGCTCAACCCAGCGCCAGCCCGCCGTGCGCCAGCACTTGCCGGAATACCTCAAGCCGGGCGTCGCCGGTTTCGGCCAGCCTCTGGCAGACGTGCATGTGCTTGTCCATGTCGCTGTGTCCGCGCAGCGCTTCCTCGCATTCCTGCTCCGAGACTTCCAGATGGACACCGGTCAGGATCGCGCGGCCCTGGCCGACCCGCGAGCTGACGATGGCCGGTGGCGCGCCTTCAATATCCGCGTAGACCGCCAGCACTTCCGTATCGGCACCGGGCGCATCGTCGAAATCAAAGCGGCAGCCACCGTGATAGTGCGTGTAGACCGACATTGGCGCCGCAGCCAGCCGCTCCGTAGTCCGCAGTTCGACCGCGGCGGTGGTGCGCGGCGTGCCGTCATACAGGCGGCCCCCGGTGAGTTCGGGCAGCGAGCCGACCGCGACGGCATCGACGAAGCTCAGTTCGCGCGGACCGCAGATCGCTCCGCGGGTGCCGGCGTGGAACGCCAGTTCCCGGCACGCGTAGTAGGCGCCCGCGCAGATGCCCAAGTAGACGCCGCCGTTCTCGACAAAGCGCCGGATACGCGCGTTGGGCGCGCCATTGAGTTTCGCGCAATACGGCAGGTCGGCGCCGCCCGGCATGACGAACATGACCGCGTCGTCGAACAGCGTGGGGTCGTGGCGGATGTCCGATGCCATGACCGCGCGCATTTCATAGGCGCCGGACTGCAGCTGCTGGCCGATCGTGCGCATCAGGCACGCGGTCCAGTCGGAGGCACCGGCATCAATGTAGGTCAGGATGTGGGGCTTTGGCATTGTCGGGGGCGAGAGGTCGAAGCGGTCGGGCCGCGATGGCGCCCTGCACCGAGTGTATTCCACGGACGGGCTGGCGCCCGCAAGCGCCTTACATATCGAGCGGCACGGCGCTGGTGCACTTGATCTCGTCGAGGCACACGCTGGACTTCACGCCGCTCACGCCCGGGATGCGCATCAGCGTATCCAGCAGGAAGTCCGACAGCGACTTGAGATCCCTGGCGACCACCTTCAGCACGTAGTCGATATCTCCGGTCACCGAGAAGCACTCCTGGATCTGCGCAAGCTCCGCCACCAGGCTCTTGAAGTTCGACAGGTCGCGGATATGGCCGCGCTCCATGGTCACGTGGATGAACGCCACCACGCCCAGACCGAGGCTGGCCGCATCGAGCCGCGCCTCGTAGCGCTTGATGATGCCGCTCTCTTCCAGGCGGCGGTGGCGCCGCAGTGTTTGTGCCGGCGACAGCGCAATGGCTTCGGACAGTTCCAGGTTCGAGGCCCGTCCCTGTTCCTGCAAAACGCCCAGCAGACGTCGATCCGTACGGTCCAGCTCGATGGTATGCACTTTTGTTTCCTCCATACCTCATTTCACGCAACCCGATTTCTCATTTCAGGGTTTCCCTGCGTGAGGAATGAAATCCAATTTTGTCGGCCAGAATATACACTGCATTCCAGATTGGCAATGCCGACGAGGAGCCAGAGAGACTTCCCGACATCGCCGGAGCGCGCCGCAGGCCAGGATCGCGGCGCACCGTTCGCAATATTATTTCCCGGCCACCCGGCCGGGTAAAGCAAGCGCCCCATGACCATCCGCACCCCGTCCCTGCCGCGTCCGCATGCCCGCCATCACGACGCCCGGCTCCTGACGCCCGCGCGCTGATCGCGGCGGCCTGCCCGATTTCCTTGCCCCCGCCGCCGGCGGCACTCTGTCCGGCGCGCGAGATCGAAACACTTACCTTCCCCTGTGAGACAAACCATGGCCGATCTCTTTGACAACCCGATGCAACTGATGGGCTTCGAATTCGTCGAATTCGCCTCGCCCACCCCCAATGTGCTGGAGCCGCTGTTCGAGAAGATGGGCTTCACGCTGGTAGCACGCCATCGCTCCAAGGACGTGGTGCTGTATCGCCAGGGCGAGGTCAACTTCATCGTCAACCGCGAGCCCAACAGCCACGCCGCCTACTTTGCCGCCGAGCACGGCCCCAGCGCCTGCGGCATGGCGTTCCGCGTGAAGGATTCGCACAAGGCCTATGCCCGCGCACTGGAACTGGGCGCGCAGCCGGTGGAAATCCCGACCGGCCCGATGGAA
This sequence comes from Cupriavidus yeoncheonensis, assembly GCF_905397275.1. Lineage (GTDB taxonomy): Bacteria > Pseudomonadota > Gammaproteobacteria > Burkholderiales > Burkholderiaceae > Cupriavidus > Cupriavidus yeoncheonensis. The sequence continues at coordinate 10,979 of NZ_CAJPUY010000033.1, read as the reverse complement.
CTGCGCCTGCCCGCGATCAAGGGCATCGGCGGCGCGCCGCTGTACCTGATCGACCGCTTCGAGGAAGGCAAGTCGATCTATGACATCGACTTCGAGTTCATCGAAGGCGTGGACCGCCACCCCGAAGGCCACGGCCTGAAGCTGATCGACCACCTGACGCACAACGTCTACCGTGGCCGCATGGCCTACTGGGCGAGCTTCTACGAGAAGCTGTTCAACTTCCGCGAGATCCGCTACTTCGACATCAAGGGCGAGTACACCGGCCTGACCTCCAAGGCCATGACCGCGCCGGACGGCAAGATCCGCATCCCGCTGAACGAGGAATCGTCCAAGGGCGCAGGCCAGATCGAGGAATTCCTGATGGCCTTCAACGGCGAGGGCATCCAGCACATCGCCTTCCTGACCGACAACCTGCTCGAAGTCATCGACAACCTGCAGCTCGCCGGCGTGGAACTGATGACGGCGCCGAACGACTACTACTACCAGGCCCTGGACAACCGCCTGCCGGGCCACGGCCAGCCGGTGGACCAGCTCAAGGCCCGCGGCATCCTGCTCGACGGCACCACCGAAGGCGGCAAGCCGCGCCTGCTGCTGCAGATCTTCTCCAAGACCGTGCTCGGCCCGGTGTTCTTCGAGTACATCCAGCGCAGCGGCGACGACGGCTTCGGCGAAGGCAACTTCAAGGCGCTGTTCGAATCGCTGGAACGCGACCAGATCGCGCGCGGCACGCTCAAGGTCGAGGCCTGACCGGCCCGGACTCGTCCCCGTCGCGGGGCGCGGTACCCCGCGCCCGGCGACTCTTACGGCCCAGGCATCCTACCCTCACAGCAAGAGATGCCAGGCCTCGCATGCCATTCCATAAAAATGGGTAGAGGAAACAACACAGATGGTTGAAAGCAACAATGACGGCACGCTCAAGCGTGGCCTCAAGAACCGGCACATCCAGCTGATCGCGCTCGGTGGCGCCATCGGCACCGGGCTGTTCCTGGGCATCGCCCAGACGATCAAGATGGCCGGCCCCTCGGTCCTGCTCGGCTATGCCGTGGCGGGCATCGTGGCCTTCTTCATCATGCGGCAGCTCGGCGAGATGGTGGTGGACGAGCCCGTCGCCGGCTCCTTCAGCTACTTCGCCAACAAGTACTGCGGCCACTTCGCCGGCTTCATGTCGGGCTGGAACTACTGGGTGCTGTATATCCTGGTGAGCATGGCCGAGCTGTCGGCGGTCGGCATCTACGTGCAGTACTGGTGGCCCGCCATCCCGACCTGGGTCTCGGCGCTGGCCTTCTTCCTGATCATCAACGCCATCAACCTGTCGAGCGTGAAGTCGTTCGGCGAGATGGAGTTCTGGTTCTCGATCGTCAAGGTGGCGGCCATCATCGGCATGATCGGCTTCGGCGGCTACCTGCTGATGTCGGGCGATGCCGGTCCGCAGGCCAGCATCACCAACCTGTGGCAGCACGGGGGCTTCTTCCCGAACGGCCTGGGCGGACTGGTCATGGCCATGGCGGTGATCATGTTCTCGTTCGGTGGCCTGGAACTCGTCGGCATCACGGCTGCCGAAGCCGACCAGCCGGAAAAGAGCATCCCGAAGGCGACCAACCAGGTCATCTACCGCATCCTGATCTTCTACGTCGGCGCGCTGGCGGTGCTGCTGTCGCTGTACCCGTGGGAGAACGTCGTCACCGGCGGCAGCCCGTTCGTGCTGATCTTCCATGCACTGAACAGCAACTGGGTGGCCAATGTGCTGAACGTGGTGGTGCTGACGGCTGCGCTGTCGGTCTACAACAGCGGCGTGTACTGCAACAGCCGCATGCTGTTCGGCCTGGCCCAGCAGGGCAATGCGCCCAAGTCGCTGCTCAAGGTCAGCAAGCGCGGCATTCCGCTGACGGCGCTGGGCGTCTCGGCGGCGGCTACCGGCCTGTGCGTGCTGATCAACTACTTCATGCCCGGCAAGGCGTTCGAACTGCTGATGGGCCTGGTGGTCTCGGCCCTGATCATCAACTGGGCCATGATCAGCATCATCCACCTGAAGTTCCGCGCCGATAAGCGCAAGGCACGCCAGGAAACGCGCTTCAAGAGCTTTGGCTACCCGCTCACGAACTACCTGTGCCTGGCGTTCCTGGCCGGCATCCTGTACGTGATGTACCTGACCGACGGCCTGCGCATCTCGGTGTACCTGATCCCGGTGTGGCTGGTCGTGCTGGGCATCAGCTACCGCCTGCGCCAGAAGAACGCGGTGCCGGCCCTGCAAGGCAGCGTCTCGACCCAGTAAGGCAACGCCGGCGGCGCCGCATCGCGCGCCGCCGGTTACACTTCAGCCTGTGCGTCTGGCACTGAAGTCCCGTTCCGCACCCTCTCCAGCCCCGACCCAGAATCCAGAGAATCCCATGTTTGCACATATCGATGCCTTTCCCGGCGACCCGATCCTTTCGCTCAACGAAGACTTCCAGAAAGACCCGCGCACCGAGAAGGTCAACCTGAGCATCGGCATCTACTTCGACGACAACGGCCGCCTGCCGGTGATGCAGGCCGTCGAGCAGGCCGAGGCCGCGCTGCTGGCCGACATGGGCCCGCGCCCCTACCTGCCGATGTCGGGCCTGGTGGCCTACCGCAATGCCGTGCAGGCACTGGTGTTCGGCGAAGACAGCCCGGCGCGCGCCGCCGGCCGCGTCGCCACGCTGCAGACGCTGGGCGGCTCGGGGGCGCTGCGCGTGGGTGCCGATTTCCTCAAGCGCTACTTCCCGCAGTCGCAGGTATGGATCAGCGACCCGAGCTGGGAAAACCACCGCGTGGTGTTCGAGCGCGCCGGCTTCACCGTCAACACCTACCCGTACTATGACGCGGCCACCGGCGGCCTGAAGTTCGACGCCATGGTCGACGCCATCGGCAAGCTGCCGAAGCAGAGCATCGTGCTGCTGCACGCGTGCTGCCACAACCCGACCGGCGTGGACCTGAACCAGGACCAGTGGCGCCAGCTTGCCGGCGTGCTGAAGGCCAGGGAGTTGCTGCCGTTCGTCGACATGGCCTACCAGGGCTTTGGCGAAGGGCTGGAGGAAGATGCGTTCGCCATCCGCGAACTGGAGCGCCAGGGCGTGCCGTGCCTGGTGGCCAACTCGTTCTCGAAGAATTTCTCGCTGTATGGCGAGCGCTGCGGCGGCCTTAGCGTGGTGTGCAACAGCGCCGCCGAAGCCGCCAACGTGCTGGGCCAGCTGACCGGCGCGGTGCGCGCCAACTACAGCAACCCGCCGACGCATGGCGCGCGCGTGGTGGCCAAGGTGCTGACCACGCCTGAACTGCGCACGCTGTGGCAGCAGGAACTGGCGGACATGTGCAACCGCATCGCACGCATGCGCCAGGCCATCCATCACAACCTGCGCGACCATGTCAGCGGTGAAGCGCTGTCGCGTTACCTGACCCAGCGCGGCATGTTCACGTACACCGGCCTGAGTGCCGACCAGGCCGACCGCCTGCGTGAAGACCACGGCGTGTACCTGCTGCGCTCTGGCCGCATGTGCGTGGCCGGGCTCAATGAACGCAATGTGACGGTAGTCGCCAAGGCCATCGCCAGCGTGCTCGGCGACAGGTAAGTCCCCACCGCTTGCGCGGTCCGGCCTCTGCTCCGGACCGCGTTCCCTCCTTCAGGGCCCACGGCCACCGTGGCGCCTGCGCTGCATCCTCCGCATTTCCCCCACGCTGCAAGCCTTGGCCGTTCGTAGTAAAAACGCAGGGTCGGCGGGCGGCGCCATGCCAGGCGCCGTCCATGCCATCCCCCGAGGTCTCCTGCGCTGCGTTCGGCGCACATCCTGAAAGGTACCGCCATGAAGATCGATCTGTCGGACAAGACTGCCCTTGTCACGGGTTCCACCGCAGGTATCGGCTTTGCCGCGGCGAGGGGACTGGCGCACGCCGGCGCGCGCGTCATCCTGAACGGGCGCAAGGCGGATGCGCTGGCGAAGGCGGCGGACACGCTGCGCGCCGAAGTGCCCGGCGCGGACGTGCTCACGTTCGCCGGCGACCTGGCCACGCCGCAAGGCACGGAAGCGCTGCTGGCGCAGGTGCCGGCCGTCGACGTGCTGGTCAACAACCTGGGCATCTTCAACCCTCAGGATTTCTTCGAGACGCCGGACAGCGAATGGACGCGCTTCTTCGAAACCAACGTGATGTCAGGCGTGCGGCTGTCGCGTGCCTACGCACCCGGCATGGTGCAACGCAAGTGGGGACGGATCGTGTTCGTCTCGTCCGAATCCGGGCTGAACATCCCGGTGGAGATGATCCACTACGGCTTCTCCAAGACCGCACAGCTCGCAGTATCGCGCGGGCTGGCCAAGCGGCTGGCCGGTACCGGCGTGACGGTGAATGCGGTGCTGCCCGGGCCAACCCTGTCGGAAGGCGTCGAGGAAATGCTGGCTGACGAAGTCAGGCGCACCGGCAAACCCGTGGAGGAAGTCGCGGCGGATTTCGTCAAAGCGCATCGCAGTTCATCTATCATTCAGCGCGCGGCGACCGTCGATGAAGTGGCCAACATGATCGTGTACGTGTGCTCGCCGCAGGCGTCCGCGACGACCGGTGCCGCGCTGCGCGTGGATGGCGGAGTAGTCGATACCATTGCATGACCGCTGCCGATGCAGATTCTGCTCGCGGCATGGAGTTTCGAGATGGCTTGCACGGCTTAGCCGGCCGCGCAGGCCGCATGACCAACCGAGGCGTCGGGCATCGCTCTTGCCCGGCCTGATACAAGAAGAAGGCGCGCTTGCATGGCATGCGGCCAGGAGGAATACGTGAAGACCCCGGGAATCGCAATCGCTGCCAGACCACCACGCGCAGGCCGCCGCATGCGCGCGCCAGCGTGCCTGCTGGCCCTGATGGGCGCTCTCGCGTCGACGCAAGCGCAAGCGCAGACCCCCGCCCCGCTGGCCGAATGGCAGTTCTCAGTCGGCGTGCCGCTGGAAAAGCTGTTCGAAGAGACCATTCCGGAATGGGAAGTCCGGCTTGGCGCGGCGGCGATGCTGCGCCCGCGCTATGACGGCTCGTCGAAATACATCGTGATCGCCGGACCCAGTATCGATATCCGCTACCGCGACATCGCGTTCGCCTCGATCGGCGAAGGCCTCGGCGTCAATGTCCTGCGCGGCAAGAATTACCGGGCGGGCATCGCACTGACGTACAACCTGGGCCGGCGGTCCAAGGAAAGTTCGCCGCTGCTGGACGGCATGGACAACATCAACCCCGCGCCGGAAGCCAAGCTGTTTGCAGAATACGCGGTGTCCAAGGAATTCCCGCTGGTGATGCGCGTCGACGCGCGCCGCAGCCTGGGCGGCTCCGACGGCTGGATCGGCGACATCGGCGCCTACCTGCCGCTGCCGGGCAGCTCCGAGAAATTCTACTGGTTCGCGGGCCCGACGCTGACGCTGGCGGACTCGCGCTACATGAATGCCTGGTACGGCGTGAGCGCGTCACAGGCGCGGCCCGGTCGCCCGCAGTTCAATCCCGCTGGCGGCGTACGCTCCTACGGGTTCGGCCTCAGCGCGGTCTGGTTCTTTGACAAGCACTGGTTCGCTACGACCGACGTCTCTGTCGTGCAACTCGTGGGCGATGCGAAGCGCAGCCCCCTGACGCAGAGTTCGACGGGCGGGGCCTTCGATCTGTCGATCAACTACCAGTTCTGAGCGGCGCCGCAAGAAAAGACGCGGCGGAGCCTCCTGCCGAGGCCGCGCCGCGCGGCAAACCCATCAGTCGAGCACTTATTGCGCCGCTGCCTTGTCGGCGGCAGGCTTCTTCGCGTGCTTGTGAGCGTGGGTCTTCTCCTTGTGGGTGCTCTTCTCCACCTTGGCGGGCTCCTTCGAATCCGGCGCGGCAGCCGGCGCCTGCGCATACGCACCAGCGGCAAACAGACCCAGGGTCAGGATGGCAAGTACTTTCTTCATTGTCGGTCTCCGGATGGACGCGCAATGTTGCGCGTTGCTCCTGAAAACGTCGGCCGGGAGCGGCTTGTTGACCGCCCTGCGGCAGAGTATGTAACAAATTATTTCTGCCGGGCTGCGCCCAGGGTCAGCGATATCGACAACAGCCTGCCCGACAACGTCCAGAAGCTGCTGGCAGGCAACCTGGTCACGAGCCGAGCCTGCGCGTCGTCCGGCAGCCGGTTCAGTTGGGCTCCACGCGGGCCCGCTTCATGACCTCGAGCCACTTCGCGCTTTCCGCGGTGCTGAAGCGCGCGAATTCCTCGGCCGTCAGGTGGCTTGGCACCACGCCATAAGCCTGCATGCGCTGCTGCACCGCCGGCAAGGCCGATGCCTCGCGCATCGCCTGATTGAGCCGGGTCACGGCCGCGGCCGGCGTTCCCTTCGGCGCCCACAACGCGTACCACGACGACACGTCGAAATCCGGGATCGCGGTCTCGGCAATGGTCGGCGCCTCGGGCAGCAGCTCCAGGCGCTTCTTCGACGTCACGGCGAGCGCGCGCAGCTTGCCGGCCTTGATCAGCGGCAGCGCGCTGGCAACCGAGGCATAGAGGATGTCGACATGGCCGCCGGCCACGTCGGTCATGGCCTGGCCCGTGCCGTTGTACGGCACATGCTCGATATTCACGCTGGTGCGCAGGTTGACCAGTTCACCCACGAGGTGCGGCAGCGAACCGAGCCCGCCCGAGGCAAAGGACAGCTTGCCCGGCTTCTCGCGCGCCTGCTCCAGCATGCCCTTGAAGCTCATGATCGCCGAGCCCGAGGACACCACCACCACCATCGGCGCGAAACCGAACACGCCGACCGGCGCAAAGTCCTTGAGCGGATCGAACGGCAGGCTGCGGAACATGCCCGGGTACATCACCTGGATCGAAGCATTCATCAGGCCCGTGTAGCCGTCGGGCTTGCTGCGTGCGACCTCGCGCGCGCCGGTGGTGCCAGCCGCGCCCGGCCTGGATTCAATCACCAGCGGCTGCCCGAGCAGCTCGCCCATTTCCATGGACAGCATGCGTCCGAAGGTCTCGGTGGACGAGCCGGCGTTATAGGGCGAGATGATGCGGATGGGCCGGCTCGGGAACGCGTCGGCGGCGTGGACCAGTTGCGGGCCGAGCGCGGCAAGCGCGGCGGCGGCAATCAGGCGGATATGCTGGAAGGGCATCAGGGTCATGCGTGTCTCCTTGGTGGTCTGCGGCACCGTCTTGCGCGGGCCGTGCTGTCTTGCGCGGACTACCCTGCCCCGCGATTCAGGGGCCCGGCGCCGACGCCATGCCGTGTGCCGGGCCGAAAGCGCCAGCCCGGGCCAGCGCGGCAATGCCGTCGGGCGCGCAGCCGCCATCGGCCGGTCCCTCCCGCGTATGCGCGCCGGGTGTTGGCCGCAGGCTAGCGCGCATCATTGCGCTCCGGCAGCGCGCGTGCCGCGCAGGCGTGGAGCGATGCGCCATTCGAAGCAGTCGTCGCCGAGGTCGAACCGGCACGTAACGGTCAGCGCAAGGTGGCGGTTGTGCGCGGACAGCGCGCCCTCCAGCAGCTCATTCCACGCCTCGAAGGCCGCATGATGCAGCGACGGCACCCCCGCCATCAGCTTCCAGCCGTACTGGCGCACCGCCATGCCGCCGTCCTCTTCCACCAGCTCGGCCTCGTCGCCTTGCGCGCGCGCCAGCGCCACCATGAAGCGGCCGAAGTCACGGGCGTCGCCCTGGTCATGCATGCCGAGCGCGGCGGCGGTTTCGCTGTAGAACTGCATGCCGATCAGCCGCGCGGTGATGCCGCCGAGATAAATCGCGTCCCGCGGACCGAACAGCGCGATCAGTTCCGGCAGCGCGGTGCGCACGTACTCCATGGCATAGTTGCGGCGGGCCTTCTGCACGCGTTCCTCGGGCCAGTCGGCAGTCAGCAGGCGCGGGGCGAGCGCCGGGTCGAAGTCGGGCGCTTCCTCGCCGCGCGCGAAACGCAGGCGCTCTTCGGGTTCGAGCGCACGATCATGTTCGCAGTAATAGCCTTCCAGGCCCGGCTGGCCGTCCATGGTCTGCTTGGTGCAAACGAAGCCGAGCTTCGGCTCGCCCAGCGACACGCCGTTGTGCGCGTGCCAGCCGCGCAGCACCGCACGGGACACCTCGCCCGGAATCGCGCAGATGGCGGTGCCGTGCCAGGCCCAGCGCGGCGGCGGGTAGCGGACCCACACCTTGCGCGGCGATTCTTCCATGTACTCGACGCGCACGCCGCCAATGGCATTGGACAGGTAGTGGTAGCGCGCCGCCGCCACCGCGGGCGGCAGCCCGGTCAGGCCAAGCTTGTCCAGCCCCGGCAGGAAGCGCTCATGATGCTGGCGACGGAAGATATTGAAGACCAGGTCGGCCGCTTCGCGCGTACTGCGCCGGGTCACCGTGGTCATGACAAGCCCGGTGAAATAGGCGTGGTACCAGTTGGCCACGGCGGACCATCGCGCGGCATCCGTGACGGGGACAGCTTGGACTTGCTCGGACATGGGCTCAGACACGGACACTCCCGGTAGAAATGGGATGGAAGCGCAGCGCCGACGGCGCCGCGCGCAAGACAAGAAACTGCCGGCGTGCGGGGATCAGCCGGGCGGGTCGGGACGGAACGGCTGGCGCAGGCCGCCCACGACAAACGACGCGAGCTGCGTGGCAATACGGTCGCGGTCCTCGGCTGTCTCGCCGGGGCGCGGCTGGTACCACATGGTGGTCCAGTTGATCGCGCCGAACAGCGGCTTGACCGCGAGCCTCGGGTTCTGCTGCGGCAGGTCCCCGGCTTCGATCGCTTGCGTGATCATGCGCACGAACAGCTTTTCATAGCGGTCGCGCAGCTGGATCACGTCATTGAGTCGCGCGCGCTGTTCTTCATTGACGCGGCCCATCAGCTGGGCTTCCAGGCCCTGCACGGCCACGCGCTGGTAGGACAGGTGTTTCATCACCTGCATCGAGTGTGCATGCGCCATGCGATAAAGCCGCTGCACGGCCGGCACGTCCTTCTGCGCGGCAATCGGCTCCACCGTCTCGATGTTCATTTCCATCACGCGGCGGTACACGGCCACGAACAGGTCGGCCTTGCTGCGGTAGTGGTAGTAGATGCTGCCCTTGGTCACGCCGAGCACGTCGCCGATGTAGTCGAGCGAGGTGGCGTCATACCCCTGCTGGTTGAAGGCTTCGGCGGCGGCATCGAGGATCTCGGTGACCCGGCTCGGGGCTTCGCGCGACGGCGCGGCGGGCGATGGTCTGGACATCGGCAAACAGGTTCCTGAGTGGTCTTTCGGATCAACATACTACCCAGTAGGTTATGAACCGAGCCCGCACCAGTCAAGCGATTCAGGGTATCCACCTAGCTCTCTTCTGACATCGCCGTGGCTTTACATACTACCCGGTAGGTTGTAGCCTTTTCCGCAGATTTCCAACACGAAAACGAACAAGCGGAGGAAGGCATGCGACACAGCTTCACCCCACTCGGCCAGCGCGACAGTCTCGACTGGCCGTTCTTCGATGCGGACCATGGCGAGTTCATGCGCACGGTGGATGCCTTCGCGGACTCCGGCGTGCTCGACGGCGTGGACCATCATGACGTGGACGCGTCGTGCCGCAGACTGGTGGCGGAACTGGGCCGCGCCGGGCTGTTGCGTGCTTGCGTGGAGGGCGAATACGGCGGCTTCGCGCCATCGATCGAATCGCGCCGGCTGACGCTCGCACGCGAAGGCCTGGCTTACCGCGACGGGCTCGCGGACTTCGCGCTGGCCATGCAGGGGCTGGGCAGCGGGCCGATCGCGCTCGCCGGCACGCCCGAACTGAAGCGCGAGGTGCTGCCGCGCGTCGTGCGCGGCGAACTGATTCCGGCCTTCGCGCTGTCGGAATCCGGCGCGGGCTCGGACGCCGGCGCGATGACCTGCGCGGCCGTGCGCGACGGCGACAGCTACGTGGTCAACGGCGAGAAGACGTGGATTTCCAACGGCGGCATCGCCGGCCTCTATGTCCTGTTCGCGCGCACCGGCGAGGCACCGGGCACGCGCGGCATCTCCGCGTTCGTGGTGTATCCGGACGACCCGGGCTTTTCGATTGCCGAGCGCATCGACGTGATGGCGCCCCACCCGCTCGCCACGCTGCGTTTCACGGACATGCGCATCCCCGCGTCGCGCCTGCTCGGTGCGCCCGGCGAAGGCTTCAGGCTCGCGATGCGCACGCTCGACATCTTCCGCGTGTCGGTGGCCGGCGCGGCGCTCGGCTTCGCGCGGCGCGCGATGGATGAAGCGCTGGCCCACGCGCAGTCGCGCCAGATGTTCGGCGCGCCGCTGGCCGACAAACAGCTCACGCAGGCACGGCTCGGCGAAATGGCCACGCTGATCGATTCGGCCGCGCTGCTGACCTACCGCGCCGCGTGGCGCCGCGACGTGCAGGGCCTGCCCACCACACGCGAAGCCGCCATGGCCAAGATGAGCGCCACGGAACATGCCCAGGCCGTGGTCGACGGCGCGGTGCAGCTCTTCGGCGCGCGCGGCGTGAAGGTGGGCGGCATCATGGAAAGCCTGTACCGCGAAATCCGCGCGCTGCGCATCTACGAAGGCGCGACCGAAGTGCAGAAGCTCATCATCGCCCGCGAAACGCTCAGGCCGGGCGCAGGGCTGGGCGTGCGTCACGCCTGATGCCCTGCGGCCCGCACGCAGCCACCTTCGTGCGGGCAGCGCGGCATCACAGCCCGCGCGAGATGATCTCCTTCATGATCTCCGACGTGCCGCCTGCCAGCCTCGTCGACAGCGATGCGACCATGCAGATGATGCGCAACGAATACGTGCGCTTCGGCAAGCTGGTGGAGCAGGCGAAGATCCGCGTGAACTGAACGCGGCCTTGCGGGCCCGGCTCTGGCTACGGGCCGGGGCCCGCAATCCGTGGCAATGACGTATCCGTCTGTCAAGTCCTGACATAGGTTGACAGGTTTTGATGGCGACCTTGGGCACCTAGCCCGCCAAGGCAATTGACGCCCGATGAACCTCATCGGGCGTTTTGTATTTCAGGGCCT
>NZ_CAJPUY010000032.1 GCF_905397275.1 Cupriavidus yeoncheonensis | reverse complement strand
TTTGCGTCGCTGCGTCAGCAGCAGAGAAACGAGATTATGCAGAACTTTCTTCGTTTCGTCAACCAGGTCAGCAATCTTTTTTGCTTCGGTCCGCCGCGCCAACTTCGCGCCACCGAACCACCCGGTCAACCCCGCAACCCTTGTCAGCCCTGCCTTGCAGCGCCGCGTTGTGTTGCGAGGGGGCGAATATTAGGCCTGATTTTCAGAGCTTGCAACATCTTTGTCATACCCGCATGGCGACCCACCTCACCCTGCGGGTCCAAGCCATTGATCGATAAGGGAATACCGGGTTTTCCCCGACATCGGGAAATTGAATACCCCACAGAAACCCTCGGGTATTCCCCTATCAAGTTATCAACGATGCTTGAAAGCCGGGCTGCGCTTCTCGACGAAGGCAGCCATCCCTTCTTTCTGGTCTTCGCTGGCAAAAGTCGAATGGAACAGCCGGCGTTCGAAATGCACGCCTTCCGCGAGCGTGGTTTCGTAGGCCGCGTTGATCGACTCCTTGATCATCATGACCACCGGCAACGAGAAGCCGGCAATCGCTTCCGCCGCCGACAGGGCTTCGTCCAGGAGTTTGTCCGCCGGCACTACCCGGGACACCAGGCCGGCGCGTTCGGCTTCCGCGGCATCCATCATGCGGGCGGTCAGGCACAGGTCCATGGCCTTGGCCTTGGACACCGCGCGCGGCATGCGCTGCGTGCCACCGGCACCCGGCATGGTGCCGAGCTTGACTTCCGGTTGGCCAAATCGCGCATTTTCGGCGGCGATGATGATGTCGCACATCATGGCGAGTTCGGAACCGCCACCGAGCGCGTAGCCCGCCACGGCGGCAATCACCGGCTTGCGGATGGTGCGGATGGTTTCCCAGTTACGGGTGATGTAGTCACCCTTGTACACGTCCATGAACGAATAGCTGGCCATCATGCCGATGTCCGCGCCGGCGGCGAAAGCCTTTTCGCTGCCGGTGATAACGATGGCGCCGATGCCTTCATCCTTGTCGAACGCCGTCAGCGCGGCGCCCAGTTCGTCCATCAGCGCGTCATTGAGCGCGTTCAGGGCTTTCGGGCGGTTCAGCCTGACCAGCCCGACGCGGCCGCGCGTTTCCACCAGGATGTTTTCGTACGACATGTCTTCTCCTTTGTCTGCAAAAGGGCCAAATACTGGTCCGGCGGCAAGTCTGCCACGTTAGCCGATTGTGTTGGAGCAGATTGCGCTGCGGGGCGGAGATCCTCCTGGTACGAAATCAGCTCGTACGCAGCGCTGACGACTTGTTCCACCTGCACATCCTCGATCCGCGTGCCTGTCAATGGCTTGACGACACGCATGTGCTCGCTATCCCCTGCCGGGCCGGTCACGTGCGACAGCGTCGGCCCGAAGATCGCAATGACGGGCGTGCGGAATGCCGCCGCGACGTGTGTAGGCCCGGTATCCGTGCCGATCAGCAGAGCCGAGTCAGCGATAAGCGCCATCATTTCGGGCAAGGACGTTTTCCCGCAGAGATTGACGACATCGGGAAACCTCGCCGCGATTTGCGCGACATGCTCCGCTTCCGCCGGCGTTCCGATCAGCACGGGCCGATGGCCGGGAAAGAATCGCGACCAGCCCTCCAGCAAGCCGATCCATCGTTCCACCGGCCACAGCCGCGAATTCGCCCGGTTGTGATAGAACGAACTGTTTCCGGCATGCAGGCAGATAAAAGGCGTTCCCAGGCCGAAGCGCGCGCGGATATCAATATCCGGCCGTCGCAAGGAAGGCATGGCGCGACGGGCGATATGGTCCGGCGTGCAATAGGCCAGCAGGCGCTGAACCACTTTCGTCCTGTGGGTATCCGGCGGGTCCACTTCTTGGCGCACCTTATAGACCTTGACCTTGTGGGCCACCGGAAAGCACCAGCCCAGGCTGGGGAAAAAGTCCGTCCGGTTGATGGTCAGGTCCAGTATCAGGTGATATGGATAGCGAAGCAGCGCACGGGAAAGTATCAGCCACTTGTGCGGATTCACCAGCAACGGAAGCCTGGGGCCGCCGCGCAGGATGAGGACGCGCGAGATGCGGGGGTCATGTTCGAACAGATCGCCAGACCGGTACTTCAGCAGCAGGTCGATCTCAAGATCGTTCCCATAGGTTTCGCGCAAGGCATCGATGGATGCGCTGGCCCACACGACATCGCCCAGGCCACCAATGCAAATAACCAGTGCCCGCGGCCTTCTTTTCCCGTTGGCCAATTTCGTTTTCTGCAACATTGACTCTCCAGCTTCCGCGATCCTGTTGGACGAGATATCCGCCAGCCCGTCGCCCCGAAAGGAGGCGTCGAGTCTGCCTGAGCTTTGTTCGCATATAAAGACAGGCAAAATATATTTTGGTTGCCTTTAAATGTCTTATTCTGACATCGCCTTGCGGGTCACTTTTCAGCCGGGCAAATGGAGATCATAAGGCACATCTATATCCGCGGCAGGCGCCCGCCTTCAAACATAGACGACGAGAAGGGATAGGGAAGCGTTCGCATGCCGGTGGCGGGAGTGCGGAGCCGGAGCGGCCGGTCGGGTGCGCAACAATAAGGGCGCCAGTGGCGCCCTTATTGACGATGTATTGCAGGGGAGCCCTTTCCCCTGCCACGCACCACCGCAAGATGTTCGATCTCATGCAGTGGCCGACCAGTGGCTCAGAGCATGTGCGCCAGGAATTCCCGGGTGCGTGCATGGGCCGGTGCGCCGAACACCCGCTCGGGCGGCCCTTCCTCGAGGATCCTGCCCTCGTCCATGAACACGACATGATTGGCGACCTCGCGTGCGAAGCCCATCTCGTGCGTGACGACAAGCATGGTCATATGCTCGTCCGCGAGTTGCCGCATGGTCCGCAGGACCTCCCCGGTCAGTTCCGGATCGAGCGCGGAAGTCGGCTCATCGAACAGCATGATGTCGGGTTCCATCGCCAGGGCCCGCGCGATGGCTACGCGCTGCTTCTGCCCGCCGGATAGCCGCGCCGGATAGTTGTCGCGCTTGGCCAGCAGGCCAACCTTGCGCAGCAACTCTTCCGCCTTGGGGACCGCGGCATCGCGCGACAGACCCTGGACGGTCATCGGCGCTTCGATGATGTTCTGCAGCACCGTCATGTGCGGGAACAGGTTGAACGACTGGAACACCATGCCCATCTTGCGGCAGATGCGGCGGACTTCCGCATCCGGCACGTATTTGGCGGCGCCCTCGGATCCCGTGGCCGCCAGCGCCTCGCCTTCGATTTCAATGGTGCCGCTGTCGATCACCTCGAGATGGTTGAGGCAGCGCAGCAGGGTACTCTTGCCCGAGCCGGAAGGACCGATCACTGCCGTGACGTCACCCTTGCGCAAGGTCAGGGAGACACCATGCAGGACCTGCAGCGGCCCGAACGCCTTGACGATGTCCCGGGCCGCGACCATGACACCGGGTGCGCCGCTGGCATCGGTTCCGGCCCGGTCAGTCATCATGTTTGGCATAGCGTTTCTCGAGGTGCTGGAAGAACCAGGTCAGGATCAGCGTCATCACCAGATAGAAGAGCGCGGCGACCAGGAAAGGCGTGGTGGTGAAATCGCGCTGCACGATGCCGCGCGCGGTACGAAGGATATCGTTGAGCGCCAGGACATAGATCAGCGACGTGTCCTTGATCAGCGTGATGGTCTCGTTGCTGACCGGCGGCAGGACGCGGCTGACCATCTGCGGCAGCACAACGCGCCGCATGGTCTGGAAGTAGGTCATGCCCAGCGCCTTGCTGGCTTCATACTGGCCGCGGTCGACCGACTTGATCCCCGCGCGGAAGATCTCCGCGAAATAGGCCGCGTAGTTCAGCGCGAACGCCACCACTGCCGCGGGAAAGTCCGGCAGGCGCACGCCAATGACCGGCACGAACGGCAGCGCGAAATAAATGAACAGCATCTGCAGCATCAGCGGCGTGCCGCGCATCAGCCAGATATAGCCATTGACGAGGCCGCTCAGCAGCGGCCATTTCGAGATGCGCGCCAACGCCAGCGCCAGCCCGAGCGGTACCGACAGGGCGAGCGTGATGGCGAACAGTGTGAGGGTGACTTTCGCACCCTGCGCCAAAGGCGACAGAAGGGATAAGACGTAATCCATGCTTACGCGGATGGAATGGGTTCGGGTCCGGGGCGCGGGGCCGTTGCTGCCGAGCCGGCACCCGGACCGCGATAAGGCGCGACGCCGCGCCAATGCAGCGCAGAACGTCGCGAAAGGTCAGGATTACTTGGTGATGTCAGCGCCGAACCACTTCGTGGCGATGCGGGCGGCCGTGCCGTCTTCCTTCATCGAACCCAGGGTCTTGTCGAGCTTGCCGAGCAGCTCGGCGTCGTCCTTGCGCACGCCGACGCCGTAGTCTTCCGTACCGAAGTTCTCGTCCAGCACGCGGTATTCGCCGGCGCGCTTGCTGATGAGGTAGCGGCCCACCACTTCGTCCACCACGATGGCGTCGAGGCGACCGGTCGACAGGTCCATCAGGGCCGTCACGTTATCGCCGAAGGTCTTGAGTTCCTTCAGGCTGGCGGCGACCTGGGCCTCCTTCCTGATCGCATCCACCGCACTGCTGCCATCCTGCGCGCCGACGATGCGGCCGGCCAGATCGGCCTTGGTCTTCACCGGGGACTTGATGCCAACGATGACGATCTGGTGGTTCGTCATATAGGGAGCGGTGAAACTGATGTTCTGCTTGCGCTCTTCCGTGATGGTCAGGCCATTCCACAGGACGTCCACGCGCTTGCCGTTGAGCTCGGCTTCCTTGGCGCTCCAGTCGATCGGCTTGAATTCAACCGTCATGCCGAGGCGGTGGCTCGCTTCCTTGGCCATGTCGATATCGAAGCCGACGAGTTCGTTGTTACTGTCGCGAAAGCCCATCGGCGGGAAGTTGTCGTCGAGGCCGACGATGATCTTGCTGGCCGCGACCGGCGCCGGCTCTGTGCCGGCAGCGGGGGCCGATTCCTTCTTGCCGCACGCCCCGAGCAGCGCGACGGTCGAAATCAGTAGGAGTGCAGCGAACTTCTTCATGGAGGTATCCAATGCAAATAGACAGGCACGCCGGTGTCCGGGCAGGGAGACCGACGGGTTTCAGGTTATTGTTGGCAGCGCGATTATAGAGCGACACCCTCCCCCGGCATTGCGAAGACCGCCGGCAATCGCGCAAACCCGTGCCCGCCGCGGCCGAGAATGCACCTGAGGCGATACACCCGAGTCAGTTTTTTGGTGCTACCATTCACCGACCGCCCGGTCGGTTAATTAGAGCCGTCCGACAAAAACATAAAGGCAGGAGACAACAATGCCCCCGATGTCCGCGCCCGCTGGCCAGCCGGTCAGCCTGGACTCCGGCCCCGTCTTGCTGACATGGCAAGGCAATGTGGCCGTCATCACCCTGAACCGCCCCGACAAGCTCAACAGCTTCACCCGCGAGATGCACGCCGCCCTGCGGCAGGCGCTGGATCATGTGGAGGCTGGTGGCGCCCGCGCGCTGCTGCTGACCGGCGCAGGCCGCGGTTTCTGCGCCGGCCAGGACCTCGCAGACCTCGACTTCACGCCCGGACAGATGACGGACCTGGGCGAACTGATCGACAACAATTTCAACCCGCTCGTCCGTCGCCTGCAGGCCCTGCCACTGCCGGTGGTGGCCGCCGTGAACGGCACCGCCGCGGGCGCTGGCGCCAACCTGGCGCTGGCCTGCGACATGGTGCTGGCGGCACGCTCGGCCAGTTTCATCCAGGCGTTCGTCAAGATCGGGCTGGTGCCCGATTCCGGCGGCACCTGGCTGCTGCCCAAGCGCATCGGCATGGCACGCGCCATGGGCCTGGCCATGACCGGCGATAAGCTCACGGCCGAAGAGGCCGAGAAATGGGGCCTGGTCTGGGAGACCATGGACGATCCGCTGCTGCCAGAGCAGGCGCTGGCGCTCGCCACCCATCTCGCGGCCCAGCCCACGCGTGCGCTCGCGGCGATCAAACGCTCCATGTATGCCAGCGGCACCTCGACGCTGGATACGCAGCTCGACCTGGAGCGCGACCTGCAGCGCGAGCTGGGGCAATCCGCCGACTATGCGGAAGGTGTCAATGCCTTCCTGGAAAAGCGCGCACCGAAGTTCACCGGCCGCTGACCGGCAGGCGCCATCGGGCGCCGCCCCACCAAGACAGGAGACCCGCTTGACCAAAGATCCGCAGGCACTTGCCGAGGCGGCCGCCGCCGCCATGTATGAAGCCGATACCTGCAGCCGCTGGCTGGGCATCGTGGTGCAGGAAGTGCGGCCTGGCTACGCCCGCCTGACCATGCCGGTGCGCCCCGAATTCCTCAATGGACACGGCATCTGCCATGGCGGCCTGATGTTTACACTGGCTGACTCGAGCTTCGCTTTCGCGTGCAATAGCCACAATATCAATACGGTGGCGGCGGGCTGCAGCATCGAGTTCCTGAAACCCGTGCACGGCGACGACGTGCTGACGGCCGAGGCGGCAGAGCAGACCCTGTCCGGCCGGCACGGCATCTACGATATCCGCGTGACCAATGCCGCCGGCGACGTGGTGGCGATGTTCCGCGGCAAGTCGGCGCAGATCAGGGGACACGTGGTAGCGCCGGACAGCGGCGCCTGAAGCGCCTCGAATCCACGAGGCTTGCCGGGCCCGCGGCCCGACCCCGCGCAAGACGATGCCATCGACAAGTACGCCCCCCGTGCAGGAGACGATATGAGCACGCGCCTGACCGATCTGCCCCTCGAACCCATCGAGACCGCCAGCCGCGCCGAGCTGCAGGCACTGCAGCTCGAACGCCTGAAGTGGTCGCTCCATCATGCCTACGAGCATTCTCCGGTCTACCGTCGCAAGTTCGACGAAGCCGGCGTGCACCCGGACCAGGTCCGGACGCTGGCGGACCTGGCGCGCTTCCCGTTCACCACCAAGCAGGACCTGCGCGACAACTACCCGTTCGGCATGTTCGCGGTGCCGCAGGACCGCGTGGCGCGCGTGCATGCCTCGTCAGGCACCACGGGCAAACCGACGGTGGTCGGCTACACGCTCAAGGACATCGACACCTGGGCCACCGTGATGGCGCGCTCGATCCGCGCGTCCGGCGCGCGGCGCGGCGACAAGGTGCACGTCAGCTACGGCTACGGCCTGTTCACTGGCGGCCTGGGCGCGCACTACGGCGTGGAGAAGGCCGGCCTTACGGCGATCCCGTTCGGCGGCGGGCAGACCGAGCGGCAGGTGCAGCTGATCATGGATTTCAAGCCCGAGATCATCATGGTCACGCCCAGCTACATGCTGGCGATCGCCGACGAATTCGAGCGCCAGGGTATTGACCCGGCCACGACCTCGCTGCGCGTGGGCATCTTCGGCGCCGAGCCGTGGACGCCGGAAATGCGCCTGGCGATCGAGAAGCGCATGAACATCTCGGCGGTGGATATCTACGGGCTGTCCGAGGTGATGGGCCCGGGCGTGGCCAATGAATGTGCCGAGACCAAGGACGGCCCGACCATCTGGGAAGACCATTTCTACCCGGAAATCATCGACCCCGACACCGGCGCGGTGCTGCCCGACGGCGAGTTCGGCGAGCTGGTGTTCACCTCGCTGACCAAAGAGGCGATGCCGGTGGTGCGCTACCGGACCCGCGACCTGACCCGGCTGTTGCCAGGCACGGCGCGCGCAGCGTTCCGGCGCATGGAAAAGGTCACCGGCCGTACCGACGACATGATGATCGTGCGCGGCGTGAACGTGTTCCCGTCGCAGATCGAAGAACTGATCCTGAAGCGCGCGGAACTGGCGCCGCACTATCAGTGCGTGCTGGCGCGCGAGGGGCCGATGGACACGCTGACGGTGCGCGTGGAGTGCGCCCATGGCAACGAACCGGCGACGGCGCAGGCCGCGCGCGAAGCGCTGGCCCACGATATCAAGGCGTATGTCGGCGTGAGCGCCGCCATCGAGGTGCTGCCGGCCGGCGGCATCGAACGCTCGGTCGGCAAGGCGCGCCGCATCGTCGACCAGCGCCCGCGCTAGTGTCCTGACCAGGAAGCGCCGCGCGGCGCCTCAGCTGCGCGGCATCAGCACCCACATCCGGCCGCCCTGCTTCATGCGTCCGGCGGTCTCGCCCGCCGCATCGCCGGCACCCCAGAAGAAGTCCGCGCGCACGCCGCCCTTGATGGCGCTGCCGGTGTCCTGCGCGAACATCAGCCGCTCGATCGGTTCGGTCGACAGCGGACGCGTGGTCGACAGGAACACCGGCACGCCCAGCGGAATGGTGGCCGGATCGACCGCGATCGAGCGCTCCGCCGTCAGCGGCACACCCAGCGCACCGACCGGGCCGTCATTGGTCGGCGGCAGTTCGCGGAAGAACACGAAACGCGGATTCACGTTGAGCATCTCGTCCACGCGCGACGGGTTGGCCCGCGCCCACGCCTTGATGCCTTGCATGGTCGCCTGCGCCGGCGTGATCTCGCCGCGGTCGAGCAGCCACTTGCCGAAGGAGCGGAACGGCTGGTCGTTGGTGCCGCCAAAGCCCACGCGCATCATGGTGCCGTTGGGCAGCCGGATGCGGCCCGAACCCTGGATCTGCAGGAAAGCGGCCTCCACCGCGTCGTCCACCCACACCAGCTCGTTGCCGCGCATGGCCGGGTTCTGCAGCAGCTCGGCGCGCGCGGGCAGCGCCCGGTTGGCCATCTGCGCGGGCTTGCGGTACAGCGGAATCTGGAACTGGCCCTGGCGCGTGCGCGAGCCGTGCAGGATGGGTTCGTAGTAGCCCGTGATCAGGCCGCTGTCGGTGCCGTCGCCGTTGATGACGCGGAACGGCTGGAAGTTGGTTTCGAAGTAGGCGCGCATGGCGCCGAGGTCGCCGGCATCGACCATCAGGCCCGCGGCGCACGCGCGGCTCCATTCGGCGCGCTTCTTCAGCGCCTGGCAGCTGGCCTGCAGGGCGGGCCAGGCGGCGCGCATGTCGTCCTGGCTCCAGCCGTTGATCTCGCTCCAGTTCGCGGCCTGCAGGCGGCCCTTCTGCGCGCCCGGGGTCGGGGCCGTCGTGCCGGGCGTGCCACCGGTCTCGATGCGCGGCGGCGGCCCGCTCATGCAGCCTGCCAGCAGCGCGGCGCCGGCGGCCAGCGCGAGCCAGCCCCGCCATGGCGCGCCGGCATGGCGGCTGGCCTTGCGACGCGGATACGTGGAATAGAAATGCGGAATTGCCATCTTGTCAGTTGGTATGGTCCAGCGCCGCCGCGCATGCAATCGGGGCCGATGCCCTACAATGCCCGGCGTCAATCGTCACCGTCGCGGTCGCCCGTGAAGGCCGGCCGCCGTACCGATCATGTCCGAGTTCCTTGAAGCCCACCCGATGCTGCTGTTCGCGCTCGAAGCCGGCGTGGCACTGTTGCTGCTGATCTTCATCGTGGCCTGGACCATGGGCACGGCGAAGAAGAACCCGCGTCCGTCCCGAGCCCCGGCCGACCACCCGTCGCGCCAGACCCAGGACCAGAAGCCGGTGCAGGATCAGGACAGCCAGCCACGCCAGTAGGTTCCCGGCGCAGCGAACATCGGGCCGATGCGGCTCAGTGCAGCATGCGCGGCAGCACCAGCGCGAATTCGGGAATCGGCACCTCGAAGCGGTGGCCGTCCTCGGCCACGCAGAAATATTCGCCCTTCATCGAGCCCACCGGCGTCGAGATCGTGGCCCAGCTCGTGTATTCGAAATGCTCGCCTGGCTTGAGCAGCGGCTGGTGGCCGACCACGCCCAGTCCCGCGACTTCCTGCGAGCTGTTGTCGCTGTCGGTGATGATCCAGTGGCGCGAGATCAGCTGCGCGGCGACTTCGCCCGTATTGTGGATCGTGATGGTGTAGGCGAAGGCGTGGCGCCCGCGTTCGGGGTCGGACTGGTCGGGCAGGTACTGGGTACGTACCGCCACGGAAAAAGCGTACTCGCTCATTTGTCTGCGGGATCCGGCTCAAGGGTAGGCGCATTGTGCGGCAAGGCTCCGGTAGCGGCAAGTGCGAACCAGCCCCGGCCCCGTGGCGCCGACAGGCGTAAAATACGCGCCATTCGTCGGCCGGCAGTCCCCGGATCGTCCCGCAGGAACCGGATTCCCGTCCCGATTCCGCCCTGATTCCGCCCCGATTCCGCCGCGCCGCACCCTACTGACCCCACTTTTCCGCCCGCCGCCATGAGCACACCCACCTACCGCATCGCCCCGTCCATCCTGTCCGCCGACTTTGCCCGCCTGGGCGAGGAAGTCCGCCGCGTGACCGAGGCCGGCGCCGACTGGATCCACTTCGACGTGATGGACAACCACTACGTCCCGAACCTGACGGTGGGCCCGCTGGTGTGCGAGGCCATCCGCCCGCACGTGAGCGCGCCGATCGACGTGCACCTGATGGTGCGCCCGGTGGACCGCATCATCCCGGACTTTGCCAAGGCCGGTGCCAATATCATCACCTTCCACCCGGAAGCCAGCGAACATGTGGACCGCTCGCTCGCGCTGATCCGCGACAACGGCTGCCAGGCCGGCCTGGTGTTCAACCCGGCCACGCCGCTGCACCACCTGGACCACGTGATGGACCGCCTGGACGTGATCCTGCTGATGTCGGTCAACCCGGGCTTCGGCGGCCAGTCGTTCATCCCCGAGACGCTGAACAAGCTGCGCGCGGTGCGCCAGCGCATCGACGCCTACACCGAGCGCACCGGCCGCAAGATCCTGCTGGAAGTGGATGGCGGCGTGAAGGTCGACAATATCGCGGAGATCGCCGCGGCCGGCGCCGACACCTTCGTGGCCGGATCGGCCGTGTTCGGCAAGCCCGATGCGGACGGCGGCTACCGCGGCATTATTTCCGCGCTGCGCGCCGAGCTGGCCAAGGCCGGCCAATGAGCGCCGGCATGACGCTGCGCCGCACCGACTGGGGCGGCATCGAAGGCGTGATCGTCGACCTGGACGGCACCATGGTCGACACCGCTGGCGATTTCCACGCCTCGATCAACGCCATGCTGCTGGCGCTGGCACGCCTGCATCCCAACCTGGGGCCGGTGGCGCCGATGTCCGAACAGGACATCGTCAGCTTCGTCGGCAAGGGTTCGGAAAACCTGATCCGGCGCGTGCTCGATGCGCGCTTTGCCCCGCTGCACGCCAACGGCCTGTTCGCCGAGGCCTATGCGCTCTACGACCGCGAGTACATCCGCATCAACGGCCAGTTCTCGCAGGTCTACCCGGGCGTGCGCGAAGGCCTGGCGGCGCTGAAGGCGGCCGGCCTGCGCATGGCCTGCGTGACCAACAAGCCCTACAGCTTCACCGAGCCGCTGCTGGCCAAGACCGGGCTCGCGCAGTATTTCGAGCTGGTCTACGGCGGCGACGCGTTCCCGCTGCGCAAGCCGGACCCGTACCCGCTGCTCAAGGTGGCCGAGGTTTTCCACCTCGATCCGTCGGCCATGCTGGCGATCGGCGACTCCGAAAACGACGCGCAGGCGGCCCGCGCCGCGGGCATGGGCGTGCTGCTGATGCCCTATGGCTACAACCATGGCAACCCTGTACAAGGCGTCGACGCCGATGGTATAGTCGATTCCATTGTCCGCGTGGCAGAGCTTCTTGCTGCACACGAAATACGCTGAAAAGCGTGGCGAAAGCCCCGGCAATCAGACCTCTACAGCCCCTGAACACCTCAATGTTCTTCAACCGCAAACGCATCTCTTCTGGCAGTGATCGGCAGGCTTGGCCCTGGCGTCGCTGGCGCGCCTCCCAACAGGCGTAAAGTGCGTTCGCGAGTCCGCTGAAGGGCCTTCGTACGGAAGGCTCTCGGCAACCGGCCAGGGTGCCGGCATCCTTACCAGGATCCCTCTTCACTCCCCGCCAGCAAGCGTAGCCCCATGTGCTACGTTTAGCTCAAGAACGCGCCACACGCCGCCCCCGGCCGTGTGCGGTCTTGTCCGCAGTCTTCCCGCACCACGGTTCCCAATCCGGAGCTGGCCTTGTGCCGCCTCCCGCCCGAATTGCCGACACCGCGGCGCCGCGCCACCCTGATAACGCCGCGCGCCGCAAACGAGGATCGACATGACCGAACTGGAATTCAAATCGCTGGCCGACCAGGGCTACAACCGCATCCCGCTGATCGCCGAGGCCTTTGCCGACCTGGAAACGCCGCTGTCGCTGTACCTGAAGCTGGCCCAGTCGCAGACGCGCGGCGTCAACACCTTCCTGCTGGAATCGGTGGTGGGCGGCGAACGCTTCGGGCGCTACTCGTTCATCGGCCTGCATGCCCGCACGCTGCTGCGCGCCTACGGCAACCGCGCCGAGGTCGTGACCGACGGCAAGGTGGTCGAGACCCACGAAGGCAACCCGCTGGATTTCATCGCCGAATTCGAGAGCCGCTTCAAGGTGGCGCTGCGCCCCGGCCTGCCGCGCTTCTGCGGCGGCCTGGCCGGCTACTTCGGTTACGACGCGGTGCGCTATATCGAGAAGAAGCTCGCCGACACGCAGAAGGCGGATGACCTGGGCCTGCCCGACATCCAGCTGCTGCTGTGCGAGGAACTTGCCGTCATCGACAACCTGTCGGGCAAGCTCTACCTGATCGTCTACGCCGACCCCACCACGCCCGAGGCCTACCCCCGTGCCCGCCAGCGCCTGCGCGAACTGCGCATGAAGCTGCGCCAGCCGGTGGATGTGCCCGTGACCAGCCCGTCGGTGCAGACGGATGTCTACCGCGAATTCGACAAGGCCGACTACCTCGCGGCCGTGCACAAGGCCAAGGAATACATCATGGCCGGCGACATGATGCAGGTGCAGATCGGCCAGCGCCTGACCAAGCCGTACCGCGACGCGCCGCTGTCGCTGTACCGCGCGCTGCGTTCGCTGAACCCGTCGCCGTACATGTACTTCTACAACTTCGGCGATTTCCAGATCGTGGGCGCCTCGCCGGAGATCCTGGTGCGCCAGGAATCGCGCAAGGTCGGCACCAACGGCGACACCCGCAACGAGCACATCATCACTATCCGCCCGCTGGCTGGCACCCGCCCGCGCGGCAACACGCCCGAGAAGGACGCCCAGCTCGCCACTGAACTGCTCAACGACCCGAAGGAGATCGCCGAGCACGTGATGCTGATCGACCTGGCGCGCAACGATATCGGCCGCATCGCCGAGACCGGCTCGGTCAAGGTCACCGACAAGATGGTGATCGAGAAATACTCGCACGTGCAGCACATCGTCAGCTCGGTCGAAGGCACGCTGCGCCCGGGCATGAGCAACCTGGACGTGCTGCGCGCCACCTTCCCGGCCGGCACGCTGTCGGGCGCGCCCAAGGTGCGCGCGATG
The DNA here is from genome assembly GCF_905397275.1 of Cupriavidus yeoncheonensis. Lineage (GTDB taxonomy): Bacteria > Pseudomonadota > Gammaproteobacteria > Burkholderiales > Burkholderiaceae > Cupriavidus > Cupriavidus yeoncheonensis. The sequence goes on along the minus strand of NZ_CAJPUY010000032.1, from coordinate 41,787 downwards.
GAGATCATCGACGAACTGGAGCCGCGCAAGCGCGGCATCTACGGCGGCGCCGTGGGCTACCTGTCGTTCGGCGGCGAGATGGACCTGGCGATCGCCATCCGCACCGGCATCGTCAAGGACGGCAACCTCTATGTGCAGGCCGCGGCCGGCATCGTCGCCGATTCGGACCCCGAAGCCGAATGGAGAGAAACCGAAGCCAAGGCGCGCGCCGTGATCCGCGCCGCCGAGCAGGTCCAGGATGGCCTGGACTCCGACATCTGAACGAAACAGGAGACAAGGCCATGCTGCTGATGATCGACAACTACGATTCCTTCACCTACAACCTGGTGCAATACTTCGGCGAACTCGGCGAGGACGTGCGCACCTATCGCAACGACGAAATCACGCTGGAAGAGATCGAGGCGCTCAGGCCCGACCACATCTGCGTGTCGCCCGGCCCGTGCAGCCCGAAGGAAGCCGGCATCTCGGTGGCCGTGCTGCAGCACTTCGCCGGCAAGGTGCCGCTGCTCGGCGTATGCCTGGGCCACCAGGCCATCGGCGAGGCCTTCGGCGGCAAGGTGATCCGCGCCAAGCAGGTCATGCACGGCAAGGTCAGCACCATCGAGACCACGCAGGAAGGTGTGTTCGCCGGCCTGCCCAGGCACTTCGACGTGACGCGCTATCATTCGCTGGCGATCGAGCGCGAAACCCTGCCCGATTGCCTGGAAGTGACCGCCTGGACGCCTGACGGCGAAATCATGGGCGTGCGCCACAAGACGCTGGCCATCGAGGGCGTGCAGTTCCACCCCGAGTCGATTCTCTCGGAACATGGCCATGCGCTGCTGGCCAACTTCGTGAAGACGACGCGATGAGGCTGCTCGACACTCCCACCCCGTCCGTTTCCATCGCGCCGCCTGCCACACAAACGACCGAGACCGCCATGACCATCACCGCCCAGGAAGCGCTGACCCGCTGCATCGAACACCGCGAGATCTTCCACGACGAGATGCTGCACCTGATGCGCCAGATCATGCAGGCGCAGATCTCGCCGGTGATGGCCGCCGCGATCCTGACCGGCCTGCGCGTGAAGAAGGAAACCATCGGCGAGATCTCGGCCGCGGCGCAGGTGATGCGCGAATTCGCCCACAAGGTCGACGTGGCGGACCGCGAGAACTTCGTCGATATCGTCGGCACCGGCGGCGACGGCTCGCATACCTTCAATATCTCGACGGCCTCGATGTTCGTGGCCGCCGCGGCCGGGGCGAAGATCGCCAAGCACGGCAACCGCGGCGTGAGCTCCAAGTCGGGCAGCGCCGACGTGCTGGAAGCGCTGGGCGTGAACATCATGCTGACGCCCGAACAGGTCGGCCAGTGCATCGCGCAGACCGGCATCGGCTTCATGTTCGCCCCGACCCACCACCCGGCCATGAAGAACGTGGCGCCGATCCGAAAGGAAATGGGCGTGCGCACCATCTTCAATATCCTCGGGCCGCTGACCAACCCGGCCGACGCGCCGAACATCCTGATGGGCGTGTTCCACCCCGATCTCGTCGGCATCCAGGTGCGCGTGATGCAGCGCCTGGGCGCCAGGCACGCGCTGGTGGTCTACGGCAAGGACGGCATGGACGAGGTGTCGCTCGGCGCCGCCACGCTGGTGGGCGAACTGAAGGACGGCGAAGTCCGCGAGTACGAGATCCACCCGGAAGACTTCGGCCTGTCGATGATCTCGAATCGCGGCCTGAAGGTGGCCGATGCGATCGAGTCCAGGGAGATGCTGCTCGAAGCGCTCGGCAACGTGCCCGGCACGCCGCGCGAGATCGTCTCGCTCAACGCCGGCACCGCGCTGTATGCCGCCAACGTGGCCGACTCCATCGAAGACGGCATCCGCCGCGCGCGCGAAGCCATCGCCAGCGGTGCCGCGCGCGAGAAGCTCGACCACTTCGTGCGCGCCACCCAGCAGTTCAAGGCCTGAATCCGACTACTCTCCCAACCACTCGCCCCAACCATTCGCCGGAACCGCCGTATGTCCGACATCCTGCAAAAGATCATGGCCGTCAAGGCCGACGAAGTCGCCGCTGCCCGCAAGAAGCGCGACCTGCCCAGCCTGCGCGCCGAGGCCGAAAGCCTGCGCCACGAGGCCGGCTTCGCCCCGCGCGGCTTTGAACGGGCGCTGCGCGAGAAGATCGCCGCCGGCCACGCCGGCGTGATCGCCGAGGTCAAGAAGGCCTCCCCGTCCAAGGGCGTGCTGCGCGAAAACTTCGTGCCCGAGGCGATTGCCGAGAGCTACGCCAGCCACGGCGCCGCCTGCCTGTCGGTGCTGACCGACGTGAATTTCTTCCAGGGCCACGCCGACTACCTGAAGCGCGCGCGCGGCGCCTGCCCGCTGCCCGCGCTGCGCAAGGACTTCATGCTCGACCTGTACCAGGTCTATGAAGCGCGCAGCTGGGGCGCGGACTGCATCCTGCTGATCGTCTCGGCGCTGGACCCGGGCCTGATGGCCGACCTGGAAGCCTGCGCGCACGAGCTCGGCATGGACGTGCTGGTGGAAGTCCACGGCGGCGACGAACTCGACCGCGCGCTGCGCCTGAAGACGCCGCTGCTCGGCGTGAACAACCGCAACCTGCGCACCTTCGAAGTCTCGCTCGACAACACGCTGGAGCTGCTGCCGCGCATGCCGACCGACCGCCTGGTGGTGACGGAATCCGGCATCCTGGGCCCGGACGACGTAAAGCGCATGCGCGACGCCGATGTCCACGCCTTCCTGGTCGGCGAAGCGTTCATGCGCGCGCCGGACCCGGGCGTCGAACTGGCCCGGCTGTTCGCCTAAGCCGGTCGCACGCCGATGGCACAGGAAATCGAACTCAAGCTCGCCGTACCTGACGCAAGCCTCGCCCCCGTCGCCGCCTGGCTCGACGCCAATGGCGAGGCGAAGGGCGAGCTCACGCTGCTCAACGTCTACCTCGACACGCCCGAACGCGACCTGGCCCGCGCACGCGCCGCGCTGCGCCTGCGCCGCAAGGGCGCCCAGTGGCTGCAGACGCTGAAGACCGCCGGGCAAAGCCAGTCGGGCCTGGCCAGCCGGCACGAGTGGGAAACCGAAGTCGCGTGCGAGGCCATCGAGCTGCAGCGGCTGCCGGACGAAGCGCGGGCACTGCTGGCGCCGCTGGCCGCGCGCCTTGCCCCGGTCTTTCGCACCGACTTTGCCCGCCGCACCTGGATCCTTGAGCAGGACGGCGCGCGCATCGAGGCCGCGCTCGACAGCGGCGCCATCACCGCACCGGCCACCCACGCGCAGGAGCGCATCCAGGAACTGGAACTGGAATGGCTGTCAGGCGATGAAAGCCGGGCAGCCGACGCGCTGCGCGCCCTTGGCGCGCGCCTGCAGGCCATTGCCGCGCTGACGCCGTCCGATCTCAGCAAGGCTGCGCGCGGCTACCGGCTGGCCGGTGTCGCCAACGCCTGATACCTTCCCGACTCCCCCGCGATTCCGCCTCCATCCGTACGCATGCAAGCTGATCTGTTCGCCCCTGAGACTGAGCCCGACACCGCAACGCCACGCGCCGCAGCCGCCGGGCTGCAGGCCCAGGCCGACGCCCTGCCCGCCGCCTGGCGCGATCTGCTGGCGCCCTGTCTGGCGGCACCGGCCTGGCAGGAGCTGGCCGACTTCGTCGACAGCGAGCGCTCGGCCGGCAAGCCGGTCTTTCCGCACGAGGTCTTCCATGCGCTGCACCTGACGCCGCCCGATGCGGTCAAGGTCGTCATCCTGGGGCAGGACCCGTACCACGGCACCGGCGTGGTCGGCGGCGTGGAGCTGCCGCAGGCGCATGGCCTGGCATTCTCGGTACCGGACGGGATCAAGGTGCCGCCCAGCCTGCGCAATATCTTCAAGGAGATCGCGGCCGAGTATGGTGACAGCCGCGACAGCCCGGCGCCGCGCCCGTCCGGCAACCTGGAAGGCTGGGCACGCCAGGGCGTGCTGCTGCTCAACACCGTGCTGACCGTGGAACAGGGCCAGGCCGCCAGCCATGCGCGGCGAGGCTGGGAGGCGGTGACCGACTGCCTGATCCACGCGCTGGCCGAGCGCCACGCGAACCTCGTGTTCCTGCTGTGGGGCAGCCACGCGCAGGCCAAGAAGCCGTTGCTGACGGCCAGCCATTGCGTGCTCGAAGCCCCGCACCCGTCGCCGCTGTCGGCGCATCGCGGCTTCCTGGGCTGCGGGCATTTCCGCGAAGCCAACCGGTGGCTGGAAGCGCACGGACGTGCGCCGATCGACTGGCTGGCGGCCTGAGGCGGGCTTTCCCGCCGTCGGCGCCCGCCGATCACGCCGGTTTCTCCTGGCAAGCGGCTAGACCGTCGGCCGCAGATCGAAATCCTCGAACTTGCCCTGCCCCGGCTCGACTTCAACGTGCGTGACTCGCGAGGCCGGCGGGCCGGACTGCATCCAGTTGCGCAGGGCCTCCAGCTGCAGCAAGGTGCCGGCGGCCATGACCTCGACCGTGCCGTCGGACCGGTTGCGCACCCAGCCTTTGAGCCCGAGCGAAATGGCTGCCTGCGCGCAGCCCGCGCGGTAGCCCACGCCCTGCACGCGCCCATGCGCCGTCATGTGCCAGGTTTCCATGGCATGCTCCTCCTTGACCCGCGTGCCGGCCGACCCGCTACATCGGCACGTCATCCACAAGACGTAAACTAGACGGCTGTCCCAGGCGTTACCAGAGAATGCGCGCCACAAGGCGTGATGTCGTCGGCACCCCAGCCGTCAGCCAAGGTCCGATCCACGGGCCGCCCCTTCCGCCGCCGGTCACCGCCATGCCGGCCGCGCCAGCCCACCAAGCGCCATGATGCAGCAACCCGCCAACGACAACCCGGCCACGCCAGCACCCGGCTATGACAGCCAGCTGCTGACCGCGCCGCCCAACCGCTTCGACTTCGCGCTGCTGCCGATCATCCTGGCGGTCATCGTCATGGTGGCGTTCGCGGCACAGCAGATGAACGCGCCCTTCGTGCCCGGCGAGCCGATGTCGGTCCACCTCGACATCGCCTACCTGCCCTACTACCTGATGCGCACCAGCATCCGCATGCTGGCGGCACTGGCGGCGTCGCTGGTGTTCTCGCTCGCGTTCGCGGCGCTGGCGTCGAAGAACCGCACTGCCGAGAAGGTGCTGGTGCCGGCGCTGGACATCCTGCAATCGATCCCGGTGCTGGGCTTCCTGTCGATCACGGTGACCGGCTTCATCGCGCTGTTCCCGGGCAACCTGATCGGCGTGGAATGCGCGGCGATCTTCGCGATCTTCACCTCGCAGGCCTGGAACATGGCCTTCAGCCTGTACCAGTCGTTCCGCACCATTCCGGGCGACCTGCTGGAGGCGGCGGCCATGTTCCGCCTGTCGCCGTGGCAGCGCTTCTGGCGGCTGGAGGTGCCGTTTGCCATGCCGGGGCTGCTGTGGAACATGATGATGTCGATGTCCGGCGGATGGTTCTTCGTGGTGGCGTCGGAAGCCATCTCGGTGTCCGGCCACGACATCCGGCTGCCGGGCATCGGCTCCTATATCGCGCTGGCCATCCAGCAGCAGGACCTGACGGCCATCGGCTGGGCCATCGTGGCCATGCTGGCCGGCATCCTGGTGTATGACCAGTTGCTGTTCCGCCCGCTGGTGGCATGGGCCGACCGCTTCCGCTTCGAGACGCTGGCCCAGGAGAAGGAGCCCGAGTCCTGGCTGCTGGACCTGCTGCGCCGCTCGGAATGGGTGCGTGCCTTGCTGGTGCGCACCGCGGCGCTGGCCGAGCGCACGCTGGCGTGGGGGGCGCGACGGCAAGGCAAGGCGCCGGCCGCCCCCTCCGATCCGCGTCGCGTCCAATGGCGCGAGCGCGCCGGCAACGCGGTCATCCTGCTGGTGGCGCTGGCCGCGCTGGGCCGCGTGATGTACTTCGTGCACAGCGAGGTCGGCTGGGCCGAGGTCGGCCATGTGCTGTGGCTCGGCACGCTGACCATGGTGCGCGTAATCGTGCTGATCGCGCTGGCGGCGGTGATCTGGGTGCCCGTCGGCATCCGCATCGGCCTGAACCCGTCGGTGGCGCGCATTGCCCAGCCGGTGGCGCAGTTCCTGGCGGCCTTCCCGGCCAACCTGATGTTCCCGCTGGTGGTCATGCTGATCGTGCGTTTCGGCCTGAACCCCGAAATCTGGCTCAGCCCGCTGCTGATCTTCGGCACGCAGTGGTACATCCTGTTCAATGTGGTGGCCGGCGCCTCGGGCATCCCGACCGAGCTGAAGCTGGCCGCGCGCAATTTCGGCCTGCGCGGCTGGCTGCTGTGGAAGCGCTTCCTGATACCCGCGGTGTTCCCGAGCCTGCTGACCGGGCTGGTGACGGCGGCCGGCGGTTCGTGGAATGCCAGCATCGTCGCGGAATACGTCACCTGGGGCGACCGCACGCTGGTGGCCACGGGGCTTGGCAGCTATATCGCCGAAACCACCGCGCGCGGCGATTTCCCGCGCATCGCGCTGGGCATCGCCGTGATGGCGCTGTTCGTGGTCGGCTTCAACCGGCTATTGTGGAACCGCCTGTATCAACTCGCGCAGGAGCGCACCCGCTTGTAAGGCAACGATGGCAGAAAACCTGAACCCCGCCGTCACGGCGCCCGCCGTGATCGAACTGCGCGGCGTCTCCAAGATGTTCCGCACCGCCAGCCAGAGCGACCGCGCGGTGCTCGAAGGCGTCGACCTGACGCTGCGCGAAGGCGAGATCGTCGCCATGCTGGGCAAATCCGGCTCGGGCAAGTCGACCCTGTTGCGCATCATGGCCGGACTGGTCGGCGCGGACCGCGGCGAAGTGCGGTTCCGCGGCAGCCGCCTGAACGGCACCGCCGAAGGCATCGCCATGGTGTTCCAGTCGTTCGCGCTGTTCCCGTGGCTCACGGTGCAGCAGAACGTGGAGCTGGGGCTGGAAGCGCAGGGCGTGCCCAAGGCCGAGCGCGCGCGCCGCGCGGAAGCGGCCATCGACATGATCGGCCTGTCGGGCTTCAACGGCGCGCTGCCGCGCGAGCTGTCCGGCGGCATGCGCCAGCGCGTGGGCATTGCGCGCGCGCTCGTGACGCAGCCCGACCTGCTGCTGATGGACGAAGCGTTTTCCGCGCTCGACGTGCTCACCGGCGAGACGCTGCGCGACGAGATGCTGGACCTGTGGGAGAGTGGCCGCGCCAACATCCGGAGCATCCTGATCGTTTCGCACAATATCGAGGAAGCGGTGATGATGGCCGACCGCATCGTCATCCTGTCGAGCGATCCGGGGCGCATCCGCGCCGAAGTGCGCGTGCCGTTCCCGCGCCCGCGCAACCGCGACGCCGCCCAGGTGCGCGCACTGATCGACGAGGTCTACATGCTGATGACCTCGCCGGCGGCGCCCGAGCCGCGCGTGCCGGCACTGGCGCCCTCGCGCCAGATCGGCTACCGGCTGCCGGACGTGGACATCAGCCAGATGGACGCCATTCTCGACCTGCTGTCCGAACCGCCATTCAACGGCCGGGCCGACCTGCCGCACCTGGCCGACGAGGCCGGGCTGACCGACGACGACCTGCTGCCCGCCTGCGAAGCCTTGCAGCTGTTGCAGCTCGCGCATATCGAGCGTGGCGACATCACCACCACCGAGACGGGCCGCGAATACTATGCGGCCGAGCCGAACGAGCGCAAGGCCATGTTCGGGCGGCAATTGCTGGGGCACGTCGCGCTGGCAACGCATATCCGGCGCGAACTGGAAGCGTCGGAAGACGGTGAAGTCGGCGAGGAGCAGGTGCTGCGCGAACTGGAAGCCTTCCTCAAGCCCGAGGAAGCGGAGCGCGTGCTGTCCGTGGCGATCGACTGGGGGCGCCACGGCGAGGTGTATGAGTACAGCTATAACAGCGGGATGCTGACGTTGCCGAGGGAGGAGCAGGAGGAAGCGGGACAGGCGGGGGAATAGACCATTGCTCCGCGGGCGTTGCTCCCGCGGGACGTCGCTCCTGCGGGACGCTGCTCCTGCGCTCCTGCTCAGTCCCGCATCTTCATCGCCCGTCCGATTGCGCCCGTGCGCAGCGCGATCTTGGCGGCGTCCTCGCGCAGCGCGCGCAGGCGGCGTTCCAGCACGGCATTGGCGGGACGGCCCGTGGAACTGGCCGTCGGGCCTGCTTCGTGGACGGACTCCCTGGCCGCCGCGGCATGCGCAAGTTCATCGGCGCGGCGCCGGTCGGCCGAATCGGCGAGCCGCGCGCGCCGGTCATCGGCATGTTCGGGCGGCGGCCCTTCCGGCAACGGGCCTTCCAGCGACGGACCGGCGGCACTGGCGACTTGTTCCCCGGCGCGGATAAAGCCAGTACCGCGGCTGCCCGTGCGGTCGTCCGCCGCCAGCCGTTCGACGGCCAGCTGGAGGCTGCGGCTGGCCGCATCCGTCGCCTGCTCGATTGCGGCTTCCGCCGCGGGAATATCGAGTTCCGCGTAGTGCTGGCGCACCTGGATGCGCGCCGCCGCCACGTGTGCCGCCACCAGGTAGTTCTGCACGATGAAGCGATTCAGGTTGTCCACCGCGCGGTGCCGGCTCTTGGGCTCGTCGAGCATGCGCTGGAACGAGCCGATCAGTGCCGACAGCGCATCCATGAACTGCTTGCGCTGGACGCGGTAGGCAAAATCGTCCTTGGCACGGCGCAGCAGCAGGTCGCGCGTGGCTGCAATGTAGCGGCGGTTGGCCTGCAGCACGTTCTCCACCAGCTTGGGGATGGCGCGGTATTCCCAGCTTGGCAGCACAAAGCTGAACAGCGAGGCGATGATGCCGCCGATCACCGTATCGACCAGCCGCTCGCCCGCGGCGTTCTGGGTGTTCGGCATCAGCAGGTTGATCTGGATAAGCACCTGCACGCAGGCCGCGATCGCCGTATAACGGTACTTGATGGTGACGAACGCGGCGCTCGCCACCAGCGACAGGAACAGGAAACCGAGCAGGATCAGCGGTTCGTGGAACACCTTCAGGATGCCGACGGCAATGATGCAGCCGATCAGCGTGCCGATCACGCGGTCGTTGTAGCGCTGCTTGGTCATGCTGAAGTTGGGCTTCAGGATGACGATGATGGTCAGCAGGATCCAGTAGCCGTGCGAAGCGTACGGCAGATGGTCCGCCAGCCACAGCCCGATCGCCACCGCCATCGAGACCCGCAGCGCGAAGCGGAATGCGGGCGAGCGCCACTTGAGGTTGTCGCGCAGCACGCCGAGCTCGTACTTCTGGCGCGTCAGGAACGGCGTCATGTCGGCGCCGGGCAGCACCTTGGCGGGCTCTACGGGTGTGCGCGACGCCTCGTGCAGCTGACCCACCAGCGTGATGGCGCCGCGGATCATGTCCAGTGTCTCGGCCAGCGCCGTCATGGCCACGGGCGGGATGTGGTGGTGGCGCAGCTGGGCGATCTCGGCCTCCACCGCGCGCAGACCCTCACGGTAATCCACGGCGGCATAGGACGGGCGCCCGCGCGTGACCTCGTAGGCGATTTCCTCCACGTCCTTGCACATCAGCATCACGAGCTTGCGCAGGTGGTCCAGCACCGGCGTGCTGCCGAAGGTCTGGCGCAGCAGCGGATAGTCGGTGTTGGTGGACAGGATGTACTCGTACAGGTCCAGCATGCGCAGGTGCACCTGCACCAGCAGCCCGTCATGCGGCGTGCGGTTGCCGCGCAGCACCAGGTCGCGCGCGGCCTGCTGGCGCTCCGCCACGACGATCTGCTGGCGTACCAGCTGGTTGAACTGGGCCTCGTAGTCGTTGCCGGCGTCGTAGAAGCGCGCCTTGACCTCGAGATAGCTGGCCATCTCGTACAGCGACTCGGCCAGGATCTGCTGCTTGGTGCGGCGCTCGGTCACCCAGCTCACGAGCATGGCGTACGCCAGGTAAGCCACGGCCCCGATGATGAACAGCGCCGTATGCTCCAGCGCGCGGCGCACCACGAAGTCCTCGTTGATGGTCAGCGTCATCACGAACAGCGTGGAGAACTGCAGCGGCAGCGTCTTGTTGCCGTACACCGTCATCATGCCGGCCATGAAGGTGACCAGCACCAGCACGAACGGCATCACGCGCGGAAACGGCGTGGCCAGCGCCACCACCAGCGTGACGGCGCCGCACAGCAGCACGCTGGCCAGCATCTCGTTGAACTTGTGGTTCACCGGGCTGGGCAGGTCCATCAGGCTGGTGCACAGCGCGCCCATCGACACCACCATCGCGGTGGGCAGGTCAGAGAACTGCAGCGCGATCAGCGTGGCACCGATCACGCCCGTGGCCGAGCGCAGGCCACGGTAGACATAGTGCGAATAGACGAAGGTGCGGGGGTCGTGCGCGTATTGCATGGACGCGTGGCTGGGTCAGGCTGGCCGGGGGGCGGTGGAGAACGCGGACTTCAGCGGCCCAGCCAGCGCGTACGCGCGGCATGGCGCCCGCTTTCCAGGCTCAGCTTGTGCTGCGCCGCGGGTTCGCGCGCGAGCGTCAGCGGCAGCACGTGCAGTTCGTCGCGCCGGAACACATGCAGCGTGACCGGGTCCGCGGCACGGTAGCGCGCCAGCAGCTTGTCGAGCTGGCCCGGCGCCACGCGCAGGCCGTCGACCGCCGCCAGCAGGTCGCCCGCGGACACGCCGCCGGCCTGCGCCGCGCCGCCGTCGAGCACCTGCGTCACGCGCACCCAGCCATCGTCGGTCTTGGTCTTGATGCCCAGCGCCGCGGTGCGGGCCGGCTTCTGCGCCTCGGCCTTGACGCCGAAGCGCTTGAACAGCGGCGCCAGCGGCAGTTCGCCGGTGCCTTCGGTCAGCGAGCGCAGCAGCGCACCCAGGCGCAGGCCCGTGACCTCGTCGAACAGCGCACGGACCTCCGCCTCGGTGACACCGCGCTGCACCGAATCCGGTGCATAGAAGTCGCGCCCGTAGCGCTGCCACAGCGCGCGCATCACGTCATCGAGCGAGCGCCGCCCGCCGGTCTTGTCGCGGATGGTCAGGTCCAGCGCGAGCGCCACCAGCGAGCCCTTGGTGTAGTAGCTGACGATGGCGTTGGGGGCGTTCTCGTCCTGGCGGTAGTACTTGGTCCACGCGTCGAACGAGCTGTCCGCCACGCTCTGCTTGGTGCGGCCGTTGCCGCGCAGCACGCCATTCCAGGTCTTGGCCAGCATCTCGACGTACTGCGTGTCGGTCACGCAGCCGGAGCGCACGAGCACGAGGTCGTCGTAGTAGCTCGTGAAGCCCTCGAACAGCCACAGCAACGGCGTGTAGGTTTCCTCTTGCAGCCGGTACGGCACGAACGCGGCGGGCTTGATGCGCTTGACGTTCCAGGTGTGGAAATACTCGTGGCTGCACAGGCCCAGGAAGGTGCGGTAGCCCTCGCTGGTCTCGCTGTCGCCGCGCGCCGGCAGGTCCGAGCGCGCGCACATCAGCGCGGTGCTGGCGCGGTGCTCCAGGCCGCCGTAGCCGTCCGTGGTCACCATCGTCATGAAGACGTAGCGACGATTGCTGTCGAGGAACGGCGCGCGTGCGCCGCGCGGCTCGAACAGGCGGATCTGGGCCTCGCAGATGCGCTTGAGGTCGCGGCAGACGCGCTCGATGTCGAGCTGCGGCACGCGACCTGTGAACACGACATCATGCTGGGCGCCGCATGCGCGGAAGCTGGCCAGCAGGAAGTCGCCCATCTCGACCGGGTGGTCGACCAGCTCGTCGTAGTCCGCAACCTGGTAGCGGCCGAAGCCATAGCGCCTGGCGCCTGCGCGGCCCGGTGCCTCGCGCATCGCGGTGGCCACGCGCCAGTTGCGGTAGGCGTCCCCGGCAGGCGCGTGGATATCCACGGTGCAGGGCTGATCCTGTTGCCCGTCCACGCACAGGAAAACCGAGCTGCCGTTGAAGAAGCCGTGGGTGGTGTCGAGATGCGCGGCGCGCACCGACAGGTCCCAGGCATAGACTTCGTAGCTCAGCGTGAGCGCTCCGGCCAATGCGTCGACCGGCGCGGCCTGCCAGGTCTGCTTGTCGAGCTTGTCCAGCGCCACCGGCTTGCCGCCCGCGTCGGCCCGGATGCGCACGATATGGCGGGCGAAGTCGCGGATCATGTAGCTGCCCGGAATCCAGGCCGGCAGGAAAAAGCGCTGGCCGGCGGGATCGGGCGAGGTCACCGTGACGGTGACGGCGAACAGATGCGCTTCGGGCTGAAGCGGGGCGATGGCATAGCGGATCGGCGTCATGGGCATCATTGTAGCGTTCGTCATTCGGCGCGATCCGCCGAGGCTGTCGCACGCAGGCGCGTGCGATCAGTTCGCGATCAGGTGCGGTTGACGTTGACCACCGTGCGTCCGCGCAGGCCGCCTTCCACGATGCTGCGGCCGGCCTCGACAGCCTCGCCCAGTCCGATCTCGCGCGTGATCGCGTTGAGGCGGTCCGGCTCCAGGTCCGTCGCCAGCCGCGCCCAGGCCCGCTCGCGCAGCGCCATCGCCGCCATCACGCTGTCGATGCCGGCCAGCGTCACGCTGCGCAGGATGAACGGCGCCACGGACGCCGGGAAATCCATGCCCTGTGCCAGCCCGCATGCCGTGACCACACCGCCGTAGCGAACCTGCGCACACGCGTTGACCAGCGTGTGCGAGCCGACCGCATCCACCACGGCAGCCCAGCGTTCCTTCTGCAATGGCTTGCCCGGCGCGGACAGTTCGGCGCGATCGATGACCTCCGCCGCACCGAGCGCCTTGAGGAAATCGGCTTCGTTGTGCTTGCCGGTGGAAGCCACCACGCGATAGCCGAGCTTGCCGAGGATCGCGATCGCGACCGTGCCCACGCCACCTGAGGCGCCCGTTACCAGTATCTCGCCATCGCCGGGGCGCACCGGACCATTGACGCCGCCACGTTCCAGCCCGAGCACCGACAGCATCGCGGTGTAGCCCGCCGTGCCGATCGCCATGGCCTGGCGCGTGGTGAAGGCATCGGGCAGGCGCACCAGCCAGTCGCCCTTCAGGAGCGCGCGCTGCGCCAGGCAGCCCCAGTGCGTCTCGCCGACGCCATAGCCGTTCAGGATGACCTTGTCGCCGGCCTTCCAGCGCGGATGGGAGGACTCCAGCACCGTTCCCGCGCCGTCAATACCCGCCACCATCGGCCACTTGCGCACCACCGGCGAGCGCCCGGTGATGGCCAGCCCGTCCTTGAAGTTGATCGTGGAATAGTCGACCGCCACCAGCACGTCGCCGTCGGCGGGCAGTTGTGCCTCGTCCAGCGTGGCGATATTGGCCTGGGTCGCACCGTCGGCCTGGGTCAGCAGCAATGCCTGGAACGTCATGGAAGTCTCCTGTGCCGCCCTGCCGGGCGGTCGGTCTGGAAGCAATGGTCAGGAATGCAAAACGGCCGGACTGGGTCCGGCCGCCTGCCCGGGCCGGGACACCGGCCGCGCCTTACTTCTTGATGCTGGCGAGCTTGCGTTCGAGCGTGCCGGCATCGGCCGCGCCCGGGATGCGCGTGCCGTCCATGAAGAACACGGCCGGCGTGCCGGTGATGTTCATGCTCTGGCCGAGCGCGAGATTGTCATCGACCGGCGTCTTGCAGTTGCCGTTGCCGGTCAGGGCCACCTTGTTGAGCATCCAGTCGCGCCAGGCCTTGGTGCGGTCGGCGGAGCACCAGACCTGCTTCGCCTTGGTCGCGGAATCCGGCGACAGCACCGGGTACAGGAAGGTGTAGACCGTGATGTTGTCCATCTGCTGGAAGGTCTGCTCGATGCGCTTGCAGTACCCGCAGTTCGGGTCCGAGAACACCGCGACCTGGCGGCTGCCGTCACCCTTGGTCCACTTGATGGCGCGCGCCAGCGGCAGGTCGGACCACTTGATGCGGTTGATGTCCGCCATGCGCTCTTCGGTCAGGTTGGTGCCGGTCTTGGTATCGATCAGCTCGCCATTGATCACGTAGCGGCCGGTAGCGTCGGTGTAGACCACCTGCCCGCCGACGTTGACCTCGAACAGCCCGGGCACCGGGGTCTTGGTCACGCTCTTCACTTCGGCACGGCCGCCCAGCATCTGCTGCAGGGACTCCTTGATGCGATCGGCGCCGGGTTCGCCCGCCGCCATGGCGTGCATGGCAAAGCCTGCCGCCGCCAGGCCGCCGGCAATGGCGGTGGTCCAGGCGGGGTGGCGGCGCATGAGTTGGAACATATCGACTCCAGTATTCAGTCAGGGTCCGGGCACCCGGCGTCAGCCGAGTGCCCGTTCAATCAGGAAGCGCTTGAGCAGCGACTGCCGGCCCACCGTACGGATGCCGGTATTGCGCACCACGCGCGCCACGCTGCCGGGCAGCGAGAACAGCCGGTGCAGGCCGTCGGTCGCGGCGGTCAGCGACAACAGGTCGGTGGCGCGGGCCCGTTCGTAGCGGCGCAGCAGGCGCAGGTCGCCCTCGCCGCGGAAAGATTCTTTGGCGGCCATGACCTTGCCGAGTTCCGCAATATCGCGCAACCCGAGGTTCATGCCTTGTCCCGCCAGCGGATGCACCACGTGCGCGGCATCGCCCACCAGCGCCAGGTGCGGCTGCACGAACTGCTCCGCGCGCTGCAGCACCAGCGGAAAACCCTGCGCGGGCGTCACGCAGCGCAGGGTGCCGAACTGGCTGCCGACCGCGCCCGCGGCCGCCTGCATCACCGTGGCGGCAAGCGCCTCCGGCGACAGCGCGAGCAGCTCGTGCGCGTGGGCCTCATCGGCCGACCAGACCATCGACATGCGCGAACCCGGCAGCGGCAACATGGCCAGGATCTCGCCGTTGGCCGGCTCTTCATCGGCCATGAGCTTTTCCGGGGCGCCGAGGAACCATTGCCAGGCCGTGTCGTGGTGCGGCCGCTCGCACTCGAAGTTCGCCACCACGCCAAGCTGGCGATAGCGTCGCGTGCTCACGCCGATATGGCACTGCTGGCGCACCCAGGAGCGCGCGCCGTCGGCGCCGACCACGCAGGACGCGCGGATCTTCGCGCCGCCGGACAGCGTGAGCGTGGCACCGTCGGCATCGCGCTCGAAGCCGGCGGCGGTATCGTCATGCCAGTGGACCTGGTGCTGGAAACCGAGCGCGGCATCGAGCGCCCGTTCCACCAGTCCGGATTCGACGATCCACGCCAGTTGCGGCACCGCGGCGGCATAGGCCGAGAAATGCAGGTCGCCATCGAGGCTCGGGGACGTTTCAGCGGCGCTCACATCGCCGCACACGCGCATGTCGCGCACCGGCTGGAGACGGGCCGGGTCGAGCGCCTCCCAGACCCGCATGCGCTCCAGCAGCGCCTGCGAACTCGCGGAAAACGCGTAGATGCGGCTGTCCCAGTCGTCGGGACCGGCCGGCGGACGCCCGCGCACGGGACGCGGCGCGACCAGGGCCACGCTCATGCCCTGCTGCGCCAGCAGCAGCGCGCAGGACTTGCCCACGATGCCGCCGCCGACAACGGCGATCTGGAAAGCTGAGGAATTGCGCACGGACGCATTGGATCGGGTCATGGCTGGATTATAGCCACGTCACCTCCCCGGCCCCGGCGCACATGGCCAGGCAGGGCGAGGCCAGGGGCCCCATCCGCTAGAATATGGGTTTTGCAATTTCCCGCCTGACACCATGAGCCTCAAATGCGGCATCGTCGGCCTGCCCAACGTCGGCAAGTCCACGCTGTTCAACGCCCTGACCAAGGCCGGCATCGCCGCCGAGAACTATCCGTTCTGCACCATCGAGCCCAATGTGGGCGTGGTGGAAGTGCCGGATCCGAGGCTTGCCAAACTGGCCGAGATCGTCAAACCCGAGCGCATCCTGCCTGCTACGGTGGAATTCGTGGACATCGCCGGCCTGGTGGCTGGCGCGTCCAAGGGTGAAGGGCTGGGCAACCAGTTCCTGGCCAACATCCGCGAAACCGACGCCATCACGCACGTCGTGCGCTGCTTCGAAGATGACAATGTGATCCACGTGGCCGGCAAGGTCGACCCGCTGTCGGACATCGAAGTCATCAACACCGAACTGGCGCTGGCCGACCTGGCCACCGTCGAGAAGGCCCTGGCCCGCTATGTGAAGCCGGCCCGCGCCGGCGACAAGGAAGCCCTGCGCCTGGTCGCCGTGCTGGAAAAGGCACAGGCCGTGCTCGACCAGGCCAAGGCCGTGCGCACGCTCGACCTGGCACCGGAAGAGTGGGAGGCGATCCGCCCGTTCTGCCTGATCACCGCCAAGCCCACCATGTACGTGGCCAACGTGCGTGAAGACGGCTTTGAGAACAATCCGCACCTGGACGCCGTGCGCGAGTATGCCAAGACCACCGATTCCCCGGTCGTGGCCGTCTGCGCCGCCATCGAGGCCGAGATCGCCGACCTGGACGACGCCGACAAGGCCGAATTCCTGGCCGACCTGGGCATGGAAGAGCCGGGGCTGGACCGCGTGATCCGCGCCGGCTTCAAGCTGCTGGGCCTGCAGACCTACTTCACCGCTGGCGTGAAGGAAGTCCGCGCCTGGACCATCCACGTGGGCGACACCGCCCCCCAGGCCGCCGGCGTGATCCACACCGACTTCGAACGCGGCTTCATCCGCGCGCAGACCATCGCCTACGAGGACTACATCGCCCTCAAGGGCGAGACCGGCGCCAAGGAAGCGGGCAAGATGCGGGCCGAAGGCAAGGAGTACGTGGTGAAGGATGGGGATGTGATGAACTTCCTGTTCAACGTCTAAGGCGCCATCCCAAGAAATCCCGCACGGCTCCCCGCAAGCCCAGCATTTGCTGGGCTTTTTTTCGTTTCCACGCCGGTCTTTGACGCTCCCACCAAAGGCCATCTTGCGGGGCATGGCAAGCGGCAACCGCCGGGTACCTGATGCGTACGGCCGCACACGGTCTGCGCATCCAGGCACACGCGGGTGGCGCAATAATCGGGAGTGGCCGGATGTCGCAAGCGCAATTCCCTGCGCCCGCAACGGCTCCAGTATCAGTGAACTTACGGGGATGACTCGTCCGGCTAGCAGCTCGCCGTCACTTGCTGCCCGTGCTGAAAGCTTGCAGGAGGACGCACCATCATGCCCTTAGTTGACGCTTCTTCGGCCCGGTCAGTGGTGATTGCAGGCGCCGGAGGATTTGGCCTGGAAGTCTTCGAGTACCTGTACGAGGAATCCTTGGGCGGCGGGCCGAACATTGCGGGATTCATCGACGATGCCAAGGGCCGGCAGCCGGCCGGGATCGATCTGCCCAACCTGGGCACCACCTGGGACTACAGGCCACTTGCCAACCAGGTGGTAGTGGTTGCCCTGGGCTCCGTCGAGGCACGGCAAAACGTGATCATGCGCCTGGCGGAAAGGGGCATCCAGGTACCCACCTACATACATGGCTCGGTCCTCGTTTCCAGCACTGCGCGTGTCGGGCGCAGCGCAGTGATCTGCCCCTTCAGCATCGTGAACCGCAACACCACCCTTGGCGACGGCGTGCTGGTAAATGTCCAGAGCAACGTGGCCCACGGCGCGTCCGTGGGTGACTATTCGGTGCTTTCGCCTGGTGTGATCCTCAACGGCGATGCGGCGGTCGGCGCAAGGTGTTTCCTTGGCACCCGGGCCACCATCTATCCGGGGGTGAAGATTGGCGCGAACTGTATCGTGGATTCCCATACAGGGGTGTCAGCCAGCAGCGCGGACAACAAGTTCATCACGTCGGGCCTGCAACAAGTGACGGCGCGCAGGATCCCCGCATAAGAGAGGCGATAGCACAAATCAGACCGGGAAAACGGGAGGCGATGAGCACCTCCCATCCCGCATTTGGAAGCCCGGACGCTGTTCAGATGCCGCCCAGCAATGCGCGCACCCCACGCGGCCAGCCCGACAGATCCAGGCCATGGTTGCGCAGGAGCGCCAGCGTCAGCCGGTCGATACCGAACGCCGCGCAACCTGTGTGGGCCTTCTCGCCGTCGGCCGTGCGCAAGGGCCAGACCGTGGAAAAATGGTCCACGTGGTAATTGAAGCTCATGCACGCCGTTGGCGGCGCGCCGTCGTTCACCGGGATCAGCAACTCGAACTTGAGCTTGAGATCGCGCTGATTGTCCGCGACCAGCTTGCCACCGCGCCCGAAGAACGGGTCGTTGGCAAGGTCGAGGGTATGCGGCACTTCCAGGTCATCAGCAAGCTTCTGTCCACGCTCGATCCACATTTGCCGGAAAGCCAGGATTTGTTCAGGTGTACCCAGCCGCACGTACTCGCGCATGCGGAACATCTGCATGCGGGTGGGCTCGATCGAAGGCTCATGGCGGAAACAGTATGAAAACACATCGACCACCCGCCCCTCCGGCGGCAGCGGCCCGCGCCGTGCCAGCACCGGATAGACCGGATAGCAGGCCGCAGGCGTGAGCACCACGCGAGTGGGCCGCAACTGATCGGTCCAGTCCTCGCCCCGTTCGAGCCGGGCTACCAGCCGGAAGTGTTCGTGATCATTGCCGCAGAAGCTGTGTACGATCCCGGCCAGCTGGGGGAAAGACTTGAGATATTCACTATCCTCAAAGTCATTGCGTGGCGTGGTCGGTGGAAAGCGCATCATCTCCGCCTGCTGGTCGGCACCGATTTCAGTAATCAGTGCGTCCATGCCTTCGGCAATGGCTTCATACACCCTGCTGCGGCCATAGATGCCATCCACGCCAGTGGGGATCAGGATGCCGGCATCTATCAGGGAATCCAGAAAAGTCCGGGCGACCGGGGGTGCCGCGTGCCCTGATGGACTGCCTTGGCCAAGTGATGCGCCACCCCCGCCGACATCAAGCGAATCGCTTGCGATGTCCATATTGACTCCTCAGGATGAACGATCCGCCAGCAACAGGTTGGCGGTGTTAGTCAGAATGCGGTCGTTGTTGATCATCAGCGGCGCGGACCACAGGTCGCGCAGGTGGCGCCCCAGGCTGTAAGGCGTCCCGTGCTTGTAGCCCGCCATACCGCACACCAGCATGGCGATCTGAACGGCCTCGAGCGCGAGCGTGGATACGCCCGTCTTGAGACTGTTCATTTCGGCTGCCAGTGCAAAAGCCCCCGGCATGCCGGCGCCTTGCTCCGTCTGGCGACGCCTGTAATGGGCAAGCGCCAGTTCCACCCGCCCTTCCATCATGTGCAGGATCGACACTGCTTCGGCCACGCGCACTGCGGATGGGGGCAAGCTGCCCGGACGCTCGCGGGCCTGGCCGCGGAACAGGGTCTTGGCGCGCTGCACTGCGTCGGCGGCAACGCCGGTCCACACCGAGGCCCAAAGGATGTGCGACACGGGCGCCATGGTCGCCTCTGCAATGTCGCTGAACGGTGCCGGCAGCACCTGCTCGGCCCGGCCGCGTACCTCCAGACGGAAACCATTGCTGCATGTGCCGCGCATGCCCAGTGTGTCCCAGTCCGATACGCATTCGAGCGTATAGTCCGGCTTGAGCACGCTCACAAGAACCTGGTCCGAAGGTGCTGCGTCGGGGTGCCGCCGCGCCGTGACAAGGATGCCGTCCGCATGCGCGCCGTAGGAAATCGTCGGTGCCATCTTCAGCAGGTGAAGGATGCCGTCTTCCAGATTGACGGCACACCCGCTGGTTCGCAGCGCGCCACCGATGCTTTCCTCGGACGTCGCCGAAGCCAGCAGCAGTTGCTCTCCCGCGATCCGACGCAGCATGGCTTCATGCCACGCGCTGCCAGTCGCATGGTTTACCAGGCAAGCCACCTGCATCTGGTGCATGGCGTAGATCATGCCTGTCGATGCACAGCCTGCTCCCAGCGTGCGGCAAATTGCAGCGACGGTCTCGAGTGAGGCCCCGTCTCCTCCATACGCAACAGGAATCATCGCGCCCAACAGCCGCTGGCTGCGCAGCAGGTCGAATGCCCGGTGCGGAAATACCGCCGCGCGGTCGACCTCGTCGGCGTGGCGAGCCGCCTCCTCTGCGGTGGCCTGGGCTGTTGCAATCATGGCAGTGGCATCTGGAATGTTCGGAGGCGCGGCGCCAAGGCCCACGCTGGCAAGACCGTGTCTCATGCTGCCTCCCTCGGCTGCCGTAGCGTCTCGGCTGCGGCGGCCAGCGAGTTGATGCTGCGGAACAACTCGCGTTGGATCATGTTGTCCGGCATTTCCACCCCGAGCGCATTTTCGATGGCGAGCATCATGTGAACGGTGGCGACAGAAGTCAGCCCTGCCTCGTAGAGGTCGGCGTCGTCATCCAGTGAGTCAACTGAAACGTCTAGCCGAGCCACTTCTGACAGGATCTCGCGGATCGTAGTTTTCATGTGAAGGCCTCCGGTTTCACCCGTCTGGGGGATTCCAACACTTGGCCACGCCCGCCCGCGCCTCTCCGTTCGCTTGCGTACGTACGAGATGGATTCTGGATAGGAAACGGCGCCGCGAGTGTGGCCGCCAGAGCACGAGAAGCCCTTATCTACCGAAAATGCAAAGCGTAACGACCTTCCGCCAGCCCACCACGCGACTGAAGGTCGCGTTCCGTTGGGTGCGTCGTTCCGCGAACCGGCCTTCGCATTCCGCCAGCCCGCTCCGCTCCGCGTAAGCCATGAACAATAATCCTCCGAATGTGGGCAAGCAGACGTTGTACGGCTTGCATGCCCGATAAATTAAAGGCCCACAATCCGCCCGATCCTGACTTCCCCCATCTCGCCCGCAGGCAGGAGGTTCACGTGACTAGCGCTACCAAGCCTTTGCATACCGTGCTGACGCCACGGTTGAAATCCTGGCTAAAGCCATACGTGCCGGCGTGGCTGCTGAAATACCACCACGGCCGCGCGATCCGCCGGGATGATGCGCTGTATCAAGGAAAGACGCCGGGTGAGGTCTTTTCCCACGTCTACGAAACCAGGGCCTGGGGCGTGGCGGAAGACTGCTCCAAACCTTACAGCGGGCGCACTTCGCACGACCCGACAATGGTCGACACCTATGTCGAAGCCGTAACGGCCTACCTCGGCTCGTTGCCTGGCCGGCCGGACGTGGTTGACCTCGGCTGCGGCGATTTCAATGTCGGCAACCGTATCCGCCCGGCATGCGCTCGCTATGTTGCCTGCGACGTGGTGGAGGCAGTCATTCAGTTGAACCGCACCAGATTCTCCGCGCTTGATGTGGACTTCCGGTGCCTGGACATCACAAGTGAGCCCCTGCCGGAAGGCGACGTCGTTTTCCTGCGGCAGGTGCTGGGTCATTTGGACAACGCACGCATTGCCGACGTGCTGGCCCGCCTGACGCCATACAGGATCCTGATTCTGACCGAGTACTTGCCTCTGACGGCCGGCTTCCCCCCGAATCTCGACAAGCCGATCGGCGCCGCCCTCCGACTATGGGACGCGAGTCCTAGCGGCGTTGTGGTGACAGAGCCGCCGTTCGGGCTGAAGACCTTGTCGACGCAGGTGCTCTGCGAAGTTGCGGACAGCGGAGGGATCATTCGTACCATCGCGTATGAATTGTCTCGAGCAGCTCCTATTTCAGCGGGCAACCCTTGACGAGCCACTGCCAAGACCAAGATAGAACGTCTTCAATATTTAAGCCTGATCTGCCTTGCCTGGTCCACCCTGGATCAGGCAGTAACCCTGCTGTGCGCGGCGTACGTGCGCGCCGGCGAGAGATTGCCCGTAGCAATGCACGAACGTCTGGCGCCGGATAGCCTCGCTTCCGCAGGCAGGGGTGTACAGCAGTGTCGTGCTTGTCGCCATCAGAAGTGCGCACGGCTCCTGATTGGGGTGACCATATGCTGGAGGTTGTACGCCTGAGGGCCTACAACGCCTCCATCCCCTCGCCCCTCAACCCCACCAGCAACGCCTGCCCGCTCCCATCCACCCGGAACTCCCCATAGCGCGCCTTCTCAAAGCGCCCGCCCTGCCCTTCCTGGAAGAAATACGCATCGGTCGAAACCTGCACCTGCGTGCCGCCCCACCGTGCTTCGACCGTCTGGAAGCGCAGCAGCCGTTCGCCGGACGCCAGCGGCTCATCACCATGCAGGCGGACGAATGAAGCCTCCCGGTTCGCGTCGAGCCGGATGACGGCGACGCCATCGCGCCGCTGCCGCTCGGGCTGCCGCGCGGCGCCAATGGCGGCGCCGATGGCGAAGTTCAGGGCCATGTAGTCGCCCTGCATCAGCGAGCGCGGGTCGACCGGCGCCAGGCGGAGATAGACGGTGTCGCCGCGCGCCAGCAGTCTCTCCTTGCCCGCGATGCCCACCGCGGCCAGGGCCAGCGTCAGTGCCCAGGCAACCATGATCCAGCGCTTCATGCGACCTCCTTTGCGGGCACGGCATGTACCAGGCACTGACGTAACGCGATCAGGATGACGCCGGCCGCAGCCAGCGTGATGGACTTGGCCAGCAGCGTCCAGTGCAGCGAGCTGTAGTACCAGATGAAGCCGATGGCGATGGCGGCGATGCCAAGCCCGAGCCACGGCAGCGAAGCGCGCCGCAGCGCCAGTCCGAGCGCCAGCGCGCCGGCCCCCACGGCGGGCGCGGCGGCCATCAGGACACTGAATGCCGCCGTCCCGACCAGCACGGCGACGACGGTCGGAAGGGACAGCGCGAGGCGCCGGCACTCCAGCAGCGCAAAGCCGACCAGCACCACGCCGACCAGCAAGCCCGGCAGCCAGCGCGCCCTGGCAAACAGCGGTACCGATTCCTGGAGCTGGAGCCAGGCCAGCGGATGGCTGGCGCCCGTCACCACCAGCGCCGCGCCCAGCGCGAACAGCAGCGTGGCGTCCATCGCGGGCTCGAACCCGCCATGCCGGCCAGCGGCGCACAGACGCTCCTCGGCGGTCGTGAACCACGCCGCGAGCGGGCACGCGGCCGGCGCCAGCCAGCCCAGCGACCACGGAACGACCAGCCACGTGTGGCGCTCCGAAGCCGTCAGCGCGATGTGCACGGCGACCGCCAGCCCGATCCACACGCCCAGCGCGGCAAGGAAGCGGTGCAGCCGGTTCTGCACCAGCGCATACAGCGCCGCCTCGAACACGGCCAGGCAGATCCAGAAGGCGGCCGTCTCGATCGGCCGCCCGCCGCCGAGCCATTCCGCGACGCCGTAGACCACCATGCCCTGGCCACTCAGGCTCACGGCCAGCGCGAACTGCCCGAGCGCAATACCGGCGCCGATACCCGCGCCGCCGCGCCGGTAAAGCACGGCCGCGAGGACGATCATCGCAAGGCCCGTCACCGCAATCGCGCCGGCGTTCTCGCGCACGGCGACGAACACCGCGCCAAGGAAGAACATCTGGAAGAACAGCGCGCCCAGCCATCCGGCCGCGCCCATCAGGGCACGCACCGCCCAGGGCGTGCGCACGCGTGCGATGGGTTCGCCCTGCACCTCGCCACGCGCGGCCAGCTCGCGCCACAGTGCCTGTTCGGTCTGGATGGCCTGGGTCATGACAGTTCCACGGTTTGCGCGCGGTAGGCGCGCATCAGCCACGCGGCCGCGCCGGCGGCCATGCCAACGGTAATCAGGCCCAGCAGCAGGAAGGCCCCGAAATCGGCCTTGCCTTCGAGCAGCAGCCGGCCGACCGCGGCAACGACCAGCACAATGCCGGTCAGGCTCGCCAGGCTGAGCACCACGATGTCGAAGGCGCGCTGCCGGAACCACCAGCCCAGCGCCAACAGCGCAACGGCCGCCAGCCCGAAGACCGACAGGTCGGGGTGGTTGTCGAACAATGCGGAAAGGCCCGCGAAACCCGCATGAAAGCAGGCCAGCGCAGCCAGGATGCGCGCCCCGGTCTGCCCGCGGAAGCCCAGCGCGGCTGCTCGCGCGCAGAGCCACGCCCATAGCGCCAGCTGCAGCATCACCGCGCCCAGCAACAGCAAGGTGGTGGTACGCGCATGACGGGCATCGAACAGCAGTTCGAACATGCCGCCGACGCCCAGGCGCACGCTGAAATAGCGCAGCAGCGCGACGTTGCCGATCACGATCACCAGCCACCAGTGCGGCGCCGCGCGCGCGGCAAGCGCCCATGGCACGGCCAGCATCGTCCACAGCGCGAACAGTTGCCAGGCATCGGCCCCGGTCTGGTAGGTCTGCCCGATCACGGCCAGCAGTACGCCGGCCAGGACCTGCGCGCCGCCCAGCGCCGCGCGGCCACCCATGTCGGCGGGCGGCCGGAACAGCGCAAACCCGGCGAGCAGGCTGATGGCCGCGGCCAGCACCGCGAATTTCGCGAACTTGTGCAGGTCCTGCCAGTTGAAGGCGAAGAAAACGATCACGCCGGCGCACAGCAGCACCGTACCCAGCGCAAGCAGTCCGTGGTCCAGCCAGCGGCGCCAGTCGGCCGCCACGGGCTCCGTGCGCGCCCACGGCCGCGCCACGCTGGCTGCCGCCAGCCGCCCTTCTGCGCCCCAGTCGGCCAGGGCCTGGCGGATGGCGCGGCGCTCGCCGGTCGCCGGCGTCGATGTGATGGTCATGCGCGTGTCCCGGAGTCGGAATGGAACCACTCTAGCAAAGCGCCGCGGGCGCCGCACGTGGACGGGTCAAGGCGGCCTATGCCCGGGCAGCGCGCGCCGGTATCCTTTGGCCTTTCATTCCGGACACGCCCCCAATGACCCTCGGCATCCTCGCCGCGCTGCATGATGAAGTCGACAGCCTGGTCGCGGCCATGCGCCATGAAGACGCGCGCGCGACCATCCACCGGATCGGCATGCGTGACTACCACGTCGGCCACCTGCACGGGCAGGCCTGCGTGCTGGTACTGGCACGCGTTGGCAAGGTCGCGGCGGCGGCCACCACGGCGACCCTGGTCCGCGAGTTCGGCGTGGAGGAGATCGTCTTCACCGGCCTGGCCGGCGGCGTGGGCGACGGCGTGCGGGTCGGCGACATCGTCATCGCCAGCGAGACCATGCAGCACGACCTGGATGCCCGCCCGCTGTTCCCGCGCCATGAAGTACCGCTGCTGGACCGTTCGCGCTTTCCCGCCGATCCGGACCTGACCGAAGCCCTGCGCGCCGCAGCGGACGGCTTCCTGCGCGAAGACCTGCCCACCGAGGTGCCGCCCGCCGTGCGCGAGCGCTTCGGCATCGGCACGCCCGCCCTGAAGCTGGGATTGATTGCCAGCGGCGACCAGTTCATCAACGCGGCCACCGCTGTCGCCGGGCTGCGCGAATGCCTGCCCGACCTGCTGGCCGTGGAGATGGAAGGCGCCGCCGTGGCACAGGTCTGCCATGAATACGGCGTGCGGTACGCGGTCATGCGGACGATCTCGGACCGCGCGGACGACAGTGCCCATGTGGATTTTCCGGCATTCCTGAAGGACGTGGCCAGCCACTATTCGGACGGCATCCTGCGCCGGTTCCTGGCAGCGCGCGCCTGATTCGCATCCCGGGCGGCGCAGATTCCGCTCCGGATCGTCAGTTCTGACCTTACCCGTGGCGGGGCCGCAACGCGCCCCATAGCCCGACCAGGACCGAGGCGCCGACGATCGCCGCCAGCCAGCCGCTCATCTGCCCGTCAATGAAAAGATGCAGCGCGCGCCCGCCGTAGAAAGCCGCCGCCGCCCCCGCCATACCCAGCACCAGCGCGGCCGGCAGGGAAACGACCTTGCCGGCGGGATGCATCTGGCGCGCGGCCAGGCCAACCAGCAATCCGACGATCAACGTGCCCAGCATCCTGACTCCCGTGTGTCTCCGGAACCACAGTCCGGCGATTCCGGCGTAACGATACAGCAGCGGCGTTCTGCAGCCGCGCCTGCCTGCAAGTTCCGATCCCGACGTTATAATGGCAGTCGGGCCGCACTTGCTGCGGACCCGGTACCAGTCCCTACAAATGCAACTGCTCGCGATCGGCATCAACCATACGACGGCACCAGTCTCGCTGCGCGAACGGGTGGCGTTTCCGCTTGAGCAGATCAAACCGGCACTCGGGACATTGCGTACCCACCTGGCGGGCCGCAATGGTACCGAAGCCGCCATTCTCTCCACCTGCAACCGCACCGAAATCTACTGCGCGACCGACATCCTCAAGCCGGGCGCGGAGGGTTTCGAGCATACGTTGCGGTGGCTGTCGCAGCACCACAATGTGCCGGCGTCCGACCTGGCGCCGCACCTGTATTCACTGCCGCAGTCCGAGGCCGTGCGCCACGCGTTCCGCGTCGCCAGCGGGCTCGATTCGATGGTGCTGGGCGAAACCCAGATCCTGGGCCAGCTCAAGGACGCGGTGCGCACCGCCGGTGAAGCCGGCTCGCTGGGCACCTACCTGAACCAGCTGTTCCAGCGCACTTTTGCGGTGGCCAAGGAAGTCCGCGGCCAGACCGAGATCGGCGCGCATTCGGTGTCGATGGCCGCCGCGGCCGTGCGGCTGGCACAACGGATTTTTGAAAGCATCTCGACGCAGCGCGTGCTGTTCATCGGCGCCGGCGAGATGATCGAACTGTGCGCCACGCACTTCGCCGCGCAGCAACCGCGCCAGATCGTCGTGGCCAACCGCACCGTCGAACGCGGCGAAAAGCTCGCCGAGCAGCTCGCCGGACAGGGCCTGACCACGCAGGCCATCCGCCTGCAGGAACTCGGCGAGCGCCTGCATGAGTTCGACATCGTGGTGTCCTGCACCGCCAGCTCGTTGCCGATCATCGGCCTGGGCGCCGTGGAGCGCGCGGTCAAGCGCCGCAAGCACCGCCCGATCATGATGGTCGACCTGGCCGTGCCGCGCGACGTGGAAGCCGAGGTCGCGCGCCTGGACGACGTCTTCCTTTACACCGTGGACGACCTCGGCGCCGTCGTGCGCGAAGGCAATGCGCTGCGCCAGGCCGCCGTGGCCCAGGCCGAGGCGATCATCGAAAGCCGCGTGCAGAACTTCATGCACTGGCTGGAAACGCGCAGCGTGGTGCCGCTCATCCGCGAACTGCAGACCGCCGGCGAGTCGATCCGTCAGGCCGAGCTGGACCGTGCCCGGCGCATGCTGGCGCGCGGCGACGACCCGGAAGCCGTGCTCGAAGCCCTGTCGGGCGCGCTGACGCGCAAGTTCCTGCATGGCCCGACCCATGCGCTGAACCACATGCAGGGCGAGGACCGCGAGGCGCTGGTGCGCCTGGTGCCCGGCCTGTTCCGCCACAGCAGCCACTCCGAGCGCTAGCCCCGCCCGAGCGCTGCGCCCGCGCGCCCTGCGCGCCGGCAACCCGCCGCCCGCGCTGACCGCGGCCCGGTTCCCGCCTTCCCCACCCGGATTCCCATGAAAGCCAGCATGCTTGCCAAGCTCGACCAACTGGCCGAGCGACTCGATGAAGTCAACGCCCTGCTTGCCCGCGAAGACGCGACCGCCAAGATCGACCAGTACCGCAAGCTCAGCCGCGAGCATGCCGAACTGTCGCCGGTGGCCGAGCAATATGGCCTGTATCGCCAGGCGCAGGACGACCTGGCCACCGCGCAGGCGCTGCTCGACGATCCGGAGATGAAGGACTTCGCGGCCGACGAGATCGCCAGCGCGCGCGCGCGCCTGGAAACGCTCGAAGCCAGCCTGCAAAAGCTGCTGCTGCCCAAGGACCCCAACGACGACCGCAACCTGCTGCTGGAAATCCGCGCCGGCGCCGGTGGCGAGGAAAGCGCGCTGTTCGCGGGCGACCTGCTGCGCATGTACACGCGCTTCGCCGAACGCCAGCGCTGGCAGGTGGAGATCATGAGCGAGTCCGAATCGGACCTGGGCGGCTACAAGGAAGTGATCGTGCGCATTGCCGGCGATGCCGCGTTCTCGCGCCTGAAGTTCGAATCCGGCGGCCACCGCGTGCAGCGCGTACCGGCCACCGAGGCGCAGGGCCGCATCCATACCTCGGCCTGCACGGTGGCGGTGATGCCGGAAGCCGACGAAGTGGGCGAAGTGGAAATCAACCCGTCCGACCTGCGCATCGATACCTTCCGCGCGTCCGGCGCCGGCGGCCAGCACGTCAACAAGACCGACTCGGCCGTGCGCCTCACGCACATCCCGACCGGCATCGTGGTGGAGTGCCAGGACGACCGCAGCCAGCACCGCAACAAGGACAAGGCCATGAAGGTGCTGGCCGCGCGCATCAAGGACCAGCAGATGCGCGCCGCGCAGGCCAAGGAAGCCAGCACGCGCCGCAACCTGATCGGCTCGGGCGACCGCAGCGACCGCATCCGCACCTACAACTTCCCGCAGGGGCGCGTGACCGACCACCGCATCAACCTCACGCTCTACAAGATCGACATGATCATGGACGGCGACCTGGACGAACTGGTGTCCGCGCTCGCGGCGGAGCATCAGGCCGACCAGCTGGCGGCGCTCGGCGACGACGCCTGAGAGCCGCTGTCCAAGTGCCCCAGACGATACTCAGCACGATCAGCGCTCAACGGCGTCGAAACCTTTGTATCTGTTGTAAATGCTTGAAACAGCACTGGCGGGCGAAGGTCCGCTGTCTATAATCGTTTTCGACCGGCGACAGAAGAAGCTGCCGGCAATTGTCTCTCCTGAAGCACGGACATAAGGACGAAATCATGAAGAAACTGCTCGCGCTGTTGATGATCACCGCGGCCATGGCCGCCTGCAGCAAGAAGGAAGAAGCGCCGGCCACGCCGAGCGCCGACACCGCCATGCAAAAAGCGGCGGAATCGGCCAAGGCCGCCGCCAGCGATGCCGCGGCAGCCGCCGGCAACGCCGCCGATGCCGCCAAGGCCGCGGCCAGCAACGCCGCCGCTGATGTCTCGGTCGCTGCCGACAAGGCCAAGACCGATGCCGGCAACGCCATGGAAAATGCCAAGCAGGCCGCCAAGGATGCCGTCAACGCCGGCGCCGACAAGGCCAAGGACACCGTCAATAAGTAATGACCGCTACGGGGGATTCCCACCAGCCGCCAGGGTTCAG
The DNA here is from genome assembly GCF_905397275.1 of Cupriavidus yeoncheonensis. Classification (GTDB taxonomy): domain Bacteria; phylum Pseudomonadota; class Gammaproteobacteria; order Burkholderiales; family Burkholderiaceae; genus Cupriavidus; species Cupriavidus yeoncheonensis. The sequence continues at coordinate 13,051 of NZ_CAJPUY010000032.1, read as the reverse complement.
CGCTACACTGCTTCCCTAGCTGGTAGACCCGCCGAAAGCCCCGCCAGGCCAACGCCCGGCGGGGTTTTTTGTTTCCGGCCGGCGTGTCGCCGCCGGCGCTTCTGCTCCCGCATTGCCGATGTCCCCTGCCATGTCCGGCGCCTTGCCGGCTACCCCCACCGTGCGCGAAGCGCAGACGCTCGCCGCCATGGCTGGCCTGCCCACGCTGGAAGCGCGGATGCTGCTGACGCACGTCACCGGGCTGACCCGCACGCAACTGATTACCCGTGACGGCGATACCCTGAGCCTGCCCCAGCGCGACGCCTTTGCCACGCTGCTGGCGCGCCGCCTGGCAGGCGAGCCGGTGGCCTACCTGATCGGCGAGCGCGAATTCTTCGGCCGCAAGTTCCGCGTGACCCCCGATGTGCTGATCCCGCGTCCTGACACGGAAATCGCCGCGGAATCGTCGCTGGCGCGGCTGGCCGGCGTGCAACACCCGCGCGTGCTGGACCTGGGCACGGGCTCTGGCATCCTGGCCGTGACCATCGCGCGCGAACGCACCGACGCGGAGGTGTGGGCGACCGACATTTCACCGGGCGCCCTGATGGTGGCGCAGGACAACGCCAGCGCACTCGGTGCGGACCGCATCCAGTTCCTCGTTTCGGACTGGTACGCCGCCCTGCCGGCCGACCTGCGCTTCCACCTGATCGTCAGCAACCCGCCGTACATCGCCGAAGGTGACCCGCATCTGGCCGAGGGCGACCTGCGCTTCGAGCCCATCGACGCGCTGACCGACCACAAGGACGGCATGTCGGACCTGGCCGCGATCGTTGCCGGGGCGCACGGGCGGCTGCTGCCGGGCGGCTGGCTCCTGATGGAGCATGGCTACGACCAGGCCGCGGCCACGCAGGCGCTGCTGGAACGCGCCGGCTTCACCGAAGTCTTCACCGCGCGCGACCTGGCGGGGCAGGAACGCTGCACCGGCGGACGGCGTCCCGGCGCCGCGTGATGCGGGCCCCCTGAGGGGTCGCCTGAGGGGCCGCCTGAAGCCTGGCGGCGAATCCGGTAAAATTTGCAGCCAGATCACCGTCGCGCGGCAACCGCCGTGCGGCCTTCGACACCCGGTGGCACCCGCAGCGCGGGCGCCACCTCAACCGACAAAGCAACCATGAGTGACGTGCAACAAAAGATCGACCAGATCGTCAAGGGCAACCCGGTGGTCCTGTTCATGAAGGGCACCGCGCAGTTCCCGATGTGCGGCTTCTCGGGCCGCGCCATCCAGATCCTGAAGGCCTGCGGCGTGGATGCGCCGGCCACGGTCAATGTGCTGGAAGACGAAGGTATCCGCCAGGGCATCAAGGAATACGCCAACTGGCCGACCATCCCGCAGCTCTACGTGAACGGCGAGTTCGTCGGCGGTTCGGACATCATGATGGAGATGTACCAGAACGGCGAACTCCAGACCCTGCTCAAGGGCTGAGCACCGCCATGCCCGTGACCGGCGGCGCCGTGCCGCAACGGCTGATCGTCGCCATCACGGGCGCCACCGGCGCCATCTATGGCGTGCGCCTGCTGCAGGTGCTGCGCGACGTGCCGACGGTGGAAACCCACCTGCTGATTTCCCCGGCGGGCGTGATGAACCTCCAGCACGAGCTGGAGATCGGCCGCGCCGACGTGGAAGCCATGGCCGATGTCGTGCACAACGTACGCGATATCGGCGCCACCATCGCGAGCGGCTCGTTCCGCGCGCATGCGATGGTGGTGGCCCCGTGCTCGATGCGCACACTGGCCGCCATTGCCCATGGCCTGTCCGACAACCTCATCACGCGCGCGGCCGACGTCACGCTCAAGGAGCGCCGCCGGCTGGTGCTGATGGTGCGCGAAACGCCGCTGAACCTCGCGCATCTGCGCAATATGACGGCAGTGACGGAAATGGGCGGCATTGTCTTCCCGCCCGTGCCCGGCTTCTACCAGAAGCCGCAGAGCATTGCCGACCTGGTCGACCACACCGTGGGCCGCGTGCTCGACCTGGTCGACTTGCCGGACATTGGCCGGACGCTGGCGCCGAGCTGGCCGGGCCTGAACGGCATCTACGGCAAGACCGGAGACAGCGGCAACTAAGCCGCCCTCCCCTGCGTCGGCTTACCAGTAATGGCGCCGGCCGTAGTAGCCATAGCCGCCATAGCCGCCGTAGTAGTACGGCCGCGGCGACACCACCACCGCCGGCGGGCCGACATAGACCGGCGCCGGTGCCACCGCGACAGCGGGGCCGGGGCCGGCCGGATACGGATACACCGCGCAACCACCCAGCAAGGCTGTGGCGGCGGCCGCTGCGGCCAGTCCAATCGTTACCGTTCTCATCGTATTGTTCCTAGGGGTCGCTTCCGGGCATGTGCCTCCCCTTTAACGTTATACGGGGCGCTTCCGTAATACAGCGTCAAGGCGCTGTAACCCTTGTTACGATTCGCAACGGTTTGGTGAACGTAAAGGCGCTCGATTGCCGGCGCCCGGATGCCGCTCATATCTCGAACCGGATGCCCTGCGCCAGCGGCAAGGTATCGCCGTAGTTGATGGTATTGGTGGCACGCCGCATATAGCCCTTCCACGCATCCGAGCCCGACTCGCGGCCGCCGCCGGTCGCCTTCTCGCCGCCGAACGCGCCGCCGATCTCCGCCCCGCTGGTGCCGATATTCACGTTGGCGATGCCGCAGTCGCTGCCCGCCGATGACAGGAAGCGCTCCGCCTCGCGCAGCGACTCGGTGAAGATGCACGACGACAGCCCGTGTGCCGCCGCATTGTTCAGCGCGATGGCTTCATCGAGCGACGTGTATGGCATCAGGTACAGGATGGGCGCGAAGGTCTCGGTCAGCATGGTGTCGTGCTGCTCGTCGGTCATCACCAGGGCCGGGCGCACGTAGCTTGCATGCGGGAAGCGGTCGGCCAGCAGGCGTTCGCCGCCCGTGACGATATTGCCCTGCGCGCGGCAACTGGCCAGCGCGTTGGCCATGGCATCGGCCGCGGCGGTATCGATCAGCGGGCCGAGCAGCGTACCGTCTTCGAGCGGATCGCCCACAGGCAGGCGGTCGAACACCGTGACGAGCCGGCTGGCCATGGTATCCATCAGGTCGGCATGGACAAAGCAGCGGCGCAGCGTGGTGCAGCGCTGCCCGGCCGTGCCGGCCGCCGCGAACGTGATGGCCCGCACGGCCAGTTCAATATCGGCCGAGCGCGTCACGATGGCCGCGTTGTTGCCGCCCAGTTCGAGGATGCTGCGCTTGAAGTGCTGGGCACAGGCCAGGCCTACGTCGCGGCCCATGCGCGTGGAGCCGGTCGCGCTGACCAGGCGTACCGCCGGGTGCCCGACCAGGTGCGTACCGATCATGCGCCCGCCCGGCAGCACTGCCGAGATGCCCTCGTACTGCGGCGCCGTGGCGGCCAGCACGCGTTCGAACAGGCCATGCGCGGCCAGCGCGCACAGCGTGGTCTTTTCCGACGGCTTCCATAGCACCGCGTTGCCGCACACCAGCGCCAGCGCCGCATTCCAGGCCCACACCGCCACGGGAAAATTGAAGGCCGAGATCACGCCGCACAGGCCATACGGATGCCAGGTCTCGCGCATCGCGTGCTGCGGGCGCTCCGACGCAATCGTCAGCCCATGCAGCTGCCGCGACAGCCCGACCGCGAAGTCGCAGATGTCGATCATCTCCTGCACTTCGCCCAGCCCTTCCTGCAGAATCTTGCCCGACTCCAGCGACACCAGCCGGCCCAGCGACATCTTGTGTTCACGGAGCACCTCGCCGAAGCGCCGCACGATTTCGCCGCGCACCGGGGCCGGCACCAGCGCCCAGCCGCTCTGCGCCTCGTGCGCGCGCGCGATCAGCGCGTCGGCACCGGCCGGCGTGCAGGCCGGAACGTGGCCGAAGGCCTCGCCATCGACCGGCGAACGCACGATGACCGTGCCCGCGGGAGTGCCGTCGCTCCATGGCCGGCGCAATCCCATTGACTGCCAGCACGCCGCGATCTCTTGCGCTTTCATACCGTCATCTCCTGCAGTGGGTGCTGCGTGTAGTGGCAGCCAAAGCGGTTGGCCAGGAAGGCCGCGAGCGGCACGGCTTCCTGCCGCACGAAGCCCGACTGCGGCAGCCCGCCGCTCGCCACCATGTCCAGCGCCGTGCAGATGGCCGCGGCCGTCGTGAGCTGGATGGCATTGACGTGCCCGGCCGGCCCATCCACGCCGCCGATGCGCGCCGAGAACGAGGCCTGCGTCAGCGGCCCGCGTCCGCGCTCGCCACCGGCCGGATAGCCGGTCGCGGTGGCGAAGATGATGACCACGTCCTGATCCGTGACCGGAATCGCGCGGTCGAAGATTTCGCGCAGCCAGCCGCGCCGTTCGCGCAGGCGCAGGTCGTTGAGCAGCAGCTTCATCAGCGCGCAGTGGCCCGGGTAGCGGATGGACTTGTAGTCGACATTGCGTGCGCGGCCCGCCAGCGTTTCCGGCAGCGTACCGAGACCGCCTGATGTATTAAAGGCCTCGTACTCGATGCCGTCCAGCGCGAAGGTCTCGAGCCCTTCGAGCGCCGGCAGTTCGACGCGGCGGCCGTCGACGATCGCTTCGCACGGATTGCAGTACTCGTTGATCAACCCTTCGGTGCTCCAGGTCAGGTTGTACTTGAGGGCATTGCTCGGGTAGCGCGGCAGCGCGCCTACGCGCATCTGCAGATCCAGCAGTTCGCCGCCGCCGCGCACGAAGCGCTGCGCGAGGTCGTTGCCGACCACGCCGATGAAGCCCGGCGCCAGGCCGCACTGCGGCATCAGCACCGAACGCGCGTTCTGCGCGAGCTGGCGGATCGCCTGCGTCGCGGCCACGTCCTCGGTCAGGTCGAAGTAGTGCACGCCAAGTCGCGCCGCCACCGTGGCCACACTCACCGCGGCGTGGAACGGCAGCGCGTTGAGCACGGCATCGGCACCCGCCAGCAGCGCGGCGCAGGTGCCGGGTTCGGTCGGGTCGCCGGCGCGTACGGTGATGGCGCGCGGCATTCCGTCGAGCCGGCGCGCATCATTGTCGACCAGGCTCACGCGGTAGTCGCCGCTGTCATGGAGCATGGCGGCAATGGTGCGGCCGATCTTGCCGGCGCCCAGCACCACGACTTGCAAGGGGCCCTTGGCCCGCGTCAGGTCCCGCGGCGCGCCGCGGCCCAGGGTGGATGGCTGCATGGTGTCCTCCTCTGTCCAAGCCTGTCTTGTGCATTCCTGACTGAAGTATGGTCAGCGCGCACAACAGAAAGAAGGCACAAGTTCGACGAATGCCCTCCATAATCGAACGAAACGACGACAGATTTCGACGATATGGCAGATTCCGACAAGCTCGACCAGACCGACCGGCACCTGCTGTCGCTGCTGCAGGCCAATGCGCGCGAAAGTGCCGCCAACCTGGCCCGCCATCTCGGTATCGCGCGCACGACGGTGGTCGCGCGGATCGCGCGGCTGGAACGTCTCGGCGTGATCGCCGGCTACGGCGTGCGGCTCGGGCGCGAGATGGGCGACAACGCCATCCAGGCCTTCTGCGGGTTGTCGGTGCAGCCCAAGGCAGGTCCGGCCATCGTGCGGGCGCTGCAGCGCCTGCCGGAGATCGAGGAACTGAGTTCGGTCAGCGGCCCGGTGGACTACATGGCGGTCATCCGCTGCGACACCCACGCGCGGCTCGACCAGCTGCTCGACGAGATCGGCATGCTCGACGGCGTGAACCACACCACCACGTCGATCGTGCTGGCAAGAAAAATCGACCGCCGGCGCGCAACCGGCTAGCGCGGTATGCTCCTGCGACCCACATCACCGCAACGGGAGAGAAAAGACGATGAGCAATCCGATCCGTGTCGCCGTAGGCGGCGTAACCGGCTGGGCCGGCGGCGAACTGGCACGCGGCGTGGCGCACGCGGCCGACATGACGCTGGTGGCCGGCCTGTCGCGCGGCGCCGCCGGGCAGCCGCTGGCGCAGCTTACGGGCCACGCCGATACCCCGGGCGTGGCGGCGGCCAGCATCGAGGCGCTGGGCAGCACGCCCTATGACGTCTACGTGGAATACACCAAGCCGGCCATTGCCAAGCACAACATCCTGCAGGCGCTGGCACACGGCGCGCACGTGGTGGTCGGCACGTCGGGCCTGACCGACGACGACTATGCCGAGATCGACGCCGCCGCGCGCAAGGCCGAGCGCGGCGTGCTGGCGTGCGGCAACTTCGCCATCACCGTCGTGCTGCTGCAGAAGTTCGCGGAAATGGCGGCGCGCCACCTGGATCACTGGGAGATCATCGACTACGCCAAGGCCGGCAAGGTCGATGTGCCGTCCGGCACGGTGCGCGAGCTGGCGTTCCGTCTCGGCGAGGTCAAGGCCGCGCAGCAGGCGGTACCCGTGGACCAGGTCAACGGCCCGCGCGAGACGCGCGGCGCGACCATGTCCGGCACGCAGGTGCATGCCGTGCGGCTGCCCGGCTACCAGCTCGGCGTGGAAGTGATCTTCGGCGCCGACGGCCAGCGCCTGCACCTCAAGCATGAGGCCGGCGACGGCTCCAAGCCCTATGTCTCGGGCGCGTTGCTGGCCATCCGCCAGGTTCACACCGTGCGCGGCGTGGTGCGCGGACTGGACAAGGTGATGGACGGCATCTGAGCGGCCCGCCGTCCGGCGTCGGGGCGTCAGGCGGGATCAGGCCAGGCGTTACCAACTGCCCGGCTTGACGGGCTTGGGCGCCGGCTTCTTTTCCTTTGGCGCGGCGGCGGGCGCCGATGCGGGCGCAAGCTGCTGCGCGACCTGCGCGTCCTTGTCCGCCATCAGCGCGCGGGCCCGGGGCAGCAGCATTTCGATGGTGCCGGTGCCCGGGTCTTCCGGCATGGAGTACAACTCGACCGTGAGCGGCTTCTCCATCCAGCCCGCGTGGATGGTCTTGACCGGGTTGCCGGCCTTGTCGCGCATGTCCTCCTGCTCCTGGCGGAACGGCTTGCCGTACAGGGCATTCAGGCTGTCCAGCGCGGCCTGCTGCGAATTGGCGCCGGCGGTCGGCACGATCACGCCGACCAGCGCGTTGCGGTCGACAAAGGCCACCACATGCACGCCGTCCATAAAGGCCGGGCGCTTGTCGCGCGGAATCCCGACCTGGCGCATGATGCCGTCGCCCTTCACCTCGACGCAGAAGGCGGTGACGTCGCGGCCATCCGGCGTGCGCTTGTCGGCACAGTCAGGCAGCGCGGGCAGCGGATTGCCGATTTCCAGCAGTTTCAGCATGGGTGACAGCGCGCTGTCACCGGCGGGCGCAGCCTTCTGGGCAGGCTTTGGTGCTGCAGCCGGAGGGACGGCGGAAGGGGCGGCAGGAGCGGCGGCAGAAGCGGCCGGGGCGGCAAAGGCGCTGGTTGCGGCGCAGATCAGACCGGCGGCAGCCAGCCCGGCAACGGGAAATTTCAAAATCCAGACTCCTCAGAAAAGGCCCCTGTTGGAGCCTGCGGCGGGCGGGATGTTCCGGCGGGCTGCATCTCGCACCGCCAGCATGGCGCATTGGGCACTTCATACGCCGCAAAGTGCGCTCATCCTGTCATCCGCGGCCTTGCGCTGGCAAGCACGGTGAGCATGGCCCGGCAGTCAGCCTGCGGGGGCCTTGCGTACCAGGGCCTGCGCCTCGCGCCGGAAGGCATGGCCCACGTGGTGATAGAACGGGTGCGGCGAAAACTGCCGCGAAATGAATGATGCCAGCAGCGAAGCCGCCAGCAGAAAAAGGGTCAGGTCCTGCGTGCGCGTCATCTCCATGACGATCACGCTGGCCGTGATCGGTGCCTGCGTGGCGCCGGCCAGGAATGCGGCCATGGCCACCAGCGCCAGCAGGCGCGGCTCGAGCATGCCGGGGATGAAATGCGCCACGTTCTCGCCGATGCCGGCGCCGATGGCCAGCGCCGGCGTGAAGATGCCGCCGGGAATGCCCGCGAAATACGACACCACCGTGGCCGCGAACTTGGCCAGGCCGAACCACAACGTGGCGTGCGATTCGCCATTGATCAGCGCCGAAGCCTGCTCATAGCCCGTACCGAACGTCGCCCCGCCCGTCGCCCAGCCCAGCGCGGCCACCACCAGCCCGCAGCCGAAGGCCACCTGCACCGGATGCGCGGACGGCCAGTCGCGCCAGCGCGCCGGCAACAGTCCCGGCACGCCGCCGATCAGCGCCTTGGCAAACACGCCGCCGAGCACACCGCACACCACCGCGCACAGGATCACCGGCCCCCAGGCGTCATGCAGCACCAGCATGGGCACCTTGACGACGAAGTACGGGTTGTTGCCCAGCAACGCCAGCGACAGGAAACCGGCGGTCAGCACACCGGACAGCACCAGCCGGTCCCAGCGCACGGCCGTGCCGCGGCCGAGTTCCTCGATGGCGAACACCACGCCGGCCAGCGGCGTGTTGAACGCCGCCGCCAGACCGCCGGCGGCACCCGCCGCGATCAGCGCGTTCGGGTGGAAGCCGATGCGAAAGCGCAGCCTTTCATGGCACCAGTGGCCCCAGGCCAGCATGGCCGCGGCGCCGACCTGCACCGACGGCCCCTCCCGCCCGACCGAAGCGCCCGCGAGCAGCCCGGCGGCGGTCAGCACGACCTTCCACATCGACTGGCGGAACGACACCAGCAACGTCTGCGCGGGCCCCGACGGCGGCAGCGTGACTGCCGCGATCACCTGCGGAATGCCGCTGCCGCGCGCCTGCGGCGCGAACCGGATGGTCAGCCAGCGCAGCGCGGCCAGCCCGAACGGCAGCATCACGAAGGCGATCCACGGCGTGGCCTGTGTCAGCTGGTGGTTCCAGCGCAGCGCCAGTTCGGCGATCCATGCGAACACCATGGAGAACAGCGCTACGCAGCCGGCGCCACACATGAAGACCGCATAGCGCAGCGTGGTGCGCGAGATGCGCCCGACCTGGCGCGACTTGCGCCAAGCGGCAAGGCGGGCGCGGCGGCTGATCGTGTCAGCCAGGCGACTATTGGCCGGGTCGTCCGGGCCAGCCGGACGATCAGGATGCTTGTCCGATGCGGCGGCGCTGACGGGTTGGTCAGCGGCAGCGGACGGGCCGGGTGGTTCGGACGGGGCGCGATCTGTCATGACAAGCGGGGCATGGCGGCATCTTGCGCGCCCGGCCGTTGCGGGCGCCTGTGCCTGGATGTCCCCGCACTATACGCCCGTCAGCGCGGGCCACGCCGCGCGTCCCAGGTAATCGGCCGAATGCCGCCGATGCGCGGTTCGTGGCCCGCCGCGCGTGCCGCCGTCAATCCAGCGTGATGTTGTTGGCGCGGATCACCTTGCCCCAGTGCTCGCGGTCGGCTTCGACATAGCGGTCGATCTCGGCCTGCGTGCGCGGCGGCTGCACCACCAGGCCCAGGTCGCTGAAGGTGGCGCGGAACTTCGGGTCCTTCAGCACGCCGTCGGCCGCGGCGCGCAGCTTTGCCACGGCCTCGGGCGGGGTCTGCGCCGGCACAGCCAGGCCGAACCAAGTGGCGGCCTGGAAGTCGGGGTAGCCGCCTTCGGCGACGGTCGGCACATTGGGCAGGACGGCCAGCCGCTGGCGGCCGGTGACGGCCAGCGCCTTGAGCTTGCCCGCCTTGATGTGCGGCAGCGAGGTGCTGACCACGTCCACCATCAGCTGCGTGTCATTGGCGAGCAGCGCCGACAGCGCCGGCGCGCTGCCGTTGTAGGGCACGTGCGTGACCTCGATGCCCAGTTCGGTCTTCAGCATCTCGGTGGCAAGCTGCAGCGCGTTGCCCAGCCCCACCGACGAATAGTTGAGCTTGCCGCCGCTGGCCCTGGCATAGCTGGCGAAGTCGCGGACGTTGCCGGCCGGCACCTTGTTGTTGGTCACCACCACCAGCGGCACCTCGGTGCCGATGCTGAAGATCCTGAAGTCGCGCGGCGGGTCGTAGGCGATCTTCCTGTACAGCAAGGGGTTGAGCACCATGCTGCCGTTGGTGGCCAGCACCATGGTGTAGCCGTCGGCCGGCGCGCGCGCCACGCTGCCGGTGCCGACCATGGTGGCCGCGCCCGGGCGGTTTTCCACCACCACGGTCTGGCCAAGCTGGCGCGACATGCCGTCGGCAAGCGCGCGGCCGAACTGGTCGGTCGAGCCGCCCGGCGTGTACGGCACCACGAGCTTGATCGGATGGTCCGGATAGGCGGCCAGCGCCGTCTGTGCGCCGCCTGCCAGCGCACAGACGGCGGCTGCCGTGGCGGCGAGCCAGGCCCGGCGGCCGAATTTACTGCCTTGCATAGTGTCTCCTGTCTGGCGGCGCCATCGTGGGCGCCATGCTTCTGGTCTTGATGGATGCGGCCCTGCCGCGCTTCGCTCAGACGCGCCGCTGGCGCCCTTCCCAGTACCGGTCGCGCAGCCGGCGCTTGGCCAGCTTGCCGGTTTCATCGCGCGGCAACTGCGGCTCGATCACGATGCTGCGCGGGACCTTGAAGCCCGAAAGGCGCGCGCGCAGCCAGTCGATCACCTCTTCCTCGCGGATCGTTGCTTGCGGCATCGGCTGCACCATGGCCAGCAGCCGCTCGCCATATTCATCGTCGGGGACGCCGAACACCACGCAATCGGCCACGCCGGGGTAACGCACCAGCTCGTGCTCGATCTCGGCCGGATAGATGTTCACGCCGCCCGAGATCACCATGTCCGAGGCGCGGTCGCAGATGAACAGGTAGCCGTCGGCATCGACGTAGCCCATGTCGCCGAGCGTCACCAGGCCGTCGCGGTCGATGGCGCGGCGCGCGGCATCGTTGTTGCGGTAAGTGAAGTCGGGGTAGGCTGGCTGGCGCACATACACCATGCCGACCTCCCCCGGCGCGCATGGCCTGCCGTCCTCATCGAGGATGCGCAGCTGCGCGTCGTCCACCGGCTTGCCGGCAGTGCCCGGGCGGGCGGCGGCATCGGCCGGCGTGGCGACCGTGATCATGCCGGCCTCGCTGGACGCGTAGGTTTCGTGGATCACCGGGCCCAGCCATTCGAGCATCGCGCGCTTGACCTCCGGCGCGCACGGCGAGCCGGTCGAGGCGACGAAGCGGATCGACGACAGGTCGTAGCGCGCGCGCACCTCGGGCGCCAGCTTGAGCAGGCGCACGTACATGATCGGCACGAGGTAGAGCACGTCGATGCGGTGCTTCTCCACCAGCGCCAGCACCTGCTCCGGATCGAAGCGCGGCGTGAGCACGAGGCGCTCGGCCATCTGCAGCGCATTCTGGATAAACGAACCGGGCGCGCTGTGGTACAGCGGCGCCGACATCAGCGCGCGGCAGCCGGGGACGATGCCGTAGACCTGCCGCACCAGCGAGCGCGCGCGCGCGAGCTGGTCTTCGAGCTGTTCCAGCGGCACCGGCTCCCGCAGCACGCCCTTGGGACGGCCGGTGGTGCCCGAGGTGTAGGCCATATGGCCGCGCGGGGACACGCGCGGGCCGTCGTACGGGGCCTGCCGTGCGAGCCAGGCTTCGTAGCCGGTGCCATCCGGCGCCTGCGCGTCGTCGGCCACCACCAGCACGGTCATGCCCGCCGGCACGGCCTCGCGCACCGCGGCCAGCAGGCCAGCATGCACGATGAGCGCGCGGGCACCGCTATCGGCCAGCAGGAAGCGCACTTCCTCGGTGGTGAAGTGCCAGTTGATCGGGCAGTAATAGGTGCCGCCGATGCGGCAGGCCTGGACGACATCGACATAGACCGGGTCGTTGCGCAGCAGCACCGCCACCACGTCGCCCTCCTGCAGGCCGGCGGCGCGCAGGCCGCCGGCAAGGCGGGCGCCACGGTCGAGCAGTTCGGCGCCGTCGCGGTGCAGGTCTTCGAACCAGAGGTCTGTGGCCATCGCTTGTCTCCTGTGCTTTGTCCTGTTTGGCAGCGTTCCACTGTAGCCGCGCAGCGTGGCATCGACAATTCGCCGCGCCGGAATCACAATGTTGCGCTAGACGTGACAATCCTGCAGGCAATCCCCGATGGACCTGAACCTGATCGAGGCCTTTGTCGACATCGTCGATGCCGGCAATCTCGCCGAAGCCGGCCGGCGGCGCGGCGTGACGCGCTCGCAAGTGAGCCGCCAGTTGCGCGAGCTGGAACAGCAGGCGGGCGCCCAGCTTTTGCGCCGGACCACGCGCCGGCTGGAGATGACCGAGCCGGGCCAGGCGCTCTATCAGCACGGGCTGCGCATCCTGCAGGAGGTGGCATCGGCGCAGGCCGAGATCGACAGCCTGGGCAAGACGCTGCGCGGCCATGTGCGCGTCAGCATGCCCACGGGCCTGGGCGATGCGTTCGTCGCGCCGCTGCTGCTGCAGTTTGCGCAGCGCTACCCGGGCATCACGCTGCGCGTGTTCTTTGCGAACCGCGTGGTCGACCTGATCGCTTCGGAAATCGACGTGGCACTGCGCGTGACCTCGTCGCCGCCGCTGGACCACGTGGCGCGCGAGATCTGCCCGATCGACTGGGAGCTCTGCGCGTCGCCCGCATACCTGGAACGCGTCGCGCCGCCGCGCGTGCCGGCCGACCTGACGCGCTGCCACTTCCTTTGCCCTCCGTACGGCACGCGCTTCGTGCTAGCCCTCAATCGCGAGGGCCAGCGCGAAGAAGTCGAACTCGCGCCCCACCTGCAATCCGAGCATTTCCGCTTCCTGCTGCAGGCCGTGCGCGCAGGCCATGGCATTGGCCTGCTGCCGCGCTACATGAGCTGGGATGAAGTGCGCCAGGGCCATCTGGTGCCCGTGCTGACCGACTGGAAGCCCGAAGGGCTCGGCAGCAGCCTCTATGTCATCACCACGCCGAGCCGGCACCCGACCATGGCGACGCGCGCGCTGATCGCGTTCCTGAAGGAAGAGATTGGAAAGCTGCCGGTGTTCAATGGGTAAAGCGAGGGGGTTGTGCTTGGCATGCGCTGCTGTTTCGCCGGGGTAGCCGGCGAGTTACCTTCTGTCCAAGCCCTCCATGTCAGGATAGTTGTCGCCTCGCCGCCTTTCGATGAAGGACAATGGGGGCGGTAACGGTTGGAAGATGAAACCTTATCCGGCGGAATACAAAGAATGGGTGGT
>NZ_CAJPUY010000031.1 GCF_905397275.1 Cupriavidus yeoncheonensis | reverse complement strand
CCACTCGCCACCAGGCCGAAGCCCGTGCTGCCGTTCGACTTGCATGTGTAAGGCATGCCGCCAGCGTTCAATCTGAGCCAGGATCAAACTCTTCAGTTCAATACCTGTGTGTCCCTTGCGGGACTCGCTCTTTCGAGCGGTCGCTCACTCTCAGAAAACTGACTGACCAGATCCGAAAATCCAGTCACGTTTTACTGTGCGAGCACTGTATAACTTTTGAGCTAAAAGACCGAAGCCTTTCGCATCCGCTATCAAGCGCCCACACTTATCGGTTGTTTGATTGTTAAAGAACGTGCTGCAGTTCGCTTTGCTTACTGCGTCGCTGCGTTGTCAGCAGCGAAGGAACGAGACTATAAAGAATTTTCTGCGGTGAATCAAGCTCTTCGAGAAATTTCTTTTTCCCGGCTATTTTGCCGCCGGGGTCATTCCTGCAAATTGCCTTTGCCCTTGCCGCTTTGCAGCGAAGGCTCCAGCAGAAGGGAGCGAATACTAATCGCTTGCCCCCTGACTGGCAAGTTATTTCATGAAAATGGCAATAAGAGACTTTTTGAACACAAAAATACCTCTGAGACCTTCTGCCGGGACCCAGTCCCCGGATTAGGCGCCTTCAGGGCACTGCACTATTGCGCCGGGTCCGAGGCGTCCGACAGCGGTTCGACCACCGTGGTTTCAATGTGCTGGACCTTGCCGTCCTCGGACACGTCCTGGCGCATGACCATGCCCCTGGTCGGGCAATACCAGTCCGTGACCTGCATCCGCGTGGGCTTCGTCGCGATCTGGTCGCCCGCGACAACCATTGGCCCCAGGGAAGTCGTGCGGACATACTCGATCGGCACGCATTCCGACCGGCCCAGCGCGGTCCGGATGAACTCGCGCTTGCCGACACGGCGCGATGTCACCGAAACGGTCGCATGCGGAGCGACGAACTTGCCCACTTCCTCGCCGGAATCGCGCGAAAAGATGGTGAAGGACGCGCTGGCGTCCACGGATTGACCGGGAAGCACGTCGCCTTCGCGCAGCGGCAGGCCCCGATACTGGTAATCAAACAGGCCCAGCCCGTCAACGGTGGTCGTGCCGTAAAGGCGCGCATAGCGTCCCCACGCATTGACGGTTGCCTGGCCCGAAACACTGGCGGGCGAGCCATGCTCCGCAGGCCGCAGCAGCACGCGTTGCTGCTGCTCGGTCACGACCGGCGGCCCCATCAAGGCAGCCAGCGCGGTCTTGGAGTGGATTTCAATGTCGGCCTGGCAGCCCGCATCGGTCGGCAAAGGCGGCTTCAGTATGGCCCGGCGCGACAGCGGCATCGTACCGTCGGCCTCCATCTGTATGCGTGCTCCACGCGGGAACCACATGGTGCGGCAGACGTTCGCAGGGTCTTGCGCCGCAGGCTCCTCCGCCCATGCGGACTGCGCCGCGGCCGCGAGAACGCCCGCGAGCACACAGGTCAGACCGCGCCGGAATGAAATCGAACCGCGCTGCACTGGACGATTCAGGAAGGATGTACGCGCATTGCGCATGGTCAGGATACCCTGTTGATTGCCGCCCCTGAACGCGTCAGGACTCGATCCGGTTGCGACCGCCCTTCTTCGCACGGTACAGCGCAAGGTCACTGCGCGACAACGGGGCTTCCGCATTCGTATCCGCCGCCGTCATGAGCGTGACGCCGATGCTGACGGTCAGGTCGATCCGCTGCTCATGCTCGATCAGCGGGTACTCGGCAGTACGCTGCTGGATCCGCCCGGCAACGCCGATTGCGGCGCGCAAATCGGCGCTGTCGAGCAGGATCCCGAACTCTTCGCCGCCGAGGCGGCCCGCCATGTCGCCGGGCCGCAATTGCGCGCGCAGGATACTGCCAAAGTGACGCAGCGCGCGATCGCCGACGCCATGCCCCCAGCGGTCGTTGATCGACTTGAAATGGTCGAGATCGCACATCATGAGCGCCAGGCCGGTGCCGCGGCCGCCCTGCAGGCTTGCCAGCCGCGCCTCGATTTGCGTCATGAAATGCCGCCGGTTCGGTAGCCCGGTCAGGCTGTCGATGGTCGCGAGTTCCTGCAACTCGGCTTCGATGCGCTTGCGCTCGGTCACATCCGTGATGAACCCATGCCACAGGACGCTGCCATCCGGCAAGCGCTGCGGCCTGGCATCCCCTTGCCGCCAGCGCAGCCCCTGCATCGGCAATTGCACACGGTACTCGAGATGCCACGGTGAGAGCTGGGCCGCCGAAGCACCAAACGAGGCACGATAGGCGGCCAGATCGGCAGGATGAATCAAGGCATCGATGCACGACGCGTCGGCTGCCACCTGGGCCGGGGTCAGCTCGTAGATATCCCTGATACCGGCGCTCGCGTAGGAGAAAAACGAACGCCCTCCGGGCAGCGTGCGGTACTGGAACACCAGCCCGGGCACTTCGTTCGTCAGGTTCGTGATCAGGTTGACGGCTTCGCGCAGGCCCTCCGACATCGTACGCAGCGACGTAATGTCGGTGGTCGTGCCGACCATGCGCAACGCCCGGCCCGTACTGTCGCGGTCCACGACCTTGCCGCGGCTGCAGACCCACTTGTAGCTGCCATCCCGGCACCGGATCCGATGTTCGACCTCATAACTGTCGCTGCGGCCGTCGAAGTGGGCCTGCATCGTCGCCTTGACGTACTCAAGGTCGTCGGGATGAAGGCGGAGGTAGCTGTCCTCGATCCGGCTTGACACTTCCGAGTCGGCATAGCCGAGCATGGATTTCCAGCCGCTTGAATAGTGGATTTCGCCCGTCGCAACGTGGCGATCCCAGATTCCGGTGCCGCTGCCCGCGATGGCGAGCGCAAGCAACCGTTCACGCTTGCGCAGCGACTCGAATTCCTCCCGGAACTGCGCTATTGGCTGCGCGATTGGCTCCGATACGGTCGTCGGTGCGTCTGCAGATGTCGGCGGTACAAGCATTACAGGCGTCCGGGAGGGGATCTGAGCGCGAGTATACATGGGCCGATCCGCCACTTGCGAGTGTTGCGCGTTGGCGTTGCGTCACATAGCGAATCAATTGTTGTCTTACCCAGAATCCTGACCGGAGGTATACTGCTAGGTTGCCGCAGCGAGTCCCGGGGTATCGGGTGAGGCTGTATTCGGGGGCCGTCCGCGCTTCGGGGTCCTGATTTGGCGTCGCAATGACTGCAGGGCTTACCGCCCGTGCTGTCGGTGCGGCCGGCGAAATGGGGCGCAAACAGGTTGTGAACGTCGGGGTTGCTGCCGGCCCATCCGGGCCCAATTCCTGGCATCCACGCCGAACATGCTGCAACGCACCAAACACTGTACAATATGCGCCCCCTGCTCTCCGGACCATATGGCCCGAATTTGGCTCATTGCCACGCCCGCCAGTCCGATGCCTTGACAGCAGGCCAGAAAACGCACGCAATGAGTGCGCGCTGCAATCAAAACGCGATTCACGAAGGAAACAGCAGTAGATGACGAGCGGTCCACAACGAACGGCTGCCAAAGGCCGCGAAGCAGGTACGGTCAAAGCCCTTGGCGCCTCGGCGGAATCCATGTCGCCGGACGAAGTCAACGCGCGCAGCCAGCAGTTGCGTGCCCTGATCCAGCTGGGAAGGCAGCGTGGGTATCTGACCCACGCGGATATCAGCGACCATCTGCAAGAGAACTTCACCGACACGGCGGCGATGGAAAGCATCGTCACCACGTTCGCCGAAATGGGCGTGAAGATCTTCGAGCAGACGCCCGATGCCGAGACGCTGCTGCTCAGCGACAACGCGGTGGTGGCGTCCGACGACCAGGCCGATGAAGAGGCCGAGGTGGCCCTTTCGACCGTGGACTCGGAGTTCGGCCGGACCACCGATCCGGTGCGCATGTACATGCGCGAAATGAGCTCCGCCACGCTGCTCACGCGCAAGGAAGAAGTCGAGCTCGCCAAGCGGATCGAGGAAGGCCTGAACAATATGGTGCATGCCATCTCGGCCTGCCCATCCACGATCGCGACCATTCTCGAACTGTCGGGCCGGGTCGCCAGCAATGAAATGGGCATCGACGACCTGGTCGATGGCCTCAGCGACGAAAGCGGCGCCGATGTCGTCGTGACCGCAAGCGCCGACGACGGCGACGACGACAGCACCGACACGTCGGACGATGGCGATGGCGACGCGGAAGACGACGACACCGACGAAGGCAGCGCGCAGCAGAGCGCCGAAGCCGACCTCGCGAAGCTGCGCGACGAATGCCTGAAGCGCTTTGCCCGCGTTGCCGAGCAGTTCGAGCGCATGCAGCAGGAAAACGCCACCAACGGGGCGGACTCGAAGGGGTTCGTGACCGCCAGGGATACGGTGCGCGAGGAACTGCGCGCGATCCGCTTCACCGCGAAAACCATCGAACGCCTGTGCGCCGACGTCCAGTCCATGGTCGACGATGTGCGCGTGGTCGAGCGCCAGGTGGTCCAGTTGATGGTCGAGCGTTGCGGCATGGACCGCGAGGACGTCATCGCGCGCTTCCCCGGCAACGAAACCAACCTGAGCTGGGGCCGCGACCTTGCCGCCGAATCCCGCCCGTACAGCGCTGCCGTGTCGCGCGCACTGCCTGACCTGGAAGCCCATCAGCAGAAGCTGATCGACATCCAGGCCCGTGCGGTACTGCCGCTGCCCGAGCTGAAGTCGGTGAACCGCAAGATGCTGACCGCCGAGCGGCAGATGCGCCAGGCCAAGCACGAAATGACGCAGGCCAACCTGCGCCTGGTGATTTCGATCGCCAAGAAGTACACGAACCGCGGCCTGCAGTTCCTGGACCTGATCCAGGAAGGCAATATCGGCCTGATGAAGGCCGTGGACAAGTTCGAGTACCGCCGCGGCTGGAAATTCTCCACGTACGCGACCTGGTGGGTCCGCCAGGCGGTGACGCGCGCGATTGCCGACCAGGCCCGCACGATCCGCGTCCCGGTCCATATGATCGAGCAGATCAACAAGCTCAACCGCCTGTCGCGCGAGCTCATGCAGCAGACCGGCAAGGAACCCGATCCGGCCGTGCTCGCCGAGCGCATGGACATGCCCGAGGAGAAGATCCGCGCGATCATGAAGATCGCCCGAGAACCGGTCTCGATGGAAACGCCGGTGGGTGAAGACGGTGACACCAGCCTCGGCGACATGATTGCCGACTCGGACACCGCGACGCCGGCCGACGCCGCGCTCCAGGCCAGCCTGCGCGAAGTCGTGCGTGAAATGCTCGACGAACTCACGCCGCGCGAAGCCAAGGTACTGCGCATGCGCTTCGGCATCGACATGGCGACCGACTACACGCTGGAAGAGGTCGGCAAGCAGTTCGATGTGACGCGTGAGCGGATCCGCCAGATCGAAAGCAAGGCCATGCGCAAGCTGCGTCATCCGAGCCGGGCCGATCAGCTGATCACCTACCTGCGGGACGCCTGAGCGGCACCCAGGCGGGCGCCTTGCGGCTAGCAGGTCGCCCGTGGGGACGAAAGAAGACTGCCGGCAGCCCTTGGGCTGCCGGTTTTCACATGTTCCGCCACCTCCACGCGCACGGTGGTGGGTGGCCGGTGCACGGCTGAATGGCCGGCTGACATATTGGTTGGTGCAAAATCCCGGCTGGAATATCCGACTTGCCGTGCATGGCGTATCCGCCAGCGCAATGGCTTTCCGATGACCGGTTCGCGTGCCCCATCCGCTACTCGCCGTGGCCGGAGGACAGCTCGTCCTTCAACAGAGCACACAGGAGTTTTTCCATGACTGACTCGAACATCCCATTCCTCGGCAGGATTTCGCTTGCCGTGGGGACCTTCTTTGCGATCCTCGGAAACGGCGAACTCGCCGCGAACGTGCGGCGCCTGCGCACGGGCGGGACGGACGGATATCCCGCCGCTGCCCCCGCACCCGTGGCAGCGCCCGCCCCGACTCCGGCCGCTGCGCCCGCACCCGCCCCGGCATTGAAAGAAGCGAGTCCCGTGGCGGCGCTGCAGCTGCTGGGCCTGCTCCAGCGCGATGCGCGCTTCATCGACTTCGTCGAGGAAGACATTGCCGGCTATACCGATACCGAGATCGGCGCCGCCGCGCGGCTGGTGCACGACGGCTGCCGTGCCGTCCTGCGCGAGCACTTCACGATCCGTCCGGTGCGCAACGAAGCCGAGGGTAGCCGCGTCACGCTGGCTGACGGCTTCGACGCGACCGCCGTCCGCCTGACGGGCAATGTGGTCGGCAGCGCGCCGTTCCACGGCAGCCTCAGCCATCGCGGCTGGAAGGCCGACGAAGTGCGGCTGCCGCGCGTGGCCGAACGCCATGACGCCACCGTCATCGCCCCTGCCGAGGTGGAGCTATGAGCGACGCGCGCTATTCCATCGGCATCGACCTGGGCACCACGCACAGTGCCCTGTCCTACGTCGACCTGACCGGCAGCGACGGCGAGAAGATCACCCAGAGTGTTCTGCCGATCCCGCAGCTCACCGGCCCCGGTGCGACGGAAGCGCGGGATCTCCTGCCTTCGTTCCTCTATTTGCCGCACGAGAGCGAACTGGCTCCGGGCGACCTGGCGTTGCCGTGGAACGCCGCGCGTGAATTCGCCGTGGGCGAACTGGCCCGCAGCCGTGGTGCCGGCACGCCGATCCGCCTGGTTTCGAGCGCGAAAAGCTGGCTGTGCCATCCTGGCGTGGACCGCCGCGCCGCCATCCTGCCCAACGATGCGCCAGCCGAAGTGCCGCGTATTTCGCCGCTCGACGCTTCGGTGCGCTATCTCACGCACCTGCGCGAGGCGTGGGACCACGCGCACCCCGGCGCGCCGTTTGCCGAACAGGACGTCACGGTAACGATTCCTGCGTCGTTCGACCCTGCCGCGCGCGAACTCACGGCGGAAGCCGCCGCCGCGGCGGGTTACGCACGCATGACCCTGCTCGAAGAACCGCAGGCCGCCCTCTATAGCTGGATCGAGAAAAGCGGCGGCCAGTGGCGCAAGCAGGTGAAGGTCGGCGACATCATCCTCGTCGTGGACGTTGGCGGCGGCACCACCGACCTGTCGCTGATCGCGGTGATCGAGCGCGACGGCAACCTGGAACTGCATCGCGTCGCCGTCGGCGAGCATATCCTGCTCGGCGGCGACAATATGGACCTGGCGCTGGCCCACGTGGTCGCGCGCAAGCTCGCGGCGCAAGGTACACAGGCCGATCCGTGGCAGCTGCGCGCACTGACCTATGCCTGCCGCGCGGCCAAGGAAACGCTGCTCACGGACCCGACCACCGACTCGGTGCCGCTGGTCGTGCCGAGCCGTGGCTCCAAGCTGATCGGCGGATCGATCCGCACGGACCTGACCCGGACCGAGCTGACCCAGATCATCCTGGAAGGCTTCTTCCCGCAAGTGGACGCGTCGGCCCGGCCAGTGAGCCGCGCGCGCGTCGGCCTGACGCAGCTCGGCCTGCCCTATGCGCAGGATGCGGCGGTCACCCGCCACCTGGCCGCCTTCCTCGGCCGCCAGGTCGGGGCGCTCGCCGAGCTGGAAGGCATGCAAGCCGCGCAGCCGGCCGGCGCGACCTTCCTGCACCCGACCGCGGTCCTCTTCAACGGTGGCGTGTTCAAATCCGGCCTGCTGGCGGACCGCATCCTGCAGACGCTGAACGGCTGGCTCGCCTCGGAAGGCGCAGCGCCGGCACGCCTGCTCGGCGGCGCCGAGCTGGACCTGGCCGTGGCGCGCGGCGCCGCTTACTACGGCTATGTGCGGCGCGGCAAGGGCGTGCGCATCCGCGGCGGCACTGCGCGCTCGTACTACATCGCCGTGGAATCATCGATGCCCGCCGTGCCGGGGTTCGAGCCGCCGATCCAGGCGCTGTGCGTGGCCCCGTTCGGCATGGAGGAAGGCACCGAGGCCGAACTGCCGCCGCAGGAATTCGGTCTGGTGGTGGGCGAGCCCGTCCACTTCCGCTTCTTCGGCTCGTCGGTGCGCCGCCAGGACCAGGTCGGCGCCCTGCTGGACTTCTGGAGTGCCGAAGAACTGCAGGAACTGGAGGAAATCCAGGCCACCCTGCCGGCCGACGGCCGCACCCCCGGTGACGTGGTGCCGGTCCGGCTGCACGCGCGCGTGACCGAAGCCGGCACGCTCGAACTTGAAGCCGTGCCGAGTGGCGGCAGCGAGCGCTGGAAGGTCGAATTCGACGTGCGCGGCAGCGCGGATGCTTGAGCACCGACCGGATAAACGATGAAGCGGTACACCGTCGGCATTGACCTCGGCACCAGCAATACCGTGGTCGCCTATGCGGAGACAGGATCGGACGACATCCGTGTCCTCGCGATCGACCAGCTAGTGGGCCTCGGCGAAGTCGCTGCGCGCCCGCTGCTGCCCTCGGTTCGCTACCACGCGGCGCCGGGCGAAATCAGCGGCGACGACCTGCAGCTGCCGTGGCAATCCGCGGCCAGCGCCGCCGCGCGCCGCACGGTGTTCGGCCGGCTGGCGGCCACGCTCGGCGCGCAGGTGCCCGGCAGGCTCGTGGCCAGCGCCAAGAGCTGGCTGTCGCATGCGGCGGTCGACCGCACCGCGCCCATCCTGCCCTGGGGCGCGGACGAGGAAGTCGGCAAGATCTCGCCGGTCGCGGCCAGTGCCAGCTACCTTGGCTACGTGGCTGCGGCGTGGAACCACCATTTTCCGGATGCAAGACTTGAGGATCAGGACGTCATCCTGACGGTGCCCGCGTCGTTTGACGAGGGGGCGCGTGCGCTGACGCTGGAGGCCGCGCGCATGGCGGGCCTGCCCGCGCTGCGCCTGCTCGAAGAACCGCAGGCCGCGCTCTACGACTGGCTGTTCCATCATCGCCAGACCCTGGACGCGGACCTTGCGCAAACCCGGCTCGTACTGATCTGCGACGTGGGCGGCGGCACCACCGACCTGACGCTGATCCGCGTGGACATGCAGGACGGGCAGCCGCAGCTGACGCGCATCGGCGTGGGCAACCACCTGATGCTCGGCGGCGACAATATGGATCTGGCCCTGGCGCATGTGGCCGAGGCACGCCTGGGTCCCGCGCAGACGCGCTTGTCCGCGTCGGGCCTGTCCCAGCTGGTCGCGCGCTGCCGCGCGGCCAAGGAGCAACTGCTAGGCGCGCAGGCGCCGGAAGCGGTCACGGTCACGCTGCTCGGCGCGGGTTCCCGGCTGGTCGGCGGCGCACGCTCGGTGGAAGTGACGCGGCAGGAGGTCGAGCAGCTCGTTGTCGACGGCTTCTTCCCCAAGGTGTCATCGAGCGAGCGTCCGGGACGCGCACGCGGCGCGATTGTCGAATTCGGCCTGCCGTATGCATCCGACCCGGCGGTCACCCGGCACGTGGCGGCCTTTCTCAGCCAGCACGCGGCCCAGTCGCGCTCGGCGCTGGACCTGCCGCAGACGCAGGACGATGCCTTGCCGATGCCGGACACGCTATTGCTCAATGGCGGCGTGTTCCGGGCCGAGGCGCTGGCGGGTCGCATCGCCGACACCCTGGGCAGCTGGCGCGGTTCGCCGCTGAATGTGCTGCACAACGCCGACCCCGATGTCGCCGTGGCGCGCGGCGCCGTGGCCTATGCGCGCGCGCGCTCGGGACAGGCGCCACGCATCGGCGGCGGCTCGCCGCGCAGCTACTTCCTCGTGCTCGAAGACGGAGCGTCGGGCCAGCAAGGCATCTGCCTGCTGCCGCGCGGCACCGAGGAAGGCCAGGAAATCCATCTCAAGGACCGGACCTTCGCGCTGCGGCTCGGGCATCCGGTACAGTTCCACCTGGTCTCGTCGGTGGCCGACACCGCCTATCAGCCCGGCGAACTGGCCGATCTCGCGAGCGCGGACTTCATTCGGCTGCCGCCGATCGCCACCGTCGTGCAGCCACGCGGTGCCAGCGGGCCAAAGGAAACCCCGGTACAGATCACGACGTCGCTGACCGAGGTCGGCACGCTGGAAGTGCATTGCCATGAGATCGCGGATGCCTCGCAGCGCTGGCGGCTCGAGTTCCAGCTCCGGGGCAATGAAGCGCCGGCCGCGGCGTCCACGGCGAACAAGGCGGACACGCTGCACCCTTCCCTGCCACAGGCCATCGAGACGATCGACCGCACCTTCGGCGCGCGTTCGCAAGGCGTCGATCCCAAGGAGGTCAAGCGGCTGCGCGCGCAACTCGAACAGTTGCTCGGGGCGCGCGAGCAGTGGGACAGTGCGCTGCTGCGCGAGCTGTTCGCCGCCTTCTGGGAGCGCGCAAAGCGCCGTCGCCGCACGGCCGACCATGAACGCCTGTGGCTGAACCTGGCCGGCTACTGCGTGCGCCCGGGCTTCGGCTATCCCCTGGACGAATGGCGCGTCGAGCAGCTCTGGTCGCTGTATGACCAGGGCATCCAGTACGTCAACGAGAACCAGAACTGGTCGGAATGGTGGACGCTGTGGCGCCGCGCGGCCGGCGGTCTCGACGAAAGCGCGCAGCTGCGCCTGCTCGACGATATGGCGTTCTATCTCCAGCCCCCTGGCAGCGCGCACGTCAGGAAGCCGCCCGGTCCGACGCGTTCCGGTTACGCCGACATGGTCCGCCTGGCCGGGTCGCTGGAGAACATTGCCGCCGAGCGCAAGATCGAGGTCGCCGAATGGCTGCTGACGCGCCTGCGCAAACCCTCCGAGAACAACCAGAGCTGGTGGGCCGTGGGACGGATCGGCGCGCGCCGGCCCTTCTATGGCAGCGCCCACGGCGTCGTGCCGGCCGACGTCGCCGCGCAATGGGTGGATGCCATCCTTGCGCTGGACTGGAAGAAGGTCGAACCGGCCGCCTTCGCCGCGACGCAGATCGCGCGCATGACCGGCGACCGCACGCGCGACCTGCCTGACGAAACACGGGGGGCTGTCGTGCGCCGCCTCGAAGCCGCCAACGCGCCGCAAAGCTGGATCGCGATGGTGCGCGAGGCCGTGGAGCTCGATGCCGCCGATGAAGGACGCGTCTTCGGCGAAGCGCTGCCTGCCGGCCTGAAGCTGATCGGCGGCGCTCCCTGACGATCGTTTGCCTGCGGCAGCACGCCAGGTGCGGCAGCAGGCATGCCGCGCCTGGCGGATAATGCGGCTTCTTCGAACGCCACCGCATCACCCATGCACGCAAGCGCCACCGGCACCAGACGCCTGGACTGGACCACACTGTTCCTGCTCACCTTCCCGCCGCTGAGCTGGGCGGGCAACGCCATCGTCGGCCGCCTCGCAGCGGGAACGGTGCCGCCGGTCACGCTGAACTTCGTGCGCTGGTTGCTGGCCGGCCTGCTGCTGGCACCTTACGCCTGGCGCGGCGTCATCGAGCACCACGCGACCCTGCGCCGCCATGCGGGCGTGATTGTCGCGCTGGGCATGCTGTCGATCGCAAGCTATAACGCGCTCCAGTACCTGGCGCTGACCACCTCGACGCCGATCAACGTCACGCTGATCGGCGCGTCCACGCCGCTGTTCCTGCTGCTGATCGGCGCCACGTGCTTTCACGAGAAGATGAAGCCCTGGCATGTCGCAGGCGCGCTGCTGTGCCTGGTGGGCGTGTCGTTCGTGCTGGTGCGCGGCGAGATCGGCCGCCTGGCGCAGCTCGATTTCGTTGCCGGCGACCTGTTCATGCTGGCCGCCACCATCGCGTGGAGCGCGTACACGTGGCTGCTGCGCAAGCAGCGTCCCCAGCTGCCGCTGCCGGTGCTGCTGTTCGCGCAGATCGTCACCGGCCTGGTGGTGAGCGCGCCAGTGACCGCGTGGGAACTGATGACGCTGGACCAGCCTTTCCAATGGAGCGGCAAGGTCGCGGCCATCCTGCTCTATGTGGCCACCATTCCTTCCCTGCTCGCCTACTTCGCGTGGGACCGCGCCATCGCCCGCGCCGGTGCCGAGTTGCCGGTCTTCTTCATCACGCTGACACCGGTGTTCGCGGCCCTGCTTTCCACGCTGTTGCTGGGCGACTGGCCGCGCTGGTATCACGGGGTCGGGCTCGTGACCATCGGGGCCGGCATCTGGCTCGCGCAGCGGCGCTGAACCGCCGGGCGTGTCCATGGGCCAGGCTTGCCCGTGATGTGCCGGTCGGGCACAATGCAAGCCTTGCGGAGATGGCATTCCTCCCTTAACCGCCGCGTGGCCGCCGCCTGGTGCGCACGTGCCATGCTGGCTGATGATGCCTGCAAGTTCCTGGACAGGGAGGTTGTAGGCACACGTTCATACGGCGCACACGGCAACCTGCCGTCCAGGTTTGAGTTCTTCGAATCTGGTCATCATGAAGAAGACATTGGCTCCGCCGGAGCAGCTGGCCATGCTGGCCTATCTGGGCCGCTGGCTGTTTCTGGGCGCACTTGTCGGCATCCTGTCCGGCGCCGGCTCGGCCGCGCTGCTGCTCGCGCTCGACTGGGCGACCGATACACGCCATGCCCACCCCTGGCTGCTCTGGCTGCTGCCGCTGGCCGGGCTGGCGGTCGGGTTGATCTACCACTACATGGGACAGTCGGTCGAAGGCGGGAACAACCTGCTGATCGATGAAATCCACGACCCCACGCGCATCGTCCCGAAACGGATGGCGCCGATGATCCTGCTCGGCACCGTCATCACGCACCTGTTCGGCGGCTCCGCCGGGCGTGAAGGCACCGCCGTGCAGATGGGCGGCAGCTTTGCCGATTACCTGACGCGGCTGTTCCGCCTTGACAAGGATGCGCGACGCATCCTGCTGATGTCCGGCATCAGCGCGGGCTTTGCCTCGGTGTTCGGCACGCCGCTGGCCGGCGCGGTCTTCGGGCTGGAAGTGCTGGCCATTGGCCGCATGCGCTATGACGCCATCCTGCCGTGCTTTATCGCGGCCATCGTCGGGGACCTCGTGCCGCCGTTGCTTGGGGTTCACCATACCCACTACGCCACTCCGCTTGTGCCGCAGCTGGGACCCCTGACGCTGGCTGCAGCCATCATTGCCGGCATTGCCTTCGGCATCACCGGCATGGTCTTTGCGGAAAGCACGCACCGGCTGTCCCGCGCGCTGAAGCGCACGATCACGTTCGGGCCGCTGCGCCCGTTGCTCGGAGGCTGCGTCGTGGCAGGGGCTGCCTTGCTGCTTGGCACCGACAAGTATCTCGGCCTGGGCATTCCGACCATTGTCGACGCCTTCCGGCAGCCGCTGCCGGCCTACGACTTTGCGGGCAAGATCGCCTTCACGGTGGCGACGCTTGCCTCCGGCTTCAAGGGCGGCGAAGTCACCCCGCTCTTCTACATCGGCGCCACGCTGGGCAACGCGCTGGGCTATGTCCTGCCGCTGCCGTTCCCGCTGCTCGCGGGGCTTGGCTTCGTGGCGGTGTTCGCCGGTGCCGCCAACACGCCGATTGCCTCGACCATCATGGCGATCGAACTGTTCGGACCGGAAGTCGGCACGTTTGCCGGCATCGCGTGCGTCGTGAGCTACCTGTTCTCCGGGCATACCGGCATCTACCATGCACAGCGTGTCGGGCACGCGAAACGCCTGCGCGTGCCAGAAGGCTTGCGCCTCTCGGAAGTGGCGGCATACCGGATGCAGCGGAAGCAGCGGAAGCAGGCTGCCGCGGAGCATCAGGATTGAACGGATGATCCGGCTGGCCGTGAGCAAGCGTGGCAAGCGTGTATCGCTCGCCCACGGGTTCACGCAGAACGGAGCATGCTGTCATATGCGGCGACTGTCCTGGCCAATGCCCGCGGCGGCGTTGGCATCGGGCACCCGGCGCTGAAGGAGGAATCATGGAGCGCGGCTATCAGGTCACTTTCTATACCCAGCATGACCGCAGGCACGGTAACAAGCTGCTTGCGGAATGGCTGATGGACACGCTCAGGGAGATGGGCATCGCCGGATCCACCATGATGGTCTGTACGGAAGGCCTGGGACATGACCACGAACTCCATCGCTACCATTTCCGGTCCCCGCACGACCAGCCGGTCGAAGTCTGCATGGTGGTCAGCGAAGCGGATTGCGAACGCGTATTCCGGCGGCTCGATGATGAGGAAGGCCTGGCGCTGTTCTACGCGCGCACGCCAGTCGAGTTCGGCAATGCCGGCGGGAGCCAGGCGTGAATCCCTGCCCCGTGCGCGCCAGCATCGGCGCGGCGGACGAGTAGACTGAGTGCAGGACCCCTTCCGGCATGGCAATGCGATGGGAGAAGATCGTGCATGGCTATCAAGTCACTCTCTATACGGTCGAGAACCGCCGCCACCACGGCAAGCAGCTATCCCACTGGCTGTTGGAAGTCATGCGCGAGATGAACTTCCGGGGCGCTACCCACCTGGTCGCCGCGGAAGGCATCGGCCACGATCACCGCTTCCATAGCTGGCACTTCGTCGAACTGGCCGACCGCCCCGAGGAAATCACGATGATTGCGACCGAACCGGAGATGCAGGCGCTGTTTGACCGCCTGGCCGCCGAAGACGTGCACATCTTCTACGCAAAATTTCCGGTGGAGTTCGGCTTCCTTGGCAAGGCAGCGCCAACCCCGGACGGATCGCCCCGACGCCATTCCTGACGAGCAATCGGGTGCGGATGATGCCTTATGGTCTGGCATATTCCGGCCCCCGCGGAGACGACGATGAAGAAAGAGAGA
Organism: Cupriavidus yeoncheonensis; assembly: GCF_905397275.1. Classification (GTDB taxonomy): domain Bacteria; phylum Pseudomonadota; class Gammaproteobacteria; order Burkholderiales; family Burkholderiaceae; genus Cupriavidus; species Cupriavidus yeoncheonensis. Next base: position 40,831 of record NZ_CAJPUY010000031.1, on the reverse strand, counting down.
AAGACGGCCCGCCAGATCCTGTCCGACAAGCCACGCGCGGTCATTGCGGTCGGCCCCGATGACTCCGTGCTGGCCGCGCTAGCACTGATGGCTGACAAGGACATCAGCACGGTGCTGGTCATGCAGGGCGACAGGCTGGCCGGCATCGTTTCGCAACGCGACTATGCGCGCAAGGTCGAACTGGCGGGCCGCAACGCCGGCGAGACGCGAATCCGCGAGATCATGACCACGCTGGTGGTCTGCGTCTCGCCCGAGCATACCTGCGAGCAATGCCTTGCGCTGATGCATGCCAGGCGGATCCGGCATCTCCCGGTCCTCGAGTCCGATCGTGTCGTGGGCGTGCTGTCGAGCCACGACGTGCTGGAGGAACTGTTCCGGGAAGACGAACACCTGATCAGGGATCTCGAGCACGACATGCTCAACCTGACCATCGACACCGGCGGGTGCTACTAGTCCGGTGCGGCACGCCGCCATTCCGGCTGCGCTACGTGGACAGGTCAGGCATGCGCGGGCGGAAACGCCCGTGGTCGATCACGCCATCGCGCGCGGTCAGGATCGTGGCCTCGGGTATCTCCTGCCAGACGCCCTGCACATCGATCAGCGGCTCGGACAGCACCAGAAAGGCATCGTCGCCGGCGGCGATGATGCGGGGATCATCGGGGTACAGTGCGCGCAACTGGCGGAACGAGGTGCTGTGGAACAGCGAGCGCGAGTCCGCCTCGCTGGAATAGCGCACCGCCACGACCTGCTGGCCATCGGTCACGCAGACCGTCATATTGAGCGGATGCTCGACGTTGTAGCGATGGCCGACCTCCTCGATCAGTCCGGCCATCTGCTCCAGCGCGCCACGCGGGTCGCGCTCCAGCCCGAAGGTCAGCGCAAGGAAGAACATTATTTCGGAATCCGTGGACCCTTCGATCCAGCGGAACAGTTGCGGCGATACGGCCATCATCAGGTCGCGCCGGATCAAGGGAAACTCGCGGATCAGCCCGTTATGGACGAACAGCCAGCGCCCGAAGCGGAAAGGATGGCAGTTGGTTTCCTGCGTCGGTGTGCCTGTGGCGGCACGCACATGGGCGACGAACAATGGCGCGCGCACCGCCCGCGCCGCCTCGCGCAGGTTGGTATCGCTCCAGGCCGGATGCAGGCAACGGTAGCGGAACGGCACCTCCGACTGGCGTCCGTACCAGCCCACGCCGAACCCGTCGCCATTGGTCGTGGTATGGCCCAGCCGGGAATTCAGGCTCTGGTCGATCAGCGAGTGTTCCGGCTGGAATAGCACCGCTTCGAGCGGCACGGATCGGCCTGAGTAAGCCAGCCAGCGGCACATGGTGCTCCTCCTCTCGATAATGCGGGTCCGGTGCCTCCCGGCCCACACTTCAGTTGTAGGACGGTAACCGGCGAACAGCAAAGCGCACAGGACCGCGGCATATAAAGGGGCGCATGGCGTTCACGCATCGGGTAGGCCGCGTCAAGTTCGCTCATCGCGTTGAGAAGCCAACAATCCAGGCACCCGCTGCCGTTTACAGCGCGATCATTTCATACAGGGCCTGCGCGGCAGGCTGTAATGGCCGGTCGCGGCGGCGTGTCAGCGCACGGACACGGTCCACCGCGGGTTCGACCAGGGGGATTGCGCAAAGCCGGATGATCATGCGGCACCGCCATGCCTGGCAGCACGGCCATGCCAAGACCCGCATCAACCAGCGCCAACACGCCGACGACATGGTTGGGCCAACCACAGGCCCGATCAAGGCATCTACACGAATCGCGCCGCCGTATCGTAGCAGCCACGCCAGCGGGTAACCTTGCCGTCATGGACGGTAAAGACGTGAATCCACTCGGTTTCGACCAGACGTCCTTCCGGGCGGGACATGAATCGTTCGAAGCCGAGTACGGTGACGTTCTCACCCGCCTCGATAAATTCGCGCGGTTCGAAGCTCTGCATCTCGTCAGCCTGCGCCACTTCAGCGAAGAACCGCGCCACCTCCTCCTTGCTGCCGCGCTGTCCGGTGTACGGGATGGCGGGCGGCCCCAGCATCTTCCAGTCCACCTTGTCGGCGAGCAGATCAAGGATGGCGGGTACATCGCCGCGCCCAAAGGCGTCGTAAGCGGCCTTGACGACGGAAAGTGAGTTGGTCATGACGGATCCTGATCGGATTTGAGGACTGGCGCACAAGCGATTCCAAATTAGCGCGAATCCACGACGTGTCAAGCCGACGCCGGCTGCGTGCCCTACGCGGGGGTCGGCCAGCCCCGGCGGCTGCCTCGGCTGGCATCCCGCCGACTGCAATCCCCCAACGATCGCCTATGCCGCCAGCGTCGGCCCGTGGGCCGTCATCTGTTTTTCTGGATCCAGCGGAGCGCGTCCGCCCGCTCATTGTTCGTTGCCGTCGTCACGCTCATCCGGACTGCGAGACAGTGCCGGCGCAATCTCCCCATCGTTTGCGGTCGGCGCCGGTCCACCGGACTTGCGCCGCCGTCCACCACCGCCGTCCCGTTTCAGCGGCGCCACGCGCAGTTCCGACAGCAGCTGACGCACCAGCGCGCCCTCGGCTTCCGCCCGCTCGGCCCGCCGCAGCGCCTCCGCGAGTTCGGCGCCAACCCGATCCAGCTCGATGGCCTGCCTGCCCTGCGCGAGTTCGCCGGCGTCCAGCCGCTCCGCCTGGGCCGCCACCTTCGCCTCCAGCCGCGCCCTGACGTCCGCATGGCTCACAGCGGACTCACGCGCCTCGTTGCGGGCCTGCGCCAGTTCGGCACGCAACTCTTCGGCCAACCGTTCGCCCTTCTGGCGCGCGGTACGTTCCTGGTCCAGTTCGCGCAGCGCGCGCCGCTCGCTGGCTTCCGCCCGCTCCTGCGCGATCTGCACCTGCTCGCGCGCACGCTCCAGTTCCGCCGAGAACTGCTTGCGCAGATCCGCGAGCTGTCGGCCGGCCGCCTCCAGTTCGGTGCGGCCGGCATCCAGCCGCGCCTGCGTCGCGGCATGCGCCTGGCGCTCCGCGGCCAGTTCGCCCCGGACGGCTTCATGGGACTGCCGCGCCTCGCCCAGCTGCGCCGAGATCGCCAACGCATCCTCGCGCGCGGCGGCAGTCTCGGCATGCGCGGCGTCGCGCTCGGCCTCGGCGGCGGTCGCAGCGTCGCGGGCTTCGGCGCGCAGCGCGGACAGCTTGCTGCTGGCGGCGTCGTTGGCGGCCTGCCAGATGGTCTTGACCGCTTCCGCGGCGACTTCCTTGAGCGCATCAGGCAGGTCCGGGTGATCGATCGTGACGCGCGTGCGCCCGCGCAGCTCCTGCCAGAACTGCTGAAGCACCTCAGCCGGCGTACCCATGCTGCCCTTGCGTACCAGGCTGTAGAGCTTGTTGGCCGTCGGCGTCACGCCGTAGCGGAAAAACAGGAGCCCGCAGACCTCGCGGTACAGCGCGCGGGTTTCAGGGAAGCGCGCGCGCAACTCGGCGAGATCCGCCTGCAATGTGGCGTCGCTCAGGCTCAGGTCGGAAGTCGGCATGGATAGGAGGTAAGATTTATTGATATGAAATATTACTACGTATTCCGTAATATATAAAATTCGTTCGGCGTTTCTTTAGACATAAGTTTTCTTATGTCTATAATCATGCCCAGATCACATTTTTGACTTGCGCCACACCATGAATTTCGCCTTGGATACCCGCTATCCAGCCGCCCCAGCCCTTTCCGCGGCGCTGCCCGCGCCGCTCGAGCGCCTGCGGCTGCCGGCAGAACTCTCCGGCACGCAGGGCACGAACCGCGCGCCAGCGCGCGGCGCCCAGATTGCCGCGTCGGATGACCTTGCCGCCATCGCTGCGTGGCTGGCGCGCTACGCCGACAGTCCGGCCACGCTGCAGGCCTATCGGCGCGAGGTCGAACGACTCGTGCTCTGGGCGACGCTGCAGCGCGGCAAGCCGCTTTCCTCGCTGACGCACGAGGATCTGCTGGCGTACGAGCATTTCCTGTCCGATCCGCAGCCGGCTGCGCGCTGGGTACTGGCCGGCAACAAGAAGCTGGCCCGCGGCCATCCGGACTGGCGCCCCTTTGCCGGGCCGCTGTCGCCGTCAAGCATCCGCCAGGCCATGGTGATCCTGAACGCCTGCTTTGCGTGGTTCACCGAAGCGGGCTACCTCGGCGGCAATCCGCTATCGCTCGCACGGCGCCGCCGCGGTCCGACCCAGGCGCGGATCACGCGCTACCTGAGCCATGCGCTGTGGGATGCCGTCAAGGATGCGATCGAAGCCATGCCCACGGACACCGACCGCGAACGCCTGCACGCGGCGCGCTGCCGCTGGCTGTGTACCGTGCTTTATCTCGGGGGCTTGCGCGCCGCGGAAGTCGCGGGCACCACCATGGGCGCCTTCTTCTGCCGGCGTGACGCCCAGGGCGTCGAGCGCTGGTGGCTGGAAGTCACCGGCAAGGGCAACAAGCCCCGCCTGGTTCCCGCGACCGACGAGCTGATCGCCGAACTGGCCCGCTATCGCCGCGCGCACGGGCTGCCGCCCACCCCGCTGACCGGCGAGGAGCGCCCGCTGGTCCTGCCGGTCATCGGCCGCGAAAAGGCCTTGTCGCGCGGCGCACTGCATCTGGTCATCAAGGAAGTCTTCGGCATGGCGGCCGGGCGGCTGCGGGCGCGCGGACCGGAATGGGAGGCGCAGGCCGACGTGCTCGCCAGCGCATCGGCGCACTGGCTGCGGCATACGGCCGGCTCGCACATGAGCGACCGGCAAGTGGACCTGCGCCATGTGCGCGACAATTTCGGCCACGCCTCCATTGCCACCACCAGCATCTACCTGCACACCGAGGACGATGCACGGCACCAGGCGACGCAGGAACGGCACCGGATCGGGTGGACGAAGTGAATGCGCCACCGCTCGCCATGCCCGGTGCCCGCTAAGCGTCGACCTCCGGGTCATAGGGCACGACCTCCTCACGTTCCTCCGGATTGTTGCGCGCAACGATCGCGCGCGCCGGCGCCGTGTCGCTAAGGTTGAAGGGCTGGTGCGGCACACCCGGAGGAATGAACAGGAAATCACCGGCCCCGGCCACCACTGACTGGCGCAGGCCCGGCCCGTAGCGGGTTTCCACCCGGCCCTCGATCACATAGATGGCGGTTTCATAACCGCGGTGCAGGTGCGGCTCGGCATGGCCGCCGGGCGGGACGACCACGATCGACATGGACAGCGCCCTCGCACCGGCCGTCTGGCGGGAGATGCCGACGAAATACGGCAGTTTCTGCAGCGTCGGGATCTCCCGGTCGGGATGGACCACGACCACGGTCTGTGGCGCGTCACGGGTTTCGTCTGACATGGCTCCTCCATCGATGCCGGCAGATGACATGGCGCTGCCGCGCGGGCACGGCTGCTTGCTTGCTACTGCAGCATAGAGCAGCGCCGGTGCGATGAAGAATGCCTCGCAGCCGGCGCCGGACCGGGGCTGTTAGAATCCCTCCAAATTCTCAATTGGCAGGACAAGATGGGTTTCGAACAACTGGCAGCACTGAAGGCACAACTGGCAAAGCAGGCGAAGGACGCCCGCCCGGCAAAGCAAGCGAAGGAAGCCCGCCCGGCGAAAGAAGCGCGTCCGGCAAAGCCGCCCCGTGCACGCGCCGACGCGGCGGCCAAGCCTGCCAATGCGGGCAAGCCCGTCGACCCGGTGATCCAGGCCATTGGCAAGCTGCAGAAGCGCTTCCCGCTGGCCTTCCCCAAGAACCCTGCGCCCAAGGTGCCGCTCAAGGTCGGTATCTTCGAGGATCTGCTTCAGCATGCCGCGTCGCTGGCGCTGGACGAAGCGATGCTGCGCGAGGCCGTGCGGACGTGGTGCCGCGGCACGCGTTACTGGACGTGCATGGTGGAAGGCGCCATGCGGCTGGATCTGGCGGGCGAGTCGGCCGGGCAGGTAACGCTGGCGGATGCCAAGCGGGCCCAGCAGCAGCGCTCGCAGCAGCATCGTGCCAACCGGGCACAGAAGGTCAAGCAGCAGCCTGTCGCGGAAGTCGCGAAGAGTGCGGCGGCCGAAAGTGAAGCGGCCGAGAGTGAAGCCGTAAAGGTTGAGGCGGCCAAGCCGGAGTGACGAGGGCTTTCCCCGCAGTCAGGCAATCTGGGCCTATCGTTTCGCCGGCGTAGCCGGCGAATCACTTTTTGTCCGCCAACCCATACGGCCGCGCCGCAGTAAGAAACAAAAAAAGTGGCCGCCCCTCGGCACCAGCGACGTTGATGCCCCTCGCCATGCCGGCTAGTGAGCCGCGCAGCAGCCGAAGGCGATAATGCGATAACGGTGGCAGCAGGCGGCCACCGCCCGACATGGGGATCGTTCAAAAGCCGGTTATCGCAGGCACTGGTTCTGACTCACCATGCGTAGCAGTCTCGAACAATGGCCAAGCCTCGCGAGACCAAAGCCGCCCGAACGATAGCAGCGCCTCGTTGATGGCCAGCCGCCAGGCGACGCGTTTCTTGCCTACTTCTTGTCGCTCGGACAAGAAGCAGGTCGCCGGCTACGCCGGCGAAACAGCAGCGCCGGCCAAGGGCGATAGCCCAGTCAATCCCCCCTCGGGCAAATCAAAAAGCCGGACCCATCAAAACCCCGCAACAGCAGCGCCGGCCAAGGGCGATAGCCCAGTCAATCCCCCCTCCGGCAAATCAAAAAGCTGGACCCATCAAAACCCCACCACTGGCACTAACCGCGCATAGCGGCCTTCCCTACCATGGCGCTCACATGTCGCACAAAGCGTCATGTGCCGGCGCTTCCCGACCCATCCGGGAAGCCCATCAAACAGAGAGGGTGCATAAGACACCCCAGCCAAAGGAGACTGGCATGCCTCATGCAAAACTTCTTCTCCTCCTCGTTTAGGCACCACGCGCGGGCACCGCGCCGGTGCCGACCCACCGTGCCGCCGCTGCGGTCGGCATGTAAGCAGTCTCAATCATCGAGGAGTCTCATCATGCATTGGTTCAAGCAACTGGCAGCAGGCCTCGCGCTGGCGGCCGTACTGGCCCCGTCCGCCCACGCGCAGGCCAAGGAAGTCGTCATCGCCTATCAGGACATGGTGGTGCCCTGGCGCTATGCGCAGGACATGAAGGAGGTGGAGAAGCAGACCGGCTACAAGGTCTCGTTCCGTCAGTTCACCGGCGGCGGCGACGTGATCCGCGCCATGGCCTCGGGCCAGATCGCCATCGGCGAGGCCGGTTCGTCGCCGATCGCCTCGGCCCTGTCCCAAGGGCTGGATGTCGAGCTGTTCTGGATCCTGGACGATATCAACGCCGCCGAAGCGTTCGTGGCCCGCAATGGTTCGCAAGTCACCAGCATCGCCGACCTCAAGGGCAAGCGCGTCGGGGTGCCGTTCGTCTCGACGACGCATTACCACACCCTGGTCGCACTGGAGCAGGCCAAGGTCAATCCGAAGGACGTCAAGATCATGAACATGCGTCCGCCCGAAGTGGCCGCCGCATGGGAGCGCGGCGACATCGACGCCACCTTCATCTGGGACCCGGTGCTGGCCAAGGTCAAGCGCTCGGGCAAGGTGCTGACGACTTCGGGCCAGATTGCCGCGCAGACCGGCAAGGCCACCTTCGACGGCATGATCGCCAACAAGAAGTTCGCGCGCGAGAACCCTGACTTCATGGTCAAGTTCGTGCGCGTGCTGGCCGCCGCGGACGACAACTACCGCAACCACAAGGCCACCTGGACTGCCGATTCGCCGAACATCAAGGCGATCGCCCGGCTGACCGGCGCCAAGGCCGAGGAGGTGCCGGCCAGCATGGCGCTGTACAGCTTCCCCACGCTGCAGGAACAAGCCTCGCCGCGCTGGCTCGGCGGTGGCGCGGCCAGTGCCTTGCGCTCGGCAGCGCTCTTCCTGAAGGAACAGGGCACGATCCAGACCGTGTTGCCCGACTACAGCAGCGGCGTCAACGCCGAGTGGGTCCGGCGCGCCGCGCAATAACCACAGCCTCTTAAAGCGCCACGCGGCGGTGCCGGCCCGGCCCCGCTGCCGTACCCGCCATCGCCCGCCCCCGCGCCTGTCCGGCCGGCGATGCGGCAAGCCACACCCCAATACTTCAGGAGGACTGTCATGTCCCGGCTGGAAATCGACAAGGTCAGCGTCAACTACGGCGGCCGCGGCGGCGCGCAGACGCTCGCGCTGTCGCAAGTGAACCTGACCATGGAACGCGGCGACTTCGTCGTCGCGCTCGGCGCCTCGGGCTGCGGCAAGACCACGCTGCTGTCCTGCATTGCCGGCTTCATGCAGCCGTCGGAAGGCGAGATCCGCCTCGATGGCAAGCCCGTGCTGGGCCCCGGAGCCGAACGCGGCGTGGTGTTCCAGAAGCATGCGCTGATGCCGTGGCTCAACGTGGTCGACAACGTCGCGCTCGGGCTCCGGCTGCGCGGCGTGAGCCGTGCCGAACGCCTGCGCATCGCGCAGGAAAAACTGGCGCAGGTCGGGCTGGAGAAGGTGGCCGGCAAGCCTGTCTACCAGCTCTCCGGCGGCATGCAGCAGCGCGTGGGCATTGCGCGCGCCCTGGCCAATGACCCGGAAGTGATGCTGATGGACGAGCCGCTGGGCGCGCTCGACGCGCTCACGCGCGAATCGATCCAGGCGCTGATCCTGCGGCTGTGGGCACGCGAGCAGAAGATCGTCTTCTTCATCACGCACAGCGTGGAAGAGGCGCTCTTCCTTGCCACGCGGCTGATCGTGATGACGCCGTCGCCCGGCCGCATCGCGCACAGCTACGACCTGCCCTTCGCACGGCGCTACATCGAATGCGGCGATGCACGGGCGGTCAAGTCCGATCCGGAATTCATCCGCTACCGCGAAGAAATCGTCGACCTGATTCATGCCACGCCCTGAGGATAAAGCCATGACCGTACCCGTCCAGCAGGTCGACGCCGCCACCGTGGCGGCCACCGCAGCGACCGTCAAGAGCACCGCCGGCACCGGCCAGCCGGCGGCCGGGCGCCGCCCCATGCGCACCGTCTCCGGCTACCGCATGCCCGGCGAAGGCTCCAGTTCGCGCATTGCCACGGTCACCGTGATGGCGTTGCTCGCCCTGTGGTGGATCGCCAGCCACCTGCAATGGGTGCCGCCGCTGTTCCTGCCCACGCCCGAGGCGATCATCAGGGCCTTTATCGATGCCTGGAACGGCAACGTGCAGGGCGGGCAGCCGCTGCTGGAACACTTCCAGGCCAGCCTGGTGCGCGTGTTCGGCGCCTTCGCGCTGGCCGTGCTCACCGCCGTGCCGGTCGGCGTGCTGATGGGTGTGTCGCGCGTCGCGCGCGGCGTCTTCGATCCGCCCATCGAGTTCTACCGCCCGCTGCCGCCGCTGGCCTACCTGCCGCTGATCGTGATCTGGTTCGGCATCGACGAGACCTCCAAGATCCTGCTGATCTACCTGGCCTGCTTTGCGCCGCTCGCCATGTCGGCCCGGGCCGGCGTGCGTTCGGTCACCATCGAGCAGATCAACGCGGCCTACTCGATGGGCGCCACACCGTGGCAGGTGATCCGCCACGTGGTGCTGCCCGCCGCCCTGCCCGACATCCTGACCGGCATGCGCATCGCCATCGGCTTCGGCTGGACCACGCTGGTCGCCGCCGAGATGGTGGCGGCCACCGCCGGCCTCGGCCAGATGGTGCTCAATGCCTCCAACTTCCTGCGCACGGACGTGGTCATCATGGGCATCCTACTGATCGGGCTGATCGCCTTCCTGTTCGACCTGCTGATGCGCAAGTCGGAGACCTGGCTCGTGCCCTGGAAGGGTCGCATGTAGGAACCGGCGCGCCAGTCGGGCCCGTTCCACTCGCTCCACCCGGGCCATCGACGGCGCCCGCCTGTCCGCGAAAGCGGCGCGGCGGGCGCTGTTTTTTCATTCCGGGACCTGTCGAAGTCTGGCCTGGCCCAACGCCAATCGGGCGCCTGTTGGCTGCCCGCCACCATTTTCCGGCCCTCCGGAGACTGACTGAGCACCTGGCAGTGCGATCGGCACGTGGCACGGCATGTGCGTAAGAGAGGCAGCAGTCCATTTCGAGGAACAGCCATGAATGCCAGACTCGCCTACCTGATCGCCGTATTCGCCGCGGCACTGGCTGCCGTCTTTCTCGTCGGCGAGCCTGACGCGCTGCAGGACGACAACGCCACGGGGATTCCCGACCTGTTCCGGTCCGCGCAGTAGCGCGGCTTAGTCCTGCTGCGCCTCGCCCTGCTTCACGCGCGCCAGCGCTGCGCCCACTTCGCCATAGAACTGCTTGAGCGCGACCGCCTCCAGGTCGGGCGGCTGCAGCGCCGGCCACAGCAGCGCGATCAGGTCGCTGGCGGCGCGGTCGATATCGACCGGACGCCCGCTCACTACCGCATCCCACAGGATGTGCTCCATCGGCCCGAGAATGGCCGAGCGCAGCAAGCGCAATGACAGGTCGGTGCGGATTTCCTTGCGCGCCTGCGCGCGTGCCAGCAGGTCCATCAGCGGTGCCGTGTAGCGGCGCTGCAGCGGCACGAAGACCTCATCCAGCCCCTGCCCCTTGGCACGCCCCTCCGACAGCACCAGCGCGCACAGCCCCGTGCCCTGGATCAGGAACAGCCGCAGGTGAGTGCGCACGAAGAACTCCAGCTGGACCTTGGTGCTTTGCTCGCGCGGCAGGCCACTCTCGATGGCCGCGATGATCTCGTCGTACCAGTCCTGGATGACCCTCACACAGAGATCCCGCTTGCTGTGGAAGTAGGTAAAGACGGTGCCTTCGGAGATACCGAGACGCTGTGCGATCTCCGTCGTCGTCGCGCGCTCGTAGCCAAGCTCGGAAAACACTTCCCGACCGACCCGGAGGATGTCGCGCATGCGCTGCTCGGCCTTGGCGCGCGCCGGCACCCGGCGCTGTCCCGCAATCTGCTGCATCGACGTGTCCTTGCGTGGTGTGATCTGCGAGGACCGCATTATAAGTGCCGCCCTCCTGCCTCGGCCGCCCGCCCGGGCGCGCCTTCCAACTCACTTTATACGATAGTTGACCAACACTCAATTTTTGTTGATTTTTTCTGAGGACAGGTATAACTTTACCGAACAACGAGAACAAAGCAGCGCCAAACCGCCCGAGAACGTCCCGATCATATTTTGAGTGAAGCTCAAGATACGGGAAAAACGACACCGAACGCCGCATTCTGGAGACGAGCATGACGATGCAGCCTGGGACACCCCGGCCCGTGCCCGATACGACCTTGCCTGCCAACGGGCTGTCCTATGTAAAGGGCGACACCACCTCCCCGCTCAGCGAACAAACCATCCCGGCCCTGCTGGCCGATACGGTCGCGCGCTGCGGCCAGCGCCCGGCGGTGGTATTCCGCGAACAGGGCATCCGCTGGACCTGGCAGGAATTCGCCGCTGCCGTCGATGCCCTGGCGGCCGGCCTTCACGCGCTGGGCCTGCGCCGCGGCGACCGCGTCGGCATCTGGTCGCCGAACCGCGCCGAATGGCTCCTGACCCAGTTCGCCACGGCACGCGTCGGCATCGTGATGGTCAACATCAACCCCGCCTATCGGCTCTCCGAACTGGAATACGCGCTGAACAAGGTCGGCGTCAAGGCGGTCATCGCGCCGGAGTCGTTCAAGACCTCGCGCTACCTCGACATGCTGCAGGCCCTGGCCCCCGAGTTGCAGCAGTGCGAGCCGGGCGCACTGCAGGCAGCGCGCCTGCCGGCGCTGCGCTGGGTCATCCGCATGGAAGACAAGCCCACGCCGGGCATGCTGACCTGGACTGAATTGCTCGCCCGCGGCGCAGGCGTGCCGGCGTCCGAACTGGACGCGATCACCGCCCAGCTCGACCGCAAGGACCCGATCAACGTCCAGTTCACCAGCGGCACCACGGGCGCGCCCAAGGGCGCCACGCTGACGCATCGGAACATCCTCAATAACGCACGCTACATCGCGGCCGCGATGCGCTTCACCGAGCAGGACAAGCTGTGCATTCCGGTGCCCCTGTACCACTGCTTCGGCATGGTCCTGGCCGTGCTTGCCTGTGTTGCCACGGGCGCTTGCATGGTATTCCCGGGCGAAGCGTTTGAACCGGTTGCGACCATGTCGGCCGTCAGCGAGGAGCGCTGCACCGCCCTGCATGGCGTGCCCACCATGTTCATCGCTCAGCTCGATCATCCCGAGTTCAGCCGCTTCGACTTCTCGACGCTGCGCACCGGCATCATGGCCGGCTCGCCGTGCCCGATCGAGGTCATGAAGCGCGTCGTCGCCGACATGCACATGGCGGAGGTCACGATTGCCTACGGCATGACGGAGACCAGCCCCGTATCGTTCCAGAGCTCGACCGACGACCCGCTCGCCAAGCGCGTTTCCACGGTTGGCCGCGTGCAGCCGCACCTCGAATGCAAGGTCGTCGATGCCACGGGCCAGATCGTGCCGGTCGGTGAAACCGGCGAGCTGTGCACGCGCGGCTACTCGGTCATGCTCGGCTACTGGGATGACGAAGCCCGCACCGGCGAAGCGATCCGCGACGGCTGGATGCACACCGGCGACCTGGCGACGATCGATGCCGAGGGCTATTGCAATATCGTCGGCCGCGTCAAGGACATGCTGATTCGCGGCGGCGAGAACGTCTATCCGCGCGAGATCGAGGAATTCCTGTTCCGCCATCCGAAGGTGCAGGCCGTGCAGGTATTCGGCGTGCCGGACCAGAAGTACGGCGAGGAAATCTGCGCATGGATCGTGCTCAAGCCGGGACAGAGCGCCACGGAAGACGAGATCCGCACGTTCTGCCGCGACCAGATCGCCCACTACAAGATCCCGCGCTACATCCGCTTCGTCGACGAGATGCCGATGACCATCACGGGCAAGGTGCAGAAGTTCGTCATGCGCGAACGCATGACGAAGGAACTCAACCTCAGCGAAAGCAAGACCGCCTGACCATGGCGCTCCCAACACATTCACGGAAGAACACGATCATGACCGAACTCCCTGGCCTGAAATTCGACCTGGGCGAAGACATCGAGATGCTGCGCGGCGCCGTGCGCGACTGGGCCCAGGCTGAACTGGCCCCGCGCGCCGGCGAGATCGACCGCACCGACCAGTTCCCCATGGACGCCTGGAAGAAGATGGGCGACCTCGGCGTGCTCGGCATCACCGTGGCCGAAGAGTACGGCGGCGCCAACATGGGCTACCTCGCCCACATGGTCGCGATGGAGGAAATCAGCCGCGCCTCCGCTTCGGTCGGCCTGTCGTACGGCGCGCATTCGAACCTGTGCGTGAACCAGATCCACCGCAACGGCACCCCTGCGCAGAAGGCGAAGTACCTGCCCAAGCTGGTGTCGGGCGAATGGATCGGCGCGCTGGCCATGAGCGAACCCAATGCCGGCTCCGACGTGGTCAGCATGAAACTGCGCGCCGACTTCAAGGGCGACCGCTACGTGCTCAACGGCACCAAGATGTGGATCACCAACGGCCCGGACTGCGACGTGCTGGTGGTGTATGCGAAGACCGAGCCGGACCTGGGCGCGCGCGGCATGACCGCCTTCATCGTCGAGAAGGGCATGAAGGGCTTCTCGGTCGCGCAGAAGCTCGACAAGCTGGGCATGCGCGGCTCGCACACTGGCGAACTGGTGTTCGAGGACGTCGAAGTGCCCGTGGAAAACATCCTCGGCGCCAAGAACGGCGGCGCCAGGGTGCTGATGAGCGGCCTCGATTACGAGCGCGCCGTGCTGTCGGGCGGCCCGATCGGCATCATGCAGGCGTGCATGGACGTGGTCACGCCCTACATCCACGACCGCAAGCAGTTCGGCCAGAGCATCGGCGAATTCCAGCTGATCCAGGGCAAGGTCGCCGACATGTACACCACGCTGCAGGCCGCACGCAGCTATCTTTACACGGTCGGCAAGAACCTCGATTCGCTCGGCGTCGATCACGTGCGCCAGGTGCGCAAGGACTGCGCGGCGGTGATCCTGTACACGGCCGAGAAGGCCACGTGGATGGCCGGCGAGACCGTGCAGATCCTCGGTGGCAACGGCTATATCAACGAATACCCGGCCGGCCGCCTGTGGCGCGACGCCAAGCTGTACGAGATCGGTGCCGGCACCTCTGAAATCCGCCGCATGCTGATCGGCCGCGAGCTGTTTGCCGAAACGGCCTGACCCGCTACCGACGCCCCCCGCCCCCGATTGCCCCGCCCCGCCGCGGCCTGACCAGAACCAGACCTGCCCAAGATCGTATGCCGACCTTAGAAACCAAACTCAACGCGCGCTCCGAAGCGTTCAAGGCCAACGCCGAAGCCATGCAGGCGCTGGTGGCCGACCTCAGGGCCAAGGTGGCGAAGCTGGCCGAAGGCGGCGGCGATGCCGCGCGCGACAAGCACCTTTCGCGCGGCAAGCTGCTGCCGCGTGACCGCGTGCAGCAGTTGCTGGACCCGGGCACGCCGTTCCTGGAGTTGTCGCAGCTCGCGGCGTACGACATGTACGACAACGCCGCGCCGGGCGCCGGCATCATCACCGGCATCGGCCGCGTGGCCGGGCAGGAATGCGTGATCGTCTGCAACGACGCGACCGTCAAGGGTGGCACCTACTACCCGATGACGGTCAAGAAACATGTGCGCGCGCAGGAGATCGCCGAGCAGAACAACCTGCCTTGTATCTACCTGGTCGACTCGGGCGGTGCCAACCTGCCGAACCAGGACGATGTCTTCCCCGACCGGGATCACTTCGGCCGCATCTTCTACAACCAGGCCAACCTGTCCAAGCAGGGCATCCCGCAGATCGCGGTGGTGATGGGCTCGTGCACGGCCGGCGGCGCTTACGTGCCGGCGATGAGCGACGAGTCGATCATCGTCAAGAACCAGGGCACCATTTTCCTGGGCGGCCCGCCGCTGGTGAAAGCCGCCACGGGTGAGGAAGTCACCGCCGAGGACCTCGGCGGCGCCGATGTGCATACGCGCCTGTCGGGCGTGGCCGACTACTTCGCGCAGAACGACCATCACGCGCTGTCGCTGGCGCGCAATATCGTGCAGCACCTGAACCGGCGCAAGCCCGACCAGATCCGCCTGCACGAGCCGGCCGAGCCGCTGTACCCGGTGCAAGAACTGTACGGCGTGATCCCGACCGACACGCGCAAGCCGTTCGATGTGCGCGAGGTGATCTCGCGCATCGTCGACGGTTCCGAATTCGACGAGTTCAAGGCGCGCTACGGCACCACGCTGGTATGCGGCTTCGCGCGCATCTGGGGCTACCCGGTCGGCATCATCGCCAACAACGGCATCCTGTTCTCCGAGTCGGCGCTCAAGGGCGCGCACTTCATCGAACTGTGCTGCCAGCGCAAGATTCCGCTGGTGTTCCTGCAGAACATCACCGGCTTCATGGTCGGCCGCAAGTACGAGAACGAGGGCATCGCGCGCAACGGCGCCAAGATGGTGACCGCGGTGGCGACGGCGCAGGTGCCGAAGTTCACCGTGATCATCGGTGGCTCGTTCGGCGCCGGCAACTACGGCATGTGCGGCCGCGCGTATTCGCCGCGCTTCCTGTGGATGTGGCCGAACGCGCGCATCTCGGTGATGGGCGGCGAGCAGGCCGCGAGCGTGCTGGCCACGGTGCGCCGCGATGGCATCGAGTCCAGGGGCGGCCAGTGGAGCGCGCAAGAGGAAGACGCGTTCAAGCAGCCGATCCGCGACCAGTACGAGCACCAGGGCCACCCGTACTACGCGAGCGCGCGGCTGTGGGACGACGGCGTGATCGACCCGGCGCAGACGCGCACGGTGCTGGGGCTGGGCCTGTCGGCCAGCCTGAACGCGCCGATCGAGGATATGAAGTTCGGCGTGTTCCGCATGTAAGCCTGCCACTGACCCACGCTCATTCAAGCCAGACCGCCATGGAATTCACCACGCTTACCGTCACCATCGCCCGCCATCTGGCGACCGTCACGCTGAACCGCCCGGACGTGCGCAACGCGTTCAATGAGACCGTCATCGCCGAACTGACCGAGGCCTTCCGCGGGCTCGGCGGAAACGACGAGGTGCGAGCCATTGTCCTGGCCGGCAACGGCCCCGCCTTCTGCGCCGGCGCCGACCTGAACTGGATGAAGAAGATGGCCGGCTACTCGAACGACGAGAACCGCGCCGACGCACTCGCACTGGCGCAGATGCTGCACGCCATCTGGTCCTGCCCGCGCCCGGTGATCGCCCGCATCCAGGGCGACACCTACGCCGGTGGCGTGGGCCTTGTGGCGGCCTGCGACATCGCGGTGGCGGCCGACCATGCGCACTTCTGCCTGTCGGAAGCCCGCCTGGGCCTGCTGCCCGCCACCATCAGCCCGTACGTGATCCGCGCCATGGGCGAGCAGGCATCGCGCCGCTATTTCATCACCGCCGAGCGTTTCGATGCCGCCGAAGCGCTGCGCCTGGGCTTCGTCCACGCCGTGGTGCCGGCCGACGCGCTGGACGCCAAGGTCGGGGAAATCTCCGCAGCCCTGGTCGGGAACAGCCCCAACGCCGTGCGCGAGAGCAAGCGTCTGGTGCAGGAAGTCGCGGGCCGCGTGATCGACAACGATTTGCTGGCCGATACGGCGGACCGCATCGCGGCCATCCGCGCCTCGGAAGAAGGCCGCGAAGGCGTGCGCGCCTTCCTGGAAAAGCGCTCGCCAGCCTGGAAGCCGGCCTAAGTCACAGCCGAGCGCCGCACCCGACATCCCCATCAAACGAACCCCGGCGGCATGCCGAGGCAGCGTCTGCCCGCTGCCCGCATGCGGCAGCGGTCGCGGCTGACACCGCCCGCCCCCATCTCCAGGAGAGACCATGTTCAACAAGATCCTGATCGCGAACCGCGGTGAAATCGCCTGCCGCGTCGCCGCCACCTGCCGCCGGCTGGGCATCCGCACCGTCGCGGTATACTCGGACGCCGACGCCGATGCGCGCCATGTCGCCTTCTGCGACGAGGCCGTGCACATCGGCGGCGCCGCCGCGCGCGACAGCTACCTGCGCGCCGACCACATCATCGAGATGGCGAAGGAGACCGGCGCGCAGGCGATCCACCCCGGCTACGGCTTCCTCTCCGAGAACGAGGCCTTTGCCGAGGCCTGCGCCGCGGCGGGACTGGTCTTCATCGGCCCGCCGGCTTCGGCCATCCACGCGATGGGCAGCAAGAGCGCGGCCAAGCAGTTGATGGAAAAGGCCTCGGTGCCCTTGGTGCCCGGCTACCACGGCGAAGACCAGGACCCTGCGCTGCTGCGCCGCGAGGCCGACCGCATCGGCTACCCGGTACTGCTCAAGGCCAGCGCCGGCGGCGGCGGCAAGGGCATGCGCGTGGTGGAATCGGGCGATGCCTTCGAGGCGGCGCTGGCCTCCGTCAAGCGCGAGGCGTCGGCCAGCTTTGGCGACGACAAGGTGCTCGTCGAAAAGTACCTGACCCGGCCGCGCCATATCGAAATCCAGGTGTTTGCCGATACCCGCGGCGACTGCGTCTACCTGTTCGAGCGCGACTGCTCGGTGCAGCGCCGTCACCAGAAGGTACTGGAAGAAGCGCCCGCGCCGGGCATGACGGAAGAACGGCGCCGCGCGATGGGCGAGGCCGCCGTGGCTGCGGCCAAGGCGGTGGGCTATGTCGGCGCCGGCACGGTCGAGTTCATCGCCAACCAGGACGGCTCGTTCTACTTCATGGAGATGAACACGCGCCTGCAGGTCGAGCATCCGGTCACCGAGATGATCACCGGGCAGGACCTGGTCGAATGGCAACTGCGCGTGGCCTCCGGCGAGGCGCTGCCGCTGAAGCAGGAGCAACTCCGCATCGACGGCCACGCGCTCGAAGCGCGCATCTACGCCGAGAATCCCGACAAGCAGTTCCTGCCGTCCACCGGCACGCTGCGCTTCCTGCGCACGCCGCCGGCCGTGCAGTTCATGCGCGGCGGCGACGCCCACGGCCCCGCCGGCGTTCGCATCGACGCCGGCGTGCGCGAAGGCGACACCATCAGCCCTTACTACGACCCGATGATCGCCAAGCTGATCGTCTGGGGCAAGGACCGCGACGAGGCGCTCGCGCGCATGCGCCAGGCGCTGGCGGCGTATCACGTCGTCGGTTTGTCGACCAACGTGGCGTTCCTGCAGCGGCTGGTGAAGTCCGAGGCGTTCCGCACGGCCGATCTCGACACGGGGCTGATCGAGCGCAACGAGGCCACGCTGTTCCCGGCGCCCGCGCCGGTCGGCATGGATTTCATTGCACTGGCGACCGCGGCGCTGCTCGACCGCGAGACGCGCGAGCGCCGCATCGACGCGGCCGACCAGCATTCGCCGTGGACGCATGGCGGCGCGTGGCGGCTCAATGGCGCAGGCAGCACGACCTACCGCCTGCAGAGCCCTGACGGCGACATCGATGTCACCGTGCACAGCGAAGCCGGCCGCCGGCGCCTTAGCGCCCGCGGGAAGACCTTGCCATTCCGCGCATCGCTGCGCGACGAAGTGCATACCGTCGACCTTGGCGAGCGTACCGTCAAGGGCCAGTGCCATATCGAGGGCGACACGCTGCACGTGTTCAGCGGCGAAGGCCAGTGCTCCCTGGTACTGGTGGACCCGCTGCTGCATGCCGGCGAAGCCGAAAGCGAAGGCGGCAAGCTGGCCGCGCCGATGCCGGGACGCATTATTGCGGTGATGGTCGAGGCAGGCGCCACCATCAGCAAGGGCGATGCGCTGATCGTCATGGAAGCCATGAAGATGGAACACACGCTGACCGCGCCGGCAGGCGGCACCGTGCAAGAAGTGCTGTACGCCGTCGGCGACCAGGTCCAGGAAGGCGCGCAACTGGTCACGCTGGAACAGGAGGCCGCCTGAGATGGAACGGAAAATGGAACGGAACGCCCCTGCGCTTCCCCAGTCGCTTGCGCTGCCCGAGGCCGTCAAGCTCGTCGAGGTGGGCCCGCGCGACGGGCTGCAGAACGAAGCGCGCCATGTGTCGGCCGCGGTCAAGATCGAACTCGTCGACCGCCTGAGCGCGGCAGGCTTCGCCAATATCGAGGCCGCGTCCTTTGTCTCGCCCAAGTGGGTGCCGCAGATGGCCGATGGCGCCGAAGTCATGGGCGCCATCGCGCGCCGGGCCGGCACGGTCTATTCGGCGCTGACGCCCAATATGAAGGGTTTCGAAGCGGCACTCGCTGCAGAAGCCGGCGAGGTCGTCATCTTCGGCGCCGCCAGCGAGGCGTTTTCCCAGCGCAACATCAACTGCTCCGTGGCCGAATCGATTGCACGCTTCGAGCCGGTGGCCGCAGCGGCCAAGGCGGCAGGCCTGCGCCTGCGCGCCAGCATTTCCTGCGCGCTTGGGTGCCCCTATGAGGGCGACATCGCGCTTGAGAAAGTGGCCGACGTGGTCGCCCGCATGCGCGACCTGGGCTGCGACGAGATCGACATCGCCGACACCATCGGCGTGGGCACGCCGCTGCGCACGCAGGCCGTCATGGAAGCCGCGGCGAGCGTCTTCCCGCGCGAGCGGCTGGCCGGGCATTTCCACGATACCTATGGCCAGGCGCTGCCCAATATCCTCGCCAGCCTGCAAGCGGGCATCCGCATCTTCCACGCCTCGGTCGCGGGCCTCGGCGGCTGTCCTTACGCCAAGGGCGCTTCGGGCAACGTGGCGACCGAAGATCTGCTGTACATGCTGCATGGCATGGGCATCCATACCGGCGTTGATCTCGACCAGGTCATACAGGCCGGCGCCTTTATTTCGGAAGCGATCGGGCGGCCGTATGGTTCGCGCGTGGGCAAGGCGTTGCTCGAACGCGGCCGCCGGCAGGAATGCGTCTGAGCCGGGACGCCGCAGCGCCCCGGCCCTTTCACTACGGCTTCTTCGGCCGCACCGCATCGGCGGTGCCAAGGATAAAGGCCTGGATCTTGACCACGTCCTCGGCCGTCAGCTTGCCCGTGAAGTCGGGCATGCCCTTCTGCACGAACGGCCCGTTGAACACGAACTTGTCCAGGTGCTCGATGACCGGGGCCCCGACATAGGCCAGGTTGGGGATGTTGCCGCCCTTGTCCACGCCCGGCACGCCATGGCAGAACACGCAGTTGTTGACGTAGAGCTTCTGCCCTTCCTGCACCTTGCCGGCGTCGTACCTGACGCCTGATACCAGCTCCGCCATCGGGTACGGCGCAAAGGCCGGCGCCCTGGCCTTGCCGCCGACAGCAAAGGTGTAGACCGTGCCCGGTGCCTGCCGATCGGTGGAACGGGCACTGAGCCCGAACACGCCGCCCCAGCCGACCGCAACCGACACGTACTGGCGGCCATCGACCATGTAGGTCACGGGCGGTGCCACCACGCCGGTTCCGGTCGGCGTTTCCCACAGCTTTTCGCCGGTCTGGGCGTGATAGGCAATGAAGCGCCCGTCTGCAGTCCCCTGGAACACCAGGTTCCCGGCCGTGGTCAGGGTGCCGCCATTCCACGGGCCGGTGTAGTCCTGATGCCAGACCGCCTTCTGGCGGATCGGGTCCCAGGCGATCAGGCGGCCCATGGGCTTG
Organism: Cupriavidus yeoncheonensis; assembly: GCF_905397275.1. Classification (GTDB taxonomy): domain Bacteria; phylum Pseudomonadota; class Gammaproteobacteria; order Burkholderiales; family Burkholderiaceae; genus Cupriavidus; species Cupriavidus yeoncheonensis. Next base: position 20,375 of record NZ_CAJPUY010000031.1, on the reverse strand, counting down.
CTCTTCGGCGGCTCGGCGTTGACCAGCATGCCAAGGTTCCAGCCCACGCCGCGATGCGCTTCCGGCGAATCCTTCTGGTTGTGCTCCCAGCCCTTGTTGTCGGCCAGCGTCAGCGGCACATGCTGGGCCGGGATATAGGCCAACCCGAGACGCGGGTTGAACGACATCGCATGCCAGTTGTGCGCGCCAAACGGGCCCGGCACGACGTCGACGGGCTTGCCCGAGGTATCGGCCAGCGGCGTTTCAATCGGGCGCCCGTTCTTGTCGTAGCCCGACGCCCAGTTCACGTCGACGAAGTTCTTCGCCGAGATGAACTTGCCGTTGGTACGGTCGATCACGAAGAAGAAGCCGTTCTTCGGCGCATGCAGGATCACCTTGCGCGGCTGGCCGTCGATCTGCAGGTCGGCCAGGATGATGTCCTGGGTCGAGGTGTAGTCCCAGTTGTCGCCGGGCGTTTCCTGGTAGTGCCAGACATACTCGCCCGTGTCCGGGTTGAGCGCCACGACCGACGCCGCATACAGGTTATCGCCGCCGCCAGGGCTGCGCACCTTGCGGCTCCATGGGCCGGCATTGCCGGTGCCGATGTACATCAGGTTCAGGTCCGGGTCGAACGCCATGGTGTTCCAGACCGTGCCGCCGCCGCCGTTGACCCAGTACTTGCCGGACGGGTCCCAGGTGGCCGCGGCCCTGGCCATGGCCTCGTTCTCGAATGGCCTGGACGGATCGCCCGGCACCGTGAACCAGCGCCATTGCTGCGCACCGGTCTCGGCATCGTAGGCCGTGATGTAGCCGCGCGCGCCATACTCGGCGCCGCCGTTGCCAATGATGACCTTGCCCTTGTACACGCGCGGTGCGCCGGTGATGGTGTAGGAATGGCTGCGGTCGACGATGGTGTCCTGTTCCCAGACCTTCTTGCCGGTCGCCGCGTCGATCGCCACCAGCCGGCCGTCAAACGACCCGACGAAGACTTTGCCCTTGTAGAGGGCCACGCCGCGGTTCACGACGTCACAGCAGCCCTTGTAGGCCTGGTCGCGCGGCACCTTGGGGTCATAGGTCCACAGCGTCTTGCCACTGCGCACGTCGATGGCATGCACCACGCTCCACGGCGCGGACACGTACATCACGCCATCCACGACCAGCGGCGTGGCCTCCACGCCGCGCGTGGATTCAAGATTGTAGGACCAGACCAGCCCCAGGTCCCTGACATTGCCGGCGTGGATCTGATCGAGTTTGCTGAAGCGGGTTTCGGCATAGTCCAGGCCGTAAGTCGGCCAGTTCGGCGTGGCGGCTTCGTTGGCGCGGATGGCCGCGCCGTCCACGCGGGCGATGCTGGCGCGCACCTTCTGCACGGTCGCGGCACGCACGTCGGCGCCCTCGGCCGGCACTACCGCGAGGGCAAGCACGGCCACGGCGACGCTGCCGAGGATCGGGCTACGTGATGAACCGCATGACGGACTGCGGGAACGCATCTGCGAGGTGATCATCGTGGTCTCCTTTGTCGTTGGAATGAATCGTCAGAACACTTTGAGCAAGCGGACATTGAAGCGGCTGTTCTCCATCGGGCCATTGCGCACCGAAAGGTCCTGGCCGTATGTGCCCAGCACCTGCACCGATGGCGCGGGGAACCACGCAAAGCCGACCGAGAACTTCGAGGTATTGGTGCGGTCGTTGCGCGACACGCCATTGACCGAGGTCTCGCCGCCGAATGCGTAGGACAGGCCGCCGCGGATGTCGAAGGTGTCCGTGAAGTGATAGCGCAGCCATGCCTGTCCCTGCGCCAGCGCGTCCTGCCGCAGCGTGGCCGACGCGGGGCCGAAGCGGGTGTTGTTGCCGAACACGGTCACATCGGCAACGAGGTCCAGCGTGACCTTGTCGGCCAGCGGCGCGATATAGCCGGCCTGCAATGCGAATTTCCAGCGGTTCTCGCCAAGATTGAGCGGCTTGTCCCGGTCGTAGCTGCCCACCGGCACATACAGGAACGGCGTGATGCCGAAGTACTGCTTCCTGTCCGGCTGGTTGACCAGCCACACCGTCGCGGCCAGGATCAGGTCGCCCACGCCGCTCGCGCTGCCAAGCGCGGACAGGTTGTCGGATGCGCGCAGCTTGCCGAATGGCAGCAGGAACTGCGGATCGACGGTGAAGCCGCCGATGTCCATGAAATGCACATAGCGCAGGATGCCGACGTCGGAATCGAGGCTGCCGCCCGCGACCTGGTTGCCGCTGGCGTAGACACGGTCGCGCGCCGCATGCTGGTAGTAGAGCAGTCCCAGGTTGGTGCCGGCCGGCAAGGCCGTATAGTCGCCGGCATCCACGTCGATGGCATGGGCCGGGGCGGCCAGCCCCAGCAACAGGGCCGCACCGGCCCGCTGGAATGCTCGGGTGATGCTTCGATGCGCGCGCCATCCCCGGCCGCGCGCCGTTAGTGTCTGATCCATGTCTCCTCCGGATTCTTGTTCTGTCGGGCACGGCCGTGCCCGCGCGGCCCGCGCTCGGGCGGGACGCAGCCGGGCACCGGGCGACAGGCGCCCGGTGCCGCAAAGCAGGCCGACGTTCAGGCCGCCTGTTGCTTCGCGATGTTGATGACGCTGAGCTGCGCGTACTCGGCCAGGCCCTCGGTGCCGAATTCCACGCCGACGCCCGACTCCTTGGCGCCCACCAGCGGAATATGCGGACCGAAGTGCAGGTGGTGGTTCACCCATGCCGTGCCGACCTGCAGGCGTTGCGCGACCGCGCGGGCGCGATCCTGGTCGGCCGACCACACCGAGCCACCCAGGCCGTAGGGCGAGGCATTGGCGCGTGCCACGGCCTCATCGACGGTGTCGTACTTCAGCACCGGCAGGATCGGCGCGAACTGCTCCTCCGCCACCAGTTCGCTCTGGTCGTGCAGGTCGCGCACGATGGTGGGCGCGACGAAGTAGCCGTCCCCCTTGAGCAGGGCGCCTCCGGCCACGACCTTGCCGTCGCGCCGCGCGGCGGCAAGGAAGCGTCCGGCCTTGTCGTACTGCATGGCGTTCTGCAGCGGGCCCAGCGTCACGCCCTGGTCCGCGCCGTTGCCGACCACGGCCTTGCCAGCCAGGTCGGCCAGCGCTTCGCAAAGCCGGTCGTGGATCGAGGCATGCACGTAGAGCCGCTTCAGCGCCAGGCAAACCTGCCCGCAGTTGTAGAACGCGCTGCCGAAGATCTTCGGGGCGATGTCTTCGACGCTGGCGTCATCGAGCACAATCGCCGCATCGTTTCCACCCAGCTCGAGCGTGATGCGCTTGAGACCGGGACCGGCGCTGGCCATCACCTTCTTGCCGGTCGCGGTCGACCCTGTGAACGAGACCTTCGCAATGTCCGGATGCGAGGTCAGGAAGTTGCCCAGGTCATTGGCATCGGTGATGACGTTGACCACGCCGGCCGGGAAGATGTCCCTGAGGATGGCGCCCATCTGCAGCGTGGCCACCGGCGTGGTCGGTGCGGGCTTGAGCACCACGGTGTTGCCCATCAGCAGCGCCGGGGCCAGCTTGTAGGCGGCGATCAGCACCGGGAAATTCCACGCTGCGATGGCCGCCACCACGCCCAGCGGCTTGTGGTGCAGCTCGATGCGATGCGTGGCATCGTCCTGCACGACCGATACCGGCAGGTCCAGTCCGGCAATATGGCGCACGAATGCCTGCGCCAACAGCAGTTCCTGCCGCGCCTCGGCCAGCGGCTTGCCTTGTTCCAGCACCAGCGATGCGGCGAGATCTTCCGCGTTGGCTTGCAGTTCGTCGGCAAAGTGCAGCAACAGCGCGCGCCGCTGCGCCAGTTCCAGCGACGCCCACGCGGGCTGCGCCGCCCTGGCCGCCGCAACGGCAATACCCGCGTCGCGCTCCGTGGCACGGCCAACCGTGGTGAACACCTTGCCCGTGGCCGGGTTGACCACATCCAGGGTAGCGCTGCCCTGTACCAGCTTTCCGTTGATCAGCAGTCCTGCACGGGTCTGCATGGCGTGTCTCCTTTTCTTGCTTTGTCTGTCGGGAAGCGACCGCTTCGATGCCGTCACTGGAGGAAACCGGCATTGCATCAAGCGTGAAGCGGCGCTCCCGCATCACTACGCAATGGGCGTGCCTGCATGGCGGAAGACGCGCTGAAGAGGATTTGCGGCCGGAAACCGGCGGTTTTTCGGGGGATTCGCGGCGAACTGTCTCAGGTTGAGCCAGTCCGCCCGAGACAGGCGGAGCAGATTGAGGCAGTGCTACTGGCCCTTCCCCTGGGCCAGCTTCCGGTACAGCGTCGCCCGCGAGATGCCCAGCGCCTTCGCTGCCCTGGAACGGTTGCCGCCAAGCTCGGCGAGCGTGCGCTCGATCATCTGGCTCTCTACATCGGCCAGGCGCGTGGGATGGCCTGCCTCCGGTGGTACTTCCGCGACGCCTTTATCGATGACGGACTCGAGCCAGCTCTCGTCCAGGTGCTCGCGCCGGATCTGCGCGCTGTCTCCTGACAGCGCGACCGCCGTGCGCAGCACCTGGTGCAGCTCGCGGACATTGCCCGGCCACGCGTGGGACATCAGCAGGGCCATGACATCGGCATCCAGGAATTTGCGTCGGCCGCGCGCGAGCGTGGCCAGCGTGCTGTCGATCAGTTCCGGCAGATCGGTGCGCTCGCGCAGCGCGGGGATGCGCACCGACATGCCGTTGAGCCGGAAGAACAGGTCTTCGCGGAACACGCCCGCGCGCACGAGTTCGGCCAGGTTGCGGTGGGTGGCGCAGACCACGGAAATATCGACCGCGATCGGCTTGCCGGCGCCCACGCGCGTGACGCTGCGCTCCTGCAGCACGCTGAGCAGGCGCGTCTGCAATGACAGCGGCATATCGCCGATCTCATCGAGGAACAGCGTGCCGTGGTTGGCCTGTTCGATCTTGCCCGCGCTACCGCCCTTGCGGCCGCCCGTAAAGGCCCCGTCGGCATAGCCGAACAGCTCCGCCTCCACCAGGCCCTCCGGAATGGCCGAGCAATTCAGCGAGACAAAGCCGCCATCGGGCCGGCTCGCATCGTGCAGCGCACGCGCCAGCATGCTCTTGCCGGTCCCGGTCTCGCCCAGCAGAATCAGCGGCACCTGTTCGCGCACCGCCATGATGGCCTTGCCGTAGACGCGGCCGAGCGTGGCATCGGCGATGACCTGCGGCGCGCCCGGGGCGGGCGAAGCCGTGCCCGGGTACGACACCACGCGCTTGCTTGCCGCATCGGCCGCTGCAACATGCAGTCGTTCGCCCGCGGGCGTATGCACCATCGCAGGCACGGAGCCGCCCGGCCCGCGCAGGCCGCCGACGAACAGAGTGCCAATATCCGCGACCCCGAGTTCGGCGCCGGACAGGTGCAGCATCTGGCGTGCCGCCCGGTTTGCCGCGACGACCACGCCATCGTCCGACAACGCGATGACGCCCTCGACCGGCGTCTGCAGCATGCGGTAGTCGTGGTGCAGGCGGACCACGCGGCAGCCGGGCAACTGTTCGAAGGTGCGGTTGCCGATCGACAAGGCCGCCGCCTGCACGCGCGACAGTGCGTAGCGCGGCAGGTCCACGCCGAATCCGGTGACATCGAGCACGCCGATCAGTCTGTCGTGGCAGTCCAGGATGGGGGCAGCCGCGCAGACCACGTCGACGAGTTCATGCAGGTAATGCTCGCCGCGACGGATCTCCGCTCCGGGACCGCCGCCGTCCTCCAGCACGCACCCCGGCGCGTTGGTGCCGATACCGTCTTCGTCCAGCTGCCGCCCATGCTGCAGGGGCGATGGCCCGCTGGCCCCGCCATCCAGGCGCCCGTGCGAAGCCACGATCGTGCCCTGCGCATTGGTGCACAGGACGATCCAGTGCCGCGACGGAAATGCACCCGCGAGGATCTCCATATCGGCGCCGGCCATCTCGATGAGCGCCCGGTTCTCTTCTTCGGCACGCCGCCACTGGCTGCGCGTGACGATGTCCGAAAACAGCACGCGCTGGTCCGGCCGCACGCCGGACTGCGCGGCACGCTGCCAGGAACGCAGGATCGCGTCGGGAACCATGCCGGCCGGCAAGTCCTTGCCATCCAGGAAGTCCCGCCGCGCGGTCCTGGCGTCGCCCGCCAGGGCACTCGATGCAAGGGGCATTACGTTGTCTCCGTTGGCTTGTGCCCGCAGCAGCCCCAAATGGCGCGCTGGCGTGTTGCCGGCCTTCGGACGAGGCCAGTCGGATTTCGCGACGCCAGCCCGCTGCGGGGCAAACGCGCAAACTGGACGGTACTTTATGGGACGCCTCGCGCGATTTCAAGGCGGCGCAGCGGCGGCACCGGGCCTTTCGCGTAAAAGGAAACACCTCGTCCATGCGGCGTGCGGACGCAGCCGGAGAAGGTGTCTCAGAATGAGACAGTTTGCGACAGATGCCATGCAACTCCGGCGCCCCAGGCCGCGACGGCAGGCACTGGAACTTTGTGGCCGGTGCGCCTAGGCTAGGACTCTGGCGCATCCGGCGGGCATCGCCGCCGGAACGCTGACAGATCCCGGGCGATCCCGATCACAAGGAGGCACTTATGAAGATCGTCGCCGCACTGGCCATCGCCGCACTTGTCCCGATGGCCGCCCATGCCGCAGGGCCCGCGAATCCGCCGGACCGCTACGACTATGACATGCGCAGTACCAACAAGGACGGCTACGTCCCCGATACCCAGCGCTCCACCAACAAGGACGGATATGTTCCCGACACTCAGCGTGCCGGCGACAAGTTCGACCCGTACACGCAAGGCGCGAAGCAGGAAACTTCGTCGTCTCTGGTCGATGACAAGGACACGCAGTCCAAATCGTCGGGCAAGTCACATAGCAACAAGAAGGCGCCAGCCAAGTAGCTCCTGATCCTTGCGGCCACCATCGCAATTTCCCAAGCGCATCGGATCGGACTTGATCCCGCGCAAACCCTAGCGGGCTTCGCACCGCCAAACTGGCGCGCATGAAATCGACCTCATCCCCCGCCAACGCCGGCAGCGCCATGGCTGCCGGCCAGGCCACCCAGGGCGGCCCCAGGGCCCGCCACGTCCACCCGCGCAAATCCCGCCCGCCGCTGCACAGCTGGCCACTGGGCGCCGCGAGCCTGCTCGTGCTGGCGCTCAATACGTTGTTCTGGTGCCTGCTGATGTTTCCGCTGGCGCTGCTCAAACTGGCCTTGCCGATGCCCGGCGCCAGGCGCCGCATCGATCCCATGCTCAATGGCATCGCACGTGCATGGATCACATGCAACAGTGCGTGGTTTGGCGCGATCCAGCGCCATGCCTGGGACGTCGATGGCCTTGCGGGCCTGAAGCGATCCGACTGGTATCTCGTCAACTGCAACCACCAGTCGTGGGTGGACATCTTCGTGCTGCAGCGCGCACTCAACGGGCGCGTTCCGCTACTGAAGTTCTTCCTCAAGCAGCAGCTGCTCTACGTGCCGATCATCGGCCTCGCGTGGTGGGCGCTGGACTTTCCCTTTATGAAGCGCCACACGCGGGCGCAGTTGCGCCGCAAGCCCGATCTCCGCCGCGAGGACCAGGACACGGCGCGCCGGGCGTGCGAGAAATTTTCGCTGTCGCCCACCAGCGTGATGGTGTTCACGGAAGGCACGCGTTTCACCGAGGCCAAGCGCGCGGCGCAGGCTTCGCCGTATCGCCACCTGCTCAAGCCAAGGGCCGGCGGGCTGGCGGTGACCATCAACGCGATGGGCAAGCGCTTTCGCGCGCTGCTGGATGCGACCATCGTCTATCCGCATGGCGCGCCGAGCTTCTGGCAGTTCGCCTGCGGACGCACCGGCCCGGTCATCGTGCGCGTGCATCAACTCCCGATTCCGCCGGCCTTCTGCAACGCCGACTACGGCACCGACTCCGCATTCCGCGGCAACTTCCATCGCTGGCTGGCGCAGCAGTGGGAGGAAAAGGACACGGAGATCGACGGCCTGCTGACGCAGGCGACGGACCGCTGAGCCTCGCATAAGGCGGCACCACGTCGTGCGACCCGGGCGTCGTCTCGTTCAACGCAGTCGAACGAGTTGCTCTGGAAAATCGTAGGGAAAGCTGGCCAAATGCGCTCACCATGTCGGCATCGGCGCGCCATGCGACAGGCACGGCGCGCGCAGCCGTCAAGGAGCAGCAAATGGGACTTCTGGTGAATGGCCAGTGGCAGGACAAGTGGTATGACACCGACTCCACCGGCGGACGTTTCGTGCGCAAGGACGCCGCGTTCCGCAACTGGGTCACGGCCGATGGCAGCGCCGGCCCGTCCGGTACCAGCGGCTTCGCCGCGCAGCCCGGACGCTACCACCTGTACGTGAGCCTGGCCTGCCCGTGGGCGCACCGCACGCTGATCATGCGGCGCCTCAAGGGGCTGGAAGACATGATCGGCGTTTCGGTGGTGCACTGGCTGATGCGCGAAGAGGGCTGGACCTTCGCCGACGGGCCCGGCGTCGTACCGGACACGGTCAACCATGCGCGCGTGCTGCACCAGGTCTATACGGCGGCCGACCCGCAGTACAGCGGCCGCGTCACGGTGCCGGTGCTGTGGGACCGGCAGCGGTCCACCATCGTCTGCAACGAGTCATCCGAAATCCTGCGCATGATGAACAGCGCCTTTGACAGCCTTGGCGCGACTCCCGGCGACTACTACCCTGCCGGACTGCGCGCGGAGATCGACACGGTCAACGCGCGCATCTACGACACCGTCAACAACGGCGTCTACAAAGCCGGTTTCGCCACCTCGCAGGCGGCCTACGAAGAGGCGGTGTGGCCGCTGTTCGAAACGCTCGACTGGCTCGAAGCGCGCCTGGCGACGCAGCGCTACCTGGTCGGCAACCGCCTGACGGAAGCCGATATCCGTCTCTTCACCACGCTGGTCCGTTTCGACCCGGTCTATGTCGGGCACTTCAAGTGCAATCTGCGCCGTATCGCGGACTATCCGGCGCTGTCGGGCTTTGTGCGCGACCTCTACCAGCACCCCGGCATCGCCGGCACCGTGAACTTCGAGCACATCAAGCGCCACTACTACGAAAGCCACCACACGCTGAATCCGGCCGGCGTCGTGCCGGCCGGGCCGGTGCTGGACCTTGCCGCGCCGCATGGGCGCGAGCGGCTGGGCTGACCTCAGCCCGCCAGGCGGTCCACCGCGCGCCGGCCCTGTGCGACAGCGGCAGTGAGTGACGGGCTGCCCGCGTTGTCGCTGCCCGCGAAACTGACATTGCCCGCGCCGGCCGGCGATGCCCACGCGGCCGGGTCTTCCCCGGCAAGGCTGTCCGGCCGGTAGCTGTAGCCATGCGCCCAGCGGTTGACGGTGATGGCGCGGATCACGTCCTTCGAGGCGAATCCCGCCGGCCCGAGCATGCGGTCGAGCTGCATGCGGATGCCGCGTTCGAGTTCGCTGAATGGCGTGCCCAACAGGAATGCGCGCCCCGCACGGAAGCGCTCGCGCGCGCTCATGCCGCTGTCGGGCACCGTCGGCACGTACAGCATGTGCATCACCGCGGGATCGGCCGGGCTTGTGCCGGCCGGCGGCTCCAGCCACAGGTCGGTGTAGGCCATGGCCGGTGCATGGATACGCCGCGTCTTGAGTGCGGCAAATGCGCGCCAGTGGTCCAGCGCCACCTTGGTATAGACCAGCGGCGCCTTCACTTCGCCGCGCAGGGTGTCGCGTTGCGCGGCCGGCAGTGACGGCATCAGGTACGGCACCATCATGTTCCAGCCCGCCAGCACCACGTGGCGCGCTTCGATGCGGTGCAGGTTGCCGCGCCAGCCGTAGGTGACGCGCGTGATCGGGCCATCCGGGTCCACGGCGATGGCGGTGGCTTCCAGCCGCAGCCGGACCGGGGCGCCGTCCTGATCCAGGCGCCCGTAGTCAAAGGCCGCGTTCACGATATCCGCGGGGCGCGCCAGCTTCGCCACGCCGGGAATCAGCTTCTGCACCAGCAGCCGCGCCAGCGAGGCATTGCCGTCCGGGAACCACAGCCGCGAGGCCGGCGATTTGCCCAGGCGCGGATCCACCGCCGGAGCGGGCATGCCCGCTCCGGCCGGCAGGCCGATGCCGATGGCGTCGGCCACGCTGATGCCGTCGGCATCGAGCGCGAAGGCATCGTTGCTGCGGCTGCGCAGGAAGCGCTGCCCGGCCAGCCCGATGCCGGCCTTGTCGCGCAGGAACGCCGCATAGCGCGTACCGCGCAGATAGGCGGCGCGTTCGCCGGCAGCCATGCCCTGCAGGTAATCGGCGCTGCCGTCGGCAAGCCGGGCCAGTGCCGCGCGGTCCTGCGGCGGCAATGGCGCGGCATCCAGAAAGCGCCGCAGCGCCGCGGCGTCCGGTGCGGCAACGCCCTGCCGCCCGCCCCGCGCGTCGACCAGTTCGCCGAACGGATCGCCGCCGAGCCACTGGTCCCGGCCGAAATGGTCGGAGTCGAAGAACACCGCACGGCCCATGCCGAGCGCGCTGTATGGGTCGGCCGGGTCGGCCAGCGGCGCGCGTGCCGCGTCAAGGCCAAGGCCGCCCAGCAGCTCGCGCACGGCGGCGTCCGCGGCTGCCGTGGGCGGCATTTCCGCGCTGCCGCCATAGGTCACCAGCCGCTTGCCGCGCACCGTGAATTCATTGCGCTTGGCGTGGCCGCCAAAGTCGTCGTGATTGTCGAGGATCAGGATGCGCTTGCCCGGGCCAAAGCGGCGCTGGTAGAACCACGCCGCCGTCAGGCCGCTCAGGCCGCCGCCCACCACCACCAGATCGAAGGCTTCATGGGCCATCACGGTGGGGTACTTCGCGCCTTCGCGCGCGAGGCTGTGCGCCAGCGTGAAGGTCCCTGCGTGGTTGCCGCGCAAGCCTGTCAGCGCCGGCGGATAGGCCGCGCCGGGCTGCCCCTGCGCGGCGGCCAGCAGTTGCGCGGGCGCCATGCCGGCGGCAATGGCCAGCGCGGTGCCGTTCAGGAAATCTCTGCGCGAAATCGTCATGGTGGTCGTGGCGGGTTCAGCGGGTCGGTTTAGCGGGCGGGTTCAGCGGGCGGCTTCCAACTCGCGCCGGCGCGCGGCAACGGCGGCTTCGCCGACCGGCGCGGCGCGGTTGCCCCAGCTGCCGCGGATGAAGGTGAGCACGTTGGCCAGTTCCTGGTTGTCCAGGGTCCAGCCATAGCCGGGCATGTGATAGTCGGTCGGCGCGGTGTCGACACGCGCGGTCACGGCGCCGTTCAGCAGCAGGTTGACGAGCGAGGCCGGGTCCGGGTCGGCGACCGTCGGGTTGCCGGCGAGCGGCGGGAACACGCGCGCGAAGCCCTTGCCGTCGGCGCCATGGCAAGGCATGCAGAACTGCGAGTACTGGCGTGCGCCCGGGCTGTCGAAGCGGCCCTGCAGCAGGCGCGGCGCCGTCGACGGATCATGCCGGAACGGCTCGGTCTCGCCGCGTGCGCCGGACAGCGACTTCAGGTAGACGGCCACGGCGTCGAGATCGGCCGGCGCCATGTACTGGGTGGCCGTGGCGATCACCGTGGACATCGGCCCGAACGAGGTCGCGTGCGCATTGCGCCCGGTACGCAGGAACTCCGCGATTTCCGCGCGCGACCATGCGCCCAGCCCGGTGACCTGGTCCCCGGTGAGATTGGTCGCCGACCAGCCTTCCACGCTGGTGCCCGACAGGAACCGCTTGCTGCGCTCGTCCAGGCCTTTTTCGGCATACAGCCAGCCTCGCGGTGTATGGCACGCGCCGCAATGGGCGACGCCCTGCACGAGATAGGCCCCGCGGTTCCATTCCGCGCCCTTCGCGGCATCGGTCCGGACCGGCGAGCCGCTCAGGTACAACGCGTTCCACACCACCAGCAGCGGGCGCATGCTGTATGGCCAGCGCATCTCGGCATCGCGGTTGCGCTGGCTGACGGGCGCAACGCCGGCCCGCATATAGGCATAGAGGGCCGCCACGTCTTCAGCCCGCATGCGCGCGTAGGACGGATAAGGCATGGCCGGATAGAGCCGCCTGCCGTCGCGCGCCACGCCCTGGCGCACCGCGCGGTCGAACTCCGCCAGCGTGTAGCCGCCGATGCCGGTCGCATCCGGCGTGATATTGGTCGAATAAAGGGTACCCGCCGCCGAGCGGATCGGCAGGCCGCCGGCAAACGGCTTGCCGGATTCGCTCGTATGGCAGGCCACGCAGTTCGCGATGCGGGCAAGGTAGCGGCCACGCTCGACGTCGGCGGTGGCGCCCGGCGCCGCCGCAGCGGCGGCAGCGGAGGCGGCACCGCCGAGCAGGCCGGCGAGCAGCGTGGCGGCGGTCAGCAACCGCCTTGCGGGGAAAAGCATGGGTGCGTCCAGGTCTTGTTGTTCCAGGGGTTCACGGCCTGCCTTCAGTCCGGCAGCCGGCCTCAGGCGCTGACTACCGCAAACTTTGCCACCAGCACGAGGCACAGCACCAGCCCGGCGGCCAGCGTCACACCGGTCAGGATCAGCGGCACCGGGCGCATATTCTCCAGGTCGCGCTGGTGCTCCTGGCCTTGGCGCAGGCCAAGGAAGCCCCATAGTACGGTGCGGACCAGCCTCAACGGGTTCATGGCTACCTCCTTGTGTCCCCTGGCAGCCACTGCGGCGCGCTGCCTGTCCTGGCGCCGATTATCGGCGCCAGCCGCGCAACATGACAGCATCAGATATCGGAATTTCTTGCATATCAGATGGCCGGCCCGCCGCGCCTGTGCCGGCCCAGGCTCCATTCCAGCGCCTCGAACCCGGCCTGCACCACCAGTGCCAGCACGGCGGCCGGAATCGCCCCGGCGAGCAGCAGCACCGTATCGTTGAGCGCGAGCCCGGTGGCGATGCGCTCGCCATAGCCGCCCGCGCCGACGAACGCGGCAATGGTCGCGGTGCCCACGCTGATGATGGCTGCAGTCTTCACGCCGGCCAGCACCACCGGCAGGGCCAGCGGCAGTTCCACGTAGCGCAGCACCTGAATATCGCGCAGCCCCAGCGCGCGTGCCGCGTCGCGCATGCCCGCGGGCACCTGCTGCAGCCCCGTGCAGGTATTGCGCACGATCGGTAGCAACGCGTACAGGAACAGCGCCACCATCGCCGGCCAGACGCCGATGCGGCCCAGCAGCGGGATCAGCATGGCCAGCAGCGCCAGCGACGGTACCGTCTGGAGCACGCTGACCATGGCCAGCACGCCCTGCCCCAGCCGCCGCCGCCGCGCCGACACGATGCCCAGCGGCACGCCCGCGAGCGTGGCGGCCCCCACGGCACCGGCCACCAGGCCCACGTGGCGGCGCGTCAGCCGCAGCGTGTCCGGGCCGAGCAGCGCCTGCATCAGGCCGCCACGGCCCGGCTGCTGCGCGGCATGACCGGACAGGAAGCCGCGTGCGATCGCGGCAAAGGACTGTCCGTCGATCTCCGCCGCCGCGTTCATCGCCACCATGTCGGCGGCGCCGATGCGCCCGGCCAGCGACTGCAGCGATTGCCAAGCGGCCGGGAAGCGGCGCGGCACGTCCAGCCGGTAGACCACCACGGCGTCATAGCGCGGGAAGAAGTGCAGATCGTCTTCCAGCACGCGCAGCTGGTACTTGCGGATCTTGGCGTCGGTGGAATAGATGTCGATCGCGTCGACCTGCCCCGCCGCCAGCGCCTCATAGGCAACACCATGGTCCAGTCCGACCGGGCGCTGCGGCAGCCCGTAGCGGCGCGCCAGTCCCGGCCAGCCGTCGGCCCGGCCCAGGAATTCGTGTGACAGGCCCAGCCGCAACCGCGGCTGCCGCGCCAGGTCGCTCAGCCGGTGCAACCCGGCGTCACGCGCTTGCGGCACCGCCAGTGCATAGGTGTTCTCGAAGCCCAGCGCGATGCCCGCGCCCAGTCCCATCGGCGCCAGCGCCTGGTTGATCTGTTCCAGCGTCGCGCCGGGCGGCAGTTTCAGGATTTCGCTCGCCAGCGTGCCCGTGTAGTCCGGATAGAGGTCGATGCTGCCGGCCCGCAGTGCCCCGAACACGATCGCCGTATTGCCGAGGCCGGCCTGGTGCCGCGCCAGGCCGGCCGCCTGCGTCAGCACTTCGCCAAGGATGTAGGACTCGGTAAAGCGCTTGGAGCCGACACGCAGGACATCGCCGCCCTGTGCCCGGCACGCGCCGGTCAGGATCAGCGCCAGCAACAGGCCGGCAAGCCAGCCTGCCGCGCCGGCGGGAACGCCACTGCGGCGGAAGAAAGACAAGGCAGCGCTCCTGCGAGCATGGGTTGGCCGATGTGCATCCGGCATCTCTACATCATAGGCGCGCGCGTGCGCATGACGTCATAGCGAAATAGTATTTGCAAACTGCATGATAGAAGCAGCAGAATCCGATATTCGCATACAAGGTCATTCGCCCCCATGGAAATCCGGCAACTGGAAGCCTTTGCAGCGGTCGTCACGACCGGCAGCGTCACCGCTGCCGGCCGCCTGCTCGGCCGTTCGCAGCCGGCCATCACCCGGCTCATCCAGGAGCTGGAAGGCGAACTGGGCTTTGCGCTGTTCACACGCAGCGGCCCGCGCGTCAGCCCGACCGAGCAGGGATTCCTGCTTTATGACGAGGTCGAGCAGACGCTGGCCGGGTTGCAGCAGATCCGCAGCCGTGCCGCCGCCCTGGCGCGCGGCGACGGCCGTCCGTTGCGGATTGCCGCCACGCCGGCGCTGTCGGCGGGCTTGCTGCCCGCGGCGCTCGCACTGGCCTTCGGGCGCGGGCTGTGCGCGCCCGGGCGCGTGGAAGTGCGCAGCGTGTCGCCGGAACAGGTCGTGCATGCGGTGCTGACCGGCGCGGCCGAGATCGGCCTGAACAGCCTGCCGCTGGAGCACCGCGGCGTAAACGTCCACTGGATCGGCCAGGCGGCCTGCGTGGCCGCCCTGCGCGCGGACGATCCGCTCGCGGATGGCGAGACCGTGCGCCTTGCGGACTGCCGCGAGCGCCGCATCGTCACCATGCAGAACCCGTACCGGCTGCGGCGCCGCACCGATGCCGCGTTTGCCGCGGCAGGCATCGGCCCGGCTGGCGTGATCGACACCAATACCTCGATCAACGCGCTGACGCTGGTGCGCGCGGGGCTCGGCATCGCCGTGCTCGAACCCGTGACCGCGCGCGGCCTGCCGCTGACCGACATTGCCGTGCGCCCCGTCGACGCGGACATCCCGTTCTATTTCGGCGTGATCACGCCCCAGGCGCGCCCGGCCAGCGCGGTCGTGCTTGGGCTGGTCGAGGTCCTGGCCGAGGCGTCCGCGACGCTGCTGCCCGACTTCGTCCGCCGCGATCCGGCCGAGCATGGCGCCCTGCTCCAGTCGCTCTACGGCGACGGCGCCGCCCCAACCGACAATACGGAATCACTGAGCCATGACTGAATCCGACAATCCACGCGGCCAGGCCGGCCTGGCCGCGCTCGAAGCCCGCCTGCGCCAGGACCTGGCCTGGCTCGAACTGCCCGCCAGGGCCTGGACCATGCCGCGCACCCATGACGGGCAAGCCGTGCTCGACGTTGCCGTGATCGGCGGCGGCATGGCCGGGCTGGCCGTCAGCGCCACGCTCAAGCACCTGGGCATCCAGGCCTGCGCGTTCGACCAGTCTCCCGCCGGCCTGGAAGGACCGTGGGCCACCACTGCGCGCATGGAGACCCTGCGCTCGCCCAAGCAGCTCACCGGTCCGGCGCTGGGCCTGCCGGCGCTGACCTTCCGCGCGTGGTTCGAAGCCCAGTACGGCAGCGAGGCGTGGGAAGCGCTCGACAAGATTCCGCGGCTGCAATGGATGGACTACCTGCGCTGGTACCGGCAGGTGCTCGACCTCGATATCCGCAACGGACACCGCATCGAACAGGTACTGCCGCGCGCCGACAACCTGGTCGCGCTGTCGATGACCACGCCTGACGGCGCGCGCACCGTGCTGGCCCGCCGCGTGGTGCTGGCCACCGGCCGCGACGGACTGGGCGGCGCCTACGTGCCGCCGCTCGCCGACAGCCTGCCACGCAGGCTGTGGGCGCACTCGTCCGACGAGATGGACTACGGCAGCCTGCGCGGCAAGCGCGTGGGCGTGGTCGGGGCCGGGGCTTCGGCCATGGACAGCGCCGCCACCGCGCTCGAAGCTGGTGCCGCCAGCGTGGACATGCTGATCCGGCGCGCGGACATTCCGCGCGTCAACAAGAGCAAGGGCGCGGGCAATCCCGGCCTGACGCACGGCCACTACGGCCTGCCGGACGAATGGAAATGGCGCCTGCGCCATTACATCAACAGCCAGCAGGTGCCACCGCCGCGTGGCAGCACGCTGCGCGTATCGCGCCACGCCAGCGCGCGCTTCAACCTGGACTGCGCGCTTGACGCCATCGACGTGGACGGCGACGTGCTGCGCGTGCGCACGCCCAAGGGCGTGTTCGAACTGGATTTCCTGATCTTCTCGACGGGCTTCCGCATTGCGCTGGAAACGCGTCCGGAATTCTCCGCCTTCGCGCCCCGCATCCGCTTCTGGCGCGACCGCTTCGCGCCGCGGCCGGGGCAAGAGGATGGCGAGCTGTCCGATTCGCCCGACCTTGGCCCCGCTTTCGAATTCCAGGAGAAAACGCCGGGCGCCTGCCCGGGCTTGTCGCGCATCCACGCGTTCTGCTACCCGGCCGCGCTGTCGCACGGCACGGTGTCCGGCGACATTCCGGCCATCAGCGACGGTGCCAGGCGACTGGGCCAGGGCATTGCCGGCCTGCTGTACCAGGAAGACGTTGAACTGCACTACGCCGCGCTGCAGGCCTATGCCGAGCCTGAAGTCTTCGGCGACGAATGGGTGCCGGCGCCGCCGCCCGCACTGGAATCCTGAATCCAACCCGAACCGCGACAAACACCATGAGCCAAGCCCCCACGCCGGAAGGCGGCGCCACGCCGCCGGACCTGATCGACGCCATCACCGGACTGCAGCCCGGCAACGCCACGCACGCGCTGCGCCACAAGCGCGACAAGGTGGCCGCCGCCACCCAGGGCAGCTATGACGCCCTGTTCGATCCCGCCCTGCCCGGCCTGACGCTGGCCGAACGCCTGCTGGTTGCGCTCTACGCCGCGCGGCTGACGCCGTCGCCGCAACTGGCGGACCACTACCGCGCGCGCCTGGCGGCTGCAGGCGTCGATGCCGCGGCCATTTCCGTTGCCGGACAAGGCAGCCCCGCCGATGCGGCCGACCCGCGCCTGCGCGCCATCCTGACGTTCACGCGCACGCTGATCGAAAAGCCCGTGGAAGGCGACAAGGCCGCGCTCGAAGCGCTGCCCGCAGCGGGCCTGAGCACCCCGGCCGTGGTCACGCTGGCGCAGCTGATTGCCTTCCTGTCGTACCAGGTACGGCTGGTTGCCGGCCTCGATGCGCTGAAGGCACTGAACGACAACGCTGGAGCACAGGCATGAGCGAGATCATCCAATCCCACGGCTTTACCAATGAAGTGCTGGACTGGAAAGCCTGGCTCGATGTCGTCGAGCTGGACCAGGCCACGCCGGAGCAGATGGCCGTGCTGGACGAGAGCCATCCCAAGGCCAGGGTGCAGGACTATTACCGCTTCCTCGTGCACCAGCCCGAGATCCTGCGCCAGCGCTCCACGGCGTTCAACGCCATCATGTACGCGCCCGGCGGCATGCCGCGCGCCGAGCGCGAACTGGCCACCACCGTCGTGTCACGGCTCAATGGCTGCGTCTATTGCGCGTCGGTGCACGCGCAGCGCTTCGAGCAACTGGCCAAGCGCAATGACGTGATCAGGGAGGTGTTCGAGGATCCGCGCACGGCCGGTACGACCGAACGGGAAAAGGCGATTGCGAAGTTCTCGATCGAATTGACCGAGGATCCTGCGGGCGTATCGGCGCAGAGTCTGGCGGCGCTGCGCGAGGCGGGTATCTCCGATGCGGAGATCCTCGATCTGATTCACTCCGTGGCGATCTTTGCCTGGGCGAACCGGCTGATGTTGAATCTGGGGGAGCCGGTGTTTCCGGCGGGGGATTGAGTACCCGGCCGGCGCCCGCAGCCGCGGCCGCAGCCTCAGTGTCAAGCCGGCCGGCAATGGACCGCCAGCCAGACGGTCGGCGTGGCGGCGTCCGTCCAAGCCACGCGATGCCGGCAGTGCGCCGGCAGGTGCAGCCAGTCGCCGGGCCGCATGACGCGCGGGGCGGTGTCGCCCTCGCACTCCAGCCCGGCGCTGCCGCTGAGCAGCAGCACCCATTCGTCCTCTGCGCTGTCGTACCAGAAGCCGGGCGGGCTGGCCTGGCCGTTGGAGATGATCCGCTCGATCTTCAGGCCAGTTCGCTCCAGCAGGGACTGGAAGATTTCATCCGGCGCGCCGGTCGGCACGTCGGAGAGAAGATTGCCATGCTGGAGATCCATGCTGGCTCCCGGTGTCAGTCGCCCGGCCCGGGCGCCAGCACGTCGCGCGCGCCGTTGCGGCCCATCTGCGAGACCAGGCCCGCGGCTTCCATCTGCTCGATCAGCCGGGCGGCGCGGTTGTAGCCGATGCGAAGCTGCCGCTGCACCGCCGAGATCGACGCGCGGCGCGTGTTGAGCACGAAGGCTGCCGCTTCGTCATAGAGCGGGTCGGCTTCGCCGTCGCTGCCGCCATCGCCGAACAGGTCGCTGGCGCCGGCCTCGGCGGCATCGCCGGCGAGAATCGCTTCATCGTAGTCGGGCTCGCCGAACTGCTTCCAGTGCTCGACCACGCGGTGCACTTCATCGTCGGCGACAAACGCGCCGTGCACGCGCTGCGGATAGCCGGTGCCCGGCGGCAGGAACAGCATGTCGCCCTGCCCCAGCAGGCTTTCAGCGCCCATCTGGTCGAGGATGGTGCGCGAATCGATCTTGGACGACACCTGGAACGCCACGCGCGTCGGGATGTTGGCCTTGATCAGCCCGGTGATCACATCCACCGACGGACGCTGCGTGGCCAGGATCAGGTGGATGCCCGCGGCACGCGCCTTCTGCGCGAGCCGTGCGATCAGTTCTTCGATCTTCTTGCCGGCCACCATCATCAGGTCAGCCAGTTCGTCGATCACCACCACGATCAGCGGCAGCGTGGACAGCGGTTCCGGCGCGTCCGGCGTCAGCGAGAACGGGTTGGGCACCTTCTGCTCCGCCGCCTCGGCCGCGCGGATCTTCTGGTTGTAGCCGGCCAGGTTGCGCACGCCGAGCGCCGACATCAGCCGGTAGCGCTTTTCCATCTCGCCCACGCACCAGTTGAGCGCGTGCGCGGCCTGCTTCATGTCGGTGACCACCGGCGCGAGCAGGTGCGGAATGCCTTCATAGACCGACAGCTCGAGCATCTTGGGGTCGATCATGATCAGGCGCACATCCTCGGGCGTGGCCTTGTACAGCATCGACAGGATCATCGCGTTGACCGCGACCGACTTGCCCGAGCCCGTGGTACCCGCCACCAGCAAGTGCGGCGCGCGGGCCAGGTCGGTCACGACCGGGTGGCCGGTGATGTCCTTGCCCATCGCCAGCACCAGGCGCGAGCTGTGCGACTGGAACGACGATGCGCGCACGATCTCGGACAACCGGATCATCTGCCGGCGCGCGTTGGGCAGCTCCAGGCCCATGCAGGTCTTGCCGGGAATCGTCTCCACCACGCGGATCGAGGTCACGCCGAGCGCGCGCGCCAGGTCCTTCATCAGCCCGACCACCTGCGCGCCGCGCACGCCCATGGCCGGCTCGACTTCAAAGCGCGTGATCACCGGACCGGCGCTGGCACCGACCACGGCCACCGGCACCTTGAATTCCGACAGGCGCTGCTCGATCAGTTCCCTGGTCTCGCGCAAGCGTTCCTCGGATACCTGCTCGGTCTGATCGGCGGCGGCCTCCAGCAATTCGGCCGGAGGCAGGCGGTAGTCGACCACGACACGCGGCGCGGGAACCGGTGCAACAGGCACCGGCGGGGCCTGTTGGGCCTGCTGGGCCTGTTGTTGGGCCTGTTGCGCGTTCAGCGCGACGGTCTTGCCAACCACCGCGGGCAATACGATGCGCGGCTTCGCCGCCGGCACCGCGGGCGCCGGCTCGGGTTCCGGTTCGGGCAGCGGCGCGGGTTCAGGCTCTGAAGCACCCAGCAGGACATTGGCATCGACAAGCGCTTCCGCTTTGGAAGTGTCTTCCGCCGCGGCCTCGGGAAGCGGACCGTCCTCCATGACGAACGCGGGCGCTGCTTCCAGCGCCGGCTCTGCCTGGACTTCAGCCTCGACTACGGCTTCGGCTTCGGAAGCGTCTTCCGCCGCAGTCTCGGGAAGTGGACCGTCCTCCATGACGAATGCGGGCGCTGCTTCCAGCGCTGGCTCTGCCTGGACTTCAGCCTCGGCTTCAGCTTCGGCTTCGGCTTCGGCTTCGGCTTCGGCTTCGGCTTCGGCTTCGGCTTCGGCTTCGGCTTCGGCTTCGGCTTCGGCTTCGGCTTCGGCTTCGGCTTCGGCTTCGGCT
>NZ_CAJPUY010000030.1 GCF_905397275.1 Cupriavidus yeoncheonensis | reverse complement strand
CAGCGCAGTATTGCCGCGCTCAAACGCCGGGCCACGGCCCTCGGGTTCCAGGTCAATCCGATAGAGGTGGCCACATGAACACAACCACCTTCACTTCTGTTTCTTGAGAGCGGAGAAACAAGCGACTATCGCCCTTCTCTGATTTTTTCCCTGGTGTCGGGCCGGCAAGCGGCAGCCGGCGTGTCCGCGCCGCACCTGGGCTGGAGATTCAGAAATTCCTTATCGGGAATGTCAGAGGAATTCAGGATTGATGACCGCGCGCAGCACCGTCTGCGCCTCGCTTTCGCGGGTACGGCTGGCCACCCACCAGATGCCGCTCTTGCGCACGCTCCAGTTCATCTCCGTGCCGGCCAGCAGCAGGCTGGCCAGCCTTCCGATCCAGGGCTGGTGACCCACCACCACGACGTTCTCGTCGCCCTGAGGCCAGCCTATCGCACTGAGGACGGCGCTGACATCCGCGCCAGGCGCCAGCGCTTCGACAATTTCAGGGTGGCTGCTGAATGCCGACGCGGTCTCGCGCGTGCGCAGCGCAGGACTGCACAATACCCGGGTCCTGGCGGGCAATTGGGTGCGCAGCCAGGCGGCGGAGTCGTCCGCCTGCTTGCGCCCGCGGCGCGTGAGCGGACGCTGCAAGTCCGCGTTCCGGCTCAGGCTGAGCGGATCGGGGAGTTCTTCGGCTTCGGCGTGACGCCACAGGATCAGGTTCATGTCGGAGCGGGACGGGATGCGTGCTTCGAGTATGGTGAAGCCGTCCGACAGGCGCAAGCAAGGCGAGCCGTGGTGGCGGCTCGCACAAACAATACGGGCTGCCTGTCAGGCAGCCCGCAAGTGTCTCCGAGCGTGGTGTCAGGCGCGTGACACACGCTGGCGCGCAATCATTGCGCTGAGGCCGGGGCGGAAAGTCGCGTCCGAGCCCGGCGCTGGCAAAGACTCAGGACTTGTGGCGGAAGTTGATGCGGCCCTTGGTCAGGTCGTACGGCGACATTTCCAGGGTGACGCGATCGCCTGCCAGGATGCGGATGCGGTGCTTCTGCATCTTGCCCGATGCATAGGCCCAGATCTCGACGCCATTCTCCAGCAGCACTCGGTAACGATTATCGGGCAGGGCTTCCGACACCACACCGCCAAATTCAATGAGTTCTTCCTTAGCCAATCTATCTTCCTTTTCTGCAACTCGCAGGCTGCGATGATTACGTTTTACATTCGATGTGACGCGACGCGCGGGCATGCCGGTCCGGCGCATGTGCACAGGCTTGCCGCATGGCGGCGGGGCGCGCCTTGGGTTGTCCCAGGCAAGCTGACACGGTCCAGGTGACGTCGCAAACTGCGTGCCATCCGGGCCAGTTAGGGAATCGTCCAGGGGGCGCTGTCTGCCCGGCCGATCTGCCTTGCCGATACGGCCGCAGAACCTCGGCCGTGCGAGTCGCGGGTGCGCGGGCAACGTGTTACCGGTCGCTCGCCATGGTTGTAACGTTGCGGAAGGATCTGAAGGGCCGGCCTTCACGCTGGAGAGAACGCCCGGTGACAGGGATGCGCGGAACATCCCGGGCTAACGACACATTATACCACGGGGGCGAGTTTTCAATGAGGCGCGCGCAGGTCCCGTGGTGCTGCCGGCTGCATCGGCCGGTAATGCGGTAACCCGGCCTGACAAGTGGGCCATGGTTATCGTTTGAGCCGGCAGCGGCCCTTGGTATTTGCCGGATATGAACTAGAACTTACTCACGAGTCTCGTCCTGATGATCTCGCAAACGGAGGTGGTCATGGAACTCCACATGCAATCGCACCACTATGCACGCTGCCGGCCCGACTGGCGGACAGCTGTCGTCGCCGGCCTGATTGCCGGCACGGTTTACATGGTGCTGGAACTGCTGACCGCGCGCTTCCTGTTCTACCTGGGCGCATGGGACACGGTGAAGATGGTGGCGGCCATCATCCTGGGTCGGGAGGCGCTGGCTTCCCCGGACACCTTCAACTGGACCATCGTCCTGGCCGCGGCGACCGTCCACTATGCGCTGTCGATCATCCTGGCCTCGGCGCTTGCATTGATCCTCGGCTCTTTTCGCCTGGATTCGAGCATGGGTCTGGCATCGGTCGTCGGGATCGTCTTTGGTGTCGCGGTGTACCTGGTGAATTTCTACGCGCTGGGGCGCTACTTCAACTGGTTTGACGAGGCGCGGGGCTGGGAAAGCCTGTTCGCGCATGCGCTGTTCGGGCTGGTTGCCGCCGACGTCTACTGCCATTTCGAGCGGCGCAACGCCGCGGCGCCGCCGCCGCAAGCGGCTTCGCCCCCGTGATGGCTGCCGAGGCGAACGAAAAAACGGCTTATGTCTTGCGACATAAGCCGTTCTTGCTGGTACTGGTCGGAGCGATAGGATTCGAACCTACGACCCTCTGATCCCAAATCAGATGCGCTACCAGGCTGCGCTACGCTCCGAAGCCCGCTATTGTAGCTGGCTCTGGCTGGCGCGGTCAATGCATGTCAAAAGGTGTTGTCCGCAACGCCCCGAAGGTGCCGCGGCGTACGCACCCCGCTTTGGGCGGCCCAACTGCAGCTTGACTTGGATTCGGGCCCAGCGATAATCGCCAGACCGCCGCAGTCCGCCCGTCGCAGCTGGGAACCGACGGTGATTCACCTCTTGAGCGGACTGTCCAGACCATCATGAAGAAGTGCGCTCCCGTCCGCGGAGAGTGTGCCGGCCGCACCCATCCGTTCGCGCTTGCGTTGGCTGTCGGATGTCCGGAACCGGTCTGGCGGCAAATTGACAACGACGGTCCCGAAGCAGGACCGACAAAAAAGAGACGGTAGCGTTGTGCGGGTCGCTGCTTGTCGCTGGACGGGAATGAAGATGTTTCAGTCGCACATGATTGTGCTCATTGCAGGCTTGTTGGCCCTGCAAATGGCGGTGGTTTGCGCCGTGCTGCGCCGCTCGCAGGGAATGGAGCCGAGCGGCCTGACGTCGTGGGCACTCGGCGACCTCGTGGCCGCGTTGGCGGCCGCCATGCCGGCCCTGGCCGAGATCGCAGGGTACTGGCTGGCTGCCGATGCCGTCGACATGGCCCTGTTCTCGGGCATATCGCTGATGGTGGTGGGCACGCGGCATTTTGCCGGAAGGCCCGGCCGTGCCTCCATGCTGGCGGTCGTGAATCTGATCCTGGGTGCGGCGATTGCCGCTGGCACGTGGTTGCCGCATGCCGACTGGCTGCAGGCGCTGCGCCCATGGCTGCCGGCGGCGCTCGGCTTCGGGCAGGCCCTGCTGCTTCTGGACATCGTTCGCAGCATTGTGCCGTTGCTCTCGCAGAAGCGGGGCACAGGCAGGTTCGCTGCGCTATCGCTGGTGCTGATTGCTGCCGGGTGTGCAGGGCTGAATGCCTGGAATCTCTCCGGTTCGATCGCGCAGCCCGGCGTACCCGGGCCGCTGGCGCAGGACGGCTCGATGGTCGTGCTTAACGTATTTGCCGTGGTGGGGCTGTCGGTCAGCTTTGCCTTGATGGCCCACGACCGACTGCGCCGGATGCTCGAGCGCAAGGCCAGCCATGACGACCTGACGGGCTTGCTGGCGCGCGGCGCATTCTGGCAGCAGCTGGAGGAGGCCGGCACGCAAGCGGACCGGAACGGCAAGCCGCTGACCGTCGCATTTGTCGACCTCGATCACTTCAAGGCCATCAACGATGTGTACGGGCACCTGGCCGGCGATAGCGTGCTGAGGCATTTCGCGGGTTTGCTGCGCAAGACGGTGGGTCCGCAAGACATCATTGGCCGGCTCGGCGGCGAGGAATTCGCCATCGTCATGCCTGAGACGACGCTCGAGCGGGGACGCGCGACAAGCCTGCGTCTCGGCTCGGCCGTGAGGAACACGCCGTGCCCCTCCGAGCCGGACGCGATTGCCTATACCATCAGCATCGGCATGGCCCAGCGCGAGCCGACCGAGACCGTGGAGAATCTGATGCGCCGCGCCGACCAGGCGCTCTATGACGCCAAGCACGCGGGGCGCAACTGTGTATCGTTGCACCGCGCCGGCAAACCATGGCATGGGACCAGCGCGGGCGAGTCCGCGCCCTGGCAGCGGCGCGCGACATCCTGATCCGCCGGGCGGCATCGCACTGCGGTAGAATGCTGCCCTTCGCGTCCTTAGCTCAGTTGGATAGAGCACTCGCCTTCTAAGCGAGCGGTCAGAGGTTCGAGTCCTCTAGGACGCGCCAGTCTTTATGCGGGTTTGCGGGAAGCGTGCCACCTAGGTGCGCACACCGCCAAGCGCCGGCGGGCAATCTGCGGGCAATTCTGGCGGGCGGAAAACGGAGTGGGGTGGGCGGCAGCGGCAACCGGTCGCGCGGGCGTTCCGAACCGGCGCCGCCGTGGCGAAGATGCGGCCCTTGCAGTATAGGCGATCCCCGTCGCCGGGCGATCCTGCCAGGCTTTCCCACTGGACGGGACGCTGGTGCGTTGCCGTCGACCCCGCCAGGTTCCCGACCTAATCCGCCTCTCGGCTTCGCCGTGGTTTGCCGTCCGCCACGGGCACATACCCCGGCAAGTTCTGCGCATCCTGCAGCAGCGCGGCAGGCGTCGTACGCAGCGCCGCGGCCACTCTTCCCACCATGTCCAGCGTCGCCGACACGTATCCGTTCTCAAGGCGGCTGACGGCTCCCTGCTGGAGCTCCAGCAGCCCGGCGAGCTGATCCTGGCTCAATCCGACGTGGCGGCGCTTAAGCCGAACCGCCTGACCGAACGCCTCCTCGAGGTTCATATACGGCGCTAAAGCATCAAACCCCCATTCTTTTATCCCTGTGAAGATAAGTCCATATTCTATTGGCGACAAAATATGTATTAGATGGTATAAAATGAGTTTAAGGTGCTCGGTTTGATGGGCTTCATGAATTTTTATGCGCACATGGCATTGGGAGCAGCATGGTTCGCGGGAATGAAGCCGAGCTGGAGCGGATCCTGGGGCAACGAGTGCGGGCGCTGCGCCTGCTGCGGAACTTGCCGCAAACCACACTCGCCGACATGGCCGGAGTTAGTACCGAGACCCTCCGCGGCCTGGAGGGCGGTCATGGCACCACGGTGCGCACGCTCCTGGCCGTGGTGCGTGCCTTGGGTCGGGAGGAGTGGCTCAACGCGCTGGCGGCCGACGGCGTCGCCGCGTCGACGTTGGGCGAGGTGTGTCGCACGCTGGTCCGACAGCGCGCCCGCGGCGTCCGGCGCGAGTCGAGCCAGTGAGGGCTTCGTGACGGCGCGTTGACCGTGGCGATGCCTGGCCCGTCTGAATGAGACGGGTTTGAAGGGCCGGGCATGACGATGCCGACAGCGATGGCGAGTTGCGCGGCACGAGGGTCATCGCTTGCGAACGACTGGCAGCCGCAATCGCTGCGCACAAGCTGCCAACGGGGAGGCTGAGGCAATCCCTGGACCATGATGATGTGTGCTTGCCAGGCATCGGTGCCGCGGATACCCACCCAGGCATGACGGCCGGTTGATTGGTGAAGGGAAAGATGTGAAAGAGGTGCGATGAGATCGGATTTAGTGCAAGACGGGTCACCGCCAATCGGTGCCAATTATTTGCTTGCCGCGGTGATCGGGCGGAGTGAAGGGCGGCTCAAGCTCGAGGGGGACCTTTCGCCGTTGGCCTGGCAAATCTGCGACTACCTGTATGTGCTTGCCTATCGGGACCGGCATTCAACCGAGGCAAGCTCAGTGTCATATCACGAGCTCCTGTCGCTATTTCGCCATGGCCAGGGCGAAGAGGCGGTTGCCGCGGCGGTGCTCAGTTTGCAAACCACGCTCATCGTGATTGAGCGGGGTATGGATTTTTACTATTCGTCCCAGGTCGTGATGACCGATGAGCTTTCCCCTGATGTCTTTCGCTTTCGGGTACCTGCTGCCATCCAGTGGTTCTGGGCGCAATTGGAAGCTGAAAGTCTGTCCAGAGACGGGGCGACGCAAGCCGTCAGCAGGGGGTGAAGCGTGTTCTGGGCAGTGCCTGGCGTCGATGACGATCCTTGTATTTACGTGCCCGGCTGGGCCGTCGTGGAAACAGAGGTCGGTGAACGCCATCTGGTGGGATGCAACATCGCCAACGGGCTCGGTCGCGTCAGCAGTGCGATCGAGCAGTTCAATGCGCGCGCGACGCAGTTCACGACGGGGCTGTGACGGGCGACCGGACCAAAGTCGCCCCGAACGAATTAACGCGAGGCGTCAGCCAACGATGGGGTCTCCAATAACGAAACGCCGTTTTCCTTGCGAGCTATTAGTAAATCTATGTTGTTAACTGAAAAGGCGTGGCTGGATACTGCCAACGGGCAGGATCCGGTGCCGCCATACTTTGCGTGGCGCGTTGCCGCGGCAGACGGTCCGTTGTTCGTGCTTCAGCTTTGCCCGGCTTCCTTGCCAGCGACGGAACTCGTTCGGAACTTCACTCCCACCTCCTTTGAGTCGCTCCTGGAGGTGTGGGAGAGTCTGCCGCCCAAGAATCGTGTCGGCGCGACCGTGCACCTCATGCGCGACGGTGTCGCCGAGCGCGTGCGCGAGATCTGGCAGTACACGGTCCCTGGCGCCGCCACGCGGCGATTCGCGTTTGTGAACCATCGTGCGGAATTGATTCCCTATTGGGGCGAACTGCCCGCGCTGGCGGACAAGCAATGTCTCGCCGTCATAGAGTGAGTTCGCGGCAAGGCTTCCTAGTAGGAACACAGCAATGCACAACCCCAAGGTGCCCGACGATTTTCCGCGCGATCCTTTTCCGGCGAGCCTCGCCGGCACACAGGCCAAGGTTGCTGCCCGGAGGATCAACGGCCGATGCGTCGTTGGACTGACCGACGACGAGCGCGCCGAGCGCTACGCAATGTGCCTGGATCTGGTCGAGCAGCTCGTCGCGTACTGCCGACGCAAAGCACTTGAGCAACCAACCCGAAGCCCGAATGAATTGCTCGACTGGGTGGAACGTGGCGTGCGCAACAAGCAGGCTGTCTGGCAACTCGGTGGGCCGGAGGTCGACTGGATCGTGGCTCAAATGCGCTGGTCTTACGAATTGACCGCCGATGCCATCGATGGTTCGGAAACTTGAAAAGGGAAGAATGAATCCATGCTACGCATAACCGTTGAATTGATGCCCGGCGGCCGCCTGCAGGGCCGACGCACCTTGGCGACGGCTGATATCGGTCGGATTCGCTCCGGCGCGCTGGCGGACTATCAAATCGATATGGAGGAGGATCTGTTGCCGAACCCGTGGAGCGGGATGTTTCAGGACTATCCCCGCTGGTCTGCCAGCGTGTGGGATCTGGTGGCGCGCAGCATTGCGGTCGCGCTGACCGGGAAGGAAGAGTTGCCCCCGCGGCCGGTTCAGCCACGGGTGCCCGTTCACCTTTCGGCGGACCGGACTTCCTATGTCAGACTGGATGAGATTCCGGAACCGACGCGCAGCTACTTCGCCCACAACATTCGAGCCTCCACGCGACCCATTATCGACGAAGCACCGGATCCGCTCGGATGTGCCTATTCCTGGGACTGGAACGACTTTCTCGCGGGCCTGAGATGAGAGGAGGAATTGATGTTCTGGCAAACACCTGACGTGGCGGTAAAGCCCGAGATCGATCTGGCTTGCTGGGCGGTAGTCGAGACCGACAAGGGGGAACGGCACCTGGTCGGAATCGACCTGGCAACCGGGGCGGGGCAGGTCAGCAGTGCCATTGCGGTCTTCGATGCGAGCGACATGGCGTTCAGAACGGTCAGTGGCCGGCTCTATCGGATGCGCGACGCCAGCCACTTAGCGGACGATGCTCGTTATGCGTGGGATCGCTGGGCGACCTTTAATGCGGTGCAGTCATGGCGGGACGTAACCGAGGACTATGAGCCGGCCATGGAAGTGTATCGGAGGAAGCATTGATGTTTCGACAACACCCGGTCGTGCCAACGGATCAATCGATTGAACTGGCCGGCTGGCTGGTGATGGAGACGGAGCTTGGCGAGCGACACCTGGTGGGGATCAACCTGTCCAGAGGAAGCGCTCGGGTCAGCAGCGCCATCGAGACGCTGGACGCGAGCACCATGCAGGTCACCACCCAAACCGGCCATGTCTACTCGCTTCGAGGCATTGGCAATGTCCCCATGGAGGCTTATCTGGCGTGGGGACTCTGGTGTCGTAACCATGCCGTGCTGGGGTGGCGCGATGTCACGGAAGAGTACGAGACGGCGATGCGGGCCTATTTGTCCGGATCCGATTACCTGCAGTAACCCACACGGGAGAGGATGCACATGCTGCGTGTAACCGTCGAATTGCTTCCGGGTGGCCGAGTGCAGGGCCGTCAGACGCTGGCCACGGCCGACATTGGTCGGATTCGTTCCGGCGCTCTGGCGGACTACCAGGTCGAGATGGAAGAAGGGCTGTTGCCGGATCAAATCTGGAGCGGTGCGCTGCGAGACTATCCCCGCTGGTCCGCCAGCGTGTGCGACCTCGTCGCGCGCTGCATTGCCATTGCGCTGACGGGCAAGGAAGAACTGCCCCCGCGGCCGCAACGACCGCAGGTGCCAGTGCATACCTGCGATGGCCGCATGCCGTTCGTCCGCCTGGATGAGATCCCAGAACCGACCCGGACCTTCTTCGAGGAAAACCTGCGTGGCTCAGGCACCCCCGGAGCCGGGATGGCGTTTGCTTGGGATTGGGACGACTTCCTGGCTGGCCAGCGATGAACGATAGCCTGGAAGTCACCGCGCGCGAAATGGTTGCCGGACTGGCGTGGCACCACTGCCTCACCGATGAGCAGCGGGCGGTCTGGCAGGACAAAGGAGCCGCACTGACCGGCGATCGAAACGCCCACTCAGCGTGGCTCGCGCTCAAGGCGGAGCGGCCGCAGACCGCCCAGCGCATGGTGGACAACGCCAATCCCGCCGAAGTCGCCTTCGTTGCGCAACTGATCCTGCGGATGGACTAACGTGTGTCATGCGCTAGTCGTCACGGCTCCTGGAGTTTTTGGCCTGGCCTGCGACATCGCCAGCCACCCTGAACACCTGCAAGCCTTGGATGCTGATCTCGTCCAACGGCTCGAGTCGCTAGTCGGTGGCGTCGAAGTTGATCTGCTGACCCCTGTGGGTCGCAGTACGACCCATTTTGGGCATCCATCCTTGTCACAACGAACGGCTGCTCTCGGGCCGGGAACGGCCCTTCTCGGCGCGCATCACGCGTATCGCGATCTCCGAACGGTTGGCGATCAGCAACGATTTGATGGGGCGAAATCCATTGGAAGTATTGGCGAAGAATTGGACACCCTGGCGGGATCCTGCAGGGACCGACGGAGGCGGAAGCCGCGGGATTACTGATGGACACGGGCTGCGTGCGAAGGCATCAAGCCACGCTACAACTAGGTCCTCGAAAGCGCAGTCCCGGGGATGTGGAGGAATTGGAACTCCGGCCTTGATCGAACGGCATCCTCCGATCAAAGCCGTTGCGACGACTACAGGCCGCGCCAGCGCGGCGATCTTTTTTCGAGGAAGGCGGCCACGCCTTCCTTCTGATCCTCACCATCAAACAGGCGAAGGAACTGCTCGCGCTCGACGGCCAGAGCGGCTTTTCTCGGTACACCTTTTCTCGCCAGTTGGATCAGCTTCTTGCTTGCCGCGGCTGCGGTAGGACTCACCGAGGACGCTCGCTGCGCCAGTGCGATCGCGGTCTCCAGGCTCGTCCCGGTTGGGACAAATTCTTCAACCAGACCGATCCTCAACGCCGTCTCGGCGTCCACGCGCTCATTGCACAGGATCATGCGCTTCGCCCAGCCTTCCCCCACGAGTGCAGGCAGTGTCTGGGTTCCGCAACCGGCGGGCAGAAGCCCGACCGCGTTTTCGGGCAGCGCCTTCTGGACGTGTGCTTCGGCGATGCGGATGTCGCAAGACAACGCACATTCCAGGCCGCCTCCCAGGGCGTACCCATTGATTGCGGCAATGATCACAGGCCTGGCGTTCTGAAGCGCTTCGAACGCTCGCCCAAAGTGCTGGGCGACTAATCGGGGATGATTGGGATCGCTATTCGCGATCTCCTTGAGGTCGGCGCCAGCGCTGAAGAACTTCCCTTCGCCCGTGATTACAACTGCCCGCACGTCCGCATTGGCGTTCAGTCGGCCGATCAGCGCCTCCAATGCGGCAAGGCTCTCAATATTGAAGGCGTTAACCGGCGGGCGCTTGAGCGTTACCAGTGCGGTATGCCCGTCAACAATGCAATCGATCATAGTTCAGTGCTGCAAGAAGGGTTAACGTGAGCTGGCCAAATCGGTGATGGCCTCGCGGCTTCGGGCCATTTCGCGCAGCCGGAATTTCTGAATCTTTCCGGTACCGGTTTTCGGTAGCGCACCATAGACAACGCGAACAGGGCACTTGTAGTGCGCCAGTCGATCACGACAGAAGGCAATGACTTCAGCCTCGGATGGCTCGGCGTAGCCGTCTTTGAGCTCGATGAATGCGCAGGGCGACTCTCCCCATTTCGGGTGGGGTTGGGCGACGACCGCAGCAATCAGGACGGCCGGGTGTTGATGGAGGACATCTTCTACCTCCACGGATGAGATGTTTTCCCCGCCTGAGATAATCACGTCCTTGGATCGATCGGTAATCTGGATGTACCCGTCAGAGTGCACTACTGCCACGTCGCCAGTGTGGAACCACCCCCCTCCAAAGGCCCGCTCGGTGGCTTCGGGGTTCTTCAAATAGCCTTTCATGACGATGTTGCCCCGCAACAAGAGCTCGCCTTGTGTTCGGCCATCCCACGGTACCGCGCGCATTGTGTCGGGATCCGCGACGTATAACCCTTCTAGCGCGGCCGCACGGTTTCCCTGGCGTGCCATCAGACGAGCCTTGGCGTCCGGCGACATGGAGTTCCAGGCGGGATTGGCGTACGAACTGACCGGTGTGCCGGAAGCCTCCGTAATCCCATACACATGCTCGACGTCGAAGCCCATTTCGCTCACGGCCTTGAGTACGGTTGCAGGAGGTGGCGAGCCCGCCGTACGGATGCGAACGGGATGCGAGAACGCTCGGCGCTCTCCCTCTTTTGCTGTGGCGAGGGAGGCGAGCACAATGGGTGCCGCGCAGAAATGGTCCACGCCGTGCGCTTCAATCGCATGGAAGATGTTTGCGGCCGTCACTTTGCGCAGGCACACGTGAGTGCCGGCTGCTGCGGTAATGGCCCACGCGAAGCACCAACCATTTGCATGGAATAGCGGCAGCGTCCACAAGTACTTAGGGCCGCGCGGCATGCCCCAATCGGTGAGCTGCAGCAAGCTCATCAGGTACGCACCCCGATGGCTCGGGACGACTCCCTTGGGATCGGATGTGGTTCCGGAGGTGTAGTTCAGCGCGATGGCATCCCACTCGTCCTTGGGATAGATTCCCGGAAAGTCGGCATCGCCTTGCCGGAGGAACTGCTCATATTCATGTTCGCCGATCAGTTCGTATTCGGGCGCCAACGTATCGGCGATATCGATGATCAGGGGAGGATTGTCGAGTCCCTCGAGGGCGGCCGCTGCAAGAGCGGAAAATTCCCGATCCACCAGCAGGACCTTGGCTTCGCCGTGCTTCAGGATAAACCGCACACCATCCGCATCAAGCCGGCAGTTGATAGCGTTCAATATAGCCCCACTCAGGGGGATGCCATGATGGGCTTCCACCATTGCCGGAGTGTTCGGGGCAAGGATCGACACGGTGTCGCCTTTTCCGATGCCGAGCTTGATGAGGGCGCTCGCCAGGCGTCGGCAGCGCTCCCTGGTCGTGCTCCACGACTGGCGGAGGTTGCCATGAACAATGGCGTCCCTGTCCGGATACTGCTCGGCGCAGCGGTCCAAGAAGTGCAGCGGGGTCAACGGCACGTGATTGGCGTTGGTGCGCTCCAGGCCGATTTCGTAAATGTTGTTGTTCACGACTGTCTCCTTCCGAGTTCTATGAGTACTGCGCTATGCGCACAAATGGAACCCGGAAAGTAAGCCGATTCCTCTTGCGACACTGTCTTGCACAGGACAGTGCTGACGCGCTCGCCGTCGAGAACAGGAATAATCCGGAATTGTCGGCTATGTGACAGTACCTGTTCAACGCGAAACCTAGTCTCTTACCCGAAAGGCTGATGCAGCCATTTTGAGTAGAGAGCGTTAGCGTGAACCTGAACAGATTGAGTCCCCCTCCTGGGGAGCTTCCAGCCGTGCGTCGCGCGGTCGAATGGGCGATTACGACGCGCCGTAGCGTCCGTGCCTTCCTTCCGGAGCCCGTGTCCACCGACGTCGTCGAGGCGATCCTGAACACCGCGCGGTTCGCTGCGACCGGGGTGAATATGCAGCCATGGAAGGTGCACGTGCTGATGGGTGCCGCCAAGGACCGTGTCTGCGCGGCGATTCGGAACGTGGATGACGATCCGGCGCTTGCCGCAGAGCACGGCGACGAATGGGCGTATTACCCGCTGGAATGGACGTCCCCGTATCTCGATCGCCGTCGCGCGGTAGGTTGGCAGCTCTACAGCCTCCTTGGCATCGAGAAGGGCGACAAGGCCAGCATGCACGCCCAGCACGGCCGGAACTATCAGTTCTTTGATGCGCCCGTCGGCCTCTTCTTCACGGTTGACCGAATGATGAACCAGGGAAGCCTGCTGGACTACGGGATGTTCCTGCAAAACATCATGGTCGTGGCGCGCACGTACGGCCTGAGTACTTGCCCTCAGGCTGCGTTCATGAAGTACCACAGGATCATCGAACAGGAGTTGGCACTTGGTGCCCAGGAGAAGTTCGTGGTCGGGATGAGTCTGGGATATGCCGATGAGGAGCGCATCGAGAACTCACTGGCATCAGAGCGTGAACCCGCCTCCAGCTTTACGACGTTTCACAAGGAATAACCGCAGTTCACGAATGATTTGACCCATCAAAAATGGAGGAGACAATGACAAAAGAAATTGACGTTCAAAAAGTAGCAGACACAGCCAAGTTCTCTGGCTTTCACCGGATGATTCTCTTCTGGTGCGTGATGATCCTGGTGCTGGATGGCTACGACCTGGCGGTAGTGGGTGCGGCGCTGCCGTCGATCATGAAGCAGATGGGAGTCGATGCCACGAGGGCCGGATTCATGGCGAGTTCTGCGCTGTTCGGCATGATGTTTGGCGCGATCTACCTCGGCACGCTCGCCGACAAGATAGGCCGCAAGTTGTCCATCTGCGTGTGCGTCGGACTTTTTAGCGTCTTTACTGCTGCCGCCGGCTTGACGACGGACCCGATCAGCTTCAGTGTGACGCGTTTCTTGGCAGGCCTCGGTATCGGCGGCGTGCTGCCTGTCGTGACGGCCCAGATGGGAGAGTTTGCACCCAGCAAGATCCGGGCTCGGCTCGTAACCATCGTATTTGCCGGGTATTCGATCGGCGGGATTCTGGTTGCCCTGACCGGCAAGGGCCTGATCGAAGTATATGGCTGGCAGGCGGTGTTTTTCGTTGCCGGGCTGCCGGTGCTCTTCATTCCGTTCATCCTGTGGACCATGCCGGAATCCATGGCGTTTCTCGCAAGAAAGCAGCGGGACGACTCGCTTCGTGCTGTGGTTCGCAAGCTCGCCCCCTCGCTGCAGATTGCGCCGGAGGATCGTCTGGTCGTGCCCCAGGAAGCGATGGCGTCCAATGCCCCCGTCGCGGCGCTTTTCGCCCGTGGGCGCGCCGTGAGCACTCTGATGATCTGGGTCGCCTTCTTTACCGGCCTCTTCATGGTCTATTCGCTCAGTTCGTGGTTGACGAAGCTCATGGCGATGTCCGGATACAGCCTCGGTTCTGCCTTGAACTTTGTACTGGTATTCAACATCGGTGCTGTATGCGGCGCGGTCGGTGGCGGCTGGCTGGGGGACCGTTTCAATATTAAGCACGTGCTGGTGGCGTTCTATGCCACGGGTGCTGTGTCGCTTTCCCTCATGGGATACACGAAGGTGACCGAACTGCTGTTCGTACTCGTGTTCGTTGTCGGCGCCTCGACGCTCGGCACGCAGTTGCTCGCCTATGCCTATGCGGGGGAGTTCTATCCGGGCTCCATTCGTTCCACTGGCGTGGGCTTCGCCTCGGGCATCGGACGGCTCGGCGCCATCGCGGCACCTGTGCTCATCGGCGCACTCGTGGCAATGAAGCTTCCACTTGAACAGAATTTCTTGGCCATCGGCTTTGCCGGCCTGGTCGGGACCCTGGCGGTCATGCTCATCGATCACCGTCAAAGCGCATCCGTGCAACCGCCGCAGGAAGCTTCACTTTCCTCGCTCGATGTGCACGCATCCACCAACCGCTGAACCAAGTATTTCCGTAGACATGCAGATTCAGGACAACGTATTTGTGGTGACCGGGGCCGGCTCCGGTCTTGGTGCTGCCACCGCAACAGCACTTGCTGAGAAGGGGGCGAAAGTCGTTATCGTCGACCTCGATTCGAACACCGGACAAGAGGTCGCGCGCAGGACAGGCGGCGTCTTTGTCCGGGCAGACGTCACAAACGAAGACAGTGTGAAGGAGATGTTCGACTTCGCTGCCGGGCTGGGATCTTTGCGCGGACTCGTCAACTGTGCTGGCGTTGCTCCTGCTGAAAAAGTGATTGGCAAGAACGACGTGCATGCCCTGGCATCGTTCAGCCGCACGCTTCAGATCAACGTTGCAGGAACGTTTAATGTCCTCCGCCTTGGGGCGGCACTGATGGCAGAGCAGCAGCCGTCGGTCGACGGCGAACGCGGCATCATCGTCAACACGGCATCGGTTGCTGCCTTCGACGGCCAGGTCGGCCAAAGCGCATATGCCGCCTCGAAGGGCGCAGTCGTGGCAATGACACTGCCACTGGCGCGCGAACTGGCGCGATTTGGCGTACGGGTGGTAACGATCGCGCCGGGGATCATGGCAACCCCCATGTTGCTCGCCATGCCTGACGAGGTGCAGAAGTCGCTTGGGGCATCCGTGCCGTTTCCCCAGCGCATGGGCAGGCCACAGGAGTTTGCAGATCTTGTGCAGCACGTTATCGGCAATCCTTACCTCAACGGTGAGGTCATTCGTCTCGACGGTGCCATCCGTATGGCAGCGAAGTGAGGTACTCATGGTGAACTCGACAAACGATCCAGTCGTCGTCCTATCGGTGGCGCGTACGCCTATCGGTGGGTTCCAAGGCGAGCTGTCCTCCTTGACTGCTCCGGAGATGGGAGGGGCAGCAATCCGTGCGGCCGTAGAACGTGCCGGCCTGACTCCCTCCTGCATTCAGGAACTTCTCATGGGGTGCGTCCTCCCAGCGGGCGTTGGACAGGCGCCCACGCGGCAGGCAGGTATCCGCGGGGGCCTGGAGCTGGCTACGCCTTGCACCACTATCAGCAAGGTCTGCGGATCCGGGATGAAGGCGGTCATGTTGGCCCATGATCTGTTGCTGGCAAACAGCAACGACATCATGATCGCCGGCGGCATGGAATCCATGTCGAATGCGCCTTATCTGCTGCCAAAAGCGCGAGCCGGCTATCGGCTCGGCCATGGCAAGGTAATGGATCACATGTTTCTGGACGGTCTTGAGGACCAGTACAGCGAGGACACGCGTGGGCGCCTGATGGGTACGTTTGCCGAGGATTGCGCGGCGACGTATGGCTTCACGAGGGAGGCCCAGGACGAATGGGCGGTGATGTCGACGCTGCGGGCGCAGGCTGCGATCGACGCGGGTAGTTTCGCGTGGGAGACGGTGCCCCTTACCGTAGATGCCAGGAAGGGCCCGGTATCGGTAACGCGTGATGAACAGCCGCTGAAGGCTGACCTGAATCGAGTTCCCACCTTGAAGCCGGCCTTCAAGAGGGAGGGGACCGTGACGGCAGCAAATTCGAGTTCGATCTCGGACGGCGCCGCGGCGATGGTCCTTACCCGGAAGTCCATTGCCGACAAGAAGCAACTCCAGCCGCTTGCTAGGATCATGGGCCATGCGACGCACGCGCAGACTCCGGCGACGTTCACCACCGCTCCGATTGGCGCGATCCGGAAGCTTCT
This sequence comes from Cupriavidus yeoncheonensis, assembly GCF_905397275.1. Taxonomy (GTDB): domain Bacteria; phylum Pseudomonadota; class Gammaproteobacteria; order Burkholderiales; family Burkholderiaceae; genus Cupriavidus; species Cupriavidus yeoncheonensis. The sequence goes on along the minus strand of NZ_CAJPUY010000030.1, from coordinate 45,763 downwards.
CGACGGATTGGGATGGGCCGCATCCGCGGTCGATCTTTGGGAAATTAACGAAGCGTTTGCGGTTGTTGCGATGGCCGTCGTGCAGGACCTGCAACTAGACCGGGAGAAGGTCAACATTCACGGCGGGGCATGTGCACTCGGCCATCCCATTGGCGCATCTGGTGCGCGAATCCTGGTAACGCTTATCGGTGCGCTTCGCAGGACCGGTGGCCGCCGAGGAATTGCAAGCCTGTGCATTGGCGGTGGTGAAGCCACCGCCGTAGCGGTAGAGATGGTGTAGGGAGAGCGGCATTGCAGCCGGCCCGTGGGGCGGATGCAATGCCGAACGGTCGGGACAAGTTGCCAGATCAATCGCCCATGTGAGCGAATTGTCGGAGTCCTTCGAGATTCAGAATATGGATTGCGCCGTATTCCATCGCGATCATGCCGGCATCTGAAAGTTCGCGTAGGGCTCGATTCGTGTTCTGGCGCGACAGGCCGGAGAGGCGTCCAATTTCTTCCTGGGACAGCCCCAAGGTCCGGTCGGTGACGGGATAGAGTTGGCGGTGAAACAGTTCGGCAAGGCAGAACGCCACGCGGCCTGCAGCTTCGTGAAGCCTCAGGTTATGCACCAGCCCGACGTAGTAGCCGCAACGCGCGTTGAGTTGATCGATGACGTAGCGGCTAAAAGTGTGGTTGTGTTCCAGTAGCCAAAGGAAGGTGTCCTTAGGAACATAGGCAACCCGGCTGTTCTTCAGCGCGACAACGGAATACTGCCGTGGTTCGTTCTTCAGTACAGCTCCCTCGCCAAACCAAGCACCTGCGGGAACGCCGGCGAACGTGATAGCTCTCCCGCATGCGGAAGCCGTGTCCACCTTGACGATGCCTTCCACCACGCCGAGCCAATGGTCGGCTGGCGCACCCCGGTGGCATGCAGTACCGCCAGCGACTAAGCGCTTCTCAAAAGAATCGGCCATAACGCGCGTTCTTTCCTGATCCGTGAGATGGCCGAACCAGGCGGAGTTCTCGAAGAAAGACGCCAGGGCCGGACGCGAAACACGCTCGGAGAAAGGTGGTCGTGCGGTGACCTGGCTCCTGTCGTGGGATAGCGTTTGCATGTGTGAATCTCTCCGGGTGCCGCTGAGGCGAGTCGTCACGGTTTGCCGTGCAAATAAGAACGAATGCGTGTGTCGAATGTGTCGACACAGTCGTCAGCATTCTTTTGGCTATTGGCGGGGTTAGCAAGTCCGGCGTTCCGTGCTGCACGCAACACGAATCGTTGGATCTTTCCGCTAGGGGTCTTGGGGAGTTCGGTTGCGAAATGCACCCGCCGGGGGTAGGCGTGAGCGGCATAGCGGGTCTTGACCCACTGTTGGATCTCCTCGGCCATTGCAGGGCTTGGAGCGAATGCCTGACGCAGTACGACATACGCCTCCACCACTTCTCCGCGGATCTTGTCGGGAGCGGCAATGACGGCGCATTCCGCAACCGCCGGATGGGCGGCAATCACGGACTCGACCTCAAATGGTCCGATGCGATACCCGGCCATGATGATGACGTCGTCCTCTCGCGCAGAAAAAAAGAAGGCGCCGTCAGCATCCATTTTTCCCAGATCGCCGGAGAGATAGTATTCCCGGTTCGCGGAAAACTTCTCCGCACTCTTTTCGGGGGCTGCGTCGTACCCGTGGAACCACGCAAGCGGGCTCTCCGCGAGGTTGAAGGCGACACGCCCGATCTCGCCAGTCGGAAGTTCGACATCTTCGCTGCGGTCCAGAACGACGGCCTTCCACCCAGGCATTGATATCCCCATCGATCCAGGCCGGACTTCCCTAGCGAGGCGAGGATCGTGGTGGTTGTTAATGAGCATGCCCGCCTCTGTTTGGCCGTAGTGGTCAAAGACGAGGGTGCCCAAGGCCGACTGTGCCCATTCGTTCACGTCTGGGGTGAGCGGCTCCCCAGCGCTTGATGCGCAGCGCAGCTTGAGGTCCTGAGGCGGAGAGACTTCTGAGCACATGAGGGATCGATAGACGGTCGGAGCGGCTGCGAAATTTGTGACGTTGCGCTCTGCGAGGATTTGGTAGGTGGCCGCAGCATCGAAGACGCCTTTGAGCAGGAGGCTATGGACCCCAGTACTCAGAGAGCCGATGACCCCGAAGTAAAGTCCATACGCCCAGCCTGGGTCGGCCGCGCACCAATACACATCGCTTGGGCGCAGTCCAATGCCAAACTCGATATAAGCTCTAAACGCAGCAATGGCGCGTATGGGGACAACCACCCCCTTTGGCTTGCCCGTAGTCCCAGAAGTGTAGATATGGATAAACGGTGCGTCTCCTCCCAGGACCGCAGCAGGCACTTTCGGGCGTCCCTCGGCTGCGAGATCGTCGAATTTATGAATCTGCCAACCGGCAAGGGAAGTGTCATCGCGGCCAATGACGACAAGGTCGGTAACGGCGATGGGCTGTTCGTCCCCTTCAGTTGCTACGAGCTTGCCAACTTGGGATGCGTCGCAAATCGCGACTTTTGCCTTGCTGCCGGCGAGACGCTGTGCGATGGCGGGCGGCGCGAACGCTGTAAATAGCGGGACGTGAACCGCTCCCAGGCGCCAGATCCCGACGAGACCAATCAAGTATTCCACACTCTTTCCTGAAAGCGTCGCGACTCTATCTCCCGCCCGGACGCCAATGCTTGCGAGCCCCGCCGAAAATGCCTCGGATCGTCGTTTCAGTTCGCCATAGGTTAGGCGCTCCGTGTTGCCTTGAGAGTCGAGGACGTCATAGGCAACCTTGTCTGCAGGGTGGCGGTCGCACAGTAACCACGCCAGGCACGCCGAAGGCGCTGAGTATTCCGAAACCAACTCGGCGACCCGCTCATCCAGCCCCGAATTGAGTTCTAACGTACTCATGAGTGTGTCTCCATACACGGGTGGTCGTCGGTCCAGTCGCTGGCCTTAAGTGAATCAAGATTTCACTTAAGCCTAAGTTGCACCTGTACGTCTGTCAAGCCTTGCGCTCACAGGGAAAGTACTAGCATGGAAAGAGGGCGCGCGCATCACAAGTGTCTAGTCGACTACATTTCGACAGTGTGCCGCCCTTAAGTGAAATGATGATTCGGGATTAAATCCTGGGAAACTGACGGCCGATGACTAGCCTGCAGGCATGGGCGGAAAGGTGAGCATGCGTCCGGCGACTCCGCGAAGGCAGAACGTTATGATCGACGCGGCGTGGGAACTGAGGGACGTGGATGCATCGGCGGCGCCGTTGCTCAGCGGTGCGACCAAGCCTTCAAACAGGCAGCCGACAATGCAATCGGCCGACGCGGCAGCGTTCTGCGTTGGAAACTCGTGGTTTTCTACGCCCTGTTCAATGATTGTCTTGAAGACCCGGGAAAGCGCACGGTGGTAAGTCAGACGGACAGCCTCCACTTCCGGCTCTACAGGTTCGGCTACAAGCGCGTGCGCGAGTCTTCGGCCACGCAGCGCACGGCTGGCAAAAGTCCACGCAGCGGCGCCAAGCTTTTCACAGGCGGACCCGTCGCGCATGGCAATGCCTGCGACCACGTCCACCTCGCGTTGAGCGGTCGACTTGACGACCTCGACCATGAGTTCGGTCTTGGACGGAAAATATCGATACAGCGTTCCGATCGCGATCCCGGCAGCATCCGCTATAACGGTCATCTGTGCTTCACGAAACCCTGACTGGGCCACGAGCTCGCGAGCAGCTTTCAAGATCAAGGGATGCTTGTCGGCGCCGCGGCGTCGGATGCGCACGCGAGGAGGATTCAAAATATCTTCCATGTCATCCGTTGAGCCGGCAGTTCAAGTAGTTGGAGATTGTCGTTGCCAACCGTAGTGGCAGACATTATGCCACTGCACCGTAGAGGCGTCGTGGTAGGCATCCGAGTGTCCCCTTGGGCAGGCCTACCCGTTGCTGCCATATGCGTGATCGATATCGGGTGCAGTGGCGTACGCAACGAATTCGGTGACCAAAGCTCTCCGGCCGCACAATTTGCTACGATAAGCCCAGTCCGTGCAAATGAAGAAGTAGCCCTGCGCTACCCCTAGCGCCGGGCTAATGCGAATGTCGCGTCGCTCAAGCGTGACAACTCTGAAGCAGCCTTCGTGTGGTTCCGAGGCAGGCAGACATTGTCTCGATCGAGACAGTCGAACACTAATTTGGCTTGGCGAATCGCTGCTGCGCAAACTGATTGCCCTGTTGACTAGCCGAACCGCGAGGTCGCTAAAGTCCAGAGACTGTCATCCGGCGCAAGCTCAACTGAATTATAGGGGCCCGAGTCGCGACGTTGTATGGCACTTAATTTCGACGCAATGATCCCGAGTGCATCTCACACTCGTGGCGAATGTGCCGCACCTCTCCACACCGATCAACTTCCTTCGGTCTTTCAACTCCTTGAGGCCTCCGATCCAGAGTCCACTGACGCACGCGTACGCACTGTCTCACACATGACAATGTGGCGCCACAGCGCGCGGTAGCGTTGAGCCTGACGCCTATCCAGATGAGCAGCCGAAAAACTGAAGCGTCTTCACGCGAGGCAAGGGTCGGAGATGGATGGCTGACGATTGCTACATACAATCAGAGGAGACAGGACAAATGAAGTACCACGCATTGATACACACGATCCGCAAGGGCATTATTCTTGCAATCGGATCGACCGCAATGCTTGCGGCATGCGGAGGAGACGGTGAGCCGGATTCATCAGCAGCGACCACGACGTCGCCAAGTAGCCCCAGCACGCCAAGCAAGACGGCAGCCGAAATGTGTGCAGGTCTTGAGAACCTCGAAATTCCCGCCTCGGCGATCGGTCTTCCCACGACGGGCGGAACGGTATCCAGCGCTACGTTGGTGGCGTCAACTGAAACCGGCAATATTTCGGGCGAATATTGCAAGGTGCTAGGAAAAGTTCATCCGGTCGATTTTCAAGCGCCCGACATCCGTTTTGAAGTTGATCTTCCCAGCAACTGGAATGAGAAATCTGTCCACTTTGGTGGTGGCGGTCTGGACGGCACCATTCCGACGACTACTGGTTACGCTACTTCCTCGCTGTCCTTCTTGGGAGAACTAAAAACGGTCAAGACCCCGTTGGCTCGGGGATTCGTGACACTGGGGAGTGATAGCGGACACCAAGGAAACGCCTCTGAAGGCACGTTCTTGAAGAACGATGAAGCGCTGGCCAACTACGCAGGTGAACACGTCAAAAAGACTCACGACGTCGCGGCATATCTTGCACGAACCCGCTATGGCAAGTCGTTCGCTCACAGCTACTACGTTGGTGGTTCGGGAGGGGGAAGGCAAGGCTTGGTTGCTGCTCAACGATATCCCGCAGACTACGATGGGGTAATTTCAACTTTCCCGGCCAGCGAGCTTCTAGGGCTCTCATTTGCCATGGGACGGGTCTCGAAAGCCTCGCTCGCGCCCGGAGGATTCATTACATCGGCAAAGGCGAAGGTTCTCACGGCGGCTGTGATGACCCAATGCGATGCCCTTGACGGAGCGACGGATGGCATCATCAGCAATCCGGGGGCATGCAGCTTCGATCCGTCGACATTGCGGTGTGCAGGGGGGGCAGATACTGGCGACACTTGTCTGTCCGACGCACAACTCAATACCGTAAACACCATGGCTACACCATTGGCAACCAAGTTTGATTTTGCTAACGGAATCCGCACCATCGCTGGTTACAATATTCTCTCGGGCACCGATTTTTGGAACTCCTATTATTTTCCCCCCTTGGGACTTTCCCCGGCAGCGGCGGTATCGGATCCTGCCTCGGGCCAGGCATCGTTCTTCTACGCGTTCCCGAACGCGCTTGTGAATTTCGCGATCGCCCGCACCCAGCTTGTAGACATCATGTCGTTTGACTTTTCCGACCCCGGCGCCCTGACGGCACGGACGCAAGCGGTCAGCAACATGGTGGATGCTACAAGCACCGACTTGACGACATTCAAACAACGAGGCGGAAAGTTAATTCTTCAGCACGGACAGTCGGATCAGTTCATCCCCGCCCAAATGTCGATCGATTACTACAATCGGCTAGTGACGCGATATGGACAAGCAACCGTAGGCGAGTTCGTGAAGTTCTATTTGGTGCCAGGGGGTGCCCACGGTTTTGGCGGCCAATTCGAAGGTGGCTATGACGCCCTGACTGTCCTTGACAATTGGGTTACGAGCGGAAATCCGCCTAACAAACTCGTCATCACAGACTTGAACGGGGCAACTGCGGGCCGTACCCGCCCGCTCTGCGAGTATCCGGCGTGGCCCAAGTACATTAGTGGCGACGTGAATTCCGCTGCAAGCTTTACCTGCACGCAATAGCATGGAAACAAGTTGAACTCTCCCGCGGCGAGACGTTTCGGCGCCGCGACTCAAAGGTCAAGACACTCAATCATACTTGTTCGAGGCCTTAAGACCTTCGTCGCCTAGCGCTAGGATTAGCGCTAGGCATTTTTTTTAATGGGACGCCTGACCTCAGACGTACGCGAGCTTTGCGCAAGTTTTACGGGTAAGCCGGGAAGAAGCGTTCGCTCCAAAGCACCGGTCCCGCTCCTTTTCATTTCAAACCGGCCCCAACTTGGCCAGCTTTACTCGAAGCACCGACATCCTCCGGGCGCTTGGTTTTACCGTCCGATGCAGCCGACCGAGTTCGCCTGTTTGCCGTGAAGATGTGTGCGCTACCATCGGCACTCCCATTATTTCTGGTCGGTCTACCTCGCGAAATCCTTATCGAGGCAGACCCGCTAGGCACCTATTGGCAGGAACGGACAAGGCAAGGGCAACCACGGGAGGAAGTTGCCGGCTGTGCAAGGAGTGAGAGTAGGAATTGCTGTCCCAGTTTTTCCAAGACACAAGCCTTCTACCAGGCCCGCGCAACTGGAGCGGCGCTGCCAGATACTGCCTGTGATGATCGAGAGGGAGCTCTCATGGCGATCTTGAGGGGGCGAAAGCAGGGCTGCGATGGCGGAAGTGTCGAAACGCATAGTGCCAGGCGAAATGTCCAAGCTCGGTCTGCTCGCGTCTATTTCACCTTGACGACGACCTTGCCCTTGGCGCGTCCTAGATCGACGTAGGTCAGAGCATTTGCCGCCGCGTCGAGAGGGAACACGCGATCCACAATCGGGCGGATGGATCCCGACTCGATCAGCGAGGTGATCTCGCGCAGTTGGTTTCCTTCGGCGCGCATGAATACGAACGCGTAGGTGACGCCACGCTGCTTGGCCTTCTTCCTGATGCCGTGGCTCAGCAGGCGCAGCACCAGCTTCAGCGGCCAGGCCAATCCCTGCTCGACCCCAAACTCGGGTGTGGGCGGACCGGAAATGGAGATGAGGTGTCCGCCTGGCTTAAGCACCTGCAGCGACTTTTCCAGCTCGTCGCTTCCGAGGCTGTTCAGCACCACATCGTAGTCGCGCAGCTCGGTTGCGAAGTCCTGCTTCTTGTAGTCGATGACGACGTCCGCGCCTAGCGTCTTGACCCACTCGACATTTTCCGTGCTTGTGGTGGTGGCAACGAAGGCACCCAGATGCTTGGCCAACTGGATGGCGATGGTGCCCACGCCGCCAGAGCCCGCCTGGATCAGCACCTTCTGCCCCTGCTTCAGCTTTGCAACTTCGACCAGCACTTGCCAGGCGGTCAACGCGACCAGGGGGATGGAAGCGGCTTCCTCCATGGACAGGTTTGCAGGCTTGCGTGCCAGCGCTTCCTCCTTGACCGCGATGAATTCGGCAAAGGTGCCGATGCGGTCCTGATCGGGACGGCCATAAACCTCGTCGCCCGGCTTGAAACGGCTCACACGGGGGCCGACCCGCACGACCGTGCCGGCCACGTCGTTGCCAAGGATTAGGGGCAATCGATAGGGAAGGACCAGCTTGAATTCGCCGCTCCTGATCTTCGAGTCCAGTGCATTGACACCCGCCGCGTGGATCTGGATCAGGACGTCATCGTCACGCAGTTCGGGCTCCGGCATTTCGGCGATCTGGCCGCTCTCTTGCTTGCCGTAACGATTGATGATGAAGGCTTTCATGGGTTTAGGTTCTTTCTTCTGAGCGCTAGTGTTGGCGGAATTGCGATTGCGCTCATTCCGCCCGGACCCGCGCGCTGAATCAGGGTTCGAGTTTCGCGATGGACATGGCAGGACTCTCCTGGACGTGGTCCGGTCTGTTGTAGGGAAATGGGAGTGCCATTGCGTCATTCAGTGAGGAATGCCAAGGCCTTCGACACAAAGTCGGTGTGGTACTGGAAGATGCCGCCATGCCCGGCGTCCTCGTAGATGATCAACTGCGCATCTGGAATCCGGCGGGCCATATCGTGGCTGAGTGCGGTGGGCACCATGATGTCGTTGTCACCGTTGGCGATCAGGACCGGCGCACGGACGCGGCTCAGGTCCTGGGGGGCCCGCCGGCCCCATGCCTTGATCGCCCGGAGCTGGCGCAGGAAGGCGCTGGGCGTGGGGCCTTTGACGCGATTGGACTTGCGTTCTTTCAGCCGCTTCAGGAAGGCGCCCGCGGCGCGTCGGCCATTGGCCGTCGAGGTGAAAAACAGGTAGTACTTGGGATCGCGTAGCGTGAGCAGTCCCTTGAGTATCAACGGCCAGGAGACTACTCCCACCTGATCGATACCCCAGCCTCCGGCCGGCCCCGTGCCGGTGAGGATGAGCTTGCGCACCAGGGCGGGAGCTTTCATCACTACGTCCTGTGCCACGAAGCCGCCTAGCGAGAAGCCGAGCAGGTCGACTTGTGCAAAGCCCAGCGCGCGGATCACGGCGATGATGTCAAGCGCCATCTCCTCGACCGTCACCGGTGCTGTACCGCCAGACGCGCCGATTCCCCGGTAGTCGATGGCGACGACGCGATGCCGGCCGGAAAGGCCATCGATGATCCTCTGGTCGAAGTTGTCCAGGACCGCACCCCAATGGTTGAGCAGGATAAGAGGTACTCCGCCGCCTGGGCCAATTTCGCGATAGGCGAAGGCAGTTCCGGCGACGTCGATGGAGCGGTTCGGCGCATGGACGTAAGACGCGCCCGATTCGGTACGCACTTCGGAACGGGTCATTGTTGACTCCCTGGGTCCTGTTCGGCGCGGGGACGAGTGTCGATGTCGCAGGGCATGACGGCAAGATAGTCACGATGCTCAAGCTCCCGCAGAAGCTTCCGGGCTCAGGAAGTCGCCCGATAGCGCTCGGCGGCGAGCGCCTGCCGAATGTCTGAGAGCAGCCCCTGGCGTGCGCCATCCAGCGCGTCCCAGCGCGCAGCTTCGTGCAGCGGCGGGATGGTGACCAACTCGCGCCGGTCGAATCCAACCAGCGCTGCGTCGACCAGCTCGCCGACTTCCATCACCTCGGGCAGCGTATTGAGGTCAATGCCGGCGCGCGCCCAGATCTCGGTGCGTGTAGCCGCAGGCAGCACCGTCTGCACGTAGACGCCCCTGGGCGAGAGCTCCAGACTCAGGCCCTGCGACAGGAACAGCACGAAAGCCTTGGTCGCACCGTAGACCGACATGCCGAACTCCGGCGCCAGGCCAACGACCGAGCCGATGTTGACGATCGCGCCTTCGCCGGCTTGCGCCAGGCGCGGGGCGATCGCTGCGGCCAGCCGCGTCAGGGCGGTGGTGTTGAGCGTGATCAGGCGTTCGATGCTGTCGGCGGTCTGCTCGACGAAGCCGCCCGATTGGGCGATGCCGGCATTGTTGATGAGGATGGTGATGCTGGTATCTGCGCGCAAACGCGACTCGACGGTGGCCAAATCGGCCGCCTGAGTCAGGTCGGCCTGGAGTACGTCGACGGCGACATTGGTTTCCTTGCGCAGATGCGCGGCGAGCGCGTCCAGCCGCGACTTGTCGCGCGCGACCAGCACGAGGTCGTGGCCACGCCGCGCGAAGCGCTCGGCGTAGGTGGCGCCGATGCCGCTGGAAGCGCCGGTGATAAGGACGGTGGTATTGCTGGTCATGTGTGTTTTCTCAAGAGCATTTCAAGGCCCTTCGGGCCCCGGCGTGGGCGGAGGGGGATTTCCGGGCCGCAATGGCACGGGATGAGGTCTGTGTTGTGATGCTTACTCGGCGCTGGCGTCGGCCAGCGTGGGGTAGTCGGTGTAGCCCTCGGCGCCGCCGCCGTAGAGCGTGGCCGGGTTCAGCGCCGCGAGTGGCGCGCCGCTCTTCAGGCGCTCGACGAGATCTGGATTGCTGATGAACGGGCGGCCGAAGGCAAACAAGTCCGCTTTGCCCTCGGCGAGCCGGGCGCTCGCCAGTGCCAGGTCATAACCGTTGTTGGCCAGGTAGGTTTGCTTGAAGCGGCTGCGCAGCGCGTCGTAGTCGAAGGGGGCCACGTCGCGCGGGCCGCCGGTGGCGCCCTCGACGACATGCAGGTAGACGATGCCTAGTGCGCTGAGCTGCTCGGCGATGTAGTCGTACTGCGGCTGCGGGTCGCTGCAGGAGATAGCGTTAGCCGGCGAAACCGGCGAGATGCGTACGCCGGTGCGTTCGGCACCGATTTCCTTTGCCACGGCGGCGACGACTTCCAGCAGCAAGCGCGCACGGTTCTCGACGGAGCCACCGTAGGCGTCGGTGCGCTGGTTGGCACCGTCCTTGATGAATTGCTCCAGCAGGTAGCCGTTGGCACCGTGGATCTCCACGCCGTCGAAGCCAGCAGCGATCGCGTTGGCCGCGGCCTGGCGGAAGTCGCTCACGATTCCCGGCAATTCATTGAGTGCCAGCGCGCGCGGTTCGGACACGTCCGCAAAGCCGTTGTTGACGAACGTCTTGGTCACGGCGCGGATGGCCGAGGGCGCGACCGGGGCGACTCCCCCTGGCTGCAGGGCCACATGCGAGACACGGCCGACGTGCCACAACTGCACGAAGATCCGCCCACCCTTGGCGTGTACGGCGTCGGTGACCTTGCGCCAGCCGTCGATCTGCTCTTGCGTGTACAGGCCGGGAGTGTCCTGGTAGCCCTGGGCCTGCGCTGAAACCTGCGTAGCTTCGGTGATCAGCAGGCCCGCGGACGCGCGCTGGGCGTAGTAAGTGGCGGCCAAGTCGCTGGGTACCAGGCCAGCGCCAGCGCGGTTGCGGGTCAGCGGGGCCATGACGACGCGGTTTGCCAGCGTCAGGGAGCCGAGGGAATAGGGTTCTAGAAGTGTCTTATCGGGCATGTTGTGCCTGTTGGGTGGACGTGTGAGATCGGAAGAGTGGGATGTGCACTTATAATGATGATGAGCGTAATCATTGATGTCAAGAGTTTTGATTATGATCGACATCAATGTATAGTGAGCACCTGCAGACGTGAACGAAGAGTCTTCCCGGTATGAAAATCACCAAGGCGCAAGCGCAGGCGAATCGCGCACACATCGTCGAAACGGCGTCGACGCTCTTTCGTGAGCGTGGCTACGACGGGATTGGCGTTGCGGATCTGATGGCGGCAGCCGGCTTCACCCACGGCGGGTTCTACAAGCATTTCGGGTCCAAGGCCGATCTGATGGCCGAGGCTGCTGCTTGCGGCTTTGCCCAGACTGCGGAGAAAGCCGAGGGCGCCGACGCTGTCGCGTTTGTGCAGCAATATCTGTCGCGGGAGCACCGCGACAACCCCAGGGATGGATGCACGATGGCGGCGCTTTGCGGAGATGCGGCGCGTCAGCCGGAGCCGATGAGGGCGGCTTTTGCGGCCGGGCTGGAAAGCTTGTTAGCGACGCTGAGCCGCGATGATGGCGCGCTAGACGCTCACGTGCGGCGCGAGACGCGTGCCAGGCGGATTGACACGATTGCGCATGCAATAGGGGCGATCATGTTATCGCGGGCGTGTCCCGACGATTCACCGCTCGCTGATGAAATACTGGAGGTCTGCCGCCTGGCGATCCTGTCGCAGTTATCGCCGCCGGTTGATGCATAGCCGGACGTGCCAATTAAAGATTGCTCGCTTTTCGCGGCTCGATAGTCGTTGCAGTGGGGAGGCGACATCCGGATGCTAGACCGACGACATTTGCGATAGTCGCCTTCTCGTCTGCCGCCTTATGCGGCCGGCCGTACCCGACCCACTGCGGTCACTGGAACATGCGCGTCGACAATGGCAGCTTCCTGGGCGAAGCGGTCATCTGAATGGCACGGTCGGGGCGACATCGCCACGTCGCTTCCTGCCCGCCGCCTGTCCTCCCTGGCACGCCGTACCTGGGCGCTTGGACCAGCTTGGGGGCGCCCTTAATCGCTCTTCCGAGGACAGCCGCCACGCCGGAATGCCGGAATGCCGGAACGCATGCCCGAATTAGATCTTCGACGTCAAAGAGTCGTTCCGCGAGAGCCCGCCAGGCATCGCGGTTGCGGGCGAGCCGCCTCGCCGATTTCTTGAGCATGCCCCGTCAGTACGACAAGATCCTGGCTCCGCGTCAGCGAGAAGTGCACTACAGTCAGCTAATTCCGGCCTTCCGGTCCAGGGTGGGCGGCTCAGCCGCTTCTGGTCGCCCGTGTGCGGGACGACACCTCGATTTCGGTAAGTGCTTGTTGCAGCGATGGCGAGGCGCCATGGAGCGGCACATAGCCAACGAGGAGAACTCGTGAACTGTGCTGTAGGGGACGTGCACGTCGTTGCCCACTTACGCACCTATCCCGTGGTCAGCGAGCAACCGACATAAAGGAGCGGCTGACAGCAGCGTTGGCACAATCTGGCGGCCTTTCGACGAAATTGCGCGAGATTGACTAGCGGGTGCCAAAGGCCCTGTTTGGGGCACTCCATACGTCGCCCTGCGGCCACGGGAAACGAGCTTGGCCTGGATTGGCGGGGCACGACGCCATGTCATGGCACTTCCAAGCAAGTGGTGGCGCCCCGATGCAATCGCAGGCGGTGACGTTCCGAGAGACTGAGGCTTCAGCAGCCCCTATCTTCAAGGAGACACAACATGCCCATCATTGTTTGCGAATGCAAGGTCGGAATCGAAGCTGGCGTCAAGGCCAGGATCGCCAGCGAGCTCACGAGCGCGATCAGGGAGATCATCCTTTCGCCGCTCGACTTGATTAGCGTCGTATTCCATGAAGCCACGCCCGACAACCTCTACCGTTCGGGAGAGCCCACTTCCGAAACGCTGATCTTCTGCCACATCCGTGATGGGCGTAGTGACGGCGCCATACTATCGCTGGCCAAAAAGGTGAGCTCGATTTGGAGCGCGTGCACCGGGGCAACGGAAGACGAAGTCGAGGTTCTCGTCACACTTTATCCCGCCAAATACGTCGTGCGCGGCGGTGAACGCCTGCCCGAAGCCCCTCGCGTGTGAGGTGGTGCGGCCATCGTGCAGTGCATGCGGCGACCGAGAGCCCGCCAGCCGGATCGCATTACCAAGCGATTCGAGCCGACCACGCAGCGGTCCCAGGGGCGCTCCAACTGAGTCGTGAATCTACCGACCGACGATTCGCTAACCATGCGCCTCGAAGAGCGCTTGCGCCGCGCCATTAGGTTCAGCGCGCGCCATGCATGCTCGGACTAACGGGAGCGAGGTCTCGGCCCCGCCGCATCCTAAAACCTCGTACCGAAGATAACAGACAAGTCAATGAAGTCAACCCATCCTAAAGCTGGCGACAGCCGGTTTAAGCTTGCAAGCGTCCAAGAATCGATCGTAAGGCACGCTGGCTCCCGAGCTGGCCACCTGCTGTGGACTTCCTGATTCATATCATGAGCAAAGTCATCATCACATGTGCCGTCACCGGTGCGATTCATACGCCCTCAATGTCCCGGTATCTACCGGTCACACCGGAAGAAATCATCGAAGCCTCGGTCGGCGCGGCCGAAGCGGGCGCCGCGATCATTCACCTTCATGCACGCGATCCTGTCACGGGCAAGCCGGACCAGAGCCCGGATGCATTCGGCCGATTCTTGCCGCAAATCAAGGCACGCACCGATGCAGTGTTGAATATCACCAGTGGCGGCTCGCCCTACATGACGATCGAGGAGCGCATTCAGCCCTCAATGCGCTTTGCGCCCGAGGTGGCTTCACTGAACATGGGCTCCATGAACTTCGCGCTGTTCCCGATGCTGGCGCGTTTCAAGGAGTTCAAACATGCCTGGGAGCGCGAAGCGCTCGAAGCCAGTCGTGACCTGATTTTCCGCAACACCTTCAAGGATATTGAATACGCCCTGGCGCAATGTGCCGCCAATGACACGCGCTTCGAATTCGAGTGCTACGATGTGGGCCACCTCTACAACCTGGCGCACTTCGTCGAGCGCGGTCTGGTCAAGGCGCCGTTCTTTGTTCAAACCGTGTTCGGCATCCTGGGAGGTATCGGCACGCATCCTGAAGACGTGTCGCACATGAAGCGGACGGCCGACCGGCTGTTCGGCAATGACTATCGCTGGTCGGTGTTGGGGGCGGGCAAAGATCAGCTTCGCCTTGCAGGAATGTCTGCCAGTATGGGCGGCAATGTGCGCGTCGGATTGGAAGACAGCCTGTGGCTTGGACGGGGTACGCTGGCCGAGAGCAATGCAGCGCAGGTGCGGCAGGCGCGCCAGATTATCGAGGGACTTGGACTCGAAATCGCCAGCCCGAACGAAGCCCGGGAAATCTTGCAATTGAAGGGCATTGAGAAAGTGAAGTTCTGAGAGAAGGAATTGGGGCGGCGTTTTTTGCCCAAGCCAACCGCGTTGCGAGGTCCATGGGTCAGCGCGCCAAGATCAAGCGCGCCCGGTGCGGCCGACGCTGCAATCGGCAGCAGTGCCCTTCACCGAGATGTGGCGACGCCGTGGCTAGACCTAAGTCGCCGGTCTACTGTGCTTGATTCGGGGCCCCTCGCGGGCCCGTTGTCTTGGCTTATCGCATCGCCGTCGCTTCTGACCGGCAGGAGTAGAGCCAAGGTGTACGATGCGCGGGGACAAAGCGAACGCGGTTGACGTCCATGCGTCAGCGACCGTCCCCATAAGGGATATTCACCCGCGACTGATTCGCTTGCGAGGTCACGCGTCCGCGCGCACAATGAGGCCGGATGCAAGGTCGAAGCGGAGGTAAGCAATGCACCCAGACTCACAAGCTGAATACCGCGAGGTTGGGGGCGAACTCATATCCGGCACCATTGTTGACTCGCGCACCACCCATGTTGAAGTCCTCGCGCGTCGGGCGACGGGGCCCATCTCTTGGCGTTTTCGTCAACCGCGGCTCGCGCTGTTCTGGTTTCGGAAAGGCCTCAAAGAGTTGCATCTGGAACTCGACGGCCGCCGCATCCACTCGGGAATAAAACAAGGAACAAATCTTGCGCTGTTCCCGGCCTCGATTTCCGTCGAAGGCGAGTTTGACGTAGCCCCGAGCTTCGACTACACGGTGGTCTTCCTTGACGCGGCCATTGGCTCCGAAGCCGGCTGCCACTTCAATCGGCCGTTGATCGCCTTTGGCAACGAAGATCTGCAACGTGGCCTTTCAGTCCTATGCCGAGAGGCGCGCAACGCAGACAGCCTTTACGGGTTGTTCGCCGAGGGCTGGGCGATGCAAGCACTCGCCCTGCTGGCGCGGGTCGACGGCAGCCAGGCGGCCGCCATTCGGCCGTGCGGTGGCCTCCCACCGAGCAGCTTGCGGCGCGTTATCGACTACATTGAGGCCGACCTGTCGCGGCCGTTCACAATCAACGGCTTGGCGCAAGTTGCCGGTGTCAGTCCCCGGCATTTCATGCGGGCTTTTCGCGAAAGTACCGGGCAGACGCCCTTGCGCTTTGTGTACGGTCTGCGTCTCGAACGGGCCAAAGAGTTCCTCTTGGATCCTCGTCGCTCCGCAACTGAAGTGGCGCTGGATTGCGGCTTCAGCCACGCTCAGCACTTCAGCACTGCATTCAAGAAGGCTACCGGCGTCACACCGTCCGATTTCCGCAGGGCTGCGACGCGCTAATGCGTTACGCGGCCGTTGGTGCCGTAGTGGCGTTGGTCATCGTGATTTACTTCAAGGTCAAAGTTCGGCGGATCGCATCGAACTAATCCAGACTTCACGATGGCCACTCCCGAAGGGAGTGGCCGCCGCGCGGCAAGCCGCTTCTTGCTACGCCCTGCACGCTTTGCCGCGCAGCCTGTGGCACAGGACTTACCCCACTCCTTGGACACCAACCGATGGAGAGCTCACGCTCGAAATACGTCAAGGTTGTCGGTCAACCATTCGGTCAACGAACGTGGGGCCTTTCCGGTCAGTTCCTCGACCGTCGACGTCGTTTCGGCGATCACAGACTCGCGGAACATTTGGTCGAGTCCAACCAAAAGATCGGCTACGAGCGGAGCAAGTCCGGCGCCGAGCAGAGCGTCTCTCTGCTCGGCAGGCGGACGGTCGACGTAAGTAACCGGATGTCCAAGTAGGCGGGCCAACTCCTCTGCCACCTGGTCCATGGTCCACGCACGTGGACCAGACAGGTGGTACGCACGTTGCGACGCGGGCTCGATCTCCTCGAGCAATGCAATGCGGGCTACTTCAGCAACGTCACGGGTATCGATGAAGTTCACACGCCCATTACCTGCTGCGCCGGTCCAGGAACCGGCGGCGATGTGTGGCCCCAGACGCTTGAGCACATGGCTGAAAGTGCTAGGGCGCAAGACGGTAGATGCGATCGGCTGCTGCGCCAAATGCGCTTCGATCTGCATGTGCCAAGCGATGGGAAGAAGTCGGGTCGCGGGACCGAGGGCGGACAGTTTGACGATGTGCCGAACGCCTGATGCGACTGCTGCATTGATCAACGCGATTTCGTTTGCGACTTGTTCGAGGGAGGTGCCATGCGCGATGAAGAGCCGGTCGATACCGCGCAGGGCTCCCTCGAGCATGTCCGCGCGTTTGAAGTCGACCTTGAATGTAACCACCCCTTCGGGCAGTCGCGCTGTGCTGGGTTGGCGCGTTAGTGCGACCAGGTCGATCGGGTCAGCGGCGAGCAACGCCGTCAATGTAGCGCCAACGCGTCCTGTTGCCCCCGCGATGGCGATCCGGGGCTTTGAGGGGTTGAGCATGGTCAGTACCTTTAAGATGTATCACGGAATGAACGATCCACTACCGTCTCAAATCAAACGGCGCTTACGGGTTGGAGTATTCGTACTTCCCCGGCAGAACCTAGCGCTATGAGAACCCGGCGGTATGGTTCAAGATTTCGGTGGCAGATTCCACACTCAATGCGGCTCTGGCAGCAATGCTAACCCGAGTCACTCTCGTTCCCATGCGCCGTGTATATCCAGAATTGGAACTCGGCATTGTCTTATTTACCCGATACTGCGTTTGGTTGTAGAGACCAACTTCTTCGGCGCTCGGCATGCAGCAAACTCTGTATGTTCTGGCGGCAGCGCATTCTGTTGCGGCTGCCGCCAAACAGACCATAGTGAAAGTAGAAGCGTTAGCCGAAATCGAGCTCCATGATCGGACCGGAGCCGGCAGCGATAGCCGCTGCCAAAGATTGTATTTCCGGTAGCAGCTTCTTGAAATAGAAGCGCGCCGTCGCGACTTTCGATGCATAGATCGGGTCGGCAGAGGCGGCGTTGACGAGCCCGATCGCAGCCATACGTGCCCACATCCATGCTAGACCGACATGACCGGCAAGTCGAAGGTATGATGCAGCAACGCTTCCCAACACATGAGGATCTGCCTTGGCTTGCATCGATACTTCGTGCGTCGCATTCCGCAACACATCGGTCGCGCTCGAAAGCGGGGCGGTGAATTCGCGCAGGACTGGATTATCTGCATTCGCGCCGATGAATTCGTTGACGATCGCAAGGAACATCTCCAGCCGGGTGCCTTGGTCGGGGAGAACTTTGCGTCCAAGGAGGTCCATGGCTTGAATGCCGTTGGCACCTTCGTAGAGCGGGATGATACGTGCGTCACGAAGATGCTGTTCGACCTGGTTATCCACGATATAGCCGTGTCCACCAAGGACTTGCATTGCCAGGCTTGTACATTCGACGGCGAGGTCGCTGCTGAATGCTTTAACGATCGGTGTAACCAGCGCAGAGAGTTCTGCCGCGTGATGCCGAATTTCCGAGTCATTGCCGAAGTGCTGGGTGTCGGCCAACTGACACGCCCACTGCGCGAATGCTCGTGTTCCTTCGATATAGGCTTTCTGAGTCAGCAGCATACGGCGCACATCAGCATGCTCGATAATCGGATCCGCTGGGCTGTTACGGGCCGATGCTGTTGGGGACCTTCCTTGTGTGCGGTCCTTTGCATAGCCCAGTGCCTTCTGGTACGCCGCCTCCATCAGTCCGATTGCATTGACCCCGACAAGGAGGCGCGCGTGGTTCATCATGACGAACATAGCCGCGAGCCCTTTGTCCGGCTCGCCCACCAGATAGCCTGTTGCACCATCGAAGTTCATCGTGCAGGTGGCGTTCGCATGGATGCCCATCTTGTGCTCCAGGGAGCCACAAGTGACTGCGTTGCGTTCGGCCAGATCTCCTTCAGGCGACACCAGGACCTTTGGAACAAGGAAGAGGGAGATTCCCCTGACGCCGGGGGGCGAGTCCGGTAACCGGGCGAGTACCAAATGGACGATATTGTCCGTGAAGTCGTGTTCCCCTCCCGAAATGAAGATCTTCGTACCGGTTATGCCGAAACTGCCATCGGCATTCGGTACTGCACGGGTGCGCAAAAGTCCGAGGTCGGTGCCGCAATGCGGTTCGGTCAAACACATGGTTCCCGCCCATTCGCCGGAAGCCAGCTTCGGCAGGTAGAGCGCCCTCTGGGCGTCCGAGCCATTAGCCGCCAGGCATGTGTAAGCCGCCTGCGACATACCAGGATAAGCCGCCCAGGCCATGTTAGCGCCAGCGAATATCTCCATGACAGCCGCGTTGACCGCGTTCGGCAGTCCCTGACCACCATGCTCCGCTTGACATGCCAGTGCGGTCCAGCCTGCCTCAGAAAATTGCTTGTACGCGTTTTTGAATCCATCTGGCGTCGTCACCACACCTGAAGAAGGCATGGTGCAGCCTTGGAGGTCTCCAATGCCGTTCAAGGGCGCCAGAATCTCTGTAGCGAACTGACCTGCGGCTTCGATTACCTGATTGATCGTGTCGGGATCGGCAATTTCTGCAATTGCGGAGCCCGTGGACACGTCGAGCAGCTCATGCAGCACGAACTGAAGATCGCGGAGGGGAGCATGATAGTAGTTCATAGGGTTCGGGTGTGCTGGCAGCCGCATGGCAGGCCAGAGAGAAATCGAGAAGGGCCCAGCAGGGCGCTATGCATTGCTTTGCTCGGCAGCCAAGCGCGAACGCAAGTCTTTACGCAGGATCTTGCCCACCGTTGATTTGGGCAGGGCATCGATAAGCGTAATGTGTCGTGGCACTTTATAGGCCGCAAGATGGGAGCGACAGTGTGCCTCCACTTGTTCCGGGGTGAGCGTCATATTGCGTGGCACGATGAAGAGGTGTGGGGCCTCGCCGGAACGGTCATCAGGCACGCCGATACAGGCGGCCTCGAGGACATCGGTCATCATTGCGACGACGGCCTCGATCTCATTCGGATAAACGTTGAAGCCTGAGACGAGAATCATGTCCTTCTTGCGGTCGACCATTGTCATGAATCCCAATTCGTCCATGACCACAATGTCGCCCGTCCTGAACCAGCCACCATCAAGGAACGCTTTCCGTGTTTCGGCCTCCTGGTTCCAGTAGCCGCTGAAGAGTTGTGGTCCCTTGATCAGAAGTTCGCCTGCAACACCGAGTGGGACGTCGTGCCCACTTTCATCTACTAGGCGAACGTCGGTCGAAGGCACAGGAATGCCGATCGAGCCGCTTCGCCCAGGAGGATTGAAGGTGGCGCTCGGTGAGGTCTCTGTAAGACCATAGGCTTCAGTAACAGGGGGAGCACCGGCCGCGAGCCATCGCTTTGCGATAGCGTCCTGGATTGACGCCCCGGCGCCAATCACCAAACGGGTAGCGCTGAAGTCTACGGAAATGAGTTCCGGTGTGTTCACCAAGCTGTTGAACAAGGTGTTGACCCCGACAAGCATCTGAAACGGCCGCCGCTTCAATTCAGCAAGCACAGAACCAGCCTCACGCGGATTGGGAACCAAGCGATTCTCACAACCAAGCGATAGCGCCAGTAATGCCGTTGCAAGCGGGAAGATATGATACAGAGGCAGCGGTGTCACCATCGATGCCTCTGAGCCCGCTAACGTTGGTCCAACCCAGGTCAAAATTTGCGCCAAACTTGCGCAAACTGACTTGTGCGTGAGGACCGCCCCCTTGGACACACCCGTCGTGCCACCGGTGTATTGCAGAATGGCGATGTCCTCAGTGGTCTGTGCGACTGGGGAAAGACTGCCCCCCCTGCCTCCCTGTAGAATCGCATCGACTAAAGGTTGGCACGTGCGACCACCACCGGCCGTGCCGGCTTGCTGAACTTCCCCAGCGTGTTTTGCTAGTGCCACGAGTTGACCGACAATAGGTTTCATTCCAACAACCGGCGCCGTAAGCACCTGAACAATGCTGGTTTCCTCCAGCACTTGCTGCAACGGCTGCTGTAGTTGGTCGGCGACGATAATGCAGGTGGCGTCAGAATCCTGTAGCTGATGCTTCAATTCACGCGGCGTATACAAAGGGTTGACTGGAACCGCCACCATCCCTGCTTGAAATATCGCTGCCAAACCTATCAGGAAAGCTGGGCAACTTGGCAGCATCAACGCTACACGATCCCCCTTTCTCAATCCGGACTGCTGCAGGAAAGTCGCAAGCGCCTCAGACAGAATGCCGAGCTCCGCATAACTTAGTGATTCCTCCAGGCAGGTTACCGCAGGACGCATGGCGAACGAGGCGACCGCGCGTACAATCATGGACCCCAGTGTCGCTTGCGCGTCCACATCAATTTCAAGCGGTATCCCGGAGGGATAGGAACTATGCCAGCGTCTGGCTTCCATATTGATGTCTCCCAGTTGTTATACCCTGTTTAATATTCAGGGTTATTTCGCTTTTTTGCCATCTCCCCCACGGTTTCCCCGAATGAAATCGACGCCGTGTGGCGAGAAGCATCGTGACGAACGCGCAGCTCACTGATGGACCTGCCGGCCGAGTACCCGTCCCGGGGATTGGCGCCAACAGCTCCCGCATGATTCGTTAGTTAACGATCGTTTGTCAAACGATGCTAGGTTACACACTGGGCGATGTCAACAAGTATTCACGGTTGGTGATCTGATCTGCGCATGCCGTTGGGCGCACGACATCACAGGAGTGTGAGCTTGGACTTCGTGTCCGGAGGATGGCACTTAGGCCGGCCGCGAAGAGCGCAGCGCTTAGACCAACTCCCACGGCCGATGTACAGGACGGCACTCGCGGCTCCCGGCGCTTTCGAGCGCAGGTAAGTATCTTGGGAGGCTGCAGCACGTGCGCCGCAGGCATTTAACTGAGGCAGAACGTTCCTGAACGATCGTAATGCTATAATTCCTGCCATGTCCTGAGTTCGAAGTGAGCCAAAAATGCGCTACTCAAGCACACACAAGCAAGAGACGCGGGAAAAACTCCTTAACAGTAGTCAAGCGATTGCCAAAAAGGGTGGATTCGATTCAACTGGGGTCGATGCCCTGATGGGGGCCATCGGGCTCACGGGGGGGGCCTTCTATAGTCATTTTGACTCCAAAGCAGAACTGTTCGCGGAAGTGGTCCGGCGGGAGTTGGCCAACAGCGCTGAAATGCTCGCTGGCGACGATGAGACGGCCGAAGATCATTTCGTGAAGCGCATCAGAAGCTATCTCAGCAGTTCTCATGCGCTGCATCCGGAATCAGGTTGCGTCCTGCCGACCTTGGGACCTGAAATCGCGAGGTCTGGGCCAGCAGTCCGCGCCTCAGTGGAGGAAAGCGCGAAAAAGCTGCAGAGCAGTTGGAAGCAGCGTTTGGACGATCCGGATGCGGCTTGGGCGTTGATTGCGCAGTGCGTGGGTGCCATTTTGCTGGCCCGGGTGGTTGAAACCGACCGGACCAGGCAGCAGATTCTCGCTTCCAGCCGTCGCTTTCTCGGGCGGTCTATTGAGCGGCTCGAACCCCTCAGCAAGACCTAAGCGGTGCCAATGTAGCACCCACCCCTCCGGGCGCAGTTCTGCGCCCTTGCGAGTTCTTCTCGATGCGCGCAGATATGTGCGTGCATGCCGCGGTACCGCGCTTTCATTGCGACGGCTTCGACTGCGGAACCCGACCGCACCGCACGTGCTGTCGATGCTTCCAGTCCGGGCCTCGGCGCGCGAAGCCATCCATCCAAGCGCCGTCGCCCCTTTTTCTTCTTCCATCCTTACCAGCCTCGCCACTGCGCGTGCCGCGCAGAGCGTACTCCTGAGCTTTCTCGCTGTAGGTGCGTTAGCGTAAGTCGCCCTTGACTCCTGCACCGTGATGAAATACTCTCTATTTACTAAACGATCGTTTGTCAATAAAGGAGGCAGTGATGGATGTCAAAGAGCAGAGGGTTGCGCTCGTGATCGGAGCGGGGGACTCCACGGGTAGTGCAATCGCCAAGCGTTTCGCCGCGGAAGGCATGGTCGCTTGTGTGACGCGTCGTACAGCGGACAAGCTTCAACCGCTGGTTGACTCCATTCACGATGCCGGCGGAATCGCCTACGCGTTTGGCACGGACGCGCGTAAGGAGGAGGAGGTGGTCGCCCTCATCGACAAGATCGAGTCGGAGATTGGTCCAATTGACGTTCTCGTGTTTAACATTGGCGCCAATGTGCCTTCTTCCATCCTTGAAGAGACAGCGCGAAAGTACTTCAAGATCTGGGAGATGGCCTGCTTTGCAGGATTTCTGAACGCAAGGGAAGTTGCCAAGCGCATGGTACAGCGTCAACGCGGCACGATTCTCTTTACCGGCGCTACTGCGGGTCTGCGAGGCAAGGAAAATTATGCCGCGTTTGCGGGCGCCAAGCATGCGCTTCGCGCGCTTGCGCAAAGCATGGCCCGCGAACTCGGCTCGAAGAACATCCATGTAGCCCATATTGTGGTGGACGGTGCGATCGACACTGACTTTATCCGCACCAATTTTCCGGATCGTTATGCATTGAAAGACCAGGATGGCATCCTGAATCCGGAGCATATCGCGCAGAACTACTGGTACCTTCATTCGCAACCACGCGACGCCTGGACCTTTGAACTCGACCTGCGTCCCTGGACTGAGACCTGGTAATCAAAACGTCTAAACAATGGGATAGAGACCGCTTCCGCACGATCGCAATGCCTTGCCACCCGAAGAGATTTTCCGTTCGGTCTGTTGGTTGCCAAGCTTCGCGATGCGTCAGCGAGACGCGGTCATAGCGGGATGTCCACCCCGGTATTCACATCATCAAGAGGGCAGCATGAGGGAAGCAGTCATTGTCTCGACGGCACGGACCGGGATCGGTCGCGCCTATAAGGGTTCGCTGAACAACACCAAATCGCCGACCCTCATGGGGCACGTTATATCGCATGCGGTTCAGCGTGCCGGAATCGCCGGGGAAGAGATTGAGGATGTAGTGATCGGTACCTCGATGCCGGGAGGCACGGCCGGCATGAACATCGGCCGTCTTAGTGCGTTAGCCGGCGGACTTCCGGTCAGCGTCGCGGGTCAGTCCATCGACCGGCAATGCGCCTCTGGCTTGATGGCGATGGCCACCGCAGCAAAGCAAATCATTGTGGACGAGATGGATGTGGTGGTGGCAGGAGGGCAAGAGAGCATCTCGTTGGTTCAGGACCGTTTTGTCGAATGGATGACGAGTGCGGCCGACTCGGAATTGATCGAGCGGGTTCCACATGCCTATATGCCGATGCTGCAGACCGCTGAACTCGTCGCAGGGCGGTATGGCATTTCCCGAGAGGCGCAGGATGTCTACGCGGCGGAATCACAGCGCCGTACGGCGCTTGCCCAGGAGATGGGCCGCTTTACGGCCGAAATTGTACCCTTCCAAACCTCCATGGCCATCCAGGATAGGGAGACAGGAGAGATCAGTTTCCGTGACGTGCTACTGGACCGCGACGAAGGGAACCGTCCCGACACAACGGTGGAGGGGTTGGCAAAGCTCAGGACAGTCATCGACCGCGGGGTCGTCACCGGAGGAAACGCAAGTCAGCTTTCGGATGGTGCCTCGGCCTCGGTCCTGATGGATCGCCGCCTGGCCGAGCGGCGCGGATTGCAGCCTCTTGGTATCTACCGCGGCATCGCGGTGGCGGGCTGTGCGCCCGAGGAAATGGGTATTGGCCCAGTTTTTGCGGTCCCGAAACTCCTGGAGCGGCATGGGTTGAAGGTTAGCGATATCGGTCTGTGGGAACTGAATGAAGCGTTCGCGTGCCAAGTTCTTTACTGTCGCGATCGCCTCGGAATCGATCCGGACCGATTGAATGTGAACGGTGGCGGGATTTCCATCGGGCACCCGTATGGCATGACGGGTGCAAGGCTTGTGGCTCACGCCCTGATTGAGGGCAAACGCCGTGGAGAGAAATACGTTGTCGTCACGATGTGTGTCGGTGGTGGTATGGGGGCAGCGGGGCTGTTCGAGGTAGCGTAAATCGCCATTGGGACACGGTATTCGGTCACATCAGATCAATAACTGGTATCGCGGCGATTGGATGCCAGCATACAGAGGATCCAACCGGGGATAGTAATGAAAGACACGGCGTGTGGAAATGGGGACGTTACGCACCAGGCAGTACAGATATTCTCCCTCTTTGTATTAAACGCTGAATTCGAGCTGGCAGGTGTCATCACGGTAGCGGCGGAATCGGCAGACGATGCGCGAGGAAAATTCGAAGTTGCCCGATCTGCTCGCCAGCACTTGTTGTCGGTGAGTCCCGTACCTGGGCAGGCTGTATAGCCGCGCTAGCAAAGCTTGCGCCGATTTCGACAGGGATCGTGCAGTTTCCGTCGTCAGATCCGCAACAGGTAAGCGGGCTTTGCTAAACCTTCCACCAAAATTTCACCACGTCATCTATTAGGAGACACCATGAGCGGTGTAAGAGTTCAATTCCACTTTGATTTCGGCAGCCCGAATTCCTACCTTAGCCACAAAGTCATTCCGACTATTGAGGCACGGCAGGACGTCAAGTTCGAATATATTCCGGTGCTTCTTGGGGGACTGTTCAGGCTAACCGGGAATCGCTCTCCCGCGGAGGCTTTTGCGGGTATCAAGAACAAGCCGGAATTTGGGCGTTTGGAGATCCAGCGCTTCATCACCAAGCACGGACTGACCGCCTATCGGGACAATCCATTTTGGCCCGTCAATACACTGCAGATCATGCGCGGGGCTGTGGCTGCCGAGAAGAACGGCACCTTTATGCCCTACGTAGATTCCGTGTTCGCAAACATGTGGGAACAAGGTTTGAAGATGGATGATCCCGCCGTCATCTCGGCAGCCCTGGACGTCGCCGGTTTGGACGGAAAAGGCTTCGAGGCCCGCATTGCGGATCCCGAGGTCAAGCAGATCTTGCTGGCGAATACCCAGAACTCATTCGAACGCGGTGCGTTTGGCTCCCCGACGTTCTTTGTCGGCGACGAGATGTATTTTGGGAAGGATCAGTTGCGCGATTTGGAGGAAGAAATTGAGAACGCGAAAGCTCGACTAAGGTAAGCGAACCGTTGTCCACGGCGCGCCTCACGATGCAGGGACAGCGTGCACGCACGGTGAGCGACAACGATGGCCCTTAAGAGGGGCAGAAAAATCTAGAATGGAAGGCTGGCCCCGCCGGGTACCACTCCAGGAAAAAACATCATAAGGAGACGAGATGCAGATCGGTATCCCGCAGGAGACGCGGGCCGGCGAGACCCGTGTTGCCGCCACGCCCGAGACGGTCAAGAAATACGTCGCGCAAGGTCACGAAGTCATTGTCCAAGCGGGCGCCGGAGTTAGGGCAAGCCAGCCGGACTCGGCCTATGAGGCCGCGGGCGCCCGCATCGGCACCGCCGCGCAGGCACTCGGCGCCGAACTGGTGCTGAAGGTGCGCGCGCCGGACGAGGCCGAACTTGGCCAGATGAAGCCCGGTGCCACGCTGGTCGGCATGCTCAATCCCTTCGACGCCGAAAACAACGCGCGTATGGCTGCGGCCGGCATCGTCGCCTTTGCGCTCGAGGCGGCACCCCGCACCACACGCGCGCAGAGCATGGACGTACTTTCGTCGCAGGCCAACATCGCCGGCTACAAGGCAGTGCTCGAAGCCGCCCACCACTACCAGCGCTTCATGCCGATGCTGATGACCGCCGCCGGCACCGTCAAGGCCGCGCGCGTGCTGATCCTCGGCGCCGGCGTGGCCGGCCTGCAGGCGATTGCCACGGCCAAGCGCCTGGGTGCGGTGATCGAGGCCTCCGACGTGCGCCCAGCGGTCAAGGAACAGATCGAGTCGCTCGGCGCCAAGTTCCTCGACGTGCCTTTCGAGACCGAGGAGGAGCGCGAGATCGCGCAGGGCGTGGGTGGCTATGCCCGCCCGATGCCGCCGGACTGGATGCGCCGCCAGGCGGAGCTGGTGCACCAGCGCGCCAGCCAGGCCGACATCGTGATCACCACCGCGCTGATTCCGGGCCGCCCGGCGCCGGTGTTGCTCGAGGAAGAGACCGTGATGGCGATGAAACCCGGCTCAGTGGTGGTCGACCTGGCCGCCGCGCAAGGCGGCAACTGCCCGCTGACGGTGGCCGACCAGGTGGTCGAGCGGCATGGCGTGGTGCTGGTTGGCCATACCAACCTGGCCAGCATGGTCGCGGCCGACGCCTCGGCGCTCTATGCCCGCAACGTGCTCGACTTCCTGAAGCTCATCATCGACAAGGAAGGCAAGCTCGCCATCAACCTGGAAGACGACATTGTCGAGGCCTGCCTGACGACCCGGCGCGACAAGATGGCATTGGCCAGTTAAGGAGACATTAATGGAAATGGTGAACCACACGGTGATCAACCTGATCATCTTCGTGCTCGCGATCTACGTGGGCTACCACGTGGTCTGGACGGTCACACCCGCCCTGCATACGCCTCTGATGGCCGTGACCAATGCAATCTCGGCCATCATCATCATCGGCGCGATGCTGGCCGCAGGCCTTACCGAAGGTCCCGCCGGCCGCATCATGGGCGCGCTAGCCGTGGCGCTGGCCGCGGTCAATGTGTTCGGCGGATTCATGGTGACCCAGCGGATGTTGGAGATGTTCCGAAAGAAGGCGCCCAAGGCAGCGCCCCAGGCCGGTACCAAGGCCGTGGCCGATGACCTGGTGGCGGAGGCGGCGCGATGAACTTTCTGTCCATGAATTCGGTAACGCTGCTCTACCTGTCCGCCTCGGTCTGCTTCATCCAGGCGCTCAAGGGCCTTTCGCACCCGGCCTCGGCCCGCAAGGGCAATGCTTTCGGTATGGCCGGCATGGCGATCGCCTCAGTGACTACCGTGGCGCTGATCGTCAAGCTCAAGCAGGAATTCCTTCCCGCCGGCGCTGGCCAGTCATCGGTCGGCACGGGCGTGGCGCTGATTCTCGGCGCGCTGGTGGTAGGCGGCGGCATCGGCGCCTACGTGGCGAAGAAGGTCGAGATGACCAAGATGCCTGAGCTGGTCGCGGCGATGCACTCGCTGATCGGCCTGGCGGCGGTGTTCATCGCGGTGGCGGCAGTCGCCGAGCCAGCGGCCTTCGGCATCGGCACAGCGGGCTCGCATGCGATCCCGATGGGCAACCGCGTCGAGTTGTTCATCGGCTGCTTCGTCGGTGCCATCACGTTCTCGGGCTCGGTGATCGCGTTCGGCAAGCTCGCCGGGCGCTACAAATTCCGCCTGTTCCAAGGCGCGCCGGTGGTCTTCGCCGGCCAGCACATGCTGAACCTGGTGCTGGCCGTGGCGATGTTCGGCTTTGGCGTGGCGTTCTTCCTCACGCAGGACTGGCAGCCGTTCCTGCTGATGCTGGCGATCGCATTCGTGCTCGGCGTGCTGATTATCATCCCGATCGGCGGCGCCGACATGCCGGTGGTGGTGTCCATGCTGAACTCGTACTCGGGCTGGGCGGCGGCCGGCATCGGCTTTTCGCTGAACAACCCGATGCTGATCATCGCCGGATCGCTGGTGGGATCGAGCGGTGCGATTCTGTCGTACATCATGTGCAAGGCCATGAACCGCTCATTCTTCAACGTGATCCTGGGCGGCTTTGGCGGTGCGGGGACGGCCGCGGCCAGCGGCAGTGCCGAGCAGCGCAACGTCAAGTCGGGTTCGGCGGATGACGCGTCTTTCCTGATGAGCAATGCCGAGACGGTGGTCATCGTGCCGGGCTATGGCCTCGCGGTGGCGCGCGCCCAGCATGCGCTCAAGGAACTTACCGAGAAGCTGACGGAGCACGGGGTGACGGTAAAGTACGCGATCCATCCGGTGGCAGGCCGCATGCCGGGCCACATGAACGTGCTGCTGGCCGAGGCCGAGGTGCCTTACGATCAGGTGTTCGAGATGGAGGACATCAACAGCGAGTTCGGCCAGGCTGACGTGGTGCTGGTGCTGGGCGCCAACGACGTGGTCAACCCGGCGGCCAAGAACGACCCCAACTCTCCAATCGCCGGCATGCCTATTCTGGAGGCGTACAAGGCCAAGACCATCATCGTGAACAAACGCTCAATGGCGGCCGGCTACGCGGGCCTCGATAACGAGCTGTTCTACATGGACAAGACCATGATGGTATTCGGCGACGCCAAGAAGGTGGTCGAGGACATGGTCAAGGCCGCGGGATAGCCGCATGTGCTGACGGTCGGCGAACCGGCCCCAGCCCGCCCCCAGTTGGCCGCTTCTTCGATTGCGCCATGCCGCCAAGACGAAGCGGCAGGTTTCGATGTGGTGCTGCTCAAATATCAGCGCGGCCGCCATCCAGAAAGGACTGGCTACGGTGAGCAGCACCCTCGATCGCCAGACCAATAGTGGCACAGCGGGTGAGGCGGATCCCGCAGGGACGGCTCGGTGTCCAGTGCAATACCCATCGTCGCCTATAACGGGCTGGCGACCCTATTAAGCCGATGCAAATCGGCGCGGTGTTTAGGAGACTGCAATGGAGTACATAGAAGTCGTATCCGACCGTGGCGTCATGCTCATTGGCCTTTACAGACTGGAGGGGAAGAATGCCATCACTTTTGATAGGCACGGAGCCCTTGCTGAGTCAATCAGAGACACTGGCAGACGCGGCGAAGTTCGCGCTGTGGTGATACACGACAGCGAAGAAGCATTCGCGAGCGGAAATGACGATGCCTCAGAAGCAACATCGAGCTTCGGACTTTGCCCGGAGTTCAAGTCATGTCAATTGCCGCCGAACAACGTCGGGACGCCTAAGGCGACTGAGTTGCTTCCGCTTGCCGAGCCCTGCACCGTGCAAGAGCAGGCTGAATGCGGCCTGTTCAACATTCCCGCGGGAACAGCGTTAGCGCACACGATGGAGCTTCCCGCGATTCGGCCAACGCGTTCGCTCTTTCGCAGAAGTGAAGAAGAGGAAAAGCTCGATCCTACCGACCTCAAACTGCCAGAGTTTGCCAGGCGTGTCAGGTCCGCCGATCCCAAGAACGCGCTCGCGGCCTTTTTCGCGCGTCGTGCGCCTGGCTTCTCCCTTTTCTCGTGAGAGGCGACATGGCTCATCCATCGCACTACGCGCAAACCATGCCCAATAAGATTGCGGCAGTCTTCATACCTGGCGGGCGCGAAATCACGTATCTCCGACTGGAAGAGGGGGCCAATCGGGTTGCCAATCTTCTCCGCAGTGCCGGGATCAAGACCGGAGACGCTGTGCTCTTCTGCGTCGAGAATTGCCCCGAGTTCCTGTATCTGGGATGGGGGTGTCAGCGCGCTGGCGTCGTTTTTACGCCGGCGTCAACCAAGTTAAGCGCCGAGGACCTACGCTATATCGCGCGCGATTGCGGAGCGCGCGCTGTGTTCGTTTCAGTCGCCGCCGTCAGCAGCGCCGGTCTCTTAGCGGCCGATTTTGGTTCCGCAGCATGTTTCGCCCTTGGGGGCGATATTCCCGGTTTTGAGCGACTCGAGGACGCGCTTCGTGCGTGCCCCGTGACATCAATCCATGATCCGGCTCGCGGCAGGGAGATGATGTACTCGTCCGGGACCACCGGGCGGCCAAAAGGTGTGCGCAAGCCGATTCCTCCCATATCGTTCCATGACATGGACCCGCGCGATGCTTCGTTTGCCAGCAAGCCGGGCGTCGATACGTCCATGGTCTATCTCTGCACATCACCTCTGTATCATGCCGCGCCGCACCGAAACGTCTCGGCGACCCTGGCCTTCGGCGGTACCGCTGTGGTAATGGAGCACTTTGATGCAGTTCAGGCGCTCCATGCCATGGAAAAATTCCGGGTTACCCACAGCTTATGGGTTCCGACGATGTTCCATCGATTGCTGCGCCTTGATGCGGGCCTGCGCATGCAGTTTGACCTTTCCAGTCATCGCTTAGCGATGCACGGCGCCGCACCTTGCCCCATTCATATCAAAGAGACAATGATCGAATGGTGGGGGCCAATCCTGGAGGAATATTACGCGGGAACAGAAGGGATCGGCGCCTGTTCGATCAGTTCGCTTGAATGGCTCGCTCACAAGGGGTCAGTGGGTCGAGCCGTCGAGGGAATCGTTCATATCCTTGCCGACGATGAGAACGAAGTAGCTTCTGGCTCGACAGGAACGGTGTACTTTGAGTCGGACGCCAAGTTTGCATACTGGAACGATACCGGAAAAACTGCGGCGAGCCGAAGCAAGCAGGGGTGGTGGACCTACGGTGATATAGGCCATCTCGACGAAGAGGGATACTTATACCTCTCGGACCGCCGCGATTTTACGATCATATCCGGCGGTGTGAACATCTATCCACAAGAGATAGAGAACATTCTTGTAACCGATGAGCGCGTGCTCGACGTGGCTGTCTTCGGCCTGCCCGATGACGAGTACGGGGAAGCGGTCCACGCAGTGGTTCAGGTCGAGCGGCAACCAGGCGCCCCTCACGCGTTAGCCGGGGAGTTGAAGGACCTTTGTCGCAGCAAGCTAGGTCCGCTAAGGGTTCCACGGTCCTTCTCGTTTGTGCTCGAATTTCCGCGCCTGCCCACGGGAAAGCTTCAGAAGAAGCTGTTGCGGGACACATTAATTCGCTCGATGCAACCTTCGTCCGCGGGCATTTGAGCCGCATAACACTAAGACCGGCAACAGCTCCGCAAGGAAGCTTCTCGCCGCGGCAGCATTGAGCTACCCGCACCCCGGCACGCGTGAGGCTCAAGATCCAGCGTCGGCACGAAGGCATCCCGAAGATCATCATCGATCGTGCCGGGGACGCGCACCTGCGGCAATGTCGCCGCTATTGCAAACTGGCGGCGCGCGCAAGCCAGAACAGGCACGTTGATTCGCATCGCTGCGCGAGCGGGTGGAATCCACGTGCGAACCGCTGAGCTCGACAGACATGGCCGTCAGAACGCGGGCCGACGGCTGGTTGCGGACGTCCCGAGATCGTCTCGCGCTTTCACCACCAGTCTACCGCGCGATGGGAGACGAGATGTTCCGGAGGGCGAGCATGCCATGCGGCCTGCTTCCGATGAGACTATTCCGATCGCACGCTACGGCTCGTCGAACGAACTCCACCTGCGACTCCGCTGAAATCTGTGGTGATGCAAGCGTGTGTCAAGGCCAAGTCCAGCGCCACCGATGGGGCGTCACAGAAAGGCTGCCGGCGCGACGCACACGCAGCGACTCTTTCTCGACGCCACGCCGGATGCCCCTCAGCCGGTCGGACGAAAACGCATTAGGTCGCTGGGATGGGAGATTGCCATGGGAAGCCTGGATGCCGGGTCAGAGCCGGGCCGCCGGAGACGGCCGGATCAATCACAGGGGCTTGCCTTGCAGCGCGTGACAGACCCATTCGAGGCGGTCTTGGCCGAAAAACATATGCTCGCCGACGAAAGTGGTCGGAGCGCCGAACACACCACGCTTGACGGCCTCTTCCGTCGTCGAGCGCAATTGCGACTTCACCTCGGCATCGTTAGTGAGTGCCATAATCGCCTCGACGTCGAACCCCGCGTCGACCAGCGTTTTGGCGACAAGCTGGGGCTGGTTGAGGTTCAGCGCATCGACCCACAGCGCATGGAAGACGCTGCGCAGGAAATCCTGGAACCGGTCGGGCATTCTCATCTGTACGCCGGTGACGGCTCGCATTAGCGTGAGCGTGATGATGGGAAAGTGCGGGTTGCACTGATAGGGAACGCCGTAGAGCCTTGCGTGCCGGGCGTAATCGATGTTGGTGTATGCGCCCTTGGCTGGAATTGCCGCGGGCGAGGCATTGCCAATGGCCTGGAATACGCCACCGAGCAATATGGGCTTGTAGACAAGCGTGCCACCGGTTTCTTCGCAGATCGTCGGCAATTGCGTCCATGCGAGATACGATGCCGGACTGCCGACGTCGAAATAGAACTCCGCGGTCTTGGACATGAGTTTTCTCCTTGGGCTGATGGATTTCCGACGTGTACCTCGAGCTTCCTCAGGCGGCAACGCTTTCCCCGGGAATTTGTTCTGACTCGAGGATCCCGGCGAGGCGCTGCCCGATCAGGTGGCTGGCATCTGCCATGATGCGATCGATGAGCTCGCGTACGCTCGGAATGTCGTCGATGAGGCCGGCGACCATCCCGCAACTCCAGGCCCCTGCATCCATCTCACCGTCGAGCATCACTTTCGGATAGACGCCTGCGACCTGCTCAAGGATGTCGGAGATCTGGATCTGCTCACCCTTGTCGCGCTCGATATCCAGGATCTTCTCGACGCCAGCGTTCTTCAGCACACGCTCCGTGTTGCGCAATGGGCGCATCACGAGTCGCGTGTCGAGTTCGGTGGCCGCGACGATGGCGCGCTTCACGTTCTCGTGAACAGGTGCTTCCTTGGTCGCCACGAATCGCGTGCCCATGTTGATGCCGTCGGCGCCAAGGGCGAGGGCGGCCACCAGGCTACGGGCGTCAGCCATGCCGCCGGAAGCCACAAACGGGATCTTGAGCTCATCGGCAGCTCGGGGCAGCAGGATCATATTTGGGATATCGTCCTCGCCGGGATGGCCACCGCACTCGAAGCCGTCCACGCTCACCGCATCACACCCGATCCTCTCGGCCTTCAGAGCATGCCGGACTGACGTACATTTGTGGATCACCCTAATTCCGGCCGCCTTCATCGCCGGCATGTACTCCTCAGGGCTGCGCCCAGCCGTTTCAACGATGCGCACGCCACCCTCCACGATCGCCTGGATGTACTCGGGATAGGGCGGGGCGGAGAAAGTCGGAAGGAATGTGAGGTTGACGCCGAAAGGCTGATCCGTCATCTCGCGACATCTGGCGATCTCCTTCGCCAGCAACTCTGGCGTGCGCTGCGTCAGCGCGGTGATGACGCCCAGCCCGCCGGCGTTCGAGACTGCGGCCGCCAGCTCGGCCAGGCCAACGAAGTGCATGCCGCCTTGCACAATCGGGTGTCGAATGCCGAACAGCTCGGTGATCCGTGTTTTCATGGGATTGAGTCGTAATGGTTGTGGATTGGCTCCATCTCAGAAGCGTTCCATGTAGGGCCTGAGATCGAGTTCGTGGGTCCAGGCATCACGCGGCTGCGTGTGCAGGTACCAGTAGTTTTCCGCGATGTGCTCAGGATTGAGGATGCCGTCCTGCTCCTTGAGCGCATAGCGCTCGGGGAAATTGTTGCGGATGAATTCGGTGTCGATGGCGCCGTCGACGACAACATGGGCGACGTGGATGTTCTTCGGACCCAGTTCGCGAGCCATGCTTTAAACCAGCGCGCGCAGCGCATGCTTGGCACCTGCAAAGGCGGCGAAGTTGGCCGCGCCGCGAATGCCGGCCGTAGCGCCGGTGAACAGGATTGTTCCGCGGCCGCGCGCCACCATTCTGCGAGTCACTTCGCGACCGTTCAAGAAGCCCGAGAAACACGCCATCTCCCAGATCTTGAAGTACTTGCGACCGGTCTCTTCCAGGATGCTGCACGGCACATTGGCGCCGATATTGAACACGAGCACCTCGATGGGACCGATCTCCGATTCGATCTTCTCGATGAGTGCGACAACATCTTCTTCCTTGCGGGCATCGGAACCAAAGCCGTAGGCCTTGCCTTCCTGGTCGCGGATCTCTTCAAGCAGCGGCGTGAGCTTCTCGGCATCGCGGCGGGTGGCGCAGACAACGAACCCTTCACGAGCAAACCGGCGTGCGATGGCTCCGCCGGTCGAATCACCTGCGCCGATGACCAGCGCGACTTTCGGAGTAGTGGGTTCCATGAACTCGCTTTTCTTTGATAAACGATCGTTATGTAAACGTACGTGCTTGCACACCAAGTGTCAAGGCTTCTCTCATGTAAAAAGCTCTAGTTCCATTCGTAAAGCCCGGACCGTGCTCAGGCGGCGTCCAGCAGACCAGCGTATCGGCGCGCGACCACCCAGCGGTTCAGGCGTATCGCGGGCATTCGGATGAATTTCAAGTATCCGCCCACGGTGGAATACAGCCCATGGCTCCCCATGTCCCTGGCCGGCGGTTGCGGGAGCACCAGGCCGGCATGGGGGTGTTGCATCTCCTTGGCATGTGCCGTCTTGCGGATGGTGCTATCCCTTGCCGTGCGACGATGGGCTGCTGGCGCCCGCGAGCCGCGCGATCTGAAAGACATTGTCTGGCGAGACCTGGACATAGTCATTCAGTCCGCCGGACCGCATGATCGGATATGCCTCGGCTGTCTGGTACACGCCGTCTTTCAGGAGTGTCTTGTCGATGTACACGGCCACCACTTCGCCCAAGACGAGCCAGCCACCTACCTTCTGGCCTGCGGTGTTTCGGAATTGCACAATGTCGATCACCTTGCATTCCATAGCCGCGCGGCTTTCGCCCACCCGCGGGACGTTGACCTTGCGACCCGCCACGGCCGTAAGGCCGGCGAACTGGAACTCATCCTCGCCGCGCGGAAGCGGTGATGAGGTCTGGTTCATCTGATCACCGAGTTCGCGGGTGACCAGGTTCCAGGTGAACTCACGCGTTTCCGATGCGTTTTGAACGCTATCCTTCCAGGCGATCGAAGAAAATCCGATGATCGGTGGGTCGTAGTTGAACGCGTTGAAGAAACTGTAGGGCGCGAGATTGACCCGCCCCTCCGCGTCGCGTGACGAGATCCAGCCGATGGGCCGCGGGGCCACCAACGCATTGAGCGGGTTGTGGCTCAGCCCGTGGCCCTCCGCGGGCTCGTAGTAGTGAAAGTCTCGAACGGTCATAGTATGGGCCTTTCCGGCGCGGCAGCGTTATTGCGCCGCCAGATTAAGGGTCTTTGCGATGTTGACAAACTTTTCGTTCTCTACGCGCAAGAAGGCCGCTGCCTGCTGCGGCGTCATTGAGTCCAGCTTGCGAAAGCCCTGCGCAGTCGCGAGCGCGAGGAATTCCGGGCTATCGTTCCACTGCTGGAAGGCCTTGCTCAGGCGCGCGACAACGGCATCGGCTGTGCGCGCGGGCGCGAACAAGCCCGTCCAGATGCCGAATTCGAAGTTCTTGAATCGAGCGTGCTCGCTCAGCGTCGCGACATCCGGCATGAGCGGATGTCGCTTTGCGCTCGCGAAGGCGATGGCCTTGATCCGCCCGGTCTGGACCATTCCTAGGATTGGCCCCGCAAGAGGAACAAACGCGAGGTCCACCTCGCCACCTGCGACGGCCGTGGCCATGGGAGCGATGCCTTTGTACGGCACCTCCAATAACTTGACGCCGACCCGCTGCTGGAATTCAGCGGCCGCGAGATGAGCGAGCGTGCCCTGGCCCCAGTGGGCAATGGAAAGCTCCTTCGCGCCACGCTTTTGCATCTGTTCGAGGAGCGCGGTGAGGTTGTTGAAAGGGCGGTCGGGATGACTGACGAGGACCATGTCCGAGATCCCGAACGAACCGATGAGCTTGAAGCTGTCGAACCTGTACTTGGCCGAAGCGACCGTGAGCGGCGCCACCAGTAAATCCGGGCCCGCCGTCGCGAGCAGCGTGTATCCGTCTGGCGACGCCTTCAACACATTCATCGCCGCGATGGATCCGTTTGCACCGGGCATATTGTCGATCACGAGAGTCTGTCCAAGGGCGCGTTCCAGCACGGGTGCGGATGGACGCACCGAAGCGTCCACCCCGAACCCGGGCGGGTAAGCGACCTTGATCAGGATGGATTTGTTTGGATAGGGCTGCGCCGTCGCGGCGGCGGCGTAGCAAAGCGCGACTACAACAGTCGCATCAAAGAGTCTGCGAATTAGTGTTTTCATGTTTGTCTCCGTGCGCCGGTCAATCCGGTAAAGTGTTGTGAAGGAAGGAGTCATGTCATAGACCCTACGCCCTCGATCCTGAAGGGCGGTGACCGCCCTTCAGGGATCAGCTCAGCGAGGCGTAAACGCTTTTCTCAAAACCGTAGAACACGTCCACAGTTCTCGGGTCCACGGACGGCAGCGACTGCATCATGGCCAGGCCTGCGATGTTCAGGGTGGGGTCGATCCAGAAGTTCGTATTGGCCAGTCCCGCCCAGGCCAGGCTACCGGCACTGCGGCCGGTGAGCGCCGCACTCTCGTTGATCATGAAGTCCAGGCCCCAGTCTTGGGCACGCCGGGGAACAATTCCACGTCGCGCGAGAGAAAAGGAATCTGCGTCGGCAGCTTGCTCACGCGAAGCGCGCCCATGGCATTGCGCGACATCAAGGCCCAGCTTGTCACAGTGCGGCGGGTAACGTATGCGATGTAGCCTTCTTTGGCAAAGCGCTTGGCGATGGCGCCGCCGGTAGCGTCGCCGGCTCCAATCACCAGAATGGCTTTCTTGTCTGCCATGTGAATTGCTCCATGGATGAGTAAGAGGGCGCGTGGCCGCACCTGAGGTGCTTTTAATAAACGAACGTTTAGCAAAAGAAGCGTATGTTACCGTCAGTCCCCTGTCAACAAGGGTTTCCTCCATCCATTCTTGAGTGTGAGTCGCCGTGCATTCCCGTCGATTCTTTCCGCGACCCCGGGGATCGGGGTCATCAGTGCTCGCTGAAAGAACTTTCTGCACGAAAGGCCAAATCGGCCGCGTATGTCTTGCTGAGCAGGTAGCCTTTTCTTCGTTGACCGATATGACTTTTCTGGCCTGAACTCTCCACCGATACCGTCCCTTACCCGGACTGTTGAAGGTGGCGCCGGCCTTCACGCGCCAGATCGGCGCGTCCCTGTGGCTGGCTGTTCAGACACTGCGTCAGCGCAGCGGGCGCGTGGCCTGTGAGTTGCTCGACCGCGGAGGTGGACTCCGCCAGGGCCGACTCGCTCAACGTGCAATCTGGCAGGTGCCCAACGCGTTGGCAATGTTTGCGGCACTACATGCGTCGCACTGGCCGGCACCGGGGCACCGAAAACGAGCTTGGCCTGGATTGGCGGGGCACGACGCCATGTCATGGCACTTCCAAGCAAGTGGTGGCACCCCGATGCAATCGCAGGCGGTGACGTTCCGAGAGACTGGGGCTTCAGCAGCCCTATCTTCAAGGAGACACAACATGCCCATCATTGTTTGCGAATGCAAGGTCGGAATCGAAGCTGGCGTCAAGGCCAGGATCGCCAGCGAGCTCACGAGCGCGATCAGGGAGATCATCCTTTCGCCGCTCGACTTGATTAGCGTCGTATTCCATGAAGCCACGCCCGACAACCTCTACCGTTCGGGAGAGCCCACTTCCGAAACGCTGATCTTCTGCCACATCCGTGATGGGCGTAGTGACGGCGCCATACTATCGCTGGCCAAAAAGGTGAGCGCGATTTGGAGCGCGTGCACCGGGGCAACGGAAGACGAAGTCGAGGTTCTCGTCACACTGTATCCCGCCAAATACGTCGTGCGCGGCGGTGAACGTCTGCCCGAAGCCCCTCGCGTTTGAGGGTGGTGCGGCCTGCTCGGACTGAGGGGACCGCCCTTTTCTATGCAAGGGCGGGCGTTGACCGTGAGGTCCCGGCTCCGAATGTGGTTACTGCGCCGCATGCTGAACCTCAAACCGATGATAAATGGAGACAAGGCTATGAAACCAGTCGGCCCTGAGCTGGCACCTGCACATTCAAGCATGCACCGGCTCGATGTTCACAAACTGGCCGACGAGGCCAAGTTCAACAGCTTTCACTGGTCCGTGCTGATTTGGTGTTTCGTGATCCTAGTGCTCGACGGCTACGACCTGGCGGTCGCCGGCACCGCGCTTCCGTCGATCATGAAGGCGATGAATGTCGAGGCCTCGACCGCGGGCTTCATGGCAAGTTCGGCGCTGTTCGGCATGATGTTCGGAGCGATCGCGCTCGGCGCGCTGGCCGACAAGATCGGCCGCCGCTGGGCGATCTCGATCTGCGTGTTCCTGTTCAGCGCCTTCACCGCCGCCGCCGGGTTTACCAACGACCCTATCACGTTCAGCGTGCTGCGCT
This sequence comes from Cupriavidus yeoncheonensis, assembly GCF_905397275.1. Taxonomy (GTDB): domain Bacteria; phylum Pseudomonadota; class Gammaproteobacteria; order Burkholderiales; family Burkholderiaceae; genus Cupriavidus; species Cupriavidus yeoncheonensis. The sequence goes on along the minus strand of NZ_CAJPUY010000030.1, from coordinate 7,497 downwards.
TCCTCGCCGGGCTCGGCATCGGCGGCGCGATCCCAAATGCGGCCGCGCAGATGACCGAATACTCACCGAAGAAGGTGCGCAGCGTGATGGTCACGCTGATGTGCTGCGGCTACGCGGTCGGCAGCATCCTCGCCGCGCTGCTCGGCAAGCAGTTCATTGAGACCTATGGTTGGCAATCTGTGTTCATCGCCGCTGGCGCCGCAGTGGTGCTGATCCCGTTCATCCTGAAGTACATGCCTGAGTCGCTGCCATTCCTGATCAAGCAGCACGACCACACGCATCTACGCGAAGTGGTCCGGAAGATCCGACCGGACATGCGGCTGGAGGCTCACGAGGAGTTCCTCGTTCCTGCCGAGGACAAGGCGGAAGGTCCGACCGTAGGCAGGCTGTTCCTGGACGGCCGCGGCTTCAGCTCGGTGATGTTCTGGGTCGCCTACATGACGTGCCTGTTCATGCTCTATGCGCTCAGTTCGTGGCTGGTCAAGCTGATGGGCATGGCCGGCTACAGCCTCGGTTCGGCGCTGAACTTCCTGCTCGCCTACAACGCCGGTGCGGTCGTCGGCGCCGTCGGTGGCGGATGGCTCGCCGACAAGCTGAACATCAAGTGGGTGACGACCGCATTCTTCTCGGTCGCCGCAGTCTCGCTAACGCTGCTCGGCTACGGTGCGCAGCCGCTGTTCCTCATCGTTGCCGTCGTCGGCGCGTCGACGCTGGGCACGCAAATCCTGCTGTACGCGTATGCCGGGCAGTTCTACCCGACGTCGATCCGTTCGACGGGACTCGGCTTTGCCTCGGGGATCGGGCGCATCGGCGCGATCGCGGCACCAATCGTGATCGGGCTGCTGGTCTCGATGAAGCTTCCGCTCGTCCAGAACTTCCTCGCCATTGCAATGGCCGCGGTGATCGGCGGTGTCGCGGTTGCTCTGATCAAGCACAGGTCGTCGGCCTCTTCGCACAGCCACGACGCGAGTGCGGTCGGGCAGCGACCTTGATGCCCGACCCCTTGCGAGCGTACGAGTTGGTGGAGAGCCCTTTCGCCGACCTGCCTGCTGTGAAGAGCGAGCGCGTGCCTCCGGGCGCCAGAGGACGAAGTCGAGGTTCTTGCTCCGACTCACAACCTACCAAGGAAACTTCCATGTCTCGCAAACTTGAAGGTAAGATCGCAATCGTTACCGGTGGGTCCACCGGTATCGGGCTGGCTACCGCTAAGCGGTTCGCTAGCGAAGGAGCGCATGTCATTGTCACCGGTCGCCGACAGGCCGAACTCGACGCCGCGGTGTCCGCGATCGGTAACGCTACCGGCATCCGGGTCGACTCATCGAACATGACCGAACTGGATGCGCTGTTTGATCGGGTGAAGTCGGAAAAGGGTCGGATCGACGTACTGTTCGTCAACGCCGGCGGCGGTTCGCTGCTGCCGCTCGGGAATATTACTGAGGAGCAGTATGACGACACCTTTTGCCGAAACGTCAAGGGCGTACTGTTTACTGTACAGAAGGCTCTACCATTGCTAGCGGACGGTGCATCTGTCATCTTGACGGGCTCCACCGCCGCCAGCGGCGGCACCAAGGCATTCAGTGTCTATGCCGCCTCAAAGGCCGCAGTACGTTCATTCGCCCGTAACTGGATTCTTGATCTGCAGGGTCGCGGCATCCGGGTCAATACGCTCAGCCCCGGACCAACCAAGACGCCAGGCTTGTTTAACCTAGTCGGTCCCGATGCCGCACGGCAGCAGGGAATACTCGACGCTCTGGCCTCGCAGATCCCAATGGGCCGCGTCGGCGATCCGGACGAAATTGCCAAGGCGGCGGTCTTTCTTGCCTCCAACGATTCGAGCTTTGTCAACGGTATTGAACTTTTCGTCGACGGTGGTAAGGCCCAGATCTGAGTATCCCTATGTCGGGCGAAGCTGGCCCTGATGCAGATTCTTGATTCCCTCTTTGAAGTATCCCCAGTATCCCAAGTACAACGGAACTAGTGATCCCAATGCAGAGACCAGCTTCACTTGCGTATCTGGAGAGTAGCGTTCGCCTGAGGGCCCTCAGCCGGAGCTGGCCAACTGACCACAAGCATAATAGATAAGGCTAGGAGATGGCAGAATTGCTATCCGACGTCGGTGGGGACGATGCGGCGTAGCGGCCGATGCGGATGATCGCGTACCTCGACGCACGAAGCCAACTAGGTAGGCTTCGTTCTGCCTCCGTTAGCGACCGCCGCTGAAGAGTGCTGGCTATTACAGGATCGCAGGAATTGCCAGCGGCACCAAGGTCCGTTATCTGGGGCGCACAAGACTCTGGAATGTCCGCTTGATGCCGTTGGCCAACGTCGGAAGATGGCCGAACCCGGTCAACGGAGAGGGAGGGTGGAGGTCGTCATTGGATTTGCCCGCGGGCGCGTCGAGAGATGTCGGCTCGTGTCACCGGATTTAGGTGGAAGCGGTCGGTAACTTCGTTATGGACCCGTATGCCACTGCGGCCATGCGCCTGGCTGGACGGCCACCAAGCCCGCGCAACAGCGCATACGTTGTCGGGAAGTTGCACTCGTTGCTCACGTTCGACATGGCGAAAATATTTTTCTCGCCAGTGGGCTCTTTGATTTCCAAAAGAAACCCTCCGATTCCTGATGAAAAACGGCAAATCCAGTGCAATCAATTGCGCGGGGCGTCGTATCAGGCACGCCGAGGCGGTTGTAAGGATACAGGCACCCCGTCATAGTTATGCTCATTTCAAGTCCAGGGAGTGCGCATGTATAAGAGTTTTGATAGTTGTCCGGCCCTCGACATGAGCCAGGCGAAAGAGCGACTGATCGACGGAAAAGTCACGCGTGAGGATGCCGTGTTGCTTTGGGATTGCGGAAGGGTGAACCTCGAGATCGGTCTCTTTCCGTCGGACGTCATGACGATTGCTGACCAGGAGGCATGGTGGAGTTGGGCCAGCCAATGGCACAACCGTGCGGGTTGGCCATTTCATTCGGAGCGGTACAAGTCGGCAGACATGTCGCCGGAGGGGATCCTCTCCGATTGGATCGCCCGCGGCATGGATCAGACCGAGATCGCGGTTATGCGCAAGACGCTAGAGGCGCGTATTCATGGGTTCTCATGGACCCTGGTTCTCGACTACGTCGAGCAACGGAAAGGCTTCCAATGAGCATTCTCATACGGCGGTCGACTCGACTGCTCCCGGTCGGAGCGATGACGGCAGAGCAAATGCAGCAGGACTACCCGCGGGTGAGGTCGCTGCTAGCCACCAGCCGGAACGAGGCGAAGTCCCTGAAAGGTGAGCTGCGCATTCTGGCGGCGGAGTTAGCCGAGGCAAGGCGAGCGCTGGCGAGTATGCAAAAGCGCTATATCGGGCGAGTCGGTGAAGAATTGGTCGCCGAATTGACCGCCGGCGTCATCCAGCACAACAAGGCGCCCTTTGACATCCTCACTGCTAGTGGGCATCGAGTTGAGGTTAAGGCCAGCAAGTCCAATCTCGCCGATCGATATAGCGCGTCTCGCAAATGGCAATGGAGCAACCTCCAGGGCGGTCGGGTTCGACCCAAGAACTACGAATATCTGTTTCTACTGGGAGAAAGAGACGTCTTCCTCAAGCGTCGGGATGACGAGGAAGGGGACTTCGTGCTGTTTTGTGTCCCCGCACCTGACGTTCGCAACCTTGTCACGGAAGGTGGCGGGGTATCCTGCATGACGAGCCTCAGAGGTTGGCGGAGTGCGGGCATCGGCCGCCGATATCGAGTGACCGAGGCTTGGGTGCGCGGATTCTTCGGCAACCGAGAAAATGCTGGCTTACAACCGACTATCCCGGCCGCGTGAGGCGCCGCGAAGGCGTTCAGAAATTAATACAGGACACCGCAGGCCGCATGGACGCCATGGGTGAGCCGCGCAGTAGCGTATATGCCCGGTGCTGCCAATGTGTCTTTCAACCAAATCAGCTTCCATTTCGCGCGGGGATTCGCCATTTTTTCAGACTGGCGTCGAGGGCGAAATCCTGTGTCGATGGCGAGCGGGCGTCAAACCGGACCGCAGGCCAGTCCGCCGGGGTGGGCGGCCCGCCGTCCGGAGATGGCGCGGTATTGCTGAGGACCGGCCCCTGATCCTGCCGTAAGCCGTCGGCGACCCACTGCGCCAGCCTGGCTCGGAACCGCAGGACGGCGCCGTCCCACGGACCTAGTGGCTCGAAGGGCTGCCAAAGGCAGCGCAGCGACGCGTCGATCTCGCTCAGGAAAGCCGGGGCCAAGCGTGGGCTGAGGTGGCGCACGGACACGCAGCCCGCCGGCACATCGATGCGGAACGCCGTGGTGAAGAGATGCGTAGGGGTGCCATGCTGGCCGATCGTTCGGTGCAGCAGCACCCTGGGCCAGCACACGTACCCGCATGATTGGACGCCCGCAGCGATGACGTGCTGGGTGAAGCCGTCGGCGATCAGCGCGACCCGGACAGGTCCAAGGAGACCATTGGACCGGTCGACCAGCTCGACGCGGTGCAAGATCCAGACCTCGTTGGGGGAGGCCGCCACCGGCAAAAGCCGTGGGGTCGGTTGTTCAGCGTGTGAGCAGGGCATCATGGGCTCTGGAATGAATACGCGCAGTCGGCTTTGCGTAGAGGGCGCTCGTGTCGCTGATCCTCGCGTCTCTGCGCGGGATGGGGGTTTCCATTTGGAAACACGAGATGCCCGTTTTACTTGGAAACTTACCTTTCGAGGGTGCTGAGTCAATGGCGGGCACATGCATCGGGGTCTCTGGCGCGTCGAGCCAAGGCAAGGGGCTGTATAGCCATTCTCGTAGCCAGCCGCCCTGATCTCCTCGAACAGACGGGTTGCGCTCAACCTTGGGTACTCGGCCAGTCGTCCGCAAGGGGATCACCCGCGCGGGAAAGGGGTAGCTGAGCGCCTGTGAATCGAAACGAAAAGCGAGCGTGGCGAGCTTCTTCGGCCACGCGGTGGGAACCTTCAAGGTCAAGCCGCTCTTCCTGGCTGGCGGACGGCGGGCTCCGCCATGACCTCCTGGATCGTCAGACCATAGTCGTTCAGCAGGTCACGGATCTGTTGAATGGCTGCCGCACGTCCGGCGACGCAGGCCTCGATTTGGGCATCGAGCGCCTCCCGGCGCGCGAGCAGCTCCTGGTACGTGCTCATAGAACGCCTCCTAGAAAGGGCATCCGCCGCGAACATCGGCAGCCGCAACGCCGGGCCGACCGCGGAGGCGAGTTGGCGCACGACATCCCGTGTCACCTGCTCATGACGGTGAGCGGGTGGACGCTGGGTATCCCAGGCTTGAATCAATTGAGCCGGGGTCATTGGCTGGCGCATGTCCGGGCTCCTGAAGGCAAACCGTGGGCGGTACGATCAAAGACGGGCGTTGCAGTGACATCGCTAGGACCGTCGCAAGGCTTGGCTTGCCTTGTTGATCAGCGTTCGCAATGCGCCCATGTTGGTCCAGTCCCAACTCCACCCTCGTGCCGGTGCGCGGCCCACCAGATAAAGCAGGTCCGACGGGCTTGCACCTTGCTTGATCAGGCGCATCATGAAGTCCTGCCGGAGATCAAACAAGGTCAGGTCCGGAACGCCCGCGCACTGGACCAAGTGTTTCCAGGAATGCGAGATGTTCAGCGGCGTGCCGGGGTATTGCCCGGGAAAGATCAATGTGCTCGGCTTGCGTCGGCTCGGTTCAATGGTGACGGGGGCGCACTGGGGTTGCCAGCGATGGAAAACGTCCAGCGCCAGATCGGAGAGCGGCACTTGGCGATGGCCACCGCGTTTGCAGGGTCTCCGGAGAAGGCCCGATGCCAGATCGAGGTCATCCCGCTCGAGCTTGGCACACTCAGCCATGGTAAGGCCGCTATCCCGCATCACCAGATACATTGGTTCGAGATGATTCACATATGGGGCGGCACGCAGGTCTGGCATCAGGGGTTGGTGACGCTGCAGCCGTTCGGTGTTCGTTTGATCGCGGTGGCTTCGTAGGCTTTCGTTACGCTCAGCGATCGCCGCTTCCAGTCGCGCATGGATATCGGGCGGCTGCTCGTGCGGCGCCACTGGCGGAGGCGTGGTGAGCGGGCGTATGTGGCGTGCCGGATTTTCCGGGATCCAATGCTTTCGCTCGGCAAGGTGGAGGGCTACCCGAAGCAGGGAAACATGGCCGTTGAGCGCCCGTGGCGTCAGGCCGTCAGCAAGACTGGATTGTCGCCAGGCCTCGATCACCGAGGGATTGAACGCTTCAAGCGGCGTGTCAAGGAGGGCGGCGGCCTCAACCTGGAAGCGCCGGACGCGCTCCGGCCAAAATTTGCTGTGCTCGAATGCCTGATCGACACAGGTGGTATCGAGGAGTTGCCTCAACGTCGACGGGCAATGCGGACCGGACAGTGCAGTCATGATGATCCTCCAACTGACGGTTTCGACTCAAGCAATGGGGGTGTCACCGCTTGCAGACGGCGCCGCAGTCGCCGAGACCGTCCTCGATGACCAATGCCTTGGCTTCCCACGCCTTTCGCGCTGGGAAGAGGATCCGCACGCTGGTGCCGACGCGAAACTCCTCGGGACCTTTGCCCTGGTGTTTGAGCTTGTAGTCGAGACTAGTCGCTAGGCGTGAGGGCGGTGAACCCCAACTGGTAAGTGTCAGTTGACGTTGACAACGGAGCGTTGGGAACGGCGGCGCCAAGGAGGGGAACATGGACAAGGCAAGGATTTACGCCGCGGGGGTGTTGGGGACTTCCCGCGGGCGAATTGGCACAGCGCGTTCGTTCGGGATCATTGCCGGTCCTGTAAGCCGGCTCTCAGACCAATGCCGCTGGCGCATCGGGGCGGCGGCCCGGTTGCTTGTCAGCGAGACCCTACATGTCTGCTCCGCCTTCGTCGACTGGCTTGCAGCGACGTTGCAGTTGGAAGTCAGCAAGCGCATCTGCGATGCGATGGAGGCGGTCTCGCCTTGAGATGACCGAGCCATGTGTCGCTATGAATCGGCGTTGGGGGGAGGCCATCGGCGGATCGAGTGGCCGCGGCGCTGCAAGGCGCGCCGTGCACGCCCTTGGCCTTGGCGCTCCTGAAAGCTAAATTCGTCGATATTTTTCCGGGGCGGCATCGGCGCCGTTAGCGGGGCGGCGGGGCCTGGTGGCGACGCGGATGTCCAGGCGTCAGTCGCGATCAAGTGGCGACCGTGCCGACGGGATCAATCCGGGCTCCAGATTCGGACCATCTTGGCCATCCGGTGCCTGAATGCAGCGCACCGTGCTCGCGGGATGTGGGGGCTGCGCTCAATGTGACGACGTGCCGCCCTAGAGGCTTCATCGGCACGCTCGACAGTCCTAACCTCTTGCGAGTAACCGTCTGCCACGCGCTTGATCATTGGCCTACGGGGAGGCACGAGGTATTTGAGTTCTTTTGTCGGTAATGTAGTGGTCAAGTAATTTCGGACAGGCAGATAGGTTCTTTCACTGACGATTTCGCCTCGTAGGCAGTGGGCGTCAGATACCCCAGGGTTGAGTGCAAGCGCACCGGGTTG
>NZ_CAJPUY010000029.1 GCF_905397275.1 Cupriavidus yeoncheonensis | reverse complement strand
ACTTCGACCGCCATCATGCCGAGAAAACAATTCGACGCCTGCTCAAACGTCTCGCCGACCTTGGGTGCCACGTCGATCCCATCGCTCATGCTGTCTAACGCTTCTTAGTAGTGCATGCCGAACACGCCCACGCTCAGCCGGGCGATGATCATCAGCAGGATCTGCGCGACCAGGAACAGCACCAGCGGCGACATATCGAAGCCGCCCAGGCGGGGCATCACGCGCTGGATCGGGCGCAGCAGCGGCGCGGTGAGATGGTTGATGGCCGGCGTGACGGGCGAATGCGGGTTCACCCACGACAGGATCGCCATCAGCAGCGTGACCCACATCACCAGGCTGATGCCCCACTTGAGCACATAGAGCAGCGCGGCCAGCAGCAGCATCGGCAGGAAATCGAGCAGGTCGCGGCCCGTGAGCGTCGCCACCAGCAGCAGGAACGCCAGCGCGGTAAGCCAGGCGCCGGTGACCGTGGCCCAGTCGATGCCGCCCAGCCCGGGAATGACCCGGCGCAATGGCCGCACCAGCCAGTCAGTGACCTGAAAGACCCCCTGCGACACGGGGTTGCGCGTGGGCATCCGGGTGACCTGCATCCACACGCGCAACAGCAGGGCCATGCCGAACAGCGTAAAGACGGTATCGAGCAGGAAGAGGGCGATTTCCGTGAACATCGGTCAGGTTTCCGTGGCGGTGATGGCGGTGGTGGCGGTGATGAGGGTGCATGCAACCGCACAGATTCTGCCATAGCCGGATGCCGGGACGGCGCGGCTTCGCATAATCCGTTGTGGCGGGACACCCCCAGACTTGCCCCTATAATTGCGTCGATCCGAATTCTGCCGCTTGCCATCCCTTGCGCGGACGCGCGGTTTTTCCGCCTTGTCCGCCTAATCCGCCTTACCTGCCGCCTATGCCCAGCAAGTCCGCCTCCGCGAAACCGTCGCCACTCAGCAAGCCGGACTTCGAGGCGCTTTCCGACTTCCGCTACCAGCTCCGGCGCTTTCTCCGCTTTTCGGAAGACGCGGCTCGCGACGAAGGCGTGACCGTGCAGCAGTACCTGCTGATGCTCCATATTCGTGGCTGCGCCGGCAAGGACTGGGCGTCGATCGGCGAACTGGCCGAGCGGCTCCAGGCCAAGCAGCACGGCGTGGTCGCCCTGGTGAACCGCTGCGAGGCTGCCGGCCTGGTCAAGCGCAAGCTCAATACCGAAGACCGCCGCGTGGTCCAGGTCCACCTGCTCGCCAAGGGCGAGCGCTGCCTGAACCGGCTGGCCATGCTGCACCGGACCGAACTGGAATCCTTGCGCGGGACCTTCCGCGTGGCCCGCATCACTGCATTCAACGACGACGAAGCCGAGCGCGACTGAAGCCGTTGCGCAGCGATATCGACGGCGGTGCCGTTACAGCCGGTTACCAATCACAATTCGTGGTGACACCCGCCAGGCGCCGCTGGGCCTAGACTCGCGCGCATCCCAACACGCGAATTCGCAGGAGTCGTTTCCATGTCCATCCCCTTTCGTTCGGTTGTGCTTGCGGTGCTCGGTGCCGGCGCGCTGGCCGGTTGCGTGACTGCGCCTTATGGCGGGTATGCAGGTGCGGGCGGATATTCGGGTGGCTATGGCGCCTATGGCGGCAGCACCGCCGCCACGCAGGCCGGTTATCCCCAGGGGTCCTACCCGCAGGCCTCCTATCCCCAGCAGGGATATCCGCAGGCAAGCTATCCGCAGCAGCAGGGCTATCCGCAATCGGGCTATCAGCAGGGTTATCCGGCTGACAGCGGGTACGGCAACAGCGGCGCCGAGCAATATGGCGTGCGCTACGGCTGGGTGGAAACCATTGAAGTCGTGCAGGGGCAAGCGCCTTCCACGAGCGGTGCCGGCGCGGTGGTCGGGGGCGTCGTGGGCGGTCTGCTGGGGCACCAGGTTGGTGGCGGGCGCGGCAACACCGTGGCCACCATCGGCGGCGCGGTCGTCGGCGCCCTGGCCGGCAATGAAGTGGAAAAGCGCGGCAGCGCTGTGCCGCCTGCCTATCGGGTGCGGGTCAGGACCAATGACAATGGGTATCTGACGGTGACGCAGGCCAATCCGTATCAGCTTCGGAACGGGGACAGGGTGAAGGTGGAGAATGGGGTGGCGGTGCCTTATTGATTGGGCGCCGTGCCGGGGGATGTCATTCCTGGCAGGCGCCGCTGTTTTGCCGGCGTAGCCGGCAGAACAGCGGCGTCAGTCATGCACGCGAACGCAGACAAGGGTTGAAAAGCCGCGCGGACCCTCAGCCTGCCGCACCGCTGACCTCATCACCGAACAACCCGGCGTAATCCTCGCGCAGCTTCCGCTTGAGCAGCTTCCCCGCTGTATTGCGCGGCAGGTCCGCCACGAACACCACGCGCTTGGGCACCTTGAACGGTGCAAGCGCACAGCGCGCATGGGCAACCAGCGCCTCCTCGCTGGCCGTGGCATCGCGCTTGAGCACCACGCACGCGGTCACGGCTTCCACCCACCTGGGATGGGACAGCGCGAAGACCGCCACTTCTGCGACGGCGGGGTGGGTGTACAGGCATTCCTCGACTTCGCGGCTCGACACCAGCACGCCCCCCGAGTTGATCACGTCCTTGATGCGGTCCACGACATAGAGGTACCCGGCTTCATCCATATAGCCGAGATCCCCCGAATGGAACCAGCCGCCGGCAAATGCCTCGGTGGTCTGCCCGGGCTTGTCCCAGTATTCGGTCAGCAGCTGCGGCGAGCGGTGCACGATCTCGCCGAGCGTGCCTGGCGCGACGTCGTTCATCTTCTCGTCGACGATGCGCGTTTCCACGTTGAGTACAGGCCGGCCCGCCGAAGCCGGGCGCTCCGCATGTTCTTCGGGGCCGAGCACCGTGGCGAGCGGTCCGATCTCGCTCTGTCCGTAGCAGTTGTAGAAGCGCAGCGCGGGCAGCTTCGCCTGCAGTTCCAGCAGCACCGGCACGGGCATGATCGAGGCGCCGTAGTACGCCCTGGTCAGCGTACCCAGGCGCACGGGCTCGAAGCCGGCGTGCCGCAGCAGGGCGATCCACACCGTGGGCGGCGCGAAGAAGCTGGTGATGCCTTCTTCGTGAATCGTGCGCAGGCAGAAGCCGGCCTCGGGGCTGTCGGCGATCAGCGTGGTGCCACCGCACAGCAGCAGCGGCATCAGGAACACATGCATCTGCGCCGAGTGGTAGAGCGGCAGCGCCGCCAGCGAATAGTCGCCGGCGCGCACGTCGCAGGCCGCGATGGTGCTCACGTACTCGGCCAGCAGTGCACGATGCGTGAGCACGGCACCCTTGGGCGCGGATGTGGTCCCCGAGGTGTACAGGATCTGCGCGGGCATATCCTCGGCGAGATCGGACAGCACCGGTGCGACAGGACCGTGCGCGGCCGCCGCCAGGACGTCGCGCTCGCCGCCGCCGTGCAAGGTGCCGCTCACGCGGCAGGGCAACCCCTGCACGCGCTCGGCGAGCGACGGATCGGCGAAGATCGCGCTCGCGCCCGACTGCGTGACGATGTACTCGGCCTCGGCGCGCGTCATCGAGAAATTCACTGGCACATGGATCAGCCCGGAACGCAGGCAGGCCAGCCACAGCAGCACGTACGCGTCGGAGTTCTTGCCGAAGGCCGCGACGCGATCGCCGGGCCGCAGGCCCCACTGCGCGAGCGCGCCTGCCACGCGCGCGGCGGCCTCGTCGAGCTGCCGGTAAGTCCAGCTGCGTGAGCCGAAACGAATGGCGGTCTTGGCTGGGCTGCGCCGCACGGCACGGGCCACGGCATCGGGGATGGTGTTGCGCAGGGCGCGCTGCTGCTCTGACTGCATGGTGGTCTCCGTCGTTTTGGTTTGGATCCAGCAAGTCTTGAAGCTCAGCAGCGCAGCATACGGTTGCAGCGCGCCCGTGGCAAGGCGGGCCGCTGCGGCGAGGGGCCAGGGCGCTTACAGCGTCTGGGCCAGGAAGGCCAGCGCGCGGCCGTGCGCGAGTGCCGCGCTGCGCTGGTTGTAGCTTGCACGCGCCCAGCAGTTGAAGCCGTGGTCGGCGCCCTCGTAGACGAACACCTCGGTGCCGCGCTTGCCGGTCACCGCGGCGCGCACGTTGGCGACCGCATCGGGCGTGATATGCGCGTCGAGCGCGCCATAGTGGAACTGCACCGGCACGTTCAGCGCGCTGGCTTCCTGCAGGCTGTTCTGGATGCCGCCGCCGTAGTAGGGCACGGCGGCATTGACCAGCCCGCGCGCCGCGCTCAGGTAGGCGAGCAGGCCACCAAAGCAATAGCCCACCGCGGCCACCTTGCTGCCGGCGCCGGTGTGCGCGCGCAGCGCGCGTACGGTCGCGGCGATGTCGCGTACGGCGGCTTCGACGTCGACGGACTTGCGCAGCGCAAAGGCCTGTTCCATGTCGGCGCCGGCGTAGCCGAGTTCGACGCGCGGGGCGTTGCGCCAGAACACGTCGGGGGCGAGTACCGTGTAGCCGTCGGCCGCGTACTGGTCGGCCACGGCGCGGATGTGTTCGTTGACGCCGAAGATCTCCTGCAGCAGCACGATGGCGGGGCCATCAGGCTGCACGCCCGCGGGTGGCAGGCTCAGGTAGGCGTCGAAGCTGCCCGCGTCGGCGTCGACGCGGATCCATTTGCTGTCGGGAATGGCTGGCATGATGGCTGGTTCCAGTTGGGTCGGGGGTGGGCGAGCCGCAAGTTTGCCACCGTTGGCCGAATCATGCCGGCGCTGCGTCAGTACGCCGACGACTGCTGGTAGCGCGCTTTCCAGTTGTCGGTATAGGCCTTGACCACGGCCGCGTCGCCGCGGATCAGCATGCCGTTCTCGGCGTTGCGTTCCTGGGCGGACTTGGTGAAGTTGAAGGAGCCGGTGAACACGGCCTGGTCGTCGAACACCATGACCTTGTTGTGGGCGATGGCGGGCTTGGTGTCGATGACGACCGGGATGCCTGCGTGCTTGAGGAAGGTCGCGCTGGTGTAGCGCTCGCTCACCTGGCTCTTGTCGAGGATCACGCGCACGTCCACGCCGCGCTTGTGCGCCTGCGCCACAGCCTCGGCGATCGGCTTGCTGGTGAAGGAGTAGGCCTGGATCAGCAGCCGCTGGCGCGTGCCGCGAATGGCGTTGACGAGCAGGTCCTGGCAACTCACACCGTCCGGCACGAAGCACAGGGTGTAACCGCTGCCGGAGGCGAACGGCCTGGCGTTGACCGGCCGCGCCGACGCGTCCGGACGCGCGGCCTGGCCTGGCGCCGCCGGCAGCCTGGCGATCGCCTCGTTGAAGGTGCTGCTGATGGTATCGGTGATGCTGTCGAGTGCCGAGGTGGAGCGGGCCTGGGCGAGGCCGGTTGCGCATGCGGCGAGGAGCAGGGCGGACAGGGCCGCGCGCTTGAATCGGTGGGTCACGGTGCTATTCGGTTCGGGGACGGAGGCGCAGCATCGCCACGCCGCGCGGCAATGCGGGCCCGCAGCGTAGCAGCAGGCTTCACACGGAACAAGCCGCCCGTGTGTAACAGTCCTTTTCGCCGCATGCGTCTACTGGGCTTTCGCCGTGGGCGTGCCTATGATGGATGGAACCGCGCCGGGTGCCAGCCGGCCAAGGAGAGGGGACATGAGCGACCATACCTACAAGCTCGTCGAAATCGTCGGCTCGTCGCCCGACGGCTGCGACAGCGCCATCCGCAATGCGATTACCAAGGCCGGCGAGACCATCAAGCATATCGACTGGTTTGAAGTCGTCGAAACGCGGGGCCATATCGCCGACGGCAAGGTCGCGCATTTCCAGGTGACACTGAAGATTGGCTTCCGCGTGAGCTGAGCGCGCCGCGGAGCCCGGCGGCCCGCGCGTGTTTCCGGTCAGGGCAGGCGGATTTCCTTTACGTCGAAGTGCGATTCGCCGATCAGTTCCTTGTCGTATTCGCCGCGCAACTCGACCGTGGTGCTGGCGTCGACCGCCTTTTGCGCAGGCCAGCGCGAGGCCTTGATCTTCACCTGCATCTGGCCCGTGCCGTCCGAGAACAGGTAGCGCTCGTGCCCGACGTTGCTGACGATCTTGCCGCGCAGCACGGCCTGCTGGTCGTCCTTGCCGTCCTGCTGCAGGGACTTGACGGTGGCGGCGGGGATGGCCGAGGGGCCGGTGTACTGGGCGTAGGCGGTTGCGGCTGCCACGGCGAAGGCGGTGGCGATCAGGATGCGTTTCATGGTGCTTGTCCTTGTATCGTTCGGGATCCTGGGGGCGACGGAAACGATGATGCCCCGGCATGGCTGAACCGATGCTGAACAGGCCGCGCTTCCCACATTCCGCCTTCCCGCACATGCTGCGGCCTTGCGATGGGGATTGCTGATGACCTCGCGCGACCGGTCCCCCGAAGCGTGGGACCGCTTCTATGTCCTCGATGAACGCAATGAACCGCGGGAAGTCGCCGACCGCCGCGAATGGTCGCGCTGGATGGAGGAGAACGATCCCGTGTTTCGCCGTACCGTGCTGGAGGCCAGCGGAAGTACGGTGACGACGCGCTTTCGCGGGGTGTCCGAAGCCGCGCCGGTGGACACGCCGCTGTTCATCACGCGTGTGGCCGGCATGGCGGACCCCGCGGAGAACCGCAGCTATGGCGCCCGTTCACTGCAAGCGGCGCTGGCGCAGCACGAACGGATCGTGCAGGCGCTGCTGCACGGCGAACGCGTGCGCAAAGACCGGGAGTAACCTGGCCAGTGCCGCCGGAAAGAACGGTGTCCGTCCCGCGGTGTCCAACCTGAACCGCTGGACCGCCAGCGGAGGCGCCCCAATGGAGGATCCATCATGCATGACGCGGCCTTCGTACACGCCCACGCCGCCAATGCGCGCTGGCAGGAGGCGCTGGCCGACTGCCGCATGCAGCTGGAAGCCCAGCTTGCGGTGCAGCAGGCGCAGCACGGCCATGCCGTCACGCTGACGCTGGGCTGGTGCTACCTGAGCGATTACTACGCGCCGGCGGCCGAGCGCATTCTCGATGCGCTGCAGCAGGAATGGCCTGGCGTCGCATGGGTCGGGACCTCTGCGGTCGGTGTCTGCGCCTGCGGCGTCGAGTACATCGACGAGCCGGCCATGGTGCTGATGGCCGCGCCGCTGCCGCGTGACGCCTTCCGCTTGTTTTCGGGGCGCCAGCCATTGCCCGCCGCTTCATCCGGCTTCACGCCCCATGCCGCGCTGGTGCATGCGGAAGGCTCGACGCCTGACCTGCAGGACCTGCTGCACGAACTGAGCGAACGCATCGCCACCGGCTATCTGTTTGGCGGGTTGTCGTCGGCGCGCAACCGGACCCTGCAGATGGCCGATGGCATTTACTCGGGCGGCTTGTCGGGCGTCCTGTTCGGCCCCCGGGTCGGCCTGATCTCACGCGTGACGCAGGGCTGCCAGCCGATCGGGCCGGCGCGCACCGTGACACGCGCGGACCGCAATCTGCTGTTCACGCTGGACAACGAACCGGCGCTCGACTGCGTCCTGAAGGACCTCGGACTCGCGCGCGATGCGCCCACGCAGGACATGGCCGAGGCGCTGTCCGGGACGCTCGCCGGCCTGAGCGCGGGGGCGGACGACGCGCCGAGACTGCCCGGCATGTTCGGCGCCGAGACCATGGTCCGGCACCTGATGGGCCTGGACGTGCAGCATCGCATACTGGCGCTGGCGGACGTGGCCGAACCCGGCATGCGGCTCGCATTCTGCACACAGAACCCGTCCGCGGCGCGCGCCGACCTGATGCGCATCGGCACGGAGATTCGCGCCGAGATCGAGAGCGGCACGGTCGGGCGGGTGCTTGGCGGGCTCTATATCAGCTGCTCCGGCCGGGGCGGCCCGCATTTCGGCGCCTCCAATGCCGAGCTGCAGCTGGTGCGCCGCGCGCTCGGCGAACTGCCGCTGGCAGGGTTCTTTGCCAATGGCGAGATCGCGCGCGATCACCTGTACGGCTACACGGGTGTGCTGACGGTGTTCACGGGTCCGGCAGGGGCCTGAGGCGGCACGCGCGACCCTCGCGCAGTCCGCGCAGTTATGATGCCGGTTGTACCGCGTGCCGCCGTGCCGGACACGCCACCCTCACACCGCAGACCAGGTATCCATATTGCGTTTCCTGCATACCGCCGACTGGCATCTCGGGCGGCTCTTCCATGCCCGCAGCCTGATCGAAGACCAGGCCCATATCCTCGACCAGTTTGTCGAACTTGTGCGCGCCGAGCGCCCCGACGCCGTGCTGATCGCCGGCGACGTCTATGACCGCGCCGTGCCGCCTCCGGAAGCGGTGGCGCTGCTGGACGACGTCCTGGCACGGATCATCCTGGATGCGGGCGTGCCCGTGGTGCTGATCGCGGGCAACCATGACAGCGCGCAGCGGCTGGAGTTCGGCGCGAGACTGATGCAGTCGCAAGGCCTGCACGTGGCCGGCTGCACGTCCGCCACGCCGGCCAGCGTGGCGTTGCACGATGCGCACGGCGAGGTGCGCATCTATGCGCTGCCGTATGCCGAACCGGCCGTCGTGCGCGACGCGCTGGGCGCCGAGCTGGCCACGCATGAAGCCGCCCTGTGCGCGCAGCTGGACGCCATCCGGGCGATCCATCCGCACGGCGTGCGCTCGGTGGTGGTGGGGCATGCCTTCGTCGTTGGCGGCGCGGTCAGCGAATCGGAGCGGCCCTTGTCGGTGGGGGGCAGCGGCGCGGTTGCCGCGCAGGCCTTCGACGGCTTTGACCTGGTGGCGCTGGGCCACCTGCACCGGCCGCAGACCATCGACGGGCGGCTGCATTATGCGGGCTCGCTGCTCAAGTACTCGCTGTCGGAGTGCAGCCACGAAAAGTCCGTGTCGATGATCGACCTTGGCGGCGACGGCAGCGTACAGATCACGCCCATGCCGTTGCGGCCGCTGCGCGACCTGCGCATCGTCGAAGGCGAACTGGCGGGGCTGATCGCGGCTGCCGCCGCTGAAGCCGATGACGCCCGGCGCGATGACTATGTCTATGCGCGCCTGACCGACACCGGCGCGCTGTTGGACCCGATGGCGAAGCTGCGCCAGGTCTATCCCAATGCGCTCGCGGTCGAGCGGACCGTGCTGGCGCGCGCCGGTGCGGCGGGCGACGCCGCGCGGCGCCTGCGCGAACAGAGCACCGGCGAACTCTTCGCGAGCTTCTTCCGCGAAGTGGCCGATGCCGAACTCGATGATGGCCAGCGCGTCGCGCTGGAGCAGGTGCTGGCCGGCATGGCCGCCGCGCAGCGGGAGTCGGCATGAGGCCATTGCACCTGACGATGCAGGCCTTCGGGCCGTTCTCCGGCACCGAGGCGATCGATTTCACGCAACTGGGCGAGCAGGCCTTCTTCCTGATCCACGGCCCCACGGGTGCCGGCAAGACCACGCTGCTCGACGCTGTCTGCTTTGCGCTGTATGGCGACACCTCGGGCGGCGAACGCACCGCGCAGGCCATGCGCAGCGCCAATGCGGCGCCCGGGCTGCGCACGGAAGTCGTGCTCGAATTCAGCCTTGGCGCGCAGCGCTACCGCGTCGTGCGTTCGCCCGCGCAGGAGCGGCCGAAGCAGCGCGGCGAAGGCATGGTCACCGAGACCGCCAAGGCACAGCTCGATGCCTGGGAGGGCGATGGCTGGGTCAGCAAGGCGGGGCAGCCGGCCAAGGTCAGTGACGCCATCCGCGAGTTGCTCGGGTTCGACAGCGCGCAGTTCCGCCAGGTCATCGTGCTGCCGCAGGGGCGCTTCCGCGAGTTGCTGACGGCCAGTTCGCAGGGGCGGCAAGGCATCCTGGAGCGCCTGTTCCGCACCGAGCTGTACCGGCACGTGGAAGAGCTGCTGAAAAGCGAGGCGGCCGGCATCCGGCGCGACGCCGAGCGCATCGTCGACCAGCGCCAGGCGCTGCTGCGGCAGTTCGACATGGAGTCGACCGATGCGGTGGCGCAGGGCATCGCGCAGCTCCAGCAGGAACTGCAGGACCTGCAG
The DNA here is from genome assembly GCF_905397275.1 of Cupriavidus yeoncheonensis. Lineage (GTDB taxonomy): Bacteria > Pseudomonadota > Gammaproteobacteria > Burkholderiales > Burkholderiaceae > Cupriavidus > Cupriavidus yeoncheonensis. The sequence continues at coordinate 57,555 of NZ_CAJPUY010000029.1, read as the reverse complement.
CAGCAGGAGCAATCGGCGCGCGCCGCCCAGGCCGCCGCGCAGACTGCCTTGCAAGGCGGCGAGCAGGTGGCGGCGCGGCTGCGCGAACGTGCCGACGCGCAGGCAGCCCATGCGGCCTTGCTGGCCCGCAAGGCGGCGACCGATGAACAACGCCTGCGCCTGCACGCGGCACGGCGGGCCACGCAGGCGTGGCCCGCCATCCAGCATCTGGAAACCGCCGGACGCGACCAGCTGGCCGCGCAGGCAGCGGCGGAGCAGGCGGCCGGCGCGCTGCGGCAGCAGCAAGGGGTGGCCGCGCAGGCGGGCGAGCGGCTGCAGGCCGAACTCGGGCGCGGCGATGTGCGTGAGGCGGCGCAACGCCGCGTGATGGAGTTCGAGGCGCTGCTGCCCCGCGCGCGTCAGCTTGGCAACCTGCGCCAGTCGCTGGAGGCGGCCGTGCGACAACAGGCCGACGCCGTCGCCGCGCGCGATCGGGCCGCACAAGTGCTGGCACAGAGGCAGGTGGAACTGGCCACTGCGGAAGCCGACCAGCGCCAGGCACAGGTGCTGGCCGCACAGCTTCAGACCCTCGGCCTGCAGCTGCAGGCGGCCCAGACGCGGGCGAAGCAGATTGCGCGGTACCGGCAGACCGGACAGGCTGCGGCGACGGCGCGCGACGCACTGGCGCGCTGCGACGCGGCCGCTGCCCGTGCGGCCACGCACCGGGACACGCAGCGCGCGGCTCTGTCCATGACGGAGTCGGCCTGGCGGGCAGGGCAGGCCGCGCGCCTTGCCGCCGTGCTGGCGACGGGCGAGGCGTGTCCGGTCTGCGGCGGCACCGATCATCCGGCGCCGGCGCAACACAGCGCGGAACTCGTCTTGGACGATGCGCTCGAGCAGGCGCGTGCCGCCTCGCGCGAGGCCGATGACGCCGCGCTGCGCGCCGCCAACGCCCGGCATGCCGCGCATGCGGAAGTGCAGCGGCTGGCCGCACAGCTTGCGGAGGTCGCAGCGGATATCGGCGACGCCGCGCCGCAGGCGGTGGATGTCACGGCACAGCAACTGACCGTAGAGACCGCTGCGCTGGAGCGGGAGCTTGCTGCCGCGCAGGCATCGGCTGCCCGGCTGGAGCGCATGCCGGCAGCCATTGACAAGCGGCGGGCCGTGCTCGCGGCCGCCGATGATGCCCACCGCAAGGCGTGCGCCTCGGTGGAATCCACGGCCCAATCGCTTGCGCAGTTGCAGGGGGAATGGCGCGCGGCATGCGCGCAACTGCCCGACGACGCGCGCGATCCCGCAGCCATCGAGGCGGGCCTGCACCAGGCGCGCGCGCAGTTCACCGCGCTCGGCGGCGCGCTGGAGGTGGCGCAAGCGGCCGACAAGCAGGCTGGCGCAGCGCTGGCCGGGGCCGAAGCGGCCAGCCAGTCGGCACTGGCCGTGCTGGCCCGCGCAGGCGAGCGCCTGCTGGAAGCCCGGAACGCGGCGGACGCGATGCTGGCCGCTTCGGGCTTTGCGGATATGGCGGCCTTCGGCACGGCCCGGCTGGACGCCGCGGCCATCGACGCGCTGGATGATGCGGTCCGTACGTACGATGAGGCCCTCGCGGTGTCCGCGCACGGCCTGTCGCGCGCCATCGTGGCTGCCGAGGGACTGGCGGCGCCGGATCTGGATGGCCTGCGCGTGGCGGCGTCGGCCGCCGCCACTGCCGTGGAAGGCATGGTCCGGCAGCAGGCCGACCGCGCACGCATGCGCGACAGCCTGCTGCAATGCCAAAGGCAGCTCGATGCACTGGCTGCGGCAAACAGCGAGATCGAAGCGCGCTACGCCATCCTCGGACGGCTCGCGGAAGTCGCGAACGGGAATAATCCGCGCCGCATGACCTTCCAGCGCTTCGTGCTCGCCACGCTGCTGGACGAGGTGCTGGAAGCCGCCTCTGTGCGCCTGCTGGCAATGAGCCGTGGCCGCTACACCCTGCAGCGCGTGCGCGAGCAGGCCGACCAGCGCTCGGCGGGCGGACTCGACCTGGAGGTGTTTGACTATGACACCGGCGCGGCGCGCCCGGCCAATACGCTGTCAGGCGGCGAAGGGTTCCTGGCCTCGCTGTCGCTGGCGCTAGGGCTGGCCGATGTGGTCCAGTCGCGCGCAGGCGGCATCCAGCTCGACACGTTGTTCGTCGACGAGGGCTTCGGCACGCTCGATCCGGAAAGCCTGGACTTTGCCATCCGCACCTTGCTGGACTTGCAGCAGGCGGGACGGCTGGTGGGGATCATCTCGCATGTCGCGGAACTGCGCGAACGCATCGACGTGCGGCTGGAAATCCGGCCTGGCACGGCGGGCAGCCGCGCGGTGCTGCAACTGCCCTGAGCGGGAGCCGGTTCAGCCGCGAGCACCTCAGGCCGCGAACACCTGCTGGCAGCGGATGGCCATGATCTGCGCCTCGAAGGCCCGGCTGCAAGGCACGGCAGGCGCACGCGCGGGCGTGCGGGAGGCGCTTGCAGGGCCGGCCCGGAAGGCAGAATATCCAGCATCCAGTCTTGCCGCGTGGTGCGCAGGATCCGGTCGAGTGCGACCTGATAATCCTTGTGAGTCCGGGAAGGGTTGGGGCTGGCGAAGGCGCGTGCCATGATGTCCGACTCCTCTTTTGTTCTGGTCCGGCCGCGTTGGGCCGGACTGGTTCTGGTGCAGACTTGCCGTGGCGTGCCGGGTGGTCCGGTGGCGGTCGTCTTGTGGCTGGTCTTGATGGAAGCATAGGCTGGAGCGCGCGGCGGCCGTATCGCCACCGGGCCGATTGTGACGTCGGCTCAGTCCTACAGAGAGGTCGTGGACAGGAGAGGGAGTCCCGCCGCGTGCGACTCACGGCATGCTGCGACATGGGCGGCCGATTACCGGACAAGCTCTTTGCAGTCGCCTTGACCCGTGTTTGCCGCGGGGTGTACTCTGTTCAGAGTGCGAATTCAAGTTCGTAATAAGAACAAATTCAAACACTTCTGTTGGAACCCGTCATGGCTAGCGCGCTGTCATCGGTGCTTGCGCCAGACGCCTGTCCGGCAGGGATTGCCCGGAGACAGTTTTTGCGCGCCGCGCCTTGCGGCCGGTCCCGGCACCTGCCAGACCCTCATCCCGGACTGGAACGCAAGTGATCAACAAGATATACGACTCGGTGGAAGCGGCAGTGGCCGGCATCCACGACGGCGCCACCATCCTCATCGGCGGCTTCGGCATGGCTGGCATGCCGGCGGAACTGATCGACGCGTTGATCGCCCAGGGCGCGCGCGACCTCACCATCGTCAACAACAACGCCGGCAACGGCGACACCGGCCTGGCGGCGCTGCTCAAGACCAAGCGCGTGCGCAAGATCATCTGCTCGTTCCCGCGCCAGACGGACTCCTATGTGTTCGATGCGCTGTACCACGCCGGCGAGATCGAACTGGAACTGGTGCCGCAGGGCAACCTGGCCGAGCGCATCCGCGCCGCCGGTGCCGGCATCGGCGGTTTCTTCACGCGCACGGCCTACGGCACGCCGCTGGCCGAAGGCAAGGAAACCCGCATCATCGATGGCCAGGGCTATGTGTTCGAAAAGCCCATCCACGCCGACTTTGCCCTGATCAAGGCCGACACGGCCGACCGCTGGGGCAACCTGACCTACCGCAAGACCGCTCGCAACTTCGGCCCGATCATGGCCATGGCTGCCAAGTGCCCCATCGTGCAGGTGAGCCACCTGGCGGAGCTGGGCGAGTTGGATCCGGAGCACATCGTGACGCCGGGCCTGTTCGTCAAGCGCGTGGTGAAGGTCTGAGCGAGAAGGAGAGCGAACATGCAAAAACTGACCCGCGACCAGATGGCCGCACGTGTGGCCAAGGACATCCCGGAAGGTGCCGTGGTGAACCTCGGCATCGGCCTGCCCACGCTGGTGGGCAACCACCTGCCGGCAGACAAGGAAATCCTGCTGCACAGTGAAAACGGCCTGCTCGGCATGGGCCCCGCGCCCGCACCGGGCGAGGAAGACGGCGACCTGATCAATGCCGGCAAGCAGCCCGTGACGGTCAAGGCCGGCGGCTCGTACTTCCACCATGCCGACTCGTTCGCCATGATGCGCGGCGGCCACCTCGACTTCTGCGTGCTGGGCGCGTTCCAGGTTTCCGAGAAGGGCGACCTGGCCAACTGGCACACCGGCGCACCGGGCGCCATCCCCGCCGTGGGCGGTGCGATGGACCTCGCCATCGGCGCCAAGCAGGTGTTCGTGATGATGGAGCACCTCACCAAGCAGGGCGAAAGCAAGATCGTGCCGCAGTGCACCTATCCGCTGACCGGCATCGGTTGCGTGACGCGCATCTACACTGATCTGGCCACCATCGACGTGACCGCCGACGGGCTGGTCGCGCGCGACCTGGTGGAGGGGCTGGGCTTTGACGAGCTGCAGCGCCTGACCGGCGTTACCCTGATCCAGGGCTGACCACTGACATCAAGACCGAGAGAGAGACATGACCGAAGCCTTTATCTGCGACGCCATCCGTACCCCCATCGGCCGCTACGGCGGCAGCCTGTCCGCCGTGCGCGCGGACGACCTGGGCGCGGTGCCCCTCAAGGCGCTGATGGCGCGCAACCCGAACCTGGACTGGTCCGCCATCGATGACGTGATCTACGGCAACGCCAACCAGGCCGGTGAAGACAACCGCAACGTGGCACGCATGTCGGCGCTGCTGGCGGGCCTGCCGCAGGACGTGCCGGGCGCGACGCTGAACCGCCTGTGCGGTTCGGGCATGGACGCCACCGGTACCGCCGCGCGCGCCATCAAGGCCGGCGAAGCCACGCTGATGATCGCCGGCGGCGTGGAAAGCATGAGCCGCGCCCCGTTCGTGATGGGCAAGGCCAGCAGCGCGTTCTCGCGCGATGCGCAGATCTTCGATACCACCATCGGCTGGCGCTTCATCAACCCGGCGATGCGCGCGGCGTACGGCGTGGACTCGATGCCCGAGACCGCCGAGAACGTCGCCACCGATTACAAGATCGGCCGCGAAGACCAGGACCTGATGGCGCTGCGCAGCCAGGAAAAGGCCTCGCGCGCGCAGGCCGACGGCACGCTGGCGCAGGAAATCACGCCGGTCACCATCGCGCAGAAGAAGGGCGACCCGATCGTGGTCGAACGCGACGAGCACCCGCGCGCCACCAGCATGGAAGCGCTGGGCAAGCTGCGCGGCGTGGTCCGTCCTGACGGCACCGTGACCGCCGGCAATGCCTCGGGCGTGAACGATGGCGCCTGCGCACTGCTGCTGGCGAGCGAAGCCGGCCTCAAGCAACACGGCCTGACCCCGCGTGCGCGCATCGTCGGCATGGCAACCGCCGGCGTGGCACCGCGCGTGATGGGCATCGGCCCGGCACCGGCCACGCAGAAGCTGATGAAGCAGCTGGGCATGACGCTGGACCAGATCGACGTGATCGAACTGAACGAAGCGTTCGCCGCGCAAGGCCTGGCCGTGCTGCGTGAACTGGGCATCGCCGACGACGACAAGCGCGTCAACCCGAACGGCGGTGCGATCGCACTGGGCCACCCGCTCGGCATGAGCGGCGCGCGCCTGGTGACCACCGCGATGTACCAGCTGCACCGCACGGGCGGGCGCTTCGCGCTGTGCACGATGTGCATCGGCGTGGGGCAGGGCATCGCCATGGTGATCGAACGCGTCTGACGCGTCGGTGTCGCGCATGCGCCGCGGCCCGGTACCGGTCGCGGCGCATCGTCGTCTCCCTCCCGGGGAAGGCGGCATGCGATGAGTGAAGCAGCGGTTGTTAGCAAGACCCGGTCCGCGAGCGGCCGGAGCGGAGTTGAAGATGTCTCTTCCGAACGCCACGATCGTCACCGGCGCCAGTTCCGGTATCGGGCGCGCCATCAGCGAAATGCTGCTGGCAGACGGCACCACCCGGGTGGTCAATATCGACTACACGGAGCCGGGCTGGTCCCACCCCAACCTGTCGTTTTTCCAGGCTGACCTGACCAACGCCGAGGCGACAAGCGCCGTGGCGCGGCAGGTCACCTCGCAGTTCGCGGTCACGCGGCTGGTGAACAATGCGGGCGCGACGCGCCCCGGCACCGCCGACACGGCCACCGTGGCAGACCTCGACTATGTCGTCGGCCTGCACCTGCAGGCGGCGATGCTGCTCACGCAGGCCTGCCTGCCGGCCATGCGCGCCGCCGGGTTTGGCCGTGTGGTCAACATGGCTTCGCGCGCGGCGCTGGGCAAGCCCGAGCGCGTGGTCTACTCGGCCACCAAGGCCGGGCTGATCGGCATGACGCGCACGCTGGCCATGGAGCTCGGCGGCGACGGCATTACCGTGAATGCGGTGGCGCCGGGCCCGATCGCCACCGAGCTGTTCCGCAAGAGCAACCCCGAGGGCAGCGAGCAGACCCGCCGCATCCTGGCGAGCATCGCCGTGAAGCGCATGGGTACGCCGGAAGATGTGGCGCGTGCCGCGCTGTTCTTCCTGTCGCCCGACAATGGCTTTGTCACGGGCCAGGTCCTCTATGTGTGCGGCGGGACCACGCTTGGCGTGGCGCCGGTCTGATCCCCGGGGCTTCAGGCATTCACAAGAAAAGACGTTAATAAAACGTCATATCAGGATGTGATCCTTCCGGTCACAGCCTGCACGAAGGCAGCGCCACCGCGCTGCCTTCTTCCAGGGCAGCAATCACGCTATCCAGCATAAGCCCGCGACCGGCGCCATGCGCGCGCACGGGCAACAAGGACAACCGGAGCAAACCGATGAGACCCGATTCCCAGACCTCCACGACCCGCCGCCGCCTGCTGGCCGCAGGCATTGCGCTGGCCACCACCATTGCCGGCTTTGCCGGCGCCGCGCATGCGCAGGGCGGCTACCCGGCCAAGCCGATCACGATGATCGTGCCGTTCTCGGCCGGGGGCACCACCGACATCCTGGCCCGCATCGTCGGTCTGCAGCTGGGCAAGGCGCTCGGCCAGCCCGTGGTGATCGACAACCGTCCGGGCGCGGGCGGCAATATCGGCGCTTCGCTGGCCGCCAAGGCACCGGGCGACGGCTATACGCTGTTCATGGGCACCATCGGCACCCACGCCATCAACCAGTCGCTGTACTCCAAGCTGCCGTATGACCCGGTCAAGGACTTCGCGCCGATCAGCCGCGTGGCGATGGTGCCGAACCTGGTGGTGGTGAACCCCAAGGTGCCGGTGAACAACATCAAGGAACTGATTGCCTATGTGAAGGCCAATCCGGACAAGCTGTCCTACGGTTCGTCGGGCAGCGGCTCGTCGATGCACCTGTCGGGCGAGCTGTTCAACTCGATGACCGGCCTGCACATCCAGCACATCCCGTACAAGGGCAGCGCGCCTGCCGTGAACGACCTGCTGGGCAACCAGATCGGCCTGATGTTCGACAACATGCCGTCGTCGTATCCGCACGTGAAGGCGGGCAAGCTGCGCGCCATCGCCGTGACCTCGGCCAAGCGCTCGCCGGCGCTGCCGAACGTGCCGACCGTGGCGGAATCGGGCGTGCCCGGCTATGAAGCCACGTCGTGGTTCGCGCTGTATGCCACCGCCGGCACGCCGCAAGCCATCGTCGACCGCCTGAACGCCGAAGTGGTGAAGATCCTCGCCATGCCGGAAGTGAAGAAGCAGATGGCCGACCAGGGCGCCGAGCCGTTCCCGGAAAAGCCGGCCCAGCTCGCCGCGTTCATGAAGACCGAGACCGCGAAGTGGGCGAAGGTGGTGAAGTCCTCGGGCGCGACCGTGGACTGATCCTGGCGATGGTCATGCCTTGAAGAGAGCCGGCCCTGGGCCGGCTCTTTGCTTTGGTGCCGCGGAACCGCTTCATGGCGCGTCAGGTGGGCAGGCAAAAAAAACCCGCGGAATCGGCGGGTTCAATCCGTGCCCACTGGAGGGCCGGAGGAGACAACCGGCGGTTATCCCGGAGCAGGCTTGGCTATCCCAGGCAGTACTTCACCACCTGCTCTTCGACGCCCACGAAGCGCACGAGCTGGCGCAGGCCGCTGGCGTATTCCTTGATGTGGTGGCCGTCGGGCGTATCCGGCAGCCGGTAGTAGACCGGTGCGCGGGCCGGCAGCACCGCGATTTCGCTCGCCGGCTCCTGCCTGGCATCTGCCTCCCAGGCGACGTCACGGTCTTCTGCAAGATCGTGTCCTCTCATTTGAATTGGCTCCGGTGACAAGGCGCGAGCAGGGTGGGGGCGATGCCAGCTTCGCGCAGACGGGTGGCAATGTTCGCAATGTATGCCATGCTTCGCAAAAATGCCATTTAGCATTTTTTAATTCTCTGAGGCATGTGTTTTCAGAATTGTCAGTCTTGTCGGTTCTCTGGCCATTGTCGTCTTGCGATACATCGGCGCCCGGCTATCACGCAAAGCCTTGCGCTACCATAGCGCGGTTCCCCGAGGAGGCTGCGCTCGCATGCTTTCCGGCCTTCAATCGCCAGCATGGCTACCTTTCCAGCCGAATGTCGACCCAGCACGCCCTGTTGATTTCCCTGATCGAGAAACCGTCGTCCGGTTATGACCTGGCGCGCCGGTTCGATCGTTCCATCGGCTATTTCTGGCACGCCACGCACCAGCAGATCTATCGCGAACTTGGACGCATGGCCGAGCACGGCTGGATTGCCGCCGAGGAGACCGACCAGGGCGGCGACGCCAACGGCAATGCCGCGCCCAATGGCGAAGAGAAGAAGAACCGCAAGAAGGTGTATCACGTGCTGCCAGCCGGGCGCGACGAACTGGTGCGGTGGGTGCTGGAGCCCGGCGCGGGGCTGGACCAGCGCGAGGAGATCCTGGTCAAGCTGCGCGCGGATGCGGCGATCGGCCCGCTGGGCCTGGCCGATGAAATGCGCCGGCTGATCGCGCTGCACCAGGCCCGGCTGGAAACCTACCAGGCCATCGAGCGCCGGGACTTTTCCGATGCGCGCCAGGACCGCGGGCAGCAACTGCGCTTCGCGCTGCTGCGCCGGGGCATTCGTTTCGAACAGGACTGGGTGGCCTGGGGCAACGAGTTGATGCCGCTGCTGGCGATGCCTGCGGGCGATCGCCAGGACTGAGTCCGGTTTCCCTGAGGCCGGTTCCGCTTGGTCAGGCGACGTCCGCGGTTTGCGCCTGCGACGCGCCGGCGCCATCGGGCAAGCCGAGGCGGCGGCGGGCCAGTGCATACTCTTCGGCGAAGCGGCGCACCAGTTCGGCGGCCGGCACCACGCGCTTGATGGCGCCCACACCCTGGCCGGCACCCCAGATGTCCTTCCATGCCTTGGCGCTGGCCGAGCCGAAATTCATCTTCGACGGATCCGATTGCGGCAGGGCCGCCGGGTCCAGCCCCGCACGCTCGATGCTGCCGCGCAGGTAGTTGCCGTGCACGCCGGTGAACAGGTTCGAATAGACGATGTCGTTCGCGCTGCTGTCCACGATCATCTGCTTGTAGCCGTCCTGGGCGTTGGCTTCCTGCGTGGCGATGAAGGCCGAGCCAATATAGGCCAGGTCCGCGCCCGCGGCCTGCGCTGCCAGGATGGCGTCGCCGCTGGCAATGGCGCCTGACAGCAGCAGCGGGCCGTCGAACCACTCGCGGATTTCATGCAGCAGTGCAAAGGGTGACAGCGTGCCGGCATGGCCGCCCGCCCCTGCCGCCACGGCCACCAGCCCGTCGGCACCCTTCTCGATCGCCTTGCGCGCAAAGGCGTTGTTGATGACGTCGTGCAGGACGATGCCGCCGTACGAATGCACCGCCTCATTGACCTCGGCGCGCGCGCCCAGCGAGGTGATGACGATGGGCACCTTGTAGCGCACGCACAGCTCCAGGTCATGCTCGAGCCGGTCGTTGGACTTGTGCACGATCTGGTTGACGGCGAACGGCGCGGCCGGGCGGTCCGGGTTCCTGGCGTCGTGTTCCGCCAGTTCGGTCGTGATGCGGTCCAGCCATTCTTCGAGCTTCGGCGCCGGCCGCGCGTTGAGCGCGGGGAAGGAGCCGACCACGCCGGCCTTGCACTGGGCAATGACAAGGTCCGGGTTGGAGATGATGAACAGCGGCGAGCACACGACCGGCAGCGAAAGCCGGTTCTTCAACTGGGCGGGAAGGGACATGCGGAAAGCTCCTCGGTGGAATCGGGCGGGTAGGGCGGCGAGGGGGCGGCGCGGGCGCGGCGGCTTCAGGCCGCCCCGGTAAGTACTTGCTTCTGGCTGGCCAGGCGTGCGCCCATGGCGGCGCCGAGTGCCTGCAGGCCGCTCAGCGGACGGATCATGACTTCGAATTCGGCGATCTTGCCGGCGGCGTCGAAACGGATCATGTCGATGCCCTTGAGCTGCTTGCCGTCCACGTTGGCGCTGAATTCGAGCACCACGCTGTGTCCGTCTTCGCTGACGAAGCTGCGGTGGTAGCGGAAGTCCTGGAAGACCTGGTTGACGGTGATCAGCACCAGCACGATGGCGGCGCGGCCCGGGTACGGCGTGTGGGCCACGGGCGAACGGAACACCACGTCGTCGGCCATGATGTCTCCGAGCCGTTCGAAGGCATGCGTGGCAAGCATCTCGTGCCAGGCGGCCAATGTGGTACGGGCGTTCGGAATCAGCGCAGCGGCATTCATGGGTGGTGGTCTCCTCGTTCTACGTGGTCAGCAGGCAACTGAGAATTGGCACTATGCAACCAGTTGCATTGATGAGCAAAAGGTAGCACGAGGAGGACGCTCCCGCAAGCTCGGCCTGCATGGCGATCGGTCCGACCGCCCGGCCAGTGACGCCTTGTCTACAATAAGCGCGTTACCGTTACCTTTTGCCGGAGAGTCAGTGACCACTCAGCGCAGCGAGTTCAGCGCGGACGGACCGCAGGCAGCCCTGTTCGATGCCGACCTGGCAAGCTGGCGCAGCCATCCCGAGCGCGCCTTCGATGGCTGGCTGGCGCGCAACGGCTTCCGCCACGGCACCAGCGTGGTCTATCGCGCCATGTGGGGAAAGCTGTTGCGCTGGTCCGCGGAACGCGGCCTGGCGCCGCTGTCCTGGTCGGCCGGCCAGATCGGCGAATTCCTGGACGAGCAGGATCTCCACAAGTCGCACCGCTATCGCTATACCCGGCTGATCGAGCGGATCTATAACTATCTCGCCCGTCTTGAGGAAGGTCTGCACAACCCGGCCAGCCAGGCGGTGCGCGCGCATCTGGCCGAAGGCGAGAACGATCCGACCGCATTCCTGCTGCCCGGCGAGCGCGACCTGTTGATCGCGCGTGTGCTGGGGCCGGCCGGCGAAGCTGCGCCGGATGGGGCCGGGGCTTCGCCTACGGCATGGAAGCGTGCGCGCGATGCCGCGATGGTGGCAGTACTGCTGGGTGCGGGGCTGAAGGTGGGGGAAATCCGCGGATTGCGCACCAGGGCCATCGATACCGGCCATGCCGGACGCGTGGTGCTGCGCATGGCCAAGCCCGAGACCGGCCGCACCTATGAAGCGCCGCTGTTTGCCTTCGCCCACCGGGCGTTGGCCGCATGGCTGTCGCTGCGCGCGGCGTCCGGCACGCTGGGCGAACTGGTGTTCCCGGCCATGCCGAGCGGGCGCCCGATGCATGCCGCATCCGTTTACCGACGCGTAGAGTTGCTGCTCGACCAGGCCGGCGTGCTGTCGGCGCGCAGCGAACGGGCATCTCCACAGACGCTGCGCAATACCTGCGGCGCCATGCATTTCGAAGCCGGCGCATCGCCGGCTTCGGTAGCGCAGTGGCTCGGCATGCGCGACTTCGAATCCGGCTGGAGGCTGCGCGCCGCACATGAGGCGTGGGTTGCCCGGGCGGGGATGCTTCCGGTTGGTGGCGCGGACGACTGAACCTGGCGCCAGCCAGAGTCCCGGGTAGGCGATAATGGTCGTTGTTCCGGCCTATGCGTCGCATCTTGCACCGGCTTGGGTGTGCCCGCCGTGGCCGATGTTCGCCCATCTTTTCTCGATGAGTTACCGAATCCCCATGTCCCAGACTTTGCTTCTTACCGGCGCCACTGGCTATATCGCTTCACATACCTGGGTGGCATTGCTCAATGCCGGCTACAAAGTGATCGGCCTCGATAATCTGTGCAATAGCAGCCGTGTGGTGGTGGACCGGATCGCAACGATTACCGGGCAGACACCAAATTTTGTCGAAGGCGATGTCCGCGACCGCGCGCTGCTGGAGCGCCTGTTCGCGGAGCATCGTATCTCCGGTGCCATCCATTTCGCGGCACTCAAGGCGGTCGGCGAATCCGTCGGCCAGCCGCTCGAGTATTACAGCAACAACCTGGACGGCCTGGTTACGCTGTGTGCCGCCATGCGCGATGCCGGGGTAAAGCAACTGGTGTTCAGTTCGTCGGCCACGGTGTATGGCAATCCCCATACCGTGCCGATTCTCGAGGATTTCCCGCTTTCGGCGACCAATCCCTATGGGCAGACCAAGCTGATGGGCGAGCAAATCCTGCGTGACCTGGAAAAATCAGATCCGGAGTGGCGCATTGCCTACCTGCGGTATTTCAACCCGGTCGGGGCGCATGAAAGCGGCCTGATCGGGGAAGATCCGCGCGGCATCCCGAATAACCTCATGCCCTATGTCGCCCAGGTGGCCGGCGGCCGGCGGGAAAAGCTCATGGTATTCGGTGGCGACTATCCGACGCCGGATGGCACCGGCGTACGCGATTACATCCACGTCTGCGATCTCGCGGACGGACACCTGGCCGCACTGATCTGCCTGCGTGATCGCGGCCAGAGCATGACGGTCAACCTGGGCACGGGCCGCGGCTACAGCGTGCTCGAGGTTGCGGCCGCCTACGAGCGGGCCAGCGGGCGCCCCGTGCCCCACGAGATCGTGGCACGCCGGCCGGGCGATATTGCATCGTGCTATGCCGACCCGACGCTGGCGCACCAGTTGCTGGGCTGGCAGGCGCGCCATGATCTCGATCGCATGTGCGAGGATTCGTGGCGCTGGCAGTCCACCAATCCCAACGGGTTTGACGCCTGAGAATCTTGCGCGTACCCGTTTCTGCGTTGCCGCGATGAGCGGCAGCCGCCGCAAGCAAAAACGCCACGGAGTTTTCCGTGGCGTTTTTGTTGCGACTACAGCGGTCGAATCTCAGCGGATGAGGAAATCGTCCACCGATTTGCCGGCTGCCAGAGCCTGGGTCAACCAGCCCGGGCGCTTGCCGCGGCCAGTCCAGGTGTTGCCGGCGCTGTCACGATAACGCACGGGCACCTTGCGGTTGACGGCCTTCTTGCCGGCTACAGCCTTCACGCCAAAACCGAGATCTTCCGCCGTCAAGCCATATTGGTCGATTTTTTCGCGAATATCGGCAATCACTGCAGCCTGCTCACGGGCCTTGATTTCTTCGGCCTGCTTTTGCAGTTCGTTGATTTTCTGAACGATTTCCTGATAAGTCGCCATTTGGTCCTCGGGTATCGGGTGGGTGCGGAATGTCGAAAGGCATTATATCGGGCTAACGCGCGGCTGCAAATCTTTCATGCGCGATTGACCAGCAAGATTAGGAAGATTCTCAAGCAATATTGCCCTGAACTTTTGCCATCGCACCTTGTCGCGCTGCGGTTAGCGGCGCGCCAGTGCTGACACAGGTTGCCAGCCGTGCGCCGAAATCTGCCAAATCGGTCATTTGTTTTTCATCACGCATGGCGGGGCGTGCCGATGGACTTTGCCGGTGCGAAAAAACACATAATCCTTAACTGGCAGGAAGAATTGGCGGAAATGCTATTTTTTCGGAGTGTCCCGATGACACGAAATGATGAGTCACGTGGCGCATGTCCGACATTTTGGATGTTGCACTGCAAATATTGGAGCTGGCTCAAGAACCGAGTGGGCAGGCCGTTATCCGGGCAGGGCGGATCGTCGGGTGTGTCGGTTCGCCGTACCGGGACGTGGGGGGTGTCCCGTGGATTGCCTACCGTCGCATTCATCATGTCATTCGAAAATAACATTCAGATCAAGACCCTGGTCAGGGGCGCCATGGCCGCGCTGTCGCTGCTGCTGATTCTTATGGGCGGCGTCGGGCTGCACGGGATTTCGCAAAGCAATGACGCGCTGAAGGAGACCTACTCAAACCAGCTCGCTTCGACGGTGGCGCTGAGCGACGCCATGCTGGCCACCACGCGCATGCGCCTGGCGCTCGACCGCAATGTGATACAGGGCGAGCTGGATGACCCGAAAGTCAACGTCGACCGCTCCAAGGTGTTTGTCGAGGCGGGGGCTTCCGCGTGGAAGCGGTATATGAGCCTGCCGCAGGACGAGCAGGAAAAGGCGCTCGCCGGCGAACTCGAACGCAAGCGCGCCGACTTTATGACAAAGGGGATCGAACCGATGCAGCAGGCGGCCCTGGCCGGAAACAGGGAAGAGGCGGCGCGTCTGGCCAGCAAGGTCATGCCCGAACTGCAGCGCACCATGTCCGCGGCGCACGAGACCCTGCAAAAGTTCCAGATGACGGTCGGCCAGGCCAATTTCGAAGACTCGCAGGCGCGCTTCGCGCGCATCCGCACGCTTTCGATCGTAGTGATCGTCGTCGGACTCGTGCTTGCGGGGCTGTGCACGGCAACGCTGAACCGCGCCATCGTCCGCCCGGTGGAGGAGGCGCTGAAGGTGATGGAGCGGATCGCGCGCGGTGACCTGACCTCCCGCATCACCGCGGTGTCCCGCAACGAGATCGGCCGCATGATGCAAGCGCTGGCCGCCATGCAGGACAGCCTGCACAAGATCGTGTCCGACGTGCGCGTGGGCGCGGATTCCATGGCCTCGGCAACCGAGCAGATCTCCAGCGGCAACCTGGATTTGTCCCAGCGCACCGAGGAACAGGCGTCGTCGCTCGAACAGACCGCGGCGAGCATGGAGGAACTGACCACGGTGGTGCGCCAGAATGCCGACAATGCCCGTCAGGCCGGGGTGCTGGCCGGCGAGGCTTCGCAGATTGCCCTCAAGGGCGGCGATGTGGTGGGCCGCGTGGTCGACACCATGAACGAGATCAATGGGGCGTCACGCAAGGTGGTCGAGATCATCAGCGTGATCGAGGGCATTGCGTTCCAGACGAACATCCTCGCGCTCAATGCCGCCGTCGAAGCGGCCCGCGCGGGCGAGCAGGGCCGAGGGTTCGCGGTGGTGGCCGGCGAGGTGCGCAGCCTGGCGCAGCGCTCGGCGTCGGCAGCCAAGGAGATCGAGGCGCTGATCAGCGAATCCGGCCAGCGCGTCGAAAGCGGTACGCGGCTGGTGGCCGAGGCGGGCCAGACCATGGGCGAGATCGTGCAGGCCGTGCGCCGGGTCACTGACATCATGAACGAGATCGGCGCAGCCTCGCAGGAGCAGACCAGCGGCATCGAGCAGGTGAACCAGGCCGTTACGCAGATGGACCAGGTGACGCAGCAGAATGCCGCGCTGGTGGAAGAGGCCGCGGCGGCGGCCGGCTCGCTCGATGAGCAGGCGCGCAAGCTGAAAAGCGTGGTCTCGGTCTTCAATCTGGGCGGCGCAGCCGGTACAGTCTCGCATCCCGCCGCGCGCGCGCTGCCGGCAGTCCCGCCCAGGCCACGTGCGGCGGCGGCCGTGGCACGGCCGGCCCGGGTGGCCCCTGCGGTTGCCGCAGCGCGTGGATCGGACGACGACTGGAGCGCTTTCTAGCAAGGATGCCGTATCGCCTTGTTCACATCGCGACCGCAAAGTGCCATGATGCGGGGTTTGCCCCGCATCGTCCCGACGTTCGCGCATTCTTCTAATCACAGCGCAATCGCATGATCGCCTTGAGTACCGCCCTTTTGCTGCTGGCCGCCCTGCTCGGCGTGGCCGCCGTTCTCGGCGGTCGCCAGGCACGGCCAGAGGCCGGCGGCGACCGCCGCGTGCGCGCGCTGTCCTGGTCCGCCACGTTGTTGTCGCAGCTGACGGTGGGCTTGCCTTTCGTGGTGGTGCTCAGCTCTGGCGGCGTGCCGGCAGCCAACGAGACGGCGCGGATGGCGGGAGCTTTCGCCGTCGCGGCGGCGGCTACGTCGGCAGGCAAGTTGCTGTTCGGTTGGCTCAGGCAGGGCGCCCGGCTCTGGCGCGGCGCGGCGATCGCCTCGGCGCTGGCAGGCGCGGGGCTGGTGGCCGTAGCCGGCACGCGGCTTGGCAGGGTCTGCGGCGCGGGCTCCATGACCGCGCGGGCCTGCATCGATGCGGCGGGGCTGCCGCATCCGGCCTGGCTGGCAGGTGGGCTGACCGCGCTGTGCCTGTTGATCTTTGTCTTCCATCAGGCGCAGTCACGCGGCTGGATGGCCGGGCCCAGGCGCAATGGGGCCGGCGTTGCCGATGACCTGTCGGACGATGCGGCAGGCGCGCTGCGCGTGGTCGAGTCGCGACAGATCCGGTGTAGCGGCCGCATACCCGGGCGCCTTGTCGTGCGGCCGGGCGCGCGCGGCCAGGGCACCGTGGCCGAGTACAGCGTTGCCACCGCCATGCCGGACCGCGTTGCCTTCGGCCGCTGGCTGGACCAGGCTGTCGCGCAGGCGCGGCTGGCCGAAAGCAGCTGCGCTGTCCTGCTGATCCATGTTGCGGACTTCCGCGAAGTCGATGAAGTCTTCGAAGTGCGCGCCGACGATATCCTGGCGCAGGACGCCGGCGCACTCGCACAGGCCGCGCTGGAGCCGCACGATTTCCTGGCGAGGCTGGCGCGGGACGAATTCGCGGTCGGCGTGCCCGAAATGGTCCACCACGGCCGCGCCCAGGAACTGGGCTCGCGCGTCCTTGGCTCGCTGGCCGAGTTCGTGGCGGCACGCGGCCTGCAGATGCAGATCGGGGTGAACATCGGCATCGCCGTCTATCCGCGCGACGCGCAGACTTCCGAGTCCCTGATGCAGGCGGCCCGCGTGAGCCTGACCGAGGCCAGAGAAAGCGGCTCCAACCAGGTACGGCTGTTCAACAGCGCGGCCGGCGAGCGGGCACGCCGCACCCGCGTGATCCGGCGCGACCTCTGGACAGCGATCCAGGACGACGCGCTGTCGCTGCAGTTCCAGCCCAAGTTCGACGCGCGGCGGCGCATCCTGGTCGGTGCCGAGGCGCTTTGCCGCTGGCGCCACCCGGCGCTTGGCCAGGTCAGCCCGGCCGAGTTCATTGCCGTGGCCGAGCAGTCGAGCCAGATCGACAAGCTGGATGACTGGGTCATCTCGAGCGTATGCCGGCATGTGCGGCAGTGGCAGGACGCCGGGCTGCCGCTGGTGCCGGTGGCCATCAACGTATCGGGCCTGCGCTTCGCCAGCCGCAATTTCCCGCAATACCTGCTCGAGCAGATCCACCAGCACGACATTCCTCCCTCGGCCATCACGCTCGAAATTACCGAGACCGCGGCCATGAAGGACATCGGCAAGTCGCTCGAAACGCTGGCCGAGCTGCAGTCGCTCGGCATCCAGGTGGCGCTGGACGACTTCGGCAGTGGCTATTCCAGCCTCGGCTACCTGAAGCGGCTGCGTGTGGGCACGCTGAAGATCGACCGGACGCTGATCGGCGGCCTCGATGCCGACGCGCAGGGTCGGGCCATTGTCGGCTCCATGGTGGCGCTGGCCCACGAGCTGCGCATGAAGGTAGTGGCCGAAGGCGTGGAATCCTCGTCTCAGCTCGAGATCCTCAACGAGATGGGCTGCGATGAAGTGCAGGGCTTCCTGTTGTCGCTGCCGCTGGACGCGGCGGGATTTGCCGAGGCGCTCGGGCAAAAGGCCGCCGCCAGGGAAGTGCAGGCAGTGCGCTGAGGCGCGGCAGCGCACCGGCCATCCGTGCGGGACACTGCCTTCCTCGTTCTGAAATGGGTTCTAAAGCCCCCGCATCAGCCTGCCGATAATCACTTCGGCAGGCTGCCGGCGCCGAGATGGCGATCCACGCAGTCCGCGCCGGCCTGTCCGCCGCCGGTAGCGCCATGCCCCTGTCGGATCCAGCCGCCATGCGCTTTCGGAGCCCCAATGCCTCCCATGTCAGTCCCCAGCATCCTCGTCGTCGACGATTCGCCGTCCCTGCGCCGCATGATTGCCGCGTGCCTGCGGGCCGGCGGCTACGCGGTGACCGAGGCCGCCGATGGCGACCAGGCGCGCGCGCTGGCCATGGAGACCAGCTTCGACATGCTGCTGACGGACCAGGTCATGCCAGGCATGGACGGATTGACGCTGATCCGCAACCTGCGCGCCACCGAGCGCTATGCGGGCATTCCCATCCTGATGCTGACCACCGAAGCCGACGAGCGCATCCGCGAGCAGGCGCGCGAGGCCGGGGCTTCCGGCTTCCTGCCCAAGCCGTTCGACCCTGACCAACTGATGGCTGCGGTGGCCGCGCTGGGCAACTGAAAGGAAATCCCCCTCTAAGGAAGGGGGTGGATTATCGCGAGTCGCCCTTCAGGCACTCGCCGCACTGCCGTAAATATCAGGGGACAAAGTGAAAGTCCCCGTGCCGCTGCCGCCTGCATGCTGCCGGCGGGCACCAGTAATCAGAAGCCAACCGGGGGCAAGCAACGATGAAGCATATCGACAAGGTGGAAGGCGCCGGCGAAGAATTCCTGACCTTTACGCTCGGCCGCGAGGAATACGGCGTTGACATCCTGAAGGTCCAGGAGATCCGCGGCTACGAGTCCGTGACGCAGCTTGCCAATGCGCCGGACTACATCAAGGGCGTGATCAACCTGCGCGGCAAGATCGTCCCGATCATCGACCTGCGCATCAAGTTCCGCCAGGACAAAGTCAGCTACGACCAGTACACCGTCGTGATCATCGTCGACCTGAGCGACCGCACCACCGGCATCGTCGTCGATGGCGTGTCCGACGTGCTGACGCTCGCGCCCGGCCAGATCAGGCCCACGCCGCATTTCACCAGCGAGCTTGCGACCGACTATATCCGTGGTCTGGGCTCGGTCGACACGCGCATGCTGATCCTGGTGAACATCGAGAAGCTCCTCAACACCGAAGAGCTCGCCGCGCTCGAAGCGCTGTCCTGAGCCCGCCGAGGCCCTGATTACTGCGGCCGCGGGCCCCAAGCCCGCCCGGCCCGGCCAGTGCAACCGGCACGTACCACGTGCCGACGCCCCCAAACCGCTTTGAGTTGTGCCGCTGTCGTAGCCGCAGTGCCCGAAGCAAGCCGTCAATGTCATACATGCGAAACAACCAACCGGTCACGCAAAACGAATACACGCTTTCTCCTGACGACTATCTGATCTCGCGCACGGACCTGAAGGGCCGCATCACCTTTGCCAACCGCACATTCGTCGAGGCGAGTGGCTTCAGCGCGCAGGAATTGCTGGGCGCGCCGCACAATCTCGTGCGTCATCCCGATATGCCGCCGGAGGCGTTTGCCGACCTCTGGCAGAACATCGAGGCCGGGCGCTCGTGGGCGGGCGTGGTCAAGAACCGGCGCAAGAATGGCGACTACTACTGGGTCAGCGCGACGGTCACGCCGACCCATATCGATGGCCGGCTGGCGGGCTACACCTCGGTGCGTTCGATGGCGACGCGCGAGCAGATCGAGGCCGCCAGCGCCGCCTATGCACGCTTTCGCGAAGGGCGCGCGAACGGCCTTGCCATTCGAGAAGGCGCCGTGGTGCGCACCGGCCTGGCCGGTTTCATCGGCCGCGCCACGCGCCTGAACCTGCGGCGGCGCATCCTGTGGTCGCAAGCCGGCGGCCTGGTCTGGTTCCTGGCCGCGTTGCTGGCCGCCGAAACCTTCGGCGGCGCCGTCGTCGCCTCCGTACGCCCGTGGTTGTGGGGTGGCTTCGCGCTGGCCGTGGCTACTGCCTTTGTCACCGGCACGATGCTGCTGTCGCGCGTGCATCGTCCGGTGAGCGAGATGCTCGACTTTGCGTTGCGCATGGGCGCGGGCGATCTCACGACCAGTTTCGAACACCGCGCGGGCGATGAAGTCGGCGCGCTCGCGCAGGCCATGCAGACCATGCAGCGCAGCCTGCTGTCGGTCGTGCATGAGATCCAGGACGGCATGGCCAGCATTTCGTCGGCAACGCATCAGGTGGCCGCGGGCAACAACGACCTGTCGCAGCGCACGGAGCAGCAGGCGGCGTCGCTGGAAGAGACGGCATCGAGCATGGAGGAACTGACCAGCACGGTGCGCCAGAACGCGGACAACGCGCGGCAGGCGAGCGGCCTGGCGGCGAATGCGTCGGAGACCGCGGTGCGCGGCGGCGAGGTGGTCGGGCGCGTGGTGAACACGATGGAAGAGATCAACGAAGCGTCGCGCAAGATCGTCGACATCATCGGCGTGATCGAAGGCATTGCGTTCCAGACCAATATCCTGGCGCTGAACGCGGCGGTGGAAGCCGCGCGAGCCGGCGAGCAGGGCCGTGGCTTCGCGGTGGTGGCGGGCGAGGTGCGCAGCCTGGCGCAGCGCAGCGCGAACGCGGCCAAGGAGATCAAGGGCCTGATCGGCGACACGGTGGCGCGCGTGGACAACGGCACGGCGCTGGTGGGCCAGGCGGGCACGACGATGGACGAGATCGTGCAGGCAGTCAGGCGCGTGACCGACATCATGGGCGAGATCAGCGCGGCGTCGGCGGAACAGAGTTCGGGCATCGAGCAGGTGAACCAGGCCGTGGCGCAGATGGACGAGGTGACGCAGCAGAACGCGGCACTGGTGGAGCAGGCCGCGGCCGCAGCCGGTGCGCTCGAAGAGCAGGCCGGGCGCATGCGCGACGCGGTCGCTACATTCCGCGTCAGCATGCAGGCGGAGGTGCGTCCGCAACGGCCGCGCCGCGCTGACATGGCGCAGGCACCAGCCCTGGCGCAGACCTGAGACTGGCAGCCGGGCGTACCGGATCATTTGTTTTAAGGGGGAGTTTCTATGCATTGGTTCAATCAACTGCGGGTCACGACCAGGCTGGTTGGCGGGTTCCTGGTGGTCGCCGTGATCGGCGCCTTCATGGGGCTGCTTGGCGTCGTCAACATGGGGAGCATGGCCGACTGGACAGGCAAGATCTATCACAACGACTTGCAGGCGCTGAAGGCCGTGCAGGACGCCAATATCAACCTTGTCTATGCCAGCCGCGCGCAGATCGCGCTGCTGTCGGCATCGACCATGGGCGAACGCACCATAGAGAAAGAGCAGATCGCCAAGTCGCTCGCGACCATGGAGGAGCGCATCAAGCAGGTGGCCGGCATGTTCGAGCAACCGGAGGACCAGGCGCTAGTCAAGCAATACCAGGCCCTCGCGCCGGCGTTTCGCGAACGCGTGAGCAAGTACACCGAGCTGGTCAGCAAGCAGCCGCTCGATACCTCGCAGTTCGAAAGCACCGTCTTCAGCGAAAGCGCCGACCTGCTCAAGGACAGCCACGCGCTCGAAGAGGTCATGGCCAAGATGGTGAAGCGCCGCGATGACCGCGCGCGCAACAACATGGAAGAGGCGCGCAGCGTGTACACCAGCACCCGCCTGTGGATGCTCGGCCTCGTGCTTGGCGGCCTGGCGCTGTCGGTGCTGCTCGGCGCATTCCTGGCCCGCGCACTGTCGCGCCAGCTCGGCGGCGAGCCCGGCTATGCCGTGGCCATTGCCTCGCGCATTGCCGAAGGCGATTTCTCCGCCGAGGTGAAGACGCGCGCCGGTGACCGCGACAGCCTGGTCCACGCGATGAAGCAGATGCAGCAGCAGCTCTCCGGCATGGTGCGCGACTTCAAGGAGTCGGCGGAATCCATCGCCACGGCGTCGCGCGAGATCGCCGCGGGCAACAACGACCTGTCGCAGCGCACGGAGCAGCAGGCGGCGTCGCTGGAAGAGACGGCATCGAGCATGGAGGAACTGACCAGCACGGTGCGCCAGAACGCGGACAACGCGCGGCAGGCGAGCGGCCTGGCGGCGAATGCGTCGGAGACCGCGGTGCGCGGCGGCGAGGTGGTCGGGCGCGTGGTGAACACGATGGAAGAGATCAACGAAGCGTCGCGCAAGATCGTCGACATCATCGGCGTGATCGAAGGCATTGCGTTCCAGACCAATATCCTGGCGCTGAACGCGGCGGTGGAAGCCGCGCGAGCCGGCGAGCAGGGCCGTGGCTTCGCGGTGGTGGCGGGCGAGGTGCGCAGCCTGGCGCAGCGCAGCGCGAACGCGGCCAAGGAGATCAAGGGCCTGATCGGCGACACGGTGGCGCGCGTGGACAACGGCACGGCGCTGGTGGGCCAGGCGGGCACGACGATGGACGAGATCGTGCAGGCAGTCAGGCGCGTGACCGACATCATGGGCGAGATCAGCGCGGCGTCGGCGGAACAGAGTTCGGGCATCGAGCAGGTGAACCAGGCGGTGGCGCAGATGGACGAGGTGACGCAGCAGAACGCGGCACTGGTGGAGCAGGCCGCGGCCGCAGCAGGCTCGCTCCAGGACCAGGCCGGCCGCCTGCAGACGGTGGTTGCCACATTCCGCCTGGCGGCGGACGGCACGCCTGCGGCGGCCCGCTTCGAGCCTACCCCTTCTGTCCGGACTGCCGTGCGGCCGTCCGGCAAGGCCAGGCCGCAACCTGCGCGCAAGCTTGCCAGGACCGGCAAGGTGGCGCCGGAAGCCGCTCCGGTGCCCGATGCCGCCAGTGAACCGGTGACCCAGCCGGCCACGACCGTCCGCGCGGCGCCGCGCCCGGCCGCGCTTGCCGCTGCGGATAACGGGGACTGGAGCGCGTTCTGAGCCCCGGCGGGCGGCAACCTGTTCCATTGGGTTGCCGCCCGCCCTTTGCCTTCGATGCCATGAATACCAATATCACCCTGGCCTTGTCGCCAGATGACGTGGCGAGGCTGCGCCGGGAGTTCGTCGATTTCGTCAGCCTGTCGACGGACTTCGACAAGGACTTCCTGCCGCCCGAGTTCAATGACTTCCTGCGGGCCCGGCTGCTCCAGCACGATGGTCCGTTGACCGAACGCGCGGTCATGCGGCTGCTGGCCAGCGGCGAATATGGCTGGGCGCGCAAGGTGTTCGACAAGCAGCTGCCCAATGCCCTCTCGTCGCTCATGCGAGATGCGCGGCGATTCGGCTTCGGGCTGGCCGTACAGTCGGACTGGACCCCGCAACAGCGCTTCGAACATGCACGTGAATGGGCGGCGCAGGTGCTGGCCGAATGCGGTGCCGATGCCGCGTTCACCGATGCGCTCGCTTCCCAGGTTGCCGCCTCGGCGGAAGATGTCAGGGTGCTGGAAGAGCGCATGCGCACGCCGGCATGGGTGCTGGCGGAAAGCCTGCGGCAGCGCGCCTATGACCTGATGTATGCCTTGCAGACCGAGGAAAACGAGACCCTGGGGCGCTCGCGCGTCGGAGAGTTGCGGGCCACGCTGACGCTGGCGCTGCAGTACGGATCGGTCCAGCTCGAAGAAGCCAACCGCGTACTCGAGCAGGCCGCGCGGGCGCGACCCCACCTGTTCCAGGAAGCGCCCGATGACGTCTTCGCCCGACTGGCCGCGTGGCTGAGGCGACTGTTCAGTTCGTCAAATTCGGGTTCGTCAATAGTGGAATCCCGGTAGGCGGTTCGAAGTCGGCGATTGCAATGACTTAAGCGTTGCAGTGTTGTGTTACATCAAATGTTGCACGCCCGATTTGTTACAAAATTCGGCCAGCCATGTATCTTTCGTACGACATTGGGGTTTCCCCCGCGTAAGTGGGGATTGGCATTGCGGGCAGATTGCCGATATAAACGTAACAGTTTCACTTACACTCTGTAACACTTGTAACGAGTCGGTACGAAGTTGTAGATGGGACCGGGCTGAAGTTCCTTTTGTCGTACGTAGTACCCGTCTGATACGCATGTAAACGATCTGGTCGCCGACAGCCCTCTACTGGGATGCCGGTAAGCGCCGGACAAGCGCGAGGCGGGTTTTTGGTAGCGGGGAAAAATTGGAAAGCAGTGAAGTTCTCCAGGAGATCAGGGAGGTTAACCTCGCCTATCTGCTGCTCGCGCAACGCTTGGTGCGGGAAAACCAGGTGGAAGCCATGTTCAGGCTTGGTGTCAGCAAGGAAATCGCCGACATTCTCGCCAAGCTGACGTCGGCGCAACTCGTGAAGCTCGCGGCATCGAACATGGTGCTGTGCAGGTTCCGCTTTGACGACCACGCGCTTCTGTCCACCCTTACCCATACGGCCAAGAGCCACGACATGCAGCAGATGCACGCTGCGATCCTTCTTGCCCGTCAGCCTGTGGAGTCGCTCAATTGACCGCGCTCCTGCAGGCCCCTTCGGCGCGCAGCGTTGCCTCCGCGTCGGTTCCCAGCCGCAAGAGCGTACTCCAGGATGCCAACCAGACCCAGCTCGCGATCGAGCTGATCGGGCTGGGTGCGCGCCTGCAGGTGCTTGAGGCCGAGACCACCCTCTCGCGCGACCGGTTGATCCGCCTCTACAAGGAGCTGCGGGGCGTTTCACCGCCCAAGGGCATGCTCCCGTTCTCGACCGACTGGTTCACGACCTGGCTGCCGAATATCCATTCGTCGGTGTTCTTCTCCGCGTACCAGTTCATGGTGCAGGAAGGCGAGACCGTGGGCATCCGTGCCGTGGTTGCTGCATACCGGCTGTATCTCGAGCATGTTTCGCTGCTCGGCGGCGAAATTGTCTTAAGTTTCACCCGTGCCTGGACGTTAGTACGGTTCTTCGAGAGCAATATGCTGCAGCTTTCCGGTTGCACGTGTTGCGGTGGAAAGTTCGTCACGCACGCCTATGAGCCGCACGCGAATTTCGTGTGCAGCCTGTGCCGTCCGCCATCGCGTGCCGGGAAGGTGAAGAAGCCCTCGAAGAACGCCGCCGCCTTGCAGACCGAAGCCTGATCCTGGTTGAGGTCCGCCTGGCTGGCAAGCTGCGCAGCACTGGCGGACCGGATGTCCCAGTCCGCCCTGTGCAACGGGCAATCGTGCGTGAAAGACGCGCTTTTTTGACGGGGATCCGATCGTGCTAGTAGTTCTTGGCTATATCGTCGTGGTAGCGGCGGTGCTTGGCGGTTATGCCATGACCGGCGGCCACATGGGCGCGCTATATCAACCGGCGGAGCTTGTGATCATCGGTGGCGCTGCCGCCGGTGCCTTCATCGCCACCAATACCACCAAGGCCCTCAAGGCAACGATGAAAGCGTTGCCGGGTCTGTTCAAGAGTTCCAAGTACAAGAAGGAACTGTACCTGGACGTCATGTCGCTGCTGTACGTGCTGCTGTCCAAGGCGCGCCGCGAAGGCATCCTGTTCCTCGAAAAGGAAATTGCCGATCCGGCCGCGAGCAGCGTGTTCAGCCAGTATCCGCGCATCCTGACCGACCCCGTCGTGATGGAGTTCCTGACGGACTACCTGCGCATGATGGTCAACGGCAATATGAATGCGTTCGAGATCGAGGCCCTGATGGACCACGAGATCGAAACCTTCCGCCACGAGGCCGAGATTCCCGCTCATGCACTGTCGCGCGTCGGCGACGCGCTGCCGGCCTTCGGCATCGTGGCCGCGGTGATGGGCGTGGTGCACGCGCTGGCTTCGGCTGACCTGCCGCCGGCCGAACTCGGCGCCCTGATTGCCCACGCCATGGTCGGTACGTTCCTGGGCATCCTGCTGGCCTACGGCTTTGTTTCGCCGCTGGCATCGCGCATCGAGCTGCAGGTGTCGGAGAACGTCAAGGTCTACGAATGCATCAAGGTGGTCCTGCTGGCCTCGCTCAACGGTTACGCGCCGCTGGTGGCCGTGGAGTTCGGCCGCAAGGTGCTCTACTCCACGGTGCGGCCGTCGTTCCTGGAGCTGGACGACCACGTCCGCGAAGTCAAAAGCCTGAGCTGATCCTGCGGAGCCACCGTCATGAGCAGCGCAAACGATATGCGTCCGATCATCGTCCGCAGGGCGAAGTCGCACGCCAGGCCGCACGGCAACCATAGCTGGAAGATCGCCTACGCCGACTTCATGACGGCGATGATGGCGCTTTTCCTGGTGCTGTGGCTGCTGTCCAGCGCCAACAAGAAGACCCTCGAAGGGATTGCCGAGTACTTCCGCATGCCGCTGAAGGTGGCTGTTGTCGGCGGTGAGAAAAGCAGCCAGTCGCCCAGCGTGATTCCGGGCGGCGGCCTCGACGTGATGCGCAAGGACGGCGAAGTCGCGCGCGCGCACGACAACGACCCGTCCGCCGAACAGCGCCGCAACGAATACCAGGAGGCGCAGCGCCTGCGCGCGTTGAAGAACCGGCTTGAGGAGATCATCGAGAACAACCCGATGCTCAAGCAGTTCCGCCCGCAACTGCTGCTCGACATCACCAGCGAAGGCCTGCGCATCCAGATCCTCGATACGCAGAACCGTCCGATGTTCCGTACCGGCCGCGCAGAGGTCGAGACGTATATGCGCGCCATCCTGCGCGAGATCGGCCCGGTGCTCAACGAACTGCCCAACAAGGTCAGCCTGTCCGGCCATACGGACGCCGCCAACTATTCCAACGGCGAGCGCACCTACAGCAACTGGGAACTGTCCAGCGACCGTGCCAACGCCTCGCGCCGCGAGCTGATTGCCGGTGGCATGCAGGAAGGCAAGGTGCTGCGCGTGCTGGGGCTGGCGGCCACCATGCCGCTGGACAAGGGCGACCTGCTGGCACCGGTGAACCGGCGCATCAGCATCGTGGTGCTGAACCACAAGGCCCAGGCCAGGTTCGAGGCGGAGAACGCCAGCGCAGCGGAAGTCACGGTGCAGGCGCAGGCCGGCAAGGCTGCGGGCGCGATGCAGGAAGGCTTGGCCGCATCCGCGCCGGCGGCGCCGAAGGCAAGGACAGAATGATGCATGGCCGCCGTGCGCGGCGGCCGTGCTTAGCGCAGTAACTTAGTGAGTCAGGACGCCAATGTCTGTCGATATCGATATCACACAGTTTTACCAGACCTTCTTTGAAGAAGCGGAAGAGCTGCTCGTTGAAATGGAGCAGCTGCTGCTTGGCCTGGACATCGAGTCGCCCGACCCGGAAGACCTCAACGCGATCTTCCGTGCCGCGCACTCCATCAAGGGCGGCGCGGCGACCTTCGGGTTCGCGGCACTGACCGAAACCACGCACATCTTCGAGAACCTGCTGGACCGTACGCGCCGCCAGGAACTGGCATTGTCCAGGACCATCATCGACACCTTTCTGGAAACCAAGGACGTGTTGCAAGATCAGCTCAACGCCTACCGAAACGGCACCGAACCCGATCCGGAAACGCTGGCGCGCATCTGCGCCGTGCTGCAGCAGCTTGCCCAGGAGGCGAACGGCGCGGCCGCACCGGCTTCTGCGCCGGCAGCCGCGCCGGCACCCGCGGCAGCCCCTGCTCCGGGCGGTGGCCTGAAGGTCCGGCTGATCAAGGTGTCCGCCGCCGACCAGGCGCTGCTGCGCGAAGAGCTTGCCAACCTGGGCGAGATCACCGGCCAGCAGGAAGAGAACGGCGAACTGGTGATCTGGCTGAACAGCCAGTGCGACGCTGACGACATCATCGCCGTCTGCTGTTTCGTGATCGATACCGACCAGATCGTGGTCGAGGCAGCCGGCGCCTCCGCCCCGGCCCCTGAGCCGGCAGCAGTAGCGCCTGCCGCAGCACCGGCACCGGCACCGGCTCCCGCACAAGCTCCAGCCGTGCCGGCAGCACCCGCGCCGGCCGCACCCGCGGCCAGGGAAAAGGCCAAGCCGGCAGCAGCGGCCGCGCACAGCCAGGAATCCGGGTCGATCCGCGTGCCGACCGAAAAGGTCGACCAGATCATCAACCTGGTGGGCGAACTGGTGATTACCCAGTCGATGCTGGCGCAGACTGCGTCCTCGCTCGACCCGGTGCTGTTCGACCGCCTGTTCTCCGGCATGGGCCAGCTCGAGCGCAATGCACGCGACCTGCAGGAGTCCGTGATGTCCATCCGCATGATGCCGATGGACTATGTGTTCTCGCGCTTCCCGCGCCTGGTGCGCGACCTCGCTGGCAAGCTCGGCAAGCAGATCGACCTGGTGACGTTCGGCAAGGCGACCGAGCTGGACAAGAGCCTGATCGAACGCATCATCGACCCGCTGACCCACCTGGTGCGCAACAGCCTGGACCACGGCATCGAGACGCCGGACAAGCGCGTGGCCGCGGGCAAGGACCCGACCGGCCAGCTGATCCTGTCCGCGCAGCACCACGGCGGCAACATCGTGATCGAGGTGAGTGACGACGGCGGCGGCCTGAACCGCGAGCGCATCCTGGCCAAGGCGATCCAGAACGGCCTGCCCGTGTCCGAGAACATCAGCGACGAAGAGGTCTGGCAACTGATCTTCGCGCCGGGCTTCTCGACGGCCGAAGTGGTCACCGACGTATCGGGCCGCGGCGTCGGCATGGACGTGGTCAAGCGCAACATCCAGGAAATGGGCGGCCACGTGGAGATCAGCTGCCGTCCGGGCCTGGGCACCACCATCCGCATCGTGCTGCCGCTGACGCTGGCGATCCTCGACGGCATGTCGGTCAAGGTCGGCGAGGAAACCTTCATCCTGCCGCTGAACTGCGTGATGGAGTCGCTGCAGCCGAAGTCCGAGGACATCCATACCGCGGCCAACGCGGACCGCGTCATGCACGTGCGCGGCGAGTACCTGCCGCTGCTGGAGATGCACCGCGTCTTCAACGTGGCCGACGCGCTGCAGGAGCCGACCCAGGGCATCGCCGTGATCCTGCAGGCCGAAGGCAAGCGCTTCGCGCTGCTGGTGGACCAGCTCATCGGCCAGCACCAGGTCGTGCTGAAGAACCTGGAAACCAACTACCGCAAGGTGCCATGCATTTCCGCCGCCACCATCCTCGGCGACGGCAGCGTGGCGCTGATCGTCGATGTCGGCGCGCTGCAGCGCACCGGCGTGCGCCGGCAGGAACCGGCGCTGGCGCAGTAATCGTCCAACCAAAGGAGAACTAGACATCATGGCCGGCATCGGACAGATCGATACCCCCGGAAGCGAAGCTTCGGGCCAGGAGTTCCTGGTCTTCACGCTGGGGACGGAAGAATATGGCATCGACATCCTCAAGGTGCAGGAGATCCGCAGCTATGAGACTGTGACGCGCATTTCCAGCGCCCCGGACTTCATGAAGGGCGTGACCAACCTGCGCGGCGTGATCGTGCCCATCGTCGACCTGCGGCTGAAGTTCCGCCTGGGCAACGTGCGCTACGACCACCAGACCGTGGTGATCATCCTGAACGTGGCGGGCCGCGTGGTGGGCATCGTCGTGGACGGCGTGTCCGACGTGCTCACGCTGACCGGCGATGCCATCAAGCCGGCGCCGGAGTTCGGCGTGTCGGTGTCCACCGAGCACCTGACGGGGCTGGCCACGGTCGAGGGCCGCATGCTGGTGCTGATCGATATCGAGCGCCTGATCACCAGCCCGGAGATGGAACTGATCGAAGCCGAGGCGGCCTGACCGGCGCCCCTGGCGCAGCGATCCGCAGCCTCCAGCATTACCAAGCATCACCAAGCATTGCCACGCGAACCCATGACGCCCAACCGTACCGCCGCCAGCCGTGCCCAAGGCGCGACCGCCGCCACTGCGGCGGCAGCCGCCCTGCGCGACGAGTCGCGCGATTTCCTGTTGACGGAGCGCGACTTCGAGAAGATCCGCGCACTGATTCATCGGCGTGCGGGCATTTCGCTGGGCAGCCACAAGCGTGAAATGGTGTACTCGCGCCTCGCGCGGCGCCTGCGCGCGCTGCAACTGGCCGACTTCGCCAGCTATCTTGCCATCCTGGACGCGGACGACGCGTCGCCGGAGTGGGAGTACTTCACCAACTCGCTCACCACCAACCTGACGTCGTTCTTCCGCGAGGCCCATCACTTCCCCTTGCTGGCCGAGCACGCCAAGAAGACCGGCAGGCCATACCACGTCTGGTGCTGCGCGGCCTCGACGGGGGAGGAACCATACTCGATCGCGATCACGCTGGCCGAGGCGCTCGGCGACCGCGCGGCGACGGTGCTGGCCACCGATATCGACACGCAGGTACTGGCCAAGGCGCGTGCCGGCGTGTATTCGGAAGAGCAGGTCGCGCGCCTCTCGCAAGAGCGGCTCAAGCGCTTCTTCCTGAAAGGCACCGGCCAGCGCGCCGGCTCGGTCAAGGTCAAGCCGGACCTGGCATCCGCCATCACGTTCGAGCCGCTCAACCTGCTCGCGCCCGATTGGGGCATCCGCGAACGCTTCGACGTGATCTTCTGCCGCAACGTGATGATCTACTTCGACAAGCCGACGCAGGGCCGCATCCTGGAACGCTTCGCGCCCTTGCTCAAGCCGGGCGGCCTGCTGTTTGCCGGCCACTCGGAGAATTTCTCGTACGTCACGCGCGCGTTCCAGTTGCGCGGCCAGACCGTTTACGAACTGGCGTCGGACGCCGCCCGCGCAGGAAGGCCCTGATGCGTACGCCCCACCTTCCTGAAGCCATTGCCACGCGCAAGTACTTCGACCGCGAGTTCGATCGCCAGGCGATCAAGCTGCTGCCGAACGAGTACTACGTGACCGGCGAGGACGTGGTGCTGACCACCGTGCTCGGCTCGTGCGTGGCCGCGTGCATTCGCGACGAGAAGGCCGGCGTGGGTGGCATGAACCATTTCATGCTGCCCGATGACGAGGGCGGTAACGCGGACCGCATGCTGTCCGCGTCGATGCGCTATGGCTGCTACGCGCTGGAAGTGCTGATCAACGAACTGCTCAAGATGGGCGCACGGCGCGAGCGGCTGGAGGCCAAGGTCTTCGGCGGTGGCGCAGTGCTTGCCAACATGACGACGCTGAACATCGGCGACCGCAACGCGGATTTCGTGTTGCGCTACCTGAAGACGGAAGAAATCCGCGTGGCCGCGCAGGACCTGCGCGGCCCGCATGCGCGGCGCGTGAGCTATTTCCCGGTCACCGGCCTCGCGCTGGTACGCCGCCTGACGCGCCAGGACGACCAGGTGTCGGTCGAACGCGACGAGCGCGCGCTGGCGCGTGCCATCGCCACGTCCGGCACGGCACCGGCACGCGGCGGAGAGCTCTTTGCGCGCGCCCTGGCGACGCGTGCATCCTCCTGAACGAACAGAAAGCAGAACGACTATGACTGCCGCCAAGATCAAGGTGCTGTGCGTGGATGATTCCGCGCTGATCCGCAGCCTGATGACGGAGATCATCAACAGCCAGCCCGACATGGAAGTGGTCGGGACGGCGCCGGATCCGCTCGTGGCGCGTGAGATGATCAAGCGCCTGAACCCCGACGTGCTCACGCTCGACGTGGAAATGCCGCGCATGGACGGGCTGGACTTCCTGGAGCGGCTGATGCGGCTGCGCCCGATGCCGGTGCTGATGGTCTCATCGCTGACCGAGCGTGGTTCCGAGATCACCATGCGCGCGCTGGAGCTGGGCGCGGTGGACTTCGTCACCAAGCCGAAGCTGGGCATCCGCGACGGCCTGATGGATTACACCGACACCATCGCGGACAAGATCCGCGCCGCGTCGCGCGCACGCGTGCGCCAGGCACATGTGCCCGAGACCGGCACGGCCGCCGCCGCGCCGATCCTGCGCAGCCCGCTGCTGTCGACCGAGAAGCTGATCATCCTGGGTGCGTCCACGGGCGGCACCGAGGCGATCAAGGATTTCCTGATGCCACTGCCGCCGGACAGCCCGGCCGTGCTGATCGTGCAGCATATGCCGGCCGGCTTTACGCGTTCGTTCGCGCAGCGCCTTGACGGTCTGTGCCGCATTACGGTGAAGGAAGCCGTGCACGGCGAACGCGTGCTGCCTGGCTATGCCTACATCGCGCCTGGCGATTCGCACCTGCGCCTGGCACGCAGCGGAGCCAACTACGTGGCCCACCTGTCGCAGGAAGCGCCGGTCAACCGCCATCGCCCCTCCGTGGACGTGCTGTTCGACTCGGCCGCCGAACACGGCGGCAAGAACGTGATCGGGGTGATCCTGACCGGCATGGGCAAGGATGGCGCCAAGGGCATGCTGCGGATGCGCGAAGCCGGCGCCTACAACCTGGCGCAGGATGAGAGTACCTGCATCGTGTTTGGCATGCCGAAGGAGGCGATCGCCGCCGGCGGCGTGCATGAAGTGGTGCCCTTGCACGCAATGACCCAGCGCGTGATGGCGCGGCTGGCCACCTACGGGACCCGCGCGCAACGGGTCTGAGAGAACGGGTCCGAGGCCGGGCCCGGCAAACGAACGACATTCCACAACTGCATCTACCGGAGCCTTAAAAGTGGACAAGAGCATCAAGATCCTCGTGGTCGACGACTTCCCGACCATGCGTCGGATCATCCGCAACCTGCTCAAGGAGCTGGGCTTCAACAACGTCGAGGAAGCCGAGGACGGCGCCGCCGGACTGGAGAAGGCCAAGGACGGCAGCTTCCAGTTCGTGATCTCCGACTGGAACATGCCCAATATGGACGGCCTGAGCATGCTGCAGGCGATCCGCGCCGACGCGAGTATCGGCAAGACGCCCGTGCTGATGGTGACGGCCGAGGCCAAGAAGGAAAACATCATTGCCGCGGCCCAGGCCGGCGCCAACGGCTATGTGGTCAAGCCGTTCACCGCCGCTACGCTGGACGAGAAGATCACCAAGATCTTCGAGAAGCTGGGCGGCTGAAACCAGGGAACGTCCCATGACCCCGACTATTCCGAACGATTCCGCCGAGCAGCTGATCCTCCGCATCGGCAACCTGACGCGGATGCTGCGCGACAATATGCGCGAGCTCGGCCTCGACAAGGAAATCGAGCGCGCCGCCCAGGCCATACCCGATGCACGCGACCGCCTGAAATACGTCGCGGCCATGACCGAGCAGGCGGCGGAACGCACGCTTAACGCCGTGGAGCTGGCACAGCCGATCCAGGCCGACATCGAGCAACAGGCCGAAGCCCTCGACAAGCGCTGGGACGCCTGGTTCGAAACCCCGGTGGAGCTGGGCGATGCCCGCACGCTGGTGCTCGACACGCGCGCTTTCCTGACCGAGGTGCCGAAGCAGGCCCGTGCCACCGGCAGCCATCTGCTGGACATCATGATGGCGCAGGACTTCCAGGACCTGACCGGCCAGGTCATCAAGAAGATGATGGACATGATCCGCACGCTCGAGCATGAACTGCTCCAGGTGCTGATCGAGAACGTGCCGAGCGAGCGCCGCACGGAGGTGCAGGCCGCTACGCTGCTCAACGGTCCGCAGATCAGTCCGGAGGGCAAGGCGGACGTGGTGTCCGACCAGTCCCAGGTTGACGACCTGCTGGCCAGCCTCGGCTTCTGATCGGCGCCGGGCCTGGCACGCTGCTAATTTTCCCCCCTCTCCCACGCGTGGGAGAGGGGGGCGGCGCGGTCACCCCGCGGCATTCTCCACCGCCACACGTGCCGCGCGGCGCCGTTCCTCCGGTGCCGCCCGCTCCATTTCCGGACTAAAGTCGGCGCCGCCGGGTGCCGTTAACTCCCTGCCGGTGCTCATTTTCCAAACAGCAGCGAAATCCCCCGCCTTTTCTTCTGAATGCCCGCTCGGGCACGCTTCGATAATCCTCGCTGACCCATGGCGGCTATTGCGTGCCGCCCTGGCCGTCCTGTCACGGAGCGTGGATGTCCGAAGAAAGCGATCTCGAGAAGACCGAACCCGCCTCACCCCGGCGCCTGGAAAAGGCGCGCGAGGAGGGGCAGGTCGTTCGCTCGCGCGAGCTCGCCACGTTCATCATGCTGATGACCGGCGTCGCCGGCCTGTGGTCGCTCGGCAGCGTGCTGGGCCGCACGCTGGATACCGTCATGCGGCAGTCACTGCGCTTCGAGCCCGCCACCGCGTTCGATACCTCGCGCATGCTGTCGCGCTTCGCGAGCGTCGTCTGGGAAAGCCTGCTCGCATTCCTGCCGTTGCTGCTGCTGTTCGGCGTAGCCGCCCTGGCGGCGCCGCTGCTGACCGGAGGCTGGACCTTCTCCACCAAGGTACTGGCGCCTGACTTTGGCCGCATGTCGCCGCTCTCGGGCCTGGGCCGGATGTTTTCCGTGCACTCGCTGGCGGAGCTGTTCAAGGCCATCGCCAAGTCCTTGCTGGTCGGCAGTGTCGGTGCCTGGGTCGTGTGGCACCGGCTGCCCGATGCCATCGCGCTGATGAACGCGCCGGTCCAGGAGGCACTGCTGCACATGCTGGACATGGTCCTGCACTGCTGCCTGGCGGTGGTGCTGTCGCTGCTGGTCGTGGCCGCCATCGACGTGCCGTGGCAGTTCTGGGAGCACTTCAAGAAGCTGCGCATGAGCAAGGAAGAGGTCAAGCAGGAATTCAAGGAAAGCGAAGGCGACCCCCAGATCAAGGGCCGTATCCGCCAGCAGCAGCGTGCCATGGCGCGGCGCCGGATGATGGCGGAAGTGCCCAAGGCCGACGTGGTGGTGACCAACCCCACGCACTTTGCCGTGGCGCTGCGCTACGAGGAAGGCCGCATGGGCGCGCCGCGCGTGGTGGCCAAGGGTACCGACGAAGTCGCCGCGCGCATCCGCGCACTGGCGGCCGAACACCGCATTCCGCTGATGTCCGCGCCGCCGCTGGCGCGCGCGCTGCACCGCCACGTGGAACTGAACCAGGAAATCCCGGCCGGCCTCTATACCGCCGTCGCTGAAGTCCTGGCCTGGGTCTATCAACTGAAACACTGGCACTACTCGCAGGGTCCGCAGCCGTCGGCGCCTGTCGATCTCATGGTGCCGGATGAACTTGCCGTTCCGGAAAGCCGCGCATGAACGCTTTGAACTCGCTGTTGAAACTGCCGGGCCTGCGCCATGCCGCCCAGGTGAAGGCAATGACCGGGCCGCTGCTGATCATCATGATCCTCGGCATGATGGTCCTGCCGCTGCCGGCGTTCGTGCTGGACCTGCTGTTCACGTTCAATATCGCGCTGGCCATCATGGTGCTCATGGTCAGCATGTATACGCAGAAGCCGCTCGATTTCGCGGCGTTTCCGGCGGTGCTGCTGTTCACCACGCTGCTGCGCCTGTCGCTCAATGTGGCGTCGACGCGAGTCGTGCTGATGGAAGGCCATACCGGTCCGGACGCCGCCGGCAAGGTCATCGAGGCGTTCGGCCACTTCCTGGTCGGTGGCAACTTCGCTGTCGGCATCGTGGTGTTCGCGATCCTGGTGGTGATCAACTTCATGGTGATCACCAAGGGCGCGGGCCGGATTGCAGAGGTGGGCGCGCGCTTCATGCTGGATTCCATGCCCGGCAAGCAGATGTCGATCGACGCCGACCTGAACGCCGGCCTGATCAATGAAGAGCAGGCCAAGAAGCGCCGCGCCGAAGTCGCGCAGGAGTCGGACTTCTACGGCGCCATGGACGGTGCCAGCAAGTTCGTGCGCGGCGATGCCGTGGCGGGCCTGCTGATCATGTTCATCAATGTCGCCGCCGGCATGGTGGTGGGCATGGTCCAGCACGACCTGGACTTCGGCACCGCCGTGCACAACTACACGCTGCTGACCATCGGCGACGGCCTGGT
Source organism: Cupriavidus yeoncheonensis (assembly GCF_905397275.1). GTDB lineage: Bacteria > Pseudomonadota > Gammaproteobacteria > Burkholderiales > Burkholderiaceae > Cupriavidus > Cupriavidus yeoncheonensis. The sequence continues at coordinate 22,228 of NZ_CAJPUY010000029.1, read as the reverse complement.
CGCGCAGATTCCGGCACTGGTGATCTCGACCGCCGCCGGCGTGATCGTATCGCGCGTGTCGAACGAGCAGGACGTGGGCGAGCAGCTCACCGGCCAGCTCTTTGCCAACCCGCGCGTGCTGTACCTGACCGCCGGCATCATCGGCATGATGGGCATCATCCCCGGCATGCCGCACATCGCCTTCCTGCTGCTGGCCGGCGGCATGTTCTGGCTCGGGCGCCATCTGGCGCGCCGGGCGGTCACTGCGGAGCAGACCAAGCAGCGCGAAGAGCGCGCGCCCGCGGCTGCCCAGGAATCGACCGAAGCGAGCTGGGACGACGTCACGCTGGTGGATCCGCTCGGCATGGAAGTGGGCTATCGCCTGATCACGCTGGTGGACCGCGCGCAGGATGGCGAACTGCTCGGCCGCATCAAGAGCATCCGCAAGAAAGTGGCGCAGGAGATCGGCTTCCTGGTGCCGGTCGTACATATCCGCGACAACCTGGAGCTCAAGCCCAATGCGTACCGCATTACGCTCAAGGGCGTCGAGATCGGGCGTGGCGAAGCCATGCCGGGCCAGTGGATGGCGATCAACCCGGGGCAGGTCAGTGGCACGCTGCCGGGCGCGGTGACGAAGGATCCCGCGTTCGGCTTGCAGGCCGTCTGGATCGACGCAGGCATGAAGGAGCAGGCGCAGGCCTATGGCTACACCGTGGTGGACGCCAGCACCGTGGTCGCCACGCACCTGAACCACCTGATCCATATGCACGCCGCCGAGCTGCTCGGCCGCCAGGAAGTGCAGTTGCTGCTCGATCGCATCGCCAAGGAAGCGCCGAAGCTGACCGAAGATCTGGTGCCCAAGGCGATCTCGCTCACGGCGCTGCAGAAGATCCTGCAGAACCTGCTGGACGAAGGCGTGCCCATCCGCGACATGCGCACCATCCTCGACGTGATCGCCGAGCACGCCCCGAAGATCAGCGATCCGAACGAGCTGACCTCGCTGGTGCGCCAGTCGCTGGGCCGGGCCATCACGCAGCAGCTGTTCCCCAATGGCGCGGACCTGCAGGTGATCGGGCTCGATGCCGGCCTGGAACGCGTGCTGTCGCAGGCGCTGACTAATGGCGGCGGCATCGAGCCGGGACTGGCCGATGCACTGTTGCAGCAGACCCAGGGTGCGGTCGGCCGGCAGGAGCAGATGGGCCTGGATCCGGTGCTGCTGGTGCCGTCGCAGCTGCGCCCGCTGATGGCGCGCTTCCTGCGGCGGACCATGCCGCAGCTGAGGGTGTTGTCCCATGCCGAAGTGCCGGACAACCGCAATATCCGTATTACCGCAATGATCGGTGCGTGAGGAACGCAAGATGAGCGTAGCGAAATTCGTCGCGGCCAACGGCCGTGAAGCCATGCGCAAGGTGCGCGAAGCCATGGGTCCCGACGCCGTGGTGCTGTCCAACCGCACCATCGATGGCGGCGTGGAGATCGTCGCCATGCGCGATACCGATCTCAGCGCCACATCGGCCGGCGCGCAGGTCTACGTGGCGCCGCAGCCCGTCGTGGCGGCGCCCGAGCCGGCTGCCATCGGCGACCTGCGCGGCGAGTTGCAGTCCATGCGTGCGCTGCTTGAACGCCAGCTGGCGGGGCTGGCTCCGGCCGCGGCCACTGGCGCGGTGGCCGCGGGCGACCCGCTGCGCGAATCGCTGTTCGGATGGATGGTCGGGGCCGGCTTCTCGGCGCAGCTCGCGCGCACGCTGCTGGCGAGGCTGCCGGTAGGCTGCGATCGCCCGGCCGCCATGACGTGGATTCGCGCCGAGCTCGCCAGCAAGGTGCCCGTGCTCGGCAACGAAGACGCGCTGTTCGACCAGGGGGGCGTGCTCGCGCTGATCGGACCCACCGGCGTGGGCAAGACCACCACGACGGCCAAGCTTGCGGCGCGCTACGTGCTGCGCCACGGCCCCGAGCGCCTGGCGCTGCTGACCACCGACAGCTTCCGTATCGGTGCGCATGAGCAGTTGCGCATCTACGGCGACATCCTGGGCGTACCCGTGCACGCGGTGAAGGATGCCGCCGACCTGCGCTTCGCGCTGGCGGCGATGAAGGACAAGCACCTGGTGATCATCGATACCGTTGGCATGAGCCAGCGCGACCGCAACCTGTCCGAGCAGATCGCCATGCTGGCGGGCGTGCAGGCGCCGGTACAGCGCGTGCTGCTGCTCAACGGCGCCAGCCACGGCGACACCCTCAACGAAGTGGTGCATGCCTACCGCCATGACGCCGTCCCGGAAGGCGGCGGCGTCGATGGCTGCATCATCAGCAAGCTGGATGAAGCCACGCACCTGGGCTCCGTGCTGGACGTGGTGATCCGCCACCGCCTGCCCGTGTTCTACGTGTCCACCGGACAACGTGTGCCGGAGCACCTCGAACTCGCGCATGGCGCCGCGATGGTCGAGCGCGCCTTCCTCACGCCGCGCCGCGGTTCGGTGTTTGCCGATGCCGACGCTGCGCGCAGGCAGGCCGGAAGTCTGGAGGACGCGCCGGCCCGCCAGGGCGGCGCCGACGATGTGCTGCGTTCGCTGACCGACAGCGCGGACGCGCTCGGCCAGTGCGTGAGCGAGCTCAATGCCGCGCAGCATGGTTTTGACCTGGCACGCCAGCTTTGGCAGCAGCGCGCCGCCGATGCGCCCACGCTGCGGCCGATGGCGCAGCAGGTGCGCGAGGCCGCCTGCCGCGACCTGAACCGCGAATGCGACCAGTTCGTGCTGTCGCTGGCCGCCACGCTGCAGGTGCCGGTGCCCGGCCGCCGTGCGCCACAGTCGATGCTGCATACGCTCTGGCTTGGCGATCGCACCGGCATGCCGCTGGCCGCCACGGTCACCCCGGCCGGTCGTGCCGGCCAGGCCATGGGCGAAGCCGACGCCGAAGCCGCCACGCTGCGCGCGACGCTTGGCGCGGCCCGGCCTGTCGTCCATCTGGTCGATGCGCTGCCAGCGGGCGCTACGCTGGCGCGCTGGCAGCAGTCCGGCGAACGCTGGGTGGCTGCCGCGCGCAAGACGGTGCGCGTGATCTGCGGTGGCGCGGCCTGGAAGCTGGATGCCCTGGCGGAGACGCTGACCTTTCACGCCGTGGGCGAGGTCCCGGTGCGCGGCCGCGAAGCCGTACAGTGGCTCGCAACGACCGATGTACGCGTGCCGGAAGGTCCCGTTCGCGGCCGCGGCGCGCCCGAGGGCGGCATCGACGCCCACCTCGTGATCGCAAGGACGGTCGACTACGCCTCGGGCGAACTGCTCGATACGAGATACCTGTTGTGCGATCCGCAACTGTCCGGCCACGCCGCGCAGGCCGCGCGCTGGTCGTTGTGGGCTGACGGCGCGGAAGTCCAGTTCCGCACGCTGCGCCATGCGCTGGACCATTTCGCACAGGACGGCGAAGGCGCCAGCGCCGCGGGCGGCGGCCTTGCCGCACTCCAGCTTGGGCTGACCGCGCTGCGCCTGGAACATTCGCCGACGGCTACTGCGCCGGCCTTCCTGGCTCGCCTGGCAGGCCGGGCCGGTACGCGCCAGCCGGGTAGTGCCGCGGTGGCCGGTCCGGTGCTGAATGAAGGCATGGGCCGGCTGCTGGCCCTGCTGGACGTGCTGGAAAACTATCCGGGCCGCCAGTCGGACGACACGCCCGATAGCGCAGATGCCGTCGAAGGCAACGATACCGCCGTTGCCGCCGGTGCCGCGCAATCCGCCGAGGCTGCACCGGCCGGTTCGTTGGCTGGCCTGCCCCAGCTCATGGCGCCGGGAGTCACGCTGTGAGCACGCTGGCGGTGGACCAGGCCGAGAGCCTGCGACGCATGCTGGCGCCGCGCGTCACGCGCCGGATCGCCGTGGTGGCCAGTGAACCGGGGGCCGGGGCGACCACCATTGCCTCAGGCCTGGCGCATGCCTTGTCCATGCAAGGCGAACGCGTGCTGCTCGTCGACGAGGACACGGCAGGCCATGCCGTGCGGCTGTCCGGCGCGGAACCCGCAGGCACGCTTGCCGACGTGCAGGCAGGCCGCCTGACGCTGGAGGCGGCGCTCGGCGCGCGCCCGGCCGGTGCCGTAGCGGTATTGCCGGCTGGCCCGGCACGGCCGCGCGGCGCGCAATCCCCGGATTCGCTGTCCGGCTTTCGCAGCGTGCTGCTGGATGCCGTGACGGACGCCGACGGCGCGCTCTCCGCGCTGGCCGGCGCCGCACACAACGTGCTGGTCGTGATGCGCCCGGAACCGGCCTCGATCACCGCGGCCTATGCCTGCATCAAGCGCCTGCACCATCTGTACGCCTGCAGGCATTTCCACCTGTTGGTCAACATGGCGGCCAGCGAGGCCGCGGTGCTGGCCATTGCCGGAAACCTGGCGCGCACCGCGCGGCAGTACCTGGGCGTCGAGATCAGCAGCGCTGGCTGGCTGCCCGCCGATCCGCTGGTTGCCCGCAGCGTGCAGCTCGGGCGCTGTGTGGTGGAGGCCTACCCGGCTGCGCCAGCCACGATTGCCTTGCGCCAGGCCGCCAGTGGCATTGGCGCATGGCCGCTGCGCGCGGAGCCGGCCGCACCGGCTGCGCAGGCCGCCGTGGCAGCGTGAGCCCATGACCGTTCGCAACCGACAACGACCCTGACCCGCCGGCCCGCCATGCGGGCAGGCTTTGCAAGCAAGCATTCACGAGAATTCCACCATGTACACGATCCAGGGAAAGCTCGAACAGGCCGACGTGGTCAAGAGCCACGCGCAGCTGGTGCGCCGCATCGCGCTGCAGCTGGCCGCAAAGCTGCCGGCCAGCGTGCAGATCGATGACCTGATCCAGGCTGGCATGATCGGCCTGCTCGACGCGGCCAAGCGCTATGAGGACACGCATGGCGCGCGTTTCGAGACCTACGCCAGCCAGCGTATTCGCGGCGCCATGCTCGACGAGGTGCGCGCCAACGACTGGCAGTCGCGCAGCCTGCGCCAGTTCACGCGCCGCATCGAACGCACGCAGCGCGGCCTGGAACAGAAGCTGGGCCGCGCGCCGCTCGACTCGGAAGTCGCGCAGGAACTGGAGATGCCGCTGGACGAGTATCAGGTCTTGCTCAATGAGGTCTATGGCTGCCAGCTCCTTCACTATGAAGACTTCGAGCGCTCCGGCGAAGAAGACTTCCTCGACCGCCATCTTGGCGTCAGCGAAGACGGCAATCCGCTCACGCAGCTGATGGAAAACGGCATGCGCGAAGCGCTGATCCGCGCCATCGATCGGCTGCCCGAGCGCGAAAAGCTCGTGCTGTCGCTGTGCTATGACCAGGAACTCAACCTGCGCGAGATCGGCGCGGTGCTCGACGTGACCGAATCGCGCGTCTGCCAGATCCGCGGTCAGGCCATCACGCGCCTGCGCAACCAGTTGCGCGGGCTGCTCTGATGCGCAGCTGGCCCGGCGTCGGGCTGCTTGTCCTGCATGCCATGGCGGCCGCGCTGGCTGCGATCGCCACCGATGCGCGGGCAGCGCCCGAGGCCGGCACGCGGCATAGCTGGAGTGCATCGGTTAACGGACCGGCGCTGTATGGCCGCGGCCAGCGCACCGTTTCTCCTCCCATGCTGCCGAGCGGCAACCTGCCGCAATCGGAGGGCGTCATCACCTCGGTGCGCTGGCGCTACAGCTTTGCCGCGACACCTCCCACGTACCTGCAGGCTTATCTCTGCAATGCCCAACGCTGCGTGATGCTGCCGCAGTCGGAAGGCAAGACCGATGCCTTCGAAGGCGACGACGCGACGCAGGGCTTTGTGTTTGCTTTCCGGCTGCCAGGGCAGGGCGCGGTTGCACCTGTGCTGCAGGGCAAGAGCAATCAGGTGATCGTCGGCTTCCGGTAAGCATTGCTGCCATCCAACCGCACCGCGGGTGCGGCGGTGTCGGAGACCATGCCAGCGCCGGTGTGACGCCCAGGCCGACATCGCGATAGCCTCCTCGCCCAACCGGGAATGTCCTGTTTCCACGCTTCCGATCATTCGGTAGCATGTGGCCCCATACTGTCTTGTGGCAGTGTTCGCGGCACCCCCGTAGCCAATTCTTCCGTAACGATCCCATCGGATCCTGCAGGACATGTTCTCCCCTGCAGGCGGGCTTATCGCTGGCAGCGGTCGGCAATGTGCCGCGGACACGGCTGAATGCATTGGAGCGTGAAATGGAAAATCAGGTTGCAGACGTGCTGATCATCGGCGCCGGGCCCGCGGGCTCCGTGGCGGCGGGGCTGCTGCGTCGTCAGGGTATTGGCGTGCTGGTGCTCGAGAAGGAGACCTTCCCGCGGTTTTCCATCGGCGAAAGCCTGCTGCCGCAGAGCATGGAATACATTGAGGCGGCCGGCATGCTGCAGGCCGTGGTGGAAGCCGGCTTCCAGTACAAGAACGGTGCCGCGTTCGCGCGTGGCGACCGTTATGTCGATTTCGATTTTCGCGACAAGTTCTCGTCCGGCTGGGGCACCACCTACCAGGTGCAGCGGGCCGACTTCGATCACGTGCTGATCCGCGAGGCGGCGAAGCAGGGTGCCGAAGTCCGCTTCCGGCACCAGGTGACCGACGTGGACGTGTCGGGTGCGCAGCCGGTGGTGACCGTGCGCGATCCCGACGGCAACAGCTACCGTGTGACCAGCCGCTTCCTGCTAGATGCCTCCGGCTTCGGGCGCATCCTGCCGCGGCTGCTGCAGCTTGAATCGCCATCCGGCTTCCCGGTGCGCAGTGCCATCTTCACGCATGTGGAAGACCGCGTGATGCCGGGCACCTTCGACCGCAACAAGATCCGCGTCGGCATTCATCCACGGCATGTGGATGTCTGGTACTGGACCATTCCGTTCTCGAACGGCCGCTGTTCACTGGGCGTCGTGGCCGAGAAGGCTTTCCTGGATGGTTATGCCGGCAGCGACACGGAGCGGCTGCAGGCTCTGGTGAACGAGGATCCCGCCCTGTCGGGCCTGCTGGCCAATGCAGTCTGGGATACCCCTGCACGCCATATCGCGGGTTATGCCGCGAACGTGAAATCGCTGTGGGGCAATGGCTACGCGTTGCTTGGCAACGCGGGTGAATTCCTGGATCCGGTCTTTTCGTCAGGGGTGACCATCGCGTTCAAGTCTGCAAGCCTGGCTGCGGCATGCATCGCGCGCGAATTCGCCGGCGAGACGGTGGACTGGGAGGCTGACTATGCGCGGATACTGAAGTCAGGCGTCGATTGCTTCCGTACCTTCGTCGATGCCTGGTATGCCGGGAGTTTCCAGAAACTCGTCTTTCATCCCAATGCCACGCCGGATATCCGCCGCATGATCTCCGCCGTGCTGGCCGGTTATGCGTGGGACCGCTCGAATCCGTTCGTCAGGGACCCCCAGCGGGGTCTCAGCGTGCTCGGGCAGTATTGCGACGATTGAACGCTGCGGCTTCAGCCGCTGGCCAGGCTCACGCCGCCGACGCCGGCGGCAGCCTTGCCATTCTTGCCGTACAGCCCGGAATCGCCACCGCTGTGCTGGCGCAGCACCTGGATCGCTTCGCGCGTGTGGTCCAGGTGGGCGGAAACGATCGCGCCATTGAGCTGGTTCTTGTCGCGCGCGCCGCGCGCGGCGAAGATGAGCTTGCGCCAGGCATCGGCCACGGCCGGGTCGATATTGCGGCCGAGCAGCTGGCCCTGCGGGCCGGCGCGCAGGCCTAGCGCGCCCATCTGGGCTTCGCGTGCGGCAACCTGGCGCGAGAGCGCCCGACCCAGCTCCACCTTGCGCGTGAGCAGCCCGCTCAGGGACTGGAAGTCACCGCCCTTGAGGGCTTCGCGCTCTTCGGTGAGCAGTTGGCCGAACGCCGTGACGGCTTCGGCTTCTTTCTGCAGGCTCTGGATCAGGGGCTGGCTCATGGCTGGCTGGTATCAGTGGACGTCGTCCTGGCCCAGTTCGCGCAAGGTGGCGAGCAGGCCATCGGCGATCTTGCCCGGGTCGATCTTGATCCGGCCTTCGGCGATAGCCTGGCGGATCTCTTCGACCTTGGCGGTGTCGATGTCGTCGTCGGTTTCGTTGGCCAGGCGGCTGCCGATTTCACGGACCTGCGCGGCCAGCGGGCTCACGCTCACGCCGCTCGCGGTGGCGACGGGAGCACTCTGTCCGGCCTGCGGCCGCACAGTGCTGTCCGCAGCCGGGGCGTCGGCCGGCCTGGACGAGGTGGAATGGTTGATCTTCACGGGCGTTCCTTGCTGGGTTCCTTTGTCATTACGGACGCCTTGGCGAAATCTTTAGAGGAATCTCGCCCCGACGGCAGGATTGGCACGCATTGTCGCACGCTGGCCAGCCCTGCATTCCAGTGTCCCATGATGCACTTTCAGCGGGTCATTGCAGCACGACGGTGTCGCCGCTGCGCACCAGGCCGCTCACCACTTGCCCGTTGCGCAGGCGGATCTGCACGGTGTTGCCGATGGCCGCGTCGGCGAGGACCTTGCCTTCGCTGCTGATCTGGAACGCGTCGCCTTCCACCGCGACGGTGACGGTCTGCCCGGACTTCACGGCGATCGACTTCTTCAGCAGGTCGCTGCGCATCGGCGAGCCGGCCGCGATGCGGTTGGCCGTGACGGCGCCCACGACCTGGGCCGGGTCGGTGATGACCGCCTTGGGCAGGGTGGACAGGTCACCCTGGCGCACCTCCAGGTCGGCAGGCGTCACCGGCTCGCCGGGGCCGAGCGCGCGCATCGCGACATAGTAGTCGGACAGGACCGACACGCGTGCCTGCATATAGCGGATCCAGGGCCGCTCGCCGCCGCAACGCACCCCTACCGAGACGCGGCCCCAGGGGGAAGCGCCCGGCGGCAGGAACGGATCGGGCGACACGCACTCCGGCGCGCGGCCGCCTGACGGGGGCTGCACCTGGACGCTGGCCTTGCCCGGCAGGCCAGCGATCTGGCGCAGCAGGAACTGCTCGACCGACGCGCGCACCGGATCTTCCGGGAACGGGTTGGGTGCCTGCGCGGGTGCCTGCGCGGCGACCGGGGCGGCCTGTGCCGGCGCGGCCATGGGCGCGCCGGCCATGGCCGACAGGACGCCTCCCGCCAGCAGGGCCAGCGCCGGCCTGATGGCGGCGCGATCAATCTTCTTCATGTCTTCATCCCAGCAAGGACGATGTGGCGGCCACGGGGACGATTCAGCCAATCCCGCGGCCGCACGCAAGGAAACGGGTCCCATTGTAGGGAGGTGATGCCAGGCAAGCCCTCCGAATTGCACGGATTTCCCGTCCTTATTCATCCGATTGGCGTGACAGGGGTGAACCTAAGATGCGATCCCTGAAGAAGGTCGCCCTTCGTCGTTTGCCTGAAGGTTGCTCCAAACGGAGATGCTTACATGATTGACAGACTCGACGCGGCATTTCGCTTCCAGCAGGAAGCGCTGAGCCTGCGGACCCAGCGGCAGTCGGTGATTGCCTCCAACATCGCGCATGCGGATACCCCCGGCTACAAGGCCCGCGATTTCGATTTCTCGAGCACGCTGGCGCAGACCATGGATCGCGGCCACCGTCCTGAAGGCGTGTCGCTGTCGACCACGTCCGTGCGCCACCTGCCGGCGCAGGCCCCGACCCGCGATGACGCCGACCTGGCCTACCGCATTCCGCTGCAGTCGAGCGTCGACGGCAACACGGTCGAAATGGATACCGAGCGCGTGGCCTTCGCCGACAACTCGGTGCACTTCGAGTCCAACCTGACCGTGGTGAGTTCCAAGATCAAGACCATGCTGGCGGCAATCCAGCAGTAAGGGCCGGAGAGACGCATGCCAGCAATGAACATCTTCGACGTCGCGGGTTCGGCCATGGCTGCGCAGTCGCAGCGCATGAACGTGACCGCGTCCAACCTGGCCAACGCCGACAGCGTGGTCAGCCCCGACGGGCAGGCCTACCGCGCCAAGCAGGTCATCTTCGGCATGGCGCCGACGCCCGGCCAGAGCGACGTGGGCGGCGTACAGGTGCGGGGCGTGATGGAAGACCCGTCCCCGCCGCGCATGGTGCACAACCCCACGCACCCCATGGCCAACGCCGAAGGCTACGTGGTGATGCCCAACGTCAACCCGGTGGAGGAGATGGTCAACATGATCTCGGCCTCGCGTTCCTACCAGGCGAACGTCGAGGTGCTGAACAGCGCCAAGAACATGATGCTCAAGACGCTGACCATCGGCCAGTAACGACAACGGAACACTTCAACGCGACATGACTACTACCTCCTCGGTCAACAGTAACAGCGGGACATCGGGCATCAACGACGCCCTCAAGAGCGGCAGCGCCAGCGCGGCGGATCTGCAGAACAACTTCCTCACGATGCTCGTGACGCAGATGAACAACCAGGACCCGCTCAACCCGATGGACAACTCGCAGCTCACCTCGCAGCTGGCGCAGATTTCCACGGTGAGCAGCATGCAGACCATGAATGCGACGCTGAACCAGCTGCTTGGCCAGGTCAGCGCCAGCCGCGCCATGGACTCCGCCGCCCTGATCGGCCACACGGTGATGGTGCCGGGCTCGCAGGTGTCGGTGAAGGATGGCGTGCCCGGCAAGATCGGCGTCGACCTGCCTTCCACCGCCGATGCCGTCACGGTCAACGTGATCGACAAGGACGGCAACGTGGTGCGCACCATCGACATGAAGGGGCAGACCGCCGGCGTGCACGACATCGCGTGGGACGGCAAGAACGACGCCGGCACGGCGGTTGCCGACGGCGACTACAGCTTCAAGGTCAATGCCACGGCCAACGGCAACTCGGTGCAGCCGGTTGCGCTGGTCTTCGGCAAGGTCCAGAGCATCAGCGGTGATTCGACCGGCGTGCTGGTCGACATCGGCAATGGCCAGACCGCGGGCGTGGACGACGTCCGCCGCATTCTCTAACTTCCGGCGGCCTGCGCGAGTGCGCGGCCAGCGTAACGACACCTAGTCATACAAAGGATCTACCATGGGTTTCGGTCAAGGGGTAAGCGGCCTTAACGCCGCCGCATCCAATCTGGACGTGATTGGCAACAACATCGCCAACGCCAACACGGTCGGCTACAAGCAGTCCGCCGCGCAGTTCGCCGATGTCTACGCCGGTACCAAGATCGGCCTGGGCACGCGCGTGAATTCGGTGGTGCAGTCGTTCAACCAGGGCAATATCGAGGCCACGGGCCGTTCACTGGACGTGGCGATCACGAGCGGCAGCGGCTTCTTCCGCCTGACCAACACCGACGGCTCGGTCTACTACTCGCGCAATGGCCAGTTCCAGCGCCAGGACGACGGACGCCTGACCAATATGCAGGGCCTGCAGGTCACCGGCTACCCGGCGGGCGTGACCCCGGGCGGCGGCGTGCAGCCGCAGCCGCTGGTGATCAGCAATGCGCAGATGACCCCGCGTGCGACTTCCAGCATCACGTCGCAGTTCCAGCTGGACTCGCGTCTGACACCGCCCGCCACGGCATTTGCCTCGACGCCCGCGAACCCTGCCGCGGTGCCTCCCACGGCAGCCGTGATGCCGACCAGCGACATGTTCAACTACAGCACGGCGATCAACGTCTACGACTCGCTGGGGAACAAGCAGCAGGTCATGGCCTACTTCGCCAAAGTGGACGGCACCGTCACGCCGCCCACCACCGCGGGCGGCACGGACTGGAAGATGTACATGGTCGACACGAGCGGCAACGTTCTGGCCGGCTCGCCGGCCACCCTGTCGTTCGACAGCGCCGGCGCGCTGAAATCGCCGGCTGCCGGTGCCACCACCATCACCATCCCGGCGGCCAATGGCGCCAATGCGCTGAACATGGCCATGAACTTCACCGGCACCACCCAGTACGGCGCCGACAATGACGTCAAGCAGCTGAACCAGAATGGCTATACCTCGGGCAGCCTGCTGGGCTACTCGGTGAACGCCGATGGCAGCATCACGGGCAACTACTCCAACGAGCAGACCCAGTCGCTGGGCACCATCGCGCTGGCCGCCTTTGGCAACGTGGAGGGGCTCAAGCCCGAGGGCGACAACGTGTGGTCGGCCACCAATGCATCCGGCCAGGCCCTGCTGGGTGCCGCCGGCGGCAGCCTGGGCACGCTGCGTTCCAACGCCGTGGAAGCCTCCAACGTGGACCTGTCGGGCCAGCTGGTCAACCTGATCGTGGCGCAGCGCAACTACCAGGCCAACGCGCAGACCATCAAGGCGCAGGACACGATCATGCAGACCCTGGTCAACCTGTAACACCGACTGCCTGAGCTGAAACGCCGCCATGGACCGCATGATCTACACCGCCCTGTCGGGCGCCAAGCAGATTCTCGACCAGCAAGCCGCTGTGTCGAACAATCTGGCCAACGTCTCGACGCCGGCATTCCGCGCGCAAATCAATATGTACCGCGCGGTGCCGGTCGTGGGGCAGGAATCGCCCACGCGCGCCTTCACGCTGACATCGACGCCGGGCGCCGACATGCGCGCCGGCCCGCTGACCTACACCGGCCGGCCGCTCGACGTTGCCCTGCAGGGCAACGGCTGGCTGGTGGTGCAGGCGCGCGACGGCAGCGAAGCCTATACCCGCGCGGGCTCGCTGCAAGTCGCGCAGGACGGGCAGGTGCAGACCAGCAACGGCCTGCCGGTCATGGGCGACGGCGGCCCGCTGTCGGTGCCGCCGGGCTCGCAGGTGACCATCGGCAGCGATGGCACCATCACCGCGCGGGGTCCGGGCGAGGCTTCGGCGGGCCTGGCGCAAGTCGGCAAGCTGCGCGTGGTGAATCCGCCGGCAGAGGCGATTGCGCGGGGCGATGACGGCTTGTTCCGCCTGCGTCCCGGCGCGCAGCCGCTGGAGGCCGATCCGACCGTGCGCGTGGTGTCGGGCGCGCTGGAAGGCAGCAACGTCAATCCGACCGAAGCCATGGTCGACATGATTGCCAATGCGCGCCGCTTCGAGATGCAGATGAAGATGATCACCGGCGCCGACGCCAACGACCAGCGCGCCAACCAGCTGCTCTCGACCAACTGAAGCGGCCGCGCCGCCAACCCGTGAACACATGACGCGCCGCTGCCAGCGGCGCGACGCAGGACACCAAGGAACAACATGATCCGCTCTCTCTGGATTGCCAAGACCGGCCTTGATGCGCAGCAGACGCAGATGGACGTGATCTCGAACAACCTCGCCAACGTCTCCACCAACGGCTTCAAGCGTGGCCGGGCGGTGTTCGAGGACCTGATGTACCAGAACATCCGCCAGCCCGGCGCGCTGTCGTCGGACCAGACCACGCTGCCTTCCGGCCTGCAACTGGGCACCGGCGTGCGCCCGGTTGCCACCGAGCGCATCCACACCCAGGGCAACCCGCAACAGACCGGCAATTCGAAGGACGTGGCCATCATCGGCCAGGGCTTCTTCCAGGTGGCGATGCCCGACGGCACCACGGCCTACACGCGCGACGGCTCGTTCCAGGTCGACCAGAACGGCCAGATGGTGACGTCCAGCGGCTTCGTGGTCCAGCCGGCCATCACCATTCCGGCCAACACGACGTCGCTGACCATCGCCCGTGACGGTACGGTGTCGGTGACCCAGCCGGGTTCGAGCAACAACGTGCAGGTCGGTCAGCTCCAGCTCGCCACCTTCATGAACCCGGCCGGCCTGGAAAGCATGGGCGAGAACCTGTACGTGCAGACCGATGCCTCGGGCGCGCCCAACACCACCGTGCCGGGCCTGAATGGCGCGGGCACGCTGCAGCAGAACTACGTGGAAGCTTCCAACGTCAACGTCGTGGAAGAGCTGGTCAGCATGATCCAGACCCAGCGCGCCTACGAGATCAACAGCAAGGCCGTGCAGACATCCGACCAGATGCTGCAGCGCCTGACGCAGATGGGCTGACGGAGGCACCATGGCCAACATGCTTTCCCGCCTGGGCGCGCGCGTTCTGTATTGCCTGGCCGGCCTGGCATTGCTGGCCAGCGGCGGCTGCGCGCTCATGCCGCGCGAGCCGCTCGTGCAGTTGCCGACCACCGCGCGCGCCGAACCGCGCCCGATGGGCCCGGCAACCGGCTCGATCTTTGCATCGTCCTACGCCGGCAATCCGCTGTTCGAGGATCGCCGTCCGCGCAACGTGGGTGACATCCTGACGATCGTCATCACCGAGAACGTCAACGCCACCAAGAACTCGGGCAGCAACGCCAGCCGTACCGGCAGTACCTCGCTGGCATTCGATGCCGTGCCCAAGGCACTGGCTGGCTTGTTCAGCAGCAGCTCGAACGCCAGCATCAATGGCGCCAACGCGCTGAAGGCCAGCGGCGGCGCCAGCGCGGCCAACACCTTCAACGGCACCATTACGGTGACCGTGCTGGAGGTGCTGGCAAACGGCAACCTGGTGGTTTCCGGCGAAAAGCAGCTCGCCATCAACCAGGGCGCGGAATTCATCCGCTTCTCGGGCGTGGTCAACCCACGCACCATCACCGGCGACAACGGTGTGCTGTCTACCCAGGTGGCCGATGCCCGCATCGAATACACCGCCAAGGGCTACATCGACGAAGCACAGAACATGGGCTGGCTGCAGCGCTTCTTCCTCAATGTCTCTCCGTTCTGATCCGTCCATGTCCGCTCCGATGCTTGCCCGTTTCCTGTCGAGCCTGCTCAAGGCCAGCGTCACCGCGCTGGCCGTGGTGGTGGCGTTCAGCTTTGCCGCCAACTTTGCCCATGCGGAGCGCCTGAAGAACCTGGCAACATTCCAGGGCGTGCGTGACAACCCGCTGGTGGGCTACGGCCTGGTGGTCGGCCTGGACAATACCGGCGACCAGACCATGCAGACGCCGTTCACCACGCAGAGCCTGACCAACATGCTCTCGCAGCTCGGCATTACGCTGCCGGCCGGCAAGAACATGCAGCTCAAGAACGTTGCGGCGGTGATGGTGACGGCCACGCTGCCGGCGTTTGCCCAGCCGGGCAGCCAGCTTGACATCGTGGTGTCGTCGATGGGCAATGCCAAGAGCCTGCGCGGCGGCACTTTGCTGATGACGCCGCTCAAGGGCGCGGACGGACAGGTCTACGCCATTGCGCAAGGCAATATGCTCGTCGGCGGCGCCGGCGCGTCGGCCAACGGCAGCAAGGTACAGGTCAACCAGCTGGCAGTCGGCCGCATTGCCAATGGCGCCATTGTCGAGCGTGCGGTTGCGGCGTTCCAGCCTGACGGCGGCATCATCAACCTGGAGCTGAAGGGCACGGATTTCGGCACGGCCGAGCGCGTGGTGGAGGCCATCAACCGTTCCATGGGCGGTGGCGTTGCCGCCGCGCTGGACGGGCGCGTCGTACAGGTGCGCGCACCGGCGTCGCCCGCGGCACGCGTGGGCTTCCTGGCCCGCATAGAAAGCATCGACGTCACGCCGGCCAAGGCCGCGGCCAAGGTGATCCTGAACGCCCGCACGGGGTCCATCGTGATGAACCAGGCCGTGACCGTGGAGGACTGCGCCGTAGCGCACGGCAATCTCTCGGTGGTGATCAACACGCAGCCCGTCATCAGCCAGCCCGCGCCGTTCAGCGGCGGGCAGACCGTGGTGGCGCCGGTGTCGCAGATCGACATGAAGCAGCAGGGCGGATCGCTGCAGATCGTGAAGGCCGGCGCTTCGCTGGCAGCCGTGGTCAAGGGCCTGAACGCGCTGGGCGCGACGCCCGCGGATCTGCAGACCATCCTGGAGGCAATGCGTGCCGCCGGAGCGCTGCGCGCCGAGCTGGAGATCATCTGATGGACAGCGGCATCTCCGCACAGGCCGATCTTTCGCAGCGCTTCGCGCTCGACACGCAGGGCTTCGAGGGGCTCAAGCGGAACGCGCGCAATGGCTCCGACACGGGCACGCTGCGCGCGGCGGCAAAGCAGTTCGAGGCGGTGTTCACGCAGATGGTGCTCAAGAGCATGCGCGACGCCACGCCGCAGGACGGTGTGTTCGACAGCGAGCAAGGCAAGCTCTACATGTCGATGCTGGATCAGCAACTGGCGCAACAGATGTCCTCACGCGGCATCGGCCTGGCGGAGGTGATGGTCCGACAGCTGGCGCGGGCCAACGGCGCGCAGGTCCCGCAGGGCATGATCGGCGCCAACGCAGCAGCCGGTGCAACGGGCACTGCCGCGGCCGACGCCGAGATGGCGCAGTTGCTGGACAGTCGCGGCGCAGGCGCCGCCGCAGCCGATGGCGATGTGCCCGCCATCGGCACCGTGGTGCCGGGCGCAAGCTGGAATCCCATGGCGGGCCTGCGTCAATACCGCTCGCAGGACTATGACGGGCAGGGCCAGGGGCAGGGCGAAAACAGCCTCGGGCCCTTGCCTGACGATGCTCCGGCCCACGTCACCGCCTTTGTCTCGCGCATGTCGGGCCCCGCCGAAGCGGCCTCTCGCGCCAGTGGCGTGCCGGCGCGGCTGATCGTCGGCCAGGCTGCGCTGGAATCCGGCTGGGGCCGGCGCGAGATCGCGCACCCGGACGGCAGCACGACGTTCAACGTGTTTGGCATCAAGGCCGGGGCGAACTGGAAGGGCCGCGTGGCCGAGGTCACGACCACCGAGTATGTCGACGGCCAGCCGCAGAAGGTGCGTGCGCGCTTCCGCGCCTATGGCTCGTATGAGGAAGCCTGCGCCGACTACGCGCGGCTGCTGACCAACAATCCGCGCTACTCGGCGGTGGTATCGGCAGGCTCCGCCGACGAAGCGGCTCACGGCCTGCAGCGGGCGGGATACGCCACTGACCCGGCCTACGGGCACAAGCTGGTGCAGATTATGAAGAAGGTGTCGGTGTAAGCCCGTCACGGGAACGTCTGGCCGCTTCCCGCCTGGCGTCCGGATGGCCCTAAAGTCTCCCGCCTGGATTGCCGATAACTAGCACATTCCCTGCCTCCGCGCGCCGATGTGCCGGAGGTATCCAACAGCATCCGGGGTCAGCGCAACATGTCTCTCTTCAACATTGGTCTTTCCGGTCTGAACACTGCGCAGAACGCGCTGACGACGACCGGCCACAACTTTGCCAACGCGGCCACCGAAGGTTACACGCGGCAGAACACCATCGTGGCATCGTCGGGCGGCCAGTACACCAGCCAGGGCTTTTTTGGCATGGGGTCGAACACCACCACGGTGACGCGCGTCTATGACCAGTTCCTGACCGGCCAGTTGCGCGGCGCGCAGTCGACCAGTTCGTCGCTGGCGACCTACTCCGACCAGATCAGCCAGATCGACAACCTGCTGGCAGACCAGAAGGGTGGCCTGGCGCCGCTGATGCAGAAATATTTCGCCGCCGTGCAGGCCGTGGCCGACACCCCTGCGGACCCGGCGGCACGCCAGGGCATGCTGTCGGCCGGCCAGGCACTGGTGGGCCAGATGCGCGCGGCCAGCAACTACTTCGATCAACTGCAGTCGGGCGTGAACACGCAGGTCGGCACCGCCGTCGATCAGATCAACTCCTATACCAAGCAGATCGCCAACATCAACGGGGAGATCACCAAGCTCAAGGCCGCATCCGGCGGCCAGCCGCCCAACGACCTGCTGGATCAGCGCGACCAGGCCGTGGCCGAGCTGACCAAGCTGGTCGGCGCCAAGGTGGTGGTGCAGGATGGTGGCACCTACAACGTGTTCGTCGGCAATGGCCAGCCGCTGGTGATGGGCAACGATTCCTACGACCTGAAGGCAGTCGCCTCGGCGGCCGATCCGAACCGTACGGTGGTGGGCTACACCCTCCCCAACGGCGCAGTGTATGAAAGCGAAGCCGGTTCCATCACCGGTGGTTCGCTGGGCGGCCTGCTGCAGTTCCGGACCGAATCGCTGGACACAGCGCAGAACGCTATCGGACGCCTGTCGCTGGCGATCGGCCAGTCCTTCAATGACCAGCACAAGCTGGGCATGGACCTGAACGGCAACATCGGCACCGACATGTTCAAGCTGGGCACGGCGACCACGCTGCCCAACGCCAACAACACCGGTGGCGCCCAGGCGAAGGCCAGCATCACCGACGCCTCGGCGCTGACCACCAGCGACTACACGCTGAAGTTCGATGGTACCAACTACACCATCACCCGCCTGTCGGACAAGCAGGTCACGACGTCGGCAACCATGCCGGTCACCGTGGATGGCTTCACCGTGCAGATGACCGGGGCCATGGCCCCGAATGATTCGTTCGTGATCCAGCCGACCCGCCATGCGGCCGCCGGATTCGACATGGCGATTACCGATCCGGCCAAGATCGCGGCGGCATCGCCCGCGCGCGCCGACGCCGCGAACACCAATCTGGGCAGTGGCACAGCCACGCTGGGCAACGTCGCCCAGGGCTTCACGCCGCTGACGAGCCCGATCACCGCTACCTACAACGGCAGCGGCTACGACTTCACCGATGCCAGCGGCACTCTGCTGTCGCCCCAGCCCACCGGCGTGGCCAACGGTGCCAACACCGACTACGCAATCGGTGGCCTGACCTTCAGCTTTGGCGGCACCCCGCGGGCCGGCGATACGTTCACGCTGGGTTCCAATGCCGGCGCCGTGAAGAACAACGGCAACGCACTGGCGCTGGCCAAGCTGCAGAACGCCAAGACCATCGGCGGCGTGTCGAGCTTCAACGATGCCTACGCCCAGCTCGTCAATGACGTTGGGACGCGCGCCAAGTCCGTGCAGATCGCCTCCACGTCGCAGGACAGCATCACGACGCAGATCCGCACGGCACAGCAATCGGTGTCGGGCGTGAACATGGATGAAGAAACGGTTTCCATGCTCAAGTTCCAGCAGCTCTACCAGGCCAACGCTCGCGTGATCCAGACGGCCAGCACGCTGTTCGACACCATCATCGGCATTGGCCGGTAAGCGGACCAGATCAAGAATTCGAGAAGGAACAGACAATGCGCGTCGCAAGCTCCACGCTCTACCAGCAAGGCCTGGCCTCGATGAACCTGCAGCAATCGTCGCTGCTGCACATCCAGCAACAGCTCGGCACTGGCCGCAAGGTACTCACGCCCTCCGACGATCCGGTTGCCGCCACGCGCGCGCTGACCATTTCGCAGGCCAGTGCGGTCAACGGCCAGTACGCCACCTCGCGTGCCCAGGCCAATGTTGCGCTGGGCGCGGAAGAAAACACGCTCTCCACCGTGACCACGGTGACGCAGAACATCCAGACACTGCTGGTGCAGGCGGGCAACGGTACGCTGAGCGACGTGGACCGCGCCTCGCTGGCCACGGCACTCCAGGGGCAGTATGACCAGCTGCTTGGCCTGGCCAACGCCGATGATGGCAATGGCCAGTTCCTGTTCGGCGGTACGAACTCGGGTTCGGCGCCATTCGTGCAAGGTGGCGGCAACGTCCAGTACGTGGGCAATACCGAGCAGCAGCAGTTCCAGGTAGACGTGTCTCGCCAGATGGCGGCCGGCAGCAATGGCCGTGAAGTCTTCCAGAGCGTGCAAGGCTCGGCGGGCTACGTGCTCAAGGGCAACAGCGCAAACACCGGCACTGCGACCTACGGCCAGGTATCCACGACCGACCCGTCCAATCCGCTCTACGGAACCGCGCTGACGCTGACGTTCGACGATAGCAGCGGCAAGATGCAGTACACCATCAAGGACCCTTCCGGGACGGCGGTGGGCGGCACGCCGCTGGACTACAACGACCCCGGACAGATCTCAGCGGCTGGCGTTACCTTCACGGTCAAGGGGACGCCCAAGAACGGCGACACCATTTCCATCGAGCCGGCCAACCAGGCTGGCACCGACATGTTCGCCAACCTGAAGTCGGTGATCGACGCCCTGAACAAGCCGACGACGACCGATGCCGATACTGCCAACCTGTCGAATACCATCGCCACCAGCATCCGCCAGTTCTCCAATTCGCTGGACAATGTGCTGACCGTGCGTGCCTCGGTCGGGTCGCGCATGCAGGAGCTGGATGCGCTGGACACGATCGGCACCAACCGGGGCCTGTCGTACTCGGAGACCCTGTCGAGCGTCCAGGACCTGGATTACGCGTCGGCGATCACCGAGTACTACCAGCGCCAGACTGCGCTGCAGGGTGCGCAGCAGTCGTTTATGCAAATTCAGGGAATGAATTTGTTTAAGTATCTGTAAGACCTGGGTGGGGCAGGTGTGGACGTGTCCGTGTGAGTCCCGAGAGAATAGAGATTGGCAAACCGCCATCTAAGCATTTGTCAAATCCCGATCTATCGACCGGAAACCCTTATGGGATAAGGCGTTGACAAATGGTACCTACCATCTCGGTTGACGCGTCGGAAAGGGTGATGCTCACCCTTTTTCGATGGTTGCTTCGTCTTACCTGCTCTCGGCCTCACGCGAGTCTGGCCCGAACAGTTGCTTCAATATAGACCATTCGCGTGAAGTCCGCTTTCCATCAATCGTTTCGGCCGCGGTAACCGTACTCGCAGAACCGTACCCGCTCACTGGCCCGCACGTGCGGCAGATTGAAAGCATGAACATGCACCGCGAGCAATCCGCCTTCGCTTAGCCGGACCAGATGCCCGCTCGCAAACGACGAGGTCAGCGCCAGTTCGGCGGCACTCTAGAGGGGGCGGTCCATCAGCGCCGACAGCGTGGCCGCGCGCTCCCCGGGTCGCGTAGGAAGCCTGTTGGCGATTCGGGGATGACCGGGTTCGCGACGGCTACGTTGCCAGATTAAACTTGTTCGCAAACCGCTCCGTCGCCCACGCGATGAAAACGCGCAATCGCTGACTCATGTGCCTGTCTGGTGGATACATGAGGAAGAATGGGTATGGATCTGGTTGCCATGCGGACAAAATGGGCAGAAGCGCGCCACGCGCGATCGCGTCCCTCACAGCAAACGAGAAGGTCTGGAAAATTCCGAGGCCGGCCATCCCTGCGGCGACGTGTGCGCTGCTCTCGTTGACCCCAATGCCTGGCAAGCCGCCGACTTCGATTCGTTCGCTGCCGCTATGAAAACGCATGGGCGTGACGCGTCCGGTCCGTGCTGAAACGTAGCTCACGATACGGTGGCCGTTCTTCAACTGGTCGGGATGCGTCGGTTTGCCGTGCCGCTTCAGATATTCCGGCGTCGCACATGTCACCCATGATGCGCGACCCAGCTGACGCGCGATGAGCGAGAGCTCATCGGCGCTGCCGCCGCGGACGACACAATCCACGTTCTCGCCAACGAGATTGACTTGCCGGTCGCCCACGCCGAGATCGAGCCGTATGTCCGGATATCGTGCGATGAAGTCTGGCAGCGCGGGGATCAGCACGCAACTTGCGCTCGAGGAGCCGATGTCGATGCGCAGCCGGCCGCGCGGACGCTGATGTGCGCTGACGAAGCCCGAGTCGATGTCCTCGAGTTCCTTCAATACGCGTGCGGTGCGCTCGTAATACGCCGCCCCCTCTGGCGTGACAGTGACGCGTCGCGTGGTTCGCTGCAGCAGCGCTTTTCGAAGGAGCAATATCCACACCGAACGGCCCGTCGCACGTGTATGCGAATACCCATTGAAAGCCGCAGCTGGGAAAGTCGCCGATGACTGCCCATTACCGCGCATCGGACAGAGTCCGTCGCTTCGTGTCGATATGATGGCAAGAGAGTGCCCAGCCCAGACCCGGGGGTGCGCGCGGCAGTACACTGCATCCCAGAATCGGAGTTCGACTGTCACACCTGACACGCTAGCCTCGCGGGAGAACGGATATGCCAGCTATCGCTCCATCAGATACGCCTTCGAGGACACATTGGCACCGATTCACATCGCGCCCTCGCCGGACGGTTGTTCTGTGTTTTGCCGCCGTGTTCGTCGTCACGCTGGTCCTTTCAGGGCGCCAGTACTTCCTTGTCCGTGCGCGAGAACTCGACCTTCGATCCCATCGGCTGGAATTGCAGGCCGTCGCCCTTGACGCCGGTATTCGCAACACCGAGAAACAAATGAGTTTTCTCCGCAGCACGGCCGAGCGACTCCTCGCGGAACAATCAGCCGCGTTCGATTCCGCTTCGGACGCGCCTCTCCGAAGGGTGCTGGAAGAGCAGGACAATCCGCTGTGGAGTCTGCAGGTGCCGGAATCCGACGCACCGGTTCGTGGCATCGGCTCGCACGAACTGGGGAGCATTCCCGGCCTGCACCGAAATGACTCTATGCTCGTTGAGGACCTGAAGCTTTCCCGGCTGATGAGCCGATTGCTCAGTGTTCAACATCAGATGAGCGCGAACGTGGCATACACCATGTTCGTCTCTTCTGACCTTGCCCCTGTTCCACGAATCCCATAGCCGAGGGAATTAGGCAGCCCGGTGTTGCTGAGCTGCGGACCAGTTTTTCTCGAACGTCATGGGGCTGACGTAACCCAG
>NZ_CAJPUY010000028.1 GCF_905397275.1 Cupriavidus yeoncheonensis | reverse complement strand
GTCACGCTCAATCCGGAGCGCGAGATTGCCGTGCCCTCCGGTATCAAGCCAGGCGCCGAAAACCAGCGTTTGGCTGCATGAATGAGGCGACATCTACATTGACGCGCGCCGTGTGCCAGGTGTGTCTGTTTCGAAGCTAGCGCTAGAACACGGTCTGTAAGCGCGCGGTGATCCCGTCTTGACGACAGCGCCGCGGTCAGGACTGCGGGAGTTGCCAGTGATGAGGCAGAAGCTCTTCGAGGCGACTTGCGGGCTGCGTTGGCAGTCGTGCTAGAACGTCTTTGAGATAGGCGTAGGGATCGTGACCGTTCAGCCTGGCCGACTGAAGGAGGCTCATGGCCGCAGCAGCGCGACGGCCTGCCCGAAGCGATCCCGCAAAGAGCCAATTGCTCCGGCCGAGAGCAACCGGACGGATCTGGTTTTCGCACCAGTTGTTATCGATCGGGACTTGCGGATCCTCGAGGTAGCGCGTCAGGGCAGTCCATCGCCGTAGACTGTAGTCCAGCGCCTTGGCGATAGCGGATCCGTCGCTCACACGAGCGCGTTGCCCGGTCATCCAGGCGTGGAGCGTATGTACTGCAGAGCATCCTGTGCGATCTGGCTTTTGCTCGCTGCGTGGAGGTCGTAAAACTTACGTCTCGCGTGCGCCGTATCTGGAGCTCCAGATACGGCGCACGCAAGACGAAAATTCCACGACCTGTACCTGGCTCGCAGGAACGAGGTCAACACTGAGGCGCTGCGCCGGATCGGTGAACTCTACGCGATTGAGGCCGAGATCCGCGGCAAGCCCCCAGACGAACGACGACGCATCCGGCAGGAACGGGCGCGTCCCTTACTGGATGCCTTCGAAATATGGTTGCGCTCGACGCTCAGCACGGTGTCGCACAAAAGCGATACCGCGAAGGCCATCAATTACGCATTGAATCAATGGGCTGCCCTGACCCTGTATGCCGACGATGGCCGCGTCGAGATCGATAACAATGCGGCGGAGCGTGCACTGCGAGCAGTTGCTCTCGGCCGGAAGAACTTCCTGCACTTCGGCTCTGACAGTGGTGGTGAACGCGGCGCCGCAATCTATACGCTTGTTGCGACAGCCACGCTGAACGGTCTCGATCCCGAGGCTTACCTGCGACACATCATTGCCCGCATTGCCGACCACCCGGTCAATCGCGTCAGCGAATTGCTGCCATGGGCCGTAGCTAATCAGCTTCGCCCGAACGCAGCCTGAACACCTCTCCCTCGTCAAGAACGCTGATGGTCGGACGGTTACCGCCATTGCGGGCGCTTAGCCTTAGCTCGCCCTCATAGCCACCGTAAATGGCCGCCCCTAAGGCGGCACTCTTCGCTCGCTAGAGGTAGCCGCGAACGCCCTTGTTCTTTACTAGCCATCAATTTCAGATGCAGGGAGAGGCCCAAGGCCCTAAGGCGACCGGAGAGAGTGCCGAGTGAACATAGCTCGCGAGCAAAGCACTGACCTGAGTATCGTACGGAAGGGCAGAAGCCACGGGGCCTCCAACAAGGGCAACGATCGCTGCGACCAAAAGAGTAACGATCGAGGCAGCTGTCATCCACCACTTCGACACCAGCCTATGGCGATGAGTAGAGCGATTGCGGCGTAACCCTAAGCGCCGCCGGGATGATCCAGAGCGAGCCAATGATGGGCGGCATCGGATTGGATTCAAAGACGTCGGGGAAACAAGAAAGGGACTTCGCCGACGGCGTCGAGCCAGTTGCGAGGTTTCACCTACACACCGAACTCAAACGTGTTTGATTGACTGCGACGAGCATTAATCCCGCCGTTACGAGGGTGCTGGCCAACAGGGTTGCAGCTGCGCCGACAGCACCATATCTGGCTCCAAGCCACGCGCATCCGCACACTAGAACAGCTACGCTAACAGATAGAGCCAGGATGCGTGCACGCGCCTCATTCGCCAGAACTAATATAATGCCAAAACCCGAAGCAATGAATCTTGCAACAAGAAATGCACTCAAAATTGGTGCGAGGACGATAATCGATGAAAAATGGTCACCATAGACTTTTGGCATCAGTAGAGTCATAACACCATAATTTGTCACACCAAGAGCTAGACCCACGCTAAGGAAGCCCCAAGTAATCGATTTAATAACACCAATCCTATCTCCCTCCGAAAAGCGGCGACTATTCCGTGGAATCATTACGTTGGAGATGACACCTATGGCTGTACAAAATCCGTAAGCGATCTTCGTCCCGGCCTGATACAGGCCAACTGAATACGGCCCCGCAACGATACGAAGTATCGTTGAGTCGAGATTAACCATCGCCGATTGCAACCCAAGGTCAATAAGATACCCTGCATGACTCTTTGCCAAAAATAGGCTTCGCCGGATCGGAAGCAGTCTGAACTTATCTTCGTACAACTGCGTCACCCTAGCCATCAACACAATTGCAAAGGCTAAGCGAGAGAGAAAAAATGACAACGCAACCAGTTCTAATGAGGTACTCAGATAGCCCACCAGAATGATAAAGATGAGCGAAAGTGCCGAGTAGATTGAATATGAAACTGCCTCATACCGAAACTTTCCACGAGCTCTAAGGACAGCAAGGAAAAAGTCAATATATGTGTCAGCGATATGCGTAGCGCTCAACAGGCCAAAAACGACACCATCGGGCAGGATAGCTGACAAAAGAATAGCGAATGGGACTGTGGCCGCCGTCAAGCATAGTTTGACGTTTAGCAAATCGCTAACGATCCTAAATCCGCCATCGATAGCTTTTGCGCAATCTCGCAAAATGACTGGAACCACACCAAAATTCGGCAAGATCGCAAGGAAAGCAGCTACAGCGAACCATGACATCAACACTCCGAACTGCTCTGGCCCGAATATCCTCGCATTGGCAATAAAAACGGTCAAGCCCCCTACAGTGCGAGCAGCGATCGAGAGAAAGCTAAAAATATAATCCCGATCTATTTTTGACATTGTTCTTAAACCTCCTCAGCGAGCCAATCGAACCAGCAAGGATTATCACTTACCTTCCCAGTGCGGCACGCCACCACTCTCGCACAATGAAATCGTGATTAACGCTAACGCGGCCACAGCGTAGACGACCCCGATATTTTGCATGAGCGCACTTACAGTAGACGTCAAAATAAATACCACTAGAGTAATCGCCAGCCCAATCAATTGAAACTTGAGTTGAATCTGTGCCCGCCGCTGTCCTCTGGCAACTCTCATCACGACCATAAAGAGTGCACCATAAAACGCAATCATAGATGGAAAGCCCGTCTCAACCGCAAGATATAAAGGTAAATTGTCAAGAGTTGCCGCACCGCCGGCCCCAGTAAAACCGACCGCCTTCGCACCATTTTGGATGCCCACCCCAAATAGGGGATTCTGCAGCACAACAGGAATTCCGGCTATCAACATATCAATCCGCACCGAACTACTTGATTTTTCAACAGCAGATCGGCCAGCCACCAACTCCGAGACAAAACCGAACGACAAGGCAGCCCCGATAATCGCAATAAATATAATAATCGCGTATATAATCATTCTCTGAGGCTTTGTCGCCATTCTTCTTGCGAACTTAGCCCCAGAAAAAAACAGGAAGCAAAGGACAACTAAGAACATCCCAATAATGGATGATCGTGTATTTGTGGCTACTATTGCAATCGCAAATATCGCGTATGCGCAGAGCCAAATCCCTCTACCTAAAATGCCAAATCGATTTATACGCAGCCCCATCAACATCGCAGCCGCCATAGCTAGAAATTGCCCGAAAGCGAGTGGATGGAAAAACGTGGACTGCGCCCTGTAAGCGCCATCCCTACTTTTATCGAGCGCTAATTGCGCCAGACCCTCAGATGACTCATTCAATCCCACAGTGAAAGGATTTGACTCCGCTCGCCATTCCACTATACCTATTAAGGCGACCACAATGGCGGCAAAAAAAATAGTACGAAAACACGCCTCTACCGCAGCTGACGAGCGGATCGTATACATCGTCATAACCAACAATGGAAATGAAAACGTAAGGTCTGAGCGCACGAACTCGGCTAACGATAGTGCGGGATCAGACGAAAAGATGCAACCAACCCCACGCCAGATAACGAAGACTAACAATAGGCGATATGGCGCCCCATTCCTTCTAATAACATGGTGTGCAAAAGCGAACCTTCCAGGGGTAAGCATGTACACAACGAAGGCTAGTCCAAACCATAGAAGCAAAAGCAACTTCGTCGGTGTAAAGTCGATCCCCAATCTTAATTTTATGTAGTATGGCCACGCAATATAAGAGAATATTGTGAGACACAGTACATAGTCCAACACATCCAGCCGCGACCGCCGCTGGTATTGAGGGATCGATTCCATGAATGCAAATTTACCGGGAGACCGAGGTGAGGGACTTATCCTATTCATCCGGATTTCTTCACTTCACCATTCTCGTAAGCATAGTAGGCGTACCGATAGCGACCGTACTTCGATCCATACCCATAGCGGAAAGCATTGGGATCCAAGCCATTAAAGATTACCCCCTTAACATCAATATTCGTGTTACGCAATTGCTTCACCGACTCCGTAATTTCACCGATGGAACTCTTCTCAAAACGAGTTACCAGAAATACAGTTCCGCAACGCGCAGCGAGGATGGGAGTATCTGAGACAGCCAGGACCGGCGGAGTATCGATCAACACCAAATCATAACGCTCACTGAGTTCTTCCAAGGCTTGCGCCATCCGTTCAGTGAGAAGTAGTTCTGCCGGATTTGGCGGGATTGTCCCAGTCGCGACAAAATCTAGACCTGCTACAACTTCCCGATGAATAATTTTCTCAATGCCCGCGGTCCCCGCCAAGAAATCGGATAAACCCGGACCTCGATCAAGACCAAAATACTGATTCAAGTAGCCCTTTCTCATATCAGCATCGATCAGTAGCACGCGCTTTCCGCCAGCAGCCATCACTGCGGCAAGATTGACTGAAACGAAAGACTTACCCACCCCTGGAGTTGGTCCGGTTAATAGCACACGCTTATCATTAGCATCTAACATCGCGAATTGCAAAGCGGTACGCAGGCTGCGGAGACTTTCCACCGCAGGATCGTTGGGATATCTGTTTGCCAAGAGATACTGCCCGCGCTTTCGCAACCGCATGTCGTCAGCCATTGACAATTGCGTGGTAGCCAAGGGGACGGTAGCATAGACGTTAAGACCCGTATGCTGTTCGATATCCTGAGGATCCGTAATGCCGCCGTAAAGCGCATTACGCACAAAGGCAACGACCACACCGAGCGCTAGGCCTAATATACCGGCAATTGCAATAACGAGTGGCTTCTTGGGACGGACGGGCTCTTCCGGCACAGCGGCCGTATCGATAAGTCTTACACTTCCAACTTTACCCGCTTTGACAAGCTTGAGTTGCTGCATGTTATTGAGCAGGCCGACGTACAAATCATTGTTAACCTGCACATCCCGAATCAGCCGCAGCGAATCCTGCTCCAGATCGGGAAAGGCCTTCATGCGTTGCTCGAGGTTATTTACCTTGCCGCTCAAGGCACCTATCTGCTTGTCGATCGCCTGAATTGCTGGATGACCGGCAGCGAAGCGAGTCGTCAACTCCGCTCGCTTTTGCTTAAGTTCTAGCAACCCAGACTCTGACTCCACGCTCTCCTGAAGAAACGCGCGACCTTCTTCGCTCAAATTGAAGGTTCCACGCTTGTTTCGCAATTTGTTGTATTGAGTCTCGGCTCGCTCCAACTCGCTCTTCAATTGAGGTAGCAAATTACCCAAAAAAACGAGGGACTTCTCTGCCTCCTCGGCCTTACGCCTGATGTTCTGTTCGATGTATTCCTTTCCAATCTCGCTCATCACTGCCGCAGTACGCGCAGGATCTTTGCCCTGTAGCGACGCACTGATGATGCCACTTTGCTTCCCGAGTTCAGCAATCTTAAGATCGTCCTGCAAATCGGTTAGCGTTTTGAACTCGGAATTACGAAATAAATTGTAGGTCGCGCCAGGCTTCCCTTTTAGCTCGGTCACCAGCAGGCGAATACGGCCGACACTTTGGTTTTTCTCGAGCATTTCGCCAACTCGACCCTCGATCGGTTCATCTAAATCCGATTGATCAATTCGATACTTGCCGCCACCTAATGCGACAAGTTTGAATTTCTCCCCTTCGAGCTCACTTGGCACTTCGAAGGTATCTACATCAATACTCTCGCGTCCCCAAACAAAGCCTCCAATACCGAACAGGCCGGGATCAGACAAGGTCTTTGTTTTGCGTGCAATGCTCTCTCCGATAATAGGAAAGTATTTTGGCTTTGCATCAACATAAAGCCTCAGATTCTCAACCGCCTTACCCACGACCATCCGAGAGCGGAGGATTTCGATCTCAGCGGCAGCCTCTGTTTTCACATCGAAGAGACTAGAAACGTCCCCCAGCAAGCTCTTCGGACTAGTGGGATTATCCTCGACTTGAACCAATATGTCGGCCTCATAAATCGGGCGGCTGAAGAAGGCAAACGCGACACCAAGTGCGAGCATTGCCGCAGCAATTCCAGCAATCACCCAGCGATTGGCAACCAAAACATCGAGGTATTGAACAAGGTCGATTTCATCATCCTGTTTGTGCAAGGCCGGCACATAGGAAGGGTTCTGATTCATAGGAGGGACCGACAAAATTATTAGACCAGTGCGTGGATGCGCGGTACCCACGCATCCACACCGCTCTGGATCAATTTGAGCGCGTCTTCAAAGGCGGCACGTGGCTGGCGATATGGATCGGGGATATCGAACTTGCCCACTTCGCCCAAGCGGAATACCTTGCCCGATGCGGACGGATAGCGGCGCTGGATTTCCCGCTTCTGCTCGCTGTCCATCACAAAGATCATGTCTGCTTGGCTGGCCAGCATATTGGTGAGCTGCTGGGCTCGGTGCTGCCGGATATCGAGGCCAGCCTCGCTCATGAGCTCGGTAGCGATGGCGTCGGCGGGCTTGCCTACTAGCGCCCCCAGACCGGCAGAGTAGATATGCATTTCCGGCAGCGCCTCGCGCAACTTGGCTTCGGCCATAGGGCTTCGACAAATATTCCCAATACAAACAACAAGCACGCGCTTAATCATTTCAACGTATTCGCAGTCGAATTGAAGAAATTGGCGCTCGGAATCAACTGATTGATCACGCGGCTCCAGCGCACCACCCCTGCGGCGTCCACATACACAACGTCCTTAGGCTTTAGCTCAAACGCTTCCGCCAAAGCCAACGACACAGGCGACTTGCCATCCAGATGGAATACCTCCGCTTCGCCGTCCGTGCTCTTACGGATAACGTAGACTTCCTTGGCATCCGCGGAGATCGGATTCAGCCCGCCAACTTCGCCAATAGCCTCGTTCAGCGTCAGGCGTCCGTTGCGCGGCAACACGGTAGATGGCCGTACCACTTCACCCGCGACAAACACCTTGCTGTCCTCGCGCTGCTCCACACGAACGATGTCGCCGGAGCGAAGCATGACATTCGCCGGGTCAACGCCTTGCTGCAGCAGGGCCGGCATATTGACGTAGTAATTCTTGCCGCCACGGCTAATGCGCACACGGCTGTTGTCGCCAGTGGTCACATTCACCCCGCCAGCACGATTCAGCGCCTCCACCAGCGTCATGGGCACGTCATCGATGTTTTGTGGACCTGGGACTTTGACTTCACCGTCCAGGTAGATCCGCTTGCTGCGATAGGCAAGCACGCGGACCGTGAGCTGGGGCATGGTGACGACGTTCTTGAGCGCAACGCTCAGTTCACCGCGCACCTGATCGGGCGTCTTGCCCACTACCTTTACCACCCCTGCATACGGGAACTGGATGGTGCCGGCCGGACTGACAACATAGCCCGGTACGTTGGCCGCGCCACTGTAGTTCGGGATGTCATAGGCAGCGCCAATCGAATAGGTCTGCGTCGGGAAAACCAGCTCGGGATGGTCCCACACCACGATGGACAGGATGTCGCCCGCACCAATGGCATACGGCTGCGGCGTGCCAAACAGTTCTTCGACGCCTTCATTGGTCGGCCGGGCCGCCGCCTTCTGCGCCCTGACCAGCTCCGGTGTGATCGGCGTCACCTTCGGTACCGAATTCGGATCTTCGGGATTCAGCGGCCGCTGAGGATCAAAGCGCATGCCCGGCGACAGCGCACAGGATGCCAGCACAGGAACCACGGCAATAGCGACCAGTCCGCGACGGACACTCAGAAGTCTTGACAGCATTCAATACGTCTTCAAAGGTTGACATGACGCCGAAGACGCTTGAAGCAATGCGCTTGCCGGTCGCTGTGGCAGCGGCATCGTGTACAACGCTTTGCATTTCTTCCCGGCGCGCCTGGTGCAAGGCCGGATCGCCGGCTTCCACCCACTCATCTACCCAGCAACATGGATCGGCTGTTTTTGCCTATCCGCCGCGTGACGGCCGCCCTGGATCTACATTGCGTCGAGCTTTGACGCAATTTTTTCGAATTTGGCTATTTTAGCATTTCGACCATTGAGTGACCATGGGTTTTCCCGCATTGCAACAGCGCCAACTCATGTCTGGCAAACACAACATTGCCGCGTTGCCCTGCTATCCGCGCGGCGCATGTTTTCGCAGGAGACCGGAAGTCTGGCAACACCCGATTGGGTGAGTTGCGAAGGCGCGACGGCGCCGGAAGCCGGCGCATGTGATCGGACGGAGCAACATCAAAAGTACCAAAAAAATGCCAAAAATGGCTGCCGCCCCCCGCGATTACTCCCCTTTCCATCCGCCTCTGGCGGGGCGACACCAGGCGTTCGCGCATGATCCCCCCGGTTACCCTCCTCAAGTAGGAGTGCCGAGCACAAAGCGCGTTCGCATAATCCACGGAACAGCGACAAGAACCAGCCCCTTTTCCCATGAACAGCCCGCCCGCCCTTCTGCTAGCCCTGATGGTGTTTGAACTTGCGTGGTTCGTGCCGTTCTGGCGGGTCTTCCGGCAAGCCCACTTCTCGCCGGCGTATGCCTACCTGTCGCTGGTGCCCGTCCTGGGGCCACTGTTGTGCATCTGGATCCTGGCCGCCAAGCGCTGGCCGCTCAAATCCAAGCTGGTCAAGACCTACTCCTGACGGCTCCCGCAAGGTTTCAGGCGTAGTGGTAACCCGTGCCATCTGCGCCCTTTTTCTGCTGCCCGGCCTGTACTAAACCTGCCGTGACATCCCTGCGCCGTGTTGGCGCCGGAGAATGATGCTGGCTGGGCGATCTCCCCACTTCCCTGCAGCCCTCTTCTGCCGCCCCTTTGCAGGCAAGCCCCCCCGGTGTGTTGCGCGACCCCGGGGCGCGGTCCATCCAAAACCCCAAATGTGCGCTAAGTCGCAGAAGTGCCGGAACTAGATCGTAATAATGCGTTTCAGACTCTCGCATTTTGCGCAAGAAGGCATATCATTCTTGTTGCCACATCCCCCGTTCGGGGGATTTGCGTAAATGGCTCTTACGCCATAGCCACGCTAGCGTGGTGCCACCCTTGGGTCAGGGCGAATGGTAGGTAAAGCAACGAGCTGAAGCTGCGATGGCGTAGTCAAGTCGGGGAGTGCCATGCGGCGGCAAGGGCCATCCTCCCGGAAGTTCGGGAATAGCTGGCGCGAGGGCCCACACGAGTGCAGTCCTTTTCTCTCATTAATGACGGGTGATGCTAATGCCAAGGAATACTGCTGTGCCTGAAAAGGCCTATTACAGTACGCGCACCGCGGCGAAACTCCTGAATGTCTCCCTAGGAACCGTTCAAAAAATGGTCGAACGTGGGGAGCTTGGGGCGTGGAAGACCAATGGCGGCCATCGGCGCATCCACAAGGAAACCGTCCATAACCTGCTGGCCACGCGGGTCGGCAGTTCCCCGCAGGCAGAGCATGAACTCGATCTGGTGGTGTTCCACCCGAATCACCAGGAAGCGCAGCGCATCCATAGCCAGCTCAGCAAGTGGGGCCTGCCGCTGCGCGCCGCAGTGGTGGAGGATGTGCTCGACACCGTCATCGCCTCGGTCAGCTCGCACCCACGCGTGGTGCTTTACTACGTCGACGAGCTGAACGACGCCGAGTCCGCCACGATCGAAAAACTCCAGAATTTCTTCTCCAGCCTGCACGTGATCTTTGCGGTCATCACCAACCGCCAGGCCTACGACGGCGTGGCCGACGCGCTGCAACACTGGGGCATCATGGTGTTCCTGAAGACGCCCTCGCTTGAAGAGGTCAAGGGCTTCCTGCGCGCGCAGCTGATGATGGGCCGGGCGGGCTGAAGCCCCGCCCGTTGCTGTTGCCCGCTGCCGCAAGCCGATCAGGCGAGCGCCGTCTCTTGCGGTGCCGCCGAGCGCGGCGCCTGCGCTTCCATCATCCAGCCATACAGGTTGCGCGGGTCCGGCGGCATGGCTACCAGCTCCACATGCCGGCCCGCATGGCGCGCACACGCCGTGGCATACAGCCAGCGCAATGCCGAGTAGTCTTCCAGCGCAAACCCGACCGAATCGAAGATCGTCACCTCGCTCGCGGCGCCGCGCCCGGGTGCGCGCCCTGACAGCACCTGCCAGAGTTCGGTGACCGGCGCGTCCGGCGCGAGCTGCTGGATCTCGCCTTCGAGCCGCGTCTGCGGTTCGTACTCCACCACGATGCGCGCCTGGCGCAGGATGTCCGGATGCAGTTCCGTCTTGCCCGGGCAGTCACCGCCAATGGCATTCAGGTGCATGCCCGGGCGCACCATGTCCGGCGTCAGGATCGTTGCCCGCGTCTTGTCGGCGGTTACGGTGGATACGATATCCGCGCCGGCCAGCGCGGCCTGCACGGTATTCACGGGAACGATGGACAGGCCAGGAACGCCCGCAAGATTGCGCGCCAGCCGCGCCGTGGCCTCGCGGTCGATGTCATAGGCACGGACTTCGCGCACGCCCAGCATGGCGTGGAACGCCAGCGTCTGGAACTCGGCCTGCGCGCCGTTGCCGATCAGCGCCATCACCGAGCTGCCCGGCCGCGCCATGGCGTGTGCCGCCAGCGCCGAGGTGGCGGCCGTGCGCAGCGCCGTGCCAAGCGTCAGGTCGGCCAGCATCAGCGGGAAGCCGGTCTCGACCTCGGCCAGCATGCCGCAGGCCATCACCGTCGGCATCGCGAAGCGCGCATTGCGCGGATGGCCGTTCACATACTTGAACGCATACTGCACGCCGTCGCTCACGGGCATCAGCTCGATCACGCCGAGCGGCGAATGACTGGCCAGCCGTGCCGATTTCTCGAACTGCTCCCAGCGCAGGAAATCCTGGCGTACGTGGTCGGCCAGTTGCGCGAGGGCAACCGGCACGCCGATGGCGCCGACCAGCTTGGCGACATCGGTGGCGTCCAGGAAGCGCGTCATGGCGGTGTCTTTCATGGTGGACTCCTGAATCTCCGTGGGTAACCGTTCACGATGCGTTCACGCAGCAGCGCGGGCCGTGTTGACCGCCCCGCTGCTGCGGTCCAGCCGCAAGGTCATGCAATAGGCGCCACCTCCGGACAGCATGAATGGCGACAGGTCGACTTCGCGCAGGTGGTAGCCGCGCCCCCCCAGTTCGGCACGCAGGTGCGGCGTGGTGCGCGTCATCACCACCTGGTCGTGCAGGTTGACGGCGTTGACGCTGAAGTGGCGCAGGTCGTCCTCGGTCGCCTCGATGCGCAGGCTGGCCGGCACGCGCGCGCGCAGTTCGCGCAGCGACGCATCGGTGAAGGCCGGCGGGTAGTACAGCAGGTCTCCGCCCGACAGCGGGCAGAAGCAGACATCCAGGTGATAGCTGTGCTCCGTGGCCAGTTCCAGCGCCACCACCTCGCGGCCGAACCGGGCCGACATCGCGTCGGCCGCCTCGCGCGAGGAGCGCGGGCCGAAGCCGGCCCAGAAGTGGCCGCGGCTGGCGTCCCAGATGCAGTCGCCCGCGCCCTCCTGGTAGCAGCCGGCCGGCAGCTGCATGACTTCATCGACCAGCCCGCGCTGGCGCAGGCTTTCGAAGATGCTGGCGAATGGCGCTTCTTCGCCGCGGCGCTGCGGGTAGCGGAAGCGCGCCAGCACGGCGCGGCCATCCAGCACCACGGCGGCGTTGGCCGGGAACACCATGTCCGGCACGCCCGGAAAGCCCGGCGCCAGTTCCACCGTGAAGCCAGACAGGCGCAGGGCATCGTGCAGCGCGTCAAACGCGCGGCTGGCACTGCGGTGCATGCCGCGCGGATCGCGCGCCCAGGCTTGCGGATCCATCCACGGGTTGATGCTGTAGGACACATCGTAGAACGTCGGTTCGACAAGCAGGATGGTGGGGGTGGTGATCACGGCGGCTCCTTGGGGGTCGTCGGCAGCGGGTTGCGGCGCGGTTGTTGTTCGATTGCATTCTGGTGCAGGCCGGTGTTAACTAATAGCCAGCAACTTGCGCAAAATGCCGTATCGGATGTACAAAACGCCAACCACTGCCAGCGAAATGCCAAGCCCCATGGATGCCATCGATCACCAGTTGCTGTCCCTCCTGCGCGACAACGCGCGCACGCCCGTCACGGCGCTGGCGCAGGCGCTGCGCGTGTCGCGCGCCACCGTGCAGAACCGCATCGACAAGCTGGAAAAGGAGGGGCTGATCGTCGGCTATACGGTGCGGCTGCGGCCGGAGGCCGAGCCGCACCGCATCCGCGCGTGGATGACGGTGGCGGTGGAAGGCAACAAGGCCCGCGCCGTGCTGCAGGCCCTGCGCGGCGAGCCGAATGTGCAGGCGCTGCACACCACCAACGGCCGCTGGGACATCATCGCGGAACTGCGCGCCGATACGCTGGAAGCGTTCGACCGCACGCTGGACCGGATCCGGCTGATCGACGGCATCGGCGCGACCGAGACCAGCATCCTGCTGTCGACCTACAAGCTTTAGCGGGTTGCGCTCAGCTTGCCGGTGGCGGAGCCGCGCAGGCGCTCGCGGCTGAACTCCTCGTGGAAGACCTGCCCGCTGGGCTGCAGCAGGTCGCGCAGCGAGACAATGCCGATCAGCCGCATGCTGGCGGTGCTCTCCACCACGGGCAGCCGCGCCACGCTCGACGCCGCCATGCTGCCGGCCGCCGCGCGCGCGGTCTGGGACGGGACCAGCACCCGGGCCTGCGCCACCAGCAGGTCGCGGCAGCGCAGGCCTGACGGCGCCGATCCCGCGCACGCGCCGCGCACGGTGGCGCGATCCAGCATGCCCAGCACGCGGCCGTCCGACACCACGGGATAGGCGCGGTGCGCCGCATGCTCGCCGAAATAGCGCGCCGTCGCCTCGGCCACCGGCAGGTCGGCATCGATGGCGATGACCTCGCGCGTCATCAGCTCGGCCACGTGGGCGCGCTCGAGCGGATCCACGCTGTATTCGCGATAGATATGCAGGCCACGCCGCGCGATCTTCTCGGTCATGATCGAGCGCTTCATGGTCAGCACGGAGAAGCCGTAGGCCACGGCGGTGGTCAGCAGCAGCGGCAGCAGCGCCTCGGTATCGTGCGTGAGCCCGAACGCGAACACGATGGCGGTCAGCGGTGCGCCCAGCACGCTGCCCAGCACGCCGGCCATGCAGACCAGCGCCCACAGCTGCGGCGAGCCGCCCGGCAGCCACGGCGCCAGCACCGTGCCCAGGCCGGCACCAAGCATCAGCAGCGGGGCCAGCACACCGCCCGAGGTCCCCGAACCGAGCGCCGCGATCCAGATCAGCGCCTTGACCACCAGCAAGCCCACCGCCACGCTGATCGCGAGATGGTTGTTGAGCAGGTCGCCGATCACGTCATAGCCCACGCCGAGCGCGCGCGGCTCGAAGTAGCCGCCAATGCCGACCAGCAGGCCGCCCATCGCGGGCCACCACATCCAGTGCACCGGCAGCCGCGAGAACGCGTCTTCGGTCCGGTACAGCGCCAGCGTGAGCGCCGCGCCGAGCGCACCGCACAACAGCCCGGCCAGCAGGCACGAGCCCAGCGCCACTGCGCCGGCCGGCGCGGTCTGCAGCGGAAACAGCGTGCTGGCCTCGAAGAAGAACGGCCGCATGAAGCCGGCCACCGCGCAAGCCAGCGCCACCGGCAGCAGGCTGCGCGGGCGCAGCTCGAACAGCAGCAGTTCGATCGCGAGCAGCACCGCCGCCACCGGCGTGCCGAAGATCGCGGTCATGCCGGCACAGGCGCCTGCCACCAGCAGCGACTTGCGCTCGCCGGCGGTCAGGTGCAGGTACTGCGCCAGCAGCGAGGCCAGCGAGCCGCCGGTCATGATGATCGGCCCTTCCGCGCCGAACGGGCCGCCACTGCCGATCACGATGCCCGACGACAGGGGCTTGAGCACCGCCACGCGTGGCGACATCTTGCTCTTGCCGAACAGCACGGCCTCGATCGCTTCCGGAATGCCGTGGCCGCGGATCTTGTCGCTGCCGTAGCGCGCCATCAGGCCGACGATCAGTCCGCCCAGCACCGGCACGACGATGACCCACGCGCCCAGCGTGTGGTGCGCCGGCGAACGTTCCGCGAGCGACAGCGTCTGGTAGAAGAACAGGTTGGTGAAGAAGCGGATCAGCAACAGCAGGACATCGGCGGCCAGCGTGCTGACGACGCCGATCAGCAATGCGATGCCGCACAGCAGCAACAGGCGCTGGCTGACGGCATAGTCGCTCTTTTCGATATGCATGGGGGCTCCTTGGATTCTTGTGCGATGCGGCAAGAATCAGCGCGGACTTCCGCCAGACATGGACCTTGCCAGAGGCGGCCAAATATATCACCCCGTGATATATTACGCGGACCATTCCAACGCGCCCCCGTTCCCGAATGCCTTCCGCCCCCGCCGTCGCTGCGCTTGCACACAACACCCGTGCCTGGCTGCGCACTTTCGTCCCGCTGCCGGTATCGGCCAACCGCATCGAGCGCTTCAAGAGTTGCTTCGGTGCGCTGCTGGGCCTGTTCATCACCGAGTGGATCAGCCACCAGACCCTGGGCGGCTTCAACCCGTGGTTTGTCGCGCCGATGGGCGCTTCGGCCGTGCTGCTGTTCGCGGTGCCTTCAAGTCCACTCGCGCAGCCGTGGTCGATCATCGGCGGCAACCTGTTTGCCGCGCTGGTCGGCGTTGCCTGCGCGCGCTGGATTCCCGATCCCGGGCTTGCCGCGGCGACCGCCGTGGCGATCGCCATTGCCATCATGTTCCAGTTCCGCTGCGTGCACCCGCCCAGCGGCGCGGTGGCGATCACCGCGGTCTTCGGCGGGCCGCCCGTCAGCGCGCTGGGCTTCGGCTTCGTGGTGGTGCCGGTGCTGTTCAATTCGATGCTGCTGTTGCTGATGGCGCTGGCCTTCAACAACCTGTCGCGGCGGCGCTATCCGCACCGTCCGCCCGAACCGCCGGTGCAGCACCACACCAGCGACGTTCCGCCCGGACAGCGCGTGGGCTTCACGCGCGCCGACCTGCACGACGCCCTGCAGGCGCGCGGCGAGTTCCTCGACATCGAAGAAGACGACCTGGAAGCGATCCTGGTGGCCGCGCAACTGCGCGCCTACCGGCGCCGCTTTGGTAACGTGCTGTGCTCGGACATCATGTCGCGCGACGTGGTGACGGTACGCCCGCAGCAACCGGCCACCGAAGCCTCGCACCTGCTTACGCGGCACCGCATCAAGGCGCTTCCGGTGGTCGATGATCACCGCAAGCTCCTGGGCATCATTACCCAGAGCGATTTCTTCGCCGCGCAGCGCGACACCGGTGCGCGCCGCCTGGCCGGCACCGTGCGCGACCTGATGACGCGCGCCGTGGTCACCGCGCGCGCCGATCAGCCCATGGTGGAACTGGCACAGGCATTCAGCGACGGCGGCCTGCACCATGCGCCGGTGATCGACGATCACCACCGTCTGGTCGGCATGGTGACGCAGTCGGACCTGGTCGCCGCGCTGCTCAAGGACGGCGTGATGAGCGCTACGGCCTGACCTTCGCCTTCCCCCCTGAACTCGCAAGCGGGCGCTACGGCGCCCGCTTGCACTTTCCATGCGGTGCTGGCGCATGTCACATACCTGTGGCACTGTGATTATTGCCCGGCCACACCCGCGCGAGTGCCCGCACAGGCACCTGAAATGCCCCTCTCGCCGTCGTCGGGACTGACGTAAGCTATATTTACGCCGTTTCCGTCACTCCGGCGGAATTGGGGAGAAGTCATGAGTTCCGGCCAACTGATTGAAAAGATCGCCGCCGTGTTCGCGCTGGTCGTGCTGATCGGCGGCTCGCTGCTGGTTCTGGCACCGTTCACCACGGCGCTGCTGTGGGGCGCCATCCTGGCCTTCAGCTCGTGGTATCCCTATACCGTGCTGGCGCGCTGGCTCGGCAACCGGCGCAGCCTGGCGGCGCTGATCTGCGTGGTGCTCGCCACGGTGATCGTGCTCGGCCCCTTCGTCTACGCCGGCGCGAGCTTTTCCGCACATATCGATGAACTCACCAGCCTGGTCGACCGCTACATGGACCAGGGCATTCCACAGCTTCCCGACTGGCTCAGCGGCCTGCCCTACGTGGGCAGCTACCTGCAGAAGTCCTGGGAGTCGGTGATCCACGCCGACTCCGATATGGCGGCCAACCTGCGCAAGCTGATCGCACCGGTCGGCCATGCTTTGCTGGGCGCCGGACTGTCGATCGGCGCCGGACTGGGGCAGCTCGCACTGTCGATCATCCTCGCGTTCTTCTTCTATACGGGCGGCGAGTTCGCGGTCGACTGGCTGCGCGCCGGCATGCGCCGCATTGCCGGCGAGCGCGCCGACCACCTGCTCGCGCTGGCCGGCAGCACGGTCAAGGGCGTGGTCTACGGCGTGCTCGGCACGGCGTTCATCCAGGCGTTGCTGCAAGGCATCGGCCTGTGGATCGCCGGTGTGCCGGCGGCTGCCATCCTGGGCTTCGTCACGTTCTTCCTGTCGGTGATCCCGGTCGGGCCGCCGCTGATCTGGCTGCCGGCCGCGCTGTGGCTTTACCACGCCGGCGACACGGGCTGGGCCATCTTCCTGGTGGTGTGGGGCGTGGGCGTGGTCGGCATGGCCGATAACGTCGTCAAGCCGCTGCTGATCAGCAAGGGCACGGGCATGCCGCTCATCTGGATCATGATGGGCGTGCTCGGCGGCGCGCTTGCGTTCGGTTTCCTCGGCGTATTCATCGGCCCGACCCTGCTGGCAGTGGCCTACGCGCTGCTGCGCGACTGGACCATCGGCTCGCAGGCCGAGGCCACACGCGCCGCGCAGCGCGCGCAAGCCACGGCGCCAGCGCCGGCGGGCAGCCCTCCGCCCGCCCTCGTCGACAACCCCGACGCACCGGCTGTCGCGCCGGCTGTTGCGCCGGGCAAGCGTCCCGGCTGAGCGGCACGCATGGCACATGATGACACCGGCGCCCCGACGGACGCGCTGCACGGACTGGTCGCCTGCGAATACTGCGACGCCGTGTACCAGCGCGCGGAACTGGCCCGGGGCGAACGCGCGGTGTGCCTGCGCTGCGGCGGCCAGTTGTACCGCGAAAGCACGCGCACCTACCGGCACCTGCTGCCGCTGGTCATCACCGCTCTGATCCTGTTCCTGATCTCCAACGCGTTTCCCATTGTCGAGATGGACCTGAAAGGCGTGCGCACGCAGACCACGCTGCTGGGCGCCGTGCAGGCGCTGTATGCCGACCACATGGCGCTGGTGGCCGCGCTGGTGTTCATCACCACTATCCTGTTCCCGCTTTCGGAAATGCTGATGATGGTCTACCTGCTGGTGCCCATGTCGGTCCACCGCATGCCCGCGGGCTTTGACCGCATCGTGCGCGGCATCCGCCAGACCCGGCCGTGGGGCATGATCGAAGTGTTCATGATCGGCGTGCTGGTCACGCTGGTGAAGCTGTCGAGCATGGCCCAGGTGCTGCCCGGCATCGCGCTGTGGTCGTTCGGCGCGCTGGTCGTGGTGCTGGCGGCCATGCTGTCGTTCGATCCGCGCGACCTGTGGCATTACCTGGAGTCACCGCAAGAGGCCGAGGCCACGGACGGAGCCAGCCGATGAGCGACACGCAGCCACCGCGCCGCAAGTTGCCGCGCCTGAGCGGCGCGCGGGAGCAGCTCCAGCGCTCGCGCAAGTTCGCCAGCAGCGTGGTCCGGGAAATCACCGACGACGACGAGCGCACGCCGCTGCCGCAGGTACCCACGGCCACCCGGCTGGGCCTGCTGTCGTGCCACGCCTGCGACCTGGTCAGCCCGCGTTCGCTCGAAGGCCAGCCCTGCCCGCGCTGCGGCGCCACGCTGCACCACCGCAAGCCAGACAGCGTGGCCCGTACCTGGGCGTTCCTGCTGTCGGCCTATATGCTCTATATTCCCGCCAACCTGCTGCCGGTGATGGTGACGCAGTCCATTCTCGGCACGCAACAGGACACCATCCTGTCCGGCGTGATCTACCTGTGGCTGTCGGGCTCGCGCCTGCTTGCGGGGATCGTGCTGATCGCCAGCATCATCGTGCCGCTGCTGAAGATGCTGATCCTGACGCTGCTGCTGGTCTCCGTGCACATGCGCTCCACCTGGCGCCTGCGGCAGCGGACCCGGCTCTATGGCCTGGTCGAGGTGATCGGCCGATGGTCCATGCTCGACATATTCGTGGTGGCGCTGCTGGCCTCGCTGGTGCGGGCCGGGGCGCTGGCCACTATCATTCCCGGCGGCGGCGCGCTGGCCTTTGCCTCGGTCGTGGTGCTGACCATGCTCGCGTCACTAAGCTTCGACCCCCGCCTGCTGTGGGACTCGCTGGAACAACAAGATGCCCGACACTGACAACCTTCCGCCCGCGCCATCGGGGCTGCCGCAACCCGAACGCCGACGCCGGGCACGCTGGCTGCCATCGCTGGTCTGGCTGATCCCGATCGTCGCGGCCGTGGTCGGCATCTCGCTGCTGATCCACACGCTGTCCTCGCGCGGACCCGAGATCACCGTGACCTTCCGCTCGGCCGAAGGCCTGACGCCAGGCAAGACCGCGGTGCGCTACAAGGACGTGGATATCGGCCTGGTGAAGTCGGTGCGGCTCGCGCCCGACCGCTCGCACGTGCTGGCCATGATCGACCTGACCAAGGACGCGGAGAACTTCGCCGTGGCCGACACGCGTTTCTGGGTGGTGCGGCCGCGCTTTGCAGTCAGCGGCATATCGGGCCTGGAAACGCTGCTCTCAGGTGCCTACATCGGCGTGGACGCGGGCAAGTCCAACGAGGGCAAGCGCGAGTTCAAGGGTCTGGAGGCGCCGCCCGTCGTGACATCCGACTCCTCGGGCAAGCAATTCGTGCTGCGCGCGTCGGACCTGGGGTCCCTCGACATCGGCTCGCCGGTCTATTACCGCCGCGTGCAGGTAGGCCAGGTGGTGGCCTTCCAGCTCGATCCGAACGGGCGCGACATCACCCTGCGCGTATTCGTCAACAAGCCCTATGACAAGCTGGTGAACGCCGACACGCGCTTCTGGCACGCCAGCGGTGTCGACCTCAAGCTGGACGCGTCGGGCCTGAAGCTGTCGACGCAATCGCTGGTCACCGTGCTGCTCGGCGGCGTGGCCTTCCAGGCGCCCGACGGCACCAGCGCGACGGATGCGGCCGCGGAGAACACGCAGTTCCTGCTGGCCGCCGACCAGGCCGAGGCCATGAAGGAGCCCGAGGAACTGGCACCCACGCTGGCGGTGCTCAACTTTGACCAGTCCGTGCGTGGGCTCGCGCCGGGCGCGCCGGTGGACTTCCGCGGCGTGATCGTGGGCCAGGTGCGCTCCATCGGCATCGAGTACCAGCGCGACAAGAAGGCGTTCCGCATGCCGGTGGTGGTTGAGCTGTACCCGTCGCGCATGGGCTTCCGCGAACGCGACGTGCAGGACCCGACCCGCCGCCACGAGATCATCGCGGGGCTGCTCAAGCGCGGCATGCGCGCGCAGCTGCGCACCGGCAACCTGCTGACCGGCCAGCTCTATGTGGCACTGGACTTCTTCCCGAAGGCACCGCCGGCCAACGTCGACCTGAACGCGGCGATTCCCGAATTCGCCACCACGCCGGGCACGTTCGACCAGCTGCAGGCGCAGGTCGGCGACATCGTCAACCGCATCGACAAGGTGCCGTTCGACCAGATCGGCGAGGACCTGCGCAAGTCGGTGGCCGCGCTCAACGCCACGCTCGCGAGCGCCGACGAACTGGTCAAGCAGCTCAACGGCGATGTCGCGCCGCAGGTGCTGGCCGCACTGCAGGACGCGCGCAAGACGCTGTCGACCGCCAACGGCACGCTGTCTTCCGACGCACCGCTGCAGCAGGATGCGCGCCGCATGGTGCAGGAGCTGACCCGCACCGCGACTTCGCTGCGCACGCTGACTGACTATCTCGAACGCCACCCTGAAGCGCTGCTGCGCGGCAAGCCGGAGATGGTCTCTAGGTAGCGCGAATGTGCTGATAGGCGCATAATTTGTGAACGCTCAATGCATGAATATGAGCCGCGAAATGGAACACAAAGGGCGCTGCCAATGCTGCTAGCCCATACGATCGAACTTGTGACCAGCCAGCGCGAAGTCGATTACTTCGTGAGGGCGGCTGGCTGCGCGCGTTTCGTATGGAACTGGGCACTAGCGGAATGGAACCGCCAACGCGCAGCCGGCGGTAAGCCGAGCGCCATGGCGCTGAAGAAGTCCTTTAACGCCATCAAGTATCAGCAGTACCCGTGGATGACCGACATCCATCGTGACGCGCACGCCCAACCCTTCGCTAATCTATCCAAGGCCTGGTCGAAGTTCTTCTCTGACATGAAGTCGGGGATCAAAGCGCACGCCCCCAGGTTCAAGAAGAAAGGTCAATGCAAGGACGGATTCTACGTCGCCAACGATAAGCTAAGGTTTGACGGACACTCGGTTGTGCTGCCATTGATTGGACGGGTTGCCATGCGGGAGGCGCTGCGGTTCCCCGGGCGAGTCATGGGCGCCGCCGTGAGCCGACGCGCTGATCGTTGGTTCATCTCGGTCCAGGTAGAGGTGGCGGACGACGTGGCATTCGTCCCGCGCACCGGCCATGGCGTGGTTGGCGTGGACCTTGGGATCAAATCGGCCGTTACACTTTCGACGGGGGAAACGTTCGAGGGCCCCAAGCCGTTGAAAGCCGCGCTACGGCACCTGCGGATTCGCTCTCGACGCCTGTCCCGGAAGGTCGAGATGGCCAAGCTAGGGCGCGCGGCATTTAGCCGAGATTTCATTGGGCCGCTACGTCCGAACACGAAACCTCAGCCGGCGCGCTCTGCCGGCCGGATCGACAGTGCCGCACGGCTGGCGCGCCTGCACGCCCGCGTCGCTAATATCAGGCAGGATTTCCTGCACAAGGCAACCACCAGGCTATGCCGCGAAAACCAAGCGATTGGCCTGGAGGATCTCAACATCGCCGGTATGCTCAAGAATGAGCGTCTTGCACGCTCACTAGCGGACATGGGGCTGAGTGAGTTTCGCCGGCAAATGGAGTACAAGGCGAAGAGATACGGCACGCACCTTGTGTTTGCCGATCGCTGGTTTCCGTCGAGTAAGCTGATGTCCTGCTGTGGCCATAAGCTCGACAGACTTGCGCTTAGCGAGCGTCGCGTCGTGTGCCCGGCCTGCGGCATGAGTCATGACCGCGATCACAACGCAGCGATCAACCTTGAACGGCTCGCAACCGAAACTGCGCTACCCGTGGCGAGTGATTCGGCAACGAATCGCACTGCGAGAGGCATGTCGCCAATCGCAGGCGGGAAAGTTACGTCCGTCAGAGACGAGGTTGGCCAGCAAGGAGCCTCGGGGCGGGAAGAAAATGGCGCGCACATTTGCGCACGTTTTTCATAGCAGAAGGAATGATGAATCGGACCCACGCCACGCGCGCCTATGCGCTGATCGCGCTGACCGCCGCCACGGTGCTGGCGGGCTGCGCCTCGCCGGAGCCCCGCTACTACACGCTTGCACAAGGGCCAGCCGCCGCTGGCGCCAGCGTGGCGACACCGGCGGCGCCCAACACCGAGCCACTATGGATCGAGGTGGCGCCCGTGCGCGTTCCCGAACGCCTGAACCGGCCGCAGCTCGTGGTGCGCGACACGCACAACGGCAATGAAGCCGGGCTCAGGCTGCTGGACCTGTCACGTTGGTCGTCGCCGCTGCCCGACGAGATGCGCGATGCGCTGTCGCAGCGGCTGCAGGCCAGCCTGGGGGCGGTGGATACCTATCAGCAGGGGCTGGCCGATGTGTCGCCGGTGTATCGGATCACCACCGAGGTGGTGCGGCTGGATGCCGATATCGGCCAGCGGGCTGGGGCGACCATCAACTGGACCGTGCGGCGGCTGCCGGACGGGAGGGTCGTGAGTGGACGCACGCAGTCCGACCTGGCTGCGCCTGGCGCGGTCGAGGGGGTAGTGGTGGCGTATCGGCAGATCCTATCTGCAGCGGCGGATGATATTGCGGCAGGATTGCGGGCATTGAAGCGGTAGGTAAAGGCAGCCCGGCAGCGAGGAATGTGCCCGGGCTATGTCAATCGGCGCGCGCGGAAGCGTTTAGGGCAGCGGCCGGATGTTCTGGTTCATGCGGAAGA
This sequence comes from Cupriavidus yeoncheonensis, assembly GCF_905397275.1. Lineage (GTDB taxonomy): Bacteria > Pseudomonadota > Gammaproteobacteria > Burkholderiales > Burkholderiaceae > Cupriavidus > Cupriavidus yeoncheonensis. Next base: position 48,023 of record NZ_CAJPUY010000028.1, on the reverse strand, counting down.
CGTTCGCCTCGTCGTATCGGGCCTTGATCGGAATGCGCGTCAAACCTCGTCCTTCAGGGACCCTTCAGGGCGAGGAAGGATACGCGGACGCAGCAGGCGTCCTTGACGACGCGGGAATGCTGATACGATCTATTCATGCAACGACTCCAAGCCTTCAAGTACGAACTGATGCCGACCGGCGAGCAGCAGCGCGACATGCGTCGCTTCGCTGGCTCGTGCCGATTCGTCTTTAACAAGGCGCTCGCCTTGCAGAAGGAAAACTTCGAGGCGGGAGGCAAGTTCATCGGCTATGTGGCCATGGCCAAGCACCTGACGGGATGGCGCAACGGGCGGGAGACACCGTGGCTCAAGGACTCACCTGTTCATCCGCTGCAGCATGCGCTGAAGGACCTGGAGCGGGCCTACAAGAACTTCTTCGCCAAACGGGCGGCGTTCCCGCGCTTCAAGAAGAAGGGGCAAGGCGACAGCTTCCGCTACCCGGACCCGAAGCAGATCAAGCTGGATCAGGCCCACAGTCGTATTTTCCTGCCGAAGCTCGGATGGCTGCGCTACCGCAACAGCCGGAACGCGATGGGCGAGCTGCGCAACGCCACGGTATCCATGAGCGCTGGCAAGTGGTTCGTTTCGATACAAACGCAACGAGAGGTCGAAGCCCCCGTGCCACAGTCCACCAGCGCCGTTGGCATCGATGTCGGCGTGGCCCGCTTCGCGACATTCAGCGACGGCAGCTACCTCGCCCCACTCAATAGCTTCAAGCGGCACGAAGCCAGGCTGCGTCGAGCGCAGCGGTCCATGAGCCGAAAACAGAAGTTCAGCTGCAACTGGAAGAAGGCGAAAGCCAGAATCCAGCGCATTCAAGCCCGCATCGGGAACGCCCGCCGCGACTACCTGCACAAAGCCACGACCACGATCAGCCAAAACCACGCGATGGTGTGTATCGAGGACTTGCAGGTGAGGAACATGTCCAGGTCGGCAGCGGGCAGTGTCGAGAAGCCGGGCAGGAACGTTCGGGCCAAGTCCGGCCTGAACAAAGCGATTTTGGATCAGGGCTGGTTCGAATTCCGCCGCCAGTTGGAATACAAGTTGGCGTGGCACGGCGGCTGGCTTGTCGCAGTGCCGCCCGAGAACACGAGCCGGACATGTCCGGCGTGCAGTAGCGTGAGCGCGGCCAACCGGCTTACGCAAGCTCGGTTCGCCTGCATCGAATGCGGTTTCGAGGAAAACGCCGACGTGGTCGGCGCGATCAATGTTTTGGCGCGGGGACACCGCGTTGCAGCCTGTGGAGAGCCGGTGCAGTCAGGCCGCTCTGCGAAGCAGGAACCCGCCGAAGTGGCTACGCAGCTCACCGCGTAGCGCCGTAGGAATCCCCTTCCTTTCCGCCGACAGGCGGCGACCGAAGGTCGAGGGAGGGGAGGATGTCAACTGCTGAAGCCGCCGGTAGTTGGGACCATAGGCTGCTGCAACGGGCTCGCCCGCCTTCTAGTGCGCTGGCTTGCCAAAAACGATTCGACATAGTAGCCTATACGCTACTTCTCGCACTTCGTGCATCGACTTTGGCATTCGTGCCACATCAGGACGTAGTATGGCTACTGTGGAGTGAGGCGCCTGGCGCTGTAACTGCACTCTAGCGATATGCTGTCTATCTTTTTTGGGCCGATCGGCTGGGCTGTGTAGGTCCGTCCAGTCTCTGGCCCACTGCCTTCAATGGCGCTCCGTAGCGTCTTCGAAGGCCTTTCCACTTTCCCCCGTCTTTTACCATTCCTTCCCGAATCGTCGCCGAGGGCTTCGCATGCCTTGGTGCTACGTCATTTCTGCCCTTTCGCTGCCGTATTTCGCCGCAGCGCCCCTCAGGGGTCCCAAGCCCTCCCCCCGTCTGATCTCCTCAGGATTGTCTGAGCATTGCCGGAAATTATCCGGCGAGTTCGTCTGCACTCTCAAAGCAGACATCCAACGGAACCAATCGGTTGCTTGGAGGCAACAAAGGTGGACGTAGGGCTCCGCCTCACGAAGGCCCGGCACTTATCGCCAGAACGTTTGTGTATGCCCGACGGGACGCACAGGCCGGCTGGTGGCGCCGTGGCTGGTCGCTGTACCCGTACCGCGCGCCCAAGGGCGGCGGTGCTAGGGCTGGTTTAGCCAGCCGCAGTTAACACTGACCAAAGTTAATGCCGACAAAGTGAGGAATCCAATGAAATTCGATATTTTTGTAGACCTAATGCGCTTGGTTAAGCGCAATCGTGATGGCTCTTATGCAACACAAGCGTCCCGAAAGGAAGTGCTCGCCCAGGTGGCGCATGACCTGAAAGACATGGGCTTTCGCACTCTTCCTGCGACTGGTTTGAAGCCAAAGCATGTTGCTGCACTAGTTGAGCGCTGGCAGACCGTTGGGATTGCCGTGAATACGATGAAAAACCGTATGTCACATATACGGTGGTGGGCAGAGAAGGTTGGTAAACAGAATTGCGTCCCCCGCGCCAATAAGGATTTGGGTATTGGTCGGCGCCGGTATGTCACCAACATTTCAAAGGCATTGGTGCTTGCTCCTGGCGATCTCGAGAAGATTACCGATGAGCGAGTGCGCTGTTCCGTCGAATTGCAGCAGGCTTTTGGACTTCGTCGAGAAGAATGCCTCAAATTTCAGGCAAATTATGCCCTGGCAGGTCTGACAGTGGATGAAATACAGGAGATTCACCTTAAGGCCTCCTGGTGTAAGGGCGGCCGGGAGCGCGTTTTGCCAATTACCGATGAAGATCAGCGGCCTGTGCTTGCGAGAGCGGCCGCATTCTGTGGAAGCGGATCGATGATCCCTACAGAGCTCAAATATATCCACCAACTCCGTCGCTATAAATCGACGATTGAAAAGGCTGGCTTGTCAAAGTTGCACGGACTTCGGCATGCATATGCCCAGCGACGTTACCACCAGCTCACTGGCTGGCCAGCTCCTGCCGCAGGTGGCCCAGTTTCGAAACAGCTCACGGAGCAACAGCGGGCAGTGGATCGTGCAGCGCGACTGCAGGTTTCAGCAGAGCTAGGTCACAAGCGCGAGGAAATTACAGCCGTTTATTTGGGCCGCTAAGGCGTTGCCTGACCCTGCTCACCCCTAGGATATAACAGCGGCGCCTCATCTTCAGGCAACAATGTGTATTTCCTTTTTGATCTAATCGATATGAAGGAGAGATCCTTTGACTGATCTATTCGAACAAGAATTCATGGGCTTGCTTTCCCGTGGTTTGGTGGAATTTGTCGAGCTGTTGCCCGCGCCGGACGGCTGGTACGTGCGCATCAACGGTTTCCAATGGTTGCGCTCTCGTCAACAACATCCGCACCGTTTTGATCACTTGGAAAACACCTTGAGGTATCTACACCAATTGGGCTGCCCGCGTGTGATGGTGAGTCTGGATCGTTGGCCCAGCGCATCATAGTCCGCCGGCGGACGTAAAGATCGTCGTGAGCTGCGAGGCCGGCCCGGACGCGTTCTGGATATGTCGCGCGCTGCAGGCGCGCGGCATCGACTGCTACGCTGAGATCCGGCCAGCATTCCGGTCGCGCGCCACAGGCGTCGCGCGAAGGCCGACCGGCTCGATGCCATCAACCTGGTGATCAACCTGCGTGCATGGCTGCGCGGCGAGCGTGGCCGCATGCGCTGCCGCCCGAGTTGCGTGAGCGGCTGCCGCGCGAATGCGAACGGCTGGCACTGGCGGAGCAGCAGCTCGTTGCCCTCGAGAAAGCGCGGCAGGCGAGCCTCGCGGCGCCCCCGCGCGCGAGCGAAGTGATGCCCTAGCGCGCCTGAAGGAGATTGGCGAAGCAGGCCATCAGCAAAGGGGCAACCAGCGGGTATGGGCGCCCCCGGTCGAGATGGTTTGGACCTGGCTGCGCTGCCAGCCCGGCAGCGCACTGACGCAGTGGTTCAACCAGCGCACGCAGGGACGGGACCCAATGGCCGCGCGCGGCGCATCGCAATCGTCGCAGTAGGCCTAAGTGATCGCTTGCCTTGACGCAGGGGTCGAGCCGCTGCTGGCGCTCAAGAGGGAGTCGCATCATGCCCCCGTGCCGGAGCGCTTCGCACGCGATTCGTTCGAACTCAAGTCAGACAGAATCTAGCAAGGCAAAGAAACCTCCCTGCCTGCATCAGTCATCCGCATCGCGCAACGCCGCATCCCTCTCCCGCCGCACCGTATGCCTGCGCTCAGCATCCACCATAGCTTGCAGGCACTCCTTCGGCCCACCACGCACGAGCTTGGCCGGACAGGCCAGCATCAGGTTCTTCGGCAACCCAAAATCTTCGACCAGATATCCCTGCTTATCCCGAGCATGTCCGCGATCATCAATGCTCGCGATCACGCGTTCACGCAGCGATCCATCCTCACCATAGTAGCCCCACACCGGCTTCTGCAACGCCACGGCAAAGCCCACTTCAAAGGCAGTGCCAGAATCCGGCTCCCCGGGCCCACGGAAATCGCCGAGGTTGGCCATGACCATATCGGCGCGCCGGATCAGCGCGATATTGGCGTCGTAGATCCAGCGAGCCGTGTCCGGCCCGGACATCCCCGCAGGTGCCGCCTTGTCGAGCGGATACAGCCCTTCAAAACCATACTCGGTGCATAGCGCCTTGAGCTGCCCGCCCCATTCAACAGCATCTTCACGGAACACATCGAAACCGGCCAGATAGAGGGTCTTCATGGCATGGGCGCGTACGCGCAACGTTGATCATCAAGGCTGCCAGCATAGCCCAGCAAGCCCGCCCGTGGCCGGCAAGGCTGGCAGCCCTGCGCTACCATTGCCGTTCCGTCCCCCCCGAATCCGCTCCCCTTCCATGTCCGCATTCCAGATCCTCCAGGTCGGCCCGCTGGCGCCGCCAACCAACCTCACCCTGCAGGAGCGTTTCGGCGCCGTCGCGCTGTGGCAGCAGGCCGATCCTCTCGCCTGGGCGCGCGAGCATGGCGGCGCGGTGCGCGTCGTGGTGACCTCTGCCCGGCACGGTTGCACCGCTGCGCTGATCGCCGCGCTGCCCCGCCTGGAGGCCATTGTCAGCTTCGGCGTTGGCTACGACTCGATCGCGCTCGACGCAGCCCTCGCCCGCGGCATCCAGGTCAGCAACACACCCGATGTACTCAATGACTGCGTGGCCGACCTGGCCTTCGGCCTGCTGATCGACGCCGCGCGCGGCATCGCTTACGGCGACCGCTTCGTGCGCGCGCAGCGCTGGCCGCAAGGCGGCTTTCCGCTGACCACCCGGGTATCGGGCAAGAAACTCGGCATCCTCGGCCTGGGCCGCATCGGCGAGATCGTCGCGCGCCGCGCGGGCGGCTTCGACATGGAGATCGCCTACCACAACCGCCGCCAGCGCGACGGCGCGCCGTGGCGCTTCGAACCTGACCTGAAAGCGCTGGCCACATGGTCCGACTTCCTGGTGGTGGCCTGCGTGGGCGGCCCGGAAACCGAGGGCCTGGTCTCGCGCGAGATCATCGAGGCACTGGGACCCAAGGGGATCCTCGTCAACGTCTCGCGCGGCAGCGTGATCGACGAAGCCGCCATGGTGGCGGCGCTGGCCGACGGCAAGCTCGGCGGCGCAGGCCTTGACGTATTCCGCGACGAGCCCAATGCCCCGCCGGCGCTGCTGGCGCTCGACAACGTCGTGCTCGCACCGCACATGGCCAGCGGCACGCATGAAACGCGCGCCGCCATGACCGCCCTGACGCTGGAGAACCTGGAGGCGTTCCTGGCCACCGGCAAGGTGCTCAATCCCGTTCTGTAAAACCTGCCAACCCGCGCCCTATACTTGGAAACGCCGGCCGCCATGCCGGCGTCAGGAGGTAATATGGGACGCAAGTATGTCGATTGCCGCGAGTATCCGAGCGACATCGGCTGCACGGTTGCACTCAGCGCCGACAGCGAAGATGAACTGCTCGAAGCCGCGGTCCAGCATGCCGTGGCGGTGCACCAGCATCAGGACACCCCTGAGCTGCGCACGCAGCTGAAAACCATGTTCAAGGACGGCGCACCGCCGGCCTGAACGTACCGGCGCGCCGATCCCGGCGCGCCTTCCTTCTCCCCTTCCACTATTTCCGTTCTGTGCGGCATTCGCCGCCCGTGATGTCCGGCTTGTGCCGTCGCCAATACCCATGCCAGCCATCATGGCGCAAGATTGACGTCTCGCTATATACAGCCGTATATTGCGCCTGACAGTACACCCGAAGCCATGCGCGCGCACGTGCGCTCCCAGGAACCTTCCGATGCAGACTTCCCGATCCGACCGCATGCCGGGCACGGCTTTCCGGCGCCGCGCCGTTCATTTCGCCAGCGCCGCGCTGGCCGCCCTGGCGCTGGCCGCACCGCCCGCGTTCGGTGCCGACCTGGTGGTGTCGGCAGCCGCGAGCCTGACCAATGCGTTCAAGACGCTGGCCGAATCATTCGAAAAGGCCCACCCGGACACCAAGGTTGTGCTCAACTTTGGCGCGTCCGACGTGCTGATGCAGCAGATCATCAAGGGCGCGCCGGCCGACGTGTTTGCCTCGGCCGACCAGGAAGCGATGAACAAGGCCGAGGCCGAGAAGGTCGTGGCCACGGCCTCGCGCCGCGATTTCGCCGCCAACCAGGTCGTGCTGATCGTGCCGAACGACAGCAAGCTCCATATCAGCGCGCTGCAGGACCTGACCAAGCCCGATGTGAAGCGCATTGCCTTCGGCAACCCGGCATCGGTGCCGGTGGGCCGCTACACCAAGGGCGCGCTCGAAGCCGCCGGCCTGTGGGACGCCGTCTCCGCCAAGGGCGTGCTCGCGCAGAACGTGCGCCAGAGCCTGGACTATGTGGCGCGTGGCGAGGTCGAAGCGGGCTTTGTCTTCGCCTCCGACGCGGCGGTCATGCCTGACAAGGTCAAGGTGGCCGTGCGCGTGCCCAGCCGCACGCCGGTGACCTACCCCATCGCCGTGACGAGCCTGACCAAACAGAACACGCAAGCCACGGCCTTTGTGAGCTACGTGCTGTCGGCGGAAGGCCAGGCGATCCTGGCGCGCTACGGCTTCCAGAAGCCCTGATCCGGATCGACGCATACCATGGACGCTGTCTGGGTGCCGCTGCTGCTGTCGCTGAAAGTCGCGGGCTGGGCCACCGTGCTCAACGCCGTGCTGGGCGTGGCCGCGGCCTACGCGCTGGCGCGCTGGCGCTCCCCGGCGCGCGATGTGGTGGATGCCGTGCTGACGCTGCCGCTGGTGTTGCCGCCGACGGTGCTCGGCTACTACCTGCTGGTGCTGGTGGGCCGGCGCGGCGTGTTCGGCGAATGGCTCGGCAAGCTCGGCATCGAACTGGTGTTCACCTGGCAGGGGGCGGTGCTGGCATCGACCATCGTCGCCTTTCCGCTGGTGCTGAAATCGGCGCGCGCCGCGTTTGAGGGCGTGGACCATCAGCTTGAAAACGCCGCGCGCGTGCTCGGCGTGCCGGAGGCGGCCATCTTCTTCCGCGTCACGCTGCCGCTGGCCGCGCGCGGTATCATTGCCGGCGTGCTGCTGGCCTTCGCACGTGCGCTGGGAGAGTTCGGCGCCACGCTGATGGTCGCCGGCAACCTGCCGGGCCGCACGCAGACGCTTTCGGTCGCCATCTACGAGGCCGTTCAGGCCGGCGACGACAATACCGCCAACCTGCTGGTGCTGGTCACTTCGGTCACCTGCATACTGATCCTGGTCGTGGCGGGACGGCTGGTGCCGGCCGCGGCGCGCAACCCGGCTGAAATCTACGAACGCGGGCGCCTGCGGCGCACGCGCCCGGCGCAGTGAGGCAGCCATGAGCATGCAGGTCAGCATCCGGAAGCGCATGGTCTCGGCCGACCGTCATTTCGAGCTGGACATCGCCTTCGATTCGGCCAGCCGCCGCATCGCCGTGTTCGGCCCGTCCGGCGCCGGCAAGAGCCTGACACTGCGCGCCATCGCCGGGCTGCTGATGCCGGATTCCGGACACATCGTGCTGAATGGCCGCACGCTGTTCGATGCCGAGGCCGGCATCAACGTGCCTCCGCAAGAGCGCCGCGTGGCCTACCTGTTCCAGGAATATGCGCTGTTCCCGCACCTGACCGTGGGGCAGAACATCGCCTTCGGCCTGTCAAAGAGCTGGCGCAATCCGCGCCGCAGCGCCACGCATCCGGAGACGGATCGCTGGATCCAGGCTTTCGGCCTGCGCGAGATCGTCGGCAACTATCCCGCCGAGATTTCCGGCGGGCAGAAGCAGCGCGTGGCGCTGGCGCGCGCGCTGGTGGCCAAGCCCGATATCGTGCTGCTCGACGAACCGTTCTCGGCACTCGACCCCGCGCTGCGCCTGCGCATGCGCGAAGAACTACGCGCTTTGCAGGCCAGCCTGGACGTGCCGATGCTGGTTATCTCACATGATCCTGCCGACGTGGAAGCGCTCGGCGAACACGTGCTGGAGATCCGCGAAGGCAAGATCTACGGCAGCGGCAACGCGCGCCAGCACCCGCCCGTCTACGCCCCGCTGCGCGCCGGCGTAGTCTGAGCCGCGCGCAGCAGGTCGACATATGCGCCCTCCAGCAGGGCGCCTGCTCCCACCCCCAACTGGTCCAGCAAGCCGTGCGCTTCCGCCACGCCGGCGGCTACGTTCTCGTTGTCGGCCAGCACCACCTCAAGCTCCAGGAACTCGCCGAGTCCTTCCACGCGGTCCAGGTGAACGCGCGTGCGGCCCACCAGGTACAGCGTGCGCACCTTGCGCACGCGCCCCGCTTCGCCGTGGGCTGCAACCAGCAAGGCACGCAGCGTATCGGGCGATGCCGTCGGGGAAAGAATGTAAAAGCTTTCCTTGGGGCCCGCCTGGTCATACCGCGCGTAGAAGATCAGCTCGCCGCGGTCGGCACTGAACGCCCTGAGCTTCAGCCGGCCGTTGGGGCACGGGAAGAAGGTGTCGTCCTGCTCGATCCGTTCCGGTCCGCCGGTTGCCAGCGCCGCAACATGCGGCTCGATTGCGTCGATGCTGTCGAGACGCGCCTTGATTTCAACATTCCTTGCCATGGGTACCTGCCTTGATTGCGTGTTCAGCCCAGCAGCAGCTTCGCTGCGATCGCCAACATGGTGACGCCAATCACCACTTCGAGCACCTGCCACGCGCGCGGCCGCGCGAACACCTGCCGCAGCAGCGCGGCGCCATAGCCCAGCGCGAAGAAGAACAGGAACGACGCCGTCATCGCGCCCGTGGCGAACTGCATCTCGCGGCCGTGGAACTGCGTGGAGACCGAGCCGATCAGCATCACCGTGTCGAGATAGACGTGGGGATTGAGCCAGGTGAACGCCAGGCAGACACCGAGTGTCGCCAGCAGCGGCCGAGGCTCGGCATTGCTCGGATCGAGCACAGCCGACGAGTGCAGCGCGGCCAGGAAGCTGCGCGCGCCATACCAGATCAGGAACGCTGCGCCGCCATAGCGCATGGCCGCGCCAAGCCACGGCAGCTGTCGGATCATGACCGCAAAACCCGAGACGCCAGCCAGGATCAACAGCGCATCGGACAACGCGCAAACGAAGCAGACCCAGAACACATGCTCGCGGCACAGTCCCTGCCGCAGCACGAAGGCATTCTGCGAACCGATCGCAAGGATCAGGGAAAAGCCAAGGGAAAAGCCGGCCAGCGAGGCGTCCATGTACAGGGATGTCGGGTCATGCGTCGAAGCCCGACATTATGGACGACCCAATGCGCGTTACGCAGGCGGCCCCGCCTATCCGACCACGCCCAGGATCACGGCCGATGCCTTGAAGATCGCCAGGGCGCGCACACCCTCGGCCAGGCCAAGCGTCTGCACGCTTTCGTTGGTGACGATGGCCGCCACGCTGCCGCCGCCGTCGAGATCGAGCACCACTTCGGCATTGACCGCACCGGGAACAACACGCGACACCACGCCGGGCAGCTGGTTGCGGGCGGACAGGCGCAGGCCGGGGTCCGGCAGGCCGATCAGGACCGACGATGCCTTGATCAGCGCAAACGCCTCCACGCCGGGCTTCAGCTCCAGCGTCTCGACGCTTTCATGCGTGATGGTCGACACGATGGTCTGCCCGCCCGGCAAGGCCAGCACCACCTCGTCGTTGACGGCGCCGCCACGGACGCTCTCGACCTTGCCGAACAGCTTGTTGCGCGCACTGGTGCGGATCATGAAACGCCTCATCACGTTAAGGTCTTCGGCCGCAGCATCGCCCAGGCGGCCAAGGTGGGCGACGAAGCGCCGGTGTTCTTCCTCAAGCGCCCGATAGGTGCGGATCAGCTGCTCGGCGCGTTCGGTGAGGCGCGTGCCGCCGCCGCCCTTGCCACCCGCGGCGCGCACCACGAGCGGTTCGCCGGCGCTGTTGTTCATGGCGTCGATGGCGTCCCAGGCGGCCTTGTAGCTGATGCCCACGGCACGGGCCGCGGCCGTGATCGAACCGTGTTCACCGATGGCGGCCAGCAGCGCGATGCGGTCCTTGCCGCCCCAGTCCTGCGAGCCGGAGCGGAACCAGATGGCACCCTGGAGTTCAAGCATGGCGTGAGTGGCGCCGCCCGGCAAAGGCGGCGCGACAGAGTCGGAATGCGGCTATGGTAAGGCAGTCTCATATTTCCCGCGCGAGATTATGAAGCACGGCCAACGCCTTCACGACAACCCCTAGCTTCGACCAAATGGTAGGGAAGATGCCGGCAATGACCCGCCAGCATTTCAGCCGGGCGAACACATGTTCAATGCGAACCCGTACCCTGGAGATCTGGCGATTGCGCTCTTTTTGCGGCGTGCTTGTCCGAGTGGTAGGCGGACTCATTGCGCTTGGTCGGCCGAAAGAGTGTGACGCCTTCCCCATGACCTCCGGCGTACGCCTTATCGCCCAGGACCACCACATCGCCGAGTGCAAACCTTGGTGCCTCCGTGTCCCAGATCCGCTTGTCATGCACCGAGCCAGGATAGCTGTCGCTTGGCGCCGTTGGCGGTAGCCACTACCTGAACCTTGGCGCACCGGTGATGTTTGTGCCCTAAGTACGCTTTGACATCGGACGAACCGATCCAAACGCTGGTGGTCTCTACGATCAGCATCTGGGCCGATGGCTGGCCGAACCCGGCATGCGCTAAGCATCGGACGACGCGGGGGATCGCCCGCGCCGTCGTTGCAACCGGCAAGCCCGTGAGCGCTGCAATCTCTCTTACCGTTAGATTGAGTCGCCACTTCAAGAGCGTCGCGATGGCCTGGATACGAAGACTGTGCTTGGGCGGTCTTCCGCGTCCGCGCACCTGAGATGCGATGCATCGAACCACGACCTCGATCTGCGCGGCACGCGCAGCCCGTGATGCTCTCAAATAGTTGCGTGAGATTCCTGCGTGGATACAATCGGGACATGATTGAATTGAGTCAGGCCACATGAACGAGAGCGACCCACAACACGTTGACGATAAGCCGATGAAGGCTTACGTTCAGCGCGCGCTCGTTCTCGATAAGCCTGGCGCTGCATTGAACGCCGTTTGCTTGGCGCTCGGCCTGCAGTGCAAGAACCTCTATAACACCGCCCACTTCGCTGTCAACAACGTGACCACCGCCTACGACAGAGTCGATGGTGGATACCGAGTCAAGGACGATTTGCACGAGCATCAGCGTGTGGCGATCGAGCGCGTCAATGTTGCGATTGATCGGATCAACTCGGCGCGACGCGACAAGCATGAGTCAGAGGTCGCATCGGCCTATCCGGGGGCGAAGACACCTGAACTGAAACTCGTCGCAAGGCTGGAGACTTTCTCTCTTAGTCCGCTCGGCTCGCTGCTCGATATCACCGTCCTAGACAACGTGCTAAGGGCGTGGCCAGGCATGGACGGCACTGCGGTCTATGGGCGCCTTCCAGCCGCGGCTGCCCAGCAGGTATTGCGACGCTACAAGGCAGCGTGGGCAGGCTATTTCAACTCGCTAGCTAAGTTCGTTGCTGGCGGCGCCGGTTTCACGGGAAAACCTCGCTCGCCGTCGTATCTGGCCGGCAATAGCCGCTACGTGCTGGAAATCCCACTCGCCCAGATTGGGCGAACCCTCATTGGGCTGGGTGACAAGGTGATCCCGGTGGATATGGCGGAAACGCTTGCGCTCACCGCCGAAGAGATGGCGGCGTGGAACACCTATCCAATTCTGGAGGTGATCGAGCGAGCGCTCATGCGGCGCGGGTTCGGCTCCGGAACGCCCCAACACCTGCGAATCGTCCCCACCGGGCAAGGCGTGAAGTTCGAGGCAGTGGTGCGCGTGCCGCGGGAGTTCGATCAGAACTCGCCGCTGGCCATGCTGGAGCAAGAGCTCGCTGCGCAACTGGTCACGGCCAAGGGCAAGGCGCTGACGCCGGCCAAGCGCAACGATGTGTTCGTGTGCGCCCTATCGGAGCACGAGAATATGCCTTCAGCCGGGATCGACTTAGGCGTCAATAATATGGCGACGGTCGCTTATACGACCGGCAGCCATGCCCACGTCGTGAGTTCCGGCAGATTCGAGGTCGTCATGGGTCGGCAGGACGCGCGGATCGACCGTCTGAAGTCGGTGTTGATGACGCCTGAACTCCGCGCGCTGCAGGCCAAGATGGATGAAGCAAAGCAGCGAGGCGAGAGGCTGTCGCGCGGTGACCAGATGGTGTTGCGCAAAGGCATGAAGGCGCTCTATGCAGACCCCGCATATCTGGAGGCGCAACGCCGTCGAGCCCAATGGCTCAACGACTTCCTGCACAAGTTGAGCAACAACCTCGTTCGCAACTGCGCAACGCGCGGTGTGCAGGTCATCGTCATTGGACAGAACAAGGGTTGGAAGAATGGCGGCGACATGGGCACCACCCAGAATCGACGCTTCCGCACTATCCCGCACGCCAGATTGATTGAGCTGATCCGCTACAAGGCCGAACAGCAGGGCATTGTCGTCGTTACCACCGAGGAGTCCTACACAAGCAAGACGAGTTTCGTGAATAACGAGCCGCTTCGCAAACACAGCGGAAAGAAGAAATCGAAGGCAGCAGCAGAGAAATCAGCATCGACGAAAGTCGAGCCCGAGCAGACCTCGCCGGCCCACGAGCCGTTGGGGAGGCGTCTGAAGGACGAACGAAACACGTTTGTCAACGCCCATCAGACCGGACGCCTGGCCAGGGTACACGCTGACGTCAATGCAGCCTTCAACATAATGAGAAAGGTGTTCCAGCGGATGGCCTATCACGCAGGCCTGACCCTGAAATACACCGTCATGCGCCTCAGTCCGCGGCTGGGGCTCGTTCAAGCAGAAATTTAGGGTCCGAGTGGCGCCGGACAATTATGAGACAAGCCAGGTAATCGCTTTGCGCCGTCAGTCCGGCGACTCCGGCTCCTGATGCGCGGGGATGTACCAGTGCATGCGCCCGCCGGCAAAGACCTGGCGGTCCAACTGGCGCAGCAGGCTCCACGCCATGAAATGGTCGACCGCGAGGTCCACCCAGGCCCACGGGCGTTCGGGATCGCCGTCGCGGACGATCTCCACGGAGTTGACCGGCGCATGCTGCGCGAGGATGTCGCGCAGCATCGCTTCGGTGACGTTGCGGTGCAGGCCGCGAATCAGTATCTGCATGGTGCCGGTGGCCGTGGTGCGCGCCGGGCGCGCTCAGGCCATGATGTGCACGCCGCCATCGACGTACACCGTGTTGCCGGAGAGCCGCCGGGCAAAAGGCGTTGCCAGATAGGCCGTGGCAAAGCCCACATCCATGATGTCGACCAGCTCGCCGAGCGGCGCGCGCCCCGCAGCCTCTGCCAGCATAAGGTCGAAGTCCTTCAGGCCCGATGCCGCGCGCGTCTTGAGCGGTCCCGGCGAAATCGCATGCACTCGGATGCCGCGCGGCCCCAGTTCATGCGCGAGGTAGCGGCAGCTCGCCTCCAGCGCCGCCTTGACCGGACCCATCAGGTCGTAGTTGGGCACCACGCGGTTGGCGCCTTCATAGCTCATGGCGAACAGCGTGCCGCCTTCGGTCATCAGCGGCGCCGCGCGCCGCGCCATGCGGATGAACGAGTGGCACGAGATATCCATCGCGCGCGCGAAGCCCGCCGCGGAGGAGTTGATCAGGCCGCCCTGCAGGTCTTCTTTCGGCGCGAACGCCACCGAGTGCACGACGGCGTCGAGCCGGCCCCAGTCGCTGGCAATGCGCGCGAACAGCGCGTCCATCTGCGCGTCGTCCTCGACATTGAGCGGCATCAGGATCGGCGCCTGCACCGCTTCGGCCAGCGGCGCGACGTGGGGATGGGCCTTGTCGTTGAGATAGGTCAGCGCGATGTCCGCGCCCAGCTCGCGAAAGGCGCGCGCGCACCCCCAGGCGATGGACTCGGCATTGGCCACGCCGACAATCAGCACGCGCGCGCCGGCCAGCGGCGGATTCGATACCTGCACCATGGCGGACTCCCGGAAACGTTGATGGTCAGTGTGTGCGCATTGCTACGCGCTGTGGCCGCCGGCACCGCGCTTGCCGCCGGTGGCCGGATGGCTTGCCTCCGGACGCGCCACGCGCGCGCGCCCGTTGCCGGCGTTGCCGGTTTTCGCGGCCGGGACCACGGTCACCGCGGCGGGCTGTGCCCCGCCATGCGCGTGGTCAGTGCCCAGCACATCGGCCACTTCGCGGTAGTGCGCCAGGCGCTCGCCCTCCAGCGGCGCGATCACGGTCAGCACGCGATGCGCGGCCACCATCAGCCTGCGGCGCTCGTCCTGTTCCGGCACCATCTGCGGCAGCGCTTCCAGCGCGCGCTGGCGGTCAAGCTGCACGATGAAGGTCTGCTGCCGCACCAGCGACTTGAACTCGGCCAGCGTCAGGCGGCCGCGCCCTTCCGGCTGCTCGCGCGCCATCTGGCGCAGCAGGTTGAACGGACGTTCCTCGATCGCCGCACCGGCATCCGCCACATAGGCCAGCACGCGAACGAAGGCTTCGTGCATGCCGCCCTGCCCGATGGCAGCCTGGGCATCCTGCAGACGCCGCTGCGCCAGCTCCTTGCGCAGCTGCACCGTCACCGGCGATTCCAGGTTGACGGGCGCCTGCGCTGTCATGCCCACCAGCGCCGCCATCATCGGCGACTGGTACATCGCTTCGAATACCTGCTCGTACCAGGCATCGCGCGCATCGCGGTATTGGTCCAGCGCCACGGTGATCTGCGCCGACACCGCATGCTCCATCGTCAGGAACGGGTTGTCCTGCGAGACGGCATGACGGTGCTCGCGCACCACCGGCGCCAGCGCGCCGATCCATGCCATCCACGGATTGGCGTCGGTGGCCACCGAGCGCTCCAGGCGCGACGGGTGGATCTCGCGCGCGGCCTCCGCGGTGAGTTCGCTCGATGCCGCGCGCACCAGCGGCGACGCGAAGGTGTCGTAGAGGTGCTGGTTGACCTCGGAGATGCGGCGCACCACCTCGAACGCGCGCTCGTCCTCGCGGCCGTCATCGAGCGCAAGGATGTCCGCGATCTTGCGGCGCTCAAAGCGCACCAGGTAGCGCCCTTCGATCAGGTCGCGGTGCGGCGTGCCGGGCGCGATATCCTCGATCTTCGCCTCGTACAGCCCGGGCGGCAGCACGTCGATCAGGTCCAGCGCGCAGAACAGTTCGCTGTGCTCGCGGTTGGCCACGCCCGCCGACACGAAGATGCCCAGGTGCCCCACGGTCGGATGCAGGCAGTAGACGATGACCTGGTCATTGGCGATCAGTTCCTCGTCGGTGGCGTACAGGTCCGGAATCCAGTTCAGTGCCTGCTGCGGCGGCGTGATGTTGTCCCCCCATGACGCGAACACGATCACCGGCGAACGAATACTACGCAGGTCCACCACGGTCTTGCCGTCGGCGCTGCGCACCTGGCCGGCGGTCAGGCGGTTGCCGACGAACAGGTTCTGCACGATCCAGTCGATCTCTTCCCGGTTCATCAGGAAGTGCCCGCCCCACCAGCGCTCGAACTCCAGGAAGCGCGGGCCTTCGGTGTCGGCCTTGGCGTAGACGTTGTAGAGCTTGCCCCAGAGCGTGTTGGAAGGATTGAGCCGCTCGAAGTTCTGCACGAGCCAGGCGCCGTCGAAACGGCCATTGCCCATGTCCGCCGTCAGCGATGCCAGCCACGACCCGCCCAACAGGCCGCCGCTGTAGCGCATCGGGTTGGTGCCGCGCTTGCCGGACCAGTACGCCAGCGGCGCGCCGGCCACCAGCAGCGGGCCGACCGCGTCCGGCGCCACGGCAGCGAGGATCATCAGCGCCCAGCCCGCCTGGCAGTTGCCGACCACGAATGGCTTGCCCGGTGCATCGGGGTGGCGTTCGTTGATGATCTGCAGGAAGCCCGCCTCGGCGCGCGCGACGGCCTCGATGGTCTGGCCCGGGCACGGATCGCGGAAGAACGTGATGAAGTAGCACGGATGTCCGGTGCGCAGCGCGATGCCGATCTCGCTGTCGGCCTTGAAGCCGCCGATGCCGGGGCCGTGTCCGGCGCGCGGATCGATCACGACGAACGGGCGCTTGGCGGGATCGGTCGGCATGCTGGCCGGCGGGATGATGCGCAGCAGCGCGTAGTTGACCGGCTGGGGCAGCGTGCGCGCGTCGGCGAGCATCTCGTGGTCGAACACGAGCACGGCCGGCATACCCTCGCGTTCGTGCTCGGACGATTCGTTGCCGCGCTGGCGCAGGATGTCGAGCAACAGGACCGAGCGCTGCCAGGCATCGACCCCGTATTCGAGCGCAGCCAAAGGCCACGCGGCGAATGGAGCAAAAGCGCCGAACTGCGCCAGTGCGCCGGTGGTTTCAGGCTGGCCAGGCTTGTCGTTGGACAGGCCGCCGGTTTCGCTAGCTGACATTCCACTTCCCCTGTTGGCATCGGGTGGGTGCGCCACGCATGCCGGAGCAGTCCCTCGGGGATGATCCGGAAGTGACGCGTTGTGCTTTGCAGCAAAAACAAGACTACCAGCGCGCGGTGTCAATGGCAACCGCGCCATGCAGCCCGCCGCGTGCAGCCAGCGGCAGCCTCGCAGTGCCCTCTCCGAGTCATCGAAAGGCAAGATTCGTCGCCTATACTGGGCCCGATGCGCCTTGCGCAGTGCAACATGCTGCGCCGAACCCAGCCTACGGATCCGCCATGACTGCCGCTTCGCCTGCCATGTCCACGCTTTCCGAATCCGCCGGTGCGCCGGCGTCCGGCCACGCCGGCACCGACAAGTACGCCGTCCTGCTGGCGCGCTGCGCCGGCCTGCCGCCCATCCCCACTGCGGTGGCGCACCCATGCGACGCGTCATCGCTGAGCGGCGCGCTGGAAGCTGCCGCGCTTGGCCTGATCGTGCCGATCCTGGTTGGCCCGGCGGCACGCATCCGCCAGGTCGCCGCCGAACATGGGCTGGCGCTGGGCGATACCGCCATCATCGATGCGCCGCACAGCCATGCATCCGCCCAGCTCGCGGTCGCGGCCGTGCGCAACGGCGATGCCGAGCTTCTGATGAAGGGCAGCCTGCACACCGACGAACTGCTGCACGAGGTCACTGCCGCGGCCAGCGGATTGCGCACGGGCCGGCGCCTGTCGCATGTGTTCGCGATGGACGTGCCCAGCTACCACAAGCCGCTGTTCATCACCGACGCCGCGGTGAACATCTTCCCCACGCTCAACGACAAGGCCGACATCTGCCGCAATGCCATCGACCTGGTGCGCGTGCTCGGCATCGATCGCCCCAAGGTGGCGATCCTGTCCGCCGTGGAAACCGTGACCGACAAGATCCCGTCCACCATCGATGCCGCGGCGCTGTGCACGATGAGCCGGCGCGGGCAGATCAACGGCGCGCTGCTCGACGGCCCGCTCGCGTTCGACAACGCCATCAGCCGCGAAGCCGCGGTCACCAAGGGCATCGACTCGGAAGTCGCCGGCGATCCCGACATCCTGCTCGTGCCCGACCTGGAAGCCGGCAACATGCTGGCCAAGCAGCTCACCTTCCTGGCCGGCGCCGAAGCCGCGGGCATTGTGCTGGGCGCGCGCGTGCCCATCATCCTGACCAGCCGTGCCGACAGCGTGCGCGCGCGCATCGGCAGTTGCGCCATCGCGGTACTGCTGGCGCACGCGCGCCGCAGCGCCGAGGCTGCCGTGAGCGTCTGAGCCGCCCCACCAACCTAATGCGGAGTGCATCGAGCGTGAGTACCCCTCATCCCGTCATCCTCGTCGTCAATGCCGGCTCGTCGAGCGTCAAGGTATCGGTCTACACCGTCCCTGAAGCCGCGCACGAAAATGCCGATATCAACCCGGTGCTGAGCGCGAACGGCCAGATCGAAGGCATCGGCGTCGCGCCGCGGCTGCGCGCCAGCATGGCCGACGGCCACGTCGTCGCCGACGAGTCCTTTCCGGTGTCGCAGGTTTCCGACCATGACGCCGCGTTCCGCCTGGTGCGGCTGGTGCTGAGCATCGGCCTGCGCGACAACCCACCGGTGGCGGTCGGCCACCGCGTGGTGCACGGCGGCAGCGACTTCTCGCAGGCCGTGTGCATCGACGATGACGTGATCGCGCGGCTCGAAGCGCTGATCCCGCTGGCGCCGCTGCACCAGCCGCACAACCTCACCGCCATCCGCGCGGTACGCAAGGCCGCACCGGACCTGCTGCAGGTGGCCTGCTTCGACACGGCCTTCCACGCCGGCCACGACATGCTCGCGCAACTGATGGCGCTGCCCTACTCGTACTACGAACGCGGCATCCGGCGCTACGGCTTCCACGGCCTGTCCTACGAGTACATCGCGCGGCGGCTGACCCAGGTGGCGCCGGACCTGGCCGAGGGGCGCGTGATCGTCGCGCACCTCGGCAATGGCGCGAGCCTTTGCGCCATGCACGGCGGGCGCAGCGTGGACAGCACCATGGGACTGACCGCGCTGGACGGCATGCCCATGGGCACGCGCTGCGGCTCGATCGACCCGGGAGTGGTGCTGTGGCTCGCGCAGCAGGGCATGACCGCCGATGCGATCCAGTCGATGCTGTACGGGGAATCGGGCCTCAAGGGGCTGTCCGGCGTCAGCAGCGACATGCGCGCGCTGCTGACCAGCGACGAGCCGCGCGCGCGGCTGGCGGTGGACTTCTACGCGCTGCGCGCCGCGCAGGAAATCGGCAAGCTCGCCGTCACGCTCGGGGGGCTCGATGCGCTGGTGTTCACTGCGGGGATCGGCGCCAACTCACCCGCGGTGCGGTCACGCATCTGCGCGCATCTGGAAACGCTGTTCGGCATCAGTCTCGATGCCGGGGCCAATGAGGAGAACGGGCAACGGATCAGCAGCAATGGCAGCCGCGTGCCGGTGCTGGTGTTGCCGACCGACGAGGAAGGGATCGTGGCATTGAGCACGGCCCGGATCATGAGGGAATGCGGGCGGCGATGAGGCCCTGCCGACCGGTGACGATGGCGCCCTGGGCAGGCGCCGCGTCCATCACCCTTCCAGGTAATATCCCCTGACTCCGTCCACATCCACGGCCAGCCCCTCGGAAAGATAGCGCTCCATATCGCCGTAGGCTTCCTCGATCGCTTCCATGGACGCCTGCAGATAGCTGGTCCGCACCTCAAGCAACGGCATCATGACTTCCGGCCGGATGCCGAACTGCGCGATGCGTTCCAGCGCCTGCGTGTTGAAGCCCGCATTGCGCTGGTTGGATTCGAGGTAATTGGCAAGGATATCGTCCTGCCCCACGCCAAGCGCCGAGAGCAGCAGCAGCGAGGCAAAGCCCGTGCGGTCCTTGCCAGCGGTGCAGTGATACAGCAGCGTCTTGCCCGCCTGCGCATTGCGCATGAAACCCCCGAAGACCCGCCGGTAGCGCACCGGGAAATCGCGATAGACGCCGAGCATGAATGCATCCACGTCCTCGGGCGTGCTTTCGCGCAGGCGCGGCATCAGGACGTCCATGGCCATGCTCCCTTCGAGCACCGGCATCGCGATCCAGTTGAAGCGCTGGCCGAAGGGCGCTTCATCCGCCGACTTCTCCCCCGGCGAGCGGAAGTCCACCACCATGTCGAGCCCCAGTCCCTGCAGCCGCTCGATGTCGGCACCGCATGCGAGGGCCGGATTGCCGCTGCGGTACAGGCGGCCGTGTCGTACACGGCGGCCGCCGGCGCCGACAAGGCCGCCCAGGTCTCGCGCGTTGCTGACGGTCTCGAGTTGCAGTTCACTACCGATCCCGGCGGGCCCGGATGGCACCACCGTATGCAGGCCTGGCGCATGCAATGCCCGCATGCTGCCGGCCCAGCTCAACCATTGGCTGATCATCTGTTGTCCTTTTGTCTGTCTTCTCTGGCGCGATCTGTCCGCGCCGCGCTCCGGGCGATCGCGTCAGGCCGCTGCCGGCGCCGCGTTGCGGCCGCGATAGGCCGGCACGTACCAGCGCAGATGGCAGCCGGCAATGTAGCGGCCATCCAGGCGCGCCACCAGCTTCCACACCGTCAGCGCGCCCGCCGCGATGTCGACCCATGCCCAGGGGTGCTTCGGATCGCCTTCGCGCACCAGTTCCACCGCGCGCACATCCGCGTAGGGCTTCAGCGCCGCACGCAACGTTGCGGCGTCAACGCCGGGCCGGAGACCTCGCACTAAAACTTTCATGATCGACTCCTGATTATTTCAGACCACTCCCGCGCACGCGTCACCTGCCGGTTTCCCGCATTGCGCCGAACCACCAGCCATGCCGCTCTGCCCTTGCCGCATGCGCCTTTACAGGTGAGACGCCACGGGTGCGCAAGGATTCCCGCATCGGCCGGAGTCTTGATCTTGATCACGGCGGCCGCAATTCGCAGCCGGAATTGCGAGGCGGTGTCGAACGGGACAAGTGCAATCACGATCACCCTGCCGATGGCCGCCGCGCTATCGCGGCCGCATGAAGGGGTCTCGACCGGCGACCGAGCCGGGCTGGCACAATACGCGGCATGAAAAGTCTCTGGTCCGCCTTTGTCAAACTGCTGGTGCTCGCCATCGTCGGCGGCGCGCTGCTCGCCACGGTTGCCGTGCTGATGGCCAACCGCCAGTTACCGTCGCTCGATGCGCTGACCGCGTTCCGCAGCACGCCCGACTACGTTCCCCTGCGCGACTTCCCGCGCGACCTGGCCGCCGCGGTGGTCGCCATCGAGGATGAGCGCTTCTACCTCCATGACGGCATCGACTACGTGGGCGTGATCCGCGCCGGCGTAGCCAATCTCTCCGACGAGCTGTCGCAGGGCGCGTCCACCATCACCATGCAGGTAGCGCGCAACTTCTTCCTGTCGCGCCAGAAGACCTATACGCGCAAGCTCTACGAAGTGCTGCTGTCGTACCGGATCGAGCATGCGATGAGCAAGGACGAGATTCTCGAGCTGTATATGAACAAGATCTACCTCGGGCAGGGGGCGTATGGATTTGCCGACGCGGCGCGGGTGTATTTCGGGAAATCGCTCGAACAACTGACGCTGGCCGAATGCGCAATGCTGGCCGGCCTGCCCAAGGCACCTTCCGCCAACAATCCGGTGGTCAACCCGCGGCGGGCGCGGCAGCGGCAGGCTTATATCCTGCATCGGATGCTGGAGCTGGGGAAGATTTCGAGGGGCGAATATGATGGGGCGTTGCTGGAGCCGATGAGGTTGAGGTAAGGGGTGGGGATTATTTGAGGGGTGTTGCCCTTGGCGGCGTGTGTTCGCCGGCTTTCGGCCAGTGGCCAATTGGGGAATACGCTCACGTTGCAGTCGAATCTCGCTTCACTGCCACGCATTTGATCTCGACCAGCAAGCCGGGATGTGCCAGTTCGGACACACCTATCGAGGTCCATGCGCATGTGCCGCGTGGAAAGACTCGATTCTTCACTTCGCGGAAGATGGGCATATGCCTGTTCATCTGCACGTGGTACGTCGTCATATCGACAACATCTTCAAAACTGCACCCGGCCTCTTCCAGCACCGCTCGCAGATTCTCCCAGCACGCCAGGAACTGCGCCTCGGGATCAGCGATGACTTCGAGGTCAACGGTACGCCCGACCTGTCCAGCGCAGAAAACGGAGGCGCCTATCTTTACAGCGGGTATATAGCCGGCACGCTTCACGATGCATTGCATCGTCGGTGGCACGATCAGTTCGCGGTCTGTCATGTGTATATCCGTTAAGAATGCTTCAGTCTCCCCAAGATCGGAAATGATCAAAAAAAGCCCTCCGCGCGGGAGGGCCCAGTACTGCTCAATGCTTCGGAAGACGTCCAGGCTTCGGCAGTGTGCCGGATCAGTCCAGCGAGATCCTGGCGTGGTCGATCACCTCACGCCAGCGTTTCCCTTCCCTTTCTATCAGCTGCGTCATGTCCGTACTGGCGCCGGGGTATGGTCGGGCGCCTTGCTCCGCCAGTTGGGAAATGAAGCGCTTGTCTTTGGTCATGATCAGCAAAGTATCCTGAAGCTTCTTCACTACCTCAGGCCTGGTACCGGCAGGTGCCATCAGGCCGTACCACGATTCGACAACCGCGTCCTTTACGCCTGCTTCGGCGAAGGTAGGCACGTCGGGAATAGCAGGATCGCGCTTTTCGCTGGCGACAGCCAGCAGGCGGACCTTACCTGCCTTCGCAAAGGGAAGCACGTTCGGCAGATTCGCGAAGATCAGTTGTACCTGCCCGGAGAGCAAGTCGACGCCTGCAGGACCAGCTCCCTTGTACGGTACGTGTACGAAGTTGGCTCCCGTCCTGGACATGAACAGCTCGCCGATGAGGTGATTGATGGAGCCCATCCCCGCTGAAGCCATGTTCAGCTTGCCGGGATTCGCCTTCGAATAGCTGATCAGCTCCGAGACGTTCTTTGCGGGTGTCTTGCTGGATACGGCCAGCACATTCGACACTGTCGAGAACATCGCGACAGGAATGAGCTTCCTGGGATCGTACGATAGCCGCTTGGTAAGCAGAGGCTGAACGGCTTGTCCCATCGAACCCAGCAACAGGGTATATCCATCGGGGGCAGCCTTGGCGACGAATCCCGCACCAATTGCACCACCGGCCCCGGCCTTGTTGTCGACGACAACTGGCTGACCGAGCCTTTCCCCCAGATGCTCGGCTACCAGGCGGCCCATCATGTTCACCGTACCGCCAGCCGCAAAGGGCACGACCAGCATGATTGGCTTCGATGGATAGGTCTCCGCGCGAACACCCACGGAAAGCGCGGCGACCGACATGAAAACTGCGACAGACTTCAACATGACCTGCGTCTCCTTAAGCATCTTGTCTTCGGCAGGACGCCTTAGGCAACCAGTTTGACAACAGCCTCGATGAGCATCTGCTGCGAACGATTCAATTGGTTACGCGCCATACTGACCCATTGTTGATCTGCGGCTCGCGCTTGCGCCGCCCCTTCGAGCAATCGTGCGACCTGGTGCGGCCCGATGCTTCCATCGGTAATCCGGGTCTCGACAAAGCGGCGCGGATCAAGCGCTTCCCGTACGGCGGAGTCGCCCAGGTTCAGCGCGATACCGGCCGTTTCGAGCGCAGCCTCGTCGAGACGGGCACTGGTCAATTGATCCGGGCGCAGTCCCTGCGCCACGCAGTTGCGCACCGCACGGGCGACGATGTGGTGCACCTGGCGGAAGGACAGGCCTCGCTCACACACGATGACGTCCGCGAGGTTGCTTGCGGTGCACCAACTGCCCTTGATCGATTCGGCCATGCGGTCCTGGTGCACGATCAGCGTTTCGATGACCCCCGTGAACAAATCGAGCATGCTCTCGGTCGTCGACAACGCTTCATCGATTTGAGAGACGGTGCGCATTGCCTGGTCGCCCGTCCCCTCGGCCCGAAACGTCGCCAGCGCGGCGCCGAGCCACGTTACCGCAGGGCCGGCCGCCTTCCTGATGGTCTCCAGGGCTACCGGGTTCTTCTTCTGCGGGAAGATGCTGCTCGTGCCACAGTAGCTGTCATCGCATTCGACCATTCCGAATTCGGTGCTGGACCAGATATGCAGATCGGTAGCCAGATCGTTCAGGTCGGCCATGATGAAGGACAACGCGCCAATCGCCTCTGCCGCGTCAAAGGCTTCACGACCAAGCTTCGAGTTTTCGACCTGGCCATCGAATCCAAGCAGTTCCGTGGTTCGCGCGCGGTTCAGCGGCCACGACGTGCCGGAAAGACCCACCGTGCCCAACGGATTGCGGTTGACGCGCCTGTAGGCTTGAGCCAGACGCTCAAAGCTGTCATGCAGGCGAGAACTGAAGCTGAGGAGATAGTGTCCGAAGACCCACGGCTGTGCCTGCTGCATATGCGTGTAGCCGGGCATGATGGTGTGAGCATGGCGGCGCGCCTGCTCGGCGACTGCACCCTGGAACTCGTTCAGCCGGTCCATCACATCCAGGATGCGGTTCCGCTTGTACAGGCGGCGCACGGTAGCGCCTTGATCGATCCGGCTGCGGCCTGTGTGCATCTGGCCACCGACATCCTCGCCAATCGCGCTGAAGAGATACGACTCGATCTGCAACAGGAAGCTGCCTTTGCGCGCGTCCACTGGAAACTCCGCAGGCTCCATGTGCCGAATGGTCAGCAATTGCTCCAGGATCGCGCGTCCGGTGTCCGCCGAAACAATGCCTTCCTCCACGAGCATGGTGGTATGGGCAAGATCAACGGCGACGAACTCGTGAAACTGCCTGCGTTCGCGCTCGAGTCCCGGCAGGGCGTAGTGCTTCATCAGCCGGGAGGCAGGGGGCGAGCTTAGCCGGGCTTCGGCAAGTAGTGTTTCGTGGGAAGTCGTGGATGTCATGGCATTAAGTGAGGCAATTTGCGCGAGCCGTGAGGCGGCGCTTCTGTACCCAGCTAAAAACGAATCGGAAGGGGCCTCACCAGGCGCGCTCAAGAAGGTCGAGCAGGTCAGTCCTGCCAGTCCGATTCCATGACTAGATGATGAATTTTTGGTCAGGCACGCACAACTACAGACGGAGTTGGACGCGCATAAGAGATTCTTCTGCTCGCACAATAGTTTGTGGCGCGAAAGACCTACCGGTGCCTCGCTGTTGAGGAAATGGATAGTCCGGTGGAGCGTGCCGAGGACTAGGGCATAGCCACGTTGGCTTTGAAGAGTGCCTTGACCACTTTGATGAAGTCGTCAACAACCTTTGATCGCGGTTGATGGGAAGGCAGAGCGATGGAAAAGTGAAACTCCACGGCTGGCGATAAAGGACGCCAGACCACGCCCGGTTCGCGCACCCTGCGAGCGGTGAAGGGGTCGACCACAGTCAGGCCGAGGCCGCCTGCCACCAGACTGCACGCCACGTGACCGAGCGATGTGACCACCGAGCGTTTGCATGTCACGCCGGCGGCCTCGAGTTCCATCTCCAGTCGCATACGTACCGGGCTATTGCGGCTCAGGGAGATAAGCGGCTCATCCTGCAGGTCAGTGATCTTTAGTGACTTCTTGCGGGCCAAAGCATGGCCCCGAGGGAGGACGCAGACGGCCGCGACGCTTGGCAACGGGGAAACATCCACTCCCGGGTACTCGTTGCCGGACATCTGCACAAAGCCGACATCGATCTGGTGTGCAGCGGCCAGCTCCAGCACGCCCAGGGAGTTTCGAACGTCGAGCGAGATGTCCAGATCTGGGCGCGAGAGTGAAAACTCCCTGATTCCTTCGCTGAGCAAGCTCAAGCCCAACGTATGCATGGATGCAACACGCAAGGTACCCACGCGCGCTGACTTGAGGTCCATCGCCACGCGCTCGATCTGCTCCATACCCTGATAGAACCGGTCCACCTCCCGGAACAGCCGCTGGGCTTCCGCGCCCGGGATGAGGCGATTGCCTTCCCGCCGGAACAGACGGACTTCCAGTCTCTTTTCCAGATCCCTGATGAGTGCGCTCACCGCCGGCTGACTGATCTTCAGCAGTTCGGCGGCAACAGTCATGCTGCCGGAAACCATGACACTGCGGAAGGCTTCGAGTTGACGAGGGTTCAGTTGCATGGGTAGCTGGCGGAGGACGTTCGGGCAAGGGTAATCAACGTCGCACACAGCTGCAAGCATCAGATCTCCTTATGCGCGTCCAACCCCGGCTGGGGTTGTCCGGCGAGAGACGCGAGAGTCAGAATCCTGCCGACGGCGTTCCAGAGCCTGTCGAACCAGAAAAACAAAAGCCTTGCGAAGTCGCCATCCACGCTGCCGGCGCAAACATGCGCCGCAATTCCCTGGGACAGAGCCGTCCCGACCCATGAGGAGACAACTGAATGAAATGCAAGTACCTTGCCATTGCGGTGGCGATGCTGTCTGCGAGCAGTGCGCATGCGCAGTCCGGCGTTACCCTGTATGGCGTTGCAGACGCAGGGATCGAGTACCTGAATCATGCTGTGTCATCGACGGGAACGGTTGCTCCCGGTGCCTCGGGCCATGGCCTGGTGGCCCTGCAATCGGGAAACCAGTCCGGATCGCGTTGGGGGTTGCGTGGCGTTGAGGACCTGGGTGGCGGCCTGAAAAGCCTCTTCCTTCTGGAAAGCGGATTTTCCATCGACAACGGCACAAGCACCCAAAGCGGTCGCTTGTTCGGTCGTGGCGCCTACGTCGGACTCGAGAACAAATGGGGCAGGCTGACATTGGGCCGCCACACGACGCCTCTCTACGACTTCGCGGTCGCATACGATCCGATGGCGATCTCGAGTCGCTACTCCATCGCGTCGCAGGATCCATTCATGGGCTCGGCGCGCGCCGATAACTCCGTAAAGTACATGGGTACCTTTGGTGGCCTGGGCGTGACGGGCTTATACAGCTTCAACAACAACAATCAGGAAGTTCCGGGCAACTTCACGAACGGCCGCGAATACTCTCTCGCCGCGAACTACGCTGGAGGCGCGTTCTCCATCGGGGCGGCCTATGATCAGGCTAACCAATCGGCCGCTACGGCGCTGCAGACAAACAGACTGATCCAGCGAGTCGGCGTGGGTGGCACCTACGCGTATGGCTCTGCCAAGATTCACGCGGGTTACCGCTATGCCCATGCGTTCAACGGTGCCAGCCTCCCCGGGTCGGCTGTGGTCAACACTGCGTCGAACCTGGCATGGATGGGTGTGGGCTATCAGGTAACTTCCGCGCTGTCGCTCACTGGCTCCGCCTACTACCAGAACCTCCGGAATTCCGGGGCAGGAAATCCGTGGCAGTTCGTCATGTTGGCAGACTATGTTCTTTCGAAGCGGACCGATCTCTACGCAGTAGCGTCCTATGTGCTTAACAAGGGGAAATCGAGCCTGGGCGTGAATGGCTTCAACAGTCAGCTTGGCGCAACGAACGAGGCCGTGCAGCCGGGCGCGAATCAACTCGGTGCGGTTCTGGGGGGTCGGCACAAGTTTTGAGGCCACCGAAGCGAAGTCCATGTCGAGGCGGGGCGCGCCCACGCCCGAAGTGGCTTCTTGATGGCCCTGCGTGGCACGATCACTTCTTCCTGAAGACCCGGGCGGCCTTCTTCGGAAATCGGCAATGAACCGATTATTCGAGGGGTATTGCGCCTGGCGGCGCCAGGCACAATACCTCAGGCAAAAAACCAGATCCTCACTCCAACACCCCCCGATGCCGCCCCACCGCTTCCTGCACAATCCCAAGCAACCCGGCGCCGGCATCGGCATCCATATGCCCGAGCAAAGCCCTCCTCATCCGCGGCTCCCAGAACCGCTTGATGTGTCCGGCGATATCAGCCACAGCTTCCTCGCGATCCGGCATCGCCTCAAAAAAGCTGCCAATCTGGTTGGCCATCGTAATCAGGTTATCGATCTTCATGCCAGGCTCGCTTCCTGTTGCAGGCGTTGGGAATGGGTATAGACCACGTGGCCGCTGGCGCGGACGAAGCCGGCCAGCGTGATGTTGGCCTGCTCGGCCAGGCGCACGGCCAGCGCGGTCGGCGCTGATACGGCGGCCAGTACGCCGGCGCCGATGGACGCAGCCTTGAGCACCATTTCATAGCTCGCGCGGCTGGTCACAAGCACCGCGCCGGTGGCGATGTCTTCACCGCCGCGCGCGAGCGCGCCGGCGAGTTTATCCAGCGCGTTATGGCGGCCCACGTCCTCCCGCACCATCGCGACATGGCCGTCGGCACGCAGCCACGCCGCCGCATGCGTCGCCCCGGTTTCGCGCTGCAGCGCCTGGCGCAACTGCAGCTGCACGAAGGCGGCCTGGATCACCTCGGTGTGGAAGCTGGCTTCGCTTTTCACCGGAGCCGGCATGCGCATCACCTGCTCCAGCGATTCGGTGCCGCACAGGCCGCAGCCCGTGCGGCCCGCCAGCGACCGGCGCCGTTCCTTCAACCCCATGAAGGCTTCCGATGCGATCTCCAGCCGCACGGCAATGCCGTGTTCGCGCGTTTCGACCTCGATGTCGTACACATCGCGCGGACTGGAGACGATGCCCTCGCTCAGGCTGAAGCCGAGCGCAAAGTCTTCCAGGTCCGCCGGCGTGGCCAGCATCACCGCATGCGAGATGCCGTTGTATTCCAGCGCAACGGGCACCTCTTCGGCCAGTTCGTCCGGGCTCAGCGCGTGTTCGCCGTTGCGCCAGCGGCTCACGGCGAAGGTGCTGTGCGTGGCCGGCTCACCGTCGGTTTGCAGCGCCGCTTCGGGTTCCGGCGCGTTCAGGCAGCGCATCATGATGCGGTCCTCCTGTCAGCCTACCGCGGCCTGGGCCGGGTCGGCACTGGCGGCTTCGAGCAGCTGCAATTGCTGCGCGTTGAACGCGTGGTACTCCTTCTGCCACGCCGACGGCTGCGCCACCGGCATCACCTGCACCGCGGTCACCTTGTACTCGGGGCAGTTGGTGGCCCAGTCGGAGTTGTCGGTGGTGATCACGTTGGCACCGGATTCCGGGAAGTGGAAGGTCGTGTAGACCACGCCCGGCTGCATGCGCTCGCTGACGATCGCGCGCAGCACCGTCTCCCCTGCCCGGCTCTGCACGCCGACCCAGTCGCCGTCCTTGACGCCGCGTTCCTCGGCATCGTGCGGATGGATTTCGAGCCGGTCTTCGTCATGCCAGTGGACGTTCTCGGTGCGGCGCGTCTGCGCCCCCACGTTGTACTGCGACAGGATGCGGCCCGTGGTCAGGATCAGCGGATAGGCGCGCGTGATCTTTTCCGTGGTCGGCACGTACTTGGTGATGATGAACTTGCCTTTGCCGCGCACGAACTGGTCGATGTGCATGGTCGGCGTGCCTTCCGGCGCCTGCTCGTTGCAGGGCCACTGGATGCTGCCCAGCTCGTCCAGCCGCCGGTAGCTGACACCGGAGAACGTCGGCGTCAGGCGGGCGATCTCGTCCATGATTTCCGATGGATTCTTGTAGTCCATCGGATAGCCGAGCGCGTTGGCCAGCAGGATGGTCGCTTCCCAGTCGGCGTAGCCGGCCTTGGGCGGCATCACCTTGCGCACGCGCGAGATGCGGCGCTCCGCGTTGGTGAAGGTGCCGTCCTTCTCCAGGAACGACGAGCCCGGCAGGAACACGTGCGCGTACTTGGCGGTCTCGTTCAGGAAGATGTCCTGCACCACGATGCATTCCATCGACGACAGCGCCTCGGACACGTGCTGGGTGTTCGGGTCGGACTGGACGATGTCTTCGCCCTGGCAGTACAGGCCCATGAAGCTGCCGCCAAGCGCCGCTTCGAACATGTTCGGGATGCGCAGGCCCGGCTCGGGGCTGATCTGCACATTCCACGCCGATTCGAACAGGCTGCGCACGGTCGAGTCCGACACGTGGCGGTAGCCCGGCAGCTCGTGCGGGAACGAGCCCATGTCGCACGAACCCTGCACGTTGTTCTGGCCGCGCAGCGGATTCACGCCCACGCCTTCGCGGCCGACGTTGCCGGTGGCCATGGCGAGGTTGGCGATGCCCATCACCGTGGTGGAGCCCTGCGCATGTTCCGTGACGCCCAGGCCATAGTAGATGGCCGCGTTGCCGCCGGTGGCGTAGAGGCGCGCCGCGCCGCGCAGCATGTCGGCCGGCACGCCGGTGACGGCGGCCATGGCTTCCGGCGAGTTCTCGGGCAGCGAGACGAAGTCGCGCCATTGCTGGAACGCGCGGTCCTCGCAACGCTCGGCGATGTAGGCGTCAGCCAGCAGCCCTTCGGTCACGATCACGTGGGCCAGCGACGTCACCAGCGCGACGTTCGTGCCCGGACGCAGTTGCAGGTGGTAATCGGCGCGGATGTGCGGCGAATCGACCAGGTCGATCCTGCGCGGATCGACCACGATCAGCTTGGCGCCGGCGCGCAGACGCTTCTTCATGCGCGACGCGAACACCGGGTGGCCGTCGGTCGGGTTGGCGCCGATCACCATGATCACGTCGGACTTCTCGACGGACTTGAAGGTCTGCGTGCCGGCCGATTCGCCGAGCGTCTGCTTCAGGCCGTAGCCGGTCGGCGAGTGGCAGACCCGCGCGCAGGTGTCGACGTTGTTGTTTCCGAACGCGGCGCGCACGAGCTTCTGGACCAGGTAGCCTTCCTCGTTGGTGCAGCGCGACGACACGATGCCGCCGATCGAATCCTTGCCGTGCCTGGCCTGGATGCGCCTGAACTCGGAAGCCGCGTAGCCGATGGCCTCTTCCCACGACACCTCGCGCCACGGATCGGTGATCTTCGCGCGGATCATCGGCTTGAGGATGCGGTCCTGGTGCGTGGCGTAGCCCCAGGCAAAGCGGCCCTTCACGCAGGCGTGGCCTTCATTGGCCTTGCCGTCCTTGTACGGCACCATGCGCACGACCTCGTTGCCCTTCATCTCGGCCTTGAACGAGCAGCCCACGCCGCAGTAGGCGCAGGTGGTGACGACGCTGCGCGGTGCCTGGCCCAGCTTGATGACGGAAGTCTCGGTCAGCGTCGCGGTCGGGCAGGCCTGCACGCAGGCGCCGCACGATACGCAGTCCGATTCCATGAACGACTGGCTGGTGCCCGGCGATACCCGCGAGTCGAAACCGCGGCCCGAGATCGTCAGCGCGAACGTGCCCTGGGTTTCCTCGCACGCGCGCACGCAGCGATTGCAGACGATGCACTTGGACGGATCGTAGGTGAAGTAAGGATTCGACTCGTCCTTCTTCATCTCGGTGTGCGTGGCGATCGGTCCGCCGTCGTTGTAGCGCACCTCGCGCAGGCCCACCTCGCCCGCCATGTCCTGCAGCTCGCAGTTGCCATTGGTCGGGCAGGTCAGGCAATCCAGCGGGTGGTCCGAGATATACAGCTCCATCACGCCGCGGCGCAGGTCGGACAGCTTGTCGCTCTGCGTCTTCACCTTCATGCCGGCTTCCACCGGCGTGGTGCACGAGGCCGGATAGCCGCGGCGCCCTTCGATCTCCACCAGGCACAGGCGGCACGAGCCAAAGGACTTCAGGCTGTCGGTCGCGCACAGCTTGGGCACGCTGACCTGCGCCTCCATCGCGGCGCGCATCACCGACGTGCCGGCCGGCACGGTGACGCTGACGCCGTCGACCTCGAGGGTGACCATCTCGGTCGATTCACTGGCGGGTGTGCCGAAGTCAATCACATCGCGGCAATCCATGGTTGTCTCCCGTTGTTCTGTACTTGAGTCGGCTTGCGTCGACCTATGCCGCCTTGGCAGGGTTGGGGGCGAGGCCGAAGTCCTCGGGGAATTCGTTGAGCGCGGACAGCACCGGGTACGGCGTCATGCCGCCCATGGCGCAGAGCGAGCCGTTGAGCATGGTGTCGCACAGGTCGCGCACGAGCTTGACGTGCTTGACGGGCTCGTTGCCGGCGATGATCCGGTCCATGACTTCCACGCCGCGCGTGGAGCCGATCCGGCACGGCGTGCACTTGCCGCACGATTCGACCGCGCAGAACTCCATCGCGTAGCGGGCCTGCTTCGCCATGTCGACGGTCTCGTCGAACACCACGATGCCACCGTGGCCGACCACGCCGCCGAACGCGGCATAGGCCTCGTAGTCCATCGGCACGTCGAAGCGCGATTCCGGCAGGTAGGCACCGAGCGGGCCGCCCACCTGCACCGCGCGCACGGCGCGGCCGCTGCGCGTGCCGCCGCCATAGTCATGGAGCAGTTCGCGCAGCGTCACGCCGAATGCCTTTTCCACGAGACCGCCCTGGCGGATGTTGCCGGCGAGCTGGAACGGCAGCGTGCCGCGCGAACGGCCCATGCCGAAGTCGCGATAGTGCTGCGCGCCGCGCGCCATGATGACGGGCACGGTCGCCAGCGAGATCACGTTGTTGATCACGGTGGGCTTGCCGAACAGGCCTTCGAGCGCGGGCAGCGGCGGCTTGGCGCGCACCACGCCGCGCTTGCCTTCCAGGCTTTCGAGCAGCGCGGTTTCCTCGCCGCACACATAGGCGCCGGCGCCCTTGCGCACTTCAAGCCGGAAGCGCTTGCCGCTGCCTTGGATATCGTCGCCAAGCCAGCCGGCGGCCGTGGCAATGCCGATGGCCGCGTTCAGCACGGCGATGGCATGCGGGTATTCGGAACGGCAGTAGATATAGCCCTGCTCCGCGCCCACGGCGAGGCCGGCGATGGTCATGCCCTCGATCAGCATGAACGGATCGTCTTCCATCACCATGCGGTCCGAGAACGTGCCCGAGTCGCCCTCGTCCGCATTGCAGACGATGTACTTGACGGCGGATTTCGCGCCCAGCACGGTCTTCCACTTGATGCCGGTCGGGAACGCCGCGCCGCCGCGGCCGCGCAGGCCTGAGTCGGTCACCTCCTGCACGATCGCGGCCGCTTCCATCGACAGCGCGCGTTCGAGGCCGGCAAAGCCTTCATGCGCGCGGTAGTCGTCGAGCGACAGCGGATCGGTGATGCCGACGCGTGCGAAGGTCAGGCGCTCCTGGCGCTTGAGGAACGGAATTTCGTCGGTCAGGCCGTGTGCCAGCGCATGCGCGCCGCCTTGCAGCAGTCCGGCATCGAACAGGCCCGGCACCTCGGCGGCACTGACCGGACCGTAGGCCACGCGGCCCGCGCCGGTCTGCACCTCGACCAGCGGCTCGAGCCAGAACATGCCGCGCGAACCGTTGCGCACGATGCGCACGGACTCGCCGCGCGCCGCGGCCTCACGCGCAATCGCGCGCGCCACGTCGTCGGCGCCCAGGGCCAGCGCGGTGGAGTCGCGCGGGACGAAGATGGTGGTGATGGCGGCGCTCATGCCTGGGCCTCCTCGTTGGCGGGCTCGGCTTCGCGCAGCTGGCGCACCAGCACGTCGAAGCGCCTGGCATCGACATAGCCGTGCAGTTGCTCGCCCATCATCACTGCCGGGCCGCAGGCGCACTGGCCCAGGCAGTAGACCGGCTCCAGCGTGACCGCGCCGTCGGCGGTGGTTTCATGGAAATCGCAGCCAAGCGCGCGCTTGGCGTGTTCGACCAGCGCGTCGGCGCCAACCGACTGGCAGGCCTCGGCACGGCAGACCTGCACCACGTGGCGGCCGGCGGGCTGCTGGCGGAAATGGTGGTAGAACGTGATCACGCCGTGCACCTCGGCGCGCGACAGGTTCAGCGCCCTGGCGATGACCGGGACGGCCGTCTCGGGGATGTAGCCCTGGGTATCCTGGATTTCGTGCAGGATCGGCAGCAGGGCACCGGGCATGTCCTGGTGCGCCGCCACGATCGCGGCGATGGCCGCTGAGCGGGCCGCGTCGGCCGGCGCCGTAGCGGGGGTGGCGGAATCTGGCATTGCGTCTCCTGTGGGGGCCGCGCCCTCGGGAGGGCGACCGTTATATGCTATTTTTTACCTATTTGCCGGGGTATAACCACGGCTTTATGGCCGTTGGAGCGACTATAAGTAGTTGTTTGGCCAGGTTCAATAAGCTATTTTTTACATATGATCCGTATCTCGATCTCCCCTCACCTGCAAATCCGGGACGATGACAGCCCGGCCGGCGAACCGCTGGACGTTTCGCGCCTGGTGGCGCTGCTGGGACATATCGAGACATCCGGCAGCATCAGCCAGTCGGCCGAGGCGGTCGCGCTGTCCTACCGCTATGCGTGGGGCATCCTGCGCGATGCCGAGTCCCTGTTCGGCGGCCCGCTGATCGCCAAGACCCGTGGGCGCGGCAGCGCCCTCACGCCGCTGGCGCAACAGCTCGTATGGGCCAGCAAGCGCATCGGCGCGCGGCTGTCGCCGACGCTGGACAGCCTGGCCTCGGAACTGGAGATCGAACTGAAAAAGCTGATGGACCGCACCGACCCGGCCGTCCGCCTGCATGCGAGCCACGGCTTTGCGGTGGCGGCGCTGCGCGATTTCCTCGACGAGCAGCAGGTGCGGCATGACCTGAAGTACTGCGGCAGCGTGGAAGCCGTGGCCGCGCTGGCGGAAGGCGCCTGCGATATTGCCGGCTTCCATGTGCCGGTGGGCGAGTTCGAGGATGGCATGGTCCGCCACTTCACCAGGTGGCTGAAACCCGACACCCACTGCCTGATTCATCTGGCCGTGCGCAGCCAGGGGCTGTTCACGCGCATGGGCAACCCGCTCGGGGTGCAGACGCTGGAAGACCTGATGCGCAGCGAAGTGCGCTTCGTCAACCGCCAGATCGGCTCCGGCACGCGGCTGCTGCTGGACCTGATCCTGGCCGCGCGCGGTATCGACCCCGCCCGCATCGAGGGCTACAACAACGGCGAATTCACGCACGCTGCGGTCGCGGCGTATATCGGCAGCGGCATGGCGGATGTGGGTTTTGGCGTGGAAACCGCGGCGCGGCGCTTCGGGCTGGAATTCGTGCCGGTGCTCAAGGAGCGCTATTTCTTCGCCATCGAAAAGAGGAAGCTCGCCAGCCCCGCCCTGGCCGGCGCCGTCGGCGCGCTCACGAGCGAGAGCTTCCGCCAGCGCGTCAATGCGCTGCCGGGTTATGACGGCAGCCTGACCGGCACGGTGCTGACGCTGGCAGAGGCCTTTCCGGAGTACCGCGCGCAGAAGCGCTGAGCGGGAGCTTCGGGCGGCTTGCCGGACTGCTTGCCGGACTGCTTACCGGACCAGCAGCGACAGCCTGTCAGGATGGCCGTCCCAGTCCGCATGATCGGGCAACGGACCCTTCGCCTTCAGCAGCGGCGGCCAGTCCGCGCGGCGCGCCAGCTCGGCGTTGATGGCCAGGAAATGGCGCTGGTCTTCAGGCAGGTCATGCTCGGAATAGATCGCGCCTACCGGGCACAGCGGCACGCACATCGAGCAATCGATGCACTGGTCAGGATCAATGGCAAGGAAGTTTGGCCCTTCGTGGAAGCACGACATGGGGCAGACTTCCACGCAGTCGGTATGGCGGCACTGGATGCAGGCATCCGTCACGACAAAGGTCATCTTGGGGGGCGAACAGCGGACAGCAAACCTGTTGATGCTAGCGCGCCAGCGCAGGCGGCGGGGCGACGCACACTGTCCGACTCGTTCAAAATGCCTGAACCGTGGCTGTCGCGGCAGCAGCCGGCATGCCGGGTCAGTAGATTTCCGGCACGATCATGTCCTGCGGCACCGGCATGCGCACATAGTCGGCACGCCGCTCGCGCTGGGGCAGCACCACGGCTTCCTGATCGACCTCCGCATAAGGCACCTGTTGCAGGAGGTGATGGATGCAGTTGAGCCGCGCGCTCTTCTTGTCCACGGCCTGCACCACCCACCACGGCGCTTCCGCGATATGCGTGCGCTCAAGCATGATTTCCTTGGCCCGTGTGTAGTCCTCCCAGCGGCGGCGCGACTCCAGATCCATCGGGCTGAGCTTCCACTGCTTGAGCGGATCGTGGATGCGGCTCAGGAAGCGCAGGTGCTGCTCGTCGTCGGAGATCGAGAACCAGTACTTGAGGACCTGGATGCCAGAGCGCACCAGCATGCGCTCGAATTCCGGCACGGAGCGGAAGAACTCCTCGTACTGGTCGTCGCTACAGAAGCCCATGACGCGTTCCACGCCGGCGCGGTTGTACCAGCTGCGGTCGAACAGCACGATCTCGCCAGCCGCGGGCAGGTGCGACACATAGCGCTGGAAATACCACTGCGTGCGTTCGCGATCGTTGGGCGCGGGCAGCGCTGCCACGCGGCACACGCGCGGGTTCAGGCGCTGCGAAATGCGCTTGATCACGCCGCCCTTGCCGGCCGCGTCGCGGCCTTCGAACAGCACCACCATCTTGTGCCCGCTGCTGACCACCCAGCTCTGCAGCTTGACCAGTTCGCCCTGCAGGCGGAACAGCTCGTGAAAGTAGCGCTGGCGGTGCGCCCGTTCGTCGGGTCCATCCTCGGCCAGGCTGGCCTGGCCATCGGGGCACAGCACGAACTCGCGATCCTCGAGTTCGAGTTCGAGTTCTTCGTCGTATTGATCCGCCACCTCGCGGTGGATGCGCCGGATCAGGGCTTCTTCGTGGTTGGTCATGACATGCTCCACATGCTTGGTCCCAATTCAGCCTGGGCCTGGCACAGGCCCTCCGGGTGGCGATGCTAGCGCGGCAGTATGGCAGTCCCGTGAAGGACGCGCTACGGCCCCTCTTTGCGGAATGCCCAACGGCCGGCCAGTACCGTGAAGGTCGCCACCAGGGCCACCAGTATCCAGAAGCCGTGCGGGTGCTCGGACAGCGGAATGCCGCCGACGTTCATGCCGAAGAAGCCCGCCACGATGTTGATCGGCAGCGCCAGCACGGTGACCAGCGTCAGCGTGAACAACGTGCGGTTGGTCTGTTCGTTGAGCTTCTTCCTGCAGCAGCTTGATGCGCTCCACCAGCGCCGCCAGATCGTTGAGCACCAGCGAAAATTCTTCGGTCGCCTCGCGCAGTTCCTGCAGGTCGCCGTCGCGGATCCAGGGCGGCGGGCGGTTGAGCAGCCGGAACATCGCGCCTGGCTCGGGCGCCAGCAGGCGCTGCAGCCGCACCAGCCCGCACCAGCCCGCGCCGCATGGCGCCGAGGTCGCCCGGTTGGCCTGCAGGCGCTGCGCGAGCAGCTGGTCTTCGATGCGGTCCACGCCGATGCCGGTCTCGCGCACGATCTGCACCAGCATGTCGGCCTGGTCGCGCAGCAGGTGCGCCAGCATGTCCAGCGGCGAACGGAAGCACTCGCCACCGCGCACCGCGGGACGCAGCTTGTCGACCGAGCGCAGCGGCTTCGCCCGCGCCGTGACCAGCAGGCAGCGATCGGCTCACGCCCACAGCGTGGAGATGTCGTTGGACGAGACCCCAAGTTGTAGATCACGTCGTTGACCACCGCCAGCAGCGCCGGATCCTGGCGCTCGATGCGCGTGGAGTGCGAACCCTGGCGCAGCGACTCGAAGAAATCTTCCGGCAGCTCCAGCCGGGCTTTCATCCAGCGTTCGCAGGCGCTGTGCGACAGGTTGAACAGTCTCTGCCGACGCATTCCCCCTCCTCGGGCCGGCAGGCTCAGGAGGGGTCAAGTCGGCGGCACTCCGTCAGGCTGCCTTGCCTTTACGGCGGGCCTGCTCCTCACTCCCCTGTCGCTCGACATAGGCCTTCACCGTCTCAAGCGATGCCCCGCCCACCGATGAGTCGAAGTACTCTCTATGCCAGAAGAGCGGCTTCCAATAATAATGAGCGAGATGTTCTGCAAATTGCCGGCGGGCACGACGCGCACTCGCTGTCTTCAGATTATTGATGAGCACCGAGATGTCGAGGGCCGGATGGATGCTGACCAGGAGATGCACGTGATCGGGCTCGCCACCAAATTCCAATAGCTCGCAGCGCCAAGCTGCGAGGACTTGCCCAAACACGATCTCAAGATATGCCAGCAGTTCTGGCGTCAGCGTCTTGCGACGGTATTTCGTAACGAAGGCGATATGCAGCTTGAGGTTGTAGACCGCATGCGCGCTCGTCTGATTTTCGATTCCCATGTCTGAGCTGTGATGGTAAGGTTTCCGGATGCAAGTAGGCTACCGATTTCGCTGTTATCCGACACCTGAGCAACAGGCGATACTGCTGCGCTGGATTGGCTGTCAGCGCTTCATCTACAACGCCAAGGTGGGTGAGGATCGGTACTACCGAGCCTTCCAGCGCCAAACGCTGGCATTGGCCGGAGAGCATGCCCCGATCGACCAGGAGTACGCGCGCTTCAAGAGTCGAGAACTGACACCTTGGTTGTATGAGGTGCCCTCGCAGGTCTTACGTAATGGCGCGGTGCGCTGGAAGACGGCCTACAGCCGCTTCTTCCAGAAGCTTGGTGGTCGCCCGACCATCCAGCGCAAGAGCGGTCCACAGTCGGTTTGGCTGACCAACGAGCTGTTCTTGTTCGAGGCCGTCGTAGGTGGTGCCACGCCGGACGAGGTTTCCTATCGGCTCAGCATAGGCAAGGGCAAGTTCCCGGTCGGCGCCATTCCCTATACCGCGCATCGCCCGCACAAAATCCCCGCAAGCATCACGCTCACGGTCGACGCGCAGCGCTGGTATGTGTCCTTCAGTGTCGACGACGCGCTGCCGCAGCCGACCCCGCAGGAGATCGCCGCCGAACTGGCAAGCTGGCCGGAAGAGGAATTGCGTTCGTCGGCAGTGGGCATTGACCGTGGCGTGACCGTCCCCGTCTTCGCAAGCACCGGGGTGTGTGCCGGCCTCAGCGAGGTGCAACAACAGCGCCTGCGCAAGAAGGAGCGTGCCCGCAAACGCTGGCAGCGTCGCATGGCGCGACGGCCCAAGGGGTCATCGGGCCGACGCAAGGCGGCACACCGGGTGGCACGTTGTCATCAGTACGCCCGTAGCGTGAGACTCGACTTCGCACACCAGACGAGTTACCGGCTGGTGGAATCCGCCGGCGTTCGGCTGCTGGTGTTCGAGGCGCTGCGAGTCAAGGCGATGAGCGCTCGGCCGAAGGCAAAGCAAAACGAAACGGGCCAGTGGCTCAAGAATCAGGCTAGAGCCAAGGCAGGCCTTAACAGCAAGATACTGGCGAGCGCCTGGGGCAAGACCCTGGTGTTCGCCCAATACAAGGCACTGCGACGCAACAAGCTCGTCGTCACGGTGCCACCGCATTACAGTTCGCAGGAGTGTAGCCAGTGCGGCCATACTCATCCGGAGAACCGGCCGACGCAGGCCGAGTTTGTCTGCCAAGGCTGCGGCTTCCGAACGAACGCCGACCACAACGCGAGCCGGGTCATCCGGGATCGTGGTGTCGCGCTGGTGCTGTCGGGCGAGTTCTCGCCCGTGGGCCGGAAGAAGACGATGCGGATGCGAACCAAGGTAGGGGCGGGATGCTCCGAACCGGAGCCTATACAGGCTTCCACGCCGGGGGAGACATCGGTAAGACGCCAGGCGGTCAGCCGCAAGGCGCAGGAGTCGGTGAACCCGGAACCCCCCGCTACAAGCCGAAGGCTTTAGCGGCGGGTCGATTCATATGCAGCCACAGGAAGGCATCGCCACCGGGGTTACCTTAGCATGCATGCCCTCGTTGCCGCAGTACGGAATAACCGCGGACATTACCATGGCTGCATGATGTTCAGGGCAGCGTTCAGGCCAGCCCCAGCGCCCGCAGCCGCCGGTACAGCGTCCGTTCGCTGCACCCGAGATGGGTCGCCAGGGCCTTGCGCGTGCCCGGGAATTCCAGCGCCAGCGTGCGCAGCACCGCATCGTCGGGCCAGCGCATGCGGCCGTGGCCCTGCCACGCGGCGGCATCGCCCGGCAGGTCCGTGCGTGCCGGCGTCAGCGGGCCTTGCACCAGTTCGGGCGGCAGATCCCTGGCACGGATGACCCCGTCATAGGCGAACAGCATGGCCCGCTCCAGCACATTGCGAAGTTCGCGGATATTGCCCGGCCACGCGTGCGCGCACAGCCGTGCCGCTGCCTCGTCGTCGATGCGCAGGGTCCGGTCCACCGGCAGCGCGCGCCGCAGCAGCGCCTGCGCCAGCAGCGGGATGTCCTGCCACCGCTCGCGCAAGGCCGGCAGATGGATGGGAAAGGCGTTGATGCGATACAGCAGGTCCTGCCGGAACGTGCCCTGCGCCACCATCTCCTGCAGCGGCTTGTGCGTTGCCGCTACCAGACGGAAGTCGGTGGCATGCGTTTCCAGTCCGCCAACCCGGCGAAAGGTGCGCGACTCGATCAGCCGCAGCAGCTTTACCTGCATGGCCAGCGGCACGTCGCCGATCTCGTCCAGGAACAGCGTGCCGTGCTGCGCGGTTTCCACCAGCCCGGGCTTGCGCGACTGCGCGCCGGTGAACGCGCCTTTCTCGTAGCCGAACAGTTCGCTCTCGAACAGCGTCTCGGACAGGCCCGAGCAGTCCACCACCACGAAGGGGCCGGAGGCGCGGTCGCTGGCGTCATGCAGTGCGCGCGCGAACATCTCCTTGCCGGTGCCGGACTCCCCCTGCAGCAGCACGGGCAGCGCGGACGGCGCCACGCGATGCAGCTGTTCGAGCACCGCGTTGAACGCCGGCGAGCGTCCGACCAGTCCGCCCTCGCTGACGCGCGCGGACGCGCTCCTGACGGTATTGAGCCGTTCGACAAAGGCGACGATGCCGCCGTCGGCACCCACGATGGGCCGAAGCTCGACATCGACATGCTCGGGGCCGCGCGGCGTGTGGTGAACATGCAGGATGCGGTCGCTGCCAAGGGTTTCGCGCGCCTTCTGCATCGGGCAGTGTTCGCCGGCCTTGTCGCATGGCACGTCGTACTGGTGCGAGACCTGGTAGCACTTCCTGCCCACGTACTGGGTCCCGCTGCGCGCGAACTGCCGCTGGTAGGCGGCATTGGCCGCGACAATGTTGTAGTCGGGATCGAGCACGATCATCGGCTGCGCCTCATGTTCCAGGAAGGCGATCAGCGGACGCATGGCGTCGGCCTGAACCGGGGTATTGCCGGTCTCGGAAGGGAGAGTTTTAGGGGGCGCCATCATTGTGGGCAGCCCACTGTCATGAACTGCCAATTACTGCCAAATGGCAGAGAAGTATGCCATAGGGGCACGGTGGAGGCAGCGCTCCAGGCGGGTCCTGGAGATCTCTTTCCCGTTGATTTCCCTGGAGGAACCCGCCCTTCCCGCGCAACAAGCGGCGCAGCAGGCACGAAAATTGATCTTCCCCTGTCCAGAACATCAACTGGCAGACAATCGTGGCAGCACAACCGACCCCATCCGCCCCCAGCCTTGCCGTAGAAGGCTTCTTCGACCCTCGCACCAGCACCGTCAGCTACCTCGTGCTCGACGAGGCTTCGCGCCAGTGTGCCGTCATCGACAGCGTGCTCGACTATGACGCCAGCGCCGGGCGCACCAGCACCGCCAGTGCCGACCACCTGATCGCGCGGGTACGGTCGCTAGGCGCCACCGTCGCGTGGATTCTCGAGACCCATGTCCATGCCGACCATCTCTCCGCCGCGCCCTACCTGCAAGCGCAACTAGGCGGCATGACCGCCATCGGCGCCCACATCACTACGGTGCAGAACGTGTTCGGCCGGATGTTCAACGCCGGCACCGCCTTTGCGCGCGACGGCAGCCAGTTCAACCGCCTGCTGGCCGACGGCGACCGTCTGCAGATCGGCGGACTGGAGGTCACCGTGCTGTCCACGCCGGGACATACGCCCGCCTGCCTGACCTATCTGGTCAGCGATGGCAGCCGGCAGGCCGCCTTTGTCGGCGACACCCTGTTCATGCCCGACTACGGCACCGCCCGCTGCGATTTTCCCGGCGGCGACGCGCGCACGCTGTACCGCTCGATCCAATGCATCCTGTCGATGCCGGCGCAGACCGAGCTCTACCTGTGCCATGACTACCAGCCAGGCGGCCGCGAACTGTGCTTTCGCACCACCGTGGGCGACCAGCGCCGCGGCAACCTGCATGTCCACGACGGCGTGACCGAGGACGACTTCGTCGCCATGCGCACGCAGCGCGATGCCACGCTGGGCATGCCCGCGCTGATGCTGCCGTCCGTCCAGGTCAATATGCGCGCCGGCCACCTGCCGGAGCCGGAGGACAACGGCGTGCGCTACCTGAAGATTCCGCTCGACGCGGCCTGAAGCCCCCGCGGCCCGGCCGCACCGATTCCGCCGCCTGCCGGCGGCGGGCAGCACTCACCCCCAAGGAACGCCCCCCAACATGGATCCTCGCCCCCAAGATCCCCGCCCCGCCGTACCCGGCGGGCACACCGGTCACGCCCCGGCCGGCAAGGTCATCGACAGCACGCACCGCGTGGTCGTCGTCGGCGCCGGTGCCGCCGGCATTGCCGTGGCCGCCAGCCTGCTCGCGCGCGAGCCCGGGCTGGACATCGCACTGATCGACCCCGCGCAGCGCCACTACTACCAGCCCGGCTGGACCATGGTGGGCGGCGGCGTGTTCAAGGCCGCCACCACCGTGCGCGAGATGGCGGACTGCATTCCGCGGCAGGCGCGCTGGATCAGCGCCGCGGTGGCGGCATTCGATCCGGAGCGCAACGAAGTACGGCTCGACGACGGGCGCATCGTTCGCTATGAGCGGCTCGTCGTATGCCCGGGCCTGCAACTTGACTGGGACGGCATCGAGGGGCTCACGCAGACGCTGGGCCGCAACGGCGTGACCTCGAACTACCGCTTCGACCTCGCGCCCTACACGTGGCAGCTCGTCAGCGCGCTGCGCGGCGGCAAGGCGCTCTTCACCCAGCCACCCATGCCGATCAAGTGCGCCGGCGCACCGCAGAAGGCCATGTACCTGGCCTGCGACGCCTGGCGGCGCCGGGGCACGCTCGGCGCCACGCGCGTCAGCTTTCTCAACGCCGGTGCGGCGCTGTTCGGCGTGGCCGACTACGTGCCGGCGCTGATGTCCTATGTGCAGGCCTACGGCATCGACCTGCGCCTGCAACACCGGCTGACCGCCGTCGACGGTGCGCGCCGGCGTGCGCGCTTCGTGCGCACCCTGGCGGACGGCAGCACGCAGACCGTGGAAGAAGACTTCGACATGATCCACGTCGTGCCGCCGCAAAGCGCGCCCGGCTTCATCAGGGCCAGTCCGCTCGCGGACGCGGCCGGCTGGGTCAGCGTGGACCCGGCCACGCTGCGCCATCCGGCCTTTGACAATATCTGGGCGCTCGGCGATGTGACCAACACCGGCAATGCCAAGACCGCGGCCGCCGCGCGCAAGCAGGCCCCGATCGTCGCCCACAATGTGCTGGCCAGCCTGGGCCGCGCGCGGGGCCTGGCGCACTACGACGGCTATGGCTCGTGCCCGCTCACGGTCGAGCGCGGCAAGATCGTGCTGGCCGAGTTCGTTTATGGCGGCAAGGTCAAGCCGACCTTCCCCGACTGGTTCATCGACGGCACGCGCCCTTCGCGCGCGGCCTGGATGCTCAAGGCCAACGTCCTGCCCGCGCTGTACTGGGAGGGCATGCTCAAAGGGCGGGAGTGGCTGGCGCGGCCGGAAGTGATCGGGTAACCCGCGATGGAAGCCGCTATCCTGACCGCCGCGCTTGGCGCTGTCATTGGCGCCATCCTGGCCGCTACGGGCGCCGGCGGCGGCATCCTGGCCGTGCCGATGCTGGTGTTCGGCCTGCACCTGGACGTCGCGCAAGCTGCCCCCATGGGACTGATCGCGGTGGGGATGTCCGCCGTGGTGGGCGCCGGACTGGGGCTGCGCGACGGCATCGTGCGCTATCGCGCGGCGGCGCTGATCGGCGTGCTCGGCATGGCCATGGCGCCGTTCGGCGTGGCGCTCGCCGGTTGGCTGCCAAATCCGCCGCTGATGGCGGCGTTCGCGCTGGTGCTCGCGCTGAATGCGTGGCGCACCTTGCGCAAGGCCGGCACCGTCGCCCCATGCGCCGAGCCTCCGCCCTGCGTGCTGCACCCGCAGCGTGGCCGCCTGCTCTGGACGCGGCCGTGCGCACGCGCGCTCGCCGCCATTGGCGCATTGTCCGGCTTGCTGAGCGGGCTGCTTGGCGTAGGCGG
The DNA here is from genome assembly GCF_905397275.1 of Cupriavidus yeoncheonensis. Taxonomy (GTDB): domain Bacteria; phylum Pseudomonadota; class Gammaproteobacteria; order Burkholderiales; family Burkholderiaceae; genus Cupriavidus; species Cupriavidus yeoncheonensis. Next base: position 4,346 of record NZ_CAJPUY010000028.1, on the reverse strand, counting down.
GGGCTTTGTCATCGTGCCGGCGCTGCGACGCTATACCGACCTGCCCGCGCGCAGCATCCTGGCCACGTCGCTGGCGGTGATCGCGCTGGTTTCGGCGGGGGCCATCGCCGCGGCTGCCTCGCGGGGCCGCGTGGACTGGGGCATGGCCCTGCCCTTCGCGCTCGGCGCGGTGGCGGCGATGCTGGCGGGCAGGCGCTTCGTGGCGGCGGCGCCGCCGGCACGGCTGCAGCGCCTGTTCGCGCTGGTGAGCATGGCCGCAGCCGTGCTGATGCCGTGGCGCGTTTTCACGGGCGCGGCCTGAGGGCCGGCCGCCCTGGGGCCAATGGCGGCTGAAGAGTGATGATCGGACGACCAGCTTTAAGTTTCGCTTAAGTCTCAGCCCATAGACTGCTTCCGTACCCGAAGCTCACCGGACAGTCCGGACAGGAGAGATATCCCATGGCCCCCCAGGAATTGCAGGCACTCGAAGCCTTTCTGACCCAGCTCACGCAGGCCCGTGCCAACGCCAAGGACCCGCAGGCGCAACAGCTCATTGCCGAAGCCGTGGCCCGCCAGCCTGACGCGGCCTACCTGCTGGTCCAGCGCGCCATGCTGCTCGACCACGCGCTCGCCTCGGCGCAGGCGCAGGTTGCGTCGCTGCAAGGGCAGCTCGCCGCCGCGCAGGCCAACGCCGGCAATGGAGCCGGCAATGGCAGCTTCATCAGCGCGCAGAACGCATGGGGCAACACACCTGTGCAGACGGCGCCCGCGCCGCAAGTCATGCAACAGCCGGTGCCGCAGCCGATGCCACAATCGCTGCCACAAGCGATGCCGCAGGCCGTGCCAGCCCAGGCACCGCGCCCGGGCTTCCTCAGCGGCGGGCTCGGCGGCACGCTGGGCAGCATTGCCACCACCGCCGCCGGCGTGGCGGGCGGAGCGTTCCTGTTCCAGGGCATCGAGAACCTGTTCCACCACAACAGCGGCAGCGGCTTCCTCGGCCAGTCGGGCACGGGCCAGGCAGCGTCCGACACGACCATCGTCAACAACTACTACGGCAACGACGACTCCGCCTTGTCGGGCAACGGCAATACGGCCACGGCAAACGGCTTCCTGGACGATGGCGGGCTATCCGGCGGACTCGACGACGGTGGCTTCTTCGACGACGATTCGTCGCTTGCGTGAGGCGCACGCGGCACGGAAACTTTCCCTGGGCCGGCACCAGATGCTATGTTGGCAGGTACGGATCCGAGGCAGGTCGTGCCGCTCGCGCGAAGCGACCTGCGCGGACCGCACATTCGCGCCCGCTGCAACAGGGAGGACATTGCATGCGCGCACGCCTCCGCCCTCCCAACGAGGGATTCCGCTGGCTGTGGCAGTTGTCTTCGGCCGGATGGGGACACTGCGGCCTGGCCTACGCAAGCGCAGGGCGGCTGCCGCCGCATTGCTGGCCAGCAAGGTCCGGCATGCCGCTGCGCGACCGGTATTCGTCGCGGCGGACCTCGCTGGTCCTGTTCACGCTCGCCTACCACAAGGGCGTTGCGCCGGAGGGTGCCGCGCCGCCCACTGAAATCGTGTCGTGGCGCAATCAGGCGTGGGTGAAAGCGTAAGAAGCCCGCGGCCGCCGCGGTAACGCCGCGGCATCGCGCCGTCACTGGCAGTGCAACGCCTATGCACCGCTTCCAGCCGCGCGGCGTGACGTACACTGGGCATTCGCCCCCTGCCGCCACGCGACCATGCTCGATCTCCTGCGCAAGACCACCGATGTGCTGTTCGACACGAACCGTCGATTCCGTCAGGCCAGGCAGTTCCATGCGATTCGCGTCGCGCTCGCGCTGCTGGTATCGATCGCGCTGACCACCGGCATCGACATCCCGCACGGCGAGTGGGCCACCATTACCGTGCTGGTGGTGATCGGCGGACTGCAGCACCACGGCAATATCCGGCGCCGCGCGGCCGAGCGCGGACTCGGCACGCTGATCGGCGCGCTGGCCGGACTGGCGCTGATCGTGCAGCAATCGTATGTCGGCCTGCCACTGCTCACCTATGCGCTGATGGCCGTGATCTGCGGCTACTGTGCGTACCACGCGATCGGCAAGGGCGGATATATCGCGCTGCTCGCGGCGATCACCGTGGTGATCACGGCCGGCCATGGCAACCAGAATGTCTATGACGCGCTGTGGCGGACGGTCGATGTCTTCATCGGCACGGCGATCGCGCTCGTGTTTTCTTTTGCGCTGCCGGCCTATGCCTCCTATGCCTGGCGCATCCGGCTGGCAGAGTTGCTGCGTGCCAGCGCCGCGGTCCACCGCAAGATGCAGAGCGGCTTCACCGATGCCGCGGAACAGCGCACGGCCATGCTCGACCTCGGCACGCGGCTGATCCCGTTGCGCGGGCTGATTCCCTCCGTGGCCAAGGAGACCGGCGTGCCGGCGGCAGAGTTCGAAGAGATCCAGCACGCAGCGCGCGTCTGCATCAGCGCGCTTGAACTCATGGCGGCGATCGAACAGGAGACCGGCATGCGCGAGGGCGAAGACCCCGGCATCGAGCCTGCGCTGCTGTCGATGGCCGAGTTGCTCGAAACAGGGCACGCGCCATCGCCGACCGCGTCAATGGCCGCCTCCCCAGCGAACGCGCTGCCCGGCCCGCTCCCGTTCATGGCGCGGCAGCTCGCCGCCGACCTGGCCCGCATGCGCGCACGGCTCGACCGTCTGAGCGCGCAGCACGGCTTTCCGTACGGCGCACGATAGCGCGCACGAGAGCCGCGGCCGGCTCTCTCTCGACAGCCCCCAAGCCGGCCGCGCATGTCGTCCGTGGCCATCCATGCGGATGCGTCGAAACGCACATCGGACTTCCGTTGTCAGCGGCTTCTGTCCGAGGTCGGCCTACGTCCTTGTCAGACGCGCGCCGATTGGCGTGGCGGGCCTTCCGATGAATAAATCGAGGGGAACGGGACAACCGGAGGTACCGGAATGAAGTCCATGGACGTGCATGTCGTACCGGCGCAGGAAGGCTGGGCCGTCGAGGAAGCAAGCAACCCGGCCAGCCGGAAACTGTTCGCGACCCAGGAAGATGCGATCGAGGTTGCCACCGAGATGGCCCGGCAGCGTCGCAGCGAGCTGTTCATCCACGGCAGGGACGGCCAGATTCGCAGCCGCAGCTCGTTCGGCCATGATCCGCGCCAGATCCGGGGCTGAAGGCTCGTCGCCGGCGCGCGCGGTCCCGCCTTTCGCACGCGGCCAGGGAGAACTTCAGCCGTCCCGCGATCGATCCGTTGTTCCGCTCCGGCGCTTGCGTTCGGATCGCGCGTGGTCGGCGTGATCCTTAGCGGCGATCTGGACGGGGCTGCAGGCCTGGCGTTCGTGCGCGCTCGGCGGACGCACGCTGATCCGGAACCCGCGCGATGCGGAGGCGTCGTCCATGCCGCGAGCGGTCATGGAGGCCGCGGGTGCCGCTGCCGTAGCAGGGCCCCGGGAAGTCGGAGACGCGATTAGCGGACTGCCTGGGATTTCCGGATAGGTGGCTTCATGGCGAATCAAACCGTAGCCCTGCGGAGGACATGGCCGGCTCCCCAGGCGCTTGCGGCGCTTGCGACGTCGAGGTAAGCAGTTCGCTTTGTATCGCGCACTCCGGAAGGCACCGGCCGGCAATCGCTTCGATGCGCCTTCTGGCCACGGCATCGCGCACCGTGCCGCGCAGCGTGCAGATCCCCGTTACGATTTCGGCTTTGACAATGCCGGGGTCGACCACGTCGGCAATCTCCATCTCGAACCGTTCGAGCAGCCTGGCTTCACTTGCGCGGGCGTCGGTGCGCACGCCGTCCCCGTCATAGAGCCGGGGTACGGGCTCGGCAAAGACCCGGTTTGCCGGGCCCGTCGCCACCGGCCCCGGTGCCACCCCATACATGCCATAGCGTTCGACGCCCACGGGCTCGTTGGCGCCGGATGGGACATACTGCTGAACCGGATGATTGTCGTGGCTGGCGGGGCGCACATCCGCGGCCGCGAGCTGGCCGCGGTCATCGCTCACCGCGCTGTGGCCGCCATAGTGATAGTCGGTGAGCCTGGACTTGTATTCGGGCATGGCTGCGCTCCGTGGGAATCGGTGGTGTCCTTGTCGACATCATTGCGAGCAATCTTCGTTCCCGCCCGCCAGCGCCTACCGCATGCGCCCGTGCCGGCGGTAATGCGTCTCCCGCATGCAAGGTCCGTCCAACCCGGGCGATCCGAAACCCCATGAAAAAAGGGCCCGGCGGGCCCTAATGCCGTTCAGTTAAGGTCCTTTCTCAGGAACCGAACGGTGTAACGAGAAGGTCGAGACTTAACGACCCGTGCGCATGTGCGTGCGGGTCGTTTTTCGTTTGGGAGCGC
>NZ_CAJPUY010000027.1 GCF_905397275.1 Cupriavidus yeoncheonensis | reverse complement strand
GCATTTTGCCGTGGTGGCGCCGGAGAGCCTCACCGGCACCTACGGCACCTTCACGTTTGACAGCGGCACCGGTGCCTGGACCTACACGCTCGACAACGGCAAGGCCGATGCACTGATCGCGGGTCAGCAGGTGAGCGACACGCTGACGGTGAAATCGGCGGACTTGACTGCGCAGCAGACCGTCACGGTCAACATCACCGGCAGCAACGACAGCGCCACCATCACTGCATCGGCGAGTGAAGATACGGCGGTGACCGAAGCCGGCGGCGCGGGCAACGCCACACTGGGAGATCCCTCGGCCAGCGGCACGCTGACCGTGCACGATGTGGATGCTGGTCAGGCACATTTTGCCGCCGTGGCGCCGGAGAGCCTCACGGGCACCTACGGGACCTTCACCTTTGACAGCGGCACCGGTGCCTGGACCTATACGCTTGACAACGGCAAGGCCGATGCACTGACGGCGGGCCAACATGTCACCGACTCGCTGCTTGTCAGGTCAGCCGATCTCTTGGCAAGCCAGGCGATCACGATCGACATCAACGGCACTAACGATGCCGCCGTGAACACCGTGCCAGCCGCGCAGGTAGTGAACGAGGATACGCCACTGGTGTTCAGCACCGCCAAAGGCAATGGCCTGAGCATCACCGACGTCGATAACGCGACGCACACGGTGACACTGAGCGCGAACCATGGCGCGATCACCCTGAACGGCATTGCCGGGCTTCAGTTCCTCGCAGGGGATGGCACTGCGGACAGCACCATGACGTTTACTGGTAGCGATTCGGCCATCAATGCCGCGCTGAATGGCATGTCCTTTCTCGGTGACAAGGACTATGCGGGCGCCGCATCGTTGCAGATCCGGACCGACGACGGGGCGTCAGTGGATAGCACCGTGGCCATCACCGTCGACCCCGTGAACGATCCGCCGGTGGCAGTGAATGACGTTGTCTATGTGTCGAACAACACCAACGGCATCCTGATTCCGGTCAGCGCTCTTCTCGGCAACGACACCGACATCGACGGGCGCGCCTTGTCCGTTACCGCACTCGGTACGGGTACCGGCGCGGTTTCCGGTGTCCAGTTCGTCCCGGGCACCAACAACGCCTTCATCACCTTCCAGAGCGACAACGGTAGCACTGGCAGCTTCACCTATACCATTTCCGACGGGGCGGGCGCTACCAGCACGGCCACCGTAACGGTCAATGTGTCGTCGACGAACGGGGCGGCGACCGTGTCCCTTGCCGGGGCGAACTACCAGGCGTCCTACTTGGATGGCGGCAGCAACAGTGACAACCTGACCGGCGCAAGCGTGAACGACTTCTTCATCGGCGGCGCGGCGGCGGACAACCTGCAGGGCGGTGCAGGCGACGATGTCCTGCGTGGAGGAGCCGGCAACGATACGCTGAATGGCGGCGCCGGCATCGACATGCTCGATTTCTCGGACGCGACCGGAGCGCTCAACTTCACATTGGCGCAAGGCAGCAGCGGCACGCAGGTCAACCTGACCAGCGTTGGACTGGACACGGACACCTACAGCAATATGGAGGGCGTGATCGGTTCCCGGTTCAGCGATACGCTGACCGGCAGCAGCGCCAACGACATCATCCGCGGAGGCGCTGGCAATGACACCATCGATGGCGGTGCAGGCATCGACCTGCTGGACTTTTCGGACGCCACCGGTGCGATCACACTCACGCTGACGCAGGGTAGCACCGCTACGACGGTGAACCTGGCAGCCGTGGGACTCGGCTCTGATGTCTATAAGAACATGGAGGGCGTGATCGGTTCGTCGTTCAACGACAGCATTACCGGTTCGGGGGGCAACGACGTGCTGCGGGGAGGCGCGGGCGACGACCTGCTGATGGGCGGCGGCGGCAACGACACGCTGATCGGCGGCGCGGGGGCAGACACGCTCAACGGTGGCGCCGGCTCCGATACCTTCGCCTTCCTGCGCGCCGACGCCGCCTCGGTCGATACGATCACGGATTTTGACGTAAAGTCCGCGGCGTCGGGCGGGGACGTGCTGGACCTTTCCGACTTGTTGTCGGGCATGACCGTCACGAGCGCCAATGCGGCGCAGTTCATCCACCTGTCTGAGGTTGGCGGCAATACCGTGGTCAGTGTCGATCGGGACGGCGGCGGCGCGGGCGCAGCGTTTCAGGATGTGGCCATCTTGCAGGGCATGACAGGACTCGATCTCAATACGCTGCTGAGCAACGGCAATATCCACACGACATGATTGCCCCGGTGGGCCGGATGCGCGCCGCGCGAGGCGAAGAAGTTGCGGGACAACGGCGAAGTAGAGGCACACAATAAATGGGTGATGGGCGGCTTGCTGTGCTGCATCGGACGGCAAGCCGCAACGGCACCCGACTGGGGGAAAGATGGGAAAGACGTCGTGCCGGCTGGCACGCGTGCTGCTTTGGGCCGCGGTGCTGCTGCCCGCCGTGGCTGGCGCGCAGGCGCTGCCGCAGGCGGTGGAGCAGGCCGTGCAGACCAATCCCGAGGTACTCGCGGCGGGAAGCCGGCGGCTTGCCGCTGACGAAGCGCTGAAGCAGGCTCGGGCCGGCTATCTGCCGCGCGTCGATGTCAGCGCCGCCACCGGCAGGGTGCGCCTGGACAGCCACAACACCCGCCTGATGGGACTGGCCGATTCCTCCTATGCTAGCAATGCCGCCGGAGCCACGATCACCCAGATGCTGTTCGACGGCTTCGCCACCAGCAGCGACGTGGATCGCCAGGGCGCCAGGATTGACGGCGCCGCTTACCGCGTCGGCGCCACCGCGGAAGACATCGCGCTGCGGACCGTCGCCGTCTATATGGAGGTGCTGCGCCGGCAGGAGACTGTGGCTATCGCCATGGCCAACGTGGAGGTGCACCAGCATATCCACGAACAGATCCGGACGGGCGCAGAGAACGGCGTGTTGCGCCGCGCCGACCTGTACCAGGCCGAGAGCCGACTGGCCCAGGCCCAGGCCAGCCTCAGGGCGGAGCAGGGCAGTCTGCAGGAAGCCATGGTGTCATACCTGCGCGTGGTGGGCGCCCCACCCCGGGACTTGTTGCGGCCATCCTCGCTGGCCGGCGCGCTGCCTGCCACGGAAGGTGAGGCCATGCGGGTGGCGTATGCCAGCCATCCCTCGCTGAACGCCGGGCAGGCCGATATTGCCGAAGCGCAGGCCGCGCGTTCACAGGCCAAGGCTGCCATGTGGCCGAGGCTGGATCTCGAAGTGAGCATGAACCGGGACCGGGATCGCGTGCTCGGCACCACCGACGAGCGCAGCGTGATGCTGCGCCTGCGCTACAACGTATTCCACGGCAATGCCGACAAGGCCCGCATCAATGAGGCGGGCTACGTGGTCCAGGAAGCGGAACAGAACCTGGACCGGGTCCGCAGGCAGGTGCAGGAAGGCGTGTCGCTGGCCTATAACGCCTACCTCACCGCGCGCGACCGCGTCGTCATCCTGGCGCAGTACGTCGAGTCCAGCGACGCCACCCGCGTCAGCTACGGCAAGCAGTTCAGGATCGGGCAGCGCAGCCTGCTTGACCTGTTGAACGCGGAGAACGAGTACTTCGGCGCCCGCACCGCGTATGTGACCAGCCAGTACACGGAGATCGCCAGCCAGTACCGGATCCTCGCCGGCATGGGTCTGCTATTGGCGACGCTGCAGGTGTCGCTGCCGCAAGAGGGAGTAGTGCGGATCGGGCAGCGCTAGGTGGACGAGGGCCTTGCTCAGTCGTCGTGACGATGCTTCTTTTGGCCCTTGTGCTTGCCTTGGTTGCCGTTCTCGTGGTCATCGACATAGTAGTTGCGCGACACATTGCCGCCCAGTGCTGATCCCGCAGCGCCACCGGCCGCACCGGCGCCGCCGCCCAGCGTGCCGCCCACGATGGCGCCGGTTCGTTCCTTCTTGTTGGCACTCACCGCGCCGCCTGTACCGCCGCCCTTGACGCCCATGGACGGGCCTTCGTTCGATGGAGGGGCGGCCAGCCGGCGTTACCTGCAAGGGGTGAGTGGCGGGTCTGCGCGAGTCAGGGGACGTTTGCTGTGTGGCGCGCGAATGCCTGTTCATGGCCGGGGACGGTTGTCCCTGCCCAAAGCCATTGCCGTGGTGACGATGCCTGAAACAAGGGGAATCAGCTTGCGCGTGTCCGGCACAGCCAGAACCTGTTCGCAAGCGCTATCGCAGGCCCCGCCATAAAGCACCGGCATCCCGCGCCTGTGAGACTATCTGCCATGTCGATCAGTGTCCAATATCCGAGGATTGACAGGGATCCATGAAGCGTCTTGATGAAGCAAGTGACGGCAGCGCTACGAGGCCCATCCCGCTGCCGCGGCGGCGTGGCCTCCTGTTCCCCGCGTTCGCGTGGTCGGGCTTCTCGTCCGCATTTGCCTCCATCATCGTCGGCGGTTACCTGCAGGGCTCCCTGGGCACGTTCGACGCGCTGTTCGCGGCAACCCTCGGCAACTGGATTCTCTTCATTTATTCGGCGGCAATCGGTTTCGCCGCTGGCCGCTGGGGCCTGAGTTCTCAACTCGTGTTGGAAGGCGTCTTTGGCCGCTGGGGCGCCGTCATGCCTGGCGCATTGCTGGGGGCGCTAGTTACGGGCTGGTTCGCGTTCCACGTTGCCGTGACGGCAAACATCCTGGTCGCTGCACTGCACGTGCAGGGCGATTCGACGCTCGCCATTTGCCTCATCGGCGTTCTGTTCGCGATGCCGGTCATCGTCCACATCAGCCGCGGCTTCAACATGACTGCGATCGGGATCCCTGCGATGGCCATATTCGCTGTCGTCGTCTTTGCGCATCGGCTCGCTCCCAGGTGGGATGTGCTGCTGGACGGTCCGATCGGCGGGACGATGCCGTTCGGTACCGGCGTGTGCATGGCCTTCGGCACCTTCGTCGTGAGCGGTACGATGACGGGCGACATCGTAAGGTATTGCCGCACCGGCAACGAAGCGGTACAGGCGACGGCATTTGGCATCCTGCTGGCAAACCTGCCATTCCTGATCCTGGGTGTACTGATCTCCGCATCGGGCATTAAGGTGAACGACCTCTTCACTGCGGGCCATGCGCTGTCGTGGCTGCTGTTGGTGCTCGTCATCATCGCCAACTGGACCACCTGCGATGCGTGCCTGACAAACGCCGCCGTGACGTTCAAGAGTGCGTTTCCGACACTGCCCTGGATTGGCGTTGCGGGCGGCGCGACGTTCCTCGGCATTTTTCTCGCCATCACCAACAGCGTTGGCGACGTGTCGGGCTGGACGCTGCTGCTCACAGCCATGGCATCTCCGATCGGCGGCGTGATCATCGCGGACTACTACGTCGTGCGTGTAAGGGTGGGGTTCTCGCGCGCACGGATGGCGCCGGTGAACCTGGCTGCATTGCTCGCCACTGGAGCGGGGATGCTGGTGGCGTTGCTCTGTCACCGGCTGATTCCCGGCGTGATCACACCGCTGGTTAGTGCGCCCGTTGCCGGATGCCTCTATCTCGTCATGTGCGGCATCGCTTCACGTCATCTTGGCGCAGATCTCGGCGGCCGGTCTGCCGGGGCGGAAGCGCTCGACTGACACGTATGTTCGGCGCCCGAAGCAGAACGCTCGCTCCGCGTCCCCCTGCCGAGGCGAGAACCGCCATCGTGGTGATCGTGCTCATCTCCTCGCTCGCGTACCTGCTATTCCAGGCACGCAAGGACGCGCTCGACAATCTGCTCCTGCACCAGGCACGCCTTGCCGTCCAGCTTGCTTCCGCCGAACTCCGTTCCGATACGTCGGGCGGCGTCACGCTGATCGATGACGGTGGACGCCATTCGGGCACCCTGGTCGCGGGCATCGGTGCATGGCCGGGCCAGAAGACGATCGTCATTCCGCTCGCATCGGGCTGCGCGGCAAGTCCGCTTTGCGATGATCTGGCAGGGGCGCAGAGCGAGGACACCAGGGGCCGGTTCGTCATCCGGAATGGGGCGCTATTCGCTTCGCTGCATGGCAGCAGGGTCGCCGTCACGACGTCCGCGCCACTCTCGGCACTGCCGGCGGGCCTGCTCGGCCGTCTTGCGATGGATATTGCGGCGGTGTTCTTCCTTGGGTGCCTACTCTTGCTGGTGCGCGAGAGCCGCCTGAGCGACTACTCGGTTCACCGCCTGCTGGACGCTTCGCCCATTCCGCTTCTGCTCATCGATGCTCAAGGGCAGGTCGAATTCGCCAACCGCCAGGCGCTCGACCTCTTCTTGGACGATCCGCTGCGCACGCCGGGACGGCTGCAGGAAGCACTGCGGCGCGAGGGGAAACTGTTCACCTGGCTGATCTCTGAACAGGACGCGGGCGGCGCGACCGAGACCTGCGAATTCGAGACTCACAGCCAGGCAGGCGCAGCGCGCCATCTGCTGGTCTCGCGACAGTCGCTGGCGGTTCGCGCGAAGCGGATGATCATCGCGAGTATGGCGGACATCACGGTGAGGCATGAAGCCGAAAGTGCGCTCGTCAAGGCAAAGAACGCGGCGGAGGCCCTCGAGCGGATGAAGTCCGAATCGCTCGCGATGATGAGCCATGAACTGCGCACGCCGGTTAACGGGGTGCTCGGGCTTGCGCAACTGCTGGTCCAGCATGAGCTTCCCGATGGCGCGGCGCAGATCGTGCGACGGATGATCCAGGCAGGCAAGACGCTGGCCGTCATCATCAACGATATCGTCGATTTCGCATTGCTCGAGGTCCGGCACATCCGGCTGGAGCGGCGCCGCTTCGATCTGCGCGAGGTGATCACGGGCGCGGCCACACTGGCGAGCGCGGCTGCTGCGGAGAAGGGGCTGATGGTCCGTGTGAGCGCGCTCGCGCCGTTGCCGCCAGCCGTGTTCGGCGACCCTGCGCGCCTGCAGCAGATCATCATCAACCTCGTCGGCAATGGCATCAAGTTCACTGACGCAGGGCATATCGAGGTCAGGACGGATATCGCCGCGCGGGTCAACGATTCGATCGAAATCGTCATCGACGTGGCCGACACGGGGATCGGCATTGCGCCCGAGGTCGTCCCGCGGCTCTTCCGGCCGTTCTCGCAGGCGGAAGCAGGATACGAGAGGCGCTTCGAAGGCACCGGCCTCGGCCTCGCCATCAGCAAGGGCCTCGCCGAAGCGATGGGCGGGTCGATTTCGGTGCGCAGCACGATCGGGGAAGGCTCGACCTTCTCGGTGCGCCTGCCGTTCGAGCTGGCGCTGCGCGAAGGCGAGAGTGCGCCGACGCCGGCGCCGGCGTCGGCGTCGAGCGTTCTGGTTGTCGACGACGTGGCGCTGAATCGCGATGTCGTGAGCGACTTGCTGCGCGCCGAAGGATGCGAAGTGACGACCGCCGGCTCAGGGCAGGAGGCGCTGGATATCCTCAAGACCCGGCATTTCGACCTGATACTGATGGACATCCGCATGCCCGTGATGGACGGGCTCGCCACCACCGCCGCGATCCGGTCGAGCCGCGAGCCGAACCGGCATACAGGCCCGATACTCGGGCTGACGGCGAATCCGCTGCCGACCGACAGGCCGCTTTACTTGTTGCGCGGGATCGACGGAATCATCGAGAAGCCGGTCGAGGTGGAAGCGCTGCGCTCGGCGTTGAGACAGGCGGCGCTGCCGGCGACAACCGCTGTCCGCGAAGAGCCGGAGCGCCTCGGTCGGCTGCGCCAGAAGCTCGGACAGGATCGAACCCTGCGCATCGTCATGGCGTTCAAGCAAACGGCGGCCGAAGCACTGGAAGGCATCGCGACCGGCTGCGCCCGCGCCGGCCTCGACACGGTCGCGGAAGACGCGCATCGCCTTGCGGGCGCCGCATCGAACGTCGGATTTGACCAGTTGGCGGAGGCCGCTGCCAGCCTCGAGCAGATTGCCCGGACAGGCAGCGCCACAGAGGTCCTGGATGCGGCGTTGACTGTCGTGACGATCTACCGGGACGTGGAGCGCTTCGTGGGCGTCCTGGTGTCGCCCGCCGCCGGGCCAGAGAACAGATACCCGGTGCCGTGAACGGTCTTGATCAGGTGCGGGTTGTCGGGGTCCGCCTCGATCTTGCGACGCAGACGGCGCACCAGCGTGTCGACCGTCCGGTCCATTGACTCGAAGCGGCGCCGCTTGATGGCCGAGATCAGCCGCTCCCGCGACATCACGTGGCCCGCGTTCCTGACGAGTACCAGAAGAAGGTCAAACTCCGCGGTCGTGAGGGGCACGTTTTCCCCCGCCGGATCGGTCAGGCTGCGGCCACGCGTGTCGAGCCGGAACTGACCGAACGACAGCGTCGAGGGCGCGGCGACGCCCCGGCTGTGTTCCACACGCCGGAGCAGGTTGCGCACGCGCGGCAGCAGTTCCCGTTCATCGATGGGCTTCGCAATGTAGTCGTCCGCGCCGTATTCGAGGCCGAGAATGCGATCCACCCGGTCGTTGCGGCCCGTGATCAGGATGATGCCCATCTCGGACTTCTCGCGCAGGTCGCGCGTCAACGACAGGCCGTCGCGTCCTGGCAGCCGGATATCCAGCAGCACGAGATCCACGGGACGGACGAGCATCAGGCGGTCGAGTTCGTCGGCATCGGCCGCACAACAGATGTCATAGCCCTCCGCTTCCAGAAAGCCTTCGAGTGTCTCGCGAATGGACGGATCGTCGTCGACCACGGCAATGCATTGGTCTGTCCGGCTCTGCTGCATGGGTTCCTCGCGAAATCTTCGCCCGCCTGTCCGGGGCGCCGGCCGACGCTCGTGCGTCTCATGTCGCCTTTGCGCCTCTATTCACAAATTTTAACAAACCGCCATAGCCTGTTCAATTTGCAGGGCAGACTCGTTCACAAGATCGCCCGATAGTGAGGTCACCCCCCAACCAACTGCCACAGGGATTGATCATGGATATCAAGCAACAGATTTGCGGCATGGACGCGGTCGGCCTCGCAAGGGCCATGCGCAGCAAGGAGCTTTCGCCCGTCGAAGTGGTTGAGGCCCACCTGGCGCGGATGGAAGCCGTCGAGCCCTCGATCCACGCGTTCTGCACGATTACGGCGGAAGCGGCGCGCGAGCAGGCCCGTCAGGTGGAAGCGCGCATCCTGCGTGGCGACGACGTTGGTGCATTGGCAGGCGTGCCCGTCGGCATCAAGGATCTCGTTTGCACGGCAGGCATCAGGACGGCTTCCGGATCCCCCGCGTACAGGGATTTCGTGCCGGACGAAGACGACGTCGTTGTCGAACGCCTGAAGCAGGCCGACGCCATTATCGTCGGCAAGACCAACGTGACGGAATTCGGATACAGCGGTGCCGGCCACAACCCGGTGTTCGAGACCACACGGAACCCGTGGAACCTCGACATGACGCCGGGCGGTTCCAGCGCAGGCTCCGGCGCGGCGGTGGCAAGCGGAGAGGTGCCGTTTGCCATTGGCAGCGACGGCGGCGGGTCGATCCGCATTCCGGCGGCGCACTCGGGAATCTATGGCATCAAGCCGTCGATGGGACGCGTGCCGCTTTATCCCGGTTGCCGCGACGAACGCTATCCGGGGGTGTCGAGCTGGGAGAGCCTCGAACATATCGGCCCGATGAGCCGGACCGTGGCGGACAGCGCCCTGATGCTGTCGGTGATCGCAGGCCCCGATTCGCGTGACCGTCATTCGCTGCCCCCCGCTGGCTTTGATTGGCGCCAGGCGCTCGATGGCGACCTGAAAGGGCTGCGTGTCGCGTACAGCCCGGACTGGGGCTACGCGGCTGTCGACCCGGAGGTGCGCCGCGTCGTCGGCGACGCCGTGCGCGTCTTCGAGCGCGACCTGGGCTGCAACGTCGAGATCGCACATCCCGGTTGGAGCGATCCCTTCGACGCATTCTGGGCCATTGTCGCGATGGACACCGACCTCAAGGGCATGCGCGAGATGGTGGCGCAATGGGGCAAGGAGATGTCGCCACACCTGGTCGCGTTCCTGAATCATCCGTGGACGGCGGAGGACTTCACCAACGCCATGGTGACCCGCAAGAGCTTGGTCAACAAGATGTGGCGCTTCATGGGGAACTATGACCTGCTGCTCACGCCGACGCTGTCGGTTCCGCCTTTCCCGGTGCATTGCCAGGGGCCCGAGAAAATCGACGGACGCATGGTTGCGCCGACACAGTGGCTCTCGTTCACCTATCCGATCAACTTGACGGGACAGCCGGCAGCCTCCGTGCCGGCGGGCTTCACCAGAGATGGCTTGCCGGTCGGCCTGCAAATCGTCGGGCGTCATCTCGACGATCCGCTTGTGCTGCGCGCGTCGGCGGCGTTCGAGCGGGCGCGTCCGTGGCGCAACTCGTTGCCGCCGCTGCTCAAGGATCTCGGTCTCGTGCAGTGAACTGCCTGTCCAGTAACGAAACCCAGGGGGAACACCATGACCCATCCGACCGAACAGCATGGGCTCGACGAAGAGTTCGAGCACAAGCCCGTCCCGCTCTCGCACCGACACCGGTTGTCTTCGGTGGCGGCGGTGTGGTTCGGCTTCCCGATGATCATTACGAACGCGGTATTCGGCGGGATCATCGCCTATAACCTCGGCTTCTCCCGAGCGCTGCTCGCGATCCTGATGGGCAATGCCATCCTGCTCGCCTACGTCGGCACGCTGAGCTTCATCGCCGGCAGTACCGGCCGCAATTTCGGGCTCCAGGCGGAACGCACGTTTGGACGGAAAGGCTATGCGATTACTTCCGGCTTCCTCGCGAGCGTCGTCGTGGGATGGTACGCGTTCCAGACCGGCCTCACCGGTACGACGGTCCATGCGTCGTTCGGCTGGAACGAAACGGCCACCATCATCGGCGCCACCCTGGTCTATACCGGCGTGACGTTCATCGGCATTCGCGCCCTGTCGATCGTCGGCATGATCGCCGCGCCGCTATACGTGGTGCTCGGCCTCGTGGCGCTGTACCTCATCGGAGCGGAGCACTCGCTGGCCGCCGTATTTCACTACGGCGGGCTTGGCACCGGCAGCATGATGTCCTTCGGCGGCGCGGTCACGCTGGTGGTGGCAACCTTTGCCGATTCCGGCACGATGACCGCGGACTTCACCCGCTGGTCAAAAGACGGAAAGAGTGCGGTCTACGCAACGCTGACTGCGTTTCCGTTTGCGAACATGACGGCCCAGCTATTCGGCATCGTGATCGTATGCGCGGGAGCCGCGGCGGCGCCGGCCACGCAGGGTGGTGACTTCATGTCGGTGCTGACCAGCCATGGCGGCTTCCTGTCGGCCATTGCACTGGTTTTCGTCTTTGTGAACCTCGGGTCCGTATGCACGCACTGCCTCTACAACGGTGCGGTTGGCTGGGGACGCATCGCAGGCAAGAAGATGCGAACCATGGCGGTCCTGCTTGGCCTGCTTGGCGGGTTGCTGGCCGTGGCCGGCGTGTGGAGCCTGTTCCTGAACTGGCTGAACCTGCTCGGCGTGCTGGTACCGCCGATCGGCGCGGTCATCATCGTCGACCAGATTTTCGTCCGACATTACTCGTACGACGATGACGTACCGAACTTCCGCGGCAGCGCCTTCGCCGCGTGGGCACTCGGCGCTCTCGCCGCATTGTTCGTGCACGGGATGGCGCCGTGGTTTTCCGAAGCCGTCGCGGGGATGCTCGTCGGTGCGGTGGCGCATTACGTGCTGTCGCAAGGGGCGATGCGCGAGGTGCGTCAGCGAAATGGCTTGCTCTAATGGGCCGGGTGCCGTTTTGCAGGGCCGCAAAATGGCAGCCCTGCAAAACGGGGGGCGAATATCAACGCCGAACGACAAGTGTCCGGCCCTGGCGCCGGAATGTCATCGCAAAATTGAAGGTAACGGTCCAGCACGGTCGACTCCGTCATTCACGCGTGTGCGTAGCCGAGACGTTTCCTCTGCCGGACCTCGCGCTTCGCGCCGTACCGCCTGCGGCGGCAGGCCAAAGCCACGCATAAAGGCTTCGCGCATATGGCGTCGATCGCGAAAGCCGGTCTCTCTCGCGATCACGTCCAGCGGATGCCGGCTTTGCTCGATCATCAGGCGCGCAGCCTCCAGGCGCAGCCCCTCGATGGCTCTGGCAGGTGACTGCCCTGTCTCCAGCGTGAATACGCGGCTGAACTGGCGCGGGCTCAGGTTGACCTTCTGGGCCAGTTCGTCGACGGTCAGCGGCCGAGCCAAATTCTTGCGTGCGTAGTTCAACGCGTTCTGGATACGGTCCGACTTCGGCGCGAGCTCGAGGATTTCGGAGTGCTGAGACTGTCCTCCCGAACGGTGTTGATGCATCACCAGGTTGTGCGCGACCGAACGCGCCACGTCCGCGCCCAGGTCCCTCTCCACCATCGCCAGCGCGAGATCGAGGCCGGCCGTCATCCCGGCAGACGTCCACATCGGGCCATCGACGATATAGATGCGGTCGTCCTCCACGCGGATGTCCGGAAAACGCTTCTGCATCTCTCGCGCGAAGGCCCAGTGAGTCGTGGCACGTCGCATGGAGAGCAAGCCTGCTTCCGCGGCGACGAATCCACCGGTGCAGATCGCGGCGATTCGCCTCGCCCGGCTGCTGGCCTTGCGCAAGAAGGCGATCACCTCGGCGGACGGGGGCGACGCGATCGGATCCGGGACGCCCACGACGATCCAGGTGTCGATCACGCTACGTGCGGTGAATGGGCGCGCGCTCACGGTGATACCCATCGACGTGCACACGTCGCCGCCCGCCACCGAGAAATTCTCCACTTTATAAAAGGCTTCGCCCGCCACCACATTTGCGAACTCGAAGACTGCCTGGGTCGCGAGTGCCATCACCTGAAAACCGTCGCTCAGCATGTAACCAACGCGGTGCATTTCCGTTCTCCGTCGAAGGCATGTCATAAAAAACGACCATATACGTCATTTGCGTCACGGTCATGCCAAACCATAATCCACTCACGCTATTCGGCAACCGCCAAACAAGGAGTGACATCATGACGCAAACACAT
Organism: Cupriavidus yeoncheonensis; assembly: GCF_905397275.1. Lineage (GTDB taxonomy): Bacteria > Pseudomonadota > Gammaproteobacteria > Burkholderiales > Burkholderiaceae > Cupriavidus > Cupriavidus yeoncheonensis. Next base: position 65,025 of record NZ_CAJPUY010000027.1, on the reverse strand, counting down.
CACGGGACAGCGCTTATCACCGGCGCATCCTCGGGTATCGGTGCGGTGTACGCGGACCGCCTCGCCCGCCGCGGATACGACCTTATCCTCGTCGCACGCAATCGCGAGCGTCTCGTTAGCCTCGCCAATCGCATCACGACCGAAACGCGCCGGAACGTCGAGATCATGGACGCGGATCTCAGCGACAAGGATGGGCTGGCTGTCGTCGAAGCAAAGCTCAGGCAGGACGCCACCATCACGCTGCTGATCAACAACGCGGGCGTCGGCACGCACACGCCGCTGCTCGGCAGCAACGTCGATGCGATGTCGCGGATGATCGACCTGAACGTCTCCGCTCTGACGCGCCTGACATACGCCGCCGTGCCCGGCCTTGTCTCACGTGGCAAAGGCGCCATCATCAATATCTCTTCGATCGTCGCCATCGCACCGGAGATCCTCAACGGCGTGTACGGCGGCAGCAAGGCTTTCGTGCTTGCTTTCAGCCAGTCTCTCCATCATGAACTGGCCGACAAGGGCGTCCAGGTCCAGGCAGTCTTGCCCGGCGCCACGGCCACCGAGTTCTGGCAGACGGGCGGCCTTCCTCTGGAGAATCTCGACAAGGCCATTGTCATGTCCGCCGGCGACATGGTCGACGCGGCCCTGACCGGCTTCGACCGCCGCGAACTCGTCACTATCCCGTCGCTGCATGCCGTGGAGAAGTGGCAAGCCTATGAAGCCGCGCGCGGCGCAATGTCCACGCTTCTGTCTAGCAACATACCCGCGCCGCGCTATACCGCCGCGCAGTGAACGTGTGCCTTTGATAGTGCTAACGGAACGCATAACCTTGCGCGCGCCTCAGACTTGCGCGCTCTTATTCGGAAAATGATCATGTTTATAGTATCGCCAGCGCCGGCCCGGTGCAGCTCAATTGCATCGGCGGCGGCTGCCCTTGGCATTGTCCTGACCGCTGCCTTTAGTTACGCCAATGCCGCTCCGGTTGCCGGTCAGCCTTCCGCGACGCAGCGTGCAACGGCTGAAGATGACTCGATCCGTCCGTTCCCCAAGATCCATGTGCCGCAGCGAGCCATTGACGATCTGCGCCGGCGTGTCGCTGCCACGCAATGGCCGGAGAAGGAGACCGTCTCAGATACTTCGCAGGGCGTGCCGCTCGCGACCATGGAAAGGCTCGCGCACTATTGGGCGACGGACTACAACTGGCGGAAGGCGGAAGCAAAGCTGAATGCTCTTCCCCAGTTCGAGACGACGATCGACGGCGTGAAGATCCACTTTATCCATGTGCGTTCGAAGAATCCCCATGCGCTTCCATTGATCATCAACCATGGCTGGCCCGGCTCTGTGCTCGAACAGACCAAGCTCATCGGTTTGCTGACGGACCCCGCCGCGCATGGCGGCAATGCCGAGGACGCATTCGACGTTGTGATTCCGTCGATGCCGGGGTACGGCTTCTCCGGCAAGCCGACCGGCACCGGTTGGGGTCCCGAGCACATGGCGCGTGCGTGGGCCGAGTTGATGCGCCGTCTCGGATACCAGCGCTACGTTGCCCAGGGCGGCGACTGGGGCGCGTTCATTGTCGACCAGATGGGCTTGCAAGCTCCTGCAGGGCTGCTCGGCATCCACACCAACATGCCCGCGACAGTACCGACCGAGGTTGACAAGGCGCTGCAGATCGGCGCTCCCGCACCCGCCGGACTGTCGGCGGACGAGAAGCGTGCCTACGAGCAGTTAGCCCGGACATTCAAGCAAGTGGATTACGCACGGATCATGGGTTCGCGTCCGCAGACGCTTTACGGCATTGCCGATTCACCCGTGGGACTTGCCGCGTGGCTGCTCGATCACAACGATGCCGATGGCCAGCCGGCCGCGGCTGTCGCTTCGGCCCTGGACCGCGCCACGAGCGCCACAGGTGAACTGACGCGCGACGAAATCCTGGACAACATCACCTTGTACTGGCTGACCAACACGGGCGTATCCGCGTCGCGACTTTACTGGGAATACAAGGGTGGCTTCTTCAACGTCAAAGGCGTCAAGATCCCGGTGGCCGTAAGCGTGTTCCCCGGCGAGCAATATCAAGCACCGCGAAGCTGGACGGAGAAGGCCTATCCGAACCTCGTCTACTACCATCAGGCCGAGAAAGGCGGCCACTTCGCTGCGTGGGAGCAGCCAACGATCTTTGCTCAGGAGCTGAGGGCGGCATTCAGGCCGCTGCGTTGACCGAACTTTGTATAGCTCTGTATCAGGCCGCAGCAAAGATACTTGCTCCGACAAAATCGGTCTTGACGCGCTACACGCGCAATACATTGATCTCCTTAAATGCGTTCCTGGCCAGTAGGCGAATGCAGCGATGCGCTTGCCGCCGGCGCAATACCCAACGCACCAATCAGCAAGTTTTTTTAACTGAACTCAAACATTGAGGAAACTGTTATGACCAAGCTCGAAAAAGTCGTTTACTCGGGTAAGACCCACACCACTGTCAACCGCGACCCAGGTGTCCAGCGTGGCGACTACGGCGTCGTCGACATCAGGCTGTCCGCCCCTGGTGGTGACAGCCATGAAATCATCGCCGCCGAACCGCACCCGACCGCCGAGCAACTGTTTGCAGGTGCCTGGTCGGCTTGCTACATCACCGCGCTGGGGCTCGTGGCCGCGCAGAAGAAGGTAAAGCTGCCACCCGATTATTCCTTGGACATCCAGATCGATCTGGGCCAGACGGGGCCGGGCTGGTTCTTCAATGCCCGGTTCACTATCCGCATGCCTGGCTTGGCACAGGACGTCGCCGAAGCCATCGCGAACTCGGCGCATCAGCTTTGCCCGTACTCGAGGGCGGTGCACGAAACCATCGATCTCGAGCAAACCATCATTACGTCGTGATGTGCTGCAGGCCGGCTGACCGGACCAGCCGGCCACCGGTGACGGCGAACGCCAGCCCGACTACTGAGGCGGCCCACGCTCTCGCCTGCAACATAGCCCGCTGGGCGGCGGGTCGCCGTTTTCGACGGCGGCCTGCCGATCAATATCATGCCGACTAACGGAGCCGTGTAATGATTGATCTTCTGAGGCAAGTGATTGCTGCCCATGGGGGCCTTGACCGCTGGAATGCCTTCAGGACGGTAAGCGCCGGAATCGTTTCCGGAGGCGAGTTCTGGGCGACCAAGGGTATTGCCACGGATGCCAACCCGCGCAGTATTACTACGAAGACACAGGAAGAATTGGCAACCATCACTCCCTATGGAGCTCCTGATTTTGTCATGACGTTCGTTCCGGACCGGGTTGTGATCAGGAACAGCCAGGGCGAGACCATCGCGGGGCGCGACCATCCCAGGTCAGCATTTGACGGGCACGGCGTAGACACCCCCTGGGATCCACTGCACCGGGCCTATTTCAGTGGCTATGCCCTGTGGACCTATCTGTCGACGCCATTCTTGCTTGCCATGCCAGGGGTTGCCGTACAAGAGGTCGCCCCCTGGGACGAGTCCGGTGAAGTCTGGCGGGTTCTGCGTGCGAAGTTCCCCCCGGCAATCGCCACCCACAGTGCCGATCAGGATTTCTACTTTGGGCCTGATTTCCTGCTGCGCCGCCACGACTATCAGGTGGACGTGTCCGGTGGCCTGGCGGTGGCTCAGTATGTGCATGACTTCGTCGCAATACGGGGCATCCGCTTTCCGAGTCGCAGGCGGGTCCACCCACGTGGCGCTGACATGCGACCGGATCGCAGTCACGCCCTGGTCTGGATTGATCTGTCCGATTTCGAGTTGCGCTAAGCCAACAGCTGTGCGTAGCCGTTGAAAGGCTAGACATCGCAGGTAATAAACTCTGCTGGAACGCGACCGGGGACAATGACCATTGATTCATCCTGCCGAACGCCTGATTCGTCCAATCTTCGGTGCCGAATGACGATATGTGGAAGCTTGTGATGTCACACTGGCCAGCATACTTAATCATGCCATCCGTTAGCGGAGCTGGATTGAACGTAACGCGAAGCGTACTGTAGTTCTCTGGTCGTCTCAATAACGAAATTTCGAAGCCATAGTTGCTCCGCACTTTCGTTCTGCGCCGCCCTCCATACCATGAATACCCGAAATGCGGGCACTGCAATAGGAACCGGGCTGACCGTCAGTCTCGCAATTCGCGCATAGGCATGGGCCGCAAACGTGGGAAGGGTGGCAATCGTATCGCCATACACCAAGACGGCCAACGCACCCGAAAAATGAGTAAACGACGCCGCGGCTTTGCGGGCGATCCCTTCATTCTCCAATAAATCATCAACGAAGCCACGGCGGCCATCAAATGAAATACGAACATGATCATGAGACAAATATTCTTCCCTGGTGATCGGGCTTTGAACGTTCAGTCGATGGCCGTCATAGAGGCATGAATAGGAGGATGAAAACAAGATTTGCGAGGCGTATTTGGAACTCATTTCCTTCGGTTCTGCGCAGAGCACGAAGTCGATATCCTCGTCATCCAGTGCAGATTTCCAAAGCTGACTGTTGGTCTGGTGAAAGGCAAAGCTAACGGCGAGTCCGCGCGATTGGGATTCGTTTACGAGCATCGGCGAGATACACGCTTCGATATCATCGGAAAGCGCGATATTGAATACTCGCCGGGTGCTTTCGGCAGCGAACTCATTCGGCTTGCTCAGGATGGAGGAGATGGCGCCCAACGCTTCTGTAATTTTAGGCGCGAGTTCTAGCGCTCTTCTCGTCGGTGCCATGCCGGTCCCTGTCCTAACGAACAGCTCGTCGCCGAACTGATCGCGCAAGCGTTTCAGGGCAGCGCTCACGGCACCTTGGGTCATATGAAGAATCGCCGCAGTTCGTGTGACGCTTCGCTCACCCATTAAACATTGAAAGGTAACGAGAAGGTTAAGGTCAAGCCTACTGATATTAGCGACATTGATGGATGGCATACGCACGATTCGTTTGATTGAACTCGATGCAATTCATACACTGCGTCCCCTAGATAAGTCAAACGAAGGAGGAGCAAGGAATGGAACATACGTTATTGCACAAAGCTGAGCCGCATGGCTCGGCCGCGGCAGCAGGAGCCGATTTCCGGAAGCGGTCGATTGCGGTCGGCATCGGCAATTTTATGGAGTGGTTCGATTTTGCGATCTACGGGTACTTTGCGGCGCTCATTGGCGCGACGTTCTTCCCGTCAGCGGCGCCCGGCGTTTCACTTCTCTCATCACTTGCCGTGTTCGCCGTGGGGTTCCTGTCGCGCCCCCTTGGCGCTTTCGTGCTCGGTCCTCTCGGGGATCGTCTTGGCCGACGATCAGTCTTGATCTTTACGGTCTTCGGGATGGGTCTTACGACGACGATGATTGGACTTCTGCCGGGGTATGACGCGATTGGCATCGCCGCTCCTGTGTTGCTCATCGCGCTGCGTTTCACCCAGGGGATGATGGTCGGCGGCGAGTGGTCGAGTGCCGGCATCTATATCGTCGAAAGTGCTCCCAGGAATGCACGGGCCAGGGCCGCGAGCGTTATCACAGGAACCGCCGCCGCAGCGTTCCTGATCGGTACGTTTGTCGCCGCGGTGATCTCTGCGTCGATGGGGGAGGCTGACATTGCAAGGTGGGGGTGGCGGTTGCCATTTGTCGCGTCGATATTCATGACCGCTGTGGCCATATACATTCGCCGCCGTCTGGGCGACACACCTGTCTATAAGGAGGTTGAGCGGCGTAGGGCTACGGAAGGGCTGGCGGTGGTATCCGCAAAGCAAAAAATGCGGGCGTTTGTCATGACCTTCGCGTTTTCTGCGTTGTTTGGCGTTTCGCTTTATTACTTCATCACCTACGCAAATAACCACCTGACCCAGACTGTTGGCCTCAGCAAATCTTCATCGCTATGGTTGTGCAGCGTCGCTCTGCTCATCTACACAGGGTTTCACCCGTTTGTAGGCAAACTGAGCGACCGAGTAGGACGCCGGCCGCTAGTGATCGCATCGGCCGTAGGGTTGACCGTGCTGCCCTATCCGGTCTTCCTGCTTCTCAATACAGGAAATTCCGCGGCGATTCTGCTGGGACTTGTCGTGCTGGCGGCTCCGGTATCGATCGCAGCAGTGATGAACGTCGTTCTGCTGGTTGAAGTCTTCCCTGCATCGATTCGCTCGACAGGGGCCGCCATTGGTCACAACGTAGCACAAGCAGTGCTCGCAGGCCCTGGTCCTTTCATTGCCGCCGCACTCATTCAGTACACCCGTGACCCCAACATTCCCGCCTGGTACCTCTCGGGTGTTTCGCTGCTATGTCTGATTGTGCTGTGGAAAATGTTGCCGGAGACGAGTCATCGCGACATTGCCGCCGGTTGACGACTTCTAGCCACACGATCAAAAAGGACTTCATATGTTTAAAGCTGCTGTTATTCAAGCTTCTTCGGTACCGTTCGATCCCAAGAGAAGCGCCGAGAAGGCTGCCGATCTCATTCGCACCGCTGCTCGTGAAGGCGCCGCGCTGGCGGTATTTCCCGAGGCATTTCTTGGCGGATATCCCAAAGGGGCGGCGTTCGGAACGGTGGTTGGACGACGTACCCCGAATGGACGCGCGCAGTTCCAAATCTATATGGACGGCGCCGTGACATTGGATGGTCCAGAGCTGTCATCGTTGGCGGATGTTGTATCCGAGACCGGTGTACATGTCGTTATCGGTGTCATCGAGAGGGTGGGCCGTACCCTATATTGCACCAGTGTCACACTGGCGCCAGGGGGTGGGGTGGCCGGATTCCACCGGAAGCTCATGCCGACTGGGCAAGAGCGAATCATCTGGGGTTTTGGCGATGGCTCGACTATCGCACCAGTAGAGACTTCTCTTGGCCGCATCGGATCGGTTATCTGTTGGGAAAACTACATGCCTGCATTGCGGCAGGCAATGTTTGCACAAGGCACGGAAATCTATTGCGCGCCAACGGCGGACGACCGCCCAACGTGGGCATCGTCGATGGTCCACATTGCATTGGAAGGACGTGTCCACGTCCTTAGCGCATGCCAGGCAATTACGCTGGGAGAGTATCCGGCGCGGTATCGCGACGACTTCGGCATGGAGGCCAAAGATGAGGACTTCATTATGCGCGGTGGCAGTATGATCGTCAGCCCGTTGGGCGAGGTGCTGGCGGGTCCAGTGCTCGATGAGGAGACTATCCTTTACGCTGATATTGACACGACGATCGGTCGGGGAGGAAACCTTGACTTTGACGTCTGCGGGCATTACTCGCGCCCAGAGGTATTTCATCTGAGTGTCAACACCGCTCCAATGCGGCCGGTTACTTTCGAGTCGGAATAGAGCTGGTGTAGTCGTCATGGGGGCCGGCGTGGCGCCTTCTCGGCAGCGCTGGCTTCTGTACTATCCGTGCCGATCCCCGGCCTTCGCTCCCCAACGGTCCGCGAAGGAGACATCAGGATTGCCATCCGCCCGGAAAATATTGCCCGTATGGCATAGGTGACGAAGGCGGGAAACTACTGCCGCGCGTACCTGACGTAAGGCATCTCGTGAACACCAAAATCGCGAGCAGGGTCGATCAGTGCTGGCGAACGGCACCCTCGACCTCGCGCCCGCATCATCGTCGTTGAGGCCTGATGGGGGGCAATACACTTCTTGCCAATATCGTGGCCTGCGGTCTTCTCATTCTGCACTGGCCACAATGCATTCGATGGAAGTTCTAAACCTCAATTGGAGTGAAACTTGAGTAACAACGGCGATATGATCCGACGCGTTGACGCGCTGGAGACCCTGATCAAGGCTAAGGGCCTGGTGACGGAAGAAACGATTAGCGATTACGAGCACTTCGTTGACGAGGTGTGGATGCCGGCCAACGGCGCTCGGCTCTGCGCGAAGGCGTGGACCGACGAGGCGTTCAAGCAGCGCCTGCTGTCTGATGGTAAGGCTGCGGCGGCTGAGCTCGGCTTTGTACTGCCCGAACATCACGGTAGCCTCGTGGTGCTTGAGAATCAGGAGAAACTGCACAACGTTATTTGTTGCACGTTGTGCTCGTGCACCGCCTTTACGATCATCGGGATGTCGCCAGGATGGTACAAAGACCTCGACTATCGTGCGCGGATCGTTCGGGAGGCACGCACAGTACTGTCCGAACTGGGCCTGACGTTGCCTGAATACGTCGACATTCGGATCTGGGACACCACGGCGGACACGCGCTACATGGTTCTTCCGTTGCGTCCGCCGCATACAGAGGGTTGGAGTGAAGCCGATCTGGCAAGTCTTGTGACGCAAGATGCGTTGATAGGTGTCGCCCGCCTCGAAGCACCCTACACGCCTGCTAACAACGACTGATCAAGGAGAGCGACATGGATGGCATGCACGATCTTGGCGGACGTCAGGGATTTGGCCCTGTCGATCCTTCCAACCGAGCCGCATTTCACGAACACTGGGAAGTCAAGATCAACGCGATTACCGGTCGCCTGGTAAAGCAGCATCTCTATAACATGGACGAGTACCGCTACGCGATCGAACGGATGGAGCCGCGGCATTACATGGCGGCATCCTACTATGAGCGCGTATTTACTTCTGTGGCAACGCTTTGCGTGGAAAAAGGTGTGATCACGCGGGAGGAATTGAACGCAGCCGCAGGCGAGGCGGTACCTCTTGCGCGCGAAGGCAAGCCAGGACGTGAAGCCATCGTGCCGTTGCCGGATATCGCAATAGGTGACACAGTGCTGGTGAACCCGGACTTCGTCGCCGGGCATATCCGCATGCCCGCGTACATCCGTGGCAAATGCGGCGTGGTAGTCGGAGTTTCGCCAGCATACCCTTTCCCCGACGCGGCTGCGCACGGATTGGTGAGTGGCAGGCAACGAACTTTCGATGTGCGTTTCAAGAGTAGCGATCTGTGGCCGGATAGCACCGAGCAGGCAGAAGTTCACGTGGGCGTTTTCCATGGCTACCTGAGCAAAGTGAAGTAAAGCCGGTGATGAGCGAAATGATCGGTAAGGCCGCCCCTGGTAACGCATAAGGCGTTGGGAGATCATGACCATTCCCGGCGTAAGGACGGGGTCATTGCGGGGTTGTGCTGTGCTGAACGGGCTGCGGCGGGAGCGGGAGTGCACCGCCGCTCCTCTTGCCTTTCAAATTAGGTCTGACGTCTTGTGAGCAGTGGTACGGGGGACATCGCCGCTAGCGCATTCGTAGCGGAGACTCGCCGTCTGGATTGTCTGATGTAGTAACCGGTCGGGGCGTGGCAGACCAGCCACGGCCGGTCTCGGGCGAGCTGGCCCTTGGTTGATTGCGGTGCGACCGGGGGTGTGTGTGGTAGGGCTTAGTCGTCTCCCGGCGCAGTTGATATCCCCATCAGTCAGCTTTTCCACTCGCGGAGGCTCCCTCAGCCAGGACGGCGCCGTCATCGATTAATTGCTGAACGGTGGCGGCCGCCATGCCAAGCTCCTGAAGAACTTCGCGCGTTTCCCATCCACGTGGCTGGGCCGGCGTACGCAGAGGCGGATAAGAATCGTTGAATCGGATCGTGGAGCGCAAGGCAGCAGCAGTACCTTCCGTCGGATGGTGCTCAAAGCTAATCAGGCCAACTGCCTTCAGATGCGGATCGTCTGGCAAAGATTCCAGCGTATGGCATGGCTTGGCGGCGATATCTGCTGCACACAGTATTTCGAGCCATTCTGCAGTCGTCCGTTGCGTCAACGGCGCACCACGGATGGCAAACCATTCCTTCACATACTTTGCGCGTGAGGACACCGATGAAAACCGAGAATCGTCCAGAAGCTCGTCCCTTCCAACTGCTTTCAGGAACGCGCGCACTTGGGAGTCGGTATTCACTGTAAACGAGACCCATCCGTCGGCTGTCTGAACAGGCTTATTATGCGGACTCAGAAGACGCATGTCCCCAGGCGGGCCAATGGGCGGGTCAAAGCTGCGCTGTGCCAGATGCTCCTGCAACACAAACGCAGACATCGTTTCGAACATCGGCACCTCGATGCTGCACCCGGTCCCACTCGTGCGCCATTGCGCCACGGCTGCCAACACCGCGCCTGCGGTAATTTCACCGACAACATGGTCGCAGATGAGCATGGGCACATAGGACGGCGTGCCGTCTCTGGCCAATGAAAGTCCTGTCATTCCAGTGGCCGCCTGGACAACGCTGTCGTACGTGGGCTGACCGGCATAGGGGCCGTCGGTGCCATATCCGGTGATCAAGCAATAGATCTTCTCGGGGTACTTCGCGCGAATCGTGGCGTCATCCAGCCCAAGTCGTTCCAAGGCTGATGGCCGCATGTTTGCAACAATGATATGGGCGGATTCCACAAGCTTCTCGATGGCCGCCAGGGCACCGGGCTTCTTGAGGTCCATGCAAATGTTGCGCTTGCCGCGATTGAAGTGAAGGTAAGTGCCCGAATGCTGGCCGGTAGGAGACAGACCTCCGAGCCCTCGCATGAGATCGCCATCGGGACTCTCCACCTTGATCACCTCGGCCCCATACTGTGCCAGACGCCAGGTACATACGGGACCCACTACGACGCTGGTGAGATCCAGGATTCGGATCCCTTTCAATGGTTCGAAACTCATTGAACCTCCACTTCCATCTTGGCCGCAACAACGCCCCGGTCGTCCAGAGCCCTCACATGCAACTTGCCATCGACCGATTCAGCCGTGAGTCGTATTGGACGGTCACAAAACAGGGGGGCGAGATGCTTCGTCTTGAAGCTGACCGGCAACGCCTTTAGGTCATTGGCGACAAACTCGGTCATCAGGAGGGTCACAAGGCCACCATTGACCACGAGGTCTGGAAACCCTTCGACGTTACGCGCGTAGGTCCGGTCTATATGAATCTTGTGGGAATTGAAACCCAGCGCGGAGTACTGGAACAACAAAGTCGCATCAGGAACAACGATTCTCTCACGCTGCCTGACCGCAAACTCGTCAGCCGCCGCTGGTGCAGCACCTGGGTTGGATTGCGCCGACAGCAGGAGGTATGTCTGCGTCTCAACGATGGCCACTTCGTAACCGGCAATCAGTTCATGGCGAATTTCAACGATTGCCATGCGTCCGGCTGCCGTGTTTTTTTCCACCAGATCCCGTATTGAACTCAGCCTGCGTACTGTGGCCCCTATGGGAATGTCGCGAGCATATTGAACCGACCGACCGCCTAGCATCAGGCGTGGCAAGCCCAAATCGGGCATCGGAACCCCCAGTCCGGGAAAACCATCGCGGCGCAACGCGCTGCGCGGTGTATCCGCACCGAGTAGAAGGAATTGCCAACCACGGGGCAAAGGGCTGCCCTCTACATACGCACCTGGATCACGGTCAAGCATCGCCGCAACACGCCGCGCCATGGCAACGGAGCAGGTCTCTGTCCGGGACACCCTGCCGTTCTCGATATTCATCCCTGCTTCCTGCCTTTTTCAGATATCTCTATAAAGTCGCGGAAGGCGTACTACTGTTCCGCCTTCACGCCAGAACGTCTCACAATATCGTCCGGCTTATGTCAGGAGAGCCACTACTTCGTCGGTCGTGCGTACGTCGGCGAACCATAGCAGCATGTTGGACAGTGTCGCGTTATGTTCTTCATCCGTGCGCGCCGCCGTGGCATCCGCGATGAAATGGACTTTGTAGTTAAGCATCATGGCGTCACGCGCAGTCGATTCACAGCAGACGTTGGTCACGGTCCCTGTGATGATTACCGTATCGATCCCCAGCGCCGAGAGCCGCTCGTGCAGGTCGGACGAACCCTGTATGAACGCGCTGAACCGTGACTTGAGCACCTCCTCGTCGTCAGGGTGGACCTCGAGCGCCGGATAGAGGTCGTGCCCGGTATGCCCCAGGCTCAGCACCTCGCCCAGCAGCTCCCCCCATCCGGCGGCGAACTCGGCGAACCGTTCCCACGGTGTCTCTCCGGCCGACGCCTGGGTATGCTTAAGCCAGAATACATGGCCGCCTGCCTGCCTCAGTGCCGTCGCCAGGCGATTCACGTTCGCGACGATACCTCGCGCCCCCGGCAACTCCCCGGGATAACCGGGGGCGACGAACCCGTTCTGCAGGTCGACCACGAGAAGCGCCGTCCTGGACGGCTGCAGGCCTTGGTACACATGCCGTGAGCCCCGGCGGGTGACGGCTCGGTCTATGACAGTCTGCGGAATATCGATCGTGTGCATGGTATGAAACTGAGTTGGTTTGGATGCCAATGGAAGACTCGACGGCTGGGGCAGGTCAGCGACGGGGCCAGCACTGGAGGCGTGCTGGATAACTGGCCGCGAACGACGCCGACATGCGGCCCCAGTCGCAGGCGGGAGCGCTCGACCTTAATGATCTCGGCACCCTGCTGGCAGAGAATGTGCGCGCAATAGGGGCCGGCGACGCCTTGGCCGATATCCGGCACGCAGGCCGGATATCGCCAAATCGGGATTCGGAAGAAACGCGGTCATATAGGAGAAATCAGACGGTTGGCTTATGCTAGGTTCAGCGCCCGCGCGAAACAATCCCGCAATTTGTGCCACCCGTGTTGACTCATGATTGACAATAATTTCGACCTCAACCTCGTCAGGCTGTTTGTAACGATGGTCGAGTCACGTACCCTCACCGCCGCAGCCGAGCGCAGCAGCATGACGCGGTCAAATGTGTCGCGACGACTGAAGATTCTCGAGGAGCGCTTTGGGGCTCAGTTGATGCGCCGCACTACCCGTCATATCGAACCTACTGAAGCCGGGCGGTTGCTCTATGGGCATGCGCTGCGCATGCTGGACGAGTTGCAGGCGGCGAACACGGCAATCGACAGCCTTGGTACGCTGGTTCGCGGCGATGTCCGCATTCGCCTGCCTACGGGACTTGGGCATCTTTATCTGACCCCATTGCTGCTTGAGTTTGCCCGTACCTACCCACAAATCTCGCTCCGGGTGGCCATCAATGACAATATTGGCGACCTCATTTCCGCAGAGGTGGACCTGGCATTGAAGATCACCTCCCACCCGCCCGAAGATCATGTGGCCCGGCGTATCTGCGACGTAGGCTGGTGCTTGTGCGCGACGCCCACTTTCCTAGATCGCCACGGGCCTATCTTGGGCGTGGAGGATTTCGAGCGTTGCGAGATGATTGCCCCATCATCGCTCGGGCGGCGATTTGCGCTCAAGATCTGGATGGCGGGAACACCGATGACCCTTCCTGTGACGCCTCGCATCCAGTCGGGGGATTATCCGTTCCTGCGCGAGTCCATGATGGCGGGCCTTGGCGTGGCGCTGCTGCCACGTTACGCCGTATGGCAACAGCTCCTGTCCGGAGAGGCTCGCGAAGTACTGGAAGAATGCGAGCCAGAAGGTGTCGGTGACAGCCTCTACATGCTGACCGCACCAAATCGATACCCGACGCTGGCCACGCGCACGCTGATGGATTTCATCCGCATCCATCTGGAGCGCCAGGCGGAGAACTGGGGACGCCGCAATCTGGCGCATCTACCTGTCGCCTAGGGCAGTAGCACGGCGGCGAGCGACCTCGATGCCGAACGCAGGGAATTCGATGGCGCGTCTCCGGACGCGATGCCCGGCACCAGCCGGCCTCCCTTCAACTGGTCAACGCCGGCGGCGGCCTTCGCGGTGTGCAGGGGATGCCGCAGCGGCAGCACGATGGCGCGGGCGACCCCAGGCCCGCGCCATCCATGGTCAGTCTAGCTGGTACTTCTCCCGCACCAGCTTGCCGATCCCCATGCGGTCGAGCACGGCCAGCGGGCACAGGAAGGTGACGCGGACGGTGCCGGGCAGCCTGCTGATGTCGATGGAACCGGTGATCGTCGCGCGATTGAGCACCTCGTCGTACGGCAGCCCGGTCACGTCAGCCGCGCGCTGCAGCCCGTTCTTCGTTGCCGCGTTGAGATCGACGCCGCTGCCGAGGAATGTCACGGGTCCGGATTCCTCGATTTCCAGCTGGCCCCAGCGCGCGCCTAGCTCCCGGGCCTTCTTCCGCTCGGCGGCGGACAGCGGGCGGGCCAGCGGCGGCAGGTCTTCCACATTCTGCAGCAGGATCGGTCCGTCGATCGTCAGGCCCTTGATGACCTCGACAGTCAGTTCCGTCTCGCCGGATACATCGGTCGCATGGCCGGCGATCTCGCCATTGCCCTGCTGCGCATGCATGTCGCCCAGGTACACGCCCGCGCCCGGCACCTTGACCGGGCTGATCAGGATGCAGCCCTCGCGGACCGAGTTGGTGTCCATGTGGCCATCGGTCTTGGCCTGCTGCAGCTCGTCGCTGGTCAGTGCGAAGCGGTGCGGCGCGCCGACCAGGTACTGCCCGAAGTCCGCGCAGTTGTGCGAATCGGGCAGGTCCCGTGCCGGCATCGTGCCGATATTGCCCAGGAACGGCCGCATGCGCGACGCCACACCGGGCATGTCGGCACGCGCCAGCGACAGGATCGAATGCTGCGCAGCCAGTTCGGGCAGCGCGGACATTTCCGACGCCTTGCCCGCCAGCCGGTCCGCCACCGCCTGGTTGACCGTCAGGCTGATCTGGTTTTCCTGGTCCAGCACGATCACGTAGCCGTGGCTGAAGCGGAAAGCGCTGACCTCGGCGCCGCAGTGACTGCAGCGAATGGCATCGTTGCCGATGCCCTCCACGTGGCTGGCGGGATGCTCGGTGCCGCACTGGCCGCAGAACTTGGCCACGAAGGGGTCGCCGTGATAGCGCCCTTCGACGAACTGCATCACGCCGGACGACGTGGCCGACGAGGTGACTGTCATCCGGCGAATCTTCAGCGCCACCGCATCGCCGACCTCGGCGCCGGCAATCGCCACCGGCTGCGTGACTTCATGCCCGCCCTCGAAGGCCGGCGTGATCATCGGGCCCCAGCAGCCCGGCGGCGTGCCGGCGACCAGCGTACCGCCATCGGCCAGCGGTCCCAGCATCGGCTGGCTCGGGCCGATCACTCCCTGCGTATAGCGCTGGACGCGGATCCAGTCCACGGCATCGGCGTCGTCGATGGGTTGAAGCGAATGGGATGTCATGACTCGTTGTCTCCTTGAGGACTAAGGTTGGCGCACCGCATCAGGTGCGCCACTTGCCGCCGCGCACCAGTTCGGTCACGGCATCGGCGAAGGCTTCGGGGGCTTCCTGGGGAAGGTTGTGGCCAACACCAGGGACCTGGCGATGGATGCGCGGGCCGATGAAGCGGGCGGCCGACGCCTTGCCGTCGGTAGCCGGTACCACGCCATCCGCGGTCCCGTCCAGGGTGATGGTGGGAACCGCGATGGGCGGAATGGCCGCGAGCTTTGTCTCGGTGGCCTCGTGCAATGGATAGCCGGCCGCCAGGCCAAGCCGATGCCGGTAGGAATGGATCACGACATCGACATAGTCGGGATTGTCGAAGGCCTCGGCCGCGCGGGCGAACGTCTGCGCATCGAACTGCCACGACGGCGAGTTGTTCTTCCACAGGATGCGGGCAATGTCGCGGCGGTTGGCTTCCAGGCCGGCACGGCCGCGCTCGGTCTGGAAGTAGTACTGGTACCAGAGGCCATGTTCGACCGGTGCCGCCAGCGGTGCGGCGGCATGGGCGATATCCTGGATCAGGTAGCCGTTGACCGAAACCAGGCCGACGCAGCGCGACGGACGGACGGCGGCCACGACGCACGCGGCACGGCCGCCCCAGTCATAGCCGGCCAGCACGGCCTCGGGCATGTGCAGCGCGTCCATCAGGGCGATCACGTCTTCGCCGATGGCGGCCTGCTGCCCGGCGCGCGGCGTGGAGTCGGCAAGGATGCGCGTGGTGCCGTGCCCGCGCAGATGCGGCACGATGACACGGCAGCCACGCGCTGCCAGGATCGGTGCCACGTCGACATAGCTGTGGATGTCGTAGGGAAAGCCGTGCAGCAGGATCACCGGCCGCCCCTTTTCCGGGCCGGCTTCGTGATAGCCGATATCGAGGTAGTCCGTGCGGACCTGACGGACCCGCATGCGCGGCAAAGGGTTGCCTGAAGCGCTTGCCGCGCCGCGATTGGCGTCCGGTGCTGCCAGCACCTGCGAGGCGGCGACCAGCGTGGCGCCCGCAACGCCGGAAAGCAGGACCTTGCGGCGGGAATGGAAGAGATTGCTCACGATGTCATGGCTCAGGGTTGGAGGAAGGGAAGCGCTCAGGCGGCTTCGACGCCGGCGATGAGTTCATTGCCAAGCCAGCTCGCCAGCAACTCGCCCGCCCGGGCGATGCCGTCATCTTCGCCAAGGCGCTCGACCAGCCACGCGCACAGCGCATCGAAGCGCCCGTTCGCCTGGACGTGCACCAGGGCGTCGCGCTCGATGGCATCGACTTGCCGCAGGTAGCATCCGAACTGCCGGCGCCAGACGACCAGGCCCCAGGCCCCCGCGAGCATCTCGCTGTCAGGCGGTGGCTGGTCATCGTTCATGGCAATCCAGATGTCCTGCGCATTGGTGCTGGCGGCCCGCAGCGTCAGTGACGGCGCCAGGACCAGGCGCGCGGCATCCCAGTCGATGTCCGCCAGCGATTCGACCGGCAGTGGGGCCGCGTCTGCCGACACGAACGACTGAGACATCGCGTGCTCGATCCAGGCCAGTTCGTGCAGGTCGGGGTTGTCCGGATACAGCGCAGCCAGCGTTTCGCCAAAGCCGTCGGCATAGGCATCAAGTGTCCAGGCGTGCGGCGGATGGCTGTCGACATGCGCGATGGCGGCGGCCAGGAACGCTTCGTCCCCCATCCATGCATGCACGCGCGGGAACGACGTCTCCAGGCAGCCCATCAGTTGCGCGCGGTAGTTGTTCTGGTAGACCGCGAGCCCGGCCGCAGCGTCCGCACCGAGGCGCCCCGCCGCATCGGGTGATGCCGTCGTCAGCCAGGCCCGGAAGTCCTGCTGCAAGGTCTCGAGCTTCATGCCTGGTCTCCCGCCATGGCACGCGCGATGGCAAGCTCGCCAAGCAGTTCGGCAAGCGGCGGAATGTTGTCGTCCCGCTCGATCATGGTGGCGACCGCGCCGACGCGCGACCGCACGCGGGCATAGAGTTGCCACACGGCCTCGCACACCTCGCTGTCATGGGTGTCGATCAGCAGGTCGCGTCCCTGACTGTGGCCGGCCAGGTGGATCTGGCGTACGTGCGCGGCGGCAATGCCTTCGACAAAGGCCTGCGCGTCGAAGCCGTGATTGGTGGCACTCACGTAGATATTGTTGACGTCCAGCAGCAGCCCGCAGCCGGTGCGATCGCACATCGCGCCGAGGAACTCCCACTCGGTCATGGCTGCGCCGGGAAAGGCAAGATAGCTCGACGGATTCTCGAACAGCATGGCACGGCCAAGCACGTCCTGCGCCATGGCGATGTTGCTGCAGACGATGTCCAGGGCTTCTTCGGTGTACGGCAGCGGCAGCAGGTCGTGGGAATTGAATCCGCCGACACGCGACCAGCTGAGATGGTCGGAGACGAACAGCGGTTCGATCTCGTCGACCAGCGCCTTGAGCCGCTGCAGGTAGCTGCGGTCGAGACCGTCCGACGAGCCGACCGACATCGACACGCCATGCAGCACGACCGGATACCGGCCGCGCACCTCGCGCAGGACATGGCGGGGCCGGCCGCCGTCGACCATGAAGTTCTCGGAGATCACTTCAACAAAATCGACCGGCACCTCGGCTTCCAGGAAGTCCTGGTAGTGCTCCTTGCGCAGGCCGAGACCGTAGCCTGCGAATGGCTGACTGAGTACTGGCATGGTCATGCTCGCTACCGTGCAGAAAGTGGGGCATGGAAAGGCCGGGGGCTTGCGCCGCCCGAATCCTTCCGGCGCGGGTTGCAGTGTTTACTTCGGTTCCGTCAGCGTCCCGCCTTCCTTCAGGCAGACCGACGCCGGCTTGACAAGCACGCCCTTGCCCTTGCATTCGTTCAGGCCGGCGCAGTCGTTGCTGGCCGTGGCGCACAGGCTGGTGCCCTTGCAGGAATTGACGCCGTAGCAGCGGCCCGGCTCATCGCCGCCGGCGGCGCGCGCCGGGGCGGTCATCGACAGGGAGGCCAGCGCGACGAGGGCGGTGGCGGCGGCAAGGGTGGCACGGGACTTGATGGTCATGTTCATGGTGAAACTCCAGGTTGGGTTGGAAAAAAAAGAAGATCTGACTACCGCTAGCGGACATTCAGCGCGGCTTCCTCGATCACCTGCGCAACCGCTTCCGGCTGCGAGATGTGCACGGCGTGGCTGGCCTTGATCTCGGTCACCTTCGAACCGGCGCGCTTGTACATCCAGCGCTGCAGGTCCGGGTTGATGACGCGGTCATCCGAGGCCACGATGCCGTAGGTCGGCTTGTCATGCCATGCCGCCGTCCAGATGTTTCCGGAAAACAGGGCGTTGGGCACCAGCGCCTGCGAAGCCGCCATGAAGTCGGTGCGGTTCACCTTGATATCCGCGGCATAGTCGGCGTTGAACTTGTCCGCATCGACGAACAGGTGGCCGTCACGCGTCGAGCGAACGCTGGCGGCGCCGGCGGCCGGCATGGAGGCGTTAAGCTGCTTGATGCCTTCGCCAACGTCCGGCTGGAAGCCGGCGACATAGACCAGTGCCTTCACCTTCGGCCGGGCGCCGGCTTCCGAGATGACCAGGCCGCCATAGCCGTGGCCGACCATGACGACAGGGCCGAGCTGCATGGCGATGCGGTCGCGCACCACACCGACGTCGTCTCCGAGTGACACGTGGGGAAGCTGCACCACGCTGACCTTGTAGCCCTTGTGGAACAGGATGTCGTGGACCACGCGCCAGCCCGAGCCATCCTCGAAGGCGTCGGATACGAGCAGGATGTGCCTGGCGCCTGCCGGCGCCGGCGGGGTGGCCGCCGGGGCAAGCGAGGGGGCCGCCAGCACCACCGCGGTGGCGATTATCGGTATAAACCGCATTGCGAATCTCCGGCAGGCCGGTGCGGCCTGCATTGAATGGGAAAGACAGATAAAGAGCGAGCGTGTCCGGCTAGTGCCTGCGCAAGGCGCCGCGCACGACGTGATCCAGCGACCAGGCTCCACCGCCGTAGGCCACCAGCGGCAGCAGCAGGCCGGCCCAGCTCAGGTGCGTCGGCCACGCATCGGGATAGACGAAGATCTCGATCACCGCGGTCATGCCGAGCAGCGCCGCTGCCGAGAACCGCGTGCACAGACCAAGCACAAGCAGCAGCGGGAACAGGTGCTCCGACCACGTGGCCAGAGCCGCGGCCAGATCCGGCGGAATCACGGGCAGCGCGTATTCCGATGCGAATAATGCAAAGGTCGACGCCTTGATCGTGAGCAGCCCCTCCACCTTGGTCCTGCCCGACAGAAAAAACACCGAGGCGATGCCCAGCCGGGCGACCAGCAGCAGCGCGGCGTTCACCGCAGCGGTGGCCTGCTCCGGCACGATCGCGTGTTGGCTGGAACGCGACATCATTGGATGGCCTTCAGCGAACCGTAGCCCTTGGGCGTCTTGATCGTCGTGCAGGTGCCTTTCTCGACCATGGTCCAGGCATCGCCCTGGTAATCCGTCTTGGACGTGCCGGCACAGCTGGTGCCCGGGCCGGCGGCGCAGTCATTCTTGCCGGCGAGCGACACGCCATAACATTTTTCGAGGGCCTTGGCCGGCTCCGCGGCATGGGCAGCGCCACCCAGGGCATTGAGAGAGAGCGCGAGCGTGGCAGCAATGAGAGCGTGGGAACGAATCATGATGAACTCCTGATTTGGGAACAAGGAAAGAGTCAGACCCGCCGGCTGCCGTCGATGACGGCGAGGCCGGCGTGGAGGCGATTTCGATCACGCCTCCTGGTCATGCGGCAAAGCTGGGGCTTCAGGCGTAGGAGCCGTCCAGATACGGATCGAACGTGCGCGCCGGCGACGCCGAGACACCGCTGCGGTCCATGCCGGCCAGAGTGCGGGCGCCGTCGGTATAAGGGTCGCGCGGCTCTTGCAGCGTGCGGGCGCCGTCGGTGTACGGGTTGCGGGATTCCTGCACCGTGCGGGCGCCATCGGTGTACGGGTTTCGTGCTTCCTGCGCCGTGCGGGCACCGGCGGTGTAGGGGTCGCTTGCCCCGGCATAGGACAGCCCGGCCGCCTGGGCGCCAGCTGCGGCGGCTGCCAGGGTGACGGCGAAGACAAGACGATTGACGAGGTTGGTACGCATGATCGGTTTCCTTGGGACGTTGCGTTGAGAATCAAGCAGCTGCGAATCGCTTCGTTGTGCTTCGCCGCCGTCTACGGAACGTATTTAAAGAGACCGACGTATCGCGCCTGTAGCGTGCGGGAACCTTTTCTGTCAGGGCTTGTATCGTTCCGGCCGCGTGATACAAGCGCGTACAAAGTGGGGATCTCGCCGCCGTACGGGAATGCCATGGCTTACCGGCCTGGTCTGATGTGATGTGTGGGTTGCCCCGGTGCAAAGCGACACCCTGCCACCCCCGCCAGACCTCCACCGAGCGCGCCGGACTTGTACCTCGCGCGAACAACTGTTTGTTCCCCTGAGGTCTTCGAAGACGGCAAGGAATTGCCTAGATTGGAACCCATCGGAGCCGCCGGCCCGATCGGCGGCAAGGCCGAGCCAACTTACATCGAGGTGCAAGAATGAGTGCAGCAAAGAAAGTCGTAGTGATCACGGGCGCATCGCAGGGCATTGGCGCTGAACTGGTCAAGGCATTCCGGGAGCGCGGCCATCGCGTTGTCGCCACGGCACGCAGCATCAAGCCGTCCGACGACCAGGACATCCTGGCGGTCGCCGGCGATCTCGCCGACCCGTCCACGGCGCGTCGTGTCATCGCCGAAGCGGTGGCGAAATTTGGCCGCATCGACACCCTGGTCAACAACGCCGGCATCTTTGTCGCCAAGCCGTTCACCAGCTATACCGACGAAGACTATGCGGCCGTGACCGGCATCAACCTGACCGGCTTCTTCCACATCACGCAGCTGGCTATCGCCGAAATGGAGAAGCACCGCAGCGGCCACGTGGTGAGCATCACGACCAGCCTCGTCGACCATGCGATCAATGGGGTGCCCTCGGTGCTGGCCTCGCTGACCAAGGGCGGCCTCAACGCGGCAACCAAGTCGTTGGCCATCGAGTACGCCAGGACCGGCATCCGTGCCAACGCGGTGGCACCGGGCGTCATCAAGTCACCGATGCATCCGCCGGAAACGCACGAAGCACTGGGCGCCCTGCACCCCATGGGCCATATGGGCGAGATGCGCGATATCGTCGATGCCGTGCTGTATCTCGATTCCGCCCCCTTTGTCACTGGCGAGATCCTGCACGTCGACGGCGGCCAGAGCGCCGGCCACTGAGCCAGGGCCGCAAGCGGCAAAGGCAGCGGCGTCAATACCGGACGCTGCGTGAACTGGGGCGCGGCACCGGTTTTGACCGGGGGGCGCGGTGGGCGGGTCTCACCGCGCCCCCATCGCGATGACCAGACCGCAGCGGCGATTGCCTGACCTGACGAGTAAGGTGATACTGGCAAACGGTGGATCGTCCCTATAAGCAGGGAGGAAACCACGGGCGAGAAGGCAAGGGCAGCGCAAGCTCAAGCCCGGCCCGGAGAACTGCCGGGGCCAGTTGTCCTGGTAGAGCAGGGAGGCGGCGCGCCTCGCGCCTGGCCACGTGCCCGATCTGAGGATTGCATCTCATGAGTATCCTGTTGCATACCTGGAATACGCCGAACGGGCGCAAGATCAGTGTCGCGCTCGAGGAACTGAACTTGCCCTACACCGTCAGGACGGTGAACATCCAGAAGGGCGAGCAGTTTGCGCCGGAGTTCCTGCGCATCAGTCCGAACAACAAGATTCCGGCAATCGTCGACCCTGACGGTCCGGACGGCCAGCCGATCAGCGTCTTCGAATCCGGCGCGATCCTGCTGTATCTCGGTGAAAAGACCGGCAGGTTCCTTCCGGCAGGCTTGCGCGAACGCATACCGGTGCTCGAATGGCTGATGTGGCAGATGGGCGGGTTCGGCCCCATGCCCGGCCAGGTCCATCACTTTCGCATGCTCGAGTCCGAAACGGACCGGCGGTATGGTCTCAAACGCTATTCCGAGGAAACGTACCGTCTCTATGGGGTCCTGGACCGCCGCCTTACACACGTGGAGTTTGTCGCCGGCGAGCTGTCCGTAGCCGATTTTGCAATCCTTGGCTGGGCCTGGAGGCATGAGCGCCATCAGGTCTCCCTCACTCAGTTCCCGAACGTCAGGCGTTGGTATGAGACCTTGTGGGCGCGTCCAGGCGTGCAGCGCGGTTTCGCGGTCAAGCTGGACGACGAGGCGTAGCGAAAGGGACGGGCGCTGTCGGTCCCGGCGGCTTGCGCTGGCATCTGCCCCATCCGCAGCCCGCAGCGCTGCGCCGAATCAAATCGATTGCCGCAGTCATTCAACCCCGCCCTGGATTTTCGTCAGCCGGACTCGAACCGGCATCTATTTAGGCCGCCCGTCGCATCGCCGGGCGGCCTTCTTGCGCATGGCAGATAGAGAACAGTAGGTCACGAACGGTACTACGCGTCGAGATGGGTATAGAGCTTGTTGACGATGCGCCATTCATTGCCACCGGTCTTGAGCAGCGACAGGAAATTGAAATAGTTGTTGCCGGTCACTTTTACGCGAACCTTGGCCGAGGCGATCGCGCCGATTACCTCGACCGAGAGGATTGACATGCCATAAGGATCATTGCGCGACGCCGGACTCTCGCGATTGGCCACGCCGTCCACGTAGACGTCGAGCGCCTTCTGCACGATTTCGCCGCGGACTTCGGCGAACAGCAATGCCTGGGGATGAAACGTCGATCGCAGCGTGCGGGCATCGCCGTCGTAGAGGGCGTCTAGGTAGGTTTGCAGCAGTTCCAGGATCCGCTGATGGTCATCGTCGACGGACGGCAGGGTGCTTCTGCGGGACATGTTGCGATCTCCTGAGGGATGGGCAGGGATGGGCGGCGCGATGATCCCGCCGCCCGGCTGGATAGGCTTACTGGTTGCGGCCGCGCAGAAGTGTGGTAGTGACCTCGGCGATATGACGACCCTGGAAGCGTGCGCCCGCCAGCTCGTTTTCGCTTGGCTGGCGCGCGCCATCCACGCCGGCCAGCGTCGTTGCGCCATACGGGGCGCCGCCCGTGACTTCGTCCATGCGTGTCAGGCCACTGAACGAGTACGGCAGACCCACGGTGATCATGCCGTGATGCATCAGGCTGGTCAGGATCGAGAACAGCGTGGTCTCGGCGCCGCCATGCTGGCTCGCCGTCGAGACAAAGGCACCGCCTACCTTGCCGATCAGCTTGCCGCCGGCCCACAGGCCGCCGGTCTGGTCGAGGAAGTTGGCAACCTGGGCGGCGACGCGGCCGAAGCGAGTCGGCGTGCCGATGATGATCGCGTCGTAGTCGGCCAGTTCTTCAGGATTTGCTATCGGAGCTGTCTGCTCGGTCTTGGCGCCAGCCTGCCTGGCGACTTCCGGAGGCATCAGCTCTGGCACGCGCTTGACCGTGGCTTCGGCACCGCCGCTGCGTGCACCGTCGGCGATGGCATTGGCCAGGTGTTCCGTGTGACCGTAGGTCGAGTAGTAGAGCACGAGGACTTTGGCTTTCATTTCGGGTTCCTTTGCGGCGTCAGCCTGGTTGAGGGCCGACGCGAGCAGTTGCTTGATGAGTTTGAACATTGGGTGGTTCCAGTAACGCGCGGATGCATCGTTGGAAAGCAATGTAGGCGGCGAAAAGGGCCTGAAAAACCGTGCAGGCGGAACATGAGTCCATACACGGTGTAACAACCGCCGGATTGGCCCGGGCGCTGTCAATGCCGGAGAACAATTGAATTGCCGGGAACCCCGATGATCCGAGGGCGAGGGTGCGC
Organism: Cupriavidus yeoncheonensis; assembly: GCF_905397275.1. GTDB lineage: Bacteria > Pseudomonadota > Gammaproteobacteria > Burkholderiales > Burkholderiaceae > Cupriavidus > Cupriavidus yeoncheonensis. Next base: position 41,287 of record NZ_CAJPUY010000027.1, on the reverse strand, counting down.
CAGAATGGCCACATCGACCCATGCACGGAGGCAGTCATGCTGATACCCGCTCCCCAGTCCGCACCACAATCCAACCCGGGGTTCGCGCGCATGTTTGCACCAGGGCGGCTTACGCTTGGCGTGCTGTTCGCGATCGAGGCCTATGCCGGCGACGCGCCAACAATGAGGGATCAGGTCCGTCTTGCCCGCGAGGCGGAAGCCGCCGGATTTGCCGCACTGGGTGTCCGCGATGTGCCATTGCGTGACCCGGACTTTGGTGACCTCGGGCAGATCTACGATCCGTGGACCTGGCTCGGATTCGTTGCCGGCCAGACCTCGTCGATCGCGCTCTTTACCGCGGCGATCGTCCTGCCGCTTCGCCATCCATTGCACACAGCCAAGGCGGCCGCCAGTATCGACAGGCTAAGTGGCGGCCGGTTCGTACTTGGAGTTGCCTCCGGCGACCGCGCGGTGGAATTTCCCGCGTTCGGTGTCGACCATGCCGAGCGCGGCGCGCTGTTTCGTGAGCAGGCCGCCTACCTGGAAACGGTGTGGGGCAACAATTTTCCGCAGATCCGCAGTCCGTATGGCGTCTTGCAGGGGGCGGACCTGGTGCCGAAGCCCGTGGCGGCACGCGTGCCGTGGATCGTGACCGGCAACAGCCAGCAGTCGGTGGACTGGATTGCCCGCAAGGCCGACGGCTGGATCACCTATCCGCGCCGGCTCGACATCCAGGTCGAGCTGATCCGGCAATGGCATGCCTCGGTCGAGGCCGTTACCGAGGGTGGGTTCAAGCCATTCGCCCAGCCGTACCACATCGACCTGGCATCGGACCCCAACGTCTCACCCACGCCGATCCACGGTGGTCACCGACTTGGCCGCAGCTGGCTGATGCGGCATCTCGAGACGCTCGAACGTGCCGGGGCCAACCATGTGCTGTTCAATCTCAAGTATGGAAGCCGCCCTGCGCAGGCAGTCCTGGACGAGCTCGCCACGCATGTCTTGCCACGCTTCCCGGCGCTCGGTATCTCCGGGGCGCCCGCGACGAACGGCTGATCCTGTCTTCCGAGCAGATCCATTGCCGGCGCCTCCCATGGCTTTGGCAGTATGACATCGCCGCAGACGTGTTTAGAATGTGTTGCGCGGCCACTGCCGGACGCGTCGCCAACCCTCACCAGAAGGTGTCACGCCCATGAAGCGCCAATTCGACGATCTGCAACTCGGCAGTATCGAACTGTTCTGCCGCGCGGCGGAGCTCAGCAGTTTCACCGCCGCCGCGGTGGCCGCTGGGGTGACGCCGGCGGCGGTAAGCCGCAGTGTGTCACGACTGGAGGAACGGCTGGGTGTTCGCCTGTTCGTGCGCACGACGCGCCAGATCCGGCTCACGGAAGAAGGGCGCGCCTATTTCGAGCAGACACGCAGCGCTCTGGCGCTGCTCGTCGACGCCGAGCGGCAGATCAGCGGCCAGCATGGGACGCCCGCGGGGCGGCTCAGGATCAGCTTGCCTACGCCCTATGCGCACTATCGCGTATTGCCGGTATTGCCAGAGTTCCGCAAGCGGTTTCCGGAGGTGGAGATCGACACGCACATCAGCAATCGCAATGTCGATTTTGCGGACGATACCTATGACCTGTCGGTCCGTGGGCGCGCGCCTGATGATTCCACGCTGATCGCGCGCAAGCTCGAAGACGCCGAGATGGTGGTGGTGGCCACCCCCGAGTACCTGCGACGCAGCGGCGTGCCGAAATCTCCGGAGGACTTGGTCTCGCACGAATGCATTCAGTTCGAACGGCCCAGCAGCGGCCGGCGTCTTGCATGGACATTCAGGCAAGATGGTGAGGAATTCGACGTGGTCACCAGCGGCGCCTATGCGACATCGGAGGACGCGCTCGGTGGTGCAACGCTGGCGCGCGCCGGAGCGGGCCTGTTCCAGACCTATCGCTTTGTGGTGGAGCACGACCTGCGCGATGGGACACTGGTGGAGGTTCTGCAGGAGTTTGGTGGTAGCACGCGCCCGTTTGTCCTGCTGTACCCACACGCCAGGCACGTATCACACCGGGTGCGCGCCTTTGTCGAATTCCTGGTGGACAAATTCGCGCCATAACTGTATCTGGCAGCGACGCGAATACGTGCGCCAATCGAAGCCACGCTTGCACGATACGGGAGCGATACGGGCGCGATGGAATACCGGCGATTGGTGTATTGCTATGTATCAGCGATGGCAAGCGATACCTTCTCATACAACATCACCACAACGGGCAGCCGGCGTGTGATGAAATGCGGAGACTATCCTCAAACTGCGCGCGATCGCTCTGCCCGGCCCGCGCATCGAGGCAGCCCATCTGCGAAAAAGGACCATGTCATGCGCCACAACCTGAAATACTTTTCGGCGGTCGCCATTGCGGCGACATTCTGCATAAGCGCTTCCGCGCAGACAGCACAGGATTCCGTGCGGCCACCTGCCATTCTTCCACTCAGCGGCGAGCCCGCTCCCAGGCTGATAGCGTACCCGGCACTTGCCGAGCCGCTTGCGCGCGGCGTAGTCATCGTCCAGTTCCGGACGGAGAATTTCCGCGTCATGCCCGTATTTGGCAAGCCAGCAGTCGATATCTCGCCACGCATCGGGCATCTGCACGTAACAATGGACGACGTTCATGGCACTTGGGCCCATACGAGTGAAGACCCGATCATCGTCGTCGGGCTCACGCCGGGGCCGCACAAGCTTCGGCTCGAGTTGGCTGACCCGAGCCACAAGATCCTGGCGACGGAGGTGGTTGCCGTCACGGTTCCAGATCTTGGAGTCTCGAAGCCGCATGCGCATTGATGTATTGTGTGCCCGTCTGTTTCAGGCGGGCGCGCGGACTGGAAAACGAATCTGCTTTAACTCCCCCAGGCTCGCACGCCTTCTCGACAGACTTATTTCTGCAACGAACTTCCAACTCAGGACACTAGCGGTTTCTACTGTTTCGAGGTCTCGTTGACAATTGACCCTGCCCATACCGGTGGCCGCCGTTCGCACCAGGGGCTTGCCGCTTCCAATTGTGCGGCCAGACGGAACAGCGTGTCCTCCCGCCCGAAGCCAGACATAAAATGCGACCCGATTGGCAGACCCGTTTGCGGGTCGATGGAAAGCGGCACCGACATTGCCGGCGTTCCCGTCACGTTCGATAGCGCGGTAAACGGTGACTGGCTAAAAACGTGCGCGATCCAGCCAAGCCCATCGACCGATGTTTCCACCTGGTTGTATTCACCAATCCGAGGCGGAAGCTCGGGTAACGTCGGTGTCAGCAGAATGTCGTAGTCGCCGAAGAACCGCCCCAGCGCCCGTGCGACCGTATTCCTGACCTGCAATGCCGACAGGAGCTCTACGGCGCCAATCTCAATACCGTATCGATAGAGCGCGAGCGTTGCCGGCTCGAGGTGCTTTTCATCCACTGTTCGTCCGGTGGCTTTGGCAATGTCGTTGATCCGGAGCGCTGCGTTGGCAGCCCAGATTTTCGCGTTGCATTGCACAAAGGCGTCCCAGCTCACACCTAAGTCTGGCGCCACTTCATGGACATGATGACCCAGAGACTCGAGTGTCCTGGCCACCTTGCTCAAGGCATCAGCAACCCCCGTGTCAGTACGCGCGGCACTGAATGGATTCTTCATGAACCCGATCTTCAGGTTTCCCGGCTGCTGCCGGATCTCCGACAGATAGCTGGCTTTGGGGGGGGCAATGTAGTAGGGCTCGCCCACGCCGCCGCCGTGGATGCCATCGAGCAGCGCCGCACTGTCACGCACCGTTCGGCTCACGGCAAAATGCACGCCCAGACCATTCCATACTTCGTCCACGTGGGGCCCGTTCGACACGCGTCCCCTGGTCGGCTTCAGACCGAACAGCCCGTTGCAGGAGGCCGGCACCCGTATCGATCCGCCTCCGTCCGTCGCATGCGCAATCGGAACGATACCGGCGGCCACCGCCGCTCCCGCACCGCCGCTCGATCCGCCCGCGCCATGCTGCAGACTCCAGGGATTCCTCGTCGGTCCGTACAGCACGGGTTCCGTTGTCGTGCTAACCGCCAGTTCGGGCATGGTAGTTCGCCCGAGCGTGATCAGGCCTGACCGACGGAAGCTCGCCATCACGTACGAGTCTTCCTTTGCAACGGTTCCCATCGCCAGGCGACTGCACATTTCGCTCCTGCGTCCCTGCATGGTGACGCCGAGATCCTTGAGGAGAAACGGCACGCCGCCGAGGGGTCTCGGATCGACACTCACGATGCCGGCTGACTGTATCTCCACCTCTTCGGGCCAGTAATCGAGCACGGCATTTACCTGGGGATTGACGGCCTCGATGGCAGCCAATGCGGCTTGCGCCACTTCCATTGCGGTCACTTCTCGCGTGGCGATGAGGTGATGCAGCCCCATGCCGTCAAGGGCGGTGTATTCGGCGAGCTTCATGTGGACGTTCTCTTTCGGGGACATCGGGAGGGCGCGCATCGCAACGGTTGCGCATCTGGCTGGTCTGACCGCAGGCAATGAAAGACGTTTGTCCCGCATCGCCCCCCCGGGTGTTTCATAGTCGAGTGCCTGCTGGCAGGCGTGATCACTGGCCAGAGGAACTTACTTCGCTTGACGCGCGCTGGCCGGCATGGGTGACTCGTGGCGAAGCGCAGTATCGCCCCTGGGCTTCAGGCGCAGGAACAGGATGATGAATGCACACACCAGCAACATCGCTGCCATCAGCAGGAACCCGGGGTAGATGCTGCCAGTCACGGATTTCGACCAGCCGATGATGCTTGGCCCGAAGAAGCCGCCAGACAGGCCAATCGTATTGATCAGGGCAATGGCTCCTGCTCGTGCGTTGCCCTTGATGTACGCGGGCGGAACCGCCCAGAAGACGATGTTGGCCATCCACATCAGGCCGGTAGCGACGGTAACGCATACCAGTGTCAGTGCGAGATTGCCGTCGGCGAGGTACCAGCCAATGAAGCAAAGACTGCTGATGGCAGCCGGCACGGCGATGTGGATTCGACGCTCCTGACGCCTGTCGGAGCTGCGGCCGCCGAAGAAGATGGCAAACGCCGCTGCCACATAAGGAATCGCCGCATACCAACCGAGGGTCTGTGTGCTGGTGACGCCGGCGGATTTGATGATTGTCGGCAGCCAGAAGCTCAGGGCGTAGATCGGCGCGATGATGCACAGATAGGCTACCGCCAGGATATACACCTTGGGATCACGCAGTACCATGAGAAACGATCCGTGCCGCCGGTCTGCAGCCGTGTTCGTTTCCGCGGCCAGCGCGCGTTTCTCCGTGTCGTTGAGCCATTTCGCATTGGATGGGTCATCGACGAGCAGGAAGTAGGCCGCGACGCCAAGCACGAGGGTTGGGGCGCCTTCAATGAGAAACATCCATTGCCAACCGGCGAGGCTGGCCGTACCGGCGAAAGCTGTCATGATCCACGCCGACAGCGGCCCGCCAACAATTCCGCTGAAAGGACCCGCAAGCCAAACCATCGAAATTGCGCCGGCGATGCGGCTCGGACCATACCAGCGCGACAGGTAGAACAGGACGCCCGGCGCGAAGCCGGCTTCGAAGACGCCCAGCAGAAAGCGCAGGGCGTAGAACACCGGGACGCTATTGACGAACACCATGCACATCGAGGTAATACCCCAGAGCACCATGATGCGGCTGAAGGTAAGCCGGGCGCCAACCCTGGGCAGCAAGAGATTGCTTGGCACCTCGAACAGGACATAGCCCACGAAAAATATTCCTGCCCCGATGCCGTAGGCGGCGTCGGAGAAGCCGAGGTCGCTCTGCATCTGAAGCTTCGCAAAGCCTACGTTGACTCTGTCCAGATAAGCGAACATGAAGCCAATGAACAGCAGCGGCAGCAGGCGTATATCTACCTTTCGATAGAGGGACGCACCGTCCATCCTGCTCTCTGAAATTTGCTCCTTCCGAGACACAGACCTCTCCTCTGTTGGTGTGTTTAGCGTCGCCACGGTGCGCGTCGGCGCCGACATCCGTGGTCGAAATGGTTCTGGCGTTATGGCGTGGCAACTTCGCTTTGTGTCGACCGACACTTCGCGGTGGCCGCGCGTCCGATGGCTGCCCGTGTGCCCTTAGTCCGGAATCGATGTGGGCAGTTGGAACGGCTTAAAGTGGTTCGGACATGATCGCAAGCATGGCGTCGCAGAGGACCTGCGCCCCAGCCGCGACATCGACTTCGCGCGCGTTCTCGGCCTCGTTGTGGCTGATGCCCTTTTCGCAAGGCACGAAAATCATCCCGGTGGGAATATGTTGCGCGGTGTACTTGGCGTCGTGGGTCGCGCCGGAAACGATGTCCAGGAATTTCATGGCCCGACCGCTAGCAGCCTTGCGCACGGTTGCCACCACGCGATCGTCGAAGGTTATCGGCGTGGACCGCAACAGAACCTTCGCTGACACCGGGCAGCCTTCGATCTCGCCGGCGCAAAGTCGAAGGATCGTCTCGCCGGCACGCAGGAGGGAATCGGGGTCCGGATGCCGCAGATCGATATTGAATGTCACTCTTCCTGGCACGGTGTTGGGCGATCCCGGATAAACCTCCAGCCTTCCGACGGTGAAGCGCAGGATGTCCTCGGGGTCGTCTATCGCGGCGCGAAGGTATCCGATAAGCGTGGTGGCGGCCACCAAAGCATCCTTGCGATGCCGCAGCGGCGTCGTGCCCGCGTGGGCCTCGGCGCCTAGCAGTTGGATCTCGTAGGCATGAAGTCCCTGAATGCCCGTGACAATGCCCACATCGCATGCCTGGTTCTCAAGGATGGGGCCCTGCTCGATGTGGGCTTCGATATAGGCAAAGCCGCTCATGCCAAGCGGGCGCTTCTCCAGAACCGGCAGCTCGGCGACCTGTGCCTTCAATGCGCTTTCCACATCGATCCCGCTGACGTCCTTGATGGCCAATGCATCGGCCAGCGGCAGCGCGCCGGCCGCAACGGCGGAGCCCATCGTGGGGGGAGGGAACCTTGAGCCCTCCTCGTTCATCCACACAACGAGCTCGATCGGGCGTTCGGTCTCCATGCCGTGATCGTCAAGTGTCTCGAGTACCTCGAAACCGGCAAGCACGCCGTAGACACCGTCGAATCTGCCTCCGGTCGGCTGGGAGTCAAGATGAGAACCCGTCAATACCGGGCTGAGGCCCGGATTCCTTCCCGGGCGGCGGATGAAAAGATTGCCGATCGGGTCAATCGAAGTCTGATAGCCACGCCTGGATGCCCACTGGAGCAACAGCGTCTTGCCCTGCGTGTCTTCCGCGGTGAGCGCCTGGCGGTTGACACCGCCTTTGGCCGTGGCGCCGATCCTTGCCATGGCGCAGACATGTTCCCAGAGCCGGTGGCTATTGATGCGGGGACCGACGGGGGTAAGAGAGGAGGGGGGAGTGGGGGCGTTCATCTGACTGCTTGCCTGGTTTCGTTGCTTAGCATGAGCAACTGGTTGCCGCGTTGAAAGTTGTCGCGCAGATATTAAAAGTTCATCTGCGTGCTCTGTTTGGTTCAATCGGATGCCTCAGTCCAGTTCGACGCAGGCTTCGATCTCCACGCAGGCCCCCAGCGGAATCTGTGCGACACCGAATGCCGACCGCGCATGCTTGCCGGCCTCGCCGAACACCTCGACGAACAGCTCCGATGCGCCGTTGGTGACCAGATGCTGCTCGGTGAAGTCGGGCGTTGAATTGACCAGGCTCATGACCTTGACGATGCGTTTGACCCGATTCAGATCGCCGGTATGGGCCTGTAGCGTCGACAACAGATCGATTGCGACCGCGCGGGCCGCTGCGCGGCCCTCGTCCGTCGACATCGTGGCGCCGAGCTTGCCAACCCGCACGTTGCCGTTCTTCTTCGCAATGTGGCCGGACAGGTAGACAAGGTTGCCGCTCTGCGCGCTCATGACGTACGCGGCAGCGGGCGCGCCTGCGGGGGACAGCTCGATGTCGAGTGCTTTCAGTCTTTGGTGGATATCGTGTGATTGCATGATGCTTGTCGATGGAGGGCAAGATGACTGGCGCCACGGGGAGTCATCGCGAGTCATGTGGCGCCGGCGGACCGGTTTCAGTCCGGCATCGGTTCGCGGCCGAACGCTTCGAGTTCGCGCACCAGGGACTGCGCGGCCAGTTCGACCAGTGCGCGGCCTTTCTCGCGCGTGGCCAGGCCTGGATCGGAACCGATGCGTCCGTCCGGGAAGCGGGCACGGAAGTCGAGGGCTTCGCGGATCGGGCCGCTCGGGGCAATGGGCGGCGCATAGTCGGCCGACTTGACCGAGTCGGGCAAGGCGTACTGCGTGATCGCAATTTCCGAGGGTGTGGCATGGGCGCCGTGGCCGGTCGGGAACTGGTCTCGTGCCAGTTCGCCCACGCCTGCGAGATCCCACCAGTTGCAGAGCTTCAGTGCGAAGCCGGCGCGACGACGCGCAAAGCTTGCTTCGGCGTACAGCTCGGAGAACGCGGCATCGATCGACGAGACATTGCCGCCGTGGCCGTTCAGGAACAGGATCTTTTCGAAACCATGTACCACCAGCGAGCGGGTCCAGTCGCCGATCGCGGCGATGAACGTGGACGGGCGCAGCGAGATGGTGCCGGGAAAGCCGAGGTGATGCTGTGCCATGCCGATGTTGAACGTGGGGGCCACGAGGATATCGGCGGATTTTTCCGATTCACGCGCAATGATTTCGGGACACAGCCAGTCCGTACCCAGCAGCCCTGTCGGACCGTGCTGTTCGTTGGAGCCGATCGGCACGACGATCGTGCGGCTGCGCTTGAGGAACTGCTCGATTTCGGACCAGGTGGAGAGATGTAGAAGCATGACGACTCCTTGTTACCGCTTTGCGGGCAGCTTGTTGGCGAGGATGATCAGTGCGGCGATGATTGGCAGCGTGGCCAGGATCAGCACTCCGAGGTGAAGGTTGCCGGTGGCGGTTTTGGCCCATCCGATGATGGCCGGGCCCCAGAAGCCGCCCGACAGCCCGATCGTGTTGATCAGTGCGATGCCGCCTGCGGCCGCCGGGCCCTTGATGTATTCGGAGGGCATGGCCCAGAACACCGTGTAGGCCATCCACAGCGCGCAGGTACCGAGCGTGAGCAACACCAGCGATGCCGCAAGATTGCCGTCGACGAGGATGGACGCGGCGAGCAGCAATCCGCCGACGGTTGCGGGCACGGCACTGTGGAAACGGCGCTCCCCGACCCGGTCCGAGCGGCGGCCCATGTAGTACATGCCGAAGGCCGCGGCGACATAGGGCAGGGCCGAGTACCAGCCGAGTTGCACGGTGTCGTTCACGCCCTGGGCCTTGATGAAGGTCGGCAGCCAGAAGCTGATCGCATAGATCGCGGCGATGATGCAGAAGTACGCGAGGGCCAGGACATAGACCCGGACATCGCGGGCCACGGCCAGGAAGGAATGGTTGTGCGCCGCGCTGGATCCGATTTCGTTGGCGAGCAGGCGCTTTTCCTGCTCGGTCAGCCAGCCGGCGTCAGCGGGACGGTTCGGCACGAAATACAGGGCGAGCACGCCGAGCAGGATGCAGGGCAGGCCTTCGACCAGGAACATCCACTGCCAGCCGGCCAGGCCACCGGTGCCTGACAGCGCGGTGATCAGCCATGCCGAGACCGGGCCGCCGACAATGCCGCCGAGCGGGCCGGCAAGGAACACGATCGCAATGGCGCGCGCCATGCGCTGCGGCCCGTACCAGCAGGACAGGTAGTAGATCATGCCCGGGGCAAAGCCTGCCTCGAAGATGCCGAGCAGGAAACGCATGGCGTAGAACATCGGCACGTTGCGCACGAACAGCATGCAGGCCGAGGTGATGCCCCAGAGCACGAGGATGCGGCTGAAGGTCTTGCGTGCGCCGATGCGCGGCAGCATCAGATTGCTCGGTATCTCGAACAGCACGTAGCCGATAAAGAAGATCCCCGCGCCCACGCCATAGGCGGCATCGGAGAAGCCGAGGTCGCCTTGCATCTGAAGCTTCGCAAAGCCGATGTTGACGCGATCGAGGTAGGCGAACAGGTAGCAGATCAGCAGGAACGGAAGAAGTCGCCAGTTGATCTTGTTGTAGAGGGTTGAGGTGTCGTCTACTGCGCTTTCGCTCGAGATCACCAGCATGCCAGTCTCCAATGTCTTTTATGGGGGTACCGCGTGATGGATCGATAGTGGCAGCGACAAGGGCAATCTCCAACAGCAACCATGTCCACACTTCGTTGCCCTGTGGGCAACGCATGAGGTATGGTGTGAGTCTGTCATCGGCCAAGTGGATGGTTCGACATGCGTGAAATCAATCAGCAGCGGCTGCGCTATTTCCGCGAAGTGCTCGAGCAAGGCACCATTCGCGGCGCTGCGGACAGTCTCAACACATCGCCATCCGTGATCACCCGGCAGATCCGGCTGCTCGAGGACGAACTTGGCACGACACTGTTCGAGCGGCAGGCGCGTGGGGTCAGGCCGACCGAGGCCGCCGCGCATCTGCTTGAGTTCTGGCGCGGCTACCGGTCACATCAGGAGAAGCTCGAGGACCAGCTCCATGCCCTCAAGGGCCTGCAGCAGGGGCAGGTCCAGCTGGTCCTGAGCGAGGGCTACGTGGATGCACTGGTCAATGAAGTGCTGGCGCCGTTCTGCGCGCAGTACCCGCTGCTCGACATCAGCATGGAGATCCTCGGCGTGGATCAGGTGCTCGACGCCGTGGCCGAAAGTCGCGCGCACATCGGACTTGCCTTCAATCCGCCGCCACATCCGCGCATCGAGTCTCTGGCGAGTTCGTCGCAGCCGGTCGGCCTGCTGGTGCGGCCCGACCATCCCTTGGCATTGCGTGGCGGCGCCGCCAGCGTCAAGGACATCTTGTCCTGGCCGCTGGCCATGATGCCGGCGTCATTCGGCGTCGGGCATGCCGCCAAGATGCTCGAATTCGCGGAGAACATCAGGATCCGGCCGACGCTGGTCACCAATTCACTGACGGCGCTCAAGCAGTTTGTTGCCTACGAAAACTACATGACGCTGATCGGCGGCGAGTTTGCTGCGTATCGCGAAATCGCCGCCGGAACGCTCACGGTGGTGCCGATCGATCATCCGCTGTTCAGGGGCACCCAGGCGCGCTTGCTGGTCAAAGCTGGGAGGCCGTTACCGGCGGCGGCGCTCAAGCTGCTTGAACATATCCTGCGGGACATGCCGATGTTTGCGCAGGGCGGCCAGTAGGCGCCTGCTACCAGGCCCCCTGCGTGGCCTGCCCCCTCTAAAAGAATCGGCGGACGCAGCAGCCCGGTACGTTCTTGGGTTTTCTACTGGGAGGAAGGCGGATTCAAAAGCTGACGCAGCGGATTCAGAGGGCCAATTGGGTGGAGCGAAAATGTCATTAAGTGTGATTTCCCCAAGGGAAGTGCCTCGAGCATTTCATGCGCTTGATTTACGTCCGTAACGTTCAGGATGAATGCCACCCCGGCCCTGTCTTCCAGTGAATACCACTGGTCAATCTTGCCCTCGAGGTATAGCTGCGCCGTCTCGCGAACTTCGGTCGGAAGAGTGTGTTGGACTAGTTGCATGTCCGTGCCTGGCGGAAAGGTGCCAATCGCCAATATCTTCGTGGTTGGCGTAGTTGGCATCGGCGTGGTTTGCGCAATGGAGACTCCAGTCGCCCGCACAGTCGATGAGGTAGGGCGATGGGCTGGCTCGGCCTGAGTGGGTATGGCAGCCAGCATGAGGGCGGCGAGCGCGACGCTCGGAATAGCATTCCTAAACATGGGATACAAGGGAATCTCCAGATTGGACGATGAGATGGCCCGGCTGGACGGCGCTGGAAAAAAGATGCGGTGATGATGCACATGCAACATCAATGGCAAAAAAATGGTGGCCGCTAGTGTTTCGGCAGACCACGGGCAATGTCCATGATGGCGTCGGCACCGGCCTCGCCGAGCAACGTCCTCGTCGTCGCTTGTGCGGAAGCCCACGCAGGCGCGGCATTGCGAAGCAGGGTCTGACCAAGCCTCGTTACGACGAGTGGCCGCGTCCGGCCATCCTCGTCCGGCGTGCCTTCGGCTATCCAGCCTTGTGCCAACAGCGGCTGCAGGTTTCTGGTCAGTGTCGAACGATCATGGTGGTTGCGTCGGCCAAGCGCCGCGCGGCCTATCGGGCCCAATTCCTGGATCATCACAAGCAGCGTGAACTGAGGCGCGTTGATCCCGAACGGCCGCAGCGCATCGTCATAGATTGCTGTCAGCACACGGGAAATCTGACGGGTACGGGTAAGCAGGCAACTCCGCAGGATTTCGGCGCCTGCGCTGTCCTTTCTTGCGGTGCTGGAGTCGGAAGTCTTCATGGTGACCGAGTTGCACATGCAGCCATTCGGGCGGTCAACGTAGCTAATTGCATCAGAACCCGTTTAGGACAGGGCTTGTGTCCCGTCTGTATGGCGGTCTGTCCTGATTTGCCACGGAACGTGTCAGCGCCGGCACGCGATACAGGCCGTACAAATCGCCTCAATGCCCGAGAGGATCCCGAGGCCTTCGGGTGCGTACTACGAGGCCGACCACTTCGCGTGCAACCTGACGATGGGCATTTGCATTTGAGCACACGTAGAACTGCGCACTGAGGGATTTTTGTATGCCAACGTATCGATGGCAGCGGCAGATACGAACAAATACGTTGGCCCCGGCGATTCACTACAGTAGGGATACAAAACCGTTCTTCAATGCTGCATATGCAACAGAAACCCGCCGCGTCGGTTTGGGTGCTTGCAGGTCAAGCAAGATGGTGAAAGACATGACGATGAAAACCACGGTTCGCAGCGCGCTTCGGTTCACAGGTGCCGCCGGTCCTGCAGCCGCCCTGGCTGCCACATTGCTCATTGGCAACGCACACGCGGCAACGCCGACGCCCGAAATCGGGTTCGTGCAAGTCAATCCCGATATCAAGCTAAGGCGTCTGGTTGTGCACAATGCGCGCGCTAAGGGCACGGTCTTGTTTCTGCACGGGTTTCCTGAAACGCTCTACGCGTGGAAAGACGTGGCGTCTTCCCTGGGCCAGGACTATGAGGTTCACGCTTTCGACTGGCCCGGCTATGGCGAATCGTCTCGTCCCGGCGTGGACAAGTTTTCCTATGGGCCCAGGGACTATGCCAAGGTGCTGGTGGATTACATCTCCACGACTGGCATCGATAAGCAGCGGCTGGTGATCTACGCGACCGATATCGGGGCGCTGCCCGCCCTGATGGCTGCCGTCGATGACCCAGCCATCGCCAGACGGATCATTGTTGGCGACTTTGCACCGTTCAACCGTCCGCAGTTCATGCAGGAGCGACTGCAGGGGCTCAAGGATCCCGCCACCGCGGATGCTGTGCATGCGGCGTTCAACCGGACCCGCGACGAGATCCTGCAGAACGCATTCACGCGTGGGCTGCCCGAGTCCTCGCACTATGAAGTCTCGCCGGAGTTCAAGGCAGACATGGCCCGTGGATGGCAGAACGGTGCACTGACCTCTGCTGATGCGTTCTATCAGTACTACACCCGGTTCACACGCGACCAGGACGATTTCGAAGCGAACCTGGCCAGGTTGAAAACGCACGTCACGGTGATCTGGGGCGAGAAGGACATCTACATTCGCAAGGAGATGGGCGAGGAGCTGGCAAGCCGCGCGCATCTGAATCTGAAGCTGTTGCCCGGCATCGGCCATTACCCGCATCTCCAGGACAAGGCCGCGACAATTTCAGAGGTGCGCGCCGCATTCGACGCGGAGTAGGCGAGGCCGCCCCAGCATCTCTCACCTGCGATGAATCGTTGCGGATGCAGCCAGCCGGCCCCGCACGAATCGCTTGCTAGCTTCGAAAGACAATCAAGGAAAGTGAAATGAATATCGTCCGAATCACGATGGGTGCCCTGGTCGTCGCCAGCCTTGCCGCGCACCTCCACAGCGCGCAGGCACAGACGCCTGAAGTCCATCGCACCGATCTGGCCCGCCACGACCTCAGCGTCCCGGGTCGGGAAGGCATTCAGGTCCGCGTGGATTTCGACCGCGGCGCGTTCGCGCCGAAACACTCGCACCCCGGCGAAGAGATCGCCCACGTGCTGCAGGGGACCCTTGAGTACCAGCTTGCCGACCAGCAACCGGTCACGCTCAACGCAGGCGAGTCGCTTTTCATTCCCGCAGGCACGCCACATTCGGCCAGGAACGTCGGCAGCGGGCAGGCGTCAGAACTCGCGACCTATATCGTCACGAAGGGCGCCCCACTCGTCGTGCCTGGCAAGTAGGGGGAAGGGCAGCGGGCGTGCGAAGTCCCACAACCCCGGACCGCGCGCCGTTGGCGTGCGGCGGCCGCCGGGCCCGCGCGATCCGGCGGCCTTGCCAGGATGTGAGTGACTTGATGATTATTTGCCGAGTATGGCCTTGTTGCGGGCGTCGATGATCTCGGCCGTTCGCGCCGTCGCGCCGTCGCCGGGTTCCAGACGGACGTCGCGCAAGCCCAGCGTGCGGGGACCCACGCGCAAGCTGATCGGTTCGACCGGTTCGCCGGTGCTGTCCTCGACAAGGCGGATGGGCGTCCGTTGGCTGCACCATTTATCGCCCCACTGCATTAGCCCCGCGATAACGGGATAGAGCGCCTCACCCTTTTCCGTCAGCCGGTACTCGGTGCGCCGTTCCGCGCCCTCGGCTACCACCTTCACCAGCACACCGTGCTCGATCAGCGTGTTCAGTCGCGTGGTCAGCACGTTTCGCGCAATACCCAGGCGCTGCTGGAAGTCGTCAAAGCGCGTAGTGCCCATCATGCACTCTCGCACGATGAGCAGGCTCCACCATTCGCCGACCTGTTCCAGCGCGCCAGCCACGGAGCAGTTCATCCCTGTGAAAGTCTTGCGGTGCATAAGCGAATGTCCTGCGGTACATAGCGCTCATGGTAGACGAAAAAGTTGCATGGAGCAACTTAATGCGCTATCGTAAGTTTCATCACGAAACTTACGTGGGCTGCGGCCCGTCGCGATTCCCCAACGGGCGGCTCGATGTGCCGCGGAGGACATTCACATGGATAAACGTCTTATCGTCCTGGCCAGCGGCATGTTCGCGATTGGCACGGACAGCTTCGTGGTTGCCGGCGTGCTGTCGCAGGTTTCCACCTCGCTTGGCGTATCGGTGGCGCTGGCCGGCCAGATGGTGACGCTGTATGCGATCAGCTATGCGCTGCTGTCGCCCGTCATCGCTGCGGCGGCAGCGCATTGGCCGCGCAAGCGGTTGCTGCTCACGGGTCTCGCAGTGTTCGTGGTGGGCAACGTGGTGACCGCGGTGGCGCCGAACATCGAACTCGTGCTGGCCAGCCGGCTGATCGCGGGCCTGGGCGCGGCCATGTTCAGCCCGACCGCCACGGCCACTGGCGCGTCGCTGGTACCGCCCGAGCAGCGTGGGCGCGCGCTCGCCATCGTGATCGGCGGTCTGTCCAGTGCAACGGCGCTGGGCGCGCCGCTGGGCACCTTCATCGGCGGCGCGCTGGACTGGCGCGCGACGATGTGGTTCGTGGCCGCCGTCGGCACGCTGGCCGGGCTGGGCGTAGCGTGGCGCCTGCCGGAGATCCCGACGCCGCCGGCCATCAGCCTGTCGCGCCGCCTTGCACCGCTGGCGGACACTCGCGTGCTGCTGACGCTGCTGACCACCTGGATGGTCTATGCGGGCCTCTTCCTCGTCTACACCTACATCGGCCTGAGCTTCGACCGCGCCACGGGTGGCGACTCGCGCGTGCTGGCGGCCTTGCTGCTGCTGTGGGGCGTGGCGGCGACCGCCGGCAATTTCGCCGCCGGACGGCTGACCGATCGCTACGGCAGTCGCCGCATCATCAACGCCGCCATCGCCGTACTGGTCATCGACTTCGCCTTGTTGCCGCTGACGTCGGCATCGCTGGTGACCGCGGTCCCCGCGCTGATCGTCTGGGGCGTGTGCGGCTGGGGTGTGCTGGTCCCGCAGCAGCACCGGCTCATCAGCATCACGCCGGCTGCCGCGCCGCTGTTGCTGGGGCTGAATTCGGCGGCAATCTACGTCGGCGTATCGATGTCAGGCGTCATCGGCGGCGCGGCTATTGCCTGGTTCGACCGTCATGCCCTCGGCCTCGTGAGTGCGGTCTTTCTGGTAGGGGCGCTGTTTGTCGCCGAATGGGCGCGACAGCGGATCGCCCGGCCGGAAGTGCGACCGACCGGCGTGGTCGGCGCCACGTCCGGTTCGGCGCGCTGAAGCTGAGGAGGGAACCCCGACAGGCGCGTGGCGCGTGAGTGGATCGGATCACGGATGAATCAATCGATGGATTGGGCAGCAGAGCATGACAGACAGACAGAAAAGCCGGGCCGCCAGGCGGCGGTGGCTATTGGCAGGTGGGGTACTGGTCGTGACGACTGGCACGCTGGTCGCAACGATGGCATTGAAGGACACGCGTGCGGCAACAGCCCCGGCGGTGTCGGCGCCCGAGGTCTTCGTGAAGACACTGGCGCCCGAGAACGTGCGCGTCTGGGCCAACTTCTCCGGCCGCCTCAATGCGGTGGACGAAGCGCTGGTCCGGCCCGAAGTGGGCGGCAAGATCGTGGAAGTCCGCGTGCGCGACGGGCAAACGGTGAAGGCGGGCGATGTGATGTTCGTCATCGATCCACGTCCCTACGAGGCCGCCGTGGCCCGTGCCCGCGCCGAACTGGCGTCGACCCGAGCGCGTGCCGAATTCGCAGCCGCCGAGCGTGAGCGTGCCAAGGGCCTGATCGACGCCGAGGCGATCCCGCTGAGCCTGCACGACCAGCGTACCAACGAAGACCGCATGGCCAAGGCGGCCGTGCTGGCGGCCGAAGCCGCGTTGCGACAGGCCGAGATCAATCTCGACTATGCCTACGTCAAGGCGCCAATTGCCGGCCGCATCAGCCGGGCGGAAGTCACCCTCGGCAACCTGGTCCAGCCCGGCGCGAATGCGCCCGTGCTGACCCGCATCGTGTCGAATGACGGCATCTATGCCGACTTCGACGTCGACGAACAGGCCTACGTCCAGTCGATCCGGCGCTATGCCGAGACCCAGAACAAGGAGCAGCACATCCCGGTGGAAATGCGCGTGCAGGGCGACACGGAGCGCATCTACTCTGGCGTGATCTACACGTTCGACAACAAGATCGACACCCGCAGCGGCACGATCCGCGCGCGGGCGAAGTTCGAGAACCGCGACCGGGCGCTCGTCCCCGGCATGTTCGTCTCGATCGGGCTGGCCGGCAGTGGCGACACGTCGGCCCTGGTGGTGCCGGACGTGGCCGTCGGCAGCGACCAGAGCAAGAAGTTCGTGTACGTGGTTGGGCAGGACAACAAGGTGGCCTATCGGGAAGTCGCGCTCGGGGCAGGGCTCGACGGCAGGCATGTGGTCGCGAGCGGACTCAAGTCCGGCGAGCGCGTGATCGCGCGCGGGCTGCAGTTCGTGAAGCCCGATGCGACGGTTATGCCGAAGGAACTGGCTGAAGCCGAAGTGAAGACCGCCGCCACGACGGCAGCACGCGGGGCGGAGTAGTCACATGAATCTGTCCAAGTTCTTTGTCGACCGGCCCAACTTCGCGGCGGTCATCTCGATCCTTATCTTCCTTGCCGGTGTGCTGGCCATTCCGAAGCTGCCGATTTCCGAATATCCGGAAGTCGTGCCGCCGTCGGTGGTCGTGCGCGCGCAGTTCCCCGGCGCCAATCCCAAGGTCATCGCCGAAACCGTGGCCACGCCGCTGGAGGAGCAGATCAACGGCGTCGAGAACATGCTGTACATGTCCTCGCAGGCGGCCAGCGACGGCGTGCTGACGCTGACGGTCACGTTCAAGCTTGGCACGGACCCCGACCTCGCCACGCAACTGGTGCAGAACCGTGTCAACGAAGCGCTCCCGCGCCTGCCCGAGGTGACCCGGCAGCTCGGCGTCAGCACGGTCAAGAGTTCGCCGGACCTGACGATGGTCGTCCACCTCATCTCGCCGTCGGACCGCTATGACAATCTTTACCTGCGCAACTACGCGCTGCTGAACGTCAAGGACGAACTGTCCAAGATTCCCGGCATCGGCCAGATCAAGCTGTACGGTTCGGGCAACTATGCGATGCGCGTCTGGCTCAATCCGCAGAAGATCGCCGAGCGCAACATGAACCCCGACGAGGTAGTGGCCGCGATCCGCAAGCAGAACATCCAGGTGGCGGCTGGCGTAGTGGGCGGGCCGCCGTACAAGGACAACGTCGAGATCCAGTTGCCCGTGAACGTGCAGGGCCGCCTGGCCGACGTGGACCAGTTCGAGAACATCATCGTCAAGCGCGAGGGGGGCGTGGTCACTTACCTCAGGGACGTAGCGCGTGTGGAGATGGGCGCGAGCGAGTACGCCCTGCGCGCGCTCCTCGACAACCAGCAGGCACTGGCGCTGGTGATCTTCCAGACCCCGGGGGCGAACGCTATCGACATTTCGAACAACGTCCGCGCCAAGATGGCCGAACTGAACAAGCACTTCCCCGATGGCCTGGAGTACCGCATTGCCTATGATCCGACGACGTTCGTGCGCGATTCGATCAAGGCGGTTATCCATACGCTGCTCGAAGCCATCGTGCTGGTGGTGCTGGTGGTGATTGTCTTCCTGCAGACCTGGCGCGCGGCCATCATTCCGCTGCTCGCTGTGCCTGTATCTGTGGTCGGCACATTCGCGGTGATGCTCGGCTTTGGCTTCTCGATCAATGCGTTGTCGCTGTTCGGGCTGGTGCTGGCGATTGGCATCGTCGTGGATGACGCGATTGTCGTGGTCGAGAACGTCGAGCGGAACATTGCCACCGGCCTGCGGCCACGCGAGGCCACCATCAAGGCGATGCAAGAGGTGACGGGGCCGATCATCGCCATCGCGCTGGTGCTTTGCGCAGTCTTCGTGCCCATTGCGTTCATCAGCGGCCTCACCGGGCAGTTCTATCGCCAGTTCGCGCTGACCATCGCAATCTCGACCGTGATCTCGGCGTTCAATTCGCTGACGCTGTCGCCGGCGCTGTCCGCCTTGCTGCTGCGCTCGCACGACGCCCCCAAGGACAGGCTGACGCGCCTGATGGATCGGTGGCTCGGTGGCTTCTTCAGTCGCTTCAACCGCGTATTCAGCAGAGGTGGGGAGTCCTACGGCGGCGGCGTGAAGCGGGCGTTGCAGCACAAGCGCGGGTCCATGGTGCTCTACGCGGCGCTGCTGGCGGCCACGGTGCTCGGCTTCGTCAGGGTGCCGGCCGGCTTCGTGCCGATCCAGGACAAGGGCTACCTGGTCAACCTGGTTCGCTTGCCGGAAGGCGCGACGCTGGATCGCACGGAGTCCGTGGTACGGCAGATGGTCGACGTGGCCTTGAAAGCGCCGGGCGTACGCACCGCCGTACAGTTGCCGGGGCTGTCGATCAACGGGTTCATCAACAGCCCGTCTTCCGCCGTGGTCTTCGTCGGCGAACAGTCGTTCGAGGAACTGCACAAGCAGGGGACGTCGGGGCCGGCGATGGCGGCCAGCCTGCAGAAGCAGTTCGCGTCGATCCGCGATGCCTTCATCGCCGTGTTCCCGCCGCCGCCCGTGCAAGGGCTCGGCAACACCGGGGGCTTCAAGCTGCAGATCGAGGACCGTGGCGACGCCGGCTACCTGGCGCTGAGCAAGGCAGTGAACACGGTGCTGGAGAAGGCGCGCAAGGCGCCCGAGCTGGCGGGGGTGTACACCAACTACAACGTCTCCACGCCGCAACTCTATGCGGACGTGGACCGTACCCGGGCTGCGCAGCTCGGTGTGGATGTGGATGACGTGTTCAAGACCATGCAGATCTACCTTGGCTCGCTCTATGTGAACGACTTCAACAAGTTCGGCCGCACATACCAGGTGATCGCACAGGGCGACAAGGACTTCCGCTCGAAGCGGGATGACATCCTCGGACTGAAGGTGCGCAACGTCGAAGGCAAGATGGTGCCACTGGGAGCCGTGGTGACGCTCAGCGACACCAGCGGCCCCGACAACGCCTCGCGCTACAACGCCTACCGCTCCGCCGACATCAATGGGCGTCCGGCACCCGGCTACTCGACCGGACAGGCGCAGGCGGCAATGACGCGCATCCTGAATGACACGCTGCCGGGCGACATGGCCTTTGAATGGACCGAGTTGGCCTACCAGCAGATCCTGGCCGGCAACACGGCGCTGATCGTGTTCCCCATCTGCATTCTGCTGGTGTTCCTTGTGCTGACCGCGCAGTACGAAAGCCCGTTCGTGCCGCTGGCCATCATCCTGATCGTCCCGATGTGCCTGTTCTCGGCCATCGCGGGGGTCTGGCTGACCGGCGGGGAGAACAACCTCTTCACGCAGATAGGGTTCTTCGTGCTGATAGGACTGGCCTGCAAGAACGCGATCCTGATATGCGAGTTTGCCCGGGAACTGGAAATGCAGGGCAAGGACACGCTTGCGGCAGCCATCGAGGCTGCGCACCTGCGCCTGCGGCCGATCCTGATGACGTCGATCGCCTTCATCATGGGGGTGCTGCCGCTGGTGCTGTCACATGGTGCCGGCGCCGAGATGCGCCACGCCATGGGTGTGGCCGTGTTCTTCGGCATGATCGGCGTCACGTTCTTTGGCCTGTTCCTGACGCCGGTCTTCTATGTCCTGATCCGGAACCTGGAAAAGCGCATCACGCGGAAGGAAAGGGTGCAGCAGCATGTTGAAGCTTGAGCGATTGGCTGCCTCGGTCCTTGCTGCCGCTGCGGCTGTCGTAGCCGGTTGCACGAGTCCGGTGGGGCCGCAAAGCTCCGGTGTCGACGTCGCGCCGCGCTGGCAGACGCTGACGCCCGCGCAGGCGAACGCCGACCTGATCGTCAGCCACGACGATGCGCAGGTCGACCAGCGATGGTGGTCGCATTTCCACGACGCCGCGCTGGAGGCGCTGATCCGTGAGGCGATTGCCGGCAACAAGTCGCTGGGAATTGCGCGGGCACGGGTAGAAGAGGCCCGGGCAGCGCGGCTGCAGGCGCAATCCGCGCTGGCCCCGGAAGTCAACGCCGTGGCGAGCAGCGAGCGCGGAAATCGCGGGCTGCTGACCAACGACAAGTCGGTCACGGTGAACCAGGTGGCGCTGTCGGCGGCATGGGAACTGGACCTGTTCGGCCGCAACCAGGCCCGCACGGCACAAGCGACGGCGATCCTCCAATCGACCGAAGCCAGCGAGCAGGCCGTGCGCGTGGCGCTGCTGGCGGAGGTGGCGCGCACCTACTTCGAGTTGCGCAACCTGGACCGGCAGATCGAGCTGACGACCAGCAACCTGGAGACGCAGCGCAGGACGCTCAAGCTGGTGGAAGCCCAGCAGCGCGGCGCGCTGGTGAGCAACTTGGACGTGCAGCGCGCGGCCGCGCAGGCTTCGACGACCGAGTCGCGCGTGCCGTCGCTCCGGGCAGCGCGGGACGCTGCGGCTAACCGGCTATCGACACTGCTCGGCAGGACGCCGGGCACGTTGCAGGAAGTCGTGGCCGCGCCGCAGCCGTCGCTCGACGGGCGCATCGTGGTCTCGGCACCGGCCGCCGTGATCGCCACGCGGCCGGATGTGCGGGTAGCGGAGCGCCGCTTCGCCGCGTCGATCTCCGCACGCAAGGCGGCCGTCGCAGAATTGTTCCCGAATATTTCGCTGACTGCGTTGTTCGGCGTGCAGAACGCCACGCCGTTCTCGTCCACGCCATGGGGAATCGGAGTTGGACTGGTACAGCCGGTGCTGAACTTCGGCCGCATCCGCTCGCAGATCGATGCCGCCGACGCGCGCCAGACGCAAGCCTTCCTGGCCTACCAGCAGACCGTGCTCGATGCACTGGAGGATATGGAAAGCGCGATGTCGGCCTACCTGAACGAGCAGTCGAGAAACACCTCGCTCGCAGCGGGCGTGGCCCAGAACCGGCGCGCGGCGGAACTGGCGCGAGCGCAGTACCGTTTCGGTTATGTGGGCTTGCTGGACGTGCTGGTGGCCGAGCGTGATCTTCTCGACGCGGAGTCGCAGCGGGCCACGTCCGATGCGAGCCTGCGGACGAACTTCGTGCGAATTTTCGCTGCTGCGGGCGGTGGTTGGGAGGTTCAAGGCGATGCCCACTGAACTCGTTGCGCCAGCGGTCACCATTCCAGGCGCAGGGTTCAGGACCTGGAAGTAATGCGAAATCTGACGGCCGGTCGCGGCGGACAGACGGTCGTTGGGCGCATGGTCCTTCGATGACGGGATTTGGCCGGCAAGCGCCGGTCGTCATTCCAAGCCCCCGGCGCATGCGCATTTCGGATGGCTGAAAGTCGTATTCCGGTTCGTAGCCCGCCCGACACC
Source organism: Cupriavidus yeoncheonensis (assembly GCF_905397275.1). Taxonomy (GTDB): domain Bacteria; phylum Pseudomonadota; class Gammaproteobacteria; order Burkholderiales; family Burkholderiaceae; genus Cupriavidus; species Cupriavidus yeoncheonensis. Next base: position 19,012 of record NZ_CAJPUY010000027.1, on the reverse strand, counting down.
TTCGTAGACTCCATGCATTCCAACAAGCGGAGTGCACATGTCCATCCTGTCCATTTCAACGCGCAAGGCCCGCTGCGCCGTGCTGGCGGCCGCGGCCGCGGCAAGTTGCGTCGCCGCGTATGCGGAGACCTGGCCATCAAAGCCGATCACCGTAGTCGTGCCATTTCCGGCTGGCGGCGGTACCGATCTGGTGGTTCGCTCCATCCAGCCGCTGTTGCAGCGTGAGCTCGGCCGCCCCGTCGTGGTCGATAATCGCAGCGGCGCAGGTGGCACGCTTGGGTCTGCCTATGTCGCGCGGGCTGCGGCCGATGGATATACGGCCGGCGTGGTCACGACGAGCACGCACGCGGTAAGCGTTGCCCTGTATCCAAAGCTGACGTACAACCCGGCGAAGGACTTCGCCTATGCCGGATTCATTGGCACGTCACCTTATGTGCTGGCCGTCAACAACACCTTGCAGGTGTCGGACGCCAAGGCGCTTGTCAGCAGACTGAAGGCCGACAAGGCGCAGCACAGCTTCGGTTCGGTTGGTGTCGGCACCGTGTCGCACCTGATGGGCGAGCAGTTTCAGAAGCTCGTCGCCGTGCCGATGGTGCACGTCCCGTATCGCGGTGCGGCGCCGGCGTACACGGATCTGATTGGTGGACAGGTGCAGATCATGTTCGACAATCCGGTGGGACTGGCGCCATACATCAAGGCACACAAGATTGCCGCCATTGCCGTGACCGCTCCGACATCGCTGCTGCCCGATGTCCCGACGTTCGCCAGCCAGGGCGTGCCAGGCTTCGAGCAGCAACTGTGGTATGGCATCGCCTTTCCCAAGGGCACGCCCGCTGCGATCGTCGATCGCTTCAATGCAGCACTGAACAAGGTGCTTTCTGACAATGCGGTCGTGGCCGATCTATCGAGCAAAGGTGTGACGGCGCGCCCCGGTACACCCGCCGCACTGCAGGCCGCGGTTCAAGCAGACATCCCGTACTGGGGCAAGATTGCCAGTTCCGTGGGAGCTACAGGTGAATAATGTCAGTCTGATCCGGGTTTTTGTACGCGATGGGCGAGGCGGCAATCCGGTGCCCCTGGTCTCCGATGCCCGTGACATGAGCGCGGCGGAAATGCAAAGGGTTGCTGCCGCATATGGGCACGAGTCCGCCTTTGTATTGCCGAGTGATATCGGTTGCGACTGGCGTTTCCGATTCTTCGTTCCGCAGCACGAGATGGAGATGTGCGGCCACGCCACCGTGGGCACGCTGTGGGCGTTGCGCCAATGGGGCCGCTGGACGACCCCGGCGGTGCGCATCGAGACGCTGAGCGGCATCGTGCTGGCGTATTGGGACGATGCGCTGCAATCCGTCTGGATCTCGCAGCCGGCGGTGCGTACCCAGACGCTGGACGCCGGGGCATCGGGCCGAGTGGCGGCGCAACTTGGTTTTCCAGCCGGTACGTATGCGGCCACCAATGCCGCGACGAGTCGCGTCAAGACGCTCATGGCCTTGCCTTCCGTGGCGGTGCTCGACAGCTTGCAACCGGACTTCTCGACCATGGAGTCGCTCTGCGCATCGATCGGCTCGACCGGGCTCTATCCCTATGCATTTGGCGTATCGAAAGCGGACGGCCGACCCGTAATCCATGCGCGGCAATTTCCAAAGTCGTCCGGCTATCCCGAGGATGCCGCCACCGGCATAGCGGCGGCTGCCTTATGGGGCTTTCTGAACCAGGCGGGTGAACTGGCTGGCCCTGATGGAAAGGTGTCTTCCATCGCGGTCTGGCAAGGCGATGCCATGGGCAGCCCCTCGGAAATTCTCGTGGCGCCGCGCCATACGGATTCGGGCGAGCCTGACGGATGCTGGCTCAGCGGCAGCGTGACTTGGAGCGATGCGTGACGGACAACTCCCCCGAGGCACGGCTTGCCGCCGCCGGATTCACGTTGCCCGAAGTGTCAAGTCCACGTGGCAGCTATGCGCCGTATTGCGCGATCCAGGTCGGCACATCGCAATGGGTGTCGATTGCCGGTCAGGTATGCCGGCGGGACGGCGTGGCCATGGCGGGCCAATGCCGGAGCGACGATGATCTGGAACCCGCCCGCCATGCCGCCGAAGTATCGGTGCTGAATGCACTGGCCATACTGCGGCTGGCTTGCGATGGCGAGTTGTCGCGCGTGATCCAGATCGTTCGCCTGCGTGGCTTCATCCGCGCGGCACCGGACTTTACACGACATGCGGCAGTGCTCGATGCGGCCTCGGCGGTGATGCGCGCAGCATTCCCCGGTCAGCCGCTGCCGGCACGCAGCGCGCTTGGCGTGGCCAGCTTACCGGACCGGGCTTGGACGGAGATCGAGGTCGACGCCATTGTGATGACGGCGTGAAGGCGTCGGCCGCCAGGCTACGACGGCGCCGGCACCTCGCGCAGCAGCCGGTGCAGATGCCCGCCGGAGGCAAAGCCGAGATCCATGCTGACGCAGGCGGCGGACCGGCCTCCTGCAATCAGCTTGCGTGCGTGCTCGGCCAGAATCCGACGTCGTACGGTCACGGGCGTCGCGCCGAACTCGATCTGACAGGCGCGCTGCAACTGTCGGATCGAGATGCCCAGTTCGCCGGCCACGGTATCGATCGATGGCAAGGGCATGTCGCGTTCGAGCGCCGCATGGAAGCGCTGGGCCATGCGCAGTGCGACGGACGCCGGCTCTTCGGGCACCGCCAGCGGCCGGCTCGTCATGATCTGCGCCACGATGGCGCGCACGAGCCAGGACGCGCTGGTGACTGAGATCGTAGGCGCGAGCAGCGCCTCAAGCATCGCGATCGTCGCGGCGTCCAGGTGCATGGCGCCGAACCGCAGGCACACGGGCAGGCGATCGGGCGGCAGATAGAGTTCCCCGTGCTGCTGAAGGCCGTGCTCGGATGCCGTCAGGTGCGACGTCGACGCATGCAGCAATACAGCGGTACCGCGCACCAGCGAAGCGGCATGCAGTGCGTCTGGCTCGCCGGACGAATCGTTCCAGACCGTCCTGAGCCTGCCCATGCGCGGCCACAACAGCATGCCGCAGTCGTGGACGTGCCATGCTCGGCGAAAAGCAGGCTGTCGGCTGTCATGCAGGGCGAATCCGTGCTCGGCGGTCAGGTGAAGCTTGGGAGACAGGTGAGGATCGTTGGTCATCGCAGGCGTTCCGGCAGTCACAGGCGGAATGCCGCCGATAATACGCCGTTCCGTGAAGTGGGGGCAGCGGAGCGCTAAATCGGCTGAGCCGCGCACGCCCTGTTATGGCAACAGTCTCGTTTCCCGTTCCGACGTAGTGCGTGACTCGGCCATCGACCACGGCGACCGTCGCTTTGCGGACCCATCTGAGTCGTTCGACTCCACACTATCAATGGCCGCATTCTGACTTAATGCCGCCGCTCCGGCGACGACGTCAATGCTTGTCCACGAGGGCTTACTTCCTCATTGTTAGGTTGCGTAACCGTCCTCGATCAGTTTTGGAGCGAGGCGGCTCCAAGTAGCGAACCTCGCTGCAAAATGCAAATGGCCATCAGAACTCGACCGATTACGAATCGCTCGCCTTTCGCGACCCAATGACCGATTGTTGGAAAAGCCATCACGCACGCGACCGTGCGCGAAGCTACGTGATGCCGGCCCTTGTCTCGGATTGCCCGCCTGTTGTCAGGCAATTTCACTGGCAGCTTCGCCAGCCAGCGCGACTTCCGTTTCGTCGGTCACTGTGCTTTCCGCTATCGCGTTGTCGTCTTCGGAAACCATGTCGCCCAGACCGATGACGACCGTGATATTCGGCGTCCAGTTCTTGCGATCGGTGCTGACCTCGGCAAACGTGGTCACCGTTGCGGTGTAGCCCTGCGTTCTGAGGTCCTCGGCTAGCCGTTGCGCGCGCGGTTCCAGCGCTGCTTGCGGATTGTCTTCGTTGATGTCGAGTACCAGTCTGGTCTCGAATTCTTCCTTGCCCCTCTGGATTGCCGTTTGCATTGTCTTGAGTTGCTTGTTCGCGAGCGCGACGAGTTTGCTGTACCTGGACTCTTCCTGGCTGGCGCGCAGTGCCTTGGCGGCGTTGATGATTTCGGTGCGGTCCACGAACATGATTGCCTTTCAAGGTGGGGGGAAAGAAAGCGCAGGCGCCGCACGGGCTTGACTTCAGCAGCCAGCTTTTCCGGGATGCGACGACAACTGTATAAATATACAGTGTTCGCCGGCTAACTGGCAAGGCGTACAGGGTGAAATTCCCTGACAGCAGAAGATCTGGCGAATCGCGCTATGGCTGCCGCGTCCTGACTAAAGGCGGCGCTGCTCCGAAGTGATTGAGTCCCGCACATGGTGGGATCGCGATACCTCTCCAGGCTCCGGCTGAGGCTGGGTAGCCCGATGCAGGCCGTTGTGAAATCAGAAAGCAAACTGCGAACCGCGAGCGCCTGGTGCGGCGTATCGCGCGGTCATCCGTCAGGCAAGATGTGAATGACCGGGACTGGCCGAACTTTGTCAATCGTAGGCAGTGGGTGGAAGACCCAGCGATCAGTAACCTTACCGATAGTCGCAGCGGCTTCGCAGCGTTCGCGTAGCAGTAGCAGCTTGGTCTTGCTTTCCGTCAAATCCGGATATGCCGCCGCACGCTCCTCGAACTCCTGCCGGGATTTCGCCACGAGGACGCGTTTCTGGTCGATGGTCATCTCCTTCGAGATGCGTACGAACAGCGCGTCGACGCTTCGCTCCTTAATCCGGCGCGCAGATGCCCCCAGGCAAGCTGCGCGCATTCCCGCATCCATGGCTAGGAAGAAGCGCAGCTTCTCCGTGGGCCACCTACGAGTGTAGATCCGGTCAGCGCATAGGCCCCTGCCGGCGGCCTATTTGGTCAAACTCGGTGGACGGCCGGACTAAATGGCTTGCAGCGATCGGGGAAGTCGGGTTCCGGGCGAAAACGTCGGGGTTCTGGGCGTCAGCGAGGGAATTCCGCCTTGAGCGAAGGTGGGACGAGGATGGCGCGATGACAAGCGGTGGGAAATGCGCCGGTGGCCGCGACGACGCAGCAGCGCGTCAGACAGCCAGCTTCAGCGCATGGTCCTAATGGCCTTCCGGCGCCGCCTTTCGTGCGTAGAACACCGCAACTTCCTCGATCTCCTGATCGGTCATGGCTCTCGCCATGTTCCGCATCTGCGCCTCGGCGTCATTGGCGCGCGAGCCGTTGCGGAATGCCCTTAGCTCGGCGGTAAGGTAATCGCGCGGCATGCCTTCGAGCCAGGGGGCGCCGAACTTCTGATCCACCCCGCCATGGCATGCAATGCACGGCGCGATATTGCGCAGCGGATCGCCCACGCGTACCAGCGCAGGCAGCGATTCATCGTAGGTCGTCGGGGCAGTGCGCGCCTTTGGCAGCGAGGCGTAGTACGCGGCAACATCGGCGATATCGCGCTCCGACAGCTTGCGGGCCAGCGTTTCCATGATCGCGCTGCCGCGCTTTCCGGCGTTGTAGTCGTTCAGTTGCTTGATGATGACTTCCGGGTACTGGCCGGCGAGGTTGGGCGCGTTGGAGGCTGTCATGCCGCGTGCGCCGTGGCACATGGTGCAGTTGTTGAGCGCGAGCGTGGCGCCGCGTCCGACGCTGTCCGCCGAGCCGACGCGCGCCATCGAGCGGTCGAGCACGACGTTGGTGGCGATGCGCCCCGTGCGCGTCTTGTCGTCGCCGCTCCAGTTCGTGGGGACGCCGGCGGCGCGGCAGATGGCGTCCCATACGCCGCGCGCGCTGAAGTCGCTTTGCACCGATGGCAACCAGATGAAGCCGACCAACATCAGGACGATGGTCAGCACGACCAAGGCCAGTACGCTTTTGGCGCCGATGGGATTGGGTTGCGCGGACATGGGAGGATCCGGTGACGGTGGCTGCGGCGGACTAGCGGCCGCCAATCGGCACGATGGGCACCGAGGCGTTTTCGAGTACGGCGAGCTGCACGATGGGGTAGCCGTAGTTGACCAGCGTCAGCGCGACCATCATCACGACCCACAGCGCAAAGCCGTTGAGCGCCGCGGGTGGGCGTCCTCCCGCGTGGATGGGTTCGCTGAACGTGTAGGGCGTCGGCGTGCCGAGCGGACGACGATGCGCGTTGGCGAGGATGTAGACGAACAGGATCGCCGAGATGACCATCGCCAGTCCGCCGAACGTCGAGACCGCCACGGTCCACGCCTGCGAGTGCAGGTCCGGGTGGCTGTAGTCGTAGTACGCCATGCGGCGCGGCATGCCGAGCAGGCCAACCCAGTGCCAGGGCAGCGAGAGAACCAGCATGCCGAGGAACCACAGCCAGAGTTGCAGCCGCATCAGGCCGGCCGGCAGCGGACCGCGCGCGGTCAGTTGCGGCCAGAGGTCGTAGGCGAGCGCCATGTACATGATGACGATGGCGCCGCCGAAAATCAGGTGGAAATGCCCGGTCACCCATTGGGTATTGTGGATCGACTCGTTGAGCTGGTAGCTCATGTTGATGATGCCGCCTGCGCCGCCGAAGCCGAGCATGATGAACGAGAACGTCACCGCGAGCATCATCGGGTTGTGCCACGGCAATGCCTTCACCCAGCCGAAGGGGCCTATGCCGCCGCGCAGGCGCGCCGCGATTTCGACCGAGGCGACGATGGTGAATACCGTCAGCAGCGTTGGCACCGTCACCATCGCAGTCATGGCCGCGTGGACGAACTTGAAGCCCGAGCCGACCTGCGGATCGGCGAACAGGTGGTGAATGCCGATCGGCATCGAGAACACGAGGAATAGCGCGAAGGCCATGCGGCCCATGGTGTCGCTATAGAGCCGTCCGCCAATCGCGCGCGGGACGATGGTGTAGAACGCGACGTAGGCGGGGACGAGCCAGAAGTAGACGATGGCGTGCAGCGTCCACGAGAAGAACACGCGGGCGAGGCCCGCATTGATGGTGTCGGTCAGACCGAGCGAGGCGGGCAGGATCAGCACCAGCACCTCGATCGCCGCGCCCAATGAAGTCCACGCCCACAGATAAGCGCCAGCCACCGTGCCGTACACCGCAAGCGGCACGGTGGCACCCGGATTCTCGCGCCGCCACGCACGCAGGTTGACCGCCATCAGCGCGACCCAGACCCAGGAGCCGACCACCACCAGCACCACGCCGAGATAGTAGAACGGGCTGCCGATCATCGGCGGGTAGAACGTATAGAGGACCGATGCCTTGCCGAGTCCCATCGTCGCTGCCGCAAGCACGGTGCCGGCGATCAGCAGCCAGAAGCCGATCCAGGCCCAACGCAGGCCCACGAGCGGACGCTTGAGGCCGAGTTCGCAGATGGCATAGCCGAAGCCCATCGCCACCAGCGTGGGCAGCACATAGGCCATCACCGTGCCGTGCGCCGTCACCGAGCGGTAGTAGTGCTCGGGATTGTTGACCCAGGTCGACAGCGGACTGCGGATGAACATCTGCCACTCGCCGAGGACGATGGCGCCGAGAAAGGCCACGAAGGCCACCCAGAAATGCGCGAGGACGAGTTTTCTAGCGAGGAACACAGGACATCCTTTCCGCGTGTCGCGCACGCTCCATGAATTCCTCGCGTGGGAGCACCTGCACTCTCGCCCACATCGCCTCGTGCCCGATGCCGCAATATTCGTGGCACGGCATCAACTGCTCGCCCGCACGCGGAAACGTCGTCGTGAAGGTCGCCACGAAGCCGGGGATCAACATGGTATTGGCATTGGTGGTGCCGACGATGAAGCCGTGGATCGCGTCAGCGCTCGTGCCCCGGAACGTCACCGGTACGCCCTGTGGCACCACAAGGCATTGCGGCTCGAATGAATACTGCTGCGCGACCAGCCTCACGGTCACCTTGCCGTCGCCGTCGACTGCCGTGCCGAGGTTGCCTTCGACAAACTCTCCCTGCAGGTGCAGCGTTCGCACGTTCACCGTCTCCACGCGCGACGGCGGCATCGATAGCCAATGCACGCCCGCGAAAATCATCAGGAGCACGATGACGCCCATGATGATGCCCACCACCACGGCCCAGCGCCGTTCCGCCGCAACGGCGACTGCCTCGGCGTGGTGGCCATCGGGCGTGGCAGGCGTTGGCGATATCGTGCTCACTGGATCAGCCCCCGCTGCGCATAGATGCCGAGGTAGAACGCCAGGTAGATCACCACGACGATGGCGGTGGCTACGCTCGCCACGGCAAACGTTCCCTTCGGACCGTCGCTTACCACGCGGTGTACGTCGTGGTCCGCTGGCGGTGGTTCGTCGTGATGCATTGGCGCGTGCGGATCGGTCATGTCGGTCATGTCGGCGATGTCGGTTACTCGGGCAAGAGCTTGCGTAGCGCGTTGACCTGTGGTGGTGCCACTGGCGTGCCGGTATTGCCCCAAGCCACGCGGATGTATGTCACCACGGCGGCGGCCTGTTCGTCGTCGAGCGCGTGCGAGAACGGCGGCATGCCATGCGGGCGCGGGTTCTTCTTCGTGCCCGGCGCGTAGCCGCCATTGAGCACCATGCGGATCGCATTGACCGGCGACGCCATCGTGATCGACTGGTTACCCGCGAGCGGCGGGAACGATGGCGGATGGCCCTTGCCGTCCTCGGCATGGCACATCACGCATTGCTGCTGGTAGATCTTGCGGCCGTTCTCCATCACGGCAGGCTGCACCAGATGTTCCTGGCTCGACGGCGGTGGTTCGGTATCGCGTTGCGGCAGCGCCTGCAGATACACGGCCATCGCCTGCACGTCCTCGTCGGTCATGTACTGCAAGCTGTTGTAGACCACTTCCGCCATCGGGCCGTAGACCGTTGCGCGATGCGACACGCCGACTTGCAACAGATCGACGATGTCCTGGAGCGGCCAGTTGCCCAAGCCAGCTTCGCGGTTCGACGTAAGCGACGGCGCATACCAGTTCTGGTTCGGGATCATCCCGCCCTCGAACTCCTTCGACTCGCTCGATCCGCCGAGCGCGTTGATCGCCGTGTGGCACATCGCGCAATGGCCGAGGCCCTGCACGAGATACGCGCCTCGATTCCACTGCACCGACTGTTTCGGATCGGGCTGGAATTCGCCCTCCTTGAAATAGAGCGCACGCCAGCCGATCAGCAGTTCGCGCTTGTTGAACGGAAAGCGAAGCTCGTGCGGATGGTTCTTGCGCTTCACCGGCGTCACTGACATCAGGTAAGCGTAGATCGCGTCCGAGTCCTCGCGCGTCACCTTGGTGTACGACGCGAACGGCATGGCGGGGTAGAGCAGATTGCCATCGCGCGAGACGCCGGTATGCATCATTCGGTAGAAGTCGTCGGCGGTCCATTGGCCGATGCCGGTCTCGTCGTCGGGCGTGATGTTGGGGACGAAGAGGCTGCCGAACGGCGTCGCCATCGCGCGTCCGCCCGCGAACGGCGGGTTGTTGGGCTCGGTGTGGCAGGCGACGCAATCGCCGGCGCGCGCAAGGTATTCGCCCTTGACGATGATCTGGCTGGCCGGGCTGAGCGCCGCGGCGCTGCTCGCTCCATTTGCGGCGGGAGCGCTCGCCGCCGTGACGGGCGCCGGCTTCTCCCGCGGTCCGGACGGCATCAGGCGCAGGGCCAGTACGACGAGTACGGCCACGACCACAATGCCGATGATGAGGATGGGTAACCTGCGCGCTTTCATGGCGACCCCATCAGCGCTGGCTGCCACATGCCAGCGGCATGCGCACAAGGTTGGACGATTCCGGCGACGGATCCTTTGGGGGCACCTGCTGAGACAGGAAGGCCGCCACGGCAGCGATGTCGGCGTCGGACAGCCGCGAAGCGATTCGCTTCATGCAATCGGGCTCCGCCGCATGCCGTTCGCCCACCTTCCAGCGCGTGAGCTGGCCAATGATGTACGCGTGCCGCAGTCCCGTCAGCCCCGGAATGCCCGGTTCCATGCCAGTGAGCCCCGCAGCATGGCACGCGATGCAGGCCGGTACGCCTTGCTTGCTATCGCCGGCGGTCACCAGCGCCTGGCCACGCGCCACCACGGTCGGCTGCCCATCGGACGCCTCGGGCGCGGCGAATGGCGGACGCAGCTTCGCGAAGTACTCGGCAATCTCCTTCAGGTACGGGTCCGGCAAGTACGCGACCAGGTAGTTCATCGGCGCATAGCGGCGCGTACCGTCGCGGAAGGCAACGAGTTGGTTGTAGAGGTAACCGGCCGGCTTGCCGGCAATGCGCGGGTAGTATCCGTTATTGGTGCCCTGGCCGCTCTGACCGTGACAGGTCACGCAACCCTGCACGCGCGCTTCCATCGAATCGACCGTCTGGAATGCGGGAATCGCGTCGGACTGGATAGTGGGAGCGGCAGGCACCTGCGCCCGGCCGACAGGCGGCAGGGCAAGAAGCAATCCGAGCATCAGGACCCGCCATGGGGAACGCATGATTCTAATCCGGGGCGCGTACGGGAAAAGCCTATGCGCTATAGGGGTAATGTCAATTTCGGATTTCTTTTTGTGGTGATGAGGATGTTGGTTCGTGGCTCATGCGCCACCTATTCAACGTTGAACTGCATCGATTGGTCGCGTCGGGGGCAGAACAGACCGGCCCGTGGATATTTGGCCGGGTGCACCAATGAGGGTTTTGGCATCCGCCTGGGTGCGCTTTCGAGTCATCCAATCGGGGGCGGCGCGGAAGTGATCTTAAGAGCCTGCCGATAAGGAGCCTCCTGGATGCCGGGGCATAATCTGACGGTAAGCAGCCCTGCGGCTGGCCGGATTGCCCGCGTGACTACGGCACGATTGCTCCTCGCCGATGGCGCATACCGGGCCGAGCAGAGCGTGCTCTCAAACGGCCGCATAGATCGCATGGATGAGACCGCGAAGGCCTTCCCTGGCGAGCGGCGTGCCGTCTGTGCGGCCGGTGCTGCGATCCTGCGGACCCATGGATGAGTCGCTTCTCAATCTCACGTCAGTCATTGAGCCGAGCGAAGGGCGTCGCAATTGGGCAAGGTCGAGTCCGTCCATCGAGGCCACGCAAGAGCGGGGATGCGCGCTGATGCTCGTCACCCATCCGATAGGAACATTGCGATGGGTGGACCTGGCGAGGCTCGAGTCCCATCCTCGCTTGAACGACGGTAGTCAGGCCAGCTTCGGTCATCATCAGTCTGGAGCCAACTGACTCAAACTGGCCGGTCTCCGCCTTTCCCGGAATTCGGCGATGAACCGTAAAAAAGCCCTTGCCGTGCGGCAAGGGCGGGTGTGGGAAGAACGGCCGGCGAAGGGTTCGCCCGGCCCGGCCGTGTGCTGCGATCAGGTGCCCGATCCGCGCGCGGCGTCCGGCGAGAAGAGCGCCTCGCTGAATTCCGGGTTGCTGTTGAGCTTTGCCATCGGGCCCTCGTTGGTCAGGCGGTCGGCCAGGTAGGCGCCGGAGATCAGGTCGTGGTAGAACACGGTGGCGGCGGAGAAGCGGCGCGCATCATAGGCGTAGACCAGGGCCTGGAGGTTGGTGCGCCACAACTGGCCGCGGCCGTCGTAGTTGTCGGCGGCCACCGACTGCCAGGTGTCCTCGTCGAGATACAGCACACGCTTCGCATACTGGTGGCGGAATCCCGGCTTCAGCGTTGCCTCCAGGATCCATACGCGATGCAGCTCGTAGCGCATGACGTCCGGGTTGGCGTGCCCATTCGTCAGCAGGTCCTTGTACTTGACCGAGGCGCTCATCAGCTTGTAGCTGTGGTACGGGACGTAGATCTCCTTCTTGCCGACGATCTTCCAGTTGTAGCGCTCACCCGAGCCGTTGAACAGGCGGTCGTCATCCACTGTGCGGAAGCCGCCGGGGCCCTGGGGCTGGTCAAAGCCGAACTCCGGCGCCTGGCGTACGCGGCGCGTGCCCGGGTTGTAGATCCACGTGCGGTTGGTGTCCGAGCCTTCCTGGTCCCAGACGGTGTACCCCACGATCACCTGGCCGCGGTCACGCAAGGGCAGGTCGGTGGCGGTGCGGAAGAAAGTGCGCTCGTTGAGGGGGTTCTTGGGGTCGAACTTGCCGTTGTTGCGCGGCGAGAAGATGCTGTAGGAGACGCGTCCCCATGCGATCGAGCCATTCGGATAGACCACGGCCTGGTCGTACTGCGCTTTCTCGGTGCCGATCGCCGCGGAAAAGCGCTGGTTCCACAGCAACTCCATGGCCGTCTTCGGGATCGGGTAGGGCACCTGGGGGGCTGCATCCTTCAGGCCATTGGCATCGCCTGTCATGCTGACGGTGGTGGCGTAGGTGCGGATGTCCTTGTACGCGGCGTCCTCGTAGCGGAAGTCGCGATGGCTCGGGTACACCGGCATCTTGAAGGTGTCGGGGTACTTCTTGAACAGCGCCTTCTCGCCCTCGCTCAAGCGCTCGGCATACTGCGCCATGTTCTGCGCGGTGATGACGAACAGCGGCTTTTCGTCGGCATACGGGTCGGGATAGCGGTCGCCACGCTGGTACTTGACGCTGGGCGGGGTGCCCAGCCACTTGCCGGTCCAGGCGGGAACCTCGCCGTCCTTGCTGGCGGCGCGCTCCGCGCCCATGGGCGTGAGGCTGCTGTCAAGCTGCTTGAGTTCTTCCGGGGCGACCGCTGCCCACGATGCCGCGGCGAGTGCCATGCTGGTGGCCAGCACGCTGCCGCGCAGCAGCCGTTGTGTAGGGGATGTCATTGAAGTCTCGCTCCTTCTAAGGGATTGCCCGGCGGCGCCTGCGCCGGTACGGAAGTCGCCCACATGCCCGAAAGCGGCGGCAGGACCGATGTGCCCGGCGTGCCGCGGCCTTTGTCGGGGTGGACCTGCCACGCGGTTGGCGTGTGTCGGTGGTGACAGCGTAGAGAGGGGGCGCTGAAGGTGAATCGTTGGAATGGACTAGAGGGTTTCCCTAGCAGGGGGCAGTGGGGTGTTGGGGGAGTCACCCAACACCCCGCCAGTCACGCCGGCGCGGCAGCGGCGTCGGTCGGGGACGACAACCCGATCATCCCGCGAAGCGCTCGCGCAATGCCCGCGCCGCATCGCGCAACAAGACATGATCAAGCCCGACGGCAACAAAATGCATGCCCATGTCGAGGTATCGCCGTGCATCGGCTTCCACCGGCGTCAGCGTTCCGATGGCCTTGCCGCCCTGGTTGGCCGCATCGCAGATCTGCCGCACAGCCGCCTGCACCTCGGGGTGGTTCGGGTTACCAAGGTGACCGTAGGCGGCGGCCAGGTCGTTCGGGCCGATAAAGATGCCGTCGACGCCCGGCTCCGCGCAGATTTCCGCGATCGCCTCCACCCCCTTGCGACTTTCGATCTGAACCAGCACGCAGATATTCTCGTTGATGGTCTTGAAGAAGTCGGGCAGCGTGCCGAAGCGGTTCTGCCGCTGCACGCCCGACACGCCACGGATGCCGTCCGGCGGATAACGCGTGGCCCGCACCGCGCGACGCGCTTCCTCGGCCGATTCCACGAACGGGATCAGGAAGTTGTAGAAGCCGATATCAAGCAGGCGCTTGATCATGACGGGGTCGTTCCACGGCGGCCGCACCACGGGCGCGCTGACGCTGTCCTTGAGCGCCATCAGCTGCGGTGCGAACGTCAGCACGTCGTTGGGCGAGTGCTCGCCGTCGAGCAGCAGCCAGTCGAAGCCGGCCAGGCCGATGATCTCGCTGGTCACGGGCTGCCCCAGCGAACTCCACAAGCCGATCAGGCGCTTGCGTGCCAGTATGTCGGCGCGGAACTGGTTGGGCAGCGGATGAATCTGGGGCAGATGCGGAATGGTGGTCATCGTCGGCGTTCCTGTTCAGTCGGTTGCGAGGGCGGAAAGCGGGCCGGGCGACTTGCCGCGTGCCTGCAGCACGCGCGCGGCGGCGTCGTCAAGCTGGGCCAGCGTGCTGCTGTCCACGGGAATGAATTCGGCGCGGGCACGGCGCCATGCCCGCTCGGGGTCGCCGGGCAGCTGGATGGCATCGCTGCCCGGCTGCAGGCGCGAGGCCTTGAGCCATTCGACGAACGCTTCCACTTCATGGCCAAACGTGGTGCTGCTGCCGAGCCGCTGCGGATCGAAGATGATCGCCAGCATGTTGTTCCAGACCGCGTGCTCATGGGTGAGCGTCTCGGGCCGGATCGTGTGGCCGCCGGTCACCGCTGCGCCCAGCAGCTCGCACATCACGGCCAGCACATAGCCCTTGTGCTCGCCAAACGTGCGCAGCGCGCCTTGCGGCGTACCCGGTTGCGGAAACATGACGCCGGGATCGCTGGTGGGGTGGCCGTTCGGGTCCATCAGGCATCCGGGCGCCACCGGCTCGCCCTTGTTGTTGGCCACGCGTACCTTGCCCAGGGCGATGGCGCTGGTGGCAAAGTCCAGCACCAGCGGCGGCCGGCCGGCCACCGGCACGCCGATCGTGAACGGATTGGTGCCGAAGCGCGCATCGTAACCGCCATGCGGCGCGACGATCGGCTTGGACAGGACGTTCACGAAGTGGATCGAGATCAGTCCGGCGGCGGTCGCCTGCTCGGCCCAGTGGCCCACGCGGCCGAGATGGTGCGAACGGCGCAGCCCCAGCACGCACACGCCATGTTCCCGCGCGCGTTCGATGCCCAGCCGCATCGCCTGCTCGGTCACGGCCTGGCCCATGCCGCGATTGCCGTCGAGGCTCAGGATGCCGCCCGATTCATGCACCACGCTGACCTGCTGGTTCAGCTGCAGCTGGTCCCCCTGCCACGACATCACGTACTTGGGAATCATGCCCACGCCATGCGAATCGTGGCCCGACCGGTTGGCCCCGACCAGATGATCGGCGGTCAGCGCGGCCTCGCGCTCGTCGGACCCGGCCGCCAGCCAGAGGTCGACGACCCATTGATGCAGGCCGGCGGTCGGGATTCGGTGTTCACTCATGCTTGCTCCAGGCGAAGTTGGCTTGGTTGACAGAATCGCACGATAGGCCGCGCAGCACCGCCCGTCAAACGGAACAGTTGGGAACAATTGCAGACATTGCTCGTCGATATCCAGTGCGTGATGGGCGTGCTGTCCGTGACGCACTGGTTGTGCGGCCAGCGCACCAGGCGGCTCAGTGAACGTCCGCGCAAGACTCGAATCGATACGCCGGCTGTTGGATGGATTGTGGGAGGGTCAGGCGATTGACATATCCGCCGCTATCAGTGCGATGCATGATGGCCTGTCGGCTGACGCATAACCTGGATTTCCGGGCCCAGTACGTGATTCGCAGGAACTTGCTACATTGCTGACTGCTGGCGAGAGCAGCCCCGCGCTGCTGCCCGCCCACCGCAAACCGGCAGACCAAGGAGACATCGAATGCACACCGGACTTCAACTTCGTTCGCAGATCAAGAGCAGTGGTGAACTCGAGCTGTCGCTGGACAGTATCGACACGCCGCAACCTGGCCCGGATGAAGTGCTCATCCGCATTGAAGCCTCTCCCCTCAACCCGTCCGATCTCGGCCTGCTGTTCGGGGCGGCCGACATGAGCACGGCCAGGGCCAGCGGCACGGCCGAGCGCCCCATAGTCACCGCGCGCGTGCCGGAAGGCGCGATGCGCAGCATGGCGGGCCGCCTGGATGCGTCCATGCCGGTTGGCAACGAGGGCGCGGGCGTGGTCGTCGCCGCGGGCTCGTCCCCTGCGGCGCAAGCCTTGATGGGCAAGACCGTGGCTGCCATCGGCGGCGCGATGTACTCGCAGTACCGCTGCGTTCCCGCGGACCAGTGCCTGGTCCTGCCCGAAGGCGCCACGCCTGCTGACGGCGCGTCGTCATTCGTCAACCCGCTCACCGCACTCGGCATGGTCGAGACCATGCGGCTCGAAGGACATAGCGCCCTGGTGCATACCGCCGCGGCCTCCAACCTGGGACAGATGCTCAATCAGATCTGTCTGAAGGATGGCATCAAGCTGGTGAACATCGTGCGCAAGCAAGAGCAGGCGGATCTGCTCAGGGCACAAGGGGCGGTCCACGTCTGCAACGCCGCGGCGCCCACGTTCATGCAGGACCTCACCGAGGCTCTCGTCGCCACTGGCGCAACGATCGCGTTCGACGCCACGGGCGGCGGCAAGCTCGGCGGCCAGATCCTCACCTGCATGGAAGCGGCCTTGAACAGGACGGCCCGCGAATACAGCCGCTATGGCTCGACCACCCACAAGCAGGTCTATCTCTACGGCGGCCTGGACACAAGCCCGACGGAGTTCAACCGCAACTTCGGCATGGCGTGGGGCATGGGCGGCTGGCTGGTATTCCCGTTCCTGCAGAAGATCGGGCGCGAGCGGGCCAACGCGCTGAAGCAACGCGTGGTGGCGGAGCTGAAGACCACCTTTGCCAGCCACTACTCGAAAGAGATCTCGCTGGCCGAGGTGCTGGACCTGGACGTGATCGCCGTCTACAACAAGCGCGCGACGGGGGAGAAGTACCTGATCAACCCGAACAAGGGCCTGGCCGGATGAATCACCGCGGGGGCGCCTTGTGCTCCCACGGTGTCAAGAATCAGCCGCCGCGCCACAGCCAGCGGCGCGGCGCCGCCGGCGCTTCTGTTCACTGGCAGCATAAGTCAGTGGTGCCACTCGGAAGTCTTCTCGTCCTCGCCCCCTTGCAGCGACCGAGCCTTCAGCCTTGCCGGGCAACAACCGGATGCTCCGGAAGCGAGTGCCACAATCGCCGAAAGATCATCAGGTGCTGGAGCGCCAGCAGCGGCACGTTGAAGCAGGGAATGAGGATCCATGGCAGCGTGGTCATCAGGTCGCTGCTTGCGCCTGGCGTTCCATGACCAAAGGGCAGTCCTGGCGAGGATGCTACGCCAAGAGCAATGGCGTCCACCAGGTCGAGCAGGCCCAGTGTGTTCCACAGCAGCGTCGCAATGCGCCACGCTGGCGCCCGGGTTGCGGCCAGGTAGGCGACCGGCAGCGCGGTGGCGCCGATCAGCACATCTCCCCAGCCGGCTGCCGGCGCAAAAGGCGCGGGAAGCCGGCCTTGCAGATACAGCAGAACCAGGAACCCGCCAAGCAGGCGCACGGCATGCACGCCGATCAGCGCGGGAAGAGGTATCGTCTGCAGGGCTTCGTTCAACGGTCCGGCCCGCATAACGAAGTACGAGAGCGCCACAAGCGGCAGCATGACCGCGATGCCCATTCCCGCCGGCCCCATGCCGCGCACGGCACCAAATGCGCCCGTAGCGCCGCACGCTATCACCAGTGCGAACCAGATGGCAAAGGCGGACGCAATGCGCCCACGCATGCTCGCTGGAAGAACGATCACGTAGGCAAAGACCACAAGCACTGAGACTGCCCCGAGGACAGTCGCGCCAATCAAGTCGATCATGGCACTCTCCATCTGGCAATATGATGCCCGTCATATTGACAAAATATGACGGGCATCATAGTTTGTCAATGAAAAGCGGGAGGACTGTATGCCCTGGAGCGAAGACCACAAGGAAGCCACACGGGAACGGATTCTTGGCGCGGCGGCAAGCGCCATCCGCGAGCATGGGCCGGACGGTGTGAGCGTTGCGGCCATCATGAAGAGCGCCGGCCTGACTCACGGGGGGTTCTACGCGCATTTTGCCTCCAAGGAGGCTCTTATCGCCGAGGCCATCACGCGCGCGAGGGCCGAGACCTTTGCCTACCTGGAGGGAACGGCCGTGGGCGCCGGCGGCGAGCCACCGGAGTTGGCGGACATCGCCGATGCGTATCTGAGCATCAAGCACTGGGAGCATCCGGAGCGAGGCTGTGTGCTGGCCGCTTGCGGTGCGGAACTTGCCCGCGCCCAGGACCAGGTAAGCGCGAGCTGTGGCGAGAACGTGCACGACTATGTTCGATGGATGAGTCGGCACAGTCGTGCTTCGCAGTCCAGGGAGCGCACGCGCGGGGCAACCGGTGCGCTCGCGGCGATGGTTGGAGGAATGATCCTCGCGCGCGCAGCGGACGATGCGGAAGAAGCAGCCAGAATCCTGGCCGCGGTGCGGTCCTTCGTGCGACGTGGGTTGAAGGAAGACTAGACGCTGCTGCAGCGCACGGAGGCGGTTACCCGCGGCAGATTGCGGCCGCGCTCGCCGGGAAGCGTGCGCTTCAACGCCGCTCGATCAATCCCGCGTTCAGGCCGAACAGCCGCCACTCCGAGAGCGCCGTCGCTTCGTAGACGCCCTCGGCCTGGTACGGGTCCTCTGATATCAGCGCCATCGCTTCGTCTTTCGACTTCGCCTGATAAATGAGCAGGGCGCCCGAGTCGTCTGCGAAAGGACCGGCAATGATCAGCGCGCCTTTCGCCCGGATTGCCTGTGCATACGAGCGGTGCGCCGGCCTCGCCCGCAAGATGCGCGAGTGGTCGGAAACATATTTTGCGTAGTTGACGTAAAGCCGCGCGGAGTGCGCATCCGGTCCGACTGGCGTAGCACCGGATGCGTGCGGTTCCTTGGACGGAGCATGCCGATCCGCCGTGACGAGCTTGGCAGCAAGCGACTCGACGTCGACGTTGCGGCTGAGCACGGCCCACTCCGCCAGGCGATAGTCCGCAATCGCACCTTGCAGGACAAACGGATCGCTTTGCACTAGCGTCTCGGCTTCCTGTTGCGACGCCACCTGATAAATAAGCAGGACGCCGCGGGCGTGCCCGTCGTCGTCGAGCAGCGGCCCGCCCATCACCAGCCGGTCGTGTTTGCGAAGCGCGTCCGCATAAGCAACATGTTCGGCTCGGGACGCGTTCACTTTGCCCTTGTCCTGAACGTACGTCGCGTAGTTCACGAACTTCATTGAGCCAGGGGCTCCCGTGAGCACGTCGGAAAGCGCCGGAAGCGCTGACGCCGGCCCTTGCAGGGCGGCGTCTTTGGATAGCGGGGACGCAGCCATGGCCGAGGGCATGTCGGCAAGCGCGAGGCTTGCGACGCCTGCGGCAGTGGATACGAGGAAGCGGCGGCGCGACAGATCATGTGACACGGTGTTGTCCTTGGTTCGGGGTACGGGTGATGAGGGTTGGCTAGTGCTCGTCAATAGTTGTTCATCGGGCGAGCCCGACCCCGAAGGATGAAGCGGGCTTGCGGCCCATGCGTTGCGATGGGATGGGCATAAGATGGCGTCTGGTAACGGCAACGAGGTCG
>NZ_CAJPUY010000026.1 GCF_905397275.1 Cupriavidus yeoncheonensis | reverse complement strand
GTTTGCGTCGCTGCGTCAGCAGCAGAGAAACGAGATTATGCAGAACTTTCTTCGTTTCGTCAACCAGGTCAGCAATCTTTTTTGCTTCGGTCCGCCGCGCCAACTTCGCGCTGCCGAACCACCCGGTCAACCCCGCAACCCTTGCCAGCCCTGCCTTGCAGCGCCGCGTTGTGTTGCGAGGGGGCGAATAGTACGGCAGCCTGCAGGGCTTGGCAAGCGCTTTGGCGAAATAAATAGGGGCAATCGAAAAGTAACGTTTCAGGCGCTAGAACGGCCCTGCCGCTGACGACTGTATAGAATCGATACTCCCGGGCCGAACTCCGGCCCTTATAAGGACGAGGACGTTCGATGACTATCCAAGCGACATGGCAGCCGAGCCAGGGCAATACCATCTGCAACCTGAGCAATGGCGAGGCGCACTGGCAAGCCGACCTGGATCATTCCGCTGGCGGCAGCCCGCAGTATCCCAGCCCGCACGATTTGCTGGATTCGGCGCTCGCGGCTTGCACGGTGCTCACGCTCCAGCTGTATGCCAAGCGCAAAGGCTATGCCGTGGAATCCATCCATGCCTCCGTCACCCATGAGGAAACCAGCGGCCGCTATGCGATGAAGCGCGAAGTCCACGTCACGGGCAATCTGGACGCCAAAATCCTCGAAGACCTGCTGCGCGTGGCCAACAAGTGCCCGGTGCACAAGTCATTGTCAGCCGAGATCGTCATCGACACGACGCTCTCAAGCTGACTGCGTCATCGTCCTGACCCACACCACGCGGTACGGTAGCGGCAGGCGAGCCCTCCGGCAGGCCCGGCGTGGGCGCCGACGACCGGATGTGCCGCATTTGTTCGCTGCCCCACCAAGCCCATGGTACCGAGCGCCGAAAACACCACTATCTGCTTTGTAGGCGCCCGGCCGCGCGTCTTACCATGAATAAAAAAGAAAAAGGCAGCACCTTTTATCGCTGTGGAGCGGGGACACCTTGACGAATTACATCGAAGAATATTGCGCCCAGATCCGGCGCACGGGCGCTGCTGGCCTCATCGCCAAGCCCATTCTGGTCGGCCAGGACGGCACTTACACAATGACGTACGTGCCGCACGAGCATCACAATCCTGGCGCACGCCTGGTGCTGGTCAGTACGACGCCCGGGCACGCCCATGTGCGGCTCGCAGCCGCGGTGACGGAGGAGTTGCTGCAGGCACGCACGTCTGGCCGCGTCATCCAGCGCGAGAACAAGCGCCGCGTGGAACTGGGCGGGCAACTGGTTCGACCCAACCTGATCCGCATGCTCGATCATTTCCGCGCGCCGGAACTGGTCGGACTGCCACACGCCGCAGCGCTGTGGAATGAAGGCTTCGAGCAGCTCCAAGCGCTGGCCCTGCTGCCGTTCGCCACCACGCGCCGCGGACTCGCCTTCGACGGCACGCTGGAAGATCTGCTCGCAACACCGATGCTGCGCGCTGCCTTCGAAACCCATTTCCTCGGCGCGATCCGGCAGATGCGTCCCGACGCCCTCTACATTGCGCTGGGCCGCACCGCGTGGGCCGGACTGCGTCATGCGGCAAGCCGACGCCTGCTGGCCAGGCATCAGTTGCTGGGGATGATGCCGGTCCCCGCGCGCGCTGGAAATATGGTGCGCTACTTCCTGCGCGAGATTCCCGCGAGCGACCTCTCGCCGAACGACCCGGTCCGCCACCGCGTCGACTGGCTCGACGCCGCCCACACGGAACTGATGGCGAACGTCCAGAAACGGCGTGCCGACCATACTCCCCCCACGGGCCCCAATTACCTGATCGCATGACCGGGACGCGAGCCAGGGCGACCTCCCTACCTAAGAGGGGTCTTGATGCGCGGCATTGCGCCGATAACGCCTCTTGAGGAAACTGACCTCCTCGCATTCCCGATTAGCGGCCCCTGTGCGGGCCGCGATTTTTTTTTGCAGGCTGCGCGCAATGTCGCGCCAGCTCTCGCCTGTCACACCAGTGCGATGGCAGCGGCCACCGCGTCTCGCGCCCGCTCGCAAGCCGTTCCGGGCATCGCCTGGCGCACCAACGGAAAGTGCGCCATCTCACTACAATGCAGCAATGCCCAGCAACCGGAGTGCTTCCGCCATGCCTACCCCGTCAATCCGGCGCGCACGCAGGCAGGTGGGAGCGCTGCTGCGCGGCCTGCTGTGCGGCGCCACCCTGCTGGCAACCCCGGCGCAGCCTGCACAGGGCGACCAGCCCGGCATCGCATTCTCGGCACTGCGCCCGGGCGGCCAGTTGCCGGCCGACTGGAAGAACCTGCCAGTCGTCCACGGCAAGGCCTTGACCCGCTACAGCCTGGTGACGGATGGCGCCACCACCGTTCTGCAGGCCGATGCAAGCGCTTCGGCCTCCGCGCTGATGCACGAGGGCAATATCGACCTGAGCCGCACCCCGGTTGTCGCCTGGCGCTGGAAGGCGCAAGCCCCTGTCGAAGGCGCCAACAGCAGTGAAGGCAGCAAGGAGGACGCCCCCGCGCGGCTGGTGTTCTTCTTCGACGGCGACAAGGACAAGCTCGCGTTCGGCGACCGCGCCAGCATTCAGCTTGCCAAGCGCTTCGGCGGCGAAGACCTGCCCTATGCCACGCTGATGTATATCTGGTCGACTACCGCGGCGCCCGGCAGCGTCATCCCCAACCCGCATACGGGCCGCGTGCAGATGATCGTGGTCTCCGGCCGGCCCGGCGACGCGGGCCAGTGGCAGAACCTGCGCCGCAATATCGCGCAGGACTACGAGCAGGTGTTCCACGAACCGCCTGGCAAGATCACGGGCTACGGCATGCTTACGGACACCGACAATACCGGCGCTACGACGCGTGCCTGGTACGGCGACCTGCGCTTCCTGCCCGCGCGGTAAGCGCTAGCCCTGCGGCGGCGGCGTGGCGGCCACGCTTGCCCTGAGTGCCTCGACGACCCGCTCCATCAGCCTCGCTCCGTCTGGGTCGGCGATGCCGATGGCCTGCTGCACACTGACCACCTTGTCGGCGTCGTAATGCCGGCCGGTGCCCGCCTCGGCCTCGAAATCATTGGCGCGCCGCGTGATCGCGAGCGGATCCGCGTTGACCAGCAACACCGCATGCGCCAGCACCAGATGGCGCTGGCCATCCGGCGCCTGCGCGGCCGCGGGCGCGCGGCGCCAGTACTGGGCTGTGCCGGCAATCTTGCGCGCCCGACCCGGCGGCCCCCAGGCAAGGTTGAAGCGCCCGTCGCAGAACGAACCGTCCACCGCCTGCCAGTGGGTATCGACGTCAAGCGTACGGAGCGCTTGCCCCACGACCTCGCACAGGTGCAGATACACCGCCTCGCTCAGCGCGCCGGGCAGTCCGTCCACGCTGTACGCGAGACTCAGGTTCAGAATGCCCGGCCCCTGCGGCACCAGCCCGCCACCCGACATGCGCAGCCAGACCGGGCAGCCGTCCCGCCCGAAGCTGGCGCGCGCGGCTTCGAATCGTTCGTATCGCAGGTAACTGCGCGGCACCACCAGCGAGACCGGCGCTTCCCATAACTGGGCAACCTGATTCCCCTGGGCGGCAAGGTCCAGCAGCGCCAGCTCGGCCTGCAGCGGATCGCCCTCGGCGGGATCGGTTTCGATGAACGCAAATGGCATGGGATTCGTCCTGGCGCAATGACCTGCCACACGATAGCAGGCCGCCGCGCGAGACCTGACGCTGCGCACCCAGAGCGTCGACATAGGCCAGCGCCTTTGACGCTTGCATGGCGCGGACGGTGCTGCATCTTCCGTCCGCGCCACCAGCCCTAGGCGGCCAGGTGCTTGCGCAGCAGCGCGTTGAAGTCGCTGGCCTTTTCCATCTGGCTCATGTGCCCGGCATCGTCGAACACCTTCACCGTGGCGCCAGCCGGCGCGTTCTGCGCATGCGCGCTGGGGATGATGCGGTCCTGCGCGCCCCACACCACCAGCGTGCGCGTGCCCGTGTCCGCCAGCCGCCGGCCAGGCTGCTCGCGCTGGCGGCCGTGGGCGAACAGGCTTGCGCCGAGCGCCGACAGCGATTCCTGCACGCCGTCGAGCCGCTTGTAGCGCAGCAGGTCGTCCAGCATCTGCCGGCTGACCAGGTCCGGGTTGGCGAACAGCAGCTCGATCACGGGCTTGAGTTCGCGCCGCGACTGCGCGCTGACAAAGCCCTCGGTATAGCCGCTGTTGATCTCGTCGCCCATGCCCGCCGGCGAAACCAGCGCCACCGACCGCACGCGCCGCGGCGCATCCACGGCGAGCTGCGCGGCAATGCCGCCGCCCATGGAGTGGCCCACCACGTGCGCCGCGTCGATGCCTGCTGCGTCCAGGAAGCGCGCTACAAAGCCGGCCATCTCCGCCAGCGTCGTGCCCGCGAGCCGCGGCGACGTCTGCCCGTGACCGGGCAGGTCAAGCGCCACCACGGTGTACGCATCGGCGAGGGCATCGAGGTTGAACAGCCAGTTGTCCAGGTCACCGCCAAATCCGTGGAGGAAGAGCACCGCCTGCTCTGCGTTGCCCTTGCGGGCATAGCGGACGCGGATGCCGTCGACGTCGGCATACTGGTACGCGGGTCCGGCTTCTTCCTCGTCGCCTTCGTCCGCCGGCGTTTCATAAGCCGCAATGTAGGCATCGATTTCCGCATCGCTCACCTCCGCTGATGCCAGCACGCCAAGCAGGGCCTTGACCGGCAGCACGTCCCCCACGCCGGCAACCTTGCGGCGCAGGGTGCCGGCATCGGGCGCCTCGACGGCGTTGGCGATCTTGTCGGTTTCCACATCGAGGATCGGCATGCCCACCGAGATCTCGGCGCCTTCGTCGACGAGCCAGGCATTGATGGTGCCTTCCTTCATCGACAGGCCCCACTTGGGCATCACGATCGGGTTGATTACCGCGGCCATCAGTGCTTGCCTCCCTTCATGGTCTTGCGCACCGCTGCCACGACGTGCGCGGCGCTGGGGATATACAGGTCTTCCAGCGTCGGCGAGAATGGCACCGGCGTGTGCGGCGGGCAGACCATCTCGATGCCGGCCTTGAGCGCGCCGAACGCCTGCTGCGCGACCTGTGCCGAAATATCGGTCGCGATATTGCAGCGCGGGCTCGCCTCATCCACGACGACGAGGCGGCCGGTGTTCTCGACCGATTCGAGCACCGTGTCCATGTCCAGCGGCGACAGCGTGCGCAGGTCGATCACCTCCGCTTCCACGCCTTCCTTCGCCAGCGTGGCCGCCGCATCCAGCGCGCGGTGCACCATCAGCCCATACGCGACGATGGTCACGTCCTTGCCGTCGCGCGCGATATTGGCCTCGCCGAACGGGATGGTGTAGGCACCTTCTGGCACATCCCCCTCCAGCCCGTACAGGTTCTTGTGCTCGCAGAAGATCACCGGGTCGTTGTCGCGGATGGCCTGGATCAGCAGGCCCTTGGTGTCATACGGCGTGGACGGGCACACGACCTTCAGGCCCGGGATATGCGTGAACAGCGGCGTCAGCATCTGGCTGTGCTGCGCGGCCGCGCGGAAGCCCGCACCGACCATGGCGCGGATCACCACCGGCGTCTCGGCCTTGCCGCCGAACATGTAGCGGAACTTGGCGGCCTGGTTGAAGATCTGGTCGAAGCACACGCCCATGAAGTCGATGAACATCAGCTCGGCGATGGGCCGCATGCCGCAGGCCGCCGCGCCGATGGCCGCGCCCACATAGGCCGACTCGGACAGCGGCGTATCGAGCAGCCGGTCGCCATGCTTGGCGTACAGGCCCTTGGTCACGCCCAGCACGCCGCCCCACGCGTCCTTTTCGCCGTCCGCGCCGGCGCCGCCGACAATGTCTTCGCCCAGCATGATCACACTGGGGTCACGCGTCATTTCCTGGTCGATCGCCTCGTTGATCGCCAGCTTGATGCTCAGTTTGCGAGCCATGTCATGTCTCCTGATGATGGGATAGCTGTGTCGGGTTGGCGATTCAGTAGCTCACATAGACATCGGTCAGCAGGTCTTCCGGCCCGGGCAATGGCGCGGCCTTGGCTTCCTGCACGGCGTGCTCGATCAGCGCGGCGACTTCGCGGTCGATCGCATCGAACTCCTCGCGCGAGACCACGCCGCCCTGCGTCACCGTGCGCGTGAACAGCTTCAGGCAATCGCGATTGGCGCGGATATCGTCAAGTTCGCCGGCCGCGCGGTAGGTCTGCGCGTCGCCTTCGAAGTGGCCGTAGAAGCGGACCATCTTGCATTCGAGCAAGGCCGGCCCGCCCCCTTCGCGCGCACGGCGGATGACTTCGCCGGCTGCCTCATGCACGGCGAAGAAGTCGGTACCATCCACCGTCACGCCGGGAATGCCGAAGCCGGCCGCGCGATCCACGTAGCTGTCCACCGCGGTGCCGTAGTCGCGCGAGGTCGACTCCGCATAGCCGTTGTTCTCGATCACGAAGATCACCGGCAGGTTCCACACCGCAGCCAGGTTCAGGCTTTCGAGGAACGTGCCCTGGTTCGAGGCGCCGTCGCCGCAGAAGGTAATGCCGACCTCGCCGTTGCCACGGAACTTGGCCGCCAGCGCGGCGCCGCAGATCAGCGGTGCGCCCGCGCCCAGGATGCCGTTGGCGCCCATCATGCCCTTGGACAGATCGGCGATATGCATGGAGCCGCCCTTGCCATTGCACGAGCCGCCCTTCTTGCCGTAGATCTCCTTCATCATCGCCACCGGGTCGACACCCTTGGCAATGCAGTGACCGTGGCCGCGGTGCGTGCTGGCGATGCGGTCACCATCGTGCAGGTGGTGCAGGATGCCGACTCCGGCGGCTTCCTCGCCCGCGTAGAGGTGCACGAAGCCCGGAATGTCGCCGCGGCCGAAGTCCACGTGCAGGCGTTCTTCGAAATCGCGGATGGTGCGCATCTTGCGATACACCTTCAGCAGGGTCTCCTTGTCGAGCCCGCTGGGGCCGGCTGGCATGGCACTGGCGCTCATGGTTGTCTCCTTTGGTTGGGGTGGTACGGCTTGCTTGGTACGTGCTTGCTCAATACGTGCTTGCCCGGCTCGCGACCGATACGCTGCGCATCAGCCGCTCGCGCGCGGCATAGCGCATGCACGCCGCCACGTCGATGCTGCGAAAGGCGTGTTCGTGCAGGGTGACAGTGACTTCGTCGTGGGGGCCGAAGGCCAGTTCGCGCTCGCCGTCGAGCGCGACGATGCCCGCGCGCTGGCGCACGCGATGCGGCCGGGCATGTTCCAGGTACTGCCAGCCCGCCACGGAAACCGGGCACAGCAGGCCGGGTGCGATCGGCGCGCGCAGCTCGAACTCGCCCTGCCCCGGCGCGGCCAGCTCGATCGCGAGCCCGCCCGGCTCGCGCCGGCCCAGCGGCTCCAGCAGCCCGGCGATGGTGGACAGGCCAATCGCCTGCGGATCGGCGAACGCCACATAGACGGCGGCCAGCGTGTCGGCTTTCCACAGCGCCCGCGCGCCGATGAAGTGCTCGTGGGTAATCACCGCGTCGACGAGCGCGATATCGCGCCGAAAGCCGCCGTCGGCATCGCGGATCACGATGTCGAGCCGCTTGTTCGACGCCAGCGCCTGCGAGGCCGGCACCTGGCCAGCCGCGTACAGTCCCGCCGCCAGCCCCGTGATGGTCGGCTCGCGCATTTCCGGGAAGGCATTGTTGGTGCCGGTGGACAGCCCGGCGATCGGCACGCCGCCGCATTCGCGCACCACGGCACGGTGGGTGCCGTCGCCGCCGAGCACGATGATCACGGCCACGCCGGCATCTGCCATGTGGCGCGCCGCATTCAGCGTGTCGTCGACGCGCGCGGTGACGGGCATGTCGATGTACTCGACAGCCGGCAGCCCCGCGTCCGGTCCCTGGTGCCGGGTCAGGTGGCGGGCGAGCATGACGCGCAGGCCTTCGCGATCCGGCATCATCATCACGCGGTCGATGCCGCAGGCCGACAGCGCGGCCAGCAGGCGCAGCACGATATTGACGCGATCGGCCAGCTGCAGGCTGCTGGCATTGGCAATCACGCGGCGGATATCGCGCGCCGAAACCGGGTTGGCGATGATGCCGACCAGCGGCGCACCGTCGGACCGTGCTTGCCCCATGGCCTGTCTCCGTTGTCGTTGTGCTGACAGGGCAGATCGCAATGGCCGTGCCAGCACGCGCGGCGCGGCTCGGCGACGCAGGGGACAGGAAAAATTGCGGGATAACCCGCAGGAAACGCGGGTCAGGCCGCCGCGCAGGCGGTGCTGGCGGCGTTCATGGCGTGACAGGTGTCACAGCGCAGGTGTACAGCGCTGGACAACCGTATCGCCGTATTGGCCGTATTGGCCGTATTGGCGGTATTGGCCGTATTGGCCGTATTGGCCGTATTGGTCCGGCTACTGCGGGTACGGCTACTGCGGCGGCTCGCCGTCGCGGCGGTTGGGAGACTGGATGCCGTAGCGCTCCATGCGGCGGTACAGCGTCATGCGGCTCACGCCGATCTGTCGCGCCACGGCGCTCAGGTTCCAGCCTGACGCACGCAGGTACTGCATCAGCAGCATGCCTTCGGGCGGCAGTTGCGGCACGCCCGGCTCCCGGCTCAGCACCGGCACGGCGGGCACTGGCGCCGGGGCGCCCAGGCCATCGGGCAGGTCGTGGGCGTCGATATAGCCGCCGGAGCAGACGGCACGCGCGTACTCCAGCACGTTGCGCAGCTCGCGCAGGTTGCCAGGCCAGCGGTGATGGCAGAGCTGATCGCGCGCCTGCGGCGACAGCGTGACGCCGCGCCGGCCGCCATCGTCCAGCATCTTCTGCACAAGCCATTCGAAGTCCGTGCGGTCGCGCAACGGCGGCAGCGCGAACCGCGCGCCGTTGAGCCGGTAGAACAGGTCCTCACGGAAGCGCCCTTGCGCGACCAGGTCTTCCAGCCGGTGATGGGTCGCGGAAATTACGCGCAGCCGGACCGGCACCGGACGCGCGGCGCCGATGGGCAGCACCTCGCCCTCGGCCAGCACGCGCAGCAGCCGCGATTGCAGTTCGCGCGGCATGTCGCCGATCTCGTCGAGGAACAGCGTGCCGCCGTCCGCTTCCTGGATCAGCCCGCGCTTGCCGCGCGGCCCGGCGCCCGAGAAGCTGTTGGGCAGGTGGCCGAACAGCTCGCTCTCGATCAGCGTTTCGGGAATGGCGGCGCAGTTCACCGCCACGAACGGCTGTCCGCGGCGGCTGCTGGCCTGGTGCAGGGCCTTGGCAAGGTACTCCTTGCCGCTGCCGGTCTCGCCGTTGATGAGCAGGTTGATCGGTGAATCCACCAGGCGCGCCGCGCGCTGCAGTTGCTGCGCCAGCGCGGGATCGCCGCCGCACAATGCCGCCAGCGGCTCCGGCAGCGGCGCCGGCCGCTCCTGCACGGCATCGGCCTGCCAGCGCAAGGCCGGCGGCATCACGCTCAGGTACAGCAGGCCGCCGCTGCGGTTCAGGGCCACCAGGCGCTGCTCGCTCGGACGCGAATAGACATAGCGGCCCAGGTCATCGAGGCGTGCGTCGAACAGCGTCTCGAACGACTGGCCCAGCACCGTGCCGGTGGCCAGCTCGCCCTCCAGCATCCGCCGCGCGCGGTGGTTGTGTCCGACGATGCGGCCGC
Source organism: Cupriavidus yeoncheonensis (assembly GCF_905397275.1). Classification (GTDB taxonomy): domain Bacteria; phylum Pseudomonadota; class Gammaproteobacteria; order Burkholderiales; family Burkholderiaceae; genus Cupriavidus; species Cupriavidus yeoncheonensis. The sequence goes on along the minus strand of NZ_CAJPUY010000026.1, from coordinate 73,808 downwards.
TGTCGTCCAGCGCGAGCAGGTACTCCGGGTTGACGTCGACGAACTCCGGCGCGACGTTCAGCTTGAGGATCCAGTCGCGGTGGTGTGCGCGCAGGAAGTTGGCGTTCTCGATATGCGCCGCGTAGATGCGTACCAGCTGCAGCGCCAGCCCCTGGCTGTCCTTGGCATGCGGGGAAGTCAGCGCGGAGATGTCCAGGATCGCGTGCAGCTTGCCGTGCGTATCGAACAGCGGCGCCGCGGTGCAGGTAAGCGGAATGTGGGTGGCGTCGAAATGATCGGCCTGGTGCACGGTCAGGGCTTCGCCGGTGAACAGCGCCGTGCCGACCGCGCACGTCCCCGCGCCGCACTCGCTCCATTCCGCGCCAAGATACAGGCCCGCATGGCGCAGGTCGGCGTCGGTGCGCGCGTCGCCGATGTAGTCCACGGTCACGCCCTGCGCATCGGTCAGCAACACCACGTAGCCGAGACCCGCGACCTGGGCATGGAGGCTCTCCAGCCCGTGGCGCGCGATGCGGGCAAAATCGTCGATGCGTTGCTGGTGCTCGCGCAGGCGCATCTGCGGCACGATGCGGGCTTCCTGCATGCGCGACGGGTCCAGCCCGTACTGGTGCACGCAGCGCCGCCAGGAATTCTGGATCACGACATCGTGCGCGGGCCGGTCCGCGGGCAGCGCGGGCGGGGGCAGGTAGCTGGTGGCGTGCACGACCGTCTCGATGTGCTCGCGTTGCCGCAGATCCATCGCTGTCTCCTTATCGTCTCGCGGTCGTCTCCGCGGCGTGCGCCGCGGACGGCGCATTGGCGAACTGGCGAGCCGGGGCGCGTCATTGCGCGACCCCTTTGACCTTGTCGCGGCTACTGTATCCGAGACGGTCGGGCCGGTGCAAACCGGCGTCAATCACGCTGCGGTTATGTGCGCCAGACGGCATTCCACAGTCGTGGGCGCACTCCCTTAACCCACCGGCGTCAGCGCACGCGCCGCGTCGGCGGCAATCTCGAACGAGCGCAGGCGCGCGGCATGGTCGAAGATCTGGCCCGTCAGCATCAGCTCGTCCGGGCGCAGTTCATCGACAAAGTGCTGCATGCCGGCGCGCACCGTATCCGGATTCCCCACCACCGAGCACGCGAGCGAACGACGGATGTGGTCCGCCTCGCTCTCGGTCCACAGCGCCTCGATATCGTCCACGGGCGCGCGCAATTGCCCCGGCGTGCCGCGCACCAGCGCCAGGAACTGCTGCTGCAGGGAGCTGAACAGGCGCCGGGCCTCAGCATCCGTCGGCGCCGCGAACACATTGAGGCCGAGCATGACGTAAGGCCGCTCCAGCTGCGCAGAGGGCCGGAAGGTACGCCGGTACAGGTCCACGGCCTGGCGCATGAAGCCCGGCGCGAAATGCGAGGCAAACGCGAACGGCAGGCCCATCGCCGCCGACAGCTGCGCGCTGAACAGGCTGGAGCCAAGCAGCCACAGCGGCACCTTCAGGCCCGCGCCGGGCACGGCGCGCAGGCGCTGGCCGGGACGCACGTCATCGAAATAGGCCTGCAGCTCTTCCACGTCCTGCGGGAACGTATCGGCCGTGTCCTGCGACAGTTGCCGGCGCAGCGCGCGCGCCGTGGCCTGGTCGGTGCCGGGCGCGCGGCCCAGGCCAAGGTCGATGCGGCCCGGGTACAGCGAGGCCAGCGTGCCGAACTGCTCGGCCACTACCAGCGGCGAATGATTGGGCAGCATGACACCGCCCGAGCCCACGCGGATCGTGCGCGTGCCGTTGGCCACGTAGCCGATCAGCACCGCGGTTGCGGCGCTGGCGATGCCGGGCATGTTGTGGTGTTCGGCCAGCCAGAAGCGGCGGTAGCCGAGGCGCTCGGCGTGCTGCGCAAGGTCGAGCGCGTTGCGCATGGCCTGGCCGGCATCGCTGCCCTGCGCAATGGGGGCCAGGTCGAGAACGGAATACGGGATCGGGGTCGTCATGGAAGCTGCCTTGGCGCGCCGGCAGGCACGGTGCCGGCCGATGCGCGGGGGAATCGAAAGCGTCCGCCATCTTAGTAAGACCCCGGCAATCGTGCTGGCGGCCGCCACGCGGCCTTACCGGCGGCGTGGTTATCGGCATGGACAGCGCCGCAGTGCTTTCGGCGGGGAAGGATTGAGCGCAGCGCCGCTTGTCCCGTACCATGCTGCCCCATGCGAAGCAGGAAATCGGTATGACACTCAAGACACTGGACGGCGCGCTGGCCTTGCTGACCCACTTCACCGTGCGGCAGCCCACCTGGGGCGTGCGCGAACTCGCCAAGCACAGCGGCGTGCACTACGCCGTGGTGCACCGCGTGCTGGCCACTTTTGCGGCCAACGGCTTTCTGGTGCAGGACGCGGCCACCGGCAAGTATTCGCTGGGCCTGCGCCTGTTCGAGCTGGGCCAGGTCGTGCGCAAGAGCTTCTCGCCCGACGAGATCGTGCGCCCGGTACTGGAAAAGCTGGCCGCGCAAAGTGGCGAAACGGTCTTCCTGTCGTGGCTCGATGGCCATGAGGGCCTGTGCGTGGGCCTGGTGCAAAGCCAGCACCAGCTGCGCTTCTCGATCGAACTGGGCGAGCGCTTTCCGCTTTATGCCGGCGCGCATGCCAAGGCCATGCTCGCGTTCCAGAATGACGCCTTCCGTGACGAGGTCTACCGCCAGGGCATGGAGAAGATGGGACCGCATACGACGCTGGACCGCGACACGATCGAAGCCCAGCTGGCCGAGGTGCGCCAGCACGGCTGGGCGCACACGCGCGAGGAAGCGGCCGCGAGTGTTGCGGGGCTGGCGCTGCCGCTGTGGTCGCGCGACCGCAGCGCGGTGATCGGCTCGGTGGCCATTGCCGGCCCGCAGCAGCGGCTCGGCGACGACGCGGTACCGCGCCTGCTCGAGGCCCTGCGCGATGCCAGCGGCCGGCTCGAGGACGTGATCGGCTTCGTGCGCTGATCCTGCGCTGATCCTGCGCTGATCCTGCGATCAGCCGGCCAGCAGCGCCTGCCCCACCCCGCCGCCAAAGACGCGCTGGCCGATGGCGAGGCCCAGCGCGCGGTAGCTTTCCCACTGCGCCTCGTCGAAGAACTGGTCGGCGGTCGCCTCCTGCGGAAAGGCCGGATGGTCCGCGCCGTACTGCTGCACGTCGGCCGGCGCCCAGTCCGCCAGGCGCGGCTTGAGCAGCACGATGCGGCAGGCCGGATCGCGCTGGTCGGCGCCGGGACCGGCGCGGTACACATTGAGCAGCACGGCGCATTTGCCCGCCGCCTCGCCTTCGGCGTCCGAACCAAAGTCTTCCGGCAAGCCGAACACCCTGCTCAGTACCGGGTGCGTGGTGGCGGCCTCCGTATCCACCACGATTTCCAGGCCGTGGTCGATACGCGCGAGACGGATCAGGTTGGCCAGGTCGCCGAAGCGGTAGTCGATATCGCCGCCGGCATCGCACAGCACGATCAGTGACACATCGCGGCCCGGGCGCAGCAGCTCGTACACGCCGGTGTTGTCGAAGTGCCCGCCGTCCGACAGGTACTGCCAGCCGCGCCGCATGCCGTGGAAGCGCGCGGCGAGTTCGCAGCCAAGGCAATACTGCGTGCGGAACAACGCGCTGAAGCGCGCCAGCAGCGGATGCGTGGCGCGCTCGGGCTGGCGCTGCGTGGCGGGCACGGTGCCGGCGTGGCGCGCGCCGTCGTGCAGGTAGGACTGCCACCAGATACCAAGCCGCAGGTTGGCCAGCCCCAGCAGCAGTGAAGTCCCGAGCGTGGTGGCACGTCCGAGACCGGGCGACACCGTCGCACCGGAGATCGCGATCCAGTCGCCCAGCGTGCGGAAATCGGCGACCCGGGCAGTCCCCGGATGCGACAGGTCCGGGCAGCACGGGCGCCCGTCGACGAGAAAGCGCGCATAGGCATCGGACGGCAGCGTCTGCGCGGGCCCGGGCTGGACCACGCTGGGACCGGGGCCCAGGCACAGCGGCTTGCCCTTGCGGTCGCGCTGCACCAGTTGCTCGGCCGGATCCACGGTCAGGTTCAGCGTGACGTTGATCAGGTGCAGCGGCGCCAGCACGCGCGGATCGTAGTAGGTGTTCAGGCTGAGCTGGTCGCCGGGCACCGGCTCGGCCACGCTGAAACGCTCGCGCCCCTGGTGGCCCGGCGCATGCGGGACGAAGCGCTCGCCGTTGGATGCGCCAAGATAGGCGCGCGTGAGCCGCGCGGCATAGAACGGCTGCAGCGTCGACAGGTTCAGGAAGCCCGTGAAGCGCCCCGCGACCACGGCGAGCAACAGCGCCACCAGCACCAGTACGAGGAGCACAGGGCCGGTATAGGCATTACCGAACACGAGCCAGTCCACCGGCTCGCGGCCGTTCCAGCGCACGTACAGCACCAGCCACGACCACAGCACGTACACCAGCAGTGCCAGCAAGGCAGCCAGTGCCCCGGCCAGCAGCGATACGGGCAGGTGCGCCCTCAGCGCGCGCCACGGCGTATCGGCGCTGTCCTGCTTGCCTACGTCGCGCAGGCTGGCGGCGTAGCGCACCAGCCAGACCAGCGCGGCGAGCACTCCGGCGGGCACGCCCGCGCCCCATGCCGACGCGGCCATGAACGCATAGAGGAAGGTCGTGCGCGCGATGGTGTCTGCCACACCAAGCGCCAGCAGCCACAGCGTCAGCGTCACCGCGCTGCGCAAGGCGCGCGTGGCGCGCACGCGATAGTCCGGTACCGTGCGCGGCGCCGGCACGAGCATGGCCAGGCAGCACAGCACGGCCAGCAGCGTCAGCGCGCCCGCCGCCGCCAGCACGCAGGCAAGCACCAACCCCGGGCCCAGCCACACGACCCACCGTGCCGCCAGCAGCAGCAGGATGGCCACCAGCGTCGCGACGATCGGGCCGGGGCTCAGGAAGCGGGCCGCCGCCTGCGGGTCGCTGGCACGCGGATACACCATCCAGTAGGCCAGCCCGGGCGGCACGGCCAGCAGCAGCGCCGCGCCCAGCGGCAGCCACAGCAAGGCGCTCCACCAGACCACGCATTCGCCCTGGTTGAATGCCTGGCGCGCGTCATGGAGCAGGTCCATCTCGTAGCGGCCGAGACCGTACGACATGCCCGTGGCCGTGTACTGGCCCAGCGCCAGCACGGCCAGCAGCAGCAGCAGCGCGCTGCCGATCACGTAATGCATGGCCAGCCAGTTGCGCAGGATCAGCGCGGCGGCGTAGAGGTTGTCGCCGGCACCGGTCGGGGACAGGTAGCGCCCGTTCTCGCGCAGCCACGCCACGGCGCCGCGGCTTGGGTCGGATGCATAGGACACCGAGGTACGAATGCGCCCGGGCGGCTCGCACTGCATCGTGTGATACGCGTCGGCGGCAGCCTGGACCGGGTTCGTGCCGCGCCGCAGGCGGCCCGGCACGAACAGGCTGGTGAAGAAGGCGCCCAGGAAGCCGCCCCCGCTGACCGTGGACAGGTAGTCGAACTGGGGCAGCAGCGAGACCGCCGGGGCAGGCGCCCCCGGCTCTCCGCCATCGGGCTGCGCCGCCGGCCGCAGCGGCGTGCCCGCGAGGGCCTGCAGCACACCGAGGCAGAAGGTGGCGCTGCGGATGCCGCCGCCGGACAGCGCCAACGCCCAGTTGTGCGTGTCCGCGCCCGGGCGTGCCGGAATGCCAAGCTGCCGGCGCCTTTGCGCGATCCGGGCGGCTTCGTCGCTGAATCCGTGGTCTTCTGCAGGCATGCACGCCTCCGTGGCGAAGGGTCTGAGCCAAGTATAGGACGCTCCGCATCGCCTCCGCGGCATGAGGCGCCAACGCCTCGCAGTCGCCGGCATCCACTCGTACTCGTGTTAACCCTGATTGTTGTAGGGGGTCGCCGGGGCCTAGCATTTCTCTGTATCAGAGACGATGTCTCTATATACGAGACACAAGGCAATCGAAATGCTCAAGACCCTCGACGGCGCACTGGCGCTGTTGACCCACTTCAATGCGCGCCAGCCAAGCTGGGGCGTGCGCGAACTCGCGCGCGAAAGCGGCGTGCATCACGCCGTGGTCCATCGCGTGCTGGCGACGTTCGCCGCCAACGGCTTCCTGGTGCAGGACGCCGTCGGCCGCTATGGCCTGGGTCTGCGCTGGTTCGAGCTGGGCCAGGTCATGCGCAAGACCTTTTCGCCGGCGGTGGTGGTGCAGCCCGCGCTGGAAGCGCTGGCGCGGCAGAGCGGGGAAACCGTGTTCCTGTCATGGCTGGACGGTGACGAGGGCCTGTGCACGGATATCGCGCAAAGCCAGCACCAGCTGCGCTTTTCGATCGAGGTCGGCCAGCGCTTCACGCTCGATGCGGGCGCCCATGCCAAGGCGATCCTCGCCTTCCAGCCGGAAGCGCTGCGCCAGCGCGTAGCGCTGCGCGCGGGCCTGGCCGCGGAAGAACTCGAAGCGCGCCTGGCGCGGGTCCGCGCCGAAGGCTGGGCCTACACCTGCGAGGAATCGGCGGCCACCGTGGCCGGGCTGGCAGTGCCCCTGTATGGCCGCGATACGCGAGCCGTGGTCGGCTCGCTCGCGATTGCCGGTCCGCTGCAGCGGCTGGATGAACACGCCCTGCCGCGCCTGCTCGATGCGCTGCGGGACGCACGCGACACCATCGGGCCGGTGACAGGGTTCCTGCGCTGACCACACACAGCGGGCTGCCAGCCGGGCTGGCGAGGCACGCGAAACGAGACAACACTAGGGAGGAAGGGTAGACATGACACCAATGCAAACAGAACTGAATGCGCCGGGGGTGGCGCAACCAGCGACAAGAACGCGCTTCATGGAGCCGCTCCTGCTACTGGTTTCCGTCGTGCTGTCCGTGTTCGGCGCAATGATCGGCATGCAGCTGATCGTGTCGCTGGGCATCTCCGCCAATACCTCGATCATCGGTGCGCTCATCGCCATCGTGTTCTCGCGCATCCCGCTCGAGGTGACGCGGCGCTTCCGTGTGCTCGAGCGCCAGAACCTGGTGCAGACGGCGATCTCGTCGGCCACGTTCGGCGCGGCCAATTCGCTGATGATCCCGATCGGCGTGCCGTACGCCATGGGCATGCCGGAACTGGCCACGCCGATGCTGATCGGCGCGGTGGTCGCCATGTTCGTCGACGGCGCCATGCTGTACTTCCTGTTTGGCAGCAAGATCTTCCCGGCCACGGGCACCTGGCCCGCGGGCATTGCCACCGCAGAGGCCATCTGGGCCGGCGATCGTGGCGGCCGCAAGGCGGCGTTCCTGGGCCTGGGCATTGCCGTGGGCGTGGGCGGCGCGTGGCTCGGCGTGCCGATGTCCGCGTTCGGCGCGGCTTTCCTCGGCAACCTGGCGGCGCTGACCATGTTCGGCATCGGCCTGCTGGTGCGCGGCTACTCGGTGGCATTGACCGGCGTCGACATTGCCAAGGCCTACATCCCGCACGGCCTGATGATCGGCGCGGGCATCGTGGCGCTGTTCCAGGTGGCCACCGAAATCCGCCGTGCGCGCCACGCACCGGTCGCCGATGCGCGCACGATCGAAGTGCCCGCCTCGCGCGCCAGCCGCATCCTGTCCGGCGGCTTCCTGATCTACCTGGCCATCGCGCTGCTGATCTCGGTGCTGGCCGGCCACGTGTCCGACATGTCGCTGGGCATGCTGGTGGTGTTCGTGCTGTACGCCGCGTTCGCCGCCTACGTGCATGAGCTGATCGTCGGCATCGCGGCGATGCACTCGGGCTGGTTCCCGGCCTTCGCGGTGGCACTGATCACGCTGACCATCGGCATCCTGATCGGCTTCCCGCCGACGGCGCTGGCGGTGCTGGTGGGCTTCTCGGCCGCCACCGGCCCGGCCTTTGCCGACATGGGCTATGACCTCAAGACCGGCTACCTGCTGCGCGGCGAAGGCCGCGACATGGAAGCCGAACTGGCCGGCCGCAAGCAACAGTTCCTGGCCGCGATGATCGGCTTCGCCGTGGCCGCGGTCGTGGTGCTCGTGTTCCACGGCAGCTTCTTCTCGCAGAACCTGCTTCCGCCGGTCGACCGCGTCTATGCGGCGTCGATCAAGGCCGGCTCTTCGGCGGAAATCGCGCGCAACCTCGTGATCTGGGCCATTCCCGGCGCGCTGCTGCAATGGCTCGGCGGCTCCAGGCGCCAGCTCGGCATCCTGCTCTCGACCGGCATGCTGATCGCCTCGCCGCTGGCCGGCTGGGCAGTGCTGGCTGGCCTGCTGATCCGCTTCGTGGTGCAGCGCCTGCGCGGCGACAGGCACGTGGCCGAGATGAGCGCCTTTGCCGGCGGCGTGATCGCGGGCGACGCGTTGTTCAGCTTCATCGGCTCGGTCACCAAGCTGCGCAAGTAACACCCTCCCTCTGCATTACCTGAGACGTTCCATGGATATCCAAGCGATCCGTGCCGGCACCCCGCTGACGGCCTCCACCATCTATCTCGACACGGCAGCGGCGTCGCTGCCGCCCGATGCGGTGCTCGACACCGTGCGCAGCTACCTGCTCGATACCGGCCACGTGGGCATCTACCTGCCGGCGTTCCGCAAGCAGACCTATGCACGCGTGGACGCCGTGCGCGGCAAGCTGGCCGCGCTGCTGAACGCGGCGGCCGACGAGATCGCCTTCACCAAGAACGCGACCGAGAGCATCTCGCTGATCGCCCGCGGCATTGCCTGGCAGGCCGGCGACGAAGTCCTGGTGGCCGATACCGAAATGCTGAGCAACCTGCTGCCGTGGCGCCGCCTTGAGCAAACCCACGGCATCGTGGTGAAGATGGTGGCGGCCGATGCCGAAGGCCTGCTGTCGCCGGAAGCCTTTGCCGCGGCCATCACGCCGCGCACGCGCCTGCTGACGTTCTCGCACCTGCCCAACTCCACGGGCGCGGTGCAGCCCGCGGCGCAGATCTGCGCCGTGGCGCGCCGCCACGGCGTGCTGTCGCTGGTCAATGCCGCGCAGAGCGTGGGCATGCTGCGCTCCGACGTGGCCAAGCTGGATTGCGATTTCCTGGCCGGCTGCGGCCGCAAGGCGCTGCGCGCGACCGAGGGCTCGGGCTTCCTGTATGTGCGCCGCGCGCTGATCGAGCGGATCGAGCCGGCACTGGTCGGCTGGTGGAACGGCGCCTATGACCGCGCCACCGGCGCGTTGTCGCTCGTGGCCGGGGCGCGCCGCTTCGAGGCGGGCTGCCCGATCGTTCCGGCGATCCTGGGCATGGGCACGGCCATCGACTATGCGATGCAGATCGGCATCGACGCGATCGAGGCGCGCGTGCGCGACCTGACCGAATACGCGGTGGCGAAGTTCTCGTCGATCCCGGGCTTCGAGCTGTACGGCCCGGCCAACGCGGCCGACCGCATCGGCATCGTGCCGTTCAATGTGCGCGGCGTGGACCCGGCCAGCATCGTCGCCGCGCTCGAAGCGCAGCAATGCATCATCGAAGCCGGCAACTTCATGGCCGACGCGATCCTGGCGCGCTATGGCGTCTCGACCATGGCGCGCGTGTCGCTGCACTACTTCAATACCCACGAGGAAGTCGACCGCGTGGCCGCGCTGATCCGCGCCGCCGTGGCCTGAGACCCGAACCGAATCCCTGAAGGAATACCAGACATGACCCAACGCATCCTCTTGATGAGCAGCTCGCGCAAGGACAACCTCGGCTATCTCGAGCACGCCGGCGAGCAGATCCACACGCTGCTGCGCAAGGAACCGCGCAAGGTGCTGTTCGTGCCGTTCGCGGGCGTGACGTTCAGCTCCGACACCTACGAAGGCCTGGTCAAGCCGGTGTTCGAACGGCTGGGCTACACGCTCGAGTCGATCCACCACAGCGCCGATCCGCTGCGCGCCGTGAACGAGGCCGAGGCGATCGCCGTGGGCGGAGGCAACACGTTCGCGCTGCTCAAGCGCATGTACGACGCCGGCATCGTCGAGGCGATCCGCGCCAAGGTGCGCGCCGGCACGCCGTACGTGGGCTGGAGCGCGGGCAGCAACGTGGCCTGCCCGACCATCCGCACCACCAACGACATGCCGATCGTGCAGCCGCCGTCGCTGCGCGCGCTCGGCCTGGTGCCGTTCCAGATCAACCCGCATTTCATCAGCGGCAAGCCGGCCGGCCATAACGGCGAAAGCCGTGAAGAGCGGCTGGCCGAGTTCCTGCATATCAACGCACCGGAGCAGGTGTTCGCGTTGCCGGAAGGCTCGGCGCTGTACAGCGACGGCACCCATGGCACCGTGCTGGGCGAGCGCCATGCGCTGTGGTTCCCGGCCGAAGGCCAGGTCGAGACCATTCGTGAAGGCGAGACGTTTGCGCTGTCACGCATCAACGGTCCGGCCGGGATGCAGGACTGGCCAGGCTTTGCCGGCTAAGCGCACGCCTCGCTGATCCCGCCGGGCAGTCGGTGCCCGGCCAATACGAACAAGACCACTTCTGACGCAGGCCGCGGTGATCCGCAGCCTGCGCGGACACCCTTTTGCCCTCTGGAGGAGAAACCATAATGAGCCACCCCGTCCGCCGCGCCGCCCGCGTGGCCCTGCCGCTGTTGCTGAGCCTGCCCGCTGCCGCCATGGCACAGTCCGGCCTGACGCTGTATGGCGTCATCGACAGCGGCCTGACGTACCAGACGCATTCCAACCCGGCGGGCGACGCAGTGCTTGGCCTGCAGCAGGGCGGCGAGGGCTACCTGTCGGGCAGCCGCTTCGGCCTGCGCGGCAGCGAGGACATCGGCGGCGGGGTCAAGGCCGGCTTCGTGCTCGAGAACGGCTTCCTGACCGATACCGGCAAGCTGGACCAGCAGGGCCAGCTGTTCGGCCGCCAGGCCTATGTGAAGATCGGCAACCGGTGGGGCGAGCTGGCCATGGGCCGGCAGTACACCACGGCCAACACCATGCTGTACTACGTCGACCCGCTCGGCGTCGGCGCGGCACCGTCCAACTCGTGGATGGTCTACCTGACCGGCCAGCGCTATGACAACGCGCTCAGCTACACGGGCAACTTCGGCCCGGTATCGGTGATCGCCGAATACGCGCTGGGCGAAACCGCCGGCAAGGGCTCGGCGAGTTCGTCGGTATCGCTGGGGCTCAGGTACGCGTCCGGCCCGATCACCGCGATCGGCGACTTCCAGCAGACGCGCGACATCCAGAGTCGCGCCGCGCGCATCTACATGGCCGGCCTGAAGGCCTCGGTCGGTCGCGGCAACCTGTTCGCCAACTATATCTACAGCGACCGCGACGGCGGCTTCGATTCGTCGCGCGGCGGCACCGACACGGCCACCATCACGAGCATGTCGACCGCACCCACGCCGACCAACCGCGCGGCCATCAACTCGGTCTTCAACGGCAGCCGCCGCGACGACTTCTTCACCGTCGGAGCGAGCTACCCCATCACCGGCAACGTGACGCTGACTGGCAGCGTGATGCACAACCGCACGCGCGCCGACAACTTCAGCGGCAACCGCACCACGGCCTACGGCGTGGCCGACTACGCGTTCAGCAAGCGCACCGACGCCTACCTGGCCGTGGCCTACGACTGGGTGCACGGCGACTGGTCCGGCCTGTTCGGCAACAACACCACGAGCTGGACCGGCGACAGCGGCCGCCGCCTTGACGGCCGCGACAACCAGACCACGGTCATGGTCGGCCTGCGCCACCAGTTCTGACCGGATTCATCCCGCCGCGCGCGCGGCACTACGCAATTTCATTTGGAGAAAACCATGGCCCTGCAGCAGACGCTGGTCATTCATGAAGCCCTGGACAGCCCGAACGCCAACGGTGCTGTGGTCCGGGAACTGTTCGCGCCCTACGTCGAAGCCGGCGTGACGGTCGAAGTGCTCACGGTGCACAACGCCCCGCCCGAGAACACCGACAACACCAGCGACTTCATCACCATCGTGATTCCGGGCACGGCCGGCAAGCTCGGCGGCGGCAAGGCGCCCACGCTGGGCGTGATCGGCCGCAACGGCGCAATCGGCGCGCGGCCCGAGCTGGTCGGCCTGGTCTCCGACGCGGATGGCCCGATCGGCTGCCTGGCCGTGGCGCTCAAGCTCGCGCAGATGAAGGAGCGCGGCGATCACCTGGCTGGCGACATCATCGTGACGACGCACCTGTCGACCAATGTCTCGATGCAGCCACACGATCCGGTGCCGTTCATGGGCATGCCGGTGTCGTCGGACACCATGAACGACCATCAGGTTCTGCCGGAGATGGACGCCATCCTGTCGATCGATGCGTCCAAGGGCAACAGCATCATCAAGCACCGCGGCTTCGCGATTTCGCCGACGGCCATGCAGGGTTACATCCTTCGCGTGAGCCCGGACCTGGTCGCGACGATGGAATCGACCACCGGCTGCCCGGCCGTCACGTTCCCGATCTCGCAGCAGGACATCACGCCGTATCACAACGGCCTGTACCACTTCAACAGCATCATGCAGCCCCATGTGGCCACGCGTGCGCCCGTGGTCGGCGTGGCGGTGACGGCACAATCGGTCGTGTCGGGCAGCGCCACGTCGGCCAACCATGAAATCGACATTGCCGAGGCGGTGCGCTTCTGCGTGGAAGTCGGCAAGCGCTTCGGCACCGGCAAGTGCCAGTTCTTCAACGCCGCAGAGTGGGAAAAGATCCGCGCGGTCTACCCGGACCTGTCGGTGTTCCAGACCGCCGGCACGCGCTGAGACTACCGCCCCCGGCGGGGCGGATCAGCCGGCCGCCGCGTCGTTGGCCGCTTGCGCTGCTTGCGCCGCTTGCGCCGCTTGCGCCGCTTGCGGCGGCGATTCGGCGCCGCCATGCAGGCGCTTCCACTCATCGAAGCCACCGGCCAGGGCCCAGGTCTGCCGGTAGCCGGCGGCCCTGAGCCGCTCGGCCAGGATGGCCGCCGAGATCTCGTGCGGGCAGGCGCAGTAGACGACGATATCCCGGGCCTCGAGCTGGCCGCCCAGTGCGTCGAGCGATCCGTGCATGTCGACCACCATGGCGCCCGGGATGCGTTCGATCGGTGCCGGGCCATGGGCGCGCACGTCCAGCACCAGCGGCAGCGTGCCGGCGCGGCGGCGGGCCTCGAGCTCGTCGACGGTCATGCGCGGTACCCGCCGCGTGCGGCGCAGCATGTGGAAACGCCACCACACGCGCCAGGCCAGGAACAGCGCGAACGCGCCCACGCAGATCAGCACCGCCAGGTGCCCGTATTCGCTGAAGCCGGCCAGGATGACATCGACAAAGTCACTGAACACCACCCCGACCAGCAGGGCCGCGCCGGCCCAGACCAGCGCGCCGAGGGCGTCATAGAACAGAAACACCGGCAGCGGTGTGGCAGTCATGCCGGCCATGGCCGTGGACAGCGCTCCGGCGCCGGGCAGCAGCTTGGCGAACACCAGCGCACGCGGCCCCACGCGCAAATAGAGCGACTGGGTCTGGCGGATGCAGGTGTCCGGCGACATCGACACCTTGCAGATGGTGCGCAACATGGGCTGGCCGAGACGGCGGCCGGCAAAATACCAGGCGGTATCCGCGATGAGGCAGGCCGCGATCACGGCCGCCAGCACTGCGCCGATCGATGGGCCGGTCTCCTGCACACCCAGCGCGCCGGCCACGAACAGCATCGGATACGCCGGAATCGGCAGGCCCGCCTGTTCCGCCAGCACATTGAGGAACACCAGCATCAGCCCATGGTTTTCCAGCATGGTCTGCAACTCGCCCACAGCCGTCCCCCCACCTTGGTCTTGAACATTGGTCAGACCATCAGTGTGCCAGTGCTGCAGCCAGCTTGCACGTGTGCTGGCTGCATGGGACGTTCAAATTCCTTGAGCCTGAGGCTTGTCCCCCGCCGGCCTTACTGGACCAGCCGGCAGCGCCGGGCAAAGTCGACCAGTTCCACCAGCGAGCCGACCTGCAGCTTGGCCATGAGGCGTGCCTTGTAGCTGCTGACGGTCTTGGTGCTGATAAACAGTTCGTGGCTGATGTCCTTGTACGACATGCCGCGCGCCAGCATCTTCAGCACCTCCAGTTCCTTGTCGGAAAGGCGTCGCAGGTTCTCATCGTCGCCGTACAACGCCGGCCCGCTGGCGCCGCGCCGTGCCAGCGCCGGAAAAACCGTATAGCCGGCCAGCACGGACTCCACCGCGCGCAGGATTTCGCGGATGTCCTGCGTCTTGCTGACAAAGCCCTGCACGCCGGCCTGCCATGCGCGCGACACGAACACGGCCGGATCCAGCGCGGTCACGACCAGGACGCGCACCGCCGGATGGAGGTCGCGCACCCTGGTCGCCACATCGAGGCCGCCGATGCGCGGAATGTCGAGGTCTAGTATCACCAGGTCCGCCTTGTGCTGGCGCACCGCTTCGATCGCGCACTGGCCATTGTCGGCTTCAAGGACATGCTCCACGCCGAGCAGTTGGGAAAGCTGCGATCTCATCACCAGCCGCCACGCGGGATGATCATCAACGATCAGGACGCTAGCCATGCTTGCCTGTCTGTCTCTCTGTATCGAAATTGGTCGGAACTGGTCGGAACTGGTCGGAATTGGTCGGGAAGGCGCCCGGGCGCCGGAAGACTGTCACCCGCAGGAGGCAGACGCCGGACACGAACGGGCAAGTATAGGCAGGCACGCGGGCCCTGAAATGCGGTGGCACCGCAATGCAGATGAATCTTCATCTGACGAAGCAATTTCTTTGCTCTTATAGGCCGCCAGCGCTCCGGATTCACCGGCTTGCCGCCGGCTGACGACGGCAGGCGCACGCCCGCCCCGGCGGCTGCCCCTTCCGATTGCAGGGGCAAACGGGGTTGCGCGGCAGGTGCTACTCTAGTTCATTGGTGTCGTCCTGGAGAGATCACCGTGTCCCGCAAAACCCCCATCGAGCGCTACCGCAATATCGGCATCAGTGCCCATATCGACGCCGGCAAGACGACGACGACGGAGCGTATCCTGTTCTATACCGGCGTCAATCACAAGCTGGGGGAAGTGCACGACGGCGCCGCGACCATGGACTGGATGGAGCAGGAGCAGGAGCGCGGCATCACCATCACGTCGGCGGCGACCACGGCGTTCTGGAAAGGCATGGCCGGCAACTACCCCGAGCACCGCATCAATATCATCGACACGCCGGGACACGTCGACTTCACCATCGAGGTCGAGCGCTCCATGCGCGTGCTCGACGGCGCGTGCATGGTCTATGACGCGGTCGGCGGCGTGCAGCCGCAGTCCGAGACGGTCTGGCGCCAGGCCAACAAGTACAAGGTGCCGCGCATCGCGTTCGTCAACAAGATGGACCGCGTCGGTGCGGACTTCTTCCGCGTGCAGACCCAGATCGCCGACCGGCTCAAGGGCCGCGCCGTGCCGATCCAGATCCCGGTCGGTGCGGAAGACCATTTCCTTGGCGTGGTCGACCTGGTCAAGATGAAGGCCGTGGTCTGGGACGACGAGAGCCAGGGCGTGCGTTTCGAGTATCGGGACATCCCGGCCGAGCTGCTGCCCATCGCGCAGGAATGGCGCGACAAGATGATCGAAGCCGCCGCCGAGGCCGACGAAACGCTGCTCGAGCAATACCTGGCCGGCGATCCGCTCACCGAGGCGCAGATCAAGCAGGGCCTGCGCAAGCGCACCATCGCCAACGAGATCGTGCCGATGCTGTGCGGCAGCGCGTTCAAGAACAAGGGCGTGCAGAGCATGCTCGACGCGGTGATCGACTACCTGCCCTCGCCCGCCGACGTGCCCGCCATCCTCGGCCATACCGAGGACGACCGCGAGGCCGAGCGCCACCCGAACGACGACGAGCCGTTCTCGGCGCTGGCGTTCAAGATCATGACCGACCCGTTCGTCGGCCAGCTGATCTTCTTCCGCGTGTACTCGGGCGTGGTCCATTCCGGCGACACGGTCTACAACCCGGTCAAGTCCAAGCGCGAGCGGCTGGGGCGCATCCTGCAGATGCACGCCAACGTGCGCCAGGAGATCAAGGAAGTGTGCGCCGGCGATATCGCCGCGGCGGTCGGGCTGAAGGAAGCCACCACCGGTGACACGCTGTGCGACCCGAACAAGGTCATCATCCTGGAACGCATGAGCTTCCCGGAACCGGTGATCTCGCAGGCCGTGGAGCCGAGGACCAAGGCGGACCAGGAGAAGATGGGCATCGCCCTGAACCGGCTGGCGCAGGAAGACCCGTCCTTCCGCGTGACGACCGACGAGGAATCCGGGCAGACCATCATCTCCGGCATGGGCGAGCTGCACCTGGAGATCCTGGTCGACCGCATGCGGCGCGAGTTCGGCGTGGAAGCCTCGGTCGGCAAGCCGCAGGTGGCCTACCGTGAAACCATCCGGCAGGCGGTGAAAGACGTCGAGGGCAAGTTCATCAAGCAGTCCGGCGGACGCGGCCAGTACGGCCACGTCGTGCTCAACGTCGAGCCGATGCCGCATGGCGGCGGCTACGAGTTCGTTGACGCGATCAAGGGCGGCGTGGTTCCGCGCGAATTCATTCCGGCGGTGGACAAGGGCATTCGCGAGACGCTGACCGCCGGCGTACTGGCCGGCTATCCGATCGTCGACGTGAAGGCCACGCTGGTATTCGGTTCGTACCACGATGTGGATTCGAACGAGAATGCGTTCCGCATGGCTGGCTCGATGGCGTTCCGCGAAGGCATGAAGCGCGCCAGGCCGATCCTGCTCGAGCCGATGATGTCGGTGGAAGTGGAAACGCCGGAGGAATTCACCGGCAACGTGATGGGCGACCTCTCGTCACGGCGCGGCATGGTGCACGGCATGGAAGAGATCGCGGGAGGCGGCGGCAAGGTCGTGCGCGCCGAGGTGCCGCTGGCGACGATGTTCGGCTACTCCACGTCGCTGCGCTCGCTCACGCAAGGGCGCGCGACCTTCACGATGGAGTTCAAGCACTACGCCGAGGCGCCAGTCAACGTGGCGGAGGCGGTGATCAATGCGAAGAGAGCGGCGTAACTAACGCCACGTGCCTGGCGAGATCCGCTGGCTCGCCGGCACAGCAGGCGGGAAGTATGAGGCCGGTGGCGAACCTTGATCACCTGCGCGCGCCAGGCTCCATGCTGTCCACGTCGGTCGTTCCTGCCGGACCTGCCCTGGCCGGATCGAGTTGTCCACTATGCAGGTAAGCAGTGATCGGGGCCCAGAAGCGGACGAGCTCGTCGCCTTCGATGGCGGCGTTGTGAACCAGGCCGTTGTAGGCGACCAGCCGATGCGGCCCCGCGGCGGCGGCGGCAAGCCGTTCTGCGTTGGCGAAGGGAATCAGTTCGTCGGAACGGCTGTGCGCCAGCAGCAGCGGCAGCGCAAGCTTGCGCACCTGCGCTTCGTTGTCCCAGGGTTCGGGCAGCAGCGGTGCCAGCCAGGACGGCACGATGCCTGTGGCCACCGCGGCCGAGCGCGCCGTGGCGAATCCGGCGCCAATCACGACCCCCGAGGGTGCCGGGGACAGGGAGCCGACGATATCAAGCAGCACCCCCGAGCCGAGCGAGTAGCCGAGGACGTAGCGCCGTACCGCCAGCGGCGTGTCCGCGACAAAGCGACGGTAGGCTTCCAGGCCGTCCTGGCGCAGGTTGCTCACGCTGGGCCGGCCGTCGCTGGCGCCATAGCCGCTGTAGTCGAACACGAAGGACGATATGCCCTCGTGGTAAAGCAGCGCCTGCACGATGGCCCAGTCAGAAAGGTTCTCCTCGTCGCCGTGGCAGATCATCAAGGCCGGCGCAGCCGGGTCGGCCGCCTGCACGTAGGAAGCATGCAGCTGGCGTTGCGAACTTGCGAAGACGATCTGCCGTGACGGCGTGCCGAAGCTCTCGGGCGTGAAGACGCCGGCGGGCTTGGGTACGAACGCATCGCGCTCGATCGCGGCGAACAATGCGAGCCGGCCGAATCCGACCAACAAGGCCAGGCAGGCCGCCCCTGCCAGCCAGCGCGTGACGGAATGATGGCCCCTGTGATCCATGCCTGCCATGACAGACCAGAGTGTTCCGACTCGCGTCGAGTTACGTTTTCGGGGAGTACAGGGTCACTTTCGATGGGGTGATTTCCCCTACGTGCCCCCACGCCTTCGTGTCGTAGTGGAATTCCGCGACCGCGCAGGTGGGCATGTCGGTGATCTCGCCCGACAGGCGATGCGCGAGGTCGGTGAACTCGGGGTTGTGGCCGCACAGCATCACACCGTCCAGTTCGTTATCAAGCGCATGAACGACGGCCAGCAGATTGACCACGCTGCTGGCATACAAGGAATCATCGATCACGATGTCCTGGTATGCATAGCCGATCTGGTCGGCGATCAGTTGCGCCGTCGTCAGCGCACGCACGGCCGGACTCGACACGATCAGACGAGGCTTCGACTTGCGGCCGGCCATGCGCTTGCCCATGGCGGCGGCATCGTGCCGACCGCGATCATTGAGGGGGCGCTCCCGGTCCGGCAAGGAGGGATCGTCGCGACTCGATTTGGCATGCCGGACGAGAAAGAGGGTCTTCATGGTCCATCCTGGTCCAGAGGGTTCGTTCTTGATTTCCGCGCGCAATTGCGCGCATCAGCGCAACAGCTGACGGCGGCTGACCTGGCCGCCACGCTGGCCCCATGGTGAACCGGGATCGCAGGCTCGTCCAGTGCCGGATGACGGTCCGGCATGACCGTGGCAGTCATGTTCCATGCCGCAGGCAGCGGCGCCGGGGTTAGCGCCGGGGTTAGCGCCGTACTGGCACCACCTGCCCTCAGGCCACCTTGTCGGCCTTGCCGGCGGCTTGCGCGAAGCGGGCCAGGAACTTGTCGAGCAGGAATGGTTCCGCGTGGCGATCTTCGGCGTTTTCCTTGCGGCGAATCGCGTTGCGTACCAGCAGCGACCCAAGGTAACGCACCGGCTCGGGAGGGAATTGTCCACGCGGGCCCCTGGCAAGGCCGGAGCGCGTCCAGGCATTGTCCTCGCCCAACGCCAGCGACGACAGCAGCTGGCCGCCCATATAGCTTGGCGCCACGCCATTGCCGGAATAACCGAAACCGTAGGAAATCGCGCGGTTTCCGTTCAGGTAACCGAAGAAGGGGAAGCCGGTCGCCGACCGGTCGGACGGGCCATTCCAGCTGGCGATCACCGGCACATCGCTCAGGGCGGGAAAGAACTCGCGCAGGCTGTGCGTGAGCATCGTCTCGTAGGGGGATGCCTGATTGAAGACCGGCACGATGCGCCCGCGGTAGGAGAACGTGTTGCCGCCTTTGCCAAGCATGAGGCGCCCGTCCCGGGTGGTGCGGTAGTAATAGACGAAGGTGCGCGAATCCAGCACCGACGTGCCATGATCCAGGCCGATGCTGGCCAGCAGGTCGGGACAGCGATCGGTCATGATCATGTCGCTCGACACGATGGCCACCGAGCGCTCGAACTGCGGGAACAGACCAGGCATCCAGGCATTGAGCGCCAGCACGATGTGGCCTGCTTCAACGCGCCCGCTCGGCGTCACGACCGCGGGACGCGCGGCATCGACCAGGGAGATCATGGGCGAGCGCTCATGGATGTCGATGCCCTGACTCAGCGCCACGCGGCGCAGGCCGCGGACCAGTTTTCCCGGGTGCACCGTGCCGGCCAGTGGTGAGAAAAAACCGGAGCGGTTGCGGGCGGAACCCGTTCGCGCGGCAACCTCGACGGTGCTCAGGCGCTGCCAGCTATTGAGCCCCCAGTCCTCCAGCGCCTGCACGACCGGATCGAGCTGACCTTCCTGGGCGGGATTGGTGGCGGTATAGATGGTGCCGTCCATGCGCAGTTCGGCGTCGATCCCATGCGTGCGGCAGAACTCCGCAATAGCGGGGACCGCATCCTCGGACGCCCGTATCAGCCGCATGGCTTCGGTTTCACCGAACAGGCGGGCCAGCGTAAAGAGCTTGGTGGACCAGGTCAGCATGCAGCCGCCGTTGCGTCCGCTTGCCCCAGCCCCACAAATGTCGGCTTCGAGGATCGTGATTTTCAGGGACGGACGTTTTTGCCTGAGTTGCAGCGCGGTCCATAGCCCGGTGAAACCGCCGCCAACGATGCAAATGTCAGCCTGTCTGGTTCCGCGCAATGCGGGGGTGAGATCCGTATCACCAAGAAGGGCTTGTTCCAGCCAGAAGGGGCGCATGGATTCTTCCTAAGTTGGGAGGCCCCATCAAAATACAACATAACGCCACATATTGCCACAAAATGAAACATAGCCGATCGACCTTCTTGCCTTGAGTCCTTTTCCTGGAAAGGAATCCAACCGGCAGGCAAAAAACTTCGGAATCCCCCATTGTAATGAGATCGATTCCCATTTACTATGACATCACTGTCTGACGCAGCGGCAACGCACCAGACAGCCGGCCAGCCTGGCCCCGCCGCGGTACGCGGCGAACCGAGCGGGCCTGCCGGAGAGCATTTCCGGATCGTCGCCACCAGGCGGCATCCTGTTACCGACTTTTGTGGGGACCGCTCCGTAACGCGGAGCGTTTGGCAGTAGCCAGTCGCCGGATGGTCGGGAAAGCAACCAGACCCCGCTTTCCCGGCCGCGTCATCCGTCGACAAGCCAAGCCGCCTTTTTATTCCGCGCGCCGTGCAGCACGGCGCCACGTCCGGGACGCACCGCGAGGGCGTTCCGGACGTCTTCCAGCCTGATTTCAGCCGTTTTCCCAACGCCGTCCGCGGATGGCGCCCGCAGCCGCATGCCATGCCAACCGTGATGCCCGATCCTGCCCACCTCAAGCGCGCCGGCCTCAAGGCTACGTCGCCCCGCATGCGCGTCCTGGAGGTGTTCCGTACCTGCGAGCGCCGCCACCTGAGCGCCGAAGACGTCTACCGCATCCTGCTCTCGCAGGATGACGACGCCGGGCTCTCGACCGTGTACCGCGTGCTCAACCAGCTGGTCCAGGCCGAGATCCTGCTGCGCCACAGCTTCGAATCGGACCACGCCGTGTTCGAGCTCAACGAAGGCGGCCACCACGACCACCTGATCTGCATGACCTGCGGACGCGTCGAGGAATTCCGCGACGAGAGGATCGAACAGCGCCAGCGCCAGGTGGCGGCCGACAACGACTTCGCGCTGCGCGAGCACATGCTGGTCCTGTATGGCATCTGCCCGGAATGCCGGGCCGGAACGCCGGCCGGCTGACACGCGCGGCGCGACTTAGCGGAGCCGACCATGGCGCGACTGACCAAGCCCCTGTCCGAACTGAAGCGCCTGCTCAACTTTTGCCTGCGCCAGGAGCCGGGTTGCCAGGACTGCCAGTTGCACGCGCTGTGCGTGCATCGACCGGATCACACCGGCTGCAACTGGAGCGCAGAAGTGGATTTTCCCGAGCGCACCGAAGCCGATGCCGTGCGCAACCTGCGTCAGGCGCGGCGCGTGGTGATGCTGGTGCGCGAGCGCTACAACGTGGTGGCCGGCGCCTGAAGCTCAGCCGCGCGCAGGCTCGGGTTGCGGCTGCGGCCGGGTCGGGCGAAGCACCATCCACACTGCGCCGCCGATCAGTGCGCCACCCACCAGGTGCGCCCAGGACAGCGACTCGTGCAGGAACAGCGCGCCCCAGACAATGCCGAACGGCGGAATCAGGAACGTGACCGTCAGCGACCGCACCGGGCCCAGGTCCGCAATCAAGCGGTAATAGAGGATATAGGCCAGCGCGGTGCAGACCACGCCGAGCCCCAGCATGGCGGCCCACACGCCGGCGCCGGCATCGGGCAGCGTATTGTGCTGCGCCAGCGCGCCAAGGCTGAACGGCAGCAGGAACAGCGTGGCCCCGACCAGGCTGCCGGCGGCCACCTGGCGGCTGTCCAACCCGCCGCGTTCGGTGATCCAGCGCCGCGTCAGGAAACCGGCCAGCCCGTAGCAAGCCGTCGCCACCAGGCACGCGACCGCGCCGAGCAATACGTGCACGGAAAACGTCATTGGCCCGGTACGCGTGAGCACGGCCACGCCCGCCAGGCCCAGCACCACGCCGGCCGCCTTGGCGCGCGTCAGGCGCTCGGCAAAGAAAAGGGCGCCGATCAGCACGCCCATCAGCGGCGTCATCGCGTTGAACACGGCGGAGTATCCGGCCGGCAGCCAGAGCGCGGCGAT
This sequence comes from Cupriavidus yeoncheonensis, assembly GCF_905397275.1. Classification (GTDB taxonomy): domain Bacteria; phylum Pseudomonadota; class Gammaproteobacteria; order Burkholderiales; family Burkholderiaceae; genus Cupriavidus; species Cupriavidus yeoncheonensis. The sequence goes on along the minus strand of NZ_CAJPUY010000026.1, from coordinate 51,817 downwards.
GGAATACATGACGAATGGAATCCCAGAATTCACCACGCCCAGCGTGAGCACGGCCGGCCATTTGCCGCGCATGTCCCAACGCAAGCCGAGCATGGGCAGGCAGGCGGCAAGCGTGACCGCGCCAATCAGCACCCGCACGAAAGCGGTCGGCAATGGCCCCAGTACTGGCGCCCCGATACGGAGGAACAGGAAGCTGGCGCCCCAGAGAGCGGCCAGCGAGAGCAGGCGGACGAGATCGGCGGGTTTCATGATTGGGTGACGGCCATCGACATGGGCGGATTAGACGCCCGTGCCCCCTCCCGCCGCAAGCTGTTTTCGGACCTGTTCATCGAAACAGCGAAGCCGGCTTTCGCGGCAAAAATGAGGCCAAAAAATCACAAAAATTGGCGATTCATACTAGTTCATCGCGGAAATCTGCCGATCCGGTCGCATCCTCGCCACATGAGCTTGCAAGTAGCTTTCAGTCGCACCCCTCGGTAGAGGGGGACATGCGACAGGCACGTGACAATGGGACTTCGATCAAATTAAAATCTGGTCTGCGCCAGAGTTAATTGACCCCTCCGACGCATTCCCGACAAGCCGCCAGGATACTGGCGGCTTCTTTTTTGCCGCAAGCAGGCGCAAGCTTGGAATGCCGGCAGCCCAGGCAAGTTGCCATGAGGACCATGCGGTCGCGCATGCTTCACATTGTGAAACTTGCGTCAACCGGCCTCCCCCGTTCCGCGTTGCCTGCCACATGAAACGACAGTTCCTGGGCTTGCTCGCCCGTGTTTACGTCCTGCAGTTCGCCATGGAAGTCCCTGCGACCGTGGCCATGCTCGCAGAAATGCTGATGGAATATGGCTTCCAGGTCGATATCGGCACGGTACGGCCGCTGCTGCGTGCCTTGCAGATGGAAGGCTACCTGCAGAGCGTATTGCGCGACGGCATCGGCCGCGTCTACCTGCTCACCGAGCAGGGCCGTGAAGAATTGCGCGCCAGCCGAGAACGCATCGACGATCTGTACCGTCGCCTGCACGCGCCTGATGCGGAAACCACGGCCCCGAACCAGGCCTGAGTCCCTTCGCTCGCTTGCCACGCGTAGTTGCAGCCTGTCCTCGCGCCGGTAGCGTACCCATTTCTGCGCGTTGCGCGCGTGAATGATTGGTCGCCCAATCAGCAAGAAATGCGCTGGCCGGGCATATTCCCGGCCAGCGCATCCACACGTTCCCTGCCGCCGCGCCTACTTCTTCTCTGCCTTCCCTTCGTAGCGTTTGCTCCACTCGCCCAGAATACGATCGCGATTCGCGCTCGCCCACACAAAGTCATTCTTGATCAGCCGCTTCTCATAATCGGCCGGCAACAGCGCATCCGGCCTGGCAATGCCAGGAACGGCCAGCACGGCGAAGTTCTTCTCGTACAAACCCATGGCCTCGCGCGAGGCCGAGAAGTCGGCCAGCCTGCGCGCCGCCTCCAGGTTTTTCGTGCCCTTGATGATGGCCGTGGCCTCGATATCCCAACCCAGGCCTTCGCTCGGCAGCACGATATCGATCGGCGCGCCTTCCTTCTTTGACTTCATGGCGCGGTATTCAAACGCGATACCGATCGGGAACTCGCCCTGCGCGGCCATCTTGCAAGGCTTGGAGCCCGAGTGCGTGTACAGGCCGATGTTCTTGTGCAGGGCATCCATGTAGTCCCAGCCCTTCTTCTCGCCCATCATCTGCAGCCAGGCGCTGACGTCGAGGAAGCCGGTGCCCGACGAAGCCGGATGCGGCATCACGATCTTGCCCGCATACACCGGCTTGGCCAGGTCCGCCCAAGAGGTCGGCCTGGGCAATCCCTGCTTCTGCGCCTCGACGGTGTTGAAGCAGATCGCCGCGCCCCATACGTCCATGCCCACCCATGCCGGCGGGTTGGCCGCGCTGCGATACTGCGCGTCAATGGCGCCGAGGTTCTTTGGCGCGTACGGCTGGAGCATGCCTTCCTTGTCGAGGATGGCCAGGCTCGAGCCCGCCAGGCCCCACACGGCGTCGGCGCGCGGCGCGGCCTTTTCGGCCAGCAGCTTGGCCGTGACGATGCCCGTGGAATCGCGCACCCACTTGATCTCGATATCGGGGTTCGCCTTCTCGAACGCGGCCTTGTAGGCGGCGATCTGGTCGGCTTCCAGCGCGGTGTAGACCGTCAGCACGGTGGCGGCGTGGGCCTGGGCGGCGGCAAGCAGCGTAAATGCTGCCAACGCCGTGGCGGTACGGGTGAGGCGGAACATGGCTTCTCCTTCGGGGTATGCGGATAGGTTCAGGCTGGCCGGCGCCAGGCCTGCGTGCGGCGCAGCCAGCCGGCCGAGGCGGCGTGCAGCAGCAGCGCGGCCACGATGGCGGTCAGCAGGATCAGCGTCGACATGGCGGCCGCGGGCGCGGTGTCGCCGGCGTCGTCCATGTTCAGCACGGAAATCGCGGCGAGCACGGTGTCGGGGCTGTACAGGAAGATCACCGCCGACACCGTGGTCATCGACGACACGAACAGGTAGCGGAAGATGTCGAGGATGGCCGGCAGGCAGATCGGTACGGTCACGCGCCAGCACGTCACCAGCGGCGCGACGCCCAGCGACAGCGCGGCGGCTTCGAATTCGGTGTCGAGCTGGCGCAGCGCGGCGGCCGCGGTAAGGTGGCCGGTGGTGTAGAAGTGCGCGACGTTGCAGAGCACCAGCAGCGCCATGGTCCCGTAGAGCGCGTGCAAGGGGTTGTCCGGCGCATTGAAGAAGAACACGTAGCCCAGGCCCAGCACCAAGCCGGGTACCGCCATCGGCAGCAGGAAGCCTCCGCGCAGCAGCGCATGCAGCCACGCCGGCCCGCGCGTGCGCTCGGTCAGCCAGGCGCCCAGGAAGATGATCGCCGCGCCGGCGACGGCGCTCAGCAGCGACAGCTTCAGGCTGTTGCGATAGGCCAGCCAGCCGCCGCCGTCCATATTGTCGAAGTCATAGTGGCCCAGCGTGAGCTGCAGGTTGTACGGCCACAGCTTCACCAGCGACGCGCCCACCGCGGTAACCAGCACCGTCAGCAGCGCCGCACTGGCCGTTGCCACCACCAGCAGGCACACGGCATCGCGCATGCGGTCCGGCCCCGGCACATAAACCTGCGCGCGGCTGCTCATCTGCGCGCGCTGGCGGCGCTGCATGGCCATGTCCACGCCGAAGGTCAGCAGCGCCGGCAGCAACAGCAACATGCCGATCAGCGCGCCGGTCTCGAACTTCTGCTGCCCGACCACGGCCTTGTAGGCCTCCAGCGCCAGCACCGGATAGCCGCCGCCGACCACCTTGGGCACGCCGAAATCCGTGATGACGAGCGTCAGCACCAGGCACCCCGCGGCGAACAGCCCCTGGCGCGCGCCGGGCAGCGTCACCGTGCAGAAGGTGCGCCACGGGCTGGCGCCCATGGCGCGCGCGGCCTCGTAGAGCCGCCCATCGGCCAGCGAGAGCGTGGCGACCAGCACCATCAGCGCGTGCGGAAAGGTATAGAAGGCCTCGCCGAGCAGGATGCCCCAGAAACCATAGATGCCGCCTGCGCCAAAGGCGTGCTTGAAGATCCCCTGGTTGCCGAACAGATACACCAGCGCGATGGCCGGAAGCAGCGACGGCGCAAACAGCGGCAGCAGCGCGATGCCACGCCACAGCGGCCGTGCGGCGATGCGCGAGCGCTGCAGCGCATAGGCAAAACCGAAGGCCAGCGGCACGACCAGCGCCACCGTTGCCAGGGCGACTGCCACGCTGCGCCCCAGCAGCGGCAGGAAGTTGGGATTGGCCAGCAGCTCGGCCACGCGCGCACCAAGCGCCCAGCGCCCCGCGCCGTCGAACCAGGCTTGGCGGAACAGCGCCAGCAGCGGCAGCACCAGCGCCACGGCCACACCGGCCAGCCACAACCACTTCATCGCGGATGGCGCGCGATGGGCCACGCCCGCGCCCATCCCGCGGCGCGGTGCCGCGCCGTAGTGCGCCGGGCGGATGGCCGGCATGCCGGCGGTGTCGTGCGCGGCGCGGCTCATGCGAACACCCGCAGCGCCGCCGCCGGCAGTGAGATCCAGAATTTCTGCGTGCCCGCGCCGGGCAGCAGGTGGCGCTCCGAGCGCGGCACGTCGGCGAACAGGATCATGCCCGGCAGGCGCTCGGCCTCCAGCGCCACGCGGTAGCGGCTGCCCAGGAAGGTATGGTCCACCACGCGGGCCAGCAGCCGGTTGGCGTCGCCGTCGGCGGCGTTCAGGCGCACGGCCTCGGGGCGGCAGCACACGCGCCCGGACTCCGGCATGCCGTCGGGCGATGCCACCTCCAGGTCGACGGCGAAGCTGCCGTCGCCCACCACGAAGCGGCCCGGGCCGCCGCGACGGCCGGGCAGCCAGTTGGCCTGCCCGACAAAGTTGGCGACGAAGGCCGAGGCGGGCTGCTCGTAGATCTGCGCGGGCGTGCCGGCCTGCACGATGCGTCCGCCGTCCATCACGGCGATGTGGTCGGCCATCGCCATGGCCTCTTCCTGGTCATGGGTGACCATGACCGTAGTGATGTTGAGCCGGCGCTGGAGCTGGCGAAGTTCGATGCGCAGGTGCTCGCGCACGCGCGCGTCCAGCGCCGACATGGGCTCGTCTAGCAGCAGCAGCGACGGCGCGGGCGCCAGTGCGCGGGCCAGCGCCACGCGCTGCTGCTGCCCGCCGGATAGCTGGCCGGGGTATTTGTGCTCGCTGCCAGGCAGCCCGATCAGGTCGAGCATTTCCGCGACGCGCGCATCGCGGTGCGCCCGACCCATGCCGCGACCATGCAGGCCATACGCCACATTGGCGGCCACCGTCAGGTTGGGAAACAGCGCGTAGGACTGGAACAGGATGCCGTAGCCGCGCGCCTGCGGCGGCAGTCTGGTCAGCTCGCGCCCACCGGCATGGACGCGGCCGGCGTCCTGGCGCTCCAGGCCCGCGATGATGCGAAGCAGCGTGCTCTTGCCACAGCCCGAGGGGCCCAGCAGGCACAGCAATTCACCCTGCCCGACCGACAGCGAGACGCCATCCAGCGCAGCAAAAGCGCCAAAGCGCTTGCTGATGTCTTCTACCGCCAGGAATACCCGGCCCTCCCCGGGCTTGCCTGCCTGCATCACGCCATCTCCGCGAATCCATCTGAACGGATGCCAGCATAGGCAGGCGATATGCCAGGCGTGTGGCAGAACGGCAAACTATTCCGATGGGGCTATCGGCTGATTTTTGGGTTCGGTGCCGGGTTCGCCCGATTCGACGTCGGTTGCGGCGTTGGCTGCGGCGTCGGCTTCGCGCCAGGCATCGGCCGGCAGCATGCGCTCGAAGCCGCTGTCGAGTACCTCGCGCAGGGTCTCGGGGCCCACCGCGCGGCAGAACAGGTAACCCTGCAGCGCATCGCAGCCCTGCTCGCGCAGGAACCTGAACTGCGCCATGCTTTCCACGCCCTCGGCCACGACCTTGAGGTGCAACTGGTGGCCGAGCGCGATGATCGCCGCCGCCACGACCTGGTCATGCCCGGGCGTGGCTACGTCGTCGACGAAGGATTTGTCGATCTTGAGCCGGTTGATCGGCAGCCGCGTCAGGTAGTGCAGGCCCGAGTAACCGGTGCCGAAGTCGTCGATCGAGATCTGCACGCCGAGTTCGCGCAGCCGGCGGAAGGTGTCGATGGTGGTCTCGCCGCCATCGACCAGGATCCCCTCGGTCACCTCGATGGTCAGGCTGGCCGGCGGCAGCCCGCTCTGCTCCAGGCAGCGCGCGACCACGTCGGGAAACCCGGCCTGGCGCAACTGCAGCGGCGAGATGTTCACGGCCACCTCGATCTCGCGGCCCAGCGCAGCGCGCAGCGCCTGGATATCGTGGCAGGCCGTGGCCAGTGCCCATTCGCCGAGCGCGCCGATCAGGCCGCATTGCTCGGCAATGGGGATGAACTCGGCCGGCGACATCGTGCCGCGCTCCGGCGTCTGCCAGGCGATCAGCGCCTCCACGCCGGCCACGGCCAGCGTGGTGGTATCGACGATGGGCTGGTAGCGCAGGTTGAACTCCTGTGCGTCGAGCGCCCGGCGCAGCAGGCCCTCGATGGTGAGGCGTGCCAGGGCCGCTTCTGCCATCTCGCTGGCAAAGCGGCGCTGTTGCGCGCGGCCGCCCTGCTTGGCAGCGTACAGGGCGGCATCGGCCGACTTGAGCAGGTCCGTCAGCGATTCGCCATCGGTCGGGAACATCGCGATGCCAAGCGATGGCGTCACCCGCAGCCGCTGCCCGTCGATGTCGAGTTCCTCGGACACCCGCGCCAGGATCTTCGAGGCGGCCAGCTCGGCCTCGCTGTCCTGGCGCAGTCCGCTCAGCACCACGGCGAACTCGTCGCCACCCATGCGCGCGACCAGGTCGCCCGGACGCACGGCGGCCTTGAGGCGGTCGGCAATTGTACGCAGCACGTCGTCGCCGACCGGATGGCCCAGCGAATCGTTGATGTGCTTGAAATGATCGAGATCGAGCAGCAGCAGGGCCACGCGCTCGCCGTGGCGCCGTGCGTGCAGCAGCAGCGCTTCGCAGCGCTCGGTCAGCTCGGCGCGGTTGGGCAGGCCGGTCAGCGCGTCATGCAGCGCCAGGTGGCGGATGTACTCGTCCACGCGGTGGCGTTCGGTCAGGTCGCAGGCAATGGCCTGGTACTCGCGCGGCTGCCCGTCTTCGGCGGGCAATATGCGCAACGTCACCTGCACCGGCACGCGCGAGCCGCCCTTGCGCACCCATGTCCATTCGCGCTCGTCGACCAGCCCGAGGCGGGCCTTGGCCACCAGCGCCGGCAGCCCGGGCGCGACGGCTTCCCCGAGTTCGCGCGTCAGCTCGCGCGCGCGTTCGGCCAGCTCATCGGCCACATGCAGGTCGGCGTAGCGCATGCCGGCGACCAGCCCGGGATCGGGATACCAGAGCAGGTGCTGGCCCGCACGGTTGATGCCGGTGATGCACCCGTCTTCATCGAAGGTGATGACGCACATGGGCGCGTGGTCGGCCAGGCTCGCATAGCGGCCGGCCTGCACGGCAGCCTGCTGGCGCGCCCGCCACAGTTCATCCAGGTCGGTCAGGATCCAGAGCGAGCGCGCGGGCTCGCCGGAACCGTTGCCGGGCAGACGCGCCATGCCGGCCCGCAGCGGGAAACGGCTGCCGTCGGCGCGCACGCCCTCCAGCTCGCGCTGGGCCGACGCCCGCCCGGACCGCGCGACCGACGCCATCGCAATGCCGGCAACCCCCGGCACCAGCCCGGCCAGCGCCCGGCCCTGCAGGTCCTCGGCACTGGTGCCGAAGAACTGCGCGGCGCGTGCGCTCGCGCTGGTCACGCTGCCCTCGGCATCGGTCACCAGGAATCCGTCCGCGGCTAGCGCCATGCAGGCCTGCAGCATGGCCTGGTCGGCCTCGCGGCGGCTGTCGGCCGCTGCGGCGTCCTGCCGGGCGGCTTGCCGCTGGCGAGCCAGCGCAAAGGTCAGCAGCGTCACCAGCAGCGTGGCCAGCGCGCCGGCGGCGGCAACCATGCGGGCACGGTCGTTGCCGTGGGCCGCTTCGAATGCCGGGCGGGACGCCGCGCGCAGCGTCCAGGTCCGTCCGCCGTAGTCGAACTGGCGTTCGGCGGCGAGCATGGGCAGATGGCCGTCGTCGCGGCGCTCGCCGTCGGTGAGATCGCCGGACACGAGCCTGCCGCGCGCGCTGGCAGGGCCCTCCTGGAGCGCAAGCACCAGTTCGCTGGCGGCACGACCCGTGACGCTGCGCATCAGGTCGCCCAGGCGCAGCGACGCGAAGACATAGCCGATGACCGCCGCGCGCCGGTCCTCGGCGTTGCCAAACGCCTCGCCGCCGCCATACACGGGCAGGACCACCAGCGCGCCAAGCTGGTGCGTCGGCGATTCGGCCTCGCGAATCAGCTCCAGTCCGCCGGTGGCGCGCGGCTCGCCGCTGTCGCGGGCGGCCTCCAGCGCGGCGCGGCGCGCCGGCTCGGACAGCAAGTCGAAGCCCAGCACGCGGGCGTTGCGCCCGGCCGGCGGCTCGATATAGAAGACGGGCACGTAGAGATCGCGCCCCCCCGCCGGGGTAATGCTGAAATCGGACAGGCCGTCGCGGCGGGCGGCGGCAGTCAGGCGGCCCACGCCGTCGCGCCGGACCACCGGGGCATAGCCGACGGATTGCGTGCCGGGGGGCAGCTCGTCGAGCTGCGCCGCGTACAGGTAGTTGCGCCACTGGGCTCGCGACGTGGCCGGGTTGGCCGTCATCAGCGCCGCCATGCCACGCAGCAACTGGTCGTTCTCATGCAGCCGCGCGCGCAGCGCGACCGTGGCATCGGCCAGCAGCGCCTCGAAACGCTGTTGCGCCAGGCGCTGCTCGGGTTGCGCCGCCTGCCGCCAGGCGGCGGCCGTCAACAGCGCGCCGCCCGCGGTAACCAGAAGCGCGAGCAACACGGGCACGGCGGACGACGGCAAACGCAGTTTCATGGCGGACGGGGTTCGTGGGTTGCCGCGCGGCGCGCGCCCGCGCCTTGCAGGCAACGGGGACTATACCTTGGCGCGCCGCATGCGCACAGTCCCGCACCGCACCCGTCTCCCGATGGGAGGGGAGAGCCGCCGGCAAGTTGGCAATGTCAACCCCCGCACATTGCCGACCTGCCGTGACCCCGCCGGGTATGGTAGGGTTGTGCCGCAGGCGTTCCGCCGTGCGCCCCGCCTGCCCGGACCCGGCCCCGCGCGGCAAGCCGAATTCCGAACATCGCCCCCGCATGCCCGTCCTCTTGCCCACGCTGAAAGCGCGTATCGCGTTGATCACCACGGTACTGGCCGCGGTGTTCGGCACGGGCATCGTGCTCACGTCGCTGTACGCGGTGCACCGCGACCTGCATGACGTGCTCCAGGACGAGCAGGACTCGATCGTCAAACTGTCCGCGGACCAGCTCGACACTGCCATGGAAGACCGCATCCTGCTGCTGACGCAGCAGGCCGGGCAGCTTGGCGGCCTGCTTGCCACGGCGCGCAGCGCGCAGGCGCACAGCGCGCTGACCCAGGCACTGGCGCAGGTCCGACGTGCCGTTCCCATTCCCGGCGCGTTCAACGGCCTGATGGTGGTCGACGCGCGCGGCACCGCGCTGGGCGACGGCGGCATGCTCGCCGAAGTCGGCGACCGCAGCTACTTCCGCGAAGCGGCACGCACGCGCACGCCGGTAATCAGTCCACCGATCCGGGCGCGCACCAATGACCGCTTCGGCGTGATCGTGGCGGTGCCGGTCATTTCGGCGCAAGGGCAGTTTGCCGGTCTGGTGGGCGGCTGGCTCGACCTGTCGAGCTCGAACTTTCTCGTGGAGGTGCTGCACAACCGGCTGGGGACCACTGGCTTCTACTGCCTGGTCTCGTCGGGCAGCCGCCCGGTCTACGTGCAGCATCCCGACCCGGCGCAGGCGCGCCAGCCCGCCCGCGCCATCGGCGATACCTGCGGCCAGGACGACCGCGCCGCGCTGTTCGAATTCCTGACGCCAACGCGCCCCGTGGTCTCGCGCTACCTGATGTCGACCACGGGCTGGGAACTCGTGGCACTGCTCCCCGCGCGCGAGGCCTACACGCCGCTGCACCACATGCAGGAGCGCCTGCTGATGCTGACGGGGCTGGCGCTCTTGCTGGTGGCCGCGTCCATCTGGCTGGCCGTGCGCCACCTGCTGGCGCCGCTGACGCGGCTGCATGAGGTGGTCAGGGACAGCACCTCCGACCTGTCCGCCTTCGAACGCCTGCCCGAGCGGCAGCAGCGCGACGAGATCGGCGACCTGGCGCGCGCGTTCACCCGCCTCATGCGCGACGTGCGCGACCGGCGCCACGAACTGGACCGCAGCGAGCGGCGCCTGCGCGCCGTGACCGACACGCTGCCGTCGCTGCTGGCCTTTATCGATACCGATGAGCGCTATGTGTTCAACAATGTCGCCTACGAACACACCTTCGGCATGACGCTGGAGGAACTGCGCGGCAAGACCGTGCGCGAGGTGCTGGGCGAAACGCGCTATGCCAGGGCCCAGCCCTTCCTGCAACGCGCGCTGGCGGGCGCCGTGGTGACCTTCGAGTCCGAAGACACCAATCCCGAATACCACTGCATGGAAACCAGCTACCGCCCCGAATGGAGCGCGGATGGCAGCGAAGTGGTCGGCGTGCATATCCACGTGCAGGACATTACGCCGCGCAAGCTCGAAACCATGCGCCTGTCGCATATTTCCAGCACCGACCACCTGACCCAGCTATTGAACCGCAGCGCGTTCGAAAGCCGGCTGCAGCGCGCCATGGCGGACTGCCGCGAAACCGGCGGGATGATGGCGGTGCTGTACCTGGACATGGACCGCTTCAAGGCCGTCAACGACATCCACGGGCATGCCGCCGGCGACCTGCTGCTGCAGGCCTTTGCCAAGCGCGTGCTCGGCTGCGTGCGCAAGCAGGACGCGGTGGCGCGCGTCGGCGGCGACGAATTCGCGATCATCCTTGAATCCGTCGGCAGCGCGGCCGCGGCCCGCAGCGTGGCCACCGCCATCCTGTGCGCGGTGGGCCAGCGCTTTCACTTCGAAGGCATGTTCGCCGACGTCGACGTCAGCATCGGCGTAGCGCTGTATGACGGCGGCCCCATGCAGGACAGCGAGCTGCTGCGCCTGGCCGATGTGCTGCTGTACCGCGCCAAGAGCGCCGGCCGGGGCCGGTACGAGATCGGCCCGCCGCAACTGGTGACCGTCGACAGCGCTCAGTGAACCGTGCCGCGCGGTGTGCCACCGGCGCCGCCAGGCTCTTCGCCGCCATCGCTGCCTGGCTCATACGACACATGGCGGCCGTCGCTGGACTGGTAGCCCAGTTGCGCGTCGGCGCCGAGCATCTTCTGCCAGGCGATCATCGCCTCGGCCACGGCGTTCGACTCGCCCTTGAAGACCACCACATCGTTGCCGCAGGCCGGGCACTGTCCGCCAAAGACGGCGTCGATGCCGGGCAGCCCGGGCACGTCCAGCTCGTCAAATTCCTGGAATGCGGTCTTGCAGTTGCCGCAGACCAGTTGCGCCGGGCGCAAGGCCTCTTTCTTCGCACGCGCCTCTTCAGCCCGTTGCTGGGGCGTACCCCGTCTTTTTGCCTCGCCCATGATGTCCTTCCTTTCCCGCCACATGTGGAATGCCGCGTTTCCGATTAGAGCACGGCTTGGGGCGGCAAGTGCCGCTGCCATGGCCGTTACTGCGACCGGTTGTGCGGCGCAGGCGGCATTGTAGATCACTGCTGTGCAGCAAACCCGTCCCGGCAGGACGCGTCCGCGCCTGCTATTGTGGATAACGGTTGCCCGCGACTGTCGTTTCAGTCACCGCCGCGGGTTTCTGCCTGTCGCCGTCACCGACCCCCAAAGGAGGACGCTCACATGATCCGACCCACCGTGCAGGAAAACGCCCGCCGCTACGCCGACTGCATTGCCGCCTGCAATGCCTGCGCCGCCGCCGCGCTCAAGTGTGCCGCGGCTTGCCTGGAAGAATCCGACGTGCGCAGGATGGCGCGCTGCATCGCGCTGGACATGGACTGTGCCGGCATTGCGCAGCTAGCCGCGTCCTATATGCTGCGCAACAGCGAATTCGCCCCGCTGGTCTGCGAGGACTGCGCCGAAGTCTGCAAGTGGTGCAAGGAAGAATGCGAGCGGCACGATGCCGAACATTGCCAGGAGTGCGCGCGCGCCTGCGCGGCTTGCATGGAAGCCTGCCTCAAGATGACGGCCTAGCCGTCGACGTGCACCACGGGCCGGCGCCATCAAGGGTGCCGGCCACATCACTGAACGGCTGTCGCCCGGCCTGGCGTCTGCTGGCCGGCAGGTACCGCCATTGCGACAAAGGCGTCGATCAGCCGTGCGTCCCGGCGCTCGCGCAGGCAGTACAGGTACTCATGCAGCTGCGGCGCGCCGCCGGTGAAGCGCAGCACATGCAGATCCGGGTGGCTGGGCACTTCATGCAGCGCGATGACGGAGACGCCAAGGTTGCGTATCACGGCCTCGCGGATCGATTCACGGCTGCCGATTTCCATCTGTGATCCGGGCGAAATGTTGGCCTGCGCGAGCATCTGCTCGGTGGCGATGCGTGTCGTCGAGCCCGCTTCGCGCATCAGCAGGCGGCACCCCGCGAGCATGGCGGGCGTCACCTCCGCTTGCCCCGCCAGCGGATGGGTGCGATGCACCACCAGCACGAGCGGATCCACGCCAAGCAGCAGGCGCGACAGGCGCGGGTCGTCCACGCATTGGGACGACATGGCCACGTCCACGCGGTACTCCTGCAGGGCGTTGAGCACTTCCTGCGAATTGCCCATCTCGACCGTGACGTCGATGGCCGGGTAGCGCGCGCTGAAGCGCCGGATCAGGTCCAGCACGTAATACGGCGCGGTGGCGCCGATGCGCAGGCTGCCGGTGCGCAGGTCGCCTGAATGGCGCAGGAAGAAGTCGATCTCGGTTTCCTGCTGTACCAGCGCCTCGACCCTGGGCAGCAGCGCCAGCCCCGCATCGGACAGCGCCAGGCGCCTGCCGCCGCGATGGAACAGCTCGACGCCATAGGCCTCTTCCAGCGCGCGGATCTGCGCCGTGATGGTCGGCTGCGACAAGCCCAGGCGCTTGGCGGCCTGGGTCACGCTGCCAATGCGTGCCACCATGAAAAAGGACTTGAGCTGGGCGATAAGCATGCTGGTGGCAGGGGATTGACGAAGCTGCCGGACACAATGAAGCACTATTCTAAAGGACGGCCAGGGGCGGCCATGCCGCGCCACAGCCAGTCTCCCTCTCTCCCCGTTGCCAGGAGCTTGTCAATGTCCGCACCGTCTTCCTCCGCCACCCGCATCGAAAAAGACAGTCTCGGCGATGTGCCGGTACCCGCCGACCACCTGTGGGGCGCGCAGACCGAACGCTCGCGCCAGAATTTCCGCATCGGCAATGAAAAGATGCCGCCGGCGCTGATCGAAGCGTTCGCCATCCTCAAACTCTGCGCGGCGCGCGCCAACCGCGAACTGGACGTACTGCCCCAGGAACTGGCCGGCGCCATCGAACAGGCCGCCAGCGAAGTGATAGAAGGCCGCTGGCCGGACGAATTCCCGCTGTCGGTCTGGCAGACCGGTTCGGGCACCCAGACCAATATGAACCTCAACGAGGTCATCTCCAACCGCGCCATCCAGCTGCTCGGCGGCCAGGTGGGCAGCAAGAAGCCGGTGCACCCGAACGACCACGTCAACGCCAGCCAGTCGTCCAACGACAGCTTCCCCACCGCCATGCACATCGCCGCCACGCGCGCGATCCAGCAGAAGCTGCTGCCCGCGCTGGAGCTGATGCAGCAGACCTTCGCGCGCAAGGTGGACGAGTTCGCCGACATCGTCAAGGTCGGCCGCACGCACCTGCAGGACGCGGTGCCGCTAACCCTCGGCCAGGAGTTCTCGGGCTACTTGACGCAGGTGGCCGACGCGCAGTCGCGGCTGCAGCAGGCCATGCTGCGCGCGATGCCGGTCGCGCAGGGCGGCACGGCGGTGGGCACCGGCCTGAACGCGCCGCCGGGATTCGCCGCCGCGTTCGCGCGCGCGCTGGCCGACTACACCGGCCTGCCGTTCGAGCCGGCACCGAACCGCTATGCCCTGCAGGCCGCGCACGACGCGCTGGCCGACCTGTCCGGCGCGCTCAACACCACCGCGTCCTCGTTCCTGAAGATCGCGCGCGACTTCATGCTGCTCGGCTCCGGCCCGCGCGCGGGCTTTGCCGAGCTGCAGCTGCCGGCCAACGAACCGGGCTCGTCGATCATGCCGGGCAAGGTCAATCCCACGCAGGCCGAAGCGCTGGCCATGGTGTGCTGCCGCGTGATCGGCAACCACACCACGGTCACGCTGGCCAACGCGCTGGGCACGCTCGAACTCAATGCGTACAAGCCGGTGATCGTCTACAGCCTGCTGCAGTCGGTGACCCTGCTCGCCGATGCCGCGTCGAGCTTCGCCGAACACATGGTCGAAGGCGTGGCAGCCGACCGCGAGCGCATTGCCGAACTGCTCGAACGCTCGCTCATGCCCGTGACCGCGCTCAATCCGCATATCGGCTACGACAAGGCCGCCGAGATCGCCAAGCTGGCGGTCAAGCGCAACCTGTCGCTGCGCGAGGCGGCGATCGCGTCCGGCCACGTGACCGAGGAACAGTTTGCCGAATGGATTGACCTGAAGGGGATGACCAGAGAGGTGTAACAGCTGGCTTGAGGGGCCGGCCGACCGTCATGCCGGCCCGCGAGCCCGCTCCTCCCCCGCCGATAACATCGATATGGCTTCCCACCTCGCCCAATCCTGGCTGGCCTTCAGCGGACCCGTGGCGGCCGCGCGCGACGCCGGGCGCCCGCTGGTCGCGCTGGAATCGACCATCATCGCGCACGGCATGCCCTACCCGGAAAACGTGCGCACGGCACGCGAGGTGGAAGCCGTGATCCGCGGCCTGGGTGCCGAGCCCGCGACCATCGCGCTGATCGACGGGCGCATCCGCATCGGCCTGTCGGACGATGAACTCGAACGGCTCGGCCGTTCCGGCAAGGCGCACAAGGTGAGCCGCCGCGACCTGCCGGCCGTGCTGGCCAGCGGCGAGCTGGGTGCCACCACGGTGGCGGGCACGATGATCTGCGCGGCGCTGGCCGGCATCGAGGTCTTCGTGACCGGCGGCATCGGCGGCGTGCACCGCGGCGCGCAGGAGACCTTCGATATCTCGGCCGACCTGCAGGAACTGGCGCGGACTTCGGTGGCGGTGGTGTGCGCGGGCGCCAAGTCGATCCTCGACATCGGGCTCACGCTCGAGTATCTCGAAACCCATGGCGTGCCCGTGCTCAGTTGCGGACAGGACAACTTCGCGGCGTTTTACACGCGCGACAGCGGTTTTCGCGCGGACTACCGGCTGGACGATCCCGCCGGACAGGCGCGCTTTATCCGCACCAAATGGGATCTCGGCCTCGCGGGCGGCGTGCTGCTGAGCACGCCGGTGCCGGAAGCGGCGGCGATGCCGTCAGCGGACATCGATGCCTTGACGCAGCAGGCGCTCGATGAGGCGCGCGCGCAGGGCATCACGGGCAAGGCCGTGACGCCGTTCCTGCTGGCGCGCATCAAGGCGCTCACGGGCGGGCGCAGCCTGGCGACCAATATCGCGCTGGTGAAACACAATGCCGAAGTCGGGGCCCGGCTGGCGCTGGCACTGGCCCGGGCGGCACGCGGCGCCGGGCCGGCCTGAGTCCGGCCCGCCGCGTATCAGCGCCAACAGGCCGAAAGCTGCACTTCAGTCCTCCGCCTTCTCCGGCGGCAGCGCCTTGCCCAGCAGCTTGCCCAGCAGGCCGGTCTTGCCGGCGTTCTGCTGGCCCTTCGTCTTCGGCAAAGCGCCGGCGCGGTGGGCGCCTGCCTGCTTCATGCTGTTGGCAATCTTCAGGCCCTTGTTTTTTTCCAGGTCGGTTTTCTTCACGGACATCATCCCAGGAGTCGAGCCCCGCATTGTACGCAGGGCAGCCGGCCCGCGGGGCAAAGCGGGCGGTCGCGTCCTACTTGCCGAATTCGCTGAACTTCAGCGCCAGGAACTCCACGAAGAGCCGGATGCGCGACGACAGCTGGTGGCGCTGCTGGTACACGGCATAGATATTCGCCTCCGGTGTCGCGTACTGGGGCAGTACCTGCACCAGCCGGCCACTGCGCAGGTAGCGCTCGATGTCCCATTCCGCGCGCATCACGATGCCGTGCCCTTCCAGCGCCCAGTGCACCGCGATCTCGCCATCGTTCGTGGTGACGTTGCCGCGCACGTGGATCGACTCCGTGCGCGCCTTCGCGCCCTTGACCGGCGTCAGGCGCCATACGCCATAGGCATCGCTGCCCTGACGGATGCCGATGCAGTTGTGGCGCAACAGGTCCGACGGCGTCTGCGGCACGCCATGCTCGCGCAGGTACTTCGGCGACGCGCACAGCAGGCGCCGGTTGGGTGCCAGCAGCTTGGCGACGATGCGGGCATCGGGCGGCTCGCCAAAGCGCACGCAGACATCGAAAGCGTCTTCGGTCAGCGGCGGCGGGTCGGCCGACAGCTGGAGCTGCACATCGACGTCCGGGTACTTGCGGCTGTATGCCGAGATCACAGGCGCCACGTGCATGCGGCCGAAGCCCAGCGTGGCATTGACGCGCAGCAGGCCGCTGGGCCGGCCCTTGGCGCTGGTCAGCAACTGCTGCAGGTCGTCGATCTCGCCAAGGATGCGGCGCGCATGCTCCAGGAACACCTCGCCCTCGGGCGTCAGGCTCATGCGGCGCGTGGTGCGCGTCACCAGCGGCATGCCGATGCGCGACTCCATCTGCGCGAGCCGCTTGCTGACCGCCGCCGTGGAGATGCCCAGGTCCCGCGCGGCGGCGCTCAGGCTGCCGGCCGTGGCCACGGCAGCAAAGAAGCCCAGTTCCGACGGCTGGATACCGCGCTGGATTCCGGGCTGGATTCCGCTTGTCGAGTCCATTTCGCTGTTAACCCAAAGTTAATAATGGTTTAACTCTAGCGCCGATCCAAAACCTCGTCTACCGGACAGAATCTCCTCACGCAATTCAGCGGTGATCCCGACAGGAGACGAAAGATGAAGACGTACAAGATCGCAACGATTCCGGGCGATGGCATTGGCAAGGAAGTGGTGCCCGCCGGGCGCGAGGTGATGGAAGCGCTGGCCGCCGCGGGCGCCGGCTTCCGCTTCGAGTTCGAGAACTTCGGCTGGGGCGGCGACTACTACCGCCAGCACGGCGTGATGATGCCGGCGGACGGCCTGGACGCGCTGCGCGACAAGGATGCGATCCTGTTCGGCTCGGCCGGCGACAACCAGATCCCCGACCACATCACGCTCTGGGGCCTGCGCCTGAAGATCTGCCAGGGCTTCGACCAGTACGCCAATGTGCGCCCGACGCGCATCCTGCCCGGCATCGACGCGCCGCTCAAGCGCTGCGCGCCCGAGGACCTGGACTGGGTCATCGTGCGCGAGAACTCCGAAGGCGAATACTCCGGCGTCGGCGGCCGCGTCCACCAGGGCCATCCGATCGAAGCGGCGACCGACGTGTCGATGATGACCCGCGTCGGCGTCGAACGCATCCTGCGCTTCGCGTTCAGGCTTGCGCAAGCGCGTCCGCGCAAGCTGCTGACGGTCATCACCAAGTCCAACGCGCAGCGCCATGCCATGGTGATGTGGGACGAGGTCGCCGTGCAGGTGGCGAAGGATTTCCCGGACGTCACCTGGGACAAGGAACTCGTTGACGCCGCCACCGCGCGCATGGTGAACCGCCCGAAATCGCTCGACACCATCGTCGCCACCAACCTGCACGCCGACATCCTCAGCGACCTCGCCGCCGCGCTCGCGGGCAGCCTTGGCATCGCGCCGACCGGCAATATCGACCCGGAGCGCCGCTACCCGTCCATGTTCGAGCCGATCCACGGCTCGGCGTTCGACATCATGGGCAAGGGCCTGGCCAATCCGGTCGGCACGTTCTGGTCCGTCGTGATGCTGCTCGAACACCTTGGCGAACAGGCCGCCGCGCAGCGCCTGATGGCCGCGATCGAAGCGGTTACCGCCAACCCCGCGCTGCATACCGGCGACCTCGGCGGCAAGGCCCGCACGGCCGACGTCACCAGGGCCGTCTGCGACTACCTGGCATCGGGCCAGCAGGCCAGGGCGGCCTGAGCCCCGCCGCGCCCGGCGCCCGCCGGGCCGCGCCAGGTACGCCTGGCACCGCGGACGCACCCAAGCGCCACCAAGAGCGGGTCCGCACGCGCAATTCGCAGAACCAGCAGGAGACAGCAATGATTCAACGGCTATTGGGAAAGCTGTATGTCCAGGTATTGATCGGCGTGACCGCGGGCATCGTGCTCGGCGTGTGGGCGCCCGATATCGGCAGCAGCCTCAAGCCGCTTGGTGACGTGTTCATCAAGCTGATCAAGATGGTGTTCGCACCGATCATCTTCGCCACCGTAGTGCTGGGCATCGCCCGCATGGAGAACATGAAGGAGCTGGGGCGCGTGGGCGTGCGCGCGCTGCTCTATTTCGAACTGCTGTCCACCTTCGCACTGGCACTCGGCCTCATTGTCGTGAACGTCGTCCAGCCGGGCGCGGGCATGAACGTCGACGCTTCGCACCTCGACGCCAAGGCCATCGCCAGCTACACGCACGCCGCCGCGCAGCCGCACACGTTCATGGAATTCCTGATGAACCTGGTGCCGTCGAGCGTGATCGACGCGCTGGCCCGCAACGACATCCTGCAGATCCTGGTGTTCGCCACGCTGTTTGGTATTGCGCTGTCGCATATCGGCCCACGCGCCAGGCCGGTGGTCGATTTTCTTGACTCCTTCACGCACGGCATCTTCACCGTGGTGGGGATGATCATGCGCCTCGCCCCCATCGCCGCGTTCGGCGCCATGGCCTTCACCGTGGGCAAGTACGGCCTGGGCTCGGTGGTCTCGCTCGGCAAGCTGATGGGCACGATGTACCTCACCTGCTTCCTGTTCGTCGTGCTCGTGCTCGGCGGCGTGGCACGCCTGTCGGGATTCAGCCTGTGGAAGTTCCTCAAGTACATCCGCGACGAGCTGTTCACGGTGCTCGGCACCAGCTCGTCGGAATCTGTGGTGCCGCAACTCATGCGCAAGCTCGAGAACGCCGGCGTGTCCAAGCCGGTCGTCGGCCTCGTGGTGCCGTCCGGCCTGACCTTCAACCCCGATGGCCAGTGCATCTACTACACCATGGCCGCCATCTTCATCGCGCAGGCCACCAACACGCCGCTGACGCTGACCGACCAGCTGGTCGTGCTCGGGGTGCTGCTGCTGACGTCGAAGGGTTCGGCGGGCGTGACCGGGTCCGGCTTCATCACGCTGGCGGCCACGCTGGCCTCGCTTGGCAAGATCCCCGTGGCGGGCATGGTGCTGCTGCTCGGCGTGGACCGCTTCATGTCGGAAGCCCGCGCCATCACCAACACGATCGGCAACGCGGTGGGCACGCTCGCGATTGCACGATGGGTCGGCGCCGTGGACCAGCAGCAGCTTCAGGATGCGCTGGACGGCAAGGTCGCCGATGAAGTGCAGGTCGAGGGCGAGCAACCCGAAGCCACGACGATCGGCACCCGCCTGACCCGCGTCGCCGATGCGCATGCCGGACTCCAGCACTGAGATGACGGGACTGACCATGGATGCCCTGCAGGCCCGTTCTCTGCTCCAGAACATGTTCCGCGCCGCCATCGACGCCGCGCAGCCTTCACTGACACTCGCCGCCCACCTGCCCGAACGGCCTCGCGGCCGCACGCTGGTGATCGGCGCCGGCAAGGCCTCCGCGGCCATGGCCCGCGCCTTCGAGGCAGCGTGGCCGTGGCCGGTCGAAGGACTCGTGGTGACGCGCTACGGCTATGCAGTGCCGTGCGAGCGCATCGAGATCGTCGAAGCGGCGCACCCGGTGCCTGACGCTGCCGGCTTCCAGGCGGCGCGCCGCATGCTGGAAATGGTATCGGGCCTGACCGAGGACGATCTCGTGATCAGCCTGGTGTCGGGCGGCGGCTCCTCGCTGCTGCCGTTGCCGCTGGCGGGCGTGTCGCTGGAGGACAAGCAGGCGATCAGCCGCGCGCTGCTTGCCTGCGGCGCCACCATCACCGAGATGAACTGCGTGCGGCGCCACCTCTCCGCGATCAAGGGCGGCCGGCTCGCGGCAGCATGCCATCCGGCGCGCGTCTGCAACCTGCTGCTGTCGGATGTGCCCGGCGACGATCCGATCGATATCGCCTCGGGCCCGACCGTCGCGGACCCGACCACGCGTGACGACGCCACCGACATCATCCGGCGCTACGGCATCGACGTGCCGCGCCATGTGCTCGACGCACTGGCCGGCGAAGCGGCGGAGACCATCAAGCCGGGCGCCCCGCGCCTGCCGCGCATGCAGACCGCGTTGATTGCCACGCCGCGCCTGGCGCTGCAGGCCGCCGCGCGCGTCGCGCAGGACGCCGGCCTGCCAGTGTTCGTGCTCGGCGATGCCATCGAGGGCGAGGCGCGCGAGGTCGGCAAGGTGCTCGGCGGCATCGCGCTGGAAGTCGCGAACCATGACCAGCCGTTCCCCGCACCATGCGTGCTGCTCTCGGGCGGCGAGACCACCGTGACGGTGCGCGGCAAGGGACGCGGCGGGCGAAACGTCGAGTACCTGCTGTCGCTTGCGCTCACGCTGCGCGGGCAGCCCGGTGTCTATGCCCTTGCGGGCGACACCGACGGCGTGGACGGCCAGGAAGACATTGCCGGCGCCATGATCGCGCCCGACACGCTGCGGCGCGCGTGGCAGCTCGGCATCCGACCGCAGGACGCACTGGCCGCCAATGACGGCCACGGCTTCTTCGAGGCCCTTGGCGACGCCGTCGTCACCGGCCCCACCATGACCAATGTGAACGATTTCCGCGCGATCCTGATTGCGCGCTGACCAGGAGTAAAGCATGAGACGCCATCGCAACGCCAAGATCGTGGCAACACTGGGCCCGGCAAGCTCGACGCCGGAGCAGATCGATGCGCTGTTCGAAGCCGGCGCCGATGTGTTCCGGCTCAATTTCAGCCATGGCAGCCATGAAGACCACAAGCTGCGCCTGGACAGCATCCGCGCCATCGAACGCGAACGCGGCCGCCCGATCGGCGTGCTGCTCGACCTGCAGGGCCCCAAGCTGCGCGTCGGCACCTTCGCCGATGGCCCCGTGCAGCTGGCCGCGCAGGCGCCGTTCCGGCTGGATCTCGACACCGCCCTGCCCGGCTCGCAGACCCGCGTCAGCCTGCCGCACCCCGAAATTTTTGCGGCGCTGCGCGAAGGCACCGAACTGCTGCTCGACGACGGCAAGATCCGCCTGCGCGTGGACCAGTGCGGCGCCGACTTCGCGCAGACCACGATCATCAACGGCGGCGCGCTGTCCGACCGCAAGGGCGTGAACGTGCCCGGCGTGGTGCTGCCGCTGTCGGCGATGACCGAGAAGGACCGGCGCGACCTGGACTTCGGCCTGACGCTCGGCATCGACTGGATCGCGCTGTCGTTCGTGCAGCGCCCCGAGGACATCCGGGAGATCAAGGAGATCGTCCAGGGCCGCGCGGGCATCGTCGCCAAGCTGGAGAAGCCCGCGGCGATCCAAAGTCTGGAAGACATCGTCGCCGAAGCGGATGCCGTGATGGTCGCGCGCGGCGACCTGGGTGTGGAGATGCCTGCGGAACTGGTGCCCTCGCTGCAGAAGCAGATCGTGCGCGCCTGCCGCAAGGCCGGCAAGCCGGTGATCGTGGCGACGCAGATGCTTGAATCGATGATCTCCGCGCCGGTGCCGACGCGCGCCGAAGCGTCGGACGTAGCGACCGCGGTCTACGACGGCGCCGATGCCGTGATGCTGTCGGCGGAATCGGCTTCCGGCCGCTACCCGGTCGAAGCCGTGACCATGATGGACAGCATCATCACGCGCACGGAATCGGACCCGCTATACCACGACGCCATCCAGGCTTCGCACACCCCGCCGCGCGCCGAGGCCGCCGATGCGATCGGCTACGCCATCCGCCATGTCGCGGGACTGCTCAAGGTGCCGGCGACGGTGGCCTACACCAGCTCGGGCTACTCGGCCCTGCGCATGGCGCGCGAGCGCCCCGAAGTGCCGATCCTCGGCATGACGCCGCGCGTGGCCACAGCCCGGCGGCTGGCGCTGGCCTGGGGCGTGCATGCCGTGCTGTGCCACGAAGTGCTGGACGTGCTGGAGATGACCGAGCTTGCCAGCCGCACCGTGCTGCAGGAGCGCTTCGGGCAGCGTGGCGAGTCGATCGTCATCTCGGCGGGACTGCCTTTCACGGTCGCGGGGACCACCAACCTGCTGCGCATTGCACAGGTTCAGTAAGCAGAAATTCGACAGGACAAGGACATGTCAACGATCCAGGAAGTGCGGGGCTACGAGATCCTCGATTCGCGCGGCAATCCGACCGTCGCCGCCCAGGTGGTACTCGCCGATGGCTCGACCGGCTTCGCCGCCGCGCCATCGGGCGCCTCGACCGGCTCGCGCGAAGCGATCGAACTGCGCGACGGCGACCGCACGCGCTACTTCGGCAAGGGCGTGCGCAAGGCGGTCGGGCATATCAACGCCGATATCGGCAGCACGGTGGCCGGCATGTCGGCCGCGCACCAGGCCGAGCTGGACGCCTGCCTGATCCGGCTGGACGGCACGCCCGACAAGTCCCGGCTTGGCGCCAACGCCCTGCTGGCCGTGTCGCTCGCCAGCGCACGCGCCGCCGCCGCATCGGCCGGCGTGCCGCTCTACCGCAGCATCGGCAACGGCGGCAACAGCGAACGCGCGACGCGCCTGCCGCTGCCCATGATGAACATCATCAACGGCGGCGCGCACGCGGACAACAGCGTCGACATGCAGGAGTTCATGATCCTGCCGGTCGGCGCCGCGACGTTCTCCGAGGCCATCCGCTGGGGCGCGGAGGTCTTCCATACGCTCAAGTCCGTGCTGAAGCAGCGCGGCCTGTCCACCGCCGTGGGCGACGAAGGCGGCTTCGCGCCGGACCTGAGCAGCAACGAGCAGGCGCTGGAAGTGATCATGCTCGCGATCGAAGCTGCCGGCTTCAAACCCGGGCGCGACATTGCGCTGGGCCTGGACGTGGCCAGTTCCGAGTTCTACCGCGACGGCTTCTACGAACTGCGCTCGGAAGGCCGCGCCTACGACGCCGGCGATTTTGTGAACCTGCTCGCCAAATGGACGCGCCAGTACCCGATCGTCACGATCGAGGACGGCATGGCCGAAGGCGACTGGATGGGCTGGAAGCTGCTGACCAGCAAGCTGGGCGCGCAGGTGCAGCTCGTCGGTGACGATCTCTTCGTCACCAACACGGCGATCCTGCAGGAAGGGATCGAGCGCGGCGCGGCCAACGCCATCCTGATCAAGCCGAACCAGATCGGCACGCTGACCGAGACGCTGGATGCGATCGCCCTCGCCGAGCGGGCCGGCTATGCCTCGGTGATCTCGCACCGCTCCGGCGAGACCGAAGACACCACCATCGCCGACCTGAGCGTCTGCACGGCCGCCACGCAGATCAAGACCGGCTCGCTGAGCCGCTCGGATCGCGTCGCCAAGTACAACCGGCTCCTGTACATCGAGGCCGAGCTGGGCTGCGCGGCGACGTACGCCGGCCGCGCCGCGCTGTCGGTGCCGGCCTGACCCGCCATCCCGCGGAACCGCCTTACCCAAAAGCAGAACCATAACCATCACAACAGGAGACAGCCAATGCGCACTTCCTTTGCTTTGCGGAACATCCTTCGCCTTTCGCTGCTGACCGCCGGACTCGCCGCGTCTTCGGCCGCGCTGGCGCAGGAATGGCCGGCGCGGCCGATCAGCCTGGTGGTGCCGTTCCCGTCCGGCGGCACCACCGACGTGCTGGCGCGCGCGCTCGGGGACCAGTTGTCGAAGAACCTCGGGCAACCGGTCATCGTCGAGAACCGGCCCGGCGCCGGCGCGACGGTTGGCGCGGACTACGTGGCCAAGGCGAAGCCCGATGGCTACACGCTGCTGATGGGCGCGGTGCACCACACCATCGCGACCAGTGTCTACAGGAAGCTTCCCTACAGCTTCCAGAAGGACCTGGCACCGATTGCAACGGTGGCGATGGTACCGAACGTGCTCGTCATCAACGCCGCCAGGACACCGGCGAAGAACGTCGCGGAACTGGTCACGCTGGCGAAGAAGGCGTCCACGGAATTCGCGTATGGCTCCAACGGCAACGGCACGGCGCAGCACCTGATCGGCACGCAGTTCCAGGCGGTGACGGGCGCGCCGCTGCTGCACGTGCCTTACAAGGGCAGCGGTCCGCTGACGACGGACCTGCTGGGCGGACAGGTCACGATGTCGTTCGATACGCTGACCACCGTCCTGCCACACATCAAGGCCGGCAAGCTGAAGGCCCTGGCGGTGACGACGGCAAGGCGATCCAGCGTGCTGCCCGAGGTACCGACGCTCGAAGAATCCGGCCTGAAGGGCTTTGATATCGGCACGTGGTTCGGCGTGCTGGCGCCCGCGGCCACGCCCAGGCCGATCGTGTCCAGGCTCAGCGCCGAGATCGGGAAGATCGTGAAGTCGCAGGACTTCCAGCAGCGCATGCTGGCCGCTGGCGCGGAGCCCATGGCGGGCACCGCCGACGAGTTTGCGAAGCGCATCAATGATGAAACGGCCAGGTTCGCGAAGCTGGTGAAGGATGGGAAGGTGACCATCGAGTAGTCACCGCCGATCGCGGCATCAGTCGCTGGCCGTGAAGCCCGACGCCTCCACCACGGGCTTCCACTGCGCACGCTGGTCGCGGATCATCCTGCGCAGCGTGGCCGCCGGCTGGCCGTTCATCTCCATGCCCAGGGCCGCCATCTTGTCGCGGACATCGGTCGACCGGATCGCATCGAGCAGCGCCTTTTCGAGTTGCGCAACCGTAGCCGGCGGCGTGCCCGCCGGGACGAAGGCCGAGTACCAGCCGGACGCCGATTCAAAGCCCGGCGCGCCAGCTTCCGCGAGCGTCGGCACATCCGGCAGCAGCGACGTGCGCTTCGTGCCCGTGACACCCAGGAAACGGATCTTGCCGGCGCGGTACAGCTCCATCTGGCCGGCCACGGCATCGATGCCGAGCGGCAGCGTGCCGCCGATCTCGTCGGTCAGCATCATCACCGCGCCCCGATAGGCGGTCGGCAACAGCGGCACGCCGATTTCCTTGCCCAGCGTCAGCACACCGAAGTGAATGGTGCCGCCAAGCGTGACCAGCCCGACTCCGCCCCTGGCCGGCTGGCGCTTCACCCACGCCAGGTATTCCTGCATGGTGCGATAGGGCTGGCCCGTCCCCGTCGAGGCGATCAGCGGCACGTCCGCCAGATACGCAACCGGCACGAGATCCTTGTCGGGATCGTAGGGCAGTTGCCTGTAGGTCAGCGGAAAGATGGTGAACGGCGGCGCGGGCGAGATCAGGATGGTCTTGCCATCGGGGTGCGCGCGTCTGACCGTGTCCAGCGCCAGGCGTGCCGAGGCGCCCGGCCGGTTCTCGACCAGCACCGGCGTGTTCAGCGACACGCGCAGCTTCTCCGCCAGCGTGCGCGCGAAGATGTCGAGCGCGCCGCCGGCCGCGAAGCCGACCACGATGCGCGTGGGCGTATCGCCGCCCGCTGCCACGGCGGCATCGGGAACGGCGCTGACGCCGAGGGCCAGGCTCAGGGCAGCCGCCAGGCGCTTCAGGACGATTCGGAACGGCATATTGGCTCCTGTGTGCGGATCGCGGTCGCTCACGCGGCCTGCAGCGTGGTATCGGCTTCGAGCGGATAGATCGGGCGCCGCAGGTTGCGGAACGGGAACAGGCTGTAGTCCGAACTGCAGACACCGGGGCCCGCCACCAGCACGATGTCCTTCGCAATCGGCTCGAATCCCGCGCGGAAGTGCTGGCGCGACTTGATCAGCACGTACTTGCGGCGCGACAGGTCGATGCCCGCGTGCGTGAACACGCCCGTATCGAACGGCTCCTGCGGCTTCTCGCAGACCACTACCAGCGTGCCGCCCACGTCCAGCACGACGGTGCGGCCCAGGCTCAGCTTCATGCCGGTGAACATCGGCCCGGTCACCTGGTAGTGGCCATCGGTAATGCACTGGACCCGGCCGGTCAGCGTCAGCGGGCGGCCCTTCAGGCCCAGCGCGGGCATATCGGTCTTGCCGCCGACATCGAGCGTCACGGTGCTGCCGACGCCGGCTTCGATCAGGTGCGCGACCGCGGCCGGGTCCCAGAACGGCCCCGCCACTACGCCCTCCAGCTCCTGCCGCAGCACTTCGGCCAGCACCGTCATCTCGTCGGTCGGGCCACCGGCGCCGCAGTTGTCGCCGTGGTCGACCAGGATAACGGGTCCCGCCTCGGCGGCACGCGCACGCGCGATCGATGACTCCATCGGCTCGATCGGGAACACGAAATCGGCGCGGCGCTCCCACGCCATTCCGCACAGGTCGTCTAGCAGCCGGCGGCCGGCATCGGCACGGTCGGCATCGGCGACGATCACGACGGTCAGCCCCGTATGCGGAATGTCGGCCAGCGGGAAGCCCCCGAACACCGACGCGTTCAGCACCTCGCCGTCGCGCTCGGCGGCCATGGCGCGGTCCATGATGTCCTTCATCGGCTGCTCGCGCGGCGTCTGGCGCAGCATGTGCGTGAGCATCGGCAGCGTGCGCCACAGCATGACCGGACGGGCCTCGCCGCGCAGCGCGGCCATCAGCGTGCGCGCGGCGCGCGCACCGGTCTCGTAGACATCGACGTGCGGATAGGTGCAGTAGCCCGCGATCACCGTGGCGTTGTCGATCAGCGCCGCGCTGAAGTTCGCGTGGAAGTCGAGCGAGACCGCAATGGGCACATCCGGGGCAACGGCACGGATGCGCGCCAGCAGTTCGCCTTCGGCATCGGCATAGCCTTCGGCCACCATCGCGCCGTGCAGGTCGAGCATCACCGCATCGCAGCCCTCGCGCACCGCGTCGACAATGGTCGCCGCCATCGACTCGAACGCCTCGGCCGTGACCACGCCGCTGGGCACGGCGTTGGCCATCAGCGGCATCACGAACGTATCGCCCTGGCCTTCGACCAGGTCCATGAAGGCGGCCGCGGCGCTGTTGGTGCCACGGCAGGCGCGCACTGCGTCCTCGCCGTGCAAGGGGCCATCGGTGCTGCCGCGGTTGAACGCGTGCAGCGGTGTCGGGATCGGCGAGAAGGTGTTGGTTTCATGCCGCATCAGGGCAATGACAAAACGCATGGCTTGGACTCCGGTTCAGGGCGTGGCGGCGGTTTCAGTTGGCTTCGAGGTCGACGTTGCGCGCGATCGCGCCATAGCGCAGCGTCTCCGCGTGCAGGAAGCGGCGGCTTTCAGCCGGCGGCGTCAGCACGGACTCAAACGCCAGCGTCTGCAGGCGCGCCTGGAAATCCGGCTCCTGGACACTGGCCTTCACTTCCTTGTAGAGGCGGTCGATGGTCTCGGGCGGCGTGCCTGCCCTGACCACGAGGGACAGGTTGGCGCCGATCAGCAGGCCGTCCCTGCTCTCGGGCTTCTGCAGCTCAAGGTTGGGGAACTGCGCCACGGGCTTGCCCTGCAACGCGGCCAGCGGCCGGGCCTTGCCGTCGCTGACATAGTTCACGGAAGAACCGATCACGTCGACATGCGCATAGGTCTGGCCCCCGATCAGGTCCGCCATGGCCGGTGGCGAGCCGCGGTAAGGCACGATGGTGAAGTCCAGCCCGTTTTGGCGCTTCCACTCCGCCAGCGCAAGATGCGCGGCGCCGCCGACCGTATTGATGCTGATCGACACCTTGCCCGGATGCTTGCGGATATACGCCGTCAGCTCGGCCAGGTTGGTCTCCTTGCGGTCCGTGCGCGTGATGATCCAGTGCGGCACGGTATTCAGGACCGTGACCGGCGTGAAATCGGTGTCCGGGCGGTAACGCAGGCCCTTGATCGTGTGCGGATTGATATTGAGCGTGCCGTCGCTCGCGAGCAGCAGCGTGTTGCCGTCGGCCTTTTCCTTGAGCACGGACAGCGCGCCCGGCACCGTGGCGCCGCCGGCGATGTTCTCCACCACCACGGGCTGGCCAAGGCGCGGTTCGAGCTTGCGCGCCAGCGTGCGGCCGATGATGTCGTAGGAACCGCCGGCCGGGAACGGCACCACCAGGCGCAAGGGCCGGTCGGGCCATGCAGCGCCGGCGGCTGCACCGGCATACGTCACCGCCAGCAGGGCCGCGCAGGCGAAAGCACCACGAAGCAGGGCGGGAAGTCGGGTCGTGCGGGTCATCTGTCTCCTTCCGAGGTCCGGGTGCCTCGTCTTGTTGGTTTCGGACCCGGCCGACTATAGGGCATCGCTTCTTGCACAAAAAGCGAATTAAAATGTCGTCAAGTTGAGTAAATGGTTAACTTCCGCCGAAAGCCACGCTATGTCCTCCATCCCCGCTGCCGATCCGCTCGAATCCGCCGGCTTTCCGCTGGGCCGCCTGAAGCTGCGGCACCTGCGCGTGATCGTGGCGCTGGGCGAGATGCAGACCGCGGCAGCGGTGGCCGCGCGGTTCCATGTGAGTCCGGCCGCGGTGTCGAAAACGCTTGCGGAGATCGGGGACATCGTCGGCATGGCGCTGTTCGTGCGCGGGCGCCGCGGACTGGAGCTGACGGAACCGGGCCGCGAGATGGCTGCCCATGCGCAAGTGCTGCTCGCGCAGCTCGAACGCCTGGCCGAATCCATGCAGGCCGTGCGCGCGGGCAACCAGGGCGAATTGCGGGTGGCGTTCCGGACCATGTCGGTGCAGCCGTTCCTGGCGCAGGCCATGAGCGACTTCTATCGCGACAACCCGCGCGTGGAGATCAGCGTGATCGAAGGCGGCATCGGCGAACTGGCCGAGCAGCTGCTGCACGGCTCGCTGGACCTGCTGTTCGCGTACGGCGATCCGCGCCTGTCGCAGGCCGCGCTGCGCAGCACGCCCGTGGTGCCGGCGCAGAAGGTGGTCGTCGTCGCCAGCCCGGATCACCCGCTGCTGGCGCGCCGCAAGCTCACGGCGGAGGCCTTGTCCGAGCAGCAATGGTGCATCCCCGCCACCGGCTCGCGCATGCTTCATCTGTTGCAGACGGCCTTCCACGGGCTCGGGGCACAAGCGCCGTCACGCGGCATTCGTACCAGCGATGTGGCGGCCACGGCCAGCCTGATGCAGACCGGGCACTACCTGTCGGTATTTCCCGAACGCATCGCGGCGCAACTGACCTCGGCCAAGGTGGCCCGGGTGCTTCGCTTCGAGCTGGACGCCCGCGTCGAGCCAGTGGTGGCCGTATGGAATGGCGAGATCACGTCACGCAGCGCCGCGCGGCGCTTTCGCGAATTCGTGCTGCAGCGGGTCGCGCAGGATGGCCTGAGGGATGCCAGGCCACTTCTGGCAGCCCGCGCGGTGGCCGCGGCGGGACGGGTGCCGCGCAGCCTGAAAGACTGAGGATGCCGCGCGGCATTGGCGCATCGGCACGGAGCCACCGCTAGCCGAACACCTCCGCATACACCTGGCTGACCCAGTCAACGAAGACCCGCACGCGCGGCGACAGTTGCCGGTGGTATGGGTAGAGCACCGACACCGGCAGGTCCGGGCATGGCCAGCCGGCCAGCACCTGCACCAGCCGGCCCGCATCGAGATGGGGCTGCACGCGGAAACGCGGCACCTGGATCAGGCCGCAGCCTGACAGCGCGCACACCGTGTAGTTCTCGGCGTCGTTGACCGATACCTCGCTCTCGAGCTTGTACTCGGTGACCGTGCCGTCCACCGTCAGCGTCAGCGGGTAGCGCACATCGTGGCTCGCCGAAAAGAAGCCGACGGACCGATGCGCGGCGAGTTCGTCCGGATGGCGCGGCGTGCCGAAGCGCGCCAGGTAGTCCGGACTGGCGCAGATCACCTCCGGCATCAGCGCGAGCCGCTTCACCACCAGCGAGGAATCGCGCGGCTGGCCCGCGCGCACGACGCAGTCGATGCCTTCCCGCACGAGATCGACCAGCCGGTCGCCGGAGCTGATCACCAGTTCGATCTGCGTATAGCGCTGCCGGAACAGCGCGATGCGCGGCAGGATGATCTCGCGCGCATGCACGCCGTGCAGATCCAGCCGCAGCGTACCGCGCGGATTGGCCGTCGACGTGCTCAGCGCGGCCTCGGCATCTTCGAGTTCGGCCAGGATGCGGCGGCAACGCTCGTAGAACGCCTGGCCGTCGGCCGTCGGCCGCACCTGGCGCGTGGTGCGCTCCAGCAGCCGCGCGCCCAGCGAGGCTTCCATTTCCTTGATCGCGTGGGTGGCCGTTGCGCGCGGGACGTCGAGTGCGCCGGCCGCGCGCGTGAAGCTGCCCAGTTCGACGATGCGGGTGAACAGGCGCAAGGTGTCGAGTCGGTCCATGGAGTATCAATCCGCACAAATGGTCGTTATCGCGCCGGATTGTTGGCCCATGCTGAAAAATCATTTCGCTTTCAGGCCATTTATCCAACGGGCATCAACGCCCATGATAGCTCCATCGAAACCGCACGGGGACACACCCCGGGCCCCCACGGAGACCCATCATGGATGCAATCATTTCCACCAGCGCCCGCAAGGCGGCCATCGTCACCGGCGCTTCGCGCGGCATCGGGCGCGCCATTGCGCTGCGCCTGGCCGCCGACGGCTTTGACGTCGCAGTCGGCTATGCCGGCAATACCGCCCAGGCGGAGGCCACCGTCGCCGCCATCCGCGAGGCCGGCGGCAATGCCATCGCCGTGCAGGCCGACGTAGCGCGGCCCGAAGACGTGACGCGCATGTTCGACGCCGCGCAGGCAGCCTTCGGCCGTGTCGACGTGGTGGTCAACTGCGCCGGCGTGCTGCCCGTGGCAACGATCTCGGAGGAGAACCTCGAAGCGTTCGACCGCGTGGTTGCCACCAACCTGCGCGGTACATTCCTGGTGTTGTCGCAGGCGGCAGGCCGGCTGGGCGCGGGCGGCCGCATCATTGCGCTGTCGACCAGCGTGATTGCGCGCTCGTTCCCTGGCTACGGCCCGTATATCGCTTCCAAGGCCGGCGTGGAGGGACTGGTGCGCGTGCTGGCCAACGAGTTGCGCGGGCGCAATATCACGGTGAATGCCGTGGCGCCGGGCCCGGTGGCGACGGAGTTGTTCATGGAAGGCAAGAGCCAGGCGCAGATCGAGCAGATGGCGAAGCTGCCGCCGCTGGAACGGCTCGGCATGCCGGAAGACATCGCCGCCGTCGTGTCGTTCCTGGCCGGGCCCGATGCGGGATGGGTCAATGCGCAGGTGTTGCGGGCGAATGGCGGGTTCGCGTGAGCCGGGCCCCGTCACCGCGACAAGCCGCTATTCACAACGCTCGCGTGACAGGGACTCCCGCGTATAACCATGCCGCACGCGCAACTGATGCTCGACCGCATCGGCCTGGTCCAGGCACGCGAACATGACATCGTCCTTGACGCGTTGCGGCACGCCTTTGAGCCGCGGTGCCTCGTAGGAAATGCGGCGCGCGCGGCAGCGCAGGAACAACAGGGTCTCGGTCGTGGCGGCGGCCAACTGCTCCTGGTCGATGCGCTTGCATTCGACCAGGTCCTGTGCCCACGATGGCTCGGTTGACACGAGCAGCATCAGGCACAGCCACTTGCGCAGGGAATGGGGCATCGGCATGGGAGTCGGGGACGCTCAGGCACTCATCATTGTCCACCGGCACGCGCGTTTCAAGCCGTCTGGCATGGTTGACCAGAGGCGCACCGGCGAGACAGTGTGTCCAGCGGACTGGACAATGGCCCGCAAGCCCAGCCGCCACGTAACGAATGTTGCAACGCAATAGATTCCTGCACCGTGCCGGGGTGTGCAGCGCCCGCTGATCGGGGTAGGCTTTCAGCCATCAACGCGCCGCAGTGTGCGCGGATTCACGCCAGCCAGTACGGGCCAGACGCCCATCCTCCCGCAGCCGCCCCACCCCGGAACCTGGCGGCGTTCCAACCGGCGCGAGCCCCCCTGCGGCCCTGCTGATCGCGGCCAGCGCCCCCGTGCACCGCCGCGCGCCCCTGACTGCAAAGACAACAATGACCGATCTCACAGCCAACTCCAACCAGGCCGCCGCGCCCTCGGCCGAAGAGGTGCGCAAGCGCGTCTTCGCCATCGTTGCCGCCTCTTCAGGCAACCTCGTCGAATGGTTCGACTTCTACGTCTACGCTTTCTGCGCCATTTACTTCGCGCCCTCGTTCTTCCCCAAGGCCGACCCGACCGCGCAGCTGCTGAACACCGCGGGCGTGTTCGCGGCCGGCTTCCTGATGCGTCCGATCGGCGGCTGGGTATTCGGCACCATTGCCGACCGCCATGGCCGCAAGAACTCCATGCTGATCTCGGTGCTGATGATGTGCTTCGGCTCGCTGCTGATCGCCTGCCTGCCGACCTATGACAGCATCGGCAACTGGGCGCCGGCGCTGCTGCTGCTCGCTCGCCTGATACAGGGTCTTTCGGTCGGCGGGGAGTACGGCACCACGGCCACGTATATGAGCGAGGTAGCCTTGCGCGGACGGCGCGGCTTCTTCTCGTCGTTCCAGTACGTCACGCTGATCGGCGGCCAGCTGCTGGCCGTGCTGGTCGTGGTGATCCTGCAGCAGCTGCTCGATGAAGCGGAACTCAAGGCCTGGGGCTGGCGCATTCCGTTCGTGGTCGGCGCGATCACGGCGGTAGTGGCACTGTTCCTGCGCCGCACGCTGCACGAGACCTCGTCCGCCGCCACCCGTGGCAGCAAGGAAGCCGGCAGCGTGGCGGAGATCTTCCGCCACCACAAGGCCGCCTTCTTCACGGTGCTGGGCTACACCGCCGGCGGCTCGCTGATCTTCTACACCTTCACCACGTACATGCAGAAGTACCTGGTCAACACGGCCGGCATGTCGATCAAGACCGCCAGCTATGTGATGACCGGATGCCTGTTCCTGTACATGTGCATGCAGCCCGTGTTCGGCGCGTTGTCCGACCGCATCGGCCGTCGCAACAATATGCTGCTGTTCGGCGCGCTGGGCACGCTCGCCACGGTGCCGATCCTGACCGCGCTGCGCACGGTGTCGAGCCCCGAGCTGGCGTTCGTGCTGATCGCCGTGGCGCTGGCCATCGTCAGCTTCTATACGTCGATCAGCGGCATCGTGAAGGCGGAGATGTTCCCCGCCGAAGTCCGGGCGCTGGGCGTCGGCCTGGCCTATGCCATCGCCAACG
Organism: Cupriavidus yeoncheonensis; assembly: GCF_905397275.1. Lineage (GTDB taxonomy): Bacteria > Pseudomonadota > Gammaproteobacteria > Burkholderiales > Burkholderiaceae > Cupriavidus > Cupriavidus yeoncheonensis. Next base: position 19,066 of record NZ_CAJPUY010000026.1, on the reverse strand, counting down.
CGGCGTTCGGCGGCTCGGCCGAATACGTGGCGCTCGGGCTGAAGTCCGTCGGCCACGAAACGGTGTTCTACTGGTATGTCACCGGCATGATGGTGATTGCGTTCCTGGTCAGCCTGCGCCTGCCGCGCCAGGCCAAATACCTGCATCACGATCACTGAACGCGGCAGCGGCGGCGGGTGCCGCCGGCTGCGCGTGGCAATATACGGGTGCGGATGCTGCCGCCGGCAGCCCGCGCCCTGAACCGCCCGTCCCCCTCTTCCCGCACCCATGGATCTCAACGCCCTGCGCCTGTTCGTCGACATCGTCGATGCCGGCAACCTCAGCGCCGCCGCGCGCAAGCTCAAGATGACGCGGGCCAATGTCAGCTACCACCTGAAGGCGCTGGAAGAAGAGCTTGGCGTCCAGTTGCTGCGACGGACCACGCGGCACGTCGAACCCACGCCCGTGGGCGCCGGGCTCTATGAGCACGGGCGCAATATCCTGGGCGAGGTCGCCGCGGCCAATGCGCTCATCAGCAATATGGGCAAGAGCATGCAGGGCCATGTGCGCCTGTCGGTGCCGACCGGCCTCGGGCATACCATGCTGTCGCCGCTGCTGGTGCAGTTCAAGCAGCGCTATCCCGACATCCAGCTCGACGTGGTGTTCGACAACCGCGTGCACAACCTGGTATCGGAAGACGTCGACGTGGCCTTGCGCATCATCTCCACGCCGCCCGATTCGGTCGTGGCGACGGAGATCGGCGAAGTCGACTGGGTGGTCTGCGGCGCACCGGCCTACCTGGCCGCGCATCCCGCGCCGCGGGTGCTGGCGGAGCTGGACGGACATGCCGTGGTGTGTGCGTCACCGGTCGGCCAGAAGCTCAAGGTATCCGGCACGCCACCGCAGGGCGGCGCGGCGCGCGAGCAGGTGGTGCTGGAGCCCACGCTGAGCTCCGACAACTTCGCATTCCTGAAGGAAGGGGTGATGGCCGGGCTGGGCATTGGCCTCTTCCCGATCTACGCCATCAGCGACGAACTCGCCAGCGGCACGCTCACGTCGCTGCTGGACGGCTATCGCATCAGTGTGTTCGGCAGCCGGCTTTATATGCTGACCATGCCCAACCGCTACCAGACGCTGGCCACGCGCTGCCTGCTGACCTTCCTGAAGACCGAACTCCAGGCCGTGTGGCCGCGGCTGCACGATACCCCCGCGCCACGCCAGGCCTGACCCCACGGTCTATAGTAGGTACACAAGGAAAACCCTTGATCCCGCCGGTGCCACGCGGTACCGGCCTTCGCATCCAGAGGAGCAATCATGGCCCTGGCAAGCACGCTGGCTCGCTGCATGAGCAGCAAGAATACGCAGTACGACATCGTCCATCACCCCTATACCCTCAGCAGCATGGCCACTGCCGAGGCTGCGCACGTACCCGGAGACCGCCTGGCCAAGACCCTGCTGCTGGAAGACGAGAACGGCTATGTCGCCGCCGTGATCCCGTCGAACCATCACCTGCACATGGCCGCACTGTGTGAGCAGACCGGCCGCAAGCTGGTGCTGGCCCATGAAGACGAGATTCGCGAGGTCTTCAAGGACTGCGACCTCGGGGCGATTCCGCCCGTGGCCATGGCGTATGGCATGCAGACCTATGTCGACGACAGCCTGATGAAACACCCCGACGTCTACTTCGAGGCGGGCGACCACCAGGAACTGGTGCACATGAGCATGGACCAGTTCTCGAAGCTGATGTCGGATGCCGAACCGGGGCACTTCTCGCGGCGCATGATGTAGCCGCGACCCTCGCCAAACGGGCAACGGCCGGCCATGCGCCGGCCGTATTCATTTTGCGCTGCAGTCGAGCGTGTAGCGGGCGACCACCACGTTGCCTTCGCGCAGCGTCAGTCCCACTTCGCACTTGCCGCCCGGCACCGGCGTCACCGCCATGGAAGACACCTGGCTGGGCTGGTTCTGCCGCACGTGCACCGTGCCGCTCTGCGCGACGGCCGACGAGCTGCCCTGCCCGCTGCTGCGCAGCCGGATGTCGTACTGCAGGTCCGCCTCGCGGGCCGCGCTGACATAGGCGGCGATCATCGTCACGCCGTTGGCGGCGTGCGATTCCAGCCAGGCCTGCAGGTTGATTTCGGCTTGCATATCGGTCTCCGTGTCATGACGTGACTGATGACGTGACTGCGGCGCTCAGCCATGCTGGAGCGTGTCGCCCTTGCCGTCCGCATCGCCCGGCAGCGCATGCGCGCTGTCATCCTTGAGCGCCACGCCAGAGCAGCCAAGGGCGGCCGCGCCGCGCAGCAGGAATACCAGCCGGTCGGCCGCCTGCGCATAGGACAGCCCTTCGGCGCGCACATTGGAGATGCAGTTGCGCTCCGCGTCCGTGCGGCCGACGCGCGGCGCATAGGTCAGGTAGATACCCAGGCTGTCGGGCGAACTCAGCCCCGGCCGTTCGCCGATCAGCATCACCACCTGGCGCGCGCCGATCGACTCGCCCACTTCATCGCCAAGCGCCACGCGTGATTGCTCGGCGATCACGACCGGCGCCACGGCCCAGTCCTGCGGCAACCGTTCGCGCACGGCGCACAGCAGCGGCACGCCGTGGCGCTGCGCGGCCAGCGCGGACAGGCCGTCGGCAATCACGAAGACCACATCGGGCACCGGATCGGCATGTGCCTGCGCCAGGCGCGCGCGGCTGGCCTCATCGAGCCTGCGGCCCAGGTCCGGGCGGCGCAGGTAATGCGCGCGGTCCGGCGCCGCGCTGTGGACGAACACGCTGGCAAACCCGGCCTGGCCGAGCGCGGTTTCGACGGCCACACGGTCCAGCGGCAAGTGCACCGCATCGCGCGCCTGCGCATGGGCCAGCCCGAACGCCAGTACGGTGTCGGTCGTCTGGCTGTGCCCGGCGCGGCCGAGCGCAATGCGCGCGCGCGTGAACTGGCGCAACTGCTGCCAGGGGTTGTGCTGCGTGACGGTGGACGGCGGCCTGGTCATGGCGGCGGCTACAGCGAATGCGCCAGTTCAAGCAGCGGCTGCCGGTCCGCGGGCTCCAGCAGGCGTCCGCTGCCATCGGCGATGCCCATGCGCTGCAGCCAGGCCTCGAACTCGGGTGCGGGCCGCAGGCCGAGTACCTCGCGCAGGTACAGCGCATCGTGGAACGACGTGCTCTGGTAGTTCAGCATGATGTCGTCGGCCCCCGGCACGCCCATGATGAAGTTGATGCCGGCCACGCCGAACAGCGTCAGCAGCGTATCCATGTCGTCCTGGTCGGCCTCGGCATGGTTGGTGTAGCAGACGTCGCAACCCATCGGCACGCCCAGCAGCTTGCCGCAGAAATGGTCTTCGAGCCCGGCGCGGATGATCTGCTTGCCGTCATACAGGTACTCCGGCCCGATGAAGCCCACCACGGTATTGACCAGCAGCGGCGAGAACCGCCGCGCCACCGCATAGGCGCGCGCTTCCATGGTCTGCTGGTCCACGCCGTGGTGCGCGTTGGCCGACAGCGCGCTGCCCTGCCCGGTCTCGAAGTACATCACGTTGTTGCCCACCGTGCCGCGCGCCAGCGACTGCGCGGCATCATGCGCCTCGGCCAGCAGCGACAGGCTGATGCCGAATGCGGCGTTGGCGCGCTCGCTGCCGGCCACCGACTGGAACACCAGGTCCACCGGCGCGCCCTGTTCCATCGCGCGCAGCGTGTGGGTGACATGCGTGAGCACGCAGGACTGCGTGGGAATATCAAAGCGGCAGCGCAGGTCGTCGATCATGCGCAGCAAGGACACGATCGCGCCCAGGTTGTCCGATGCCGGATTGACGCCGATGGTCGCATCGCCGCAGCCATACATCAGCCCGTCGATGATCGATGCCGCAATGCCCTTGGGATCGTCGGTCGGATGGTTCGGCTGCAGCCGCACGGACAGGCGGCCCGGCAAGCCGACCGTGCTGCGAAAGCGCGTCACCACGCGGCACTTGCGCGCGACCGCGACGAGGTCCTGGTTGCGCATGAGCTTGCTCACCGCCGCGGCCATCTCCGGCGTGATGCCGCGCGCCACGCGTGCGAGCGCGGCGCTGTCGGTCTCGTGCAGCAAGAGCCAGTTGCGGAAGTCGCCCACCGTGAGGGATGCGATCTCGGCGAAGGCGCCGGCATCGTGGCTGTCGAGGATCAGCCGGCTCACCTCGTCGTCCTCATACGGGACCAGCGCTTCAGACAGGAACTGCGAAAGCGGCACGGCGGCAAGTGCCATGCGCGCCGCCATGCGCTCTTCCTCGCTCGCGGCGGCAATGCCGGCAAGGCAGTCGCCGGAACGCGCGGGACTCGCCTTGGCCAGCAAGGTACGCAGGTCGGCGAAGACGTGGCGGTGCTGGCCAACCGTGTGGAGAAATGCCATGGGCGCGGGCTCCGGGGCTAGGACCCTGTGATGGCATGACGCAATCGCCATCAGGGCAAGTGGTATGCCGGTATGACTACTATAGTCCCTCGGGTTCACACGCAACGCGTTGCTGTCCGGAATGGCTCGATATTGCACACGAGTGCCGCGCCCATGCGCGCCATCCGGACATCGCCCTCTGCGGCGTCGTCCTTCTCCTATATCGATGTCGGTCACCCACCGACAGCGATCTTGCCGATCGGTTCCTAGTATCCAGATGCTACCCATCGGAATCAGCATAAGGAGAAGCGCCATGGACCGCCGCCAGTTCTTCAAGTGGGGAAGTTTCATGACTGTTTCCGTAGCCGCTGGCGGACTCGCCGCATGCGGCGGCGGCGATTCGGAGCCCGCGCCCTCCGACATGGGAAATCCCGAGAACTTCAACTTCCTGCATGGCGTCGCCTCCGGAGACCCGAAGCCCGACAGCGTGGTGGTGTGGACTCGCGTGGACGGCAGCAACGGCCAGCGTCCGGTGCAGGTCCGGCTCCAGGTCTCGCTGCAGCAGGACTTCAGCACGCTGCTCGTCAACCAACTGCTTTCCGCGCTGCCCGACTGGGACTACACCTTGCGCAACAAGGTCACCGGTCTCTCTCCGTCGACGCGGTACTACTACCGCTTCCTGCTCGGCAACCGCGCCAGCACGGTCGGCCGCACGCGCACTGCCGCGGCCGCCGGCACGCCGCTGTCGCAACTGCGCTTTGCCTTCATCTGTTGCCAGGACTGGAACGTCAATCACTGGGCCGGCATGGAAGAGCTCGCGCAGCAGGACCTGGATTTCGTCGTCCATGTGGGCGACTACATCTACGAGGCGGTGCCCGGTGGTTCGCGCAACGGCAATGTGGAGGACCGGCATGGCGTCCTGCAACTGCCGGACGGCACGACGCTGCCGGACGGCTCGATCTACGCGACCACGCTCGCCGACTATCGCTTCCTGTACCGCAGCTATCGCAGCGACCCGCGTTTGCAGGCGCTGCACGCGGCCTTCCCCGTGATCGCCATCTGGGACGACCACGAGTTCTCCGACAACTGCTGGCAGGACCGCCAGACATACAGCGCCACCGACGACGCGACTCCGCGCACCGCGCGGCGGCGCAGCGCCAACCAGGCGTGGTTCGAGTTCCTGCCGGCCGACGTCACGATCGACCTGAACAATCCATCGTTCCAGAACATCCAGATCTACCGGTCGTTCACGTTCGGCAACCTGGCCACGCTGCTGATGACCGACGAACGCCTGTACCGCGCCGACCACATCATTCCGGAACAGTCCACCGGCGGTGCCGTAGGCGCGCGCTTCTTCGTGCGGGCCGACAAACTGGCTGCGGCCGAGGCCGACAAGATCGCAGCCGCAGGCAATGCGCTGACGCCCGTGACCATGCTCGGCGACACCCAGCGCGCCTGGTGGCAGGACCACGTTGTGGGCGCGAATACCACGTGGAAGCTGTGGGGCAACGAGCTGGCGATGCTGCGCATGCAGGTGGACATCCCGCAGGCGCTCGCCGACCTGATCGCCAAGGGCCTCGCGCAGCTCAACGGCGTGCTGGCTCCGCTGGTTGCCGACATGACGACTGCGCTGGCCAGCGACCTGCGCGGCGCCAGGGCAGCGGGCACGCTGGCCGGGCTCACGTATCCCGCGTTGCGCAACGTGGTGTCGCGCGTGGGCATCAGCAGCGCCACCTTCGACGCCACCATCAAGCCTTACATCGACCAACGTCTGCCGTCGATCGAACTGCTTGACCGGATCATCCTCAACGCCGACCAGTGGGATGGCTATAACGCCGAGCGCAAGAACCTGATGGCGTTCCTGAAGGCCAACAGCGTGCACAACGTCGTCACGCTGAGCGGCGATATCCATGCGTTCTTCGCCGGACAGGTGATGGACGACTACGATGCCGCGAGCCCGGCTTCGGTCATGGTCGACCTTGTCACGGCCGGCGTGTCGAGCAACACGCTGCTGAGCCGGCTGCGCGCCAGGGTCGACAACGACCAGGCGTTCGCGGCGCTGCGCGAACTCATCTACAGCAACGCGGGCAGCACGCTGGTGAACACACTCAATGCCACGCTACGCACCTTCAACCCGTGGCTGCGGCACGTCGAAACCAACGCCGAAGGCTATGCGCTGGTGACGCTTACCCCCGCAAAGCTCAGTTGCGCCTTCCATGTGATGAAGCCCCTTGAAGGCACCACGGCGCCCGCACAACCGGCCACGGCCAGCGTGCAGGTGATCGAGGTCGCGTCCGGTGCCACTGACGTCACGGTTGTCTAGGCAGGAGAGCACGGCGAACGCATCCTCTTTTCGAGAGCGCCGGTCAGCGGCTACTTCGCCTGCCCGGCTTCCTGAAACTTCTCGATCAGGAAATCAATGAACGCGCGCGCGCGCGCCGTCTGGTTGCGGCGCTGGGCGTAGTACACAAAAAGGTCGGCGGAAGGCAGCCTGAACTCCGGCAAGACCACCCGCAGCCGTCCGCTTTCCAGATACTTGGCCAGGTCCCATTCCGACCGGATCAGGATGCCGTGCCCATCGAGCGCCCAGCCCAGGACAATATCGCCATCGTTGCTGGACAAGGCGCCATCGACCTTGATGCTCTCATAACGACCGTCATGCTCGAACCGCCAGATGCCATAGGCGTCATCGTTCTGGCGATGGATGATGCAGCGGTGGCCGGACAGTTCCGCGAGCGATCCGGGCGCGCCGTATCTTTCCAGGTACACCGGCGACGCGCAGAGAAAGCGCCGGTTCGACATGATCCGCCGCGCGGCGAGCCGCCGGTCAGGTAGCTTGCCGAACCGGATGGCCAGGTCGATGCCGCTGTCCACCAGGTCCACGGGCCGGTCGGTGACTTCCAGTTGTACCTCCACGTGCGCATAGCGCCTGGCAAACTCCGAAACGAGCGGCGCGATGGTGGTGCGTCCGAACCCGAGTGTCGCGTTCACACGCAACAGCCCCCGCGGCTCGGCGCCGCTGCTCGACACCACGCTCTCCATCTCGCGCAGATCCGCGAGGATTCGCGTGGCATACGCAAGGTAGGTCTCGCCTTCGTTCGTCAGGCTGATGCTCCGGGTGGTGCGATTGACCAGGCGCACGCCGAGCCGGCTTTCCATCAGTGCGAGACGCTTGGTCGCCGCCGGCGGGGTCAGGTCGAGCTCCCTGGCGGCCGCGGAAAGGCTTCCCAGCCGCGCAATCAGCACAAAGAACTCAAGTTCGGATGCCAGTTCAGTTTTCACCGCAAGTGAATAATGATGTGAACCAGATTCAATCTTAGTGCATCCGCCGAAGCCTAAGCTACCGATTCCCGCACCCCGCGCAGCAGCGTTCCGTGTACTAGGAGACACACTGTGAGAATCGTAGAAATCCGCGAGAAGACCCTCCCTATCAGCTCGCCCATCCGCAACGCCTACATTGACTTCAGCAAGATGACCCTCAGCCTGGTCGCCGTGATCACGGACGTGATCCGCGACGGCAAGCCAGTGGTCGGCTACGGCTTCAACTCCAACGGCCGCTACGGCCAGGGCACCCTGATGCGCGAACGCTTCATCCCGCGCATCCTGGAAGCGGATCCGGACTCGCTGGTCGATGCATCGGGAAACAACCTCGACCCGCACAAGATCTGGGACACCATGTTCAAGAACGAGAAGCCGGGCGGACATGGCGAACGCTCCGTCGCGATCGGCACCATCGACATGGCCGTCTGGGATGCGGTGGCCAAGATCGAAGGCAAGCCGCTGTTCCAGTTGCTGGCTGACCGCTACGGCAATGGCCAGGCGGACCGCAAGGTCTTTGTCTATGCCGCCGGCGGCTACTACTACCCGGGGCAGGACCACGGCAAGCTGAAGGACGAGATGCGCAGCTATATCGACCGCGGCTACACCGTGGTCAAGAAGAAGATTGGCGGCGCGTCGCTCGACGAAGACCTGCGCCGTATCGACTCGATTCTGAGCGTGCTGCAGGACGGCCAGAAGCTCGCCGTCGATGCCAACGGTCGCTTTGACCTCGACACGGCCATCCAGTATGCAAAGGCCCTGTCCCAGTACGACCTGTTCTGGTACGAGGAGCCGGGCGATCCGCTCGACTTCGAGCTGCAGGCCACGCTGCGCAACTACTACGACAAGCCGATGGCAACCGGCGAAGACCTGTTCTCGATGCAGGACGCGCGCAACCTGATCCGCTATGGCGGCATGCGCCCGGACCGCGACTACCTGCAGTTCGATTGCGCGCTCAGCTACGGCCTGGTCGAATACCTACGCACGCTCGACATGCTCCGGCAGCACGGCTGGTCAGCGCGCCGCTGCATTCCGCATGGCGGCCACCAGATGTCACTGAACATTGCCGCGGGCCTCGGCCTCGGCGGCAATGAAAGCTATCCTGACCTCTTCCAGCCATTCGGCGGATTCCCCGATGGCGTCAAGGTCGACAACGGCTACGTCAACATGCCGGATCTCCCGGGTATCGGGTTCGAGGGCAAGTTCGATCTCTGCAGCGTCATGCAGCAACTGTCGGCCTGACGGTCCGACCGAGCGGTACAGCGTTCACAACAACACAGCGGAGACAACCATGTGGATCAAGCAAGCAGCCGGGCGTGCCACAACGCTTTGCCTTGTCAGCGGTATTCTTGTCGCATCCGGCTACGCCCGTGCCGAATATCCGGACAAGCCTGTCACCCTGGTTGTCCCGTTCGTGGCCGGTGGGCCGAGCGACAAGATCGCGCGGGATGTTGCCGAGTCCTTGCGCAAGACGCTCGGCACTACGGTGCTGGTCGAGAACACCGCGGGCGCGGGTGGCACCATCGGCACGGCACGCGTCGCGCGCGCCACTCCCGATGGCTACACGCTGCTGGTCCACCATATCGGCCTGGCAACCGCACCCGCGCTGTACAGGAAGCTTGGCTACAAGACCTCGGAACTGGCGTTTCTCGGGCTGATCAACGAAGCGCCATCGACGCTGATCGGCAAGCCCGGCCTGCCACCGAACGGCTTGCCTGAACTGCAGAAGTTCATCGCCGCCCAGGACGGAAAGCTGAACCTCGCAAACGCCGGCGTGGGCTCCGCGTCGCACCTGTGCGGCCTGCTGCTGCAAAGCGCGCTGAAGAGCAACATGACCTTCGTGCCTTACAAGGGCACGGCACCCGCGATGTCCGACATCATGGGCGGGCAGGTAGACCTGATGTGCGAGCAGGCCACCAACAGCACGCCGCAGATCGAGGCGAAGAAGGTAAAGGCCTATGGCGTCACCGGTGCACAGCGATCGGCGGTCCCGGCACTGGCTGCCATTCCGACGTTGAGCGAAGCCGGCCTGCCCGGATTCAACTTCACCGTCTGGCACGGCCTGTACGCCCCGCATGGCACGCCGCCGGCCGTTCTCGACAAGCTCAACAAGGCTCTGCGCGCGGCGCTGAAGGACCCCGCGCTGGTCAAGCGGGAAGAGGCGCTCGGCATCACCGTGATTGCTGATGACCGGCTGTCACCGGCAGGGCACAGGAAGTTCTTCGACGAGGAAGTGAACCGGTGGTCGAAGGTCATCAGCGAGGCGGGCATTCAGCCGGAGTGAATGCCGGCCACTCTCAGGCCGGCTCCCTCTCCAGGATCGCACTGCGCACGTTCTGCACGTGCGCAGCGCCTGCCGCCTCGGCCGCTTCGGGATCGCCGGCCAGCACGGCCGCGGCAATCCGGCGGTAGTCGTCCAGGCGCATCCGTGGCAGCGAAGCGAGCCGGTGCTGCGCGTGCACGATCGGCATGTGGATGGTCGGGAACAGGCGGCGCAGTTCGCGGTTGTCGCCCATCTCCAGCAGCGTCCGATAGAAGTGCCGCCGCGTGCTCGAGAAGGTCTCTCCGTCATGGGCCTTTTCCGCCGCGACCAGGCCCTGTACCGAGGCGCGCAACGCCTGCGCCAGTTCGCGGTTCCCGCAGCCCCGCGTGGCCGCGCGCGCGAGCAGCCCGGTCATGCGTTCCGCGACATCCAGCACGTCCAGGGTTTCCTGCAGGCTCAGCCGGCGGATGATCGCGCCGCGATGGCGCGGGAGATCGACAATGCCTTCGGCGGCCAGCCGCTGCAGCGCCTCGCGCACCGAATTGCGGCCAACGCCGAAATGCGCCACCAGGTCGGTTTCGACCAGCCGCTGGCCGGGCGCGAAACCGCCCAGCTCCAGGCCGTTCACGATCCCGAAGAACACCGTGTCGGACGCGCTGCGGCCCGCCGGGCCGGACGCAACGGGCGCGACGGGGGTATGGCTGGACATAGCAGAGGAAGGAGAGATCGTTCTGGACACGGGCGCGATTCTAATGGATTGGCCGGGCATCGAGGTTCGACACCGTTGACATAGGATGAAATCATCCTACAATCTGGTCCTGAAATGCAAAAAACGGAGACATCCATGAAGGAGACGTTGCTCGGTCTTTCCGGCAAACGGGCGCTGGTCACGGGGGCATCGAGCGGGCTGGGAGCGCACTTTGCTCGCCGGCTGGCCGCGCATGGCGCGGAAGTGGTGCTGGCGGCACGGCGCATCGATGCGCTGCAGTCGGTGGCGAAACAAGTGGAACAGTACGGGCGCGCGCACTGCGTGGCGCTTGATGTGAACGATGCCGCATCGCGCGCGGCGCTGGTGGAGAACGCCGGGCCCGTCGACATCCTCGTCAACAACGCCGGACTGGTACGCGAGGGGCCGGCCCTCACCCATGCCGAGGCAGACTGGGATATGGTGATGGACACCAATCTCAAGGGCATGTTCTTCCTGGCGCAGGCATTGGCCCCCGGCATGCGCGCGCGCGGTGGCGGCAGCATCATCAACGTGGCGTCGATCCTGGGGCTGCGGCAGGCGGGCGGCGTGGTGTCCTATGCGGTGTCCAAGGCGGGCGTCGTGCAACTGACGAAGACGCTCGCGCTGGAATGGGCGCGCCATGGCATTCGCGTGAACGCCATTGCCCCCGGCTACATCGATACCGAACTCAACCGCGACTTCTGGCAGACCGACGCCGGCAAGGCGCTGATCCAACGCATTCCGCAGCGCCGTCTCGGACAGCTCGAAGACCTGGACGGGCCGCTGCTGCTGCTCGCGTCCGATGCCTCGCGCTATATGACGGGCGCCGTGCTGGCCGTCGACGGCGGCCACCTGGTCAACACACTCTGAGGGAATGGCACCCATGTTCACCCCCTGTCCTTCCGAACGCAGCAAGCAGATCGCGGACCGTGTCGAGCGCTTCGTGCGCGACGTCGTGGCGCCGTACGAACAGGATCCGCGCTGCACCGCGCATGGCCCCACCGAGGAACTGGTCGACGAACTGCGCGCCAAAGCGCGCGCGGCGGGCGTCATGACGCCGCACATCCTTGCCGATGGCAGCCACCTGGACCAGCGCGAAACGGCCGCCGTGCTCAAGCGCTCGGGCCTGTCGCCGCTCGGCCCGGTCGCCGTCAATACCATGGCGCCCGATGAGGGCAATATGTTCCTGCTCGGCAAGGTGGCATCCGCCGCGCAGAAAGCGCGCTTTCTCGAGCCGCTCGTGCGCGGCGACGCGCGCTCGGCGTTCTTCATGACCGAGCCCGCCGAAGACGGCGGTGCGGGGTCGGATCCGTCAATGCTGGGCACCACGGCGGTTCGCGACGGCGACGACTGGGTCATCAACGGCCGCAAGAAGTTCATCACCGGCGCCGAAGGCGCCAGGGTCGGCATCGTGATGGCGCGTACCGGCGACGGCGAGCGCGCGCAGGCCACGATGTTCCTGGTCGACCTGCCCCACCCCGCCATTCGCACCGAGCGCGTGATCGACACCATCGACAGCTCGATGCCGGGCGGCCATGCCCTGGTCCTGATCGACAACCTGCGCGTGCCGGCCGACCAGGTGCTGGGCGAAGTCCATGAAGGCTTCCGCTATGCGCAGGTGCGGCTGTCGCCGGCGCGGCTTTCCCATTGCATGCGCTGGTTCGGCACGGTCACGCGCGCGGACGAGATCGCACGCGCGTATGCCACGACACGCAAGGCATTCGGCAAGCTGCTGATCGACCACGAAGGCGTGGGCTTCATGCTGGCGGAGAACCTGATCGACCTGCAGCAGGCGGCGCTGATGATCGACTGGTGCGCCGGCGTGCTCGATACGGGATCGGCGGGCACCAGCGAAAGCTCGATGGCCAAGGTTGCCGTGTCGGAAGCACTGTTCCGCGTCGCCGACCGCTGCGTGCAGATCCTTGGCGGAAACGGCGTGTCGCGCGACACCATCGTCGAGCAGGCCTTCCGCGAGCTGCGCGCGTTCCGGATCTACGACGGCCCGACCGAAGTCCACAAGTGGTCGCTCGCGAAGAAGATCAAGCGCGACACGCTGGGGGCGTCGAAGCATGGCTGACCGGATCCTCGCCTGAGCGTCCGGCCATGACCTCGCGCCGCTCTCCCGTTCAGCGCGCGCTCGCGGTACTGCGCGCGCTCTCCGACCCCGAAGTGCGCCGCATGAGCGACGTGGCGCGCGCCACCGGCCTCTGTCCCGCCACAACCCGCCACGACCTCGCGCCTGCTCGACATGCTCGTGCAGCAAGGGTTCGCCACGCGCGATGACAAACGGCGTTATGGCATCGGCCCCGAGGTATTCCAGCTGGCCGACGTGGGACAGCGCCGTGTCCTTTTTCATTGGCTGAAAATTTTCCTGTCCCGCGAGAGTGTGAGACATTGGAGGGACCGACCACGGCATCCGTCACATCCGGCAGGCCAGGTTTCGCAATATGGGATCCCGCGACAGCTGGACGGTAGCGCATGCCGTGGCTCGACCTTTCAGGAGACACGATATGACCAGCAAGAACACGATCTGTCTTTGGTATGACGGCGATGCCCTTGAAGCCGCGAACTTCTACGCTCAAACCTTTCCTGACAGCGCGGTGCAGGCCGTGCACCGCGCGCCGGGCGACTATCCCGATGGCAAAGAGGGCGATGTCCTGACCGTCGAATTTACCGTAGCCGGCATTCCCTGCCTGGGCCTGAACGGCGGCCCGCACTTCAAGCACTCCGAGGCCTTCTCGTTCCAGATCGCAACAGACGACCAGGCTGAAACCGACCGCTTGTGGAATGCCATCGTGAACAATGGCGGCCAGGAAAGCGAATGTGGCTGGTGCAAGGACCGGTGGGGATTGTCCTGGCAGATCACCCCGCGCGCGCTCACCGCGGCCTACACCGACCCCGATCGCGCCGCAGCCAAGCGCGCCTTCGAAGCGATGATGACCATGCGCAAGATCGACATCGCCGCGATCGAGGCCGCCCGGACGGGGAAGTAGCCTCCCTTTCGCTATGCGAGGCGACGTGCGATGCACGCTGACGTGCATCGCACATTACATTGCTGTGTAGCCGGCATCCTTCCGCAGCCCTTCCCGCCCTGGGCATCGAGCGAAGGATTTCAGCTCGGCTTCGCAAGCCTTCACCACGGCGCGGGCGGGCGTCGATGACATAAACGATTTCTTCCGCCGGCTGAAAATTTTCGACGCATCGCTCTGGCCGAAGCGAGTGTCCATAGAATGGCTTTCCCGTATCCGGTGTCGGTCCGCGCCTGATTCGCATTGAATGCCCGGATCACGGGGCATCGCGATCGCCAGGGCCGGCGCCATCAGGTTGCACTTCTCCTCCCAGGTGGATATGAGCCAGCTCCTGCGACATCCGGCCATCCTCTTCGTGCTGTTGCTGGTCCTCCTCGCCTCGGCCACGGCTGCCGGGTCGCTTGTGCTGCGCCGCATCCGGCCGATCGCCGACGAAGGCCGCGAAGACTTCGCCATCGTGCAGGGCGCCACGCTGACACTGCTGGCCCTGCTGATCGGCTTTACCTTGTCGATGGCGGTGGGGCGTTACGACCAGCGCAAGAACCTGGAAGAAGAGGAAGCCAATGCCATCGGCACGGAATATCTTCGCGCGGACCTGATGGACCCGGAAGGCGGCGACAAGGCCAGGAAGCTGCTGGCCCGCTATCTGGAGCAGCGCATTCGCTACTACCGCGCGCACGGCGAAGCGGACTTGCAGGAGATCAATTCCGCCACGGCGCAGCTTGAGGACGAGATGTGGAAGGTCGTGCGCGACGCCGCGCTGAAGACGCCGAACCCGGTCACCGCGCTGGCGGTCGGCGGCATGAACGACGTCATCAACTCGCAGGGGTATGCGGAAGCCGCGTGGCGAAATCGCATTCCGGTAGCAGCGTGGGGGCTGATGATCGCCATCGCCCTGTTGAGCAGCGTGATGCAGGGCTACGGTGCCCGGACCGCGCCGGCGAGGATCGGGCTGCTGCTGATCCTGCCGCTGACGGTAGCGCTTTCGCTCGCGCTGATCGCGGATGTCGACAGCCCGCGTGGCGGGCTGATCCGCGTTGCGCCACAGAACCTGCTCAGCCTGCAAGACTCCCTCGGCCGCTAGCTGGCGGGCGCTCGCACGCGTTCACCCCTGCCGCAGCAGAGCGGCGCAGCCGCTTACGCCAGTTCGAGCCGGTTCCCGCCCAGCGATTTCGCGCGATACAGCGCCTGGTCCGCAGCGGCAAGCCCGACTGCCAGCGGGGGCACCTCGCCTTCGAACTGCGCCAGGCCGATGCTGACCGTTGCCGCCACGCCGAGGCTGTCGGTCCCGCTGGAAGTCGTCTCGGCAAAGCGCTTCGCGACGGTCTCGCCCAGTGCCCTGGCGCGGCGGGCATCGTCGCCGGACAGCAGCGCGGCGAACTCTTCGCCGCCAATCCGGGCCAGGATCGCGTCCGGCCCCACCACGGTCCGCGCGGTTTCCGCGAACGACTTCAGCACCTGGTCGCCGGTCTGGTGGCCGTAGAGGTCATTGATGGCCTTGAACTGGTCGAGATCGAACGCGAGCACGGATACGGGTCCGCCCCCTGCCCCGCCATCGATGACGCGCGCGCCCTCTTCAAAGAACCACCGGCGATTGCCAAGGCGGGTCAGGTAATCGGTCTGGGATTCGCGCAGGAGCTGGCCGTGGGCTTCCTCGCGCATGAGCTTGAGCAGCGCCATCGGCAGGATGACCGAATACAGGACGCCCTCGTACACCGTGGCCTTGCTCGCGATCGCCTGGATCGCCGGTCCGTATCCGGCCACCAGCCAGGGCAGCACGAATGCACGGCCGGCATAGAGCACGGCATGGACACCCGTCACCGCCACGACGATATACCGCGAATGCAGCCACTTCATCGCATCGCAGCGCAGCATCTCCCAGGCCGTCATGGCGCTGACGAGCGCGATCGGCAATGCGCTGACGTAGTTCCACACCACGTCCTGCCAGCGCGACCCCGCGGCCACCCAGACCAGCGCCATCAGGAAGAGCAGGCCGGCCGGGGCGGCACGGTAGCGCCGGCCGCGCAACGATGCCACGCCGCCCAGGACCAGCAGATAGCCGCTGAGGATGATGAGATTGCTGATGGCGGAGCCAAGCGCGCCGGGCAGCTCCCGACGGCACAGCACGGCGGCGCAGCCCATCGCGAGCGTGGCGAATCCTGCCGCCAGGATCCGCAAGGACCTGCTGCGCCGGGGGTTGGCCCGATGTTCCCACAGCGTCATGCCCGCACTGGCGAGCAGCGTCCCGATCGCAAGGAGGTAAAGAGTAAGAAGATCGACGTGCATCCAGAATGTTAAGACATAGCACCGATACATTGCGGCGGCACGCGGATTTTACGTGGGAAACCGGACAGCCTGATGGCGCCGGCCGACCGATCCAGCCGGCCCAACGGCGGGCAATCCCGGGTCCTGCGAAAAAAAATCTTCGTCGATGTCACACACGTGGGGGCCTGGCTCGTCATGTCGTCGTAACCCCTTGAAAGGAGATTCAACCATGACTGCCAAGCTCGACCCGTTCGCCGCCGCCCCCGCCCAGATGAAGTCCTGGATGGGCACATCGCTCGCCGTGGCGGGCAGCCTTGAACCGAGCCTTGTGTCGCTTGTCGAAGTGCGTGCGTCGCAGATCAACGCATGCGCGAACTGCATTAACATGCACACAGCGGATGCACGCGAGAAAGGCGAGACCGAGCAGCGCCTCTACCTGCTGTCCGCCTGGCGCGAAGCGCCGTGCTACACCGATCGCGAACGCGCGGCGCTCGGCTGGACCGACGCGCTGACCCGGCTGTCGGAAGGCCATGCGCTCGACAGCGCCCGTACGGCGCTCAACGACCACTTTTCCAGGGAAGAGCAGGTGAAGCTCACGCTCATGATCAACGTCATCAACGGCTGGAACCGCCTCGCGGTCGGCTTCGGCCTATGGGTCGATCCGGCCGCGGCGAAGGCTGCCAGGGCTTCGGCCTGATGACGGACGCCAACCTCGCGGATGCCGCGGCAAGCTTCGAGCCGCTGCGGCGCACGCTGATCCGCGTCGCGTACCGGATGCTCGGCTCCGTCGCGGATGCCGAGGACATCGTGCAGGACGCGTACATCCGCTGGGTCGGCGCCGAGCGCGCCGAGGTGCGCGTGGCCGAGGCGTTCCTGCGCCGCATGGTCATGCGGATGTGCCTGGACCAGCTCAAGTCCGCGCGGCACCAGCGCGAAACCTATATCGGCCCGTGGCTGCCCGACCCCGTGCTCGAAGAAGACGGGCAGGAAGACGTCACGCTGCCGCTGATGCTCGCGCTTGAACGCCTGTCGCCGCTCGAACGCGCAGCGTTCCTGCTGCACGATGTCTTCGGGCTGGAATTCGACGAAGTCGCGAAGACCATCCAGCGCGAGCCGGCCGCGTGCCGCCAGCTCGCGGCGCGGGCGCGCACCCATGTGCGGGAATCGCGCCCGCGTTTCCAGGTCGAGAAGGAACGCGGGCTGGAACTGGCGAAGGCGTTCTTCGATGCCTCACGCAGCGGCGACATGAGCGCGCTCGGCGCCATGCTGGCCGCCGATGTCAGCCTGCATGCCGACGGCGGCGGCAAGCGTCCGGCGATCGGCCACCCGGTGCTGGGCTTCGATGAGGTGATGAGGGTGCACGAGCAGCTGTCGAAGTACTTCCAGAAGACGGGGTCGACCTTCGTGCGCGCGGTTTTTATCAACGGCCTCCCCGGCTTTGTCACGCTCGAAGCGGATGGGGAGCTGCAGACGACGGCGCTGGAAATCGAGGACGGGAAGATCGCGGCGATTTACGTGGTGCGCAATCCGGAGAAACTGCGGCATTTGCATTAGCCGGGAGAGGGCCGTCAGCGCCCGGGATAGGGCTTGCCCAGATCCCAGCGTGACTGCCAGTGCGTGATGTACTGGCGCGAGACCTCCGGCATGTCTCGAATGACGACCACGTTTTCGGAGTTGGCCGTCTCGGCGGACGGCGCATAGTTGAAAGAGCCGGTTTGCACCGTATTGCCATCGACGATGATCGTCTTGTCGTGATGGATGTGGAAATGGTCGTTGGTGCGCAGCTCCACGCCGTTGCGGGTCACGAAGTCCATGGCCGCCATGCTCGCCTTGCCCAGGTTGCGCGTCTTGTCGATGACCACGCGCACCTGCACGCCGCGATTCCTGGCATCGACCAGCGCCTGCATGATGTCCGGGGCCTGGAACGCGTAGGCGAGCACCTGGATGCTGTGCTTCGCGCTGCAGATCGTCTCCAGAACCAGCGTTCGCGCCGAGCCTTCCGGAGAGAAGCCGACCTGAACACCGGGTTCGGCCTGGGAAAGCGCTGGAATGCTGAGCAGGGTCGCCAGCGCGATGCATCGAATGATCGTCATGCTTCAGGACCTATGTATGTGCAGGCCGGATACGGCCTTGCCTGCCGGATTCTAGTCCACCGGTGCGGATCGCATGATGGTCGCCCGGCCTGGCTTCCTGGCGCTTCCTTTCATGATGTCCGTGGTAGAGTCGATCGTCCTTCCCCAACGCGAAGCCCTATGTCGCCCATGCAAGTTCCGGCGCTTGTTCCTGCGAGAACCGCTCTGGTGGTCATGCACTATCAGACCGACATCCTGGAGCTGTATCCGTCGGTCGCACCCACTCTGCTGTCCAATACGCGCAAACTGTGCGACGCTGCGCGGGCCAGGGGCGTCAGCATCTATTTCGCGAAGATCCATTTCAGTCCGGGCTATCCGGAAGTCAGTCCCTTGAACCGGAACGGGCAGGGAATCAGGCAACTGGGTCTTTTCGTCGACGATCAGATCTCGCCGGAACTCGGCCGGCGGGACACGGAGCCGCTCATCATCGCGCATCGCGCCAGCGTGTTCTTTGGTACTGACCTGCAGCTGCGCCTTTCCGCGCAGGGAATCGACCACCTGCTCATGGTGGGCATTGCGTCGACCGGCGTGGTGCTGTCGTCGGTTGCGTATGCGAGTGATGCGGACTTCCGCCTGTTCACGGTCAAGGACTGCTGCTACGACCCGGATCGGGTCGTGCACGATCATCTCTTTTCAACGGCGTTCGATTCGCGCACAACGGTGCTCTCGCTCGCCGATGCCCTGTCATGGCTTGCCTGACGTTTGCCGGACTTTCGCGGCAAACGTCTTGTCGCCGGCGCGCGTTGCGTGCTCGCGATGGCACACGTCCCTTGATGCCTGAATAAAGGTTCATCGTCAATTTGCGAGAGTGACTGAGGGTCGCTGAACGACCCGAAGCGGCCTTGCAGGTTTTCGCGACGGCTACGACTGCTATTGAGCTTCCCAAGCCCAAGCCTGTGCCCGGCGTTCGCGAAGAAACGACTATAAAAGGGAACGGCAGCGCCGAGATGACCGATAACCCATTGGTGCGAGCTCGCGGCGATTCG
>NZ_CAJPUY010000025.1 GCF_905397275.1 Cupriavidus yeoncheonensis | reverse complement strand
GGAGGCCGCCGCGCGTATCGCCATCACGCCTGAACCGTCATAATCTGACCGTCCTGCCTGGAGCAGTTTGACCGGCCATAAGTGGAGCAGTTTGGGGTGGCCATCGGGGCACCCAATGTGCACGCTCGAACGAATCGACAGGGACGGGGGGAACGCGAGACCAAATCCGACATCGCTTGACTCCGGCCTTGCTCGGGGGAGGATGTCCCCGTATTCTGATGTCGAAACTATCAGCCCCCCAGAGAGGAGCGCAATCAATTGCGCTGGCCAGATACACGATCAGAGATATGACGTCACCGAAGAAGGCGCTCGCAAACCAGCAGAACTCCAAGAAATCTACAGGACCAAAAACACCGCAGGGTAAGGCCAATTCAAGCTCCAATTCCGTCAGACATGGAATCCTGGCCGCGCAACTGCTGCTGGGCGACGAAAGCCCCACAGACTTCCAGCTCCTGCTGGACGGACTGCGGGCATCCCTGCGCCCAGCGGGTACCCTTGAGCAAGCCCTCGTCGAAAAAATTGCCGTATCGCTGTGGCGGCAGCGGCGACTAATCCGTGCCGAGACCGCCGGTATCGAGCTCGCCGCCCGGCTAGAAGTTAAGGGCAATCGCCATCAGGTCGAAGTGGCAATGGGCATTATTTACCCTCAGCAGCTAACGAACGATGACTTGGAGCCGTCCTTCGGTGGCGGAGACGACGACCACAAATACTTCGAACTTTGCTCGCGCATGGTTGACGAGTATTCGCTAGTCCAGCAACGAGCCATCACTGACATTGACGTCAGCTTTCTCGCGCACGCCGCACCTACGCTGCACGGCTTGCTGGTCGATGAGGCATCAGTTGATGGCGTACCTATTGGAACCTATCTGGAAAGGAATACAGATGGGCTGCTCGACTGGGTGGACGGAACGGTCAAATGCTGTCGCGAAGCGATGGCAAAAATGCGCCGACATGCTGAAATTGCCGAGGTGGCGGCATTGGTACGATCCCACCGTTCCGCGCCCGTCGATCAGGATCTCCTGTGCAGATACCAGACTGCGCTTGATCGCGAGCTTTATCGAGCCATCGAGGCACTGAGAGAAGCCCAAGAGTGGCGGGTCAAAACATTCGACAGTGACATCACCACGGTCGCACAGCAGCTCGCGCCGGGCGCCTGATGGCTTCGTTTGGGAATCCGAGACATCACGGTAGAACCTGCAACGAACGCTCGCATCACCACTGCCTCCCACCGCAATTGATTGCGGCAGCTATGGTCATAGGAACACGAGCAATTAGATGCCTACGTTTGGGCAAGGCTCGCCCCGGCCGACAGCGAGTCGCGCCTTCCAACGAGCTGCGTGGACGGTTTGTGATGCGGCAACGGTGGCCCCAGTCAGGATGCGTCGCTTGCCCAGTGCACACCGCAATTGATTGCGGCAGCCCATGTTGGCAACATGATATGCGCGGTCGGTAGACGGAGCCCAGTTCTTCGCAGGCAAGGACTGGGAGTGCGGCATATACTGGAGCTGTGGGGAGCGTAGAGCCATCTAAAGCGTCGATCAGAGTTCGATGAGGGAAGATGAACTACGACATCATTGGCGATATTCACGGTCAAGCAGGAAAACTCCGAACGCTCCTGCAAAAGCTCGGCTACGGGGAACGCTCCGGAGTATGGCAGCACCCGGACCGCACTGCCATCTTTGTCGGCGACTTCATAGACCGCGGCCCTCACCAGCTTGAGACGGTCAACATTGTGCGTCGAATGGTCGAGGGTGGGCACGCTCTGGCCGTGATGGGCAATCACGAGTTCAACGCTATTGCATGGTATCTGGAGGACCCGGTACAGGAAGGGGAATACCTACGCCCGCACAGCGGCGAAGTCGGAGAGAAAAACCGCCGCCAACATGCCGCATTTTTGGCGGAGGCAGAGGGCACCCGAGAACACCGTGAGGCCATTGACTGGTTCCTCACCCTACCCCTCTGGCTGGAGCTACCGGAGCTTCGGGTCGTTCATGCCTGTTGGCATCCACGCTATATGGCAGATCTCGCGTCCGTCTTGAGGCCAGGAAACCGATTGGATGACGCCCTGGTCGCCGCCGCCAGCCGTAAAGGTACGCCCGAATATCGCGCAGTGGAAGCGTTGCTCAAAGGCATCGAGATCCCGCTCCCGCGCGGTAGCTCTTTCCGAGACAAGGACGGCGTCGAACGGCACGACGCACGGGTTCGCTGGTGGGATTCCGCTGCGATAACGTACCGGCAGGCGGCACTGGTCCCTCCTGGCAGCGACACACACCTAACAGACGATGAAATCCCCCGCGAGGCGCAGGTGGGATACGCGAACGACAAGCCCGTTTTCTTTGGCCACTATTGGCTGACGGGGAATCCCCAGGTTCAGTCTCCATGCGTGGCTTGCATTGACTACAGCGCTGGCAAAAAGGCCGAGCCCCTTGTCGCATATCGCTTCGACGGCGAACCCGAATTGGACGCCAGCAAGCTCGTGAGTTCCCACTGACGGAGGAGGACATGTCCCGTGAGTTCTCAGAAGTACTGGAGTGCGCCGAGCGCGGCGATGCTAGCGCGCAATTCGCCATGGCCGAGGCCTACCGCATGGGGAGGGAGGTCAACGAGAATCTCTCGGAAGCCTTACGGTGGTACCGTGCAGCGGCGATTCAAGGCTACGCGGCAGCGCAAAACAACCTCGGCACGATGTATCTAAACGGCATTGGCACGACGGAAGATCCTACCGAGGCAGCGCATTGGTATCGGCTTGCCGCCGAACAAGGCGAGGAAGTTGCGCAGTTCAACCTCGCGATGCGCTATCTGCATGGGCAAGGCGTCGAGCAATGCGAGGCCGAGGCGGTGGACTGGTTTGCCAAGGCAGCAGAACACGGCCATACCGAGGCGATCGGCGAACTCGGCACCATGTATCGGTTTGGGCGAGGTGCCCCACAGGACATTGCAGCTGCCGCCCGCTATCACACGATGGCGGCCATGGAAGGTGACATAACGTCAATTGGCAACCTGCTGAGCTATCAGGGTGACATCGAAGATGCCGCCTTGGGCGGCAGTGCCGTCGCCGCCCTATGCCTGGTACAAATGTATGAGAAGGGCTTGCCCGTGAAAAAGGATTTAGCACAGGCCTACGCATGGTTCACCTGGGGCGCGAAGCACCGCGATTGCACAAGCGACCCAGACGCAGAGGAAGAGTGGGACGATATGGACCAGAGCCTCTCCGCAAGCGTTTCCGATATCGATAAAGAGCGTGCTGCGGTTCTGCTGGAAGAGATGAGCCATAAAGCCGCCGGACTTGGAATGCAAGGCAGGTCAATGGAAAAAGACCATGTGTCATCCACCGGGCCGCAGGGCAAAATGATGGAAAATCAGCCGCCGAACAAAGCACACGAGCAGCCCGATTTCGACGGCACCGAGACCAAGCAAATGATCCACCCAGCGGGCTATGACTACTATGAATTTGGTGAAGAGGGCGGGAGCCTGATGCGGCGTGCTGAGGACGGCGTTACGCTATCCCGCCTGGACAAGGCCACCGGGGAATGGGTCGAGGACAACTACCTGTTCACCTACCTGTACCGAGGCGACTCCGAAGAGATCTCGGAAGAAGAAGCCAAGGCCCTGGCCGAGAAGCTATGTCCCGGCCAAGATGTGCCTTTTGACTGACTTCCACCGCAATTGATTGCGGCAGCCATTGTGGTCAAAGCATAGGATCCCTCCAGGTAGAGGGGCCCCGCAGTGCAGGTCCATCGCAGCAGGCGCGGGGAATACAGTGTCGGCACCGGATACTTGCCGTCCTTGTCCGGTCCATCCCCTCACGCGCGGGGAACCCCGGCTGTCGCTTTATTCGGCGTGCCCGTGGTTGGGTCCATCCTCGCATGCGCGGGCAACACTTAAGTCTTTTGCATCTCACATTTGCACCGTAACGCGCACGGTTCATCCCTTCAGAAAAAAGGGTTCATCGCCGATTTGCGGAGTGGGGTGGGGGTCTCAGAACGACCCAAAGCGGAAGTTGGCTCCGAGCCATTTGCCGTCGCAAAGCGGACAGTGGTCGCTCACCACCGAGCACGGTCGACACCTCGAGCTAGCCGTGCACTGCGTGAGTCAGGAGGGCCCGTCAGGCGTCCTCTTCCAACAAGTCTCCGCGGTACAGCTTGATCAAATCGGCCTTGCTGATCTTCAGCTCCTTTTCCAGCAACTTAGTCTTTCGTTGTGCGAATAGCATCGAGATCTCTTTGGCCTTGTCAGCCTTTTTGCCATGATGCAGTAGGCGGTGGCAATTGGGACACAGGGCAACGATGTTGGCGGTGACGTCGAGAGAGAATTCATAGCCGCCTTGATTGCTAAACGGAATCAGGTGATGAGCCTCGACGTAAGGCTTGTCTTTGGCGTTCGAGATGAATGTCCGGTGTCCAGCATCTATCTCGCATTTGAAACCCGCCAGGCTTAGCGCTGTAGCAGCCACGTTCGGGTCGCGCTGATAGCCACCACTGCTGAGGCCAGCCTTTTTCATACGGGGCACGGGCACCCCCCCTTTCTTCTCGACGACTGGTTTAGCACTAACGGCCTTCCGCAGCACCTTCTTTTGGTACTCAGCCTCTGCGTTGGGACTTTTTTTCTGGTTGAGAAACCAAGCATCGTGGGATTGCTCGTAGAGCGGTTTGGTTACCCGCATTGCTACCTGGGCGCAGATATCTTGAAATTCCTTGGCAGAATTGAACTGGTTAGGTAACCCCAACCGCGCCAAGTAGCTGATTGTCTGACCATCCACAGGAAAAAACTTTTTCGGAGCAGCGCGAAAAATTGCCTGCGTTAGCTTTGCTCGACCCGCGTACTTGACTGATTGAGCACCTGCAAAGACCCCTTCGCTGAGCTTCTTTCCTGACAACACGGCCTCGTACAGATCCCAGAGCTTACCGATGTCGTTGGCGTTACGCGCGAACCGATACGGGAAGAGCCAAGTCTGGCGCGGATCTGCCTTCGGGATGCCAAGAAATCCAGTGGGGGCGCTTGCAGTGATGCCAAGGCGCGATTTGATCTCCCTCAGAATCCTTGCCCGCTCGGTATGCGATTGCTTGTTCAGCAGAGCAAGAAAGGTAAAGGGGTCCATTTCGGTTAAAGCAATCGCTTTGCCCTTCGGGTTTTGATCTTTTAGCCCATGGACACCGCTGTCACCCAAAATCTTGACCAATACGGTCTGCTTGCGGCGATAGGCCAGCAGCTTCTTTGCCATCTCCTCATAAAACGGTACCCAGTCAAATCCGCTGTTCATGTGTCTTCCCTTGGTAGTAGAGTGCGTCTAAGCGATCGTTCTGCACCCAAATATCCTAACAAACGCAGTCGAAGGATTGTTGCTCGCAAGGTGGAAGTCCGCGAAGCGGACGTCAGCAAACGCCAGCTTTTGGCCGATACCAGCCGTTAGGAATCGACCAAACCTCGCTTAGCAATGCATAGTTGGACCACTTAGGTCGATGCCGAACTCGCGCCGCGCATGTTCAATGAACTCCCGATCTGTCTCTGCCAGTAGCCTCTGACAGCCTGCAGGATCGCCGGGAAGGAAAACGAAGCCAAGTCCTCCAGCGTAAAAGTAGATGGCCATAGCGCGCGGGCTAGTGTTAGCTGCAAGGAGGGTGTATCCCGTGTAGCCTTCCTCGACTGATCGGCCCGCGTAGGCGGCCTGCATATACTCTAGTTCGCCCGAGATACGCGCATCAACCACACGCGTGATCGCATCTGAAATCGCTCCAACGGTCGCCACCGATCGTTTATGGCAGAGGGACTCCAGAGCATCGGAAACTCTGATGAACCATTGTTCAGCGGTTGGCGCCTCAAAGCGCTCGGTTCGAAATGACCCGTCGGGAAGCTGGACTTGCCGGAATTGTGGGTCTTCGTATGGACCGATCAACCTCGTCAGTTCCCTGTAACCTTCGGCGTCTCCGATATATGCACGCGTTACACGTTGAACACCGTCCTCCAGAGTGACTTTGTCCAGTGCCTTGCCCCCTCGAAGAAGGCGTAGAACGAGAAAATCTGCCCGTCTCGCATCTTGAGCAGCGCGCACCACGTATCTCTCAAGCAGTTGACGGGGAAGGTCGTGTGTTTCATCGGATTGGACGTCATTCTTGATCTCGGCTATCAGTTCACACGCCAGCCCGGGGTCGCCAGCGAATGCTACAGCCACTTGGCCGGATAGCACGTGAATCTTGAGAGTATGACCCGTGCCGCTCACAGGGCGGGCTTCACCGCGCAGAGCCACCGAAGAGCTTAGTAATGTGTCCGCGACCATGAAGCCTATGTCCTGGTCGGCGTGGGCAACGATGAGCGTCATAACTGCCTCCGTTCTCGTCGATTGAGTCGCGTCTTGATGTGGGCCATGTCGACTGTTTCCGGAGATTACACGCGGGACGAAGCTTCAGGGGCCATACGGAACCCATCGGCAGTGTTGCAGAGCCGGGAAGGTGCCACACCTATGCGCACGACCTTTCGCCGGATCTAGATCGGAAATAGCCAAGTGGCTGGCCGTGTCCGACCCAGAGCGGTCTCTAAGTCGCATCGGTCGCAACGTAGCGGCCATTCCCCCAAGTTGGAAGTAACCGTTCAATCGAGCTGCTGCCTATGGAAAAAGGTCGCGCCGGTAGCGGATGGTTTTTGGTCGGCAAGCGTTAAGCATGAATGCTGCTCTGCCACCCATTGCAGTGCGGCGCGCCTAAATATGCGCCGCAATTACGAGTATGTTCTTCCTTGACGGGGACCGCTTGATAAGCAAGCGAGCGGTGCGTGGCTAGTCCCGCTACACCGCCTCACGCTTGTCGGCGGTGAGTCGTATCAGCGGCTCGTAGTTCGGCTGGATCTTAAACTGCCAGAGGCGGAGTACTTCGCCTCGGTACGCGTCGTCAAATCCAGGAGCCAATTCGCTTGGGTCTAGTTGCGGGGTTAGTCGCACGATCTCATCGTTGGCTGTGGTCAGCCATTTATAGTAGCCGGAGATCATGCCGGCTAATGTCCCTAGTGCCTCAAATTCCTGACCTGAATGTTTTTCGTTTGCCTGCCTAGCCTCAATTTCGACGTATTCGATTCGCTCACCATTCATCGTCGCAACTGGCATCTCCTCTTCCCAGTCCGAATGAAACATGAGGTAAAAGGCGATCTGTTTCTCCTTCTCGATCAAAATCTCCCGCCCTTCGGAAAAGAAACTGAGGCCGCTGATTGTGAAAATCGCTTGGTTGTTGTCTCGCATCAGGCTCGGACGGTCGGGGTCCGCTTGGATGCGGCAAACCAATGGAGGCACCGCCGCGACCGTCCTGTCACCGAAATCGCCGGCAATGCTTCTTTGCATTGCGTCAACGAACCGCAAGTTGATAGTCCCTTTCGCGCTTTCGAAGTCCTCCACTTTATTTATTGTCCAACGTCTCAGCCCGTTCCAGTAGACGGCGATCAACAGCGGATGCCCTTTGCGCATCGCATAGTTCTTTAATCTGGAAAGATAGGCGAAGCCAAAGGTGACCGGTGTGTGGAGATTCTTAGGCTGAGTATTCTTGACCTCAACAAAATATTTCTCACCGGACTTCAGCGAGACGAAATAGTCGGGTGCCTGCACTTCGACGCCAGCATACAAAGCCGCTCCCGAATCTTCGGCGGTAATCAGATCGGCTTGGCCAAGCGATGCTACGACGTACTCGAACATGCGTTCGATCCGTCGACCGTACATCAGCGCCGGGTTCTTCCTCGCTGTGTTGGTAGCATCTTCAAACGAAAACTTTTCGCTCAACCGCTCCAGCGGGAGATTGAACTCACGCCCCAACTCGTCCGCGAGATCGACGGCACCAAACCGCGAGGGCTGGCGTTTCACACGCTTCATGCAAAATCCCTTTGTATGTTAGGAGAGACGGTCAGCATTTTGCAGGTTGGGTTCGGTACAACGCAACTTGCGTGCAAGTCGATTTTCGATCACGGCAGGTGAGGGTATTCGAACCGGTCGCGGGCGCATGACCGCGGAGCCACACCAATAGATAGGGTTCACTCGTCACGCAAACAATGGACGGCAGACGGGCGTCCCGTGTCGTCATCCCCTGTGGCAACTGTTGATTGTTGGCTCGCAACCATCGGCGAACGCTGGCGCTTGTCGGCTCAAACGAGCGATAAAGGTCCGGATCTGATCGCGCAATTGCCATCATCAATGCTTCGACTTCCCGTTGCGCCTGCTCGTCACCGTCCGTGTCGTGCGCGATCCGGCAAAGCAGCGCGGTTAGCGGATCGTATGGTTGGGTGAAGGCGTTGCAAGCCGCGCATGCGGGGAAGACATACCCTTTTGGCCAGCGTCGGCCGACAAATAGCGCCCTGGACGGGATATGGTCCTGCGTGTCCGCCGCAGTCGTCCCGCCGCAAAAGCAGCATGTTGGGTGTTCGCGATAGAAGTTGGTTTTCCGGTCTCTTGCTGTTCCCATGTTCTTCTTCTTTGCTATTGTGCGCTTCTTGAATTTCAGCGGGGATACATCTGCCGCATGCATTGTTCGAAGTGGGATTGCAGCGCTTGATCGGCGGCAATGGCGCCGATGTATTGCTCGACCGAGTTCTCGATGTCGCGCCAGAGGCGGCCCAGATGGATGTGGGCGCGATATGTGTATCGACAAGGCCAGGGCGAATCGTACTTAATTTCGCCGTTCTCTTCCACAACCCTTAAGGCTGGGCTCTTTGCATCGGCCATTAGCTTCCATGTGAGTCGGCGCCCACGCGTCATGGGGTTCTGGTCAATCCAAACACCGGATGCGATGCCCCGATGATTCACGGTGTTGCGGAAGGCATCAAAGAGAATGCGGATCGCTGCATTGTCGTAGTCTGGTTGCGGTAGGAATATCGCCGCGTAGGCCGCGACGTCCTGCCGGCCCAGTCCCCGGATTCGGCCCACATAGAATCCCGCTAGATACTCAAGCATTGCGCAGCACGTCATAAGGGCGGGGAAGTAGGCGTGCGTTGTCCCCGATCTATTCTTTGCCGGAACGCCGGTCAGGCAGATTTGCATGTCCTTGCGAAATCCTTCAAGCCGCGCCGTCAAGAATTCCTTGGCGAACGTCGGTATGTCGTTCGGCGCGCCCCGATGCAATGGTCGCTTGGACTTGCTGATTGTGTCACCCATGCAAATGTGAGGTCTCGGGTTATGCGCAAACCGACTACTTGATGGCGGTCCCCGGCGTCAGGTAGCGGCTTGGGTTCTGGACGTTCTTGACGTCGATGTCAGTCTGACACGAACAGCGCGAATCGGCCAACGCTGTCGTTCATGGGTGACTGGCTAACGCAGCGGCGGCCAACTATCGACCCCTCGCTAGCTACCGCACGCAAGTCTCCACCAGACCGCGCGATGACTGCTCCCGCCCAGGGGAGCGGCTATTGACCATCGCGAGCCGATGACCGCTTTTCGGTGCCAACTGGGACATCGAAAGTCGGAGGGCCAGTGACTCAAACTGGCCGTACACGGCCTTTGCTCGTTCCATGCTAACCCGTCAGGCGGCGGCAATCCTTGCTGTTAAGATCGACCTTCGCGAGCACCCGCTACTTACTGTGCCGACCGTGCCGGCGCGCAATGACAGGGATTACGAGAAGCCTTGTCCCGGCCAAGACGTGCCGTCTGACTGGCTTCCACCGCAATTGATTGCGGCAGCCATTGTGGCCAGAACGTAGGATCCCTGCGGGAGGAGGGTCCCCGGCGGCGCCGGACCATCTCCGCGCGAACGGGGAACACACCAAGGCCATCAGGGTGGGCGCGACCGTGTACGGTCCATCCCCGCGTGCGCGGGGAACACCAGCGAATGCGACGTACAGCCCCAAAAAATCCGGCCCATCCTCGCAAGCCGGCAGGCAGCCGGCGATTGAATTCCACCGCAATTGATTGCGGCTGTGCCCGCGGGGAACACTGGTCCACCTTCCGAAACTGAAACCATGAAAAGAGGAAACAAAAGGGATCATCTTGACCGTTGGTGCCTGCTGCCATCACCGGGCATATGGCAAATCTCTCGACCGTCCTGAGCCCCTGGAATTCGGCTGGGTGGCGCCTTGGTCGCGACCGGGGAGCTCATAGAGGTGCTGCTTTCCTGACTTCCACCGCAATTGATTGCGGTGACCGTGCCCTGGTCGGATAATGCAGGCAATAAGACTACGTCCCATTCTGCTGCAGCAATGTCACTCGATTCTGGTGGGCCCTCTGACCCCGACGTCCGCTTGACGAGGAAGCCGGTCATCTAGCTCATCGGCGGTCGAAAGTACCGTTCCTCCAAGTAGGCCAGGTAAGCCTGATCCTCTGAACGAGCAGCCGCCTTGAGTTCACCAAACATCGCCTGGTAGTTGATGGCACTAAACCTGAGCTCGTCACCCACCAGGCTATGGAAGCGGCGGATTTCATCCCGATGGCGCTCGCCCTTTGGCCCTGGCCAATCGAAGTAGACATATCGCAGTACCCAGCGATCCCCGTGTTGCCGGGCCAGCGCAAGAGCATGCTTGAGCAACTGGGGCGCCCCAATATGCCTGAACGCCTCGCGGCCCTCTTGCAAGTCAACGGCGAGCGCCTGTGCCTTCGGCAAACCCACCTCTTCCCATCGGTTGCGGCCGTGCGCAAGATATGGCGGTCTGAATGCATTGCCTTCATGCGTTGCCTTTCCGCGCAGCCATTCGGTGAACTTGCTCTCCACGCCGGCAACCATATCGTTCGCCAGCGGCAAGTACACATCCAAGTTGGCGTGACTGTCGACGCCGGTGGGCAGCTTCATCTCGAATAAGGTCGCAGTGGGGCACGACGGCAGCTCAAGCGCCTTCATCAGCGGCACGGCATCCGCGCAACCGCACCAGTAGTCGAAGATGTTGGCGGCAAGTGCCGACGACGAATGCAGTGCCCGCATTTTCGCCGGTCTGCCTCCGCGCTCCAGCAGTTCGCCTCCGTCGCCGTTTGCGAATGCCGCCAGCGTATCCGCTGAGAGCGGCCGCATCAGATTCTCGTCGACTTCAGCAACATAGCCGCGCGCGTCAAATCCAATGCTTTGGTTGGCAGCCCACTGCCGCTGCTCCCTGCAGATCGCCGCTACAGTCATCGCCTGCCTCCATCGAGCGAGTTTCCGATCCGACCGGCGCCGGGGTCGGGCACGGAAACGCTTGTCGACGTTTGATTGTTCCTCAGCTGGCGAGGGGTAGGGAATCGGCCAAATGGCGGAAGCCGCAGTGCCTGGGCATCGAGTGCCAAACCTGGCTGAGCTGCAAGCTCGGGCTCCCTGCCTGAAGGACGGGGCTAGACGCGCTCTTGGTCAAGGGTATGTTCTCCATGCCAGGACCTGGCCGGTGCTCTTTCGAAAAACACCAACTTCCTTGATCGCCGCGACAAGATACGACCCACCGATATAGATGCTCGTGGGGTCTTTGATCGTTGCATCGTGACCGGCCGCATCCTTAAGCACACTACCGATCGCCGGATTCTGCGGACTCAGTACAGCATCAACATAGAACACCAAATCGGACTTGAGCGCCCTTGCTGCCGACGGCGGCAGGTCAAGCGCGGTCGCGAATATCTGTTGCGCGCCGCCGCCCGGATTAGGCGGGAAGTTGGTCAGGGCTAGGCCATATTGTTGGACAACCATCGAGTGAACGTCCGCCTTGACGCCAAAGGCATTTTGCCCCACGTAATCCCTGCTGCTGGATTTCTCAAACAAGTTGATCGTCGTGTAGCCTTGGCCGCGCGCCTCTCCCTTTCCTAGCAGTATCCGTCGATCGCGCGACCACAGGACGACGCGCATGACCTCTGCGTCCGCGTCGTACTGCGCCGCGTCGGCAGTTTTGGTGAACGCCGAGAAATTCTGATTGAGATGGGCAGCGAAAACAAACCTGTATCGCTTACCTGTGAGCGCCGAGGCACGCTCCGCCACCGTCGACGTCTTTGTGAATTCGTCATCCGCCAGCTTGTCAAGGCTATCGAAGCGTTGCACCAGATCGACGATGGAGTCCCCGCGATAATCCTTCGGAAACACCATGGGCCCCTGCCTAGGCGGCGTCTCATATCCTTGCGCCTTGAAATGGTCCACTACCAACTGTTCGAAACCCGCAGGGATGGCGAGCTTACCCTGTTGGTAAGCCTGCGCCGTCGTCGCCTTCAGCGCCGCAACGCGCTGCGCCTGGGCCGCCTCCGCCCTCGCCTTTTCTTCCGCCTCCGCCTTAACCTTATCCGCCGCCGCCCTTGCCTCGGCTTCCTTGATGGAGCGCTGACCCATGCGCCTGGCGACTTCATTCTTACGAATGTCAAGATCCTTGGGGAAGACAAAGCCACCGCAGTCCCCACCGCAAGACGGCGCGCCTCTTCCTAGACCGAAATACCGGAATGCCGCGTAGTCGTAACCGAGGCTTTCCGCCGCCCGCCCCAGATAGAAGTAGCCCAGATTGTTCTCGTACCCGATCTCCATCACCTTTGAGGCGAGCTTGTTCCATTTTCCACTGTCATACAGAGACCGCATTTCCTCAAGCGCTTCGCCCCAGCGGAACGCGCAACTCAGGTTGCACTTAAGCATGACGTAACCGTGCACGAACGCCTGGTAGTGGTTATCGCCGTAGGTGTTGTCGCTCAAGGTAGGCCCAGCAGCCGTGCAGGCCGTGACCAACAGCGTCGCCGCAGCGCTCGCCGCAAGTCGTTGGATAGCTCTCATCTCGCCCCCTGTGACCGAAATGCCCCTCTAGGGAAAGTTTCTCCCCCTCTCACCGCCTCCTTCTGTGCGTCAAGCCGCACAACGAGACCTAAACCGAACCGGGGCGCACGAACTGCTGGTCAATCGGAACGACGCGGCCGCCTTGTGGGAATCCCGCGATCTCGCCTGCCGCAATCAATTGCGGCACGGTGCCACTTGCCGAGTTCGTCGGGGTAATTCCACATGGCACTTTTATGGTTTGCTCGGCGAGGCTGCGTATTCCGGCCGATCGTGACCAGTCATTCCGGATTATCGTGACCGCGGATTCCGGCATCGTGACCGGCATTTCCGGTTTATCGTGACCAGCCGTTCCGGCGATCGTGACCGGCTCGCCGGGGAGCCAGCTCACCACTGACGTGGTGGCGTCCGGCCTGCCATGATCCGGTTGTGGATGTTGCGTATTGTTCAACCCAGGGTGTGGATAACCTTCTGCGTTTTTGCACGGAGAAGCGATGCCCAAGCCCCCCATGACGATACGCATGATCAAAGACGTGTTACGACTCAAGCACGAGTCCGGACTGTCGCACGCCAGCATTGCCGCGGCGCTGCAAGTCTCCAAAGGCGTGGTGTCCAAGTATGTGTCGCTGGCCGCTGAGGCCGGACTGGCATGGGACCAGCTACGCGACCTCGACGAGGCGGCGATCGCCGCCCGCCTGCTGCCCAGCGCACGCAACAGCGCCTACGTGCCGCCGGACTATGCCCGCATCCATCAGGACCTGCGCCGCAAGGGCGTCACGCTGACCCTGCTGTGGCAGGAATATGTCGACGCCCATCCCGGCGGCAAGACCTATCGCCACACGCAATTCTGCGAGCGCTACCACGCCTGGGCCAAGAGCCTGAAGCGCTCGATGCGCCAGACCCACAAGGCCGGTGAGAAGCTGTTCGTCGACTATGCCGGACCGACCATCGCCGTGTCCGACGGCGGCCGCGCCCACGTGTTTGTGGCGGCCCTCGGCGCGTCGAGCTTCACATTCGCCTGCGCCACGCCGCGCGAGACGATGGTGGACTGGATCGGCTCGATGGTGCGCGCCCTGGCCTATATCGGCGGTACGCCTGAATAATCGGCAGCTGCCGATTATTCAGGTAATCGCGAGGAGTCAGTAATGTGACGCAGAGCTGCGGGCCCGGCGACGTTCGCTAGGGTGCGCCTTCTTGAGAAGGCTTTTCCTGAGGATTTGGCGGGTGTAACACCTTGGCGGGGATTCGCCCCGATCCAAGGAGACACCATGTCAGACCATGTATGTCCGCAGCACATCGCGTTAGTTGCGCAGCTGAAGCAGCTTCTCATCGACGCCGGTTATTGCGTCAACACGATCAACCGTCAGTCCGCCGTCGCGCGGAAGTTCCTCCGCTACGTCAAGCAGCGAGGCCTTGCGATAGCAGCCGTGCAGCCGGCCCATGTGGCGATGTACCTGCACTGCGAGCTCCGCCGTTTCGAGCGGCGCCACGGGCGCGCGCCACGGTCCCTCGAACACTGGCGTGGTTCGCACACTGCCGGCATTCACCAGCTGTTGAGGATGGCCACGGGCAAGTGGCCACCCGCTCCCCAAGCAAGTAGCGCATCCGAGGCGTTCAGCCAGAAGCTATGCACCGAGTATGAGCGGTGGCTCGATGATGTGCGAGGCTTGGCTTCCGACTATATTGACGAGTTGGTCGCGGAAGCGCGGCGGTTCATGCACTGGTATCTCGAACGTGCTGTGTCGGTGGACGAACTGGGGCGACTGACGATCGCCGATATCGACGCGTACATGCAGGCGCGATCCGGATCGCTAAGGCGGATTTCGCGCAAATCGCTGGCGCAGCGGCTGCGCTGCTTCATACGCTTTGCGCACGCCTCTGGGAGGATCTCGCGCGACTTCGCCGCATGCGTGGTGGCGCCCACGCTCTACGCGTATGAGTCGATTCCGTCGACGCTGTCGCAGCAGCAGATCAACGCCGTCTTGCGGATCTGCCGTGCGGATCGCTCACCGAAGGGTCTGCGCGACCATTCGATCGTCTTGCTGCTCGCCGAGTACGGGCTGCGCGCGGGAGAGATTGCACGCTTGCGGCTGGACGACATCGACTGGCGGGGCGATCGCTTACACGTCCGCCATTCCAAGACCGACTCGGAATCGGTTCTGCCATTGCTACCAGCGGTCGGCGCCGCGTTGCTGGCATACCTGCGCCGCGGCCGGCCTGCAACGAGTGCGCGAGAGGTTTTCATCCGAGCACACGCTCCATATCGTGGCTTTGCCAGCGGCTCGAGCCTGTACACGCCACTACGCAGGCGGCTCGACGCAGCAGGCGTACAAACCAATGGCAAGCACGGCCCGCATGCCTTCCGGCACGCGCGTGCCATAAGCCTATTGCGCAGTGGGGTGTCGCCGAAGGTGATTGGGGACGTGCTGGGCCATCGCTCATCGAGTTCGGTGACGCCGTACCTGAAGCTCGCTGTCGATGAACTGCGCGATATCTCCCTGGAGATCAGCGAACTCCTGACCGAGGAGGCGCAATGAACACGTGGCTCGACGATGAAGGCGACGCAATCGAGCGTCATGTACGTCACCTGGGGCTGCGCAGTCGCGATGCGGCCAAAGTCTACCGTTGTGTTCTGCGCGGGTTCCAGCGTTTCGTGCGGCAACGTGGCGATGCCGCAGTCAGCACCTCTACCATGCAGGGGTGGCTGCTGGAGCGCGCGCGGCACTCGCCTGTCCACATGGTGCTGCACCGGGCGCGCATCATTGATCGCTTCCTGGACTATCTCCAGTCGGATGGCATGATTCCGCACAACCCGCTGGCGGAGCTGCGCGCTTGCTATGGTCAACGATACGGCACGCCAATCGCGCGTGCGCTGCTCGCAGCCGAGCCTCTGCAGGCGCTCGAGTCTCTGCGGCCGCCGGCTCGGTTCGCCAGCTTTCTCGGCGAGATGCTGCGCGAGCATGTGGAGCTCATGCGCGCGGTCGGCTACCGTTATGAGACACAGTCGGGCTGGCTCCTGCGTTTCGACCGGTTCCTGCAAGGTCGCCCAGAACTCGCCGGGCGACCGCCGGCGGTACTGTTGCAGCAGTGGGCCGCACAGGGCCGGACGCTGAACCACGCCTGGGAGTGCCAACAGGCGGGACGCGCCCTGTTGCGCGCATGGCGACGTGTCGATCCGAACGTCGCGCCGCCGCCGTCGGATCGTCGACTGAAGCACCGCATCGAATGGGAACGTCGGCGTCCGTACATCTATACCCCGCAAGAGCTGCAATTGTTGTTCGACACCGCGCGCGCCTTCCCATCTCCTCGCGCTCCGCTCCGCCCACTTGCGCTGTACACAATGCTCGTGCTCGCCTGCTGCGCCGGACTGCGTCTTGGTGAACTCGCGCGCCTGGATCTTCGGGACGTCGACCTCAGCACGGGCATGCTGGAAGTTCGCGAGACGAAGTTCTTCAAATCCAGAAGCCTGCCCCTGTCCGACAGCGTGGTGGCAGCGCTGCGCGAGTATCTCGACGCGAGACGACGCGCCGGAGCACCGCAGGATGGCGACAGCGGCTTGTTCTGGCATCAGCAGGCTGCCGGTCGCTACTCGCGGGTGATGATCGAGAAGATGCTGGTGGCCGTGTTGAGACGCGCCGGACTCAAGCCCGAACATGGACGCTGCGGGCCTCGAATCCATGACCTTCGGCACGTTTTCGTCGTCTATCGGATGCTTTCCTGGTATCGCCACGGAATCAATCCACAGGCGCGGCTGCCGTACCTGGCGACCTACCTGGGCCACAAGGACATCAATTCCACGCTCGTCTACTTGACCGTGACGCAGGAACTGCTGCAGCTCGCCAGCGAGCGGTTCCGACAACTGGTGCTTCATCAGGTGCACACCCCCGGGAGCGCATCATGATGAAGCCGGCCGATCCTTTCCCGCGACTGCTGCGGACCTTCTTCTATGAGCGGTTGGCAGAACAGCGCAACGTTTCTGCCCACACGATACGGTCCTACCGAGACGCCTGGCGACTGTTCCTGCGCTTTGTCGCTGAGCGCCGACATTGTCGTGTCGCCGAGCTCACGCTGCAAGCGCTGAACGCAACCGAGGTCGCTGCGTTCTTGCAGCACAGCGAGCGCGAGCGCAAGGTCTCTATCGGCACGCGCAACTGTCGTCTCGCTGCGTTGCGCAGCTTCTTCAGCTTCGTCGCCGAGCGTGACCCCACGGCCATCGAGCAGTGCTCTGAGGTGCTGCGAATTCCGACTAAGAAGGCGCCGATGCCGGTGCGCCATGAGCTCCACATGCACGAGATCGAGGCAATCCTGGCGCAGCCGGATCGCACCCAGCTGGAAGGACAACGTGATTACGCGCTGCTATGGCTCCTCTACAACACGGGTGCGCGGATACAAGAGGTGCTCAATCTTTGTCCTGCGGACATCCGATTCGACACACCGAACTGCGTGCGACTGCTCGGGAAGGGCCGCAGGGAACGCATCTGCCCGCTGTGGCCAGAGACCGTCGAGTTGCTCAAGGCCTTGCTGCAGCGGCAACCGTGCGCTAGCAACGAACGGTTGTTTGTCAACCGATATGGCATGCCTCTGGGACCCTCGGGAGTCCGCTTCAAGCTCTCGCAGTACGTGCGTAGCGCCGCTGCGGTTGTGCCGACGTTGGCATCGAAGAAGGTCTCGCCGCACACGTTTCGGCACGCGGCTGCGGTCCACCTGGTCGCCGCTGGCGTCGATGTCACCGTGATCCGCAGTTGGTTGGGGCACGCGAGCCTCGAGACAACCAATCACTACGCCCAAGCAAATTTGGAAACCAAACGCGAAGCCCTGCGGCGGCTGCAGCCGCATTCAAAGGTCGACAAACCACCACCATGGCGCCGCAACGAGGACTTGCTCACTTGGCTGGAATCGCTCTGAGCTGGCCTACCAAATCTGAAGGAACTGTCGCTGTTGGCTATGGAGGGGCAAAGGACGGGGCGAGTTCCTTCACATTTCTCGCTGCTGCTGATTACCCGAATTGATCGTCCCAGATAACCCACGTGCCCTGATTGCCAATGCCGACCGCTATGAGCCTCGCGCCAACGAGACGGTGCTCGATTTCGCGCGCCATTACGGCACCTCGGTGCTGCCGGCAAGAGCGCGGCGTCCACAGGATAAGGCGAAGGTCGAGGTGGCGGTACAGATCGTCGAGCGCTGGATCCTCGCACGACTGCGCCATCAGCGCTTCGAGACCGTGCATGCGGTTGACCGGGCGATTGCGGCGCTGCTGCCCGCGCTCAACGAGCGCCCCTTCCAGAAGCTGCCGGGTAGCCGCGCCAGTGCCTTCGCCGCCCTGGATGCGCCGGCGCTGCGCCCGTTGCCGGCGACGCCCTATGAGATCGCCAGGTTCCGTACCGTGAAGGTCCATGTGGACCATCACGTCGAGATCCACAAGCATCGCTACAGCGTGCCACACGCCCTGGTCGGCCAGACCCTGGAAGCGCGCATCACCGCCCATGCGGTCGAACTGCTGCACCGCGGCCAGCGCGTTGCGGTCCATGCGCGCGCGAGCACCGGCGGCTTCACCACCGTGCCCGAGCATCTGCCTGCGGCCCACCGCGCCCACCTGGAATGGACCCCGCAGCGCCTCATCCGCTGGGGCGAGCAGATCGGCGGCGCGAGCGGCGCCGTCGTGCGCCGGCTGCTCGAGCAGCACAAGCATCCGGAGCACGGCTACCGCGCCTGCCTGGGACTGCTGAACCTGGCCAAACGTTATGGCAAGGATCGTCTTGAGGCCGCCTGCGCCATTGCGCTGGAGCTCGGCGCCTATCAATACCGCCACGTCAAGAACGTGCTCGAGACCGACCGGGATCGGCTAGGCGCTCCCCCTCCCGCCGAGTGGGTCAGTCCCGACCACGCCCACCTGCGCGGCCCCAGCTACTACCAGTGATGCTGCCCGCCAGGCAGCACTAACTCCCGCGATGCGCCTCAATGGCCCTCGCACCCCGCTGGGCAGCACCCGCAGTCGATCTTGCTTGCCCGGCGCTCACAACCGGAACCCAATCTCATGATGACCCATACCACGCTCGCGCAACTGCGCTCACTCAAGCTCGACGGCTTTGCCGCCGCCCTGGAAGAGCAGCTCGCTCAGCCCGGCGCCAGTGCGCTCGCCTTCGAGGAACGCCTGGCGCTGCTGATCGACCGCGAACTGCTCTGGCGCAATGACCGCAAGCTTGCCCGTCTCTTGCAGCGAGCCCGGCTCAAGTACCCCCAGGCCGCCATCGAAGACCTCGATGCCCGCCCCGGACGGGGCATTGATCGCAAACAGATCACTAGCCTCGCGCTGTCCGACTGGATCGCCACCGGACACACCGTCCTGATCGGTGGCCCGACCGGCGTCGGCAAGACCTGGCTGGCCTGCGCGCTGGCGCAGTATGCCTGCCGGCGTGGGCATTCCGTCGCCTATCTACGCGTGCCCAGGCTGGCCGAAGAGCTGCGCATCCTGCATGGCAGTGGTGGCTTCGGCAAATGGCTGCTGCAGATGGCCAAGACCGACCTGCTTGTGCTGGACGACTGGGCGGTGGCCCCTCTGGATGCCACCACGCGCAATGATCTGCTTGAACTCATCGACGACCGCGGCAGCAGCCGCGGGCTGCTCATCACTTCCCAATTGCCGGTCGAACACTGGCATGGCTGGATCGGCGACCCCACCATCGCCGATGCGATTCTCGATCGACTGATGCACCGCATTCACCGCATCACGCTGGCCGGCGACTCAATGAGAAAGACTGCTCAAAAAACGAGCACCACATCCAACGGCAACCCCACTGCCTAGCCTGGCAGAGTAGAATCCGTCCCCGCGCAACACCCTCAACCGATCACCGGTCACGATGCCGGAATTGCCGGTCACGACCAACCGGAAACCGCGGGGAAACAGCGGTCACGATAAAGCGGAATCCCCGGTCACGATGCCGGAATCGGCGGTCACATTCACCGGAATACGCAGCGAGGCAGAGAATCGGGCGCTCAGAAGGCTGCTGGGGCCGCGTGAACCTACCCCGGCCATGCACGGTGCGCGACGCTCGTAACCCCGCTATTCGCGCCGCGCCGGTCCGCAAGATCCTGATGCGGGGTGCCCCATAGCCTCTGAGAGGGATCATCCATTTGACGAATTTCCTTCCCGAGCTAGTGGGGCCAAAATGACATAGTAAGTCTGCATCAGTCGGCGGCGGCTTCGGCGAGTGTGAACAAGCTCTTGGCCACAAACGAGAGGAAGAGCGGAGAAGCAATATGGACACGCCTATTCCGATTTGCACTAACGTCAAGGTGATCAACGCACGTACCCCGCAAACCGAATTCTTAGTCGGCAAAACGGTAATGATTGCAGCGTATCGTAACGGGCAATACGCCGTCGTTTACTGGTTGGAGGGCAAGTTGTACGGACCATTCCGCGATGGAGACTTTGAGTCTATTTGACGTGGCGTGCGACCGCGCATTGTTTTGGGGACGACACACATCTAGCGCCCACTCACGAGGCGTCAGGCAACTGGCGCAATCAATTGCGCTGCTGTAGCGAAGCCGGCACCGCATCCGAAGGACGCGAAGGGCTCCGACGGCAGCTTCATGGAGTGATTGAAGGAGGAAGAACCACCCAGGCGAAGACCGGGTCAAGTGGCTCCGCAATTGATTGCGCTGCGCGCGGGCGGCAGACTCCAAACCGAGAAGATGGCTGGCTGTGCCAACAAAACCTCCTGGAATTCATCGACTACTGGTAGGAAGCGCGCAGCGTGATTGAATTGCCGTCGACGTCGAGAAACACCTGATCGTTTTTGTGGAAACCGGCATCAGCTAGTGCATGCCCCAGCTTCTTTCTCTCGCAAAGAAGCGTCCGAATATCAGGGAAAATCCACACATACAGATTATTTGGCGTGGCGCGTACCCCAGCATGATACTGCGTGCCAGAAATGGTCAGTAGCACTGGAATACGGATGTTCATGGCGTGCGGCAATGCCCTGGCGTCGTCCAACCTAACATGGATCTCCATGCGCTCCGTACCATCGACGTAAGTCGTACCTAGGCCCCGAATTACCCCAAAAACCGTTGCTCTCACGATCGCTCTCCCAAAGATAGCTCTGCGCCGGGACTCCTCGAATTTTGACGGTTGATTCGCGCTCGGCAAGCCGCGCGAAAGCTGGGGTAAGTGTGCAACCACTCATTCCCCCAGTCGGATCGCTGGATGGGCACGGTTACCGCAATCAATTGCGGCGGAAGTCAGGAAAACGGCACCCTCTATGAGCCCCGTCGCGATGAAGGCGCCATCCAGCCGGATTCCAGGGGGCTCAGATACCGGCAAAACACTCCTATGCTCTGGTGCCGAGACTACATTAATTCGAATGGGGAGAGCACACCGACAAGGCTGTCATTCGCTCCCACCACAAGCCACAAAGTAAACAAGGGTTGCGCATTTTCGCCTTGCCTCTCATGGCCTTTGCTCTCGTCAAGCAGTTCTTGAATCGGCTTCTCCCTCGTTGTTGTGATTGCGTCAACCAGGGAGAGTTCTCCGGCAGAGAAGGCCTCCTCGATACTGCTCGCCAAGCGTTCCGTACGGGCAGACTGATTGTAGAGATAGTCCACGATTGCCCGTTCAGAAACGAGTTGCCACTTTGAATTGATTGAGACTGGCAAAAATGAGAAGGAATGCGTTAGCATGAGCTGCCTCGCTAGCGCCACGGGTTGCCATTTTTGAATAGAAATTGGGGTCTTGACCATGTAGTCGCCGACCTTTGTTCTTGTATCCTTCCTATGGCTTCTTGCTTTCTCGACGGCCATAATAGCTTCCTCCAAAGCAATGCACAGGTCTACCGCTCGTTCGGTTACATGACGCGCATAAACACCGCTGTGCATAACATCATTTCTTGCCTGATACACTGCCTCAAAGAGAGTATCGAAGCTACTAAAGTAGTCCGGATACTGGCTGACTAGCACATTCGTCGTGGGCGAGTATTGTGCATACCACCGCAAGAATTTGCGATAGGTGCCAAGCCCTTGATGCCCTCCGGCAAGCCTCCGGCCGAATTCTTCAACAGCGAAGCAGACGGTCTCAAATCCTTCTGCGTTGGCCAAGGCCGCGTACCTTGCCTCCCGCAGACGATCTCGGTAGTAGGCGCACTCGTCCGGGATCAATTGCCTCTTTGGCTCAATTGGCTTCTCGTCCACCACTCCATCTCCTCATGGCATGCGTAATGTAGTGGATTGCATGAGCCCCTGCCAGCGCGGGCAGCACGTCGACAACAACGACCGCTGTGCCCTCTCGGGATCTTGCTAAGCTGAAGCGATCCGAGGCAATCAAATTTCCTCTACGTCCATTCCGTGTTCCGCCATCCATGCCTTCCGCCGCGCGAAGTTTGACAGCGCCCCCCGGAGGATGCACAGAAAGACTAGCGCAATTGATTGCGCCGTTCATCTGCGGGGTCCGAGGCAGAGGCAGTTTTCGATGCATATCCTGAGTCAGAATTCAGTGCAAATCAACACCCGATCATCTCATCGTTCATCGTCGTCCTCATCCTCGTCTTCAAGTTCTGTGTACTCGGGGTCGTCCTCCCCCCACACGTAACGATAGAGGCTGGGACTTTCATAATCCGCAGCCGCCGACAACACCTTCTCCTTCAGCTTGGCCACGATGGCACCGATATCGAGCGGCACACCAACAACGCCGTTTTTATCGGCATGGTGATCGCAGATGTAGTCGCAGCCATCATCGGTGACAGCCCACAACGCAAGCTGGGCGTCCCTGTCCAGATTCGCGATGCTGCCGGCAAGCAGACTTTCAATGACATCTTCATAGCTGCCCCAGTCAATGGATTCCTCGCCCTGAACCTGAGCGCAGACCTCTTCCCAGACATTTTCCAGCCCGGAGTCCCCAGAAAGCTCCGCTTCCATTTTTTCCAGGCTGTGAATGACATCCTTCACCACCTGATTGCCCAGCCTGGTAGCCCAGGCGGCAACGATATGCTGCTCGATACGTCGCATCAGTGATCCCACTCCTCATGTCGAACTGGCATGCGGTTCAGCTCGTCCTTGATCTGCCGCCCTCCGCAGGCGTGGAACTTCGTCGGGAAAAGGGCAGCTTCAAGGCCGCTTGACTGAACGACGTGGCAAGGTGTCACTCCTCAAAGGAGTGGTTCTTGAACTTGAGCTGATTGCAGTTCTCGCGCACGGAGCGCTGTAAACTTTCATCGAAGCCAAAAGGCGCTTCCGCCTCGATCTCAAGCGACACTCGAACCTTGATGCCTGGCTTTTGCGTGAACAGCAGGAGGACCTCTTCGGCAACCTCAGAGAACTGAAGCTTTGCCCGGACAGGATCGAGATCCACAGAGCCGAAGAACATCCGTTTCCTGGTGGACACGGCGGCCTTTGGCGAGCCATCGCTCCCGCCCGGCAGCGACTCCGTGGCTCCCGAGATGCTGGAGCCAGTCGCACCCGCCGCAGCGCTCCCTGCACGCGTGCCATTCGCGCCCCTATCGCTTGCGCCTTGGTCGTTAGCGTCAGGCTCCAAGCCCTTCGCGGCCGCTTCGCGCTCGGCCGCCTCCTGGTCCAGCTTCGCGGCGAAGTCGGCTGCCACTTTCGGCTCGATCAAGAGCAAGGAGTCATCGAGAATTACTGTGGTGTTCTCGCCAAAATGGAATCCTTGGAAGCGATCATCAGCTTGGGCGTAGGCCAGGCCAAAGAAGTCCCGTGATGTCACGCCCGCGTTGATTGTCGCTCGCAAGGTGTCGGCGTCGCGCAACCTTGGCAGGTAGAGGTAGCAGCAGCTCTTTTGCCATGTATCCAACGCTGACACCGCCTCGACGCCTTCCTTCCAGAACCATGCCTGCATCATCTTTGCCAGATGGACCGGCGCCCATTCGGTGATGAGGAGTTCATTCTCCCGCAACGTCTTCTCGATCTCCTCGGTTCGGTTGACCACAGCCGGGTTGATCTGAAAGTGGTCCCATTGGATCTCGCCGATGCCCTTGCCCGGCTTGGCCTCCTGCAGCGGGGCTAAGAGCCATTTGTAGGTTTCCCGAACCATCCGCCCCAAAGCCTCAGTCACCTGCTCCAGGCTATGCGAAGCCTGCTTTGTTTGATGCTGGTCGAGGTTGAGCCTGCCGTCCTTCACGTCGGCGACGATCGACTGCCAAGCCAGAGCCGAGCTCACTTGATCCTTGAGCCGCGAGATGCTGTCCGCATCCGGGGCGAGGAAAATCAGGCGGTTCTGTCTTTGCCGCGGCTGGTCACCGCGGCTCCTTAGGATGGAGAGGGCAGCCTCGGTGGCAGGAGCCTGGGCCGACCGGCTGAACGTCGCTTCTGGGGGGAGGACCACCAGCCGCAGCTGCCAGTCGTCCGGGACATCGGCTGACGGCGTGAAGACATGGATGCCACCGAAGACGCCGCTGGCGAAGCGCAGCTTGTCCTTGATGAAGGGATAAACGTCCTCACGCATGTCGAAGCGGCGCTTGCGGTCCTCCATCTCGCGGCGCAGGTTCGGGCGGGTATCGAACCAATAGCGGTTACTCGCGCTGTTGAGGTATTGGAGGCGGTCGACCAAGGCCCGCACGCCATCCTTGTAGTGGCCCACGACTTGGCCCGGCTGGGCGCAGCCCAAGAGCAGGCGCTCCAGCTCCAAGCCGCGGTGATGCTTCGCGCCGCCAACGGCGCCGGCGTCAGGAGCGGAGCCGAGGAACACTGTCCGCGCGATCCGCCGGCAGGCGTGGATCGAGCCGAACAACGGCTTGGCGTTGTCGAGCTCCGTCGTGGCGGCGCGCTCGCCGTCGATGTCGCGCTCAAGCACAGGGTCCCAGCCAGCTGGCAGGTAGTAGATCGCCTCGTTGCTGGTGTCGGAGTCGAACAGCGGCAGCGAGCCCGGCTGGATCATCAGGTCGTTGTTGCCCGAAGTCCAGAGCCTGTGGATCACCTTGGCCATGAGCTTCAGGACGCCCCGGGTTCGCTGGAAATTGTCCAGCGAGGACCAATCCTCATACAGCCGGTCGAACACCTCCGGATGGATCGGATACGCGTGCTTCAAGCGGTCGAGATAGCCGCTCTCCTGCGTCTCCGGAGGGAAGTCGCCCGAGTTGGCGGCA
The DNA here is from genome assembly GCF_905397275.1 of Cupriavidus yeoncheonensis. Lineage (GTDB taxonomy): Bacteria > Pseudomonadota > Gammaproteobacteria > Burkholderiales > Burkholderiaceae > Cupriavidus > Cupriavidus yeoncheonensis. The sequence continues at coordinate 70,460 of NZ_CAJPUY010000025.1, read as the reverse complement.
TAGTAGTCGGCGTAGGCCCGGCACACCTCTTCAGCGGCCAAACGATCGGAGACGTTGGAGAACAGACGCCTCCTGACGATCTCGAAGGCCTCCTCGGTCGCCACCGGCTTCCAAAGGGCCTGCACACGGCCGAAGTAGTGCTCCAATGCTCGCAGCGCCTTCACACCCTGCTGGCTGCCCGCCTCCCGGTCGGAGAACGGCAACGAAGCCAGCAAGATCGCCGTGGGAACGGCCTTCAAGGCCTCGGTCAGCGCCTGGATGAAAGACAGCTGGGTGTCATAGGTGCCTCCCGAGAGCGTCTTGCCCTCCTCGAACTGCGAGACATAGCGGACCAGCTCGTCCATGAGGATGATGCAAGGGGCCCGCGAGGCCAACAGGTCAGCCAGCGCGCCTTTGCCAGGGGCCGTGCCGCTCTCGTCGGCCTCCTTCACCAACGCATAGCCCTCGGCGCCGCCAAGCTGCCAGGCGAGCTCACCCCAGATTGTCTTCACCGTGACGCCACCATGAGACCTGGGCTTGCTAGCGAGATCCAAAAGCTCAACGCCGTCGAGCACGGCCACCCGGGCCCTCGGAAGCTCGGAGATACCGGCGGCATCTAGGATCGGTGGGATGCCTTGGAGCTTTCCGGCGGCCGCCTCGCCCTTCGCCAGGTGATAGACCGCCAGCAGCGTGTGGGTTTTGCCGCCGCCAAATGCCGTTTGGAGCTGGATGACCGGATCCCCCCCTTTGCCCGCCAGGCGCTTGACGACCGAGTCAAGTAGCAGGCGCATGCCCTCCGTGATGAAGGTCCGCTGGAAGAAGAGCGAGGCGTCCTGGTATTCAAGCGTGGCTGAGCCTTGATGCACGCGTGAGATGTCGGCTGCGAACTCCGCTTGCTGGAACGTGCCCTTCAAGACATCGTCGTGCGGAATGGCGATCTCGCGCCAAGGTTTGAGTCCCATTTCTTGCCCCTTCAAATATTGAGAATGGCTTGCGAACCGTAGTGGCCTTTCTCATGGGAGGCCGCCTCGATTCCAGTCCAGGAGGTGATCAATTCGTTGTAGCCACGAGCCTCTTCGGCCCATCCCTTACGCTCGCAGAGCGTGTAGAGGCGGTAAGCCAGATTGCGAACGGGCTCGGCCCGCTGCGGCATTCCCGCGAGCAAGTCACCCGCGGCGGACTCGCCCTTCTCGCGGAGCGCCCTGATCATCTGATGCAAGGCTTCCCAGACCGGGGTATTGTTGTCCTGCTCCGCAGTCCAGTCGGAAGGGTATTCGCCTGGCTTCAACAGCCTCACGATGCCCGACGCCGCCTCCACGACGCCCGAATCTTTCAGCCCATTGACGCTGGTTCCCTTTGCGCGCGCCAGCACATCGGCCATCCCGAAGTCACCTGCCGTCCAGCCTTGCTCGTTAAACCACACCAAGCAGAACTGCGTATTGGCGTCGAACTCATCGCCGCCCTCGGTCAGCATCCCGTTGATGATGGTCAGAGCCGTATGGACAGTCATAGGGCTTCCATCGGCTTCGAGCACCGCCCCGTATTTCGAGAAGATGGCCATACCAGGCCCGATCACCGCTTGGGCCAGATCCACCGGGGCGACAGGCGAGACGCCCTCCGCTCCGCCGATCATGGCATCTACTGCTTCTTTGAGCTCCTCCTTGAGTTCTCGAATGAACTCGCGGCGAGAGACAGTCGGAGTGTCGGCTTCGCGCTTTCGGCAAACAAGGACAATGCTCGACGCCAGGGCGTTGACGCCTTGGCCGACCATGCGGAACTCCTGCTCACTGCGCAGTGGCCAGGTGCCAGAAATTGCGAATCCGGCTCGAATGACGGCCTCAAGAAAAGTCTCCCAACCCGTGTTACCGGTGCCTACATCTGTAGTCTCCGACTGCTTAAATGCGTAGTAAATCGTTGTTGGGAATGCTGGATGTGCTTGCTCTGCCAATCGCTGCATAGCACCAGTCATGCCCTCCAAGAAGAACACTTCAGCATTCTCTTTGCTTCCATGCCGGTAAGGCGTCGCGACCAATTCTTCGGCCTTTGGCACGGTCATGGTTGCAAAAAGATCTGGATATATGTGACGCAATGATCTGCGAAGCCAGACATAAAAAAAATCAGATAGATCAGCGTAGCCAATGTTGTCGTAATACGGTGGATCTGTTGAAACAACTCGTCCAATACTGCGCTGGTTTGTCGAGGCGTCAGCTTGCTTTACCTCGCCCACGGAACCGGAAAGAGGAAGCTTCTCCAGACAATCCGCAAGATAGCGGGCTGCGGGAACGTACCCGCCGACGGTGTCAATCATGATATTCGCCTCAGGAAAATCCCAAGTCATCGCGATTGACTGCTTCGCAAACAGATTCATTACTTTTTGATTTCCCGGAACCCAGCGGGTGCAGGTATTCGAGAAATCGGCACATCTATCGACTGCAAACGCCAAATAAACTGCTATCGCATCCGCATACGCCGATGCGCCGAACCCATTATTTGAAAGAGAGACACCATCGTCGACCATCCCAGCAGCAACGGCATCAGCCCTAACCTTCTCGCGAACTTCTTCGACGAGGTCGGAAAACGTTGTCAATGCAATAAGCTGCCTATTAGTAAACAGGTCGCCAAATTTCGATAAACCGTAATTAAGCGTCCAAAAATTTCGAGGGTCGTTTGGCAAGCTTGTCTCTGGGCGCCACACTGGATTTGCACTTTTGACCAGCGCTTCCATTTCATCGCTCGGATTGAGATAAACACGCCCACGCTTACCTTCTGCCACAATTGCAAGCATTCGCATCCCAATTCTTCCCGCGACGCCTTCGCTCTTAATGTACGCTGGATCAATGGGGGAGTTAGAAAGGAGACACTTGAATTTGGCCCCTCGCGCCAGCTTTGTTCCCTCCTTTGCTTGCACTGGAGGGGTACCATACCTAACTTCAAATCTGTATTCATCCCCATCAATAATGGGCTCGACATAAGCCTCATTACCAACTTTATTTGCCAAAACGAAAGATGAAACGAGGGGGATATCGACATGCGAAAAAGCCGGATTTGGGCTTTTTACCGTCCGCGCCCACAACCACGCAATCACAACCGATTTTCCACCACCGTGCTGATTTGGCAGTTCAATCTCCGGATAAAGGTGCCCTAACTTTTTGTATGCGACGCCGCGCATCCATTCAGCATATCTCCGGACATCTTCGGCAATACCTCGCGCCCCCGTCCAATGGTCGGGGATTCTTGCTTGCTTTTCAGACTCTGGAATCGGACCGATTGGAGCCTGATGAAAAAATCTAGGAGGAATTTCGATCATTCCCCTGTTAATCAGAACTGCTACGGGATTCAGATCCGACGCGTGGCTTTCCATACCTAAGCGTTGCGCCTCGAGAGGAATAGCTCCTCCACCAGCGAACGGGTCATGAAAAGACGGCAAAACGTCGGGATCGAATAGCTCCGCCGCCTGCGGGTGGCCACGGTTAAGATCACAGGTTTCGCGCCAGCTCTTTTGGATCTCGATACGAGCTTCTTCAAGCAACTTGACGTTGTTCGTGTTTTCCCACTTGACGAGGTTTCTGATCAGCTTGAAAAGGCGCTCGCGCTCCACCTTTGCGCGCTCCTTGTTCACGCCTCGACCTAGATTGCGCTCATAGCCGGGATCGTTGACCATTTGTGCAAATAGTACGGCTCGAGCAGCCGCTAAGGGACGCCTCGCCCACCACAAATGGATTCCGCGAGGATGTGCACCGATGCCGGGCATTTTTTCGTATGCGCAGGCGACGTTGATGTCGTCAAGGGGCAGAGCCACCTCGATAAGTTTCTTCGGGGTCTTGATGGGTTGCATATTCATAGTTTCTTCTTGGCGGAGGCGCGCTTGCGAGGTGGAGTGGACGCGGCAAGAGCGCTCGCCTGAGCCTGCAAAACCTCCGCGTGGATCAATCGCTCGGCGATGTCGATCACGACATTGACATCGTCAGAAGTGGGTTGATGCCCTCGGTGTATGGCTGCATGTCCTGCCTCGATAGCCGCCTCAATGATTCCGCGGTCTCGCTTGCTGATGAGGTCGCTATTGACCAGTTCGTCGAGTCCCTTGGCGAAACTTCCTTGGTCGCCTACCGTGCGGGTGATCACGACATCGAAGAGCGCTCGCGCGCCCATCATTGCCAGTCGCCTACTATCGGCGTGCAGCGCCTTATATATCTCTTCGAGGATGTCGACATCGGCAGACGGCACGTCGTAACGGCCAAGCCACACCGGCTTTCGTCGCGACACTCTGGCGGGAAAGAAGGTTGGCGTGTTTGGTCCGTCCTGAGGGTCATCGTCAGAACACCAATCAACCCGCCGCATGCTGACCTCTTCGCAGCCCCCGCACTGCAAAACGGTCCACGTCGATCCGACCTCAACTGAATATTGGTCGTTGTCGTAAGTCCGTCGACGCTCCGCGTTGTGAACCACTTCGTGCTTCGTTTCGTGTCCACATTCGTTGCAATGAGTCCAAAGGACCTGCGTGGCTGGTCGGCTCATAGCGATCCTCCGATCGGAACCGCACGCGCTAGTAGCTGGCTCAACTCCAGATTGACACTGGTCACCGCCCAGTCGGGCTCCTGGGTGAACGGATTGCGAATGTAGTGCGGGCCCTCGTGCGAATCCCCATCGACGATGACCACGGCAAGGATGAACTTCTCGGCCTGGTTGAGGCCATAGAGGATTTCATTGCGGGTGACTGTGATAGTCGATTGGCCCTTGGCGCGGCCCTTGACTTCGATATGTCGGGCTTGCGGGAGCTTGCCGTCCTTGACCGGCACTATTGACGTTAGGTCCCATCCACACTTCTCAGCTGAGACGTCGATGACCTCGTGGCCCATGGCCGCTTCTGCCTTGCGGACGGCTTCCATGGCTGTGCGCTCTACGCGCGCGCGCAACTGCGCATCGGCCGACCACGTGGAGCCTGCGGCTTCGCCACTACGCATGGCGATCAGGCCCGCGGGAATCACAAGGGCCCCGCCAACCACCACCGGCATGCTCGAAACCACGTGCCGCATGGCTTGGAGCGCATTGGTGCGCGATTCCAAGCGGGCGGTGAGTTCATCAATCGTCCGCCGGACGTTTTCAAGAGGAAGGCGGACGTCCTTGCCGGCCGACAGTTCGGTCTTGAGCTTCTCGTGGCGATCGGACCAATAATCGATCTCCTTGACCAGGCGCTCATGGATCGCCGCCAGGTTCTTGTCGACCTGGCGCTCGCGGCGCTGCCTGACCTCTTCGAAATGCTCGGGCACCAGCTTGTTGGAGGCATGGGCAAGAGCAGCCTGCTCCAGGTCCTTCTTGATCCAATCGGCCTCGATCTCATCAGCAACTCGCGCGAGCGGCTCGGCGTCGATGGGATTAAGGTCCAGGTGCGGAGCCCAGCCGGCATTTTGGATGGTGCCGCTCTTGTCGACGGTCACAAACTGCAGGCGGCGCGACACTACGATCTTGGATTCCCCGCCTTCCTTGACCGAATGGTCAAGCAGGAACAGAAGCTTTGGCTCGATGCCCTCATCGTTGGGATCGACTAGCACGGCGCCCTGTTTGAGCTTACCGCGATGCTGCTCAATGGTCAGATCCACCACCGATTGCATCAGTGGATGGGCGGGATGGAGAAGGCTGGCAACTGCTTCGTTAGGCTTGTCGTCAACGCGAATTCGGCTCTTCTCAAAGCAGACTCGCTCATATTTGACGACAACGGGATTCATGTTCCGGCGATCGCGGCCTTGGATCTGACGGTCGCGCTCGCGGATAGCCGCCGGAACGAACGTGATCTCGTAGCGGCCCGATCCGCGAGGGCGTAAGTCGCCTCCCAAGCGCTCGAAGGCCTGCGAGAAGAACGATCGGATAAAGTAGGGTTGGAGTTTTCTGGCCTCGGCCTTCTCCATCTCCTCCTTAAGCGCGAAGAGCCTGCGCTCGTCCATGACCTCCTCGGCCAAAGCGTTGCGGCCGATGATCTCGCGCAGCTTCTCGGTGTCGAGAGCTCCCGCGACGACTTCGCGCAGGTGCGCTTGGCGGGCCGGATCCTCTCCAAAGCGGATCGCCTCGATCAGCAGGTCCCGCAGGCTCACGCCATCAAAGACTTCGCCCAAGATGTCGAAGACGCGACCACCCAGGGCCTTGCGCTCGACCTCAATTTTCTCGAAGAGTTTCTGGAAGACGTCGCCTTCGCGGGTTTCACTGGCGACGATGTTCCATAAGTGGCAGACCTGCGTCTGGCCAATCCGGTGGATGCGACCGAATCGCTGCTCCAGGCGGTTGGGATTCCACGGCAGGTCGTAATTGACCATCAGGTTGGCGTTCTGCAGGTTCACGCCTTCGCCAGCGGCGTCCGTGGCGATGAGGACTCGGGTGTCCTTGTCATTGCGGAAGAGCTCTTGGGCCTTGCGCCGATCGTCGCGATGCACCCCGCCATGGATCAGAACCACCGCCTCATGCTTGCCCAGCAGTCCTCGGATCCGGTCGGCCAGGTAGTTGAGCGTGTCGCGGTGCTCGGTGAAGATGATGAGCTTGCGTTGCAAGCCATCGGAGCCCCGCATCTGCGGCGTGTTTTGCAGGAGCTCCCGCAGCTCTTCCCATTTTCGGTCTTGGCCGGAATGGACGAGCGTTTTGGCCTGCTCTTCGAGGTGACCGAGCGTGAAGATCTCGGCTTCTAGCTCGGCGATAGTTTGGGCTGCCGTAGCCTGGTCGACCACCTCTTCCTCAAACTCCTCGTAGTCCTCTGGCGCCATCTCGTCGGCGGAGTCCCAGATGTCCTCGGCGCCGGAACCGGCGACGGTTTCTGCCAAGGGCTTGCTGCCGCCGCGCTGGCGGATTTTCTCCTCCTCGATTCGGCGCTTCAACTTCTCGCGCCTGCGCTTCAAGGATTGGTAGATAGCCTCGGGGCTCGACGCAAGCCGGCGCTGCAACGCCGTGAGGGCAAAGCCCACCGTCCCCTTGCGCTTGCCATCGAGCTGGTCGGCCCGGTTCATCTCCTCTTTGACGTAGGCGGTCACCGCGTTGTAGAGCGCCGCCTCGGCCTCCGAGAGCTTGTAGTTGGCGGTGTAGGCCACCCGCGGCGGGAAAAGCCTCGTCCCGTCGAACTTCAGCAGGTCTTCCTTGACCATCCGCCGCATCAGATCGGAGACGTCTACCTTGTGCGCGCCGTCGCGAAACTTCCCATAGAAGCGATCGGAGTCCAGCAGCGACAGGAAGAGTTGAAAGTCTTCTTCCTTGCCATTGTGCGGCGTGGCCGTCATCAGCAGCAAGTGGCGGGTGACCGAACCCAGCAGCTGACCGAGCTTGAAGCGCTTGGTCTCGTTGACCTTGGTCCCGAACCACGTCGCCGATAGCTTGTGGGCTTCGTCGACCACCACCAGATCCCAGCGAGAGGCCTTGATCTTCTCTTGCAGCTCCTCGCTTCGGGAGAGCTGGTCGAGGCGGGCGAGCATCAGGTCGTTGTCGTCGAACGGATTGCCCGCGCGGCTTTGCTGCTGGAGATCCCTCGAGAAGATTGAGAATGAGAGCCCGAACTTCTCGAACAGCTCGTCCTGCCATTGCTCGACCAAGCTTCCAGGGGAGACGATCAGCACGCGCGCGGCGTCGGCCCGCATTAGGAGCTCGCGGATCAGCAGGCCGGCCATGATGGTCTTGCCCGCGCCGGGGTCGTCGGCCAGCACGAAGCGCAGCGGCTGGCGGGGCAGCATCGCCTCGTAAACTGCCGTGATCTGATGCGGCAGCGGCTCCACATTCGACGTGTGGACCGCCATCATTGGGTCGAACAAATGGGCCAGGTTGATGCGGTGGGCCTCAGCCGCGAGCTTGAAGTCCGCGCCGTCGGCGTCGAAGCTCCATGGCCTGCCCGCCGACGCGATTGAGAGGTTGGCCTCGTCAGCACGGAAGAGCACGCGCTCGCCAAGGCGCCCGTCGGCGGTCCGGTAGACAACGGTGACGGCGTTCTCCCCGAGCGGATCGGCGCTTACGACGCGCGCGACCTGCCCCGGCTCAATGCCCGAGATCAGCGCGCCTTTGGCGATGGATTCAAGCTTCATCGGAACGTCCTTGTTTTTTTCGTGATCACACGTCTATCGCAGCTGCGGTCTTGGCGTACCCGGGTGCCAGGGCGGCACTCTCCACGCCATAGAGCGCCTGGGGGTTGCGCAGCCAAAGTTGATGCGACGTGGGGTCTAGGCGATGATCCGCGGTCGAGTCGATCGACCAGCGCCGCAGGACATACCCCGCGAGGGCCGCCCGCGCCTTGATCATCAACATGCCATCTTGCATGCCATAGTCCGCCTCGATCGCCTTGGGCTGCGCGATGCCTGGGTGGGGGGCCAACTCCAGGTCCACGATCCGGGCCCATTGCTCGTCGGCCGGGAGCAGCTCCCGGTCAGCCACGGTGCCTTCGACCATCCCGGCCTTCGCGATGCGGGTAAGCACGAAGTCGCTGAATCGCTCGCGTCCGCGGTCGTAGGCGCGCACATGCCAGCGCAGGCCGTTATCGGCCAAGGCCACGGGCACAATCTCTCGCCGGCTTAGCCCTGACGAGAGCGAGAGGTAGCTCACCTCCAGAGCGCGCTTGGCACGCATGGCGCGGGTGATCGTGGCCAAAAGACCCATGTCGGGCTTGATCAACCGTCCGGGGCCTTCGCAGGGAGCGGCCTGCCCCAGGCCAAGCTCTAGCCCGTCGCCAAATCCTTGGAGCAGCCAGGCAAGTACGCGCTCAGCGTGGAACTCATGGAGGGGCTCGAAGGCTTCGGTGGGGCGATAGCAGCGGCCCGCCGGGTCATAGTCCAGGTTCGTCGGGGCGATCTTCCGATATAGGCCGAGGTCGCGCGAGGCCGCGGCCGGCTTGACGCCAAACCGAGCCTCGATGTCACCTCGCCGGAGCTCCCCGGTGAAGAAGGCGCGCAGCTCCAGGAAGGAGAGCCTCTCCCGCTGCGTCTGCGACATATCCAAAGCCTTGCCCATGCATCCCCGTTGTGGGCGTTCACGCCCCTCGCGGCCGCAAATTGCGCGCCAAATCGCGGAAGGATACCACGCACATCATTTTGATAAGGTATGCTCTACCCTAATCAAAGAGCGAGCAGCAGAAAATGAAGAAAATCGCGACCGGGTCCTTGGGAGGGGAGGCAAGGTGAGCGTGCCAATCCTCGGCGCCAGCTCCTGGCGCGAATACCGCGGCAAGCCCGCCAGCTCGGGCATCAACGAGACCACCCATCTGGCCAAGGTCGCCGACGCGAACGGCAAGCTGCGCGACTGCTTCGTGAAGCTCTTCCCCGCGAATGGCCCAGCGCTTTTGTGCGAGGCCTTGGGTTGGATACTGGCCTGCAAAAGCGGCGTATCCTGCCCAGAGTTCGGAGCCATTCTGTTGGTCCCCGTCAACGAGCTTCGCAGAAGCCAGGCGTTGCCAGCCAGCCTTGACGGCATGGCGCTTTGTCCGGCCTGGTGCAGCGAGGTCGTCTCCGGCAAGTCGGTCCGCCAAGTCCACAAGATGGCGTTCTTCCTGGCTCGCAAGAACTGCTTGAGGAGCCGCGATGCTCGAAAGATTGCGGCCTTCGACAAGTGGAGCGACTTGCGCGACCGGAATTTCGGCAACGTCATCCAGTCGACCCAGGGTGGCTATGTGGCGATCGACCACGAATCACTGCTGCACGATCTCCTATGGGTCCCGACGGGCCGCGGCTTTGAGGAGCGCAGCCTCTTGGTCGAGGCCAACAAGGCCCTCAGCCCCTCGGATTTCCAGCGCTTCCAGATTGACATGGCCAGTGCCGCGGCTGGCCACGCCCAGGCGCTCAAGGACGCCCAGGCTGACTTGGAGGACATCATTGCCAAACTGATTCCAGCCCAAGCTGCCGCGGCCACTCAGGCTATCGTTCAAACTCTCGACCAGCGAGCTCAATCGGGGTGGCTGGCCGACTGCCTCGGGGTGATCGCATGAGCAATCGCGGGTTCACCATCGGCGGGATCGACGCCGACCATTTATGCCGCATCTCGGCCAGCGCGCCGAGACCAGCTTTCGCTGGCGCTTGGTCGACGGTGGAGCTGCAGCCCGACATCTTTGCGCCGCAACGCTTCACGGTTGGCGTCGTGGTCCAGTCGCCTGGCGATCGGCTTCATTTCAAGCTTCTGGATGACTTCAAAAAGTTCGAGTGCATCTATCACGACCAATTTCCGCAGAGATCGCTGAGGGAGCTCATGGCATACGCGGAAGGCGCGCTGCGCAAGGCCGTCCATGACAAGACGGCCATCCCGGAGATTCGCTTCGACACCAACAGCCTGGTTTTGTCGGCGCCGCACTACACCTCCGGCGATGATCGGGAGGCCACGGTTGAGCGGCTCTACGCTGAGCTGGTGGTCATGGCCCCTTTAGCAAAGAAGAAGGCCAACGACTTCGAATCGATCGACACCCCGCGCGCGCGGCAGCTCGTCAACGCTGAGCTCAAGCGCATCGCTGGCTTGGACTTCGAGCGGTTCGTGCTTCCCGAGAAACAAGGGATATTCCTAGAAGGCGACGGCGGCGTGAAGCACTTCCTGGATCTGAACCTGCTCACGTCACAATCTTGCGGCAGCGTGACCTCGGCCGCCTACAAGTCGGCACAGAGCGTGGAGATGAACTTGCTCAAGGCAAGTCTGGACCTGACCACATATTCGCGCATACGCCAATTCGACTCCATCGGCCTATTCCTGCTGTTGCCGGACGCATCCGCCGTTGAGCCGAAGGAATACAAGAAGATCGTCGAGGTCATCGACGAGCATGAGTGGAAGCTCGAGCGCGAAGGCTTTCGGGTCACCAGCATGTCGGAGCCGGCTGATCTCGCCCTGGATATCTACGACTGGGCAAAACATGCGCTCGCTTAGCCCCTCCCCTTCGGCGAGAGCGGAGCGGCCAACGCTGAATTAGGCCAGCGCAATCAATTGCGCCGTCGAGCGGATTCCATCAGGGGGAACATCTTGACCAATGAAGGATATGGGAAGGCGTGGCACCCCCAGCCGGGGATCTCGTTGCCTCGCTACACTTGATTGCAGGACTGTCTCGGCATGGGCCGGCATTGAAAGCTAAGCGTCAGCGGTGGGCGACGCTCAGAATTGCGCGCAAACAAAAGGCGACGGGAGAACCGGCGAGCACCGCGCCCGGTAGGGGAAAAAGTAGGGGGGAAAACGAAGAGACCGGCTTTCGCCGGTCTTCCGTAACAAGCTAAGTGCTTGATTTGACTTGGTCGGGGCGAGAGGATTTGAACCTCCGACCACCTGCACCCCATGCAGGTACGCTACCAGGCTGCGCTACGCCCCGAAGACAAAGATTATAGCAGACGCATTTCCCGGATGACCAGCGGTTCTGGTGAAATTTATGCCCGCCGCGCGATCTGCTGAAGTTGCGCAAGCAGGTGTTGCACTTCGACGAGCTCGCTGCGCAGATTGGCGATATCCACCGACGGCACCGAGGTTTCCGCCGCAGCTTGCGCGGGCAATTCCTCTGGCTCCAGACTCGCCTGGTGATGAACGTGCCGGCCTTCGTCGAGCCGATTGCGGGCGCCGTTGATGGTGAAGCCCTGTTCGTACAGCAACTCGCGGATGCGCCGGATCAGCAGGACTTCGTGGTGCTGGTAGTAGCGTCGGTTGCCCCGGCGCTTGACCGGTTTGAGCTGGGTGAATTCCTGCTCCCAGTAGCGCAGCACGTGCGGCTTGACCGCGCAGAGTTCGCTGACTTCGCCGATGGTGAAGTAGCGCTTGGCAGGGATAGGCGGCAGCGCAACGCGCTCGCTGGATTTGTCCGACATGAGTGGTGTAGACAGGCGTCAGGCCATGCCGGCCGGTTTGGGTTGGCGCGCCGATCAGCGCGCCATGAAGCATACAGACGCCCGCCGCGGCAAGCAATCCGCCGTTCGGGTGGTGTCTCCCGTCAACCGGTAACGCTCAAACCGGCGTGCTCTTCTACCTGGCTCTTGAGTTTCTGGCTGGCATGGAACGTCACCACGCGGCGCGCGGTGATGGGAATCACCTCGCCGGTCTTTGGATTGCGGCCTGGTCGCTGCGGCTTGTCGCGCAACTGGAAGTTGCCGAAGCCGGAGAGCTTGACACTGTCGCCCTGCTCCAGCGCTTCACGAATAACGTCGAAGAAGGCTTCGACCATGTCCTTCGATTCGCGCTTGTTCAGGCCCACCTGGTCGAACAGCATTTCGGCAAGTTCGGCCTTGGTCAGTGTCGGCACTTCCGTGCCACGGATGTCCTGCATGGAGTCGTCGTCGCGGGAGGAAGCCTGCCGGTCGCTCATCTCGCCCAAAGCTGCTGCGGTCATGGAGTTCGCGTCTCGATCTTTCATGTCGATCGCTCAAGGAAATCTGTCTGGCGATCCGCCCGGGTGCACTGCCCGGGCGCCCTGTCTTGTGTGCGTGCTGGTGGTCAGCCGCGCAGGCGGGCCTGGAAGGCTTCGCCCAATGCATCGACCATGCAGCGCACCGCGCTGTCGACGGTCTCGTCCTGCAGGGTCGACCCAGTATCTTGCAAGGTCACCCGGAACGCAAGGCTTTTCTCGTCGTCGCCAATGGAGGCCGACGCAGCCTTCGGACGGAACTCGTCGAACAGCACCAGGCTCTGGCAGAAGCGGCCATAGCCCTGCTTGTCGAGCGCGGCGCGCATGGCGTCGAGCATGTCCTGAACGCGCACCGACTGCTTGACCACCACGGCCAGGTCGCGCACGGCGGCCGGGAATTTCGAGATCTCGGTGTAGGCCGGCAGACCCGTTTCACGCAGCGCATCAAGCTGAAGCTCGAACACCACCGGAGCCTGCGTCAGTTCATACTCCTGCAGCCAGCGCGGATGCAGTTCGCCCACCACGCCGACCAGTTTGCCATCGACCAGCACGTGCGCTGCGCGGCCGGGATGCAGGGCCGGATGCGCGACCGGCTCGAAGCGCGCCACACGTGGGTGGAACAACGCTTCCACGTCGCCCTTGACGTCGAAGAAATCGACATTGCGCGTGGCAATGCCCCACTGCTCGTCAAATGCCGGGCCGTAGGCGATGCCGGCAGCCATCGTCGGCTGATGATAGCCAGCCACCGTCAGGCCGCCGTCTTTCACATCGGCATCGCGATGGAAGACGCGACCGACTTCGAACAGGCGCACGCGCGCAGCCTTGCGGTTCAGGTTGTAGCGCACCTTGTCGAGCAGACCGCCGATCAGCGAGGAACGCATCACCGCAAGCTGGCTGGCAATGGGGTTCAGCAGTCGGATCGGATTGCCATTGGCAGCGAAGTCGCGCTCCCACTTCTCTTCGACGAAGGCGAAGTTGATGACTTCCTGGTAATCGCGCGCCGCGAGCGCGTGGCGCACGAGGTGCGTGGAGCGGCGGCCTTCGTTGGTCGGACGCATCTCGCTTTCCGCGATGGGCGGGCGCGCGGGAATGCGTTCGAAGCCGTAGATACGCGCGACTTCCTCGATCAGGTCTTCTTCGATCTCGATGTCGAAGCGGTAGCTCGGCGGTGTCACCTCGAACACCTCGCCCTCGGCGCCTTGCGTACGCGTGAACGGCAGTTGCAGGCGCTGGAACACGTCCGCCACCACAGCCGACGACAGTTCGATGCCAAGCACACGCTCCGCGCGCGCCAGGCGCAGGCTCACGGGCTTGCGCTGCGGCAGGTTGACGACGTGGTCATCGACCGGGCCAGCCTGGCCGCCACAGATCTCGAGGATCAGCGCGGTGATGCGTTCGATATGCTCGACCGTCGTGGCATAGTCCACGCCGCGCTCGAAGCGGTGCGCCGCATCGGTCGAGAAGTTGTAGCGGCGTGCACGGCCCTGGATGGCCGACGGCCACCAGAATGCGGCTTCGAGGTAGATATTGGTTGTGTCCAGCGTCACGGCGGTGCTGTCGCCGCCCATGATGCCGGCCAGGCTCTCGATCTCCTTGTCGTCCGCGATCACGCCAACCTGCTCGTCAACCTCGATGGTGTTGCCGTTCAGCAGCTTGATCTGCTCGCCCTTGCGGCCCCAGCGCACATCGAGTCCGCCGTGGATCTTGTCCAGGTCGAACACGTGCGACGGGCGGCCCAGTTCGAGCATGACGAAGTTGGAGATATCCACCAGTGCCGAGATGCTGCGCTGGCCCGAACGCTCCAGGCGTTGCACCATCCATGCCGGCGTAGCGGCGTGGGCATTCACGCCGCGGATCACGCGGCCGGAGAAGCGGCCGCACAGATCGGGGGCCGACACCTTCACCGGCAGCTTCTCGTCGATGGTCACCGCCACCGGCTTCATGTCCGGCAGCGTCAGCGCTGCGCCCGTCAGCGCCGCGACTTCGCGCGCCACGCCGTGGATCGACAGGCAGTCCGCCTTGTTCGGTGTCAGCTTGATGACGAAGACCTGGTCGTCCAGGTCCAGGTATTCGCGGATGTTCTGGCCGACCGGTGCGTCATCCTGCAGCACCAGCAGGCCGCCGTGCTCTTCCGACAGCTTCAGTTCGCGGGCCGAGCACAGCATGCCGTAGCTCTCTACGCCGCGCAGCTTGCCGACCTTGATTTCGAACGGCTTGCCGTCGGGCTCCGCCGGCGGCAGGACGGCGCCGACCATCGCGCACGGCACCTTGATGCCGGGCTTGACGTTGGGCGCGCCGCAGACGATCTGCAGTGTCTCGCCGGTGCCGACATCGACCTGACACACATTGAGGCGGTCGGCGTTGGGATGGCGCTCGGTCGACAGCACGTGCGCGACCACCACCTTGTTGAACGGCGGCGCGACCGGGCCGACCTCTTCCACTTCGAGCCCGGCCATGGTCAGGCTGTGCGACAGCGCGTCGGTGGAGATCTTTTCAGGGTTGGCGAAGGTGCGAAGCCAGGATTCCGAGAATTGCATGGCGCTTCTGATCCGGTAAGTATTCTGTGATGTCTGGGACGATGGGCTGGGCGCGGCCGCGCCGCGTCAGGCGAACTGGCGCAGGAAACGCACGTCGCCTTCGAAGAACAGCCGCAGGTCGTTGATGCCATAGCGCAGCATCGTCAGGCGCTCCAGTCCCGAGCCAAAGGCGAAGCCGATATAGCGCTCCGGATCCAGGCCCATATTGCGCAGCACGTTCGGGTGCACCTGGCCGGAGCCGGAGATCTCCAGCCACTTGCCGTTGCCGAATGCCATGTCGATCTCGGCCGACGGTTCGGTGAACGGGAAGTACGACGGGCGGAAACGCACCTGGATATCGTCGCGCTCGAAGAACTTGCGCAGGAAGTCGGTGTAAACGCCCTTCAGATCCGCGAAGCTCACGTCCTCGCCGATCCACAGGCCTTCGACCTGGTTGAACATCGGAGAGTGCGTGGCGTCGCTGTCAACGCGGTAGGTGCGGCCCGGGCAGATCACCTTGATCGGCGGCATCGGCTTGCCGGCGTACTTCTCGACATGCATCTTGGCGTAGCGCACCTGCATCGGGCTGGTGTGCGTACGCAGCAGCAGGAGCTTGTCGTCGCTGTCGCGGCCGTCGATATAGAACGTGTCCTGCATCGAACGCGCGGGATGGTTGTCCGGGTTGTTCAGCGCGGTGAAGTTCATCCAGTCGGTTTCGATCTCGGGGCCGTCGGCCACGTCGAAGCCGATCGAGCCGAAGATCTGTTCCACGCGTTCCCACGTGCGCATGACCGGGTGCAGGCTGCCGCGGCTGACGGCACGGCCCGGCAGGGTCACATCGATGGCTTCGGCGGACAGGCGCGCGTTCATCAGCGCGTCGGCCAGTGCCTGGCGGCGCGCCGTCAGCGCAGCTTCGACCTGCTGCTTCACCTGATTGATGCGTGCGCCTTCGCTCTTGCGCGTTTCCGGGTCGAGCTTGCCCAGGCCCTTGAGCAGTTCGGTCAGCGCACCGGTCTTGCCGAGGAACCTGGCTTTCTCGTTTTCGAGCGTGGCGTTGTCGTTAGCGGCGGCGAAAGCGGCCTGGGCGTCGGCGACGATTTGATCCAGATCCTGGGACATGGCGGTCGTGGAAATAGCTTGGCGCCATGACACGACATCTGTCGCGGCGCAGGTTGGGGTTCGTTTCGAATGGCGTTTCGGCACTGCCTGCGCGCGGCGCCAGGACAGTCGCCGAAGCGGCATTCGAAAATGAAAACGGGGCCCCGTGAGAGCCCCGTTTCAGCAGACCTTGCGGTCGGTGCTTGCCCGGCAACCCCTACGGGTTGCCGCAGCCGGCATCAGGCAACGGTGGCTTTCACCTGGTTGACGATGGCGGCAAAGGCAGGCTTGTCGTGAATAGCCATGTCCGACAGCACCTTGCGGTCCAGTTCAATCGAGGCCTTCTTCAGACCGTTCATGAACACGCTGTAGGTCATGCCATGCTCACGCGTCGCGGCATTGATACGCGCAATCCAGAGAGCGCGGAACACGCGCTTCTTGTTGCGGCGATCGCGGTACGCGTACTGGCCAGCACGCATGACCGCCTGCTTGGCGATACGGTAGACATTATTGCGACGGCCGCGGTAACCCTTGGCAGCGTCGATGACTTTCTTGTGGCGGGCCCGTGCAGTAACCCCACGCTTAACTCGAGGCATTGAATACTCCTTTCGCTGTCGTTAGAGGTTATGCGTACGGCATCATTGCGCGCACCGACTTCAGGTTCGTCTCATGGACGTCCTGGGTACCGCGCAGTTGACGCTTGTTCTTGGTGGTCTTCTTGGTCAGGATGTGACGCTTGAAGGCCTGGCCACGCTTGAACGAACCGTTCGGACGGGCAGTAAAGCGCTTGGAGGCGCTTTTCTTCGTCTTCATCTTCGGCATGAAAAACTCCAGCTCTATGACATGCATGCAGGTGGACGGCTGTCGCCGACGCTTGCAAGACCCGCATCCACTTGTTTTTGCACAGCTCCCTGAAAGGGTTCCGTGCCACTTCCACGCGACACAACGCCGGCATGCCTTGGCATCCCGGCCGCCGCATCGCGCAAAAATTACTTCTTCTTCTTGGGGGCGAGCACCATCACCATCTGGCGCCCTTCCATTTTCGGCATCTGCTCGACCTGGCCGATTTCTTCCAGGTCCGCCTTCAGGCGTTCGAGCACGCGCGCGCCGATTTCCTGGTGCGCCATCTCACGGCCGCGGAAGCGCAGCGTGATCTTGGTCTTGTCGCCGTCTTCCAGGAAGCGCTTCAGGTTGCGCAACTTGACGTTGTAGTCGCCGTCATCCGTGCCAGGGCGGAACTTCACTTCTTTGACCTGGATGATCTTCTGCTTCAGCTTCGCCTCGTGCGCGCGCTTGGCTTCCTCGTACTTGAACTTCCCGTAATCCATGATCCGGGCGACGGGCGGAATCGCGTTCGGGGCGATCTCGACCAAGTCCAAGTCCTTCTCCTCAGCCAGGCGAAGCGCGTCCATGAACTTGACGATGCCAAGCTGCTCGTTATCAACCCCTACCAGGCGCAATTCTGGCGCACTGATCTCCCGGTTGATGCGGTGACCTTTGTCTGTAGCGATGTTCCGTTACCTCAAGAAGACAAAAAAACAAGCCGTGCTTCCGACCCATCAGGCTTTGCTGGCAACGTCCTGTTGCAGACGCTCCACAAACGCGGAGACGGGCATGACACCCAGATCCACGTTGCCTCGGGCACGCACGGCCACTTGATTGGCATCCCGCTCCTTGTCGCCCACCACCAGCAGGTAGGGGATCTTCTGAAGCGAATGCTCGCGGATTTTATACGTAATTTTCTCGTTACGCAAATCGGCCTTTGCCCTAAACCCTTGTTTTAGCAGCGATTGCACGACGTTTTCGGCATATTCGGCCTGCGAATCCGCGATATTCATGACAACCACTTGCTCCGGCGCCAACCAGGCGGGCAGCGCACCCGCATGATTTTCGAGCAGGATGCCCAGGAAGCGCTCGAATGAACCCAGGATCGCCCGGTGCAGCATCACGGGACGTTTGCGCGAGTTGTCCTCCGAGACGTACTCGGCATCCAGGCGCTCCGGCAGCACCAGATCCAGCTGCAGCGTGCCGCACTGCCACGAGCGGCCGATAGCATCCTTGATGTGGTACTCGACCTTCGGGCCATAGAAGGCACCCTCGCCCGGCAGTTCTTCCCACTCCACGCCACAGGCGCGCAGCGCCAGGCGCAGGCCGTCCTCGGCGTGGTCCCAGACCTCATCCGAGCCGGCACGCTGGTCCGGGCGCAAGGACAGCTTGACCGCCACGTCCTTGAAGCCGAAGTCGTCGTACACGGAAAACGCCAGTTCGTTGAACGCTTTCGCCTCGGCCACGATCTGTTCTTCCGTACAGAAGATATGCGCATCATCCTGCACAAAACCGCGCACGCGCATCAGCCCATGCAGCGCGCCGGACGGCTCGTTGCGATGGCAGGCACCGAATTCAGCCAGGCGCAGCGGCAGGTCACGGTAGGAGCGCAGGCCGTGATTGAAGATCTGCACATGGCCCGGGCAGTTCATCGGCTTGATCGCGTAGTCGCGCTTCTCCGATTCCGTGACGAACATGTTCTCCTTGTAGTTCTGCCAGTGGCCGGACTTCTCCCACAGCGAACGATCCATCACCTGCGGCGTACGCACTTCGTCGTAGCCGGCCTCCGTCAGGCGGCCGCGCATGTACTGCTCGACCGCCTGCCACACCTGCCAGCCCTTCGGGTGCCAGAACACCATGCCGGGCGCCTCTTCCTGCAGGTGGAAAAGGTCGAGCGACTTGCCGAGCTTGCGGTGGTCGCGCTTCTCGGCCTCTTCGAGCATATGCAGATAGGCTTCCTGGTCTTCCTTCCTGGCCCAGGCCGTGCCGTAGATGCGCTGGAGCATCTCGTTGTTGGCATCGCCGCGCCAGTAGGCGCCAGCCACCTTCATCAGCCTGAAGACCTTCAGCTTGCCCGTGGACGGCACGTGCGGGCCGCGGCACAGATCGACGAACTTGCCTTCGCGGTACAGCCCTATCTCCTGGTCAGCCGGAATCGAGGCGATGATCTCGGCCTTGTACTTCTCGCCCATCGACTCGAACAGCGCCACCGCCTCGTCACGGTTCCATACCTCGCGCGTGACCTTCTCGTCCTTGCGCGACAGTTCCGTCATCTTCTTTTCGATGGCGGCAAGGTCTTCCGGCGTAAAGGGGCGCTTGTAGGCGAAGTCGTAGTAGAAGCCGTTCTCGATCACCGGCCCGATCGTCACCTGCGCTTCGGGGTAGAGTTCCTTGACCGCATAAGCCAGCAAGTGGGCCGTGGAGTGGCGGATGACGTCAACGCCGTCAGCGTCCTTGTCCGTGATGATGGCAAGCGCCACATCGCGATCGATCGAGTAGCTCGTGTCGACCAGGTTGCCATCCACCTTGCCAGCCAGCGCGGCCTTGGCCAGGCCCGTACCGATGCTCTGCGCCACTTCGGCAACCGTCACCGGGCCGGGAAACTCGCGACGGGACCCATCCGGCAGCGTGATTGCGATCATTTCGACTCTCCAGGATTCCACCCCGGCGCCTGACGCTCGGCGGGCGGATCAAACTGCATCTCTTGTAGCACCGGCCCACCCCGAAAAAGGCGGCGTGCCGGCAACGTTCTTGGTGCTTGCACTCAGCAGGCGGCAAGCTTATCAGGCAGCTGGCAGGCGACAGACGAAAAAAAACGCGGCCAAGGCCGCGTTTCTCTTTGTCAAATCCGGATTCAACCGGGACGGAGGCGCACCTCGACTACTGTCGCATACCAGCGGTAGTAGTTCGCGGTGTCATGAACATGATGCCCTTCCGTTCCTTGCGAGATTGAATCGGACTTGCCGCACTGTGTTGTTGTACAGCTTTGTTGTACAGCTTTGTTGTACTGCTTTGTTGTACTGCTTTACTGCAATTCGTTGGTAGGCTCGATTGGACTCGAACCAACGACCCCCACCATGTCAAGGTGGT
The DNA here is from genome assembly GCF_905397275.1 of Cupriavidus yeoncheonensis. Lineage (GTDB taxonomy): Bacteria > Pseudomonadota > Gammaproteobacteria > Burkholderiales > Burkholderiaceae > Cupriavidus > Cupriavidus yeoncheonensis. The sequence goes on along the minus strand of NZ_CAJPUY010000025.1, from coordinate 50,645 downwards.
GCTCTAACCAGCTGAGCTACGAGCCTAGCGAAGCAGCAATTATAGCCTTACTTTCTTCGCGCCTGCAATACCCCCTGCACATCTTCGATCAGCGACAGTGCGCGCTGCAGTTGCGTGGCCTCCGATACCTCGGCCGTGAACTGCATGCGCGCCACACCCTTGCTCGACAGCGTCTTCACGCCGGTGACGTTGATCTTCTCGCGCGAGAGCACTTCGGAGATATCGCGCAACAGCCCCTGGCGGTCGACCGCCTCGACATGGATGTCGACGGGATACACCGCATCGCTCTTCTTGCCCCATTCGGTCTGGATCACGCGCTCGGGCGCGCGGGCCGAAAGCTGCTGGAAGGTGTGGCAATTGCGCCGATGGATCGATACCCCGCGCCCGCGGGTAACAAACCCCACGATCTCGTCCGGCGGCGCCGGCTTGCAGCAGCGCGACATCTGCGTCATCAGCGAGTCCACGCCCACCACCAGCACGCCGGTCTTGGCGCCACGCGCCACGCTGGTGGCACGGCTTTTCTTGGTGACGGCGTCCTCTTCGCTGACGGGCACCTGGACCTCGCCCTCGGGGTGCCGCAGCGCCTGCTCCACATGCCGCAGGCTGAACTCGTCCTTCGCCACTGCAGCGAACAGATCGTCCGGCGTCTTGAAGCCGAGCCGCGTGGCCAGGTCTTCGAGCTTGACCGCGGTCTTGCCTTCGCGCTGCAGGGTCTTGTCGATCAGCGCGCGCCCCTGCGCGATGGTTTCCTGCGAGTCCAGCGCGTTGAACCATGCGCGCACCTTGGCCCGGGCGCGGCTGCTGGCCAGGTAGCCCAGCTCCGGGTTGAGCCAGTCTCGCGACGGCCCACCCTGCTTCACGGCAATGATCTCGACGGTCTGGCCGTTCTTCAGCGGCGTATTCAGCGGCACCATGGTGCCGTCGACACGCGCGCCGCGGCAGCGGTGGCCGAGATCGCTGTGCAGGTAATAGGCAAAATCCAGCGGCGTCGCGCCCTGCGGCAGCGCGATGACGCGCGCCTGCGGTGTCAGCACATAGATGTGGTCATCGATCGCCGCATGCTTGAGCTGCTCCCACGGCGACTCGTCATGGGCCACGCTGTGGTCGGCGTCGTCCTTCCAGGCCAGCAGTTGCCGCAGCCACGCGATCCGCTCGTCGTAGCTGTCGCTCGCCGCGAACTGTCCGCTGTAGCCCTTGCTGCCCGCTTCCTTGTAGCGCCAGTGCGCCGCCACGCCATACTCGGCGAAGTGGTGCATTTCGTGCGTGCGGATCTGCACCTCGAACGCGCGGCCGTCGTCGCCGATCACCACCGTGTGCAGCGACTTGTAGCCATTGGACTTCGGCCGCGAGATATAGTCGTCGAACTCGCGCGGAATCGGCTGCCAGATATGATGCACGATGCCGAGCACCGTATAGCAGTCCTTGATGTCGTCCACGATCACGCGGAAGGCCCGCACATCGTACAGGTCGGCAAAGTCCAGCTCCTTGCCGCGCATCTTCTTCCAGATGCTGTAGATATGCTTGGGCCGCCCGCTCACCTCGGCACGGATGCCGGCCTGGGCCAGCTCCGACTGCAGGCGCGCGATGGCGCTGGCGATATAGCCTTCGCGCTCGATGCGCTTTTCGTCGAGCAGCTTGGCGATGCGCTTGTAGGTATCGGGCTGCTCGAAGCGGAAGGCCAGATCCTCAAGCTCCCACTTCATCTGCCAGATGCCCAGCCGATTGGCGAGCGGCGCGTAGATGTCGAGCGTCTCCCGCGCAAGACCGGGCAGCGGCTCGCGCTTGTTCTGAGCAAGCCAGCGCAGCGACTGCAGCCGCGACGCCAGGCGCACCAGTACCACGCGGATGTCCTGCGCGAATGCCAGCAGCATCTTGCGCAGCGCTTCCACCTGTTCGTGCCGGGCCTGCGCCACGTTGCGCGATGCCTCCTGCACGTCGTGGCCGCCTGCGATGGCGCCGATGCGCAGCAGCTGCCGCACGCCCTTCACCATCCTGCCGACGTCGTCGCCGAAACGCGCCTCGATGTCCGCCTCCGCCGCTGGCGCGAACTCGGCCAGCGGGAACAGGCAGCAGGCGGCGCGCGCGGCGTCGTCCACGCGCAAGCCGTCGAGGATGCGCAGCATCCCTTCCGCATGCGAGAGCACCGGCTCGCCGGTCGGCAGCAAGGCGTCGCCCGCCTGCTCCCGCACGTACGCCAGCGCACGCCCGACCATGTCGGCGTCCGGGACGCCGGCAACCTGGCCGGCCAGATCGGTAGACGTCACCATAGGGTCACCATGTCACGACGCCGTCTTCAGTTGAGCGCAGCGGTCACCACCACTTCGATCAGGTAATCGGGATTGGCCAGCTTCGCTTCGACGGTGGCGCGCGGCGGCGTGTTGCCCTGTGCCACCCACGCGTCCCACACCTCGTTCATCGCACCGATCAGGCCGATGTCGGTCAGGAAGATCTGGCACGACAGGATGCGCGTCTTGTCGCTGCCGGCCTCTGCCAGAAGGCGGTCGATGTGGCCCAGCACTTCGCGGGTCTGGCCGTGGATGTCGGCCTTCGGGTCGACTTCGGGGACCTGTCCGGCCAGGTAGACCACACCGTTGTACACCGCGTATTCGGACAGGCGCTTGCCCACGTGGGCGCGCTTCAGTTCATTGCTGCTCATGACAAATCAAACGAGTTCAGGTTGATACGACCGATCCGGCTCCGCGCCGCTCAGGCACTGCCCAGGAAAAACTGGCGTGCCACGGCGATCTGCGTCGGATCGACAAAAGTCGGGGCATGCCCCACATCGGGGATTTCCACCGAACTGACATGCTTGCCACGGGCCACCATGTCCGCAACCGTTTCGCGCAGCAGCAGGTCAGATAGCGCGCCACGCACGACCAGCACCGGCACCGGGATAGCTTCGAACATCTGCCACATGGCGGCCTCGCCCGCGGCGAGCTGCTCCGGCGTGGCGCCCCGGAACGGCACGGCCAGCGCCGGATCGTAATGCAAGCCCCATTCCAGGCCCTGCTCGCCCTGCACGGGCTTGAGGATCGCGCCATTCAGCTCCCGCCACTGTTCCGGCGTATGGCGCCCGAATGAAGCGCTGATGGTCTGCAGGTACGCCAGACCTTCCTCAAAGGTCTTGAAGCGCACCGGCAGCCCCAGGTAGGAGCCGATCCGCTCCACGGCCGAGGCCGTGATGCGCGGACCCACGTCGTTGAGCAGCAGCTTGCGCACGGGCGAATTGGGCAATCCCGCCAGGCCCATGCCGATCAGCCCGCCCATCGAGGTGCCGAACCAGTCGACCTTCTCCACGTTCAGCCTGGCGATCAGCGTGACCATGTCCGCCACGTACTTCGGCACCACGTAACCGCTCGGGTCGCGCAGCCAGTCGGAACGCCCGCGGCCTGCCACGTCGGGGCACACCACGCGGTAGTCGCCGCACAGCGACTGGGCCAGCATGTCGAAGTCGCGGCCCGTGCGCGTCAGGCCGTGCACGCACACGAGCACGCGCGGATTGGCCGGGTCGCCCCATTCGTGATAGGCCATTCGGTGCAGGCCCGCCGGACTGATGCACTGAACGAAGCCGAGGCGCGGACTGGCAGACATCTGAACTCCCTGACGAACCGGCCGCCGCACGGGCTTTGCCGGAGGTTGAGCAAAGCAGGATTGTACGCCGCAGCGGTTACAATGCCACAGCACTGCGCGCGCTACCACGCACGCCGCCGCCCCGCATCGCGCTGCCAGCCGCGCTGCCAATCGCGCAGCGCCGTGGCACGGGCGCAGCGGTCCGGCCGGCCGTGTCCGGCCATCCATTCTCTCGACTCTCGATCTCGACGGAGGCTTACATGCTCAAAGGCAAGACGGCACTGGTGACTGGCTCGACCAGCGGCATCGGACTCGGCATCGCGCAGGCACTCGCGGCGCAAGGCGCCAACATCATTGCCAACGGCTTTGGTGACGTGGAGGACGCAAAGCGCGAGATCGCGCAGGCCGGCGCCGGCATCAAGGTGGGCTACCACGGCGCGGACATGAGCAAGTCGGCCGAGATCGAGGACATGATGCGCTATGCCGAGTCCGAATTCGGCGGCGCCGATATCCTCGTCAACAACGCGGGCATCCAGTTCGTGGCGAATATCGAGGACTTCCCGCCCGATCGCTGGGACGCGATCATCGCCATCAACCTGACCTCGGCCTTCCACACCACGCGCCTGGCCTTGCCGGGCATGAAGCAGAAGAACTGGGGCCGCATCATCAACGTCGCCTCGACCCACGGGCTGGTGGCGTCGGCGCAGAAATCCGCCTACGTGGCGGCCAAGCACGGCATCGTCGGCCTGACCAAGGTGACCGCGCTCGAAACCGCGCAGACCGGTGTCACGGCCAATGCCATCTGCCCGGGTTGGGTACTGACACCGCTGGTGCAGAAGCAGGTCGACGCGCGCGCCCAGAAGGAAGGCATCCCGGTCGAGCAGGCCAAGCGCGAGCTCGTGATCGAGAAGCAGCCGTCGGGCCAGTTCGTCACGCCCGAGGAACTCGGCGCGCTGGCGGTGTTCCTGTCCTCCGAGGCGGCGCGCCAGGTGCGCGGCGCGATCTGGAACATGGACGGCGGCTGGGTCGCCCAGTAAAGCCCGCCCGCCTGAACGAAAAAAGCCCCGCTTCGCAGCGGGGCTTTTTGTTTTGGCGCACGATGCTTACAGCAGCGGCGCGCCGGTCTTGCCCTGGATTTCCTCGCGGCTCACGCCCGGGGCGGTTTCCACCAGCTTCAGGCCTTCGGCCGTCACGTCCATGACGCCCAGGTCGGTGATGATGCGGTTGACCACGCCCACGCCGGTCAGCGGCAGGTTGCAATCCTTCAGGATCTTGATGTCTTCCGTGCCGTCCTTCTTCTTGGCGGTGTGTTCCATCAGCACCACCACGCGGCCCACGCCTGCCACCAGATCCATCGCGCCGCCCATGCCCTTGACCATCTTGCCCGGGATCATCCAGTTGGCCAGGTCGCCCTTCTCGCTGACCTGCATCGCACCCAGGATAGCCAGGTTGATGTGGCCGCCGCGGATCATCCCGAAGGAATCGGCCGACGAGAAGATCGACGAGCCCGGCAGCGTCGTCACGGTCTGCTTGCCGGCGTTGATCATGTCGGCGTCCACTTCGTCCTCGGTCGGGAACGGGCCGATGCCGAGCAGGCCATTCTCCGACTGCAGCCACACTTCCATGCCTTCCGGCACCCAGTTGGCCACCAGGGTCGGCAGGCCGATCCCCAGGTTGACGTAGAAACCGTCCTGCAGCTCGGCCGCGGCGCGCGCGGCCATTTCGTCACGTGTCCATGCCATGATGTCTCTCCCTCTTACTTGGCGGCACGCACGGTGCGCTGCTCGATGCGTTTCTCGGGGGTGGTGTTCAGCACCAGGCGCTTGACGAAGATGCCGGCCAGGTGGATCTCGTCGGGGTCCAGCTCGCCGGTTTCGACGATCTGCTCGACCTCGGCCACGGTGAACTTGCCGGCCATGGCGCACATCGGGTTGAAGTTGCGCGCGGTGCGGCGGAACACCAGGTTGCCGGCCTTGTCGGCCTTCCAGGCCTTGACCAGCGCCACGTCGGCGGTCAGCGAGCGCTCCATCACGTACTTTTCGCCGTCGAATTCGCGGATTTCCTTGCCGTCGGCAACGATCGTGCCCACGCCGGTCTTGGTGAAGAAGGCCGGGATGCCCGAACCGCCGGCGCGCAGCTTCTCGGCCAGCGTGCCCTGCGGCGTGAATTCCAGCTCGAGTTCGCCGGCCAGGTACTGGCGCTCGAACTCCTTGTTCTCGCCCACGTAGGACGAAATCATCTTCTTGATCTGGCGCGTGGCCAGCAGCTGGCCCAGGCCGAAGCCGTCCACGCCGGCGTTGTTCGAGATGCAGGTCAGCTGTTTGACACCGGTGTCGCGTAGCGCGGCGATCAGTGCCTCGGGAATGCCGCACAGGCCGAAACCGCCCACGGCGATCGTCTGGCCGTCGCGGACGACGCCTGCAAGCGCCTCGGCGGCGCTGGCGTAGACCTTGTTCATGCTTCGCTCCTTCCTCGGTAGTCCCCTGTCGCCTGGCCCGCCGCCGGGTTGTGCGGCGGACGACGCAAGGAAATTGTAACGGTACAATCGGCGGCGTGCGCCGCGCTCCTGTCCGACCGAAAGGATACGCAACCCGCGCCGCCTGCGCCATTACGTAAAAATACATAAGTAGATGCCCGCCATCGATTACCAGACCGCTTTCCAGCTCGCCCCCGTGGGCCTGGTGTTGTCCCGCGAGCGCATGATCGAGGACTGCAACGACGAGGTCTGCCGCATCTTCGGCACCACGCGGCAGGCGCTGATCGGCGAATCGTTCCAGGTGCTCTACCCCACGGCCGACGAATTCGAGCGCACCGGCGCGCGCATCGTGCCGATCATGAACAAGCGCGGCATGTATTCGGACGAGCGGATCATGAAGCGCGCCGGTGGCGAGCTGTTCTGGTGCCACGTCACCGGCCGGTCGCTGGACCGCTCGCAGCCGCTGGGGGCGGGGATCTGGACGTTCGAGGATCTGTCACAGAAGCGCCAGGTGACGGCTGAGCTGACGGCTCGCGAACGCGATATTGCAGCGCAACTTGTGGAAGGCAAGACCAGCAAGCAGATCGGCAAGTTGCTGGCAATCAGCCCGCGGACGGTGGATATCTACCGGGCGCGGCTGATGAAGAAATACGGGGCGAGTACCTCGGTGGATCTGGTGCAGCGGCTGGTGAACCACTGAGACCTGATTCCGGAAGGTTTTTTACGCTTCGACGATCGTCCGGATCTCCTCCGGCACCGGCACCGCCTTCTCCACCGCGTAGTCGCACCACACCACCTTGGCACCGCCTTCGGCCCACACCACGCCGGGCATGTCGGTACGCACGACCTCCATGCGCGTCTCGAAACTGGTGCGCCCGAGCTGCCCCGCATAAAGGCGGCATTCGATGGTGCCCGGATAGCGCAACTGCTTCAGGAACGTCATGTGGGCATTGATGATGACCGGCCCCTGCCCCTTCGGATCCTTGCCGCCGCGCCCGAGCGAGGCGAACCACTCGATGCGCGCCTGTTCCAGGTACTGGAAATACACCGTGTTGTTGACATGGCCCATCGCGTCCATGTCGCCCCAGCGGATCGGCATGACCGCCGTATAGACGTGCTTCATCACTGTCTCCAAGGCAACAGGCCCGCCATTGCTGGCGGGCCTGTCCGATGATTTAGCGCTTGGCGATCGAGGCTTCCGCCTTGGTCACCAGGTCCGCGCCGATCTGCTTCTTCCACTTGTCGTAGACTTTGGCAGTCGCCTTGCGGAAGGCATCGTGCTCGGCCGGGGTCAGGTGCGTGACCTTGACGCCATGACCCTCCATATCCTTCCACGCCGGCGCGCCCGGCTCGGCCAGGCCCTTGCGGGCCAGCGCGATTTCCTGCTTGCCGGCGTCGATGGCGGCCTGCCTGACGATCTCGCGGTCAGCCGGCGTCCAGCTTTCCCAGATCTGCTTGTTGACCACGAAGATCAGCGGGTCGGCCACATAGCCCCACGTCGTCACGAACTTCTGGCCCACCGTGTACAGCTTGGCGGCGGCGAACACCGACTGCGGGTTCTCCTGGCCGTCCACTGCGCCCGAGGCCATGGCCGGCTGCGCATCGGCCCAGCTCATCTGGGTCGGGTTGGCGCCCAGCGCGTTGAAGGTTTCGATGTACAGCGGCGAACCCACCACGCGCAGCTTCATGCCCTTGAGGTCGTCGGGCTTGCGGATTTCCTTCTTGGAGTTGGAGACCTCGCGGAAACCGTTCTCGCCCCAGGCCAGCGGCACCACGCCCGCCTTTTCCAGCGTCGTGAAGATCTGCTTGCCGACTTCGCCTTGCGTCAGCGAATCCAGCGCCTTGTAGTCGGGCATCAGGAACGGCAGCGAGAACAGGTTCAGTTCCCTGACCTGCGGCGACCAGTTGATGGTCGAGCCCACGGCCATGTCGATCACGCCCTGGCGGATCGCCGAGAACTCGCGCGTCTGGTCGCCGGCCACCAGCGAGGTGCCCGGGTACAGCTTGATGTTGATGCGCCCGCTGGTGCGCTGCCTGACCAGGTCGGCCCAGACCTCGCCGCCCTTGCCCCACGGGAAGGCCGGGCCGAGCACCAGCGACATCTTGTACTCGGGCTTGTAGGTCTGGGCCATGGTGGCGGCGGGCGCGAAGGCGGAAGCGGCGATCGTGGCAGCGATCGACAGCATCAGGGCACGGCGTTTCATCAGGTCTCTCCTCTTGGGAATCGTTGCTTGTTGTTTGTAGTGGCTACCGATCGGAATCAATAGCCCAGGTAGTCCGGCAGCCAGGTGGCCAGCGGCGGATAGGCCAGCACCATCAGCATGGCGACGAACATCGCCAGCAGCATCCAGATCACCCAGGGCACGGTCTCTTCCATGCGCACGCGGGCAATCCGGCACGACACCATCAGGTTCACGGCCAGCGGCGGCGTGAACTGGCCCAGCGCCACCTTCAGCGTCAGCACCACGCCGAACCACACCGGGTTCCAGTGGAAGGCGTTGGCAATCGGCAGCAGCAGCGGCACGAAGATCAGGAAGATCGAGATGCCGTCCAGGAACATGCCGACCGTCATCAGCAGCAGCACGATCAGCGCCAGCACGCCGTACTCGCCCAGCCCGGAGTTGGCGATAGCGTTGGCGAGCGGATCGATCACGCCCAGCGTCGACAGCGCATAGGCGAAGATGCCCGCCAGCGCCACCACGAGCAGGATCACGGCCGAGGTCTCGGCCGCTTCCTGGAAGATCACGAACAGGTCCTTCATGCCGATGCTACGGTAGATCACCATGCCCACGAACAGGCCATAGACCACCGCCACCACCGCGGCTTCGGTCGGCGTGAACCAGCCGGCGCGCATGCCACCCAGGATCAGGAACGGCGCCACCAGGCCCCACGCCGCCTCGCGCAGGCTCTTCCAGAACGGCGGGCGCGGCAGCGCGGCTTCGATCGCGCCCATATTGTGCTTGCGCGCCAGCCATACCGCCGGCACGATCAGCGCCACGCCGGCCAGCACGCCCGGGATCATGCCGGCCGCGAACAGTGCGGGCACCGATGCGCCCGGCACCAGCACGCTATAGATGATGAACGCCACCGAGGGCGGGATCAGGATGTCGGTCGCCGCGGCGGCGCCAACCACCGCCGCGCTGTACGAGCCCGGATAGCCGGCCCGCGACATTGCCGCGATCATCACGCCGCCGACTGCCGCCGCATTGGCCGGACCGGAGCCCGAAATGCCGCCCAGGAACATGGCCACCAGGATGGCCACCAGCGGCAGCATGCCCGGCCCGCGGCCGACGATGGCGATGGCAAACGTCACCAGCCGCTGCGCCACGCCGGAACGGTCGAAGATCGAGCCGACCAGCACGAACATCGGAATGGCCAGCAGCGGATACTTGGCCAGGCCCGCATAGAAATTCTGCGGCACGGCCAGCAGGCCGAACATCTGGGTATCGAGATTGGACAGGCCGATGGCGATCAGGCCGCCCATTCCCAGCGATATGCCAATGGGCACGCCCAGCAGCATCAGGCCAATGAAGACTACGAACAGGATGATGGCGATCAGCGTCATTGCACCTGCCCCACCTGTTCGCTGCGGGCGGCATGCAGCGCCTTGAGCGCGCGCACATTGCGCGCCATCAGCCCGAACGCGCGCAGCGCGATCCCGGCCGACAGCACGGGCAGCCAGACCGAATACCACCAGCTTGGCACGCCAATACCCGGCGAGGTTTCGCCGAAGGTGTACTCATCCCACGTGATACGGGCACCCAATATGGCCAGCGCGATAAACATCACGGCGACGGCCAACGCCGACAGGATGGCCAGCCGTTTCTGCCGCGCCTGGCTGCCGCGCTCGAAGAAGAATTCGATGCGGATATTGCGGTCGCGCGCCACCGCGGCGCTGCCGGCGACCAGCGCCAGCACGATCATCAGGAAAACCGAGAATTCCTCGGTCCAGGCAAATGACTCGTCGGTGAAATAGCGGACCACCACGTTGGCGAAGGTGATGCAGACCAGCAGCGCCATCACGATCACGCCGATCCAGTCCTCGACGCGGGGCGAAACCCGGAATTCGGCGTCCTGCGCCTCGTCTGCCGCCTGCGGGATGACCGCGGAATCGACGACGTGTTGCGGCACGGCGTCGCGCCGTGCCTGCTCTTGATGCTCCATCCTCCCCGGCCTCCGGTCCGGGCTGCTCGGGCCGGACGGCCACCACAGCTTTTTTGTATGTAAAGACTTAATCTGAAAACATGGCGGATTATGCCAAGACTGGCTCGCCCTGTATCGGGTTTTATTGCCACCTGTGTGGAAGCCGCGCTCGAATATCGCCCAAGGGGACCGGATAAGCCCTGGATAAACGAATAAGATGCGCTGCCCTCCGGCTTTTGGCCGGGGCAGCGCAATGGCGGCGCGTCTCCTGACGTCCTTGCCGGATGCGGACCGGGCTCAGACCATGCCGTCGTCGGCGGTGATCACGGCGCCGTTGATGAACTGCGACTGGTCCGAAGACAGCAGCAACAGCAGGCCGTCCAGGTCTTCGGGCTTGCCCAGGCGCTTGCGCGGCAGCATCTGGATCAGCTTCTGGCCGGCATCGGTGTCCCAGTGATGGTGGTTGATGTCGGTATCGATATAGCCGGGGCAGATCGCGTTGACATTGATGCCATGGCGCGCCCACTCGAGGGCCATGGCCTTGGTCATATGCACCACCGCCGCCTTGCTCATGCAGTAGATGCCGATCTGCGACAGCACCTTCAGGCCTGCGACCGACGCGACATTGATGATGCGCGCCTGCGGCAGCGGGTTGCCGTTCTTCTCCGCACCCTTGGCGCGCGCCATCATGCGCTTGGCCACTTCCTGCGCGACGAAGAAGGCGCCGCGGGTGTTGGTGTCAAAGACGAAATCGAAATCTTCCGCGGTGACATCCGTAAGCTTCTGCGTCGTCGAGACGCCGGAATTATTGACAAGGATGTCGATGGCGCCCGCCTCGGTTTCCGCGTGCGCCACGGCCGAGCGGATGCTGGCCGGATCCGTCACGTCCAGGCGCACCACATGGGCGCTGCCGCCATCCGCCTCGATCGACGCGCGCAACTCCTTGAGGCGCTCCGTGCGGCGCGAAGCCAGCACCACCTTGGCGCCGGCGGCGGCAAGAACGGTTGCAAAACGCGAGCCGAGCCCGCTCGAGGCACCGGTCACCAGCGCGACCTTGCCTTCCAGATTGATCGACAAACCCATATCTACCCCGCGAGCTGGCGTGACCGTGTGGTGTACCCTGCCTAATGAGGATCGGAAGGCAGAATACCAAAAAAAGAACGACCGTTCCAAAAAAATTCTTGCCTGAGGGTGACGAGTCCCGGACAATGCCGGAGATTCTAAGAACTTGGCCCGTAAAGGGAAAGAGGGAAAACGCGCGGAACGGCGCGTCCTGGCGTCCTTTGCAAGCAAGCCGGTTCCATACGAACAAACAAGGCATTTCCCACAATTGCAGGCAAGGCGCCAAGAAACAGAGGGTTAGAGACAATGGATCAGCAGCAACTCCTGGAGCAGTTCGGGCCACGTGAGGCCATGGAATACGATGTGGTCGTCGTCGGCGGCGGCCCCGCCGGCCTGGCCACGGCCATCCGCCTGAAGCAACTGGCACAGGAGAAAGGCAACGACGTCAACGTGTGCGTGCTCGAAAAGGGCTCGGAGCCCGGCGCGCACATCCTGTCGGGCGCCATCATGGACCCGCGCGCGCTCAATGAACTGTTCCCGAACTGGAAGGAACTGGGCGCGCCGCTGAACCAGCCTGTCACCGAGGACAAGTTCCTGTTCCTCAACGAGTCCGGTTCCAAGGGCACCCCGAACGCGCTGTTGCCGGAATGCTTCCACAACCACGGCAACTACATCGTCAGCCTGTCCAACGTCACGCGCTGGCTGGGCCAGCAGGCCGAAGCGCTGGGCGTGGAAATCTTTCCCGGCTTCCCGGCCGCCGAAGTGCTCTACAACGAAGACGGCTCGGTCAAGGGTGTGGCGACCGGCAACATGGGCATCGGCAAGGATGGCGAGCCCACCGATAATTTCCAGCTCGGCATGGAACTGCATGCCAAGTACACCATCTTCGCCGAAGGCGCGCGCGGCCATCTGGGCAAGCAGCTGATCGCGAAGTTCAAGCTCGACGCCGGCAAGGATCCGCAGAGCTACGGCATCGGCATCAAGGAACTGTGGGAGATCGACCCCGCCAAGCACCAGCCTGGCCTGGTGGTCCATACGGCCGGCTGGCCGCTGGATCCGGCGACCTACGGCGGCTCCTTCCTGTACCACATGGAAGATAACAAGGTCGCGGTCGGCTTCGTCGTTGGCCTCGACTACACCAACCCGTGGCTGTCCCCGTTCGAAGAATTCCAGCGCTTCAAGACGCATCCGGAGATCCGCCAGTACTTCGAAGGCGGCAAGCGCATCAGCTACGGCGCGCGCGCCATCACCGCCGGCGGCCTGCTGTCGCTGCCCAAGACCGTGTTCCCGGGCGGCGCGCTGGTCGGCTGCGACGCCGGCTACCTGAACGCCTCGCGCATCAAGGGCAGCCATGCCGCGATCAAGACCGGCATGATGGCCGCCGAAGCCGCCTACGACGCCTTGCAGGCGGGCCGCCAGGGCGACGAACTGAGCGCCTATCCGGCAGCCTTCGAGCAGAGCTGGCTGTACAAAGAACTGCTGCAGGCCAAGAACTTCAAGCAGTGGTTCAAGAAGGGCCGCACCACCGCCACGCTGATGACCGGCATCGAGCAGTGGCTGCTGCCGAAGCTGGGCATCCGCAACCCGCCCTGGACCATCCACCGCACCAAGCCCGACCACGTCTACCTGAAGCCGGCGGCCGAGTGCGAGAAGATCGTCTACCCGAAGCCGGACGGCAAGCTGACCTTCGACCGCCTGAGCTCGGTGTTCATCAGCAACACCAACCACGAAGAGAACCAGCCGGCCCACCTGACGCTGAAGGACGCCAGCGTGCCGGTCAACGTCAACTGGGAAAAGTTCGCCGGCCCCGAAAGCCGCTACTGCCCGGCCGGCGTGTACGAGTTCGTGCAGGACGAGACTTCGGGCAAGGAGCGCCTGCAGATCAATGCGCAGAACTGCGTGCACTGCAAGACCTGCGACATCAAGGACCCGACGCAGAACATCGTGTGGGTCACGCCGGAAGGCGGCGGCGGTCCGAACTACGTGAACATGTAAGGACCCGCCCGGCCATGCGCCGGGCCACCATGCAAAAGAGGCACCTTCGGGTGCCTCTTTTGTCTGGCTTGTCCTGGTGGAGCAGCGCCGCGCTAGACCGACAGGCCGCTGCCAAGCAGCAACTGCTCGTAGATGTAGCACTGCAGCAGCGTCATCTCGCGCTCGCCGAGCACATCGAAGGCAATGCCAAACGCGGGATAATCGGCGTCCCCGTGGCTCTCCGCCACGACCAGGGCATCGGCAAGGATTTCGCTGTCGATCGACGCGGTGCGCAAACGAAAGCGCAGCTGGACCCGGCTGCCGACGGCCGGCGCCGGCCCGGATGCCTGTACCAGCGCCCCGCCCGTGCTGAGATCCGACACGATCACCAGGCGCGCGGCACCGTTCGCTAGATCCCCTGAGAACGCATCGTGGTCGCCATCCTGCGACTGCGTCATGTAGGCAGCCAGCCGGGTTGGCACGCGCGCGGCCTTGCGCACCGGCATCTGGTCAAGCTGCGCCGGTGCCGACAGCACCAGGTAGCGGAACGGACTGCGGCACACCGCCGTGATGGTCGACGTGAAGCTATGGATGACGCGCCCCGAAAAGCCGCGCAGCAGCAGCGTGTCGCCGGCCTGCAGCATCAGGTCCCGGCCGCCCAGTTGCGGCCACGTAACGAACAAGCCCTGCTCGACGAAGCCGATCAGGCGGCTGGCCGCCGCACGACTGCTGTCCCCCGGCTGCTTGACGTGCAGCATCGTCCCGACCTGCAGGCCGAGCGGCCCCGGCGGCGGCAAATCGGCTGGCGGATGCTCGCCCGAATCGGCCTCCTGACGGCACAACAAGCCATGGCGGAACACCAGCGCCAGGTCCCGCGAATCGGGGATGACGTTGCCGCTGCCCAGCACCAGATTGCCTTCGCCGTCCAGCAGCGACCAGGGCAACGGCGCCCCCACGGGGAGATCGTTGGGAGAGAGATGGATCATGATGGTTCCGGCTGCGATGCGGGCAAGGACTGATCAATAGTGTGGCGGCTCGCTTTCTGAGCCGCATGCGCCACCCGATTCATATCGACGGATATCGGAAAACATTGAGCGGCTTTTTTAAAACAAGCCTCCCCTTGACGGTTGCACGGTCGCGCGGCAGAATTCGTCAAAATCTGTCTGACAGCCTGACATCTGACACCTGAATCCCATGGCGGACGTCCTTCCTCGCCCGGCCTCGCTGGCCAACCGTATTGCCCAGTCACTGCGCGAAGAGATTGCCGCAGGCCGGTTCTCCGCCGGCGCGCGGCTGCCAGCCGAGTCGGCGCTCGCGGGCACGTTCGGCGTCAGCCGCCCGATCGTGCGCGAGGCCATCGCCCTGCTCAAGGCGGACGGCATTCTGGTGACGCGCAAGGGCGCCGGCGCCTACGTGTCCGACACGCCGGGCGGCCAGGCGTGGCGTGTCGCGAGTGCGCCGGACGGCGGCCCCAGCCTGCCCCAGCTGTTCGAACTGCGCATGGTGGTGGAAACCGCCTGCGCCGAAATGGCGGCGGCGCGCCGTACTGAAGCCGACCTGCTGCAGATCCGCGAGGCGCTTGCCGCCATGCGGGATCACGCCGGCAATTTCGCTGCCGCAGCGGCCGCCGATATCGCGTTCCACCACGCCATCGCCCAGGCCGCACACAACCCCTGCTTCACCGGGCTGACCGATTTCGTCAGCCAGCAGATGCTGGCTGCGCGCCAGCGCGCCTGGGAAAACACGGCCCGGCTGCGGGCCGAAAGCGGCGCCGCGCACACCGCGGATACAGAACATATTGCACTGGTCGAAGCCATCGCCAGCGGCAGCCCGGCCGCGGCGCGGGAAGCCGCGCTTCGTCACCTGAACGCCGCCGCGCAGCGGCTGGGCCTGCCTCTGGCCTGAAAGAGGCCAGCCGGCAACCGGATACAGCATCAACCAGAACAGAGGAAAGAGCATGGACAACGTGGATTGCGTGGTGATCGGCGCGGGTGTCGTCGGACTGGCGGTGGCCAGGGCACTGGCGATGAACGGACGGGAAGTCATCATCCTGGAGGCCGAGAACGCCTTTGGCACCATCACAAGCGCGCGCAACAGCGAAGTCATCCATGCCGGGATCTATTACCCGGCCGGCTCGCTCAAGGCCGGGCTGTGCGTGCGCGGCAAGGCAATGCTGTACGAATACTGCGCCTCTCACCATGTCGCGCACCAGCGCTGTGGCAAGCTGATCGTGGCCACCAGCGAGGCGCAGGTCGCCACGCTGGAAGGCATCCGCGCCAAGGCGGCAGCCAATGGCGTGCATGATCTGCGCTTCCTGACGCGCGCCGAAGCCCAGGCGCTGGAGCCGCAATTGCAATGCCACGCCGCCCTGCTCTCGCCGTCCACCGGCATCATTGACAGCCACGGCCTGATGACGGCGCTGCTTGGCGATGCCGAAAACGCCGGCGCGATGCTGGCGGTGCAGTCACCGGTCCTGCGCGGTGCGATCACGCCCACGGGCATCGAACTGGAAGTCGGGAACGAGGGCGGCGGCAGCACCTCGCTGCTGGCCCGGACGGTCGTCAACGCGGCCGGCCTGACCGCACCGGAACTGGCGCGTCGCATCGATGGCATGCCGCAGGCCCATATCCCGCCGCAGTACTACGCCAAGGGCTGCTATTTCACGCTGGCGGGCCGCGCGCCTTTCTCGCGGCTGATCTATCCGGTGCCCGAAGCGGCCGGGCTGGGCGTGCACCTGACGCTGGACATGGGCGGCCAGGCGCGCTTCGGCCCCAACGTGCGCTGGATCGACGACATTGAATACAGTGTTGACCCCGCCGATGCGGACAGCTTCTACGAGGAAGTCCGCCGCTACTGGCCAGGACTGGCCGACGCTGCGCTGCAGCCGGGCTATGCCGGCATCCGCCCCAAGATCAGCGGCCCGCATGAGGTTGCCGCGGATTTCCGCATCGACGGCCCCGCCACGCACGGCGTGCCGGGACTGGTTCACCTGTTCGGCATCGAGTCGCCGGGGCTGACCTCCTCGCTGGCCATCGCCGAACGCGTGGCCGCCGAACTGGCCTGAGCAGCGCCCGGCACGGCCGGGCCGCGGAAGCTCATCAGGGCGCAGACCGCGCCCGCGGCGGCGGCGGCCGCCGCCAGGCCGAAGGTGTGCGCGGGTGCCAGCGCCTTCCAGGTCCAGCCCATCACCAGCCCGCCGAGCGTGCCGCCCACACCGTAGGAAATCCCCGTGTACAGCGCCTGCCCCCGCCCCTGTAGCGGCCCCGCGAACCAGTGCTGCAGGCGCTTGAGGCTGGCGCTGTGGTGGGCGGCAAAGGTCGCTGCGTGCAGCACCTGCACGGCGGCCATCAACCACAGGACTTCAGGGAAGTAGCCGGTCAGGCCGAAACGCACCGCGGCCAGCACGAACGTACCGGCCAGGATCGTCCCCAGCGGCACGCGCGCGAACAGCCGGCCCTGGAAGTAAAAGAACACGATCTCCGCCACCACGCCGATGGTCCACATCACGCCGATCGCGAACTTGCTGTAGCCCAGCCGCTCCAGGTAGAGCGAATAGAACACGTACAGCGCCGCGTGCGCGAACATCATCAGGAAAGCGGAAGCAAAGAACCAGGCCACGTCCGGCCGGCGCAACAAGGGCAACGCAGGCGGCGGGCGCACGCGCGGCCCTTCGTCGGGGGCATCGTGCATGCCGAACACCATCGCCATCAGGATCGCCAGCATGGTGCTGGCCGCCCATGGAAAGGCCTGCATGCCCAGTTGCTGAAACAGCGCCCCACCCGCCAGCACGGCGGCAATGAAGCCGACCGAACCGAACATGCGGATGCGCCCGTAGCGGTGGTCGAAGGCGCCGTAGCGGCGCAGCGTGGAAATGGTCAGCGCATCGCCGAGCGGCGACATCGCGCTGGTGATGAGGCTGATGGCGACCATCATCGCCATCATGCCGCCGTAGCTCTCCACGGCCGGCAGCGCCAGGAATGCCACCAGGGCACCGACCGCCGTCAGCCGCAGGATGCGCACGCGCGTGTGCATCGTGTCCGAGAGCCAGCCCCACAGATAGGGACCGAGGATGCGGCTGAACTGGAACGACGCCATCAGCACGCCGATCTGCACGGCAGTAAAGCCGCGCGCCGCGAAAAACAGGCTCACGAACGGCGAGATCACGCCGACGTAGCCGTAGTACCCGAGGTAGAAGAGACCGAAGCGGCCGTAGTCAGGCCGCGCCGGAACGGCGGTGACGGTCTCGGGCGCCGCGCCCAACTCAGCCCGGCTGGCCGGGTGCCTGCGCGGCAATGCGCGGCGTGTCCACCTTGACGTCGCCGCACTGGGCACGGTGGCGCAGCGCGTGGTCGACCAGCACCAGCGCCAGCAGCGCCTCGGCGATCGGCGTCGCGCGGATGCCCACGCACGGGTCGTGGCGGCCGAAGGTCTCGACGGTCGCCGCGTTGCCGGACTTGTCGATGGACTCGCGCGGCGTGCGGATGCTGGAAGTCGGCTTGATCGCCAGCGACACGGTGATGTCCTGGCCCGTGGAAATGCCGCCCAGGATGCCGCCCGCGTTATTGCTGCGGAAGCCCTGCGCGGTGAGTTCGTCGCCATGCTCGCTGCCGCGCTGGGCCACGCTGCCGAAGCCGGCGCCGATCTCCACGCCCTTGACCGCGTTGAGGCCCATCATGGCATGCGCGATATCGGCGTCGAGCCGGTCGAACAGCGGCTCGCCCAGGCCCACCGGCACATTGCTGGCGACCACCTCGATGCGCGCGCCGACCGAATCGCCGTCGCGGCGCAGCGCATCCATATACGTTTCCAGTTCCGGCACGATGTCCGCATTGGCGGCGAAGAACGGGTTCTCCGGTACATGCGACCAGTCGCTGAACGGCACCTCGATCTCGCCCAGTTGCGACATATAGCCCCGGATCTCGGTGCCGAAATGTTCGCGCAGCCATTTCTTGGCCACGGCGCCCGCCGCGACCACCGGCGCGGTCAGGCGCGCCGACGAGCGGCCGCCGCCGCGATAGTCGCGGATGCCGTACTTCTGCCAGTAGGTGTAGTCAGCGTGCCCGGGACGGAAGGTCTCGACGATATTGCCGTAGTCCTTGCTGCGCTGGTCGGTATTGCGGATCAGCAGGCAGATCGGCGTGCCGGTGGTCTTGCCTTCGAACACGCCCGAGAGGATCTCGACCTGGTCCGGTTCCTTGCGCTGCGTGACGTGCCGCGACGTGCCCGGCTTGCGGCGGTCAAGATCGGTCTGGATATCGGCTTCGGTCAGCGCCATGCCCGGCGGGCAGCCATCCACCACCGCGCCGATGGCGGGCCCGTGCGATTCGCCGAACGTGGTGACAGTGAAGAGCAGGCCAAGGGTATTGCCGGACATGATGGAAACCGCACAGAAATTGGGGACGGCCTACATTGTAAGGCCAATGCCCGCCCTTCTGCGCCAGGCCCGCCGCTCAGCGGCGCGACAGCTCGCCCGGCTGCGCCGCCTGCGGATCGAAATCCGGATAGAACTCCTCGCGCATGCGTGCCACGTAGGCCACCAGGTTGGCATGCCCCTCCGCGGCGGTGCGGATCGGTGTGTCGAACAGCGGGCACAGCAGGCTGCCGGCGAATGCGAACAGCGTGGCATCGGCGCCGCACGGGCGCTCGCCCATCAGGTACGGACGGTCGCCAAGGATGTCGGCGATCGACGTCACGCCCTTGGCGGCCAAGGCAACCAGTTCGTCTTCGCTATGCCGCCCGAGCCCCTGGTTCCACAGGGTACGGCGAATCTTGTGACGCACCAGCCGCTCCGCCAGCCCGCGTACCGGTGCCGGCACGCCGCGGAAGAACTGCGCCGGGCCCCGCTCGAAGTTGGCTTCGTCGAGCCAGCGTACGCGCGCCACGGCCCAGTACAGATTGTCTTCCATCAGCTTTTCCGCCGCCCAGGCGATGCCGCATTCGGCGGGCGTCAGGCCGGCATCGAAGTCGATGTGGTAGGTCTTCTCGATATGCCAGCGGATCAGCGTGGAATCGGCCACGACGCGGCCCATGTCGTCCAGGTAGGGCAGCTTGCCCTTGGGCGCGCGCCGCAGGCTGCCGCGCCGGGTCTGGTAAGGCAGCCCGGCCAGCTTGAGCAGCATTTCGGCCTTGGTGACGAAGGGGCTGGCGTCGGGCAGGCCGAAGGCCGGGCCAAAGGTGTAGAGCGTTAGCATGGCGGTGATCGCGACGGGACTGTCGGGGGCGCCGGCTAGCGCCATTCGCCGCGCAGGGCGGTGACCATCTGCTGCAGGCTTTCCGGCGTGGCCAGTTCCGGGGCTACCGGCTCGCCCACGACCAGCTCCAGGCGGTTCAGGATGCCGCGCCGGAACGGCCGCGTCATGGCCGCCCCGCCCTTGCGGGAGAAAAAGCTGCCCCACAGCCCGCGCAGCGCCATCGGCACCACGGTCACCGGCGTGCGCTGGATGATCTGCTGCACGCCCTGCTTGAACGCGCTGATCTCGCCGGTGGCCGTGATCTTGCCCTCGGGGAAGATGCAGACCAGATCGCCGTCCCGCAATGCCGCGGCCACGTCGTCATAGGCCTTCACCAGCAGTGCGGGATCTTCGTGCGCGGGCGCGATCGGAATCGCGCGGGCCTGGCGGAAGAACCACGACATCAGCGGCACCTTGAAGATGCGATGGTCCATCACGAAGCGCACCGGGCGCGGGCTGGCGGCCATCAGCACCACGGCGTCGGCAAAGCTGACGTGGTTGCAGACCAGCACGGCCGGCCCGTCGGCCGGAATGCGCTCGGCGTTCACGCGTTGCAGCCGGTAGACCGTGTGCACGAGAATCCAGGCCACGAAGCGCAGCAGGAACTCCGGCACCAGCGAGTAGATGTAGATCGCCACCAGCGCATTGAGCAGGCCCACCACCAGGAACAGCTCGGGAATGCTGAAGCCGGCCTGGGTCAGCGCCACGCCCAGCAGCGATGCGCCGATCATGAAGAAGCTGTTCAGGATGTTGTTGGCGGCAATGATGCGCGCGCGGTGCGTCGGCGCGCTGCGGCTCTGGATCAGCGCATACAGCGGCACGCTGTAGAAGCCGCCGAACATCGCCAGCAGCAGCAGGTCGGCCAGCACGCGCCAGTGGCGCGGCTCGGCAAGGAAGCCGCCAATGCCGGTCAGCGCGCCGCTTGCCTGCCCGTGGCTGGCGAAGTACAGGTCCACCGCGAACACCGTCATGCCGATCGAGCCGAACGGCACCAGGCCGATCTCGACATGCCGGCCCGACAGGCGCTCGCACAGCAGCGAGCCGATGCCGATGCCCACCGAGAACACCGCCAGCAGCAGGGTCACCACGTTCTGGTCGCCGCCCAGCACGTCCTTGGCAAAGCTGAAGAACGAGGTCAGGAAGGTCGCGCCCAGGAACCACAGCCACGAAATGCCCAGCAGGCTCAGGAATACCGTGCGGTTTTCGCGCGCGAGCATCAGGTTGCGCCAGGTCTCCGTGAACGGGTTCCAGTTGATGCGCAGGTCGGGCTGCGGCGCCGGCGACACCGGCACACCGCGCGACACGACGCGTCCGGCCACGGCAAGGCCGATGCAGGCCACCCCGACGTAGAGCGGCCCGATCAGCTTGCCGCCCTGTTCCAGTCCGGCCAGCTCGCCGCCGAGCAGCGTGCCAAGCAGGATGGCGACAAAGGTACCCATCTCGACCAGCCCGTTGCCGCCGACCAGTTCGGATTCATCCAGGTGCTGCGGCAGGTAGGCGAACTTGACCGGCCCGAACAGCGTGGAATGCAGGCCCATCAGGAAGGTGCCCGCATAGAGCAGCGTGGCGCTGTGCCAGGCGAAACCGGCGCAGCCGAGCGTCATGATGGCAATTTCGAGCGACTTCACCAGCCGGATCAGGCGCGACTTTTCGATCTTGTCGGCGATCTGCCCGCTGGTCGCGGAAAACAGCACGAACGGCGCGATGAAGATCGCCGAGATCAGGAATGCGGCGCTGCGGGCATCCACGCCCTCGAACAGCGCCGTGTGATAGGTCACCAGCGAGGTGAAGGCGACCTTGAAGACGTTGTCATTCATCGCCCCCAGGAACTGGGTCCAGAAGAACGGGGCGAAACGGCGCGCGCCGAGCAGTCGAAACTGGCTGTTTTGGCTCATGTTGGCAGGCTTGGGGCCCGGATGGGTTGGCCCCGGGATTCTGCCGGGGCGGCGTTCCGGCCGCCATCATGCCATCACCGCATGGCCGGACTGCACCTGGCCGGGGCACGCCCGGCCGGGCGTGCTCAGTCTGCGTGTTCTTCGGGCCAGTCGCGGATATAGGCCTTGAGCATCTTGTTTTCGAAGCTCTGGTCTTCCACCACCGCCTTGGCCACGTCGTAGAACGAAATCACGCCCATCAGCGTGCGGTTGTCGAGCACCGGCAGGTAGCGAGTGTGACGTTCCAGCATCATGCGGCGCACCTCGTTGACGTCGGTCTCCATGGTGCAGGTGAGCGGCGCGTCATCCATCACCTTGCGGATGCTGGTGGTGCCGACGCTGCCGCCGTTCTTGGCCAGTGTCTCGATGATCTCGCGGAAGGTCAGCATGCCGACCAGGTCGCCGTACTCCATCACCACCAGCGAGCCGATGTCGTGCTCGGCCATGGTGTGGACGGCTACCAGCAAGGCGGTGTCAGGCGTCACGGTGTAGAGCGTATTGCCCTTGATCTGGAGGATGTCGCTGACTTTCATGTATGTCTCCGCTACCGGTGCCTGCGGCATGGCGCCCAAGCGGGGCCGAATGCCTGATTTTATCTGTTCATGGGATGTCCGGGCTGGGGGCGCCCGTGCGCCGATGCTAGCCCAGATCGCCCGGATAAGTAAAGCACAGGCCGGTTTCCGGGCGGATGACCCATCCCCGCACGGGCGATGCTACGATGCAGCCCGGAGACAACTCTCGGCCGAATCATCATGTCTGGTACCCGTTTCGACACGCTGGCGCTGCACGCCGGCGCCGCGCCCGACCCCGCCACCGGGGCCAGGGCCACGCCCATTCACCTGACCACCTCGTTCGTGTTCAAGGACAGCGAGCATGCGGCTTCGCTGTTCAATATGGAACGCGCCGGCCACGTGTACTCGCGCATTTCCAACCCCACCGTGGCGGTGCTGGAAGAACGCATCGCCGCGCTGGAGAACGGCGCGGGCGCCGTCGCCACCGCCTCGGGCCAGGCCGCGCTGCACCTGGCCGTGGCCACGCTGATGGGCGCCGGCTCGCATATCGTTGCCTCCACCGCGCTGTACGGCGGCTCGCACAACCTGCTGCACTACACGCTGCGCCGCTTCGGCATCGAGACCACATTCGTCAGGCCGCGCGACATCGACGCGTGGCGTGCCGCGATCCGCCCGAACACGCGCCTGCTGTTCGGCGAGTCGCTGGGCAACCCCGGCCTGGATGTGCTCGACATCCCGACCCTGGCGCAGCTCGGCCAGGACAATGGCATTCCGCTGCTGGTCGACTCCACCTTCACCACGCCCTACCTGCTGCGCCCGTTCGACCTCGGCGCGGGGCTGCTCTACCATTCGGCCACCAAGTTCCTGGGCGGCCACGGCACCACCATCGGCGGCGTGCTGGTGGAAGGCGGCACGTTCGATTTCGAGGCCTCGGGGCGCTTCCCGGAACTGTCGGAGCCGTATGAAGGCTTCCACAACATGGTCTTCACCGAGGAGAGCACGGTCGCCCCGTTCCTGCTGCGCGCGCGCCGCGAAGGCCTGCGAGATTTCGGCGCCTGCATGAACCCGATGGCCGCGTGGCAGCTGCTGCAAGGCGTGGAAACGTTGCCGCTGCGCATGGCGCGCCATGTCGAGAACACGCGGCGCGTGGTGCAGTTCCTGGCCTCGAACCCGATGGTCGAGTCCGTCGCCTACCCCGAACTGGAATCGCACCCCGACTACGAACTCGCCAAGCGCCTGCTGCCGCGCGGCTGTGGCGCCGTGTTCAGTTTCAACCTGAAGGGCAATCGCGAAGCCGGCAAGCGCTTCATCGAAAGCCTGTCGCTGTTCTCGCACCTCGCCAACGTCGGCGACGCCCGCTCGCTGGTGATCCACCCGGCCTCGACCACGCACTTCCGCATGGACGCCGCGGCGCTGCAGTCGGCCGGCATCACCGAAGGCACGATCCGCCTGTCGATCGGCCTGGAAGACGCCGACGACCTGATCGAAGACCTCAAGCGCGGGCTGAAGTCCGCCGAAAAGGCCATGAGCGGCAAGGGAGGGCAAGCCTGATGGAACTGAAGATCGCAGGCCAGCCGGCCTACGCCTATACCGGCGGCAAGCCGTTCGACCCCGCCCTGCCCTGCGCCGTGTTCGTGCATGGCGCGCAGAACGACCACAGCGTCTGGGGACTGCAGACGCGCTGGTTCGCCAACCACGGCTTTTCCGTGCTGGCAGTGGACCTGCCCGGCCACAACCGCAGCAAGGGCGCGCCGCTGGCCACCGTCGAAGAGATGGCCGACTGGGTCATGGCGCTGGTGGCCGCCGCCGGCGTCACCGCGCCGGCACTCGTATTCGGCCACAGCATGGGCTCGCTGATCGCACTCGAATGCGCGGCGCGCCACGCGCAGTCCGTGCGTGGCATCGCCATGCTCGCAACGGCCTATCCGATGAAGGTATCGGACGCGCTGCTCGACGCCGCGCTCAACCGTGAAGACCAGGCCATCGCCATGGTCAATGCGTGGTCACACTCGAGCCTGGCCAACAAGCCGTCATCCCCCGGGCCTGGCGCATGGATGCAGGGCGGAAGCCAGCGACTGATGGAGCGCGTCTCGCGCAACAACCCGTCGGTCCATGTCTTCCATAACGACTTCACCGCCTGCAACACCTACGCGCATGGCGAGGAAGCCGCGGCGGCAATGTCCTGCCCGGCGCTCTTCATCACGGGCAGCAAGGACATGATGACTTCGCCCAGGGCCGCGCAGGCGCTGGCCGCGAAGATGGCCAATGCCAGCGTGGTTTCAGTACCATGCGGGCACGCCATGATGGGCGAGCGGCCGGACGAAGTCCTCGATGCCCTGTCCGGCTTTGCCCGCGAGGTCGTAGCGGCGCCCTGAGCGGCCGCACCGGCGGACGGCCCGCGCGGCGCCGTCCGCACCTGCTGCGCGCGGCGGGCTACACTCAGGCTTACAAGGATTCGGAGACAGCCATGACCCGGGCCCACGCGCGCGAATTCGAGAGTTTCGCGGCTTTCTATCCGTACTACCTGAGCGAACACCGTGACCGCACCTGCCGGCGGCTGCATTTTGCCGGCTCGACCGTAGCGCTGATTTGCCTGCTGATGAGCGTCATCACGGGCAATGCGTGGTGGCTGGCTGGTGCGGTGGTGTCAGGCTATGCGTTTGCCTGGGTCGGGCATTTCGGGTTCGAGAAGAACCGGCCCGCCACGTTTCGCCATCCGCTCTACAGCCTGATGGGAGATTGGGTGATGTATGCGGATATCCTGCGCGGGCGGATTCCGTTCTGAAGCCAGTTGGCTGCGGCGGCTCGCGCCGAAGCCACCCTGGCCTATCCCCGGCGCCCCGGCGGCACCACCTCCAGCGCCGGCCTCGGCGGTTCAGTCGACTCGGCCACCGATGGACCGGCGGCGCCCTGCTCCCGGAACACCACCTCCAGCGGCTGGTCCAGCTGCGGATTGATCAGGATCGATTTGAGCGACTCCGCCCCCTGCAGCTGCTGCGCCAGCGCCGTGCGCGGCAAGCGCGGCAGGTTCAGCACCAGCCGGTCATACAGCATCCGCAGCGTCACCTGCGACGGATCACAAAGCAGCGCCCAGTGCGCCTGCCCGCGATCCTGCTGCAGCTTGCCGATCAGGTGCATGGCCTTGAGCTTGCCGAGCAGCACGGCAAGGTAGTCGGCTTCGACACGAAGCTTGCGCCCCAGGTCCAGCTCCCCCACGCTGCGCGGCACCTCGTCGCGCGCCTTGTACAGCAGCAACAGCACGCCCAATGCATCGAAGAACTCGCTGCCGGCGAACGTGCGCCGGCGCCAGTGCCCGTGCCGCACGACCGGCAGGTTGGCGGCAATGGTGGCGCCCAGCAGCGTCACCAGCCAGCTCAGGTAGATCCACAGCAGGAAGATCGGCAGCGCCGCGAAGGTCCCGTAGACCGCCGTGTAGGTCGGGATATGCATGATGAAATACCCGAAGCCGCGCTTGGCGAATTCGAATGCGATGGCCGCGACCAGTCCCGCGGCAATTGCGTCGCGCCACTCGACATACGCATTCGGCACCGCGGTATAGAGGAACGCGAACGCCAGCGCCGACAGCACGACCGGAGTCGCACTGACCAGCAGCCCCAGGCCGATCGGCATATTGCCGACATAGCCCGCCGAGACCGAGATCAGGTAGGAACTGATCGACAGGCTGGCGCCGATCAGCACCGGGCCGAACGTCAGCACGGCCCAGAACACCAGCACGCGCTGCGCCAATGGCCGGCGCTGCTTGACGCGCCAGATCGCATTGAGCGCATCTTCCACCGTCAGCATGGTCAGCACCGACGTCAGCATCAGCCCGCCCAGGCCCATCGCCGTCAGGCCGCGTGCGCTCTTGGAAAACTGGCCGAGGTAGCGCGAGATCGATTCACTGACGTTGCCGGGAATCAGGTTCTGGAACAGGAAGGTCTCGATGTCCGCGCGGAACTCCCTGAATACCGGGAACGCGGCCAGCAGCGCGAACGCCACCGTCAGCACCGGCACGACCGACAGGAAGGTGGTGAAGGTCAGGCTGGCGGCGACCTGGGGCAGGCGGCCTTCGCCCGCGCGGCGCAGCGCATAGCGCGCGAGCGCGCGCAGCTTCTGCAGATTCCATTCCCTGCGCAGGCGGGCGACGCGGGTTCCATACATGCTGCGAGGGACTCCTGTGTGGTGATGATGGCGATCGGGCGGGTCCCGCCGAGGTGGCGGGGGCACAACTATAATACGCGGATTGTTCCGGGCCCCATGCCGAACTTCCCCGGCACGGCCCGCCACCCCGCCCCATGACCGACATCCTCGTCCTGTACTACAGCCGCCACGGCAGCACCCGCAAGCTGGCAGAACTCATCGCCACCGGCATTGACCGCGTTCCCGGCGCGCAGGCGCGCCTGCGCACGGTGCCGCCAGTCTCCACCGTATGCGAGGCCACCGCGCCGGATATCCCGGGCGATGGACCGCCCTATGTCGAACTGCGCGACCTGGAGGAGTGCGCCGGCCTGGCACTCGGCAGCCCCACGCGCTTCGGCAACATGGCCGCGCCGATGAAGTACTTCCTCGATGGCACGGTCGCCCAGTGGCTGTCGGGCACGCTCACGGGCAAGCCGGCCTGCGTATTCACGGCCACCGGCAGCCTGCATGGGGGCCAGGAAACCACCTTGCTGTCGATGATGCTGCCGCTGCTCCACCACGGCATGCTGATCATGGGCCTGCCCTATTCCGAGAAGGCGCTGATGACGACCACGGCCGGCGGCACGCCCTACGGCCCGAGCCACCATGCGCACGGCGACAATCGCGGCCCGGTCACCGATGACGAAGCCGCCCTGGCCATCGCCATGGGCAAGCGGCTGGCCGAAGCCGCGTTGCGCCTGGCGGGAGACCGCGCATGACCGCCGCGCCGGCCGACAGCAACAGCAGCGACAGCGCCCTGCACAACACCGCGCTGTACCGCCTGAGCGTGGGCAGCCTGGTCGCGCTGATGGTGCTGTGCATTGCGTGGGAATGGTTCCTGGCACCTCTGCGGCCCGGCGGGTCGTGGCTGGTCATCAAGTTCCTGCCCCTGCTGCTGCCGCTGCGCGGCGTGCTGACGCGCAACCGCTACACCATGCAGTGGTCGTCGATGCTGATCCTGCTGTTCTTCACCGAAGGCATCGTGCGCGCCACCAGCGACCGCGCGCCGTCTTCGACGCTGGCCTGGATCGAGGTCGCGCTGACGCTGCTGTACTTCTTCAGCACCGTCTTTTACCTGCGCCCGTACAAGCGCCGCGCCAGGGCGGCAAAGACCGATCCCTCCGGCAGAACCGCCGGCAAGTAGCCGCATTCCAGGACACGACATGCCTGCTCCGCACCACGACTCCTTCCTTGACCTCTGCCGTGCCGCACTCGGTCCCCAGCATGTGCTGACCGACGCCGCCGACAAGGCGCCCTTCCTGACGGACTGGCGCAAGCGCTACACCGGCGACGCCATCGCCGTGCTGCGCCCGGGCAATACCGAGGAAGTGGCGGCCGCTGTCCATGCCTGCCATGCGCACCAGATCGCCGTGGTGCCGCAGGGCGGCAATACCGGCCTGTGCGGCGGCGCAACGCCGGCCACGATGGATTCCGTGGTGATTTCGCTGCAGCGGCTGAACCGCGTGCGGCAGGTCGACCCGCTCAACAACACGGTGACGGTGGATGCCGGGGTGGTCCTGCAACACCTGCAGGATGTGGCGCACGAACATGGCCGGCTGTTTCCGCTGAGCCTGGCGGCCGAGGGCAGCTGCACCATCGGCGGCAACCTCTCCACGAATGCGGGCGGCACCGCGGTGCTGCGCTATGGCAATACGCGCGAGCTATGCCTCGGGCTCGAAGTCGTGACGCCCAGTGGCGAGATCTGGCATGGCCTGCGCGGACTGCGCAAGGACAACACCGGCTATGACCTGCGCGACCTGTTCATCGGCGCGGAAGGCACGCTCGGCATCATCACGGCCGCGGTCATGAAGCTGTTCCCGCTGCCGCGTGCCAGCGTCACCGCGCTGGCCGCCGTGGCAAGCCCGCGCGCGGCGCTGGCGCTGCTTGCCATCGCCCAGTCCCACGCAGGGGCCATGCTGACGGGCTTCGAGCTGATGTCGGCGATGAGCATGCAACTCGTCACCACGCATTTTCCGCAGCTGCGCTACCCGTTTGCCGAGGTGCATCCGCAGCTCGTGCTGATAGAGCTTTCCGACAGCGAAGGCGAGGACCATGCGCGCGCCATCTTCGAAAAACTGATGCAGGTCGCCTTCAATGCCGGCGTCGTCGCCGACGCCGCGGTGGCGGAATCCGTGCAGCAGTCGCGCGATTTCTGGAACCTGCGCGAACACATTCCGCTCGCGCAGGTCGAGGAAGGCAAGAACATCAAGCATGACATTGCCGTGCCGGTGTCGCGCGTGGCCGATTTCATCGAGACCACCGACGCGCTGCTCCAGGTGTCGTTCCCGGGCGCCCGCATGGTGACCTTCGGCCACCTCGGCGACGGCAACGTGCACTACAACGTGTCGCCTCCGGCCGGCGAGGACCACGACGCGTTCCTGGGCAACCAGGACGCCGTCAACCGCATCGTCCATGACAGCGTGCATTCGCACGGCGGCTCGATCTCCGCCGAGCATGGCCTGGGCCAGCTCAAGCGCGAGGAGAACCGCCTCTACAAGAGCGAGGTGGAACTGGCCATGATGCGCGCGATCAAGCAGGCGCTGGACCCGCAGGGCCTGATGAACCCCGCCAAGGTCATCTGAGCGCGGCCAGCCCGGCGCGAAAGGCCCCAACTGCCCATCCGGCAGTCGCGGGCACGGCATGCCCGCGACGGCCGCGCGGTCACGCTCAGGCACAAGGAATCGGCCGCCGGCACTGTGACTCGCGGCGCGCAATGTAACGCACGCATGGCACGGCCAGCTTGCGGAGTGGCCCCGCGCAGTCATCGCAAGGTACCGGAACCATGACATCGCGCGAGCCTCCAACAAGGTAGGCGGCCCGGCCGGCGCATTGGCCGGTGCCATTCCCGCGCGGCAGCGCAGACGCCTGCCCCACGAGCCACCGATACGACTCAGGACCGCCGTGGCTGCTTTGATCGAGGACTACGCACTGATCGGCGATTGCGAAACGGCTGCACTGGTCTGCCGTGACGGCAGCATCGACTGGCTGTGCCTGCCGCGCTTCGACTCCGCCGCGTGCCTGGCCGCGCTGCTGGGCACGCGCGATCACGGACGCTGGCGCATCGCACCGGCTGGTCGCGGCGGCAGGAGCCGGCGCCACTACCGGCCCGGCAGCCTGGTGCTCGAAACCGTCTTTGTCCATCCGGAAGGCGTCGTCACCGTGATCGACTTCATGCCGATCCGCCACGGCATGGCCAACTCCGGCGAGCGTTCTGATGTTGTCCGGATCGTTTGCGGCCGTAGCGGCAAGCTCGACATGAAGATGGACCTGACGCTGCGCTTCGACTACGGCGCGACGGTGCCATGGGTGACCCGGCTCGAACAAGGCAATGGCATCCGCGCCGTGGCGGGCCCCGCCATGGCCGTCTTGCGCGCGCCCGAGCCATTGCGCGGAAAGGACCTCGCCACGACCTGCGAGTTCACGATAGAGGCCGGCGAGGTCAAGCCATTCGTACTGACCTATAGTCCCTCGCACCTCGCCGCTCCACCCCCGCTCGATGCACTGCAGGAACTCGAACGCACGGACCGCTGGTGGCGAGACTGGTCCGAACGGTGCGAGGCCGGCGGTGACTGGAGGGGGCCGGTCAGGCGTTCGCTGCTCACCCTCAAGGCCCTTACCTACTGGCCGACCGGCGGGCTGGTCGCGGCGCCGACCACATCCCTGCCCGAAGCACCGGGCGGCGTACGCAACTGGGACTACCGCTACTGCTGGCTGCGCGACGCGACCGGGACCCTGCTGGCGCTCATGGCCGCCGGCTACTACGACGAAGCCCAGGCCTGGCGGGCCTGGCTCACCCGCGCGGTCGCCGGCAGCCCCGAGCAGGCCCAGATCATGTATGGCGTCGGCGGCGAGCGGCGCCTGTGGGAATGGGAACTGGACTGGCTGCCGGGGTACAAGGGCGCCAGCCCGGTACGCGTCGGCAACCTTGCCGCGACCCAGCTCCAGCTCGACGTCTATGGCGAAGTCATGGACGCGCTGTACCAGGCGCGCCTTGGCGGCCTGCCCCGCGATCCGGACTCGTGGGCGTTGCAGCGCTCGCTGGTCAACCACCTTGCCGCGATCTGGCAACAGCCCGACGAGGGCATCTGGGAAGTGCGCGGCGGGCGGCAGCCGTTTACCTTCTCCAAGGTCATGGCCTGGGTCGCGCTGGACCGGGCCATCAAGACCATCGAAATGCATGACTGGCCGGCCTCGGCGTCGCACTGGCGCACGGTGCGGGACACTATTCACGCCGACGTGCTGGCCAACGGCTTCAACCGCAAGCGCAACAGCTTCGTGCAGGTCTACGGCGGCAGCACGACCGACGCCAGCCTGCTCCTGCTGCCGATCGTGGGCTTCGTCGACGGCAAGGACCCGCGCATGCTCGGCACGATCCGGGCCGTCGAAGAAGAACTGCTCGCCGACGGGCTGGTGCGCCGGTACCTGCCGTCCCGCACGGCAGACGGGCTGCCCGGCGACGAACCGACCTTCGTCGCCTGCAGCTTCTGGCTCGCCGACGCCTATGCCGTGGCCGGCCGCCGGCAGCAGGCATGCGAACTGTTCGAGCGCCTGCTCCTGCTGCGCAACGATGTCGGCCTGCTGTCCGAGGAATATGATCCGGCCACGCGCCGCATGGCCGGAAACTTCCCGCAGGCGCTGTCTCATATCGCGCTGGTCAACACCGCGTTGCTGCTCGACAAGGGCGTCAGGCGGGCGTGAGGCCGCGGCAACTCCCCCGCAGCAACTCCCCCTTGCCAGCAGCAACCGGTCAGCCGCCTTTCCGCGCTCGCCCGGCAAACTGTCCGACGATGCCCTTGCGGAACATCAGCACGCACAGGACGAAGATCAGGCCCGTCACCATCGATACCGATTCGCCCAGTCCATTGAACCAGTCGACGCCAGTCGCCGCCGCAAGGTAATTGCCAATATCCCCGAGCTTGTTCTCCAGCGCCACGATCACGAACGCGCCGACGACGGGGCCGGAAAGCGTGCCGAGCCCGCCGACCAGCGTCATCAGGATCACCGCGCCGGACATCGACCAGTGAACGTCCGTCAGCGTCTCGAAGCCAAGCACGAGTGCCTTCAGCGATCCAGCCAGCCCCGACAGCGCCGCCGAGAGCACGAACGCCGCGAGCTTGAAGCGGTCGACGTCATAGCCGAGCGAGACCGCGCGCGGCTCGTTCTCCTTGATCGCCTTCAGGATCTGGCCGAACGGCGAATGCACCGTGCGCACGATCAAGGCGAACGCTGCCACCACGATGGCCAGCACTACGTAGTACAGGGTGAGATCGCCTTCCAGCGACAACACGCCGAACAGCCTGCCGCGCGGGATGCCTTGCAGCCCGTCCTCGCCGCCCGTGAACGGCGCCTGCAGGCACAGGAAGTACAGCATCTGCGCGAGCGCCAGCGTGATCATCGAGAAGTAGATGCCCTGGCGCCGAATGGCCAGCGCGCCCATTGCCAGCCCGATCAGCGCGCCCGTCCCCGTGCCCAGGAGCAGGCCGAACTCCGGCGTCACGCCCCACGCTTTCATGGCTTGTCCCGCGGCATAGCCGGCGCCGCCGAGGAACGCGGCATGCCCGAACGAGAGCAAGCCCGCATAGCCGATCAGCAGGTTGAACGCACACGCAAACAGCGCGAAGCAAAGCACCTTCAGCACGAACACCGGATAGGCGCCGGCCAACGGCGCGGCCAGCAGGCCAAGCAGGAGCAGGCCGTACAGGGCCGTCTTCGGCATGCGCCAGGCCGGCGCGCGCGGCTGCAGCACGACTGCAGTCATCGAGGGTTCACGCATCATTTCTCCTTTCCGAACAGCCCGGCCGGCCGCACCAGCAACACCAGCGCCATGATGATGAACACCACGGTCGATGACGCTTCCGGATAGAACATCCTGGTCAGTCCCTCGATCACCCCCAGGCCGAGGCCGGTCAGGATCGACCCGGTGATCGATCCCATGCCGCCGATCACTACCACCGCAAAGACCACGATGATCAGGTTCTGCCCCATCAACGGCGAGACCGGCATGACCGGCGCGGCCAGCACGCCGGCAAAGGCTGCCAGCGCCACGCCGAAGCCATAGGTCATGGTCACCATCAGCGGCACGTTGACGCCGAACGCTTCCACCGCCCTGGGGTTCTCGGTGCCCGCGCGCAGGACGCTGCCGAACCTGGTCTTCTCGATCAGGTACCACGTGCCGAGGCATGCGCCCAGCGACGCAGCCACGACCCACGCGCGATAGTTGGGCAGCCGCATGAAGCCAAGGTCGCTCGCGCCTTGCAGCGCGGCTGGCGGGGCATACGGCAAGCCCGACACACCATAGGCCGAGCGGAACGCGCCTTCGATCACGAGCGTGATCCCCAGCGTGAGCAGCAGGCCGTAGATGTGGTCGAGCCGGTAGAGCCAGCGCAGCATCGTCTTCTCGATGAGCATGCCAAGCGCCATCACCACCAGCGGCGAGAGCAGCAGCATCACCCAGTAACCGAGCCCGGCGTAGGCCATGCCGGCCCACGCCAGCAGCGCGCCGAGCATGAACAGTGCGCCGTGCGCGAAGTTGATGACATTGAGCAGGCCAAAGATCACGGCCAGCCCGAGGCTCAGCATCGCATAGAACGCGCCGTTGACCAGCCCCAGCAGAAGCTGGGACAGCAGCGCGGAAAGCGGGATATTGAACAGCTCCATGGAACTCCCCTTTTGGGCGCTATACGCCCAGCAATTCGTTCAGCACCGGCATCTTCGCTTGCAGCTCGCTGGCCGCGAAGCGTTCGACGATGCTGCCGTGCTCCATCACGTAGAAGCGGTCGGCCAGCGGCGCGGCGAAGCGGAAGTTCTGTTCCACCATCACCACCGTATAGCCCTTCTTCTTGAGCATCAGGATCATGCGCGCGAGCGCCTGCACGATCACCGGCGCCAGGCCTTCCGAGATCTCGTCGAGCAGCAGCAGGTTCGCGCCGGTGCGCAGGATGCGCCCCACCGCCAGCATCTGCTGCTCGCCCCCCGACAGGCGCGTGCCCTGGCTCTGGCGGCGCTCCTTCAGGTTGGGGAACATGTCGTAGATCTCGGCTTCGCTCATGCCCTTGCTGCTGTCGGCGCCCTTCAGCACCGGTGGCAGCAGCAGGTTCTCCTCGCACGACAGGCTCGAAAAGATCGCCCGCTCTTCCGGGCAGTAGCCGATGCCGTAGTGCGCGATCTTGTGCGTGGGCAGGCTGATGGTCTCGTGGCCGTTGACCTGGATCGAGCCCTTGCGCGCGCCCGTCAGGCCCATGATCGCGCGCAGCGTGGTGGTGCGGCCCGCGCCGTTGCGGCCCAGCAGCGTCACCACCTCGCCGCGGTTCACGGTCAGGTCCACGCCGTGCAGGATGTGCGATTCACCGTACCAGGCGTGCAGGTCCCTGATGTCGAGCGCGGGTACGCTGGTTGTCGTCATGTCGGTGGCCTCCTCAGTGCGCGCCCTGCAACTCGGCGTCGGCGGTGCCCATGTAGGCTTCCATCACGCGCGGGTCTTTCGACACCTCCGCATACGGCCCTTCGGCCAGGATGGCGCCACGCTGCAGCACGGTGATCTTGTCGGCGATCGACGACACCACGTTCATGTTGTGCTCCACCATCAAGATGGTGCGGCCCGCCGAGACCTTCCTGATCAGCTGCGTGACGCGGTCCACGTCCTCGTGGCCCATGCCCTGGGTGGGCTCGTCGAGCAGCATCAGCTCGGGTTCCATCGCGAGCGTGGTGGCGATCTCCAGCGCGCGCTTGCGCCCGTACGGCAGGTTCACCGTGACGGTCTGCGCGAACTCGGTCAGGCCGACCTGCTCGAGCAGCTCCATGGCGCGGTCGTTGAGCACGTCGAGCGAACGCTCGCTGCGCCAGAACTGATACGCGGTGCCCAGCTGGCGCTGCAGGCCGATGCGCACGTTCTCCATCACCGTCAGGTGCGGGAACACGGCCGATATCTGGAACGAACGGATCACGCCGCGGCGCGCGATCTGTGCCGGCTTCTCGCGCGTGATATCGACGCCGTTGAAGAGGATGGTGCCCTTGGTCGGCTCCAGGAATTTGGTGAGCAGGTTGAAGCAGGTGGTCTTGCCGGCGCCGTTGGGCCCGATCAGCGCATGGATCGAGCCGCGGCGCACGCGCAGGTTGACGTCGCTCACCGCCGTGAAGCCCCGGAAGGACTTCGCCAGGCTGCGGGTTTCGAGTATCAGATCTTCATGGGACATGACTGGATCTCCGGTGAGGTGGAGCTTCAGCCCTGGACCGGCAGCGAGACGACCTCATACCCGTGCCGCAGCGTGCGGCCCAGGACCGGGTCCTCCAGCTCGATCTCGAAGCGCTCGGCCGGCCGGATGCCACCGATCGCTGGCAGGGTGCCGCACAGCATGGCCGTGCCGTCGGCAAACTCGCCGCCGTGCTCGGCAAAGCGGGCGATGAGATCGGCCGGCGCGCGCATGGCCGACACCGGGCCTTCCTGGTACAGCACGCGATCGCCGTCGATGGTGGCGTACGAGCGCAGCACCAGCGCATCCCAGTGGCCCTCCACATCGGCCAGGCGCCACAGCGTCGCGGCGCATGGCTTTTCGCACATCTGCTTGGACACGGTGATGCCGTAGGTCTCCACCTCGCGGTCGGTGTGGTCGGAGGCAATGCCGACGAGCACCTCGTCGCCATCCTTCACCAGCAGGAACTCCGCCTCGCCGCTGCTGGCCTGGCCGCTGACCTGGATCTGCCCGGGCGCGCCGAGCCGTTCTGCCGCCACGCGATAGAAGACCGGTGTGTATGCGGGGCGCTTGACGCCCAGTTCCTCCAGCTCGCGGATGTGGGCCTGCATGGCGGCGACGTCGCGCCCGGTCCAGCCCGCGACCACGAGCTGGCGGATGGTAAAGGTGCGGCTTTCCCGGGCCTGGGTGCTGTCGATATCGAAGGTAAGCGTTTTCATGATGAGACGAAATCCTGTATTGGCGAAATGGATGCGCGGCGCTTACTTGCGCATGAGCGGACAGGTGCTCGCGCTGAGCGGGCGGAACGCCTCGCTCGCGGGAATCACGCTCCTGATCTTGTAGAAATCCCACGGACGCCTTGATTCGTCCGGGCGCTTGACCTCGACGAGGTACATGTCGTGGACCATCAGGCCATCGGCCCGGATGCGGCCGTCCTTCGCGAAGAAGTCATTGACGGGCGTTTCGCGCATCTTTGCCATGACGGCGTCGCTGTCGTCGGTCTGCGCGGACTGGATCGCCTTCAGGTAATGCAGGGTCGACGAATACACGCCGGCCTGGACCAGCGTGGGCATGCGCCTGGTCCGCTCATAGAAGCGCTGCGACCACGCCCGCGTGGCGTCGTCGCGGTCCCAGTAGAACGACGTGGTGAGCAGCATGCCCTGCGCGGCCTGGAGGCCAAGGCTGTGGATGTCGCTGATGAACAGGTGCAGCCCGGCCAGCTTCTGCTTGCCGCGGTTGACGCCGTTGCCAATGCCGAAATCCGCGGCCGTCTTGATCGCGTTCACCGCATCGGCGCCCGCGTTGGCAAGGCCGATCACCTTCGCGCCCGATGCCTGCGCCTGCAGCAGGTAGGACGACAGGTCCGCCGAATGGATCGGATGCTTCGCCTTGCCCGCCAGCTTGCCACCGGCACCCGCCAGCGCGTCCGTTGCGTCCTTCTCCAGTGACGCGCCCAGCGCGTAGTCGACGGTCAGGAAGTACCAGCTCTTGTCGCCCGACTTCGCCAGCGCCTTCACCGTATTGGCAGCGAAGGCATACGTGTCATACGAGTACTGGACCGTGTAGGGCGAGCAATCCTCATTGCTCAGGCGCGTGGTTCCCGCGCCGCTGGCAATGACGATCTTGTGCTTGAGCTTGCCAAGGTTCGACACGGCCAGCGCCACCGACGAAGGCAGCGCGTCCTGGATGACATCCACCTTCTGGTTGTCGAACCAGCCGCGCGCCAGCGTCGCGGCGACATCGGTCTTGTTCTGGTGATCAGCGCTGACGACCTGTACGGGTGCGCCAAGCACCTTGCCGCCAAAGTCCTCCACGGCCATCTGGGCGGCCACGACCGATCCCTTGCCGCCGATATCCGAGAAGATCGAGGACATGTCGGTGAGCACGCCGATCCTGACGACGCCGTCGCTGATCCGGGGTGCGTCCGCGGCCCCCGCAGGGGCGGCACATAGCATGGCTGCGGCCAGGGCGGCCGCGCCGATTCGCATTGCAGGCATGTTGTCTACTCCAGGTTGGATTCTCTTGGGGAATCTGATTTGCACGTCTATCGTTTCAAGGCGGCTTCCACGCCCATGCCGATGCCCAGCAGCCGCCGGTCGGCCCGGTGACGGCCGAACAGCATCAGCCCCACCGGCGCCTCGCCGCGCCGGTGGCACGGCACCGACAACGCACACAGGTCGAGCATGTTGGCGATGGCCGGGTTGCGCAGCAGCAGGCGGTTGACACGGAAGAAGGCCTCGTCATCGTCGAGGTCGGCAATGCGCGGCGCCACGATCGGCACGGTGGGCAGCACCACCGCATCGAACCCCGCAAGCTCGGCATCGGCTTGCCGGCACAATGCGGCGCGGCGCGCGAGCATGCGCACGTAGTCGGACGCACGCTGCGCATCGGCCAGGCGGATGCGCGACAGCACGCGCGGGTCGTACGCGTCCGCATGCGCCGTCAGCAGGTCCGCATGCCAGGCGCTTGCCTCGGCAGCCACCAGGCCGCCGCCTGCGCCGATCTCCGCGAGATGGTCCCAGCTGCCGAAATGCACATCCTGCAGCCGGGCCCCGGCGGCCGAGAGCTGGCGCAGCGCGCGGCTGAATGACCCGGCCACCTCGTCGCTGACGCCATCGAAGACCAGTCCGGAGGGCACGGCCAGGCGCAAGCCGGCAAGCGGCACCGGGGCCAGCGGGGTCGTGTCTTCGCCCGCCATCACTGCGTCGATATCGGCACAGCACGCGACCGTGTTGGCCAGGCACCCGACCGAGTCGTAGCTCGGCGACAGCGGCACCGCGCCGTCCAGCGGGATGCGGCTTGCCGTGGGCTTGAAGCCCGCAATGCCGCACAGCGCCGCCGGGATGCGGCATGAGCCGCCGGTATCCGAACCGATAGCGGCCAACGCCATGCCATCGGACACCGACACCGCGGCGCCCGAAGACGAGCCACCGGGAATACGCTCGCCGGCACGATCGAACGGATTGCGCGGCGTGCCGTAGTGCGGGTTGATGCCGACTCCCGAGTACGCGAACTCGGTCATATTGGTCCGCCCGACGAACACCGCGCCCGCCGTCCGCAGCCGGGCGATGGCCGTCGCGTCGGCGGCAGCCGGCTGCTCGGGCAGCATGCGCGCCCCGGCCCGCGTGACGTCGCCTTGCACATCAAAGAGATCCTTGATCGAGATCGGCACGCCGGCCAACGGGCCGGCAACGCCGTACTCGCGCATCAGGTCGCTGGCACGCGCCTGCTTGCATGCGGCCATGCTTACGCCGTGCGGAAAGACGCGCGCGCCCTCGCCCCCCGGATTGCAGATGCGCTCCACGCAGGACGCCAGCAGCGACGCGGCGCTCGCGCTGCCATCAGCCAGTTGCCGCAAGGCGGCTCGTACGGTGGCAGTCATGATCAGGCCGGATCGTAGTAGTGGATCTCGAGCAGCATGCAGCCGGCGTCGGACTTGAACGGGCCGTGGAACGCGCCGGGCGGGCGGCAGGCATAGGTGTTGGGCTCGAATGCTTCGCCGCCTTGCCCGTTCGCGTCGTTGCCCACGGTGAGGTCACCGCTGAGCAGATAGACCTCTTCCCAGTACTCGTGCACGAACGGCCTGGTGGTGAAGACACCGGGCCCGAAGCGCAGCAGGCGCGTGCGGCTGCCGCGGCGGCCCGGTTCATCGAGTTCGCCGGACAGGATCTTCTGCTGGATGCCAGCCGGATAGCCATGCGGCACCTCCCAGCCGGACTGCAGGTCAAGCGTATGGAATTCGTCGTGAAGCTTGTTGATCGCCATGATCATCTCCTGGTGTGGGGTGAGTCCGAAGCAACGGTGCGAGACGGGCCTCAGGCGGCACGTGCGCTTGCGCCCAGTTCGGCTTCGAGTGAATAGCTGCCGAGCATGTTGTCGACGAGGTGCGCGGCGCGCTTCCAGTCGTACGTGCGGTAGGCGTGGCCTTTCGTGACAAAGGAAGCGCCCGCATAGAACATCTCGTACTGGTTGTGGCGCGACGCGAACTCCGAACCGACCGCGTCCCACGCGAGCTTGAAGAACTTGACGCGCTCCTCCGGGCTGCAGGCCGGCGATTTCTGCGTCTTGGCGATGATCTCGGCCAGCACCGGGTTGGCGAAGTCCCGGATGCTGGAAGGCAGCATGATCATGCCGCCGCCGGCCAGCTCGCGCAGCGTGTTGAGGACCTTCGCGTAGAGCTGCTGCGTCAGCACCTGCGAGCCGTACAGCATGCTGCGGTCCGGCACGTAGTAGCCGTTGACCATCTGGCCCTTGGCTTCCATGCCGTAGACCCACGCCTCCACCATGCCTGCTTCGGCGGCGAGCTGGCCGAGCATCTCCTTCACCTGCGGGAAGTTGCTGGTACCGTTGACTTCGGTGATCTTGTGCGCGATGCCGACCAGGAAGCGCAGCTTGACCATCAGGCGCACCTGACACTGGTAGTTCTGGTAGCTGTGCGCCGGCGTGGCATGGAACTGGCGCGCGCACATGGCAACGTCGCCGGCAACGAAGACGCGGTCCCAGGGCACCTTCACGTCGTCGAAGTAGAGCACCGCATCGTTCTCGTCATAGCGGCTCGCGAGCGGGTTGTCGAACACCGACGTCGCGCTGGCCTCGTAGGACTTGCGCGACATGACCTTCAGGCCTTTAGTGTTCATCGGGATCGCGAACGACAGCGCGTACATCTCGTCGCCTTCGCGCAGCGGCTGGATGCAGCTGCAGAAGACTTCGTTGGCCATGATGCCGCTGGTGGCCAGCATCTTGGCGCCGCGCACGGTGATGCCTTCGGCGTCCTGGTCAACGATGCCCACTGCCAGGTATTTGTCTTCCTGCTCATGCGCCGACCTGGACTGGTTGGCCTGCGGGTTGACGATGACGTAGGTCAGGAACAGGTCGTTGTCACGCGCATAGCGGTAGTAGTCGCGCAGCGCACCGGCACGCTTCGGGTCGGCCTGCTCGAACACGTCGATGCCCATGAACATTCCCGAGATGCATGAGGCGACGTGGTCGGGCGAACGCCCCATGAAGCCGTAGTGCAGCTCCGTCCAGGCCTCCAGTGCGTCGCGGCGCTGCACCAGTTCGTCGTAGCTGGCCGGAAGTTGCCAGATCCGGCTGACGCGGTTGGCAGTGCCGTCCGGCTGGAACGTCATCTTTTCAAGGTTCTCGGGCCGGGCCTGGAAGTCGTAGAGGCTCGCGTAGCTGCCGATCGAATTGCGGAAGGCCGGGTGCGTGGTGACATCGGTCACGCGCTTGCCGTCCAGATAGACTTCGCGTCCATCGCGCAGCATGGCGATGTGCTGGGTGCCGGTCTTGACCATGTTTCTCTCCTGGGTGACTGCTGGATTGGGTGCTTGTGGTGGGCTCAGGCGGCGGCCGGGCTGGCGTCCAGCGCGCGGTACTTGCCGCCAAAGAAGATCAGGGGCCTGCCGTCCTGCCGGGACTGGTGGCGAACGACGCGCCCGATGAAGATCACGTGATCGCCGCCGTCATGCTGCGCATACGGCTCGCATTCGAAGGTGGCCAGCGCATCGGGCAGCAGCACGTGGCTCGCATCGTGCGAACCGGCGTCGATACCGTCCCACTTGCCCGAGTTCGCACGGGCAAAGCGGTTCGAAATATCCTGCTGGGCCTCGGCCAGCACATTCACCGCGTAGCGCGGTGTTGCGCACAGGTCGCCAAGGCTGTGGCAGCGTCGGTCCACCGAGAACAGGATCAGCGGCGGATCCAGCGATACCGAATTGAACGACGCCACCGTGATTCCGACCGGCGCGCCCTCCTCCCGCGGCGCGGTAATGACGGCGACACCCGTGGCGAACATGGCCAGCGTGCTGCGGAAATGACGTTGGGCGTCGAGTTCGATAGCGCCCACAACAGATGACTCAGACATCACGACTCCTACACATGTTGTCGACCTCGTCGATTTGCTTTTGTTTTTAGCTTTGTTTGTTAGCTATTATTCAATGCTAATAAATTTCGCTATTCAAGCTAGTGGAAACACCTAGGCGAACTTCGAAAGAGCCGTCCCGACACGATGGATGACGCCCCGAAACCCTTGCCGGACAAGGGTTTCCAATAGATCCAGGCCGACCGGTCCGGCTTGGCGGATTGGCGCCCCAAACCCGACAACAACCCTATCGGCGGCATGGAGCGGCAAGGAATCTGGCGGCCCCGGTGCTAGACTCGGCCCGCGTACCCCCACTCCAGAGCAGACATCATGCAATCCGAGCCCCGGACCTTTCCGATCTACATGGACTACAGTGCGACGACTCCGGTCGACGTCCGCGTCGTCGAGAAGATGGTTCCCTTCCTGCACCAGCACTTCGGCAACCCTGCCTCGCGCAGCCACGCATACGGCTGGCACGCGGAAGACGCCGTAGAGACCGCGCGTGCGCATGTGGCCGCGCTGCTGAATGCCGATCCGCGCGAGATCGTCTGGACCTCCGGGGCGACCGAAGGCAACAACCTCGCCATCAAGGGCGCGGCGAATTTCTGCCGCGGCAAGGGACGACACATCATCACCGTGAAGACCGAGCACAAGGCCGTGCTCGATACGTGCCGCGAGCTGGAACGGCAAGGGTTCGAGGTGACGTATCTCGATGTGCGCGAGGACGGCCTGATCGATCTCGACGCGCTGCGCCAGGCACTGCGGCCCGACACCATCCTGGTGTCGGTGATGATGGTCAACAACGAGATCGGCGTGATCCAGCCGGTGAAGGAGATCGGCGAGATCTGCCGCGCCGCGGGCGTCGTCTTCCACTGCGATGCGGTGCAGGCCGCCGGCAAGATTCCAATCGACCTTGAAGTGCTGAAGATCGACCTGCTCACCGTGACGGCGCACAAGGTCTACGGTCCGAAGGGCATTGGTGCGCTCTACGTGCGGCGCAAACCCCGGATCCGCCTTGAAGCACAGATCCATGGCGGCGGCCACGAATGCGGCATGCGCTCCGGCACGCTGCCCACGCACCAGATCGTCGGCATGGGCGAGGCCTTTCGCATCGCGCGGCTCGAACTGGACGAAGAAGCGCGCCGCGTCGGCGCGCTGCGCGACAGGCTGCTGGCGGGGCTGAGCGCGCTTGAAGAGGTCTACGTCAACGGCAGCATCGCGCAGCGCGTGCCGCACAACCTGAACGTCAGCTTCAACTTTGTCGAGGGCGAGTCCCTGATCATGGGGATCAAGGGCGTGGCGGTGTCGTCAGGTTCGGCCTGTACATCGGCTTCACTGGAGCCGTCGTTCGTGCTGCGCGCGCTCGGCCGCAGCGACGAACTCGCGCACAGCTCCATCCGCTTCACGCTGGGCCGCTATAGCACCGAGGCGGAAGTCGATGAGGTGATCGGCCAGGTGAACGCCACGGTCGGCCGGCTGCGCGAACTGAGTCCGCTTTGGGACATGCACAAGGAAGGCATCGATCTGCGCACGATCCAGTGGGCCGATCACTGATGGCGCGGGTCCCGCGACGGCTAGCCGGCCCGCCGCCTGGCGTCCAGGTGCTCGAGGTCCAGCGCGGCGCGGTCGCCGTTGGCGACAAGGCGATCGACAATGGAGCACAGCACCTTGAATTCCGTGCGCGTGACGCCGTCGAACAGCACGTCATTGATGCGCTGCTGCACCGGAAGCAGTTCGCCGAGCAGCCTGACGCCGGCCGGCGTGATCGTCAGCAGCATCTTGCGCCGGTCCTCGGGGTGCGCCTTCTTGTCGATCAGGCCGAGCGTCTTCAGCTTGCCGGTTTCGATCGTGATGAACGGCCCGCTCAGGTGCAGATGGTCGGCAAGCTGGTTGACGGTCACGTCGCCCTGCTGGGACAGGTGCGAAATCGACCGGATCAGGGAGTACTGCACCCCGGTCAGCCCGATCAGGCTGCCGAAGCCGTCCCGCACCGTCAGCAGCCGCGCGGCAAAGGGCAACAGCCCGTTCACGAGGTGGCGGAATTCGGTATCCGAGCCGTCTACCAGGCATGCCGGGTTGGTGATGGTCAGGGTCTTGCTGGACGCTTTCGACGCCACGGTATGCTCCACTTAGCTTTTTAAGCAAGCTTTGCATCAAATTGTAGCAAACGCTGCCGGAGGGGCTGGCGCTGCCAGATCCCCTCCGACGCGATTCCCTGAAACGGAGATCACTGTGACCGCTTTCCCTGCCGCTGCGGCGGAAGCCCTGCTGAACCAGTACATCGAGGCCAAGGACAACAACCGTCCTGCGATCATCGACGCGGCATTCGCGCAGGACGCCTGGCTGACGATCTCGCTCGACACCGATGCCATCAGCTTTCCGTCGAGGACGGAAGGCGCACCGGCCATCGCCCGCACCCTGGTATCGGATTTTGCCAGGACCTTCGATCGTTGCCGGACCTACTACGTCGGCGAGCGCCAGTCATGGCACGACGGCGCCATGACGCTTCCATGGCTCGTCGCCATGCGCGAGACCGCGGCCGGCAAGCTGCGCGTGGGCAGGGGCTACTACCGCCTTGGCTTCACAGCGGATGCCCCCACGCGAATCGCGAGCCTGCATATCCA
Source organism: Cupriavidus yeoncheonensis (assembly GCF_905397275.1). Lineage (GTDB taxonomy): Bacteria > Pseudomonadota > Gammaproteobacteria > Burkholderiales > Burkholderiaceae > Cupriavidus > Cupriavidus yeoncheonensis. The sequence goes on along the minus strand of NZ_CAJPUY010000025.1, from coordinate 7,889 downwards.
TATCGACCGCATGGACGTGATCGATGATCCCGGCGCGCTAGCGCTGGCAGCCCTGCACGATGCCCTGCCGTATCCGCGCCTGTCTGCCGCCGAGCTGGAAGCAGGCTTCGGGCGGGTCCTGTCGAAGCACCCCGCTCTCGATGGCCTCAGGGCATTCGCCGAACCGGCGCCAAATGGCGACACCACATCGCCCGGCAGGGGTGCTCCGGACGCCAGCACGCTGCACTGATCATGATGTTGTCCGACTGCGCGTACGCCGCAATGGCGGCGTGGCCCGGGCGGGCATAAGCGCCAACCGGTGCGGGGCCCAACTGCCAGAGACATTCGAGGGTTCCTTTTGTGGCTACCGGATCTAGAAGCTGACGGCAAGCCGCCACTAACATGTGATCGTGCATCGGCATCAGCTTATCGTTAGCGCTATCGGCGAGAGATATACAAATGGCAGCTTCCCGGGCAATCCAGCTCTTCGATCCGGAACGGCGAACGGCTCAGGAGGCTCGGCAGTGGCCGTACCGACGTACTTGGGTGCCGAACGGCAGTTCCTCCGCCGACTCGGCCCTTCGGCGCTGCGCAGTCGAATGGTTCAGAAGGGTCGAAAGGCCCCATTCGGATAAGCTGTCCGGCTGTATGCGTCGAAGCTACTCCAAGGGTGGTTCATTTCTTACCACCAGTTCCATGAACCCTGAGCTTATATCGTATTCCCGGGAGAAACTGTATTCGGGAAGAAGCGCCAGCAAGATCTCCGCGGTCGTACGGACCCTGCAACCGCGTGCTACATGACCACCAAACACTCGACCCTGCGGGTTGGCCACCGACATGTGCAGGTGCGCTCCATCAGATGATATGGATCCGGCGAGCGTCAAGATTTCCAGATTGTCACGCAGCTCAGTGGGATCCTCGTCCCCGGCAAATCGCAATTGGGCAACGCTGAGGCTCCCGATACCCTGAATAACGAAGGCCGCGCGTAGCTTGAATTGACACAGCACGTCTTCGAGTGCGACACGCAGATCGTCGCCAGGAGAGAGGCGCAAAGGATATGCTTGCATCGCAGGGCTCTAGGTGGGGCTCCGTGACAGGTTAAGGCGAATTGAGATCAACCGCAATTGAGCGCCAGTTCGTGCATAACAGGCGTCGTAGGGGCGACAATCGGGCAACGAGGGCGTGCGGCATCGGGCCGGGTCCGGCCATAGAGCGCCATTGGCTCGCGCGGTCGCGTCCTCGTTCGAATGTCGGCTTCCGTTTTGCCAACGGCAACCATCGCAGCGCTCCGTCGTCGTCTTGTGTCTCGGTCACGAAGTGTAACTGGGCGCGCGGCATGTCTGCCGCCAGCGCGGCGCCTGCACCAACGCCGCGGCCTGCGCAATGCACTGCGCTGCCGGCTTGCGCAGCGCCACAGCACGCTCTATGGGCACCTGGCGCCAGCCAGCGCGCACCTTTCGTGCCACGACCGTTCCATGATCCGCTAAGCATATGCGTCAACGCCCTCCACCAACCGCCTGGCCAGGCGGGGCTTGCGCAATTGTTCCAGCCACCACTGCAGTGCTCGCCCCTCGTGATCGCCGCGCCAGCCGACATACAACACGTTAGGCTCTCGCGGATCGGCGGTGCGCTTTTCCACCAGCTCGCCGCGCTCAAGCAGCGAGGCAACCCTGCGGCGTGGTAGCCAGCCAATACCCAAGCCATCGCGCTGGGCGAGAATCTTGGCGCGCATGCTTGGCACGGCCAGTGAACGCTGGCCGCCCACCATGCCGTACGCGCGGCCACCGGTCAGACGAGAGGAGTCCGCCACCACGACGGCACGGTTCCGGGCGATGTCCTCGCGACTGATCGGCACGCGGGTACCGGCCAGAGGGTGCCGAGGGGAGATCGCGAACACCCACTCGACTACGCCCAGTTCCAGCCAGCCCAGATTCGGGATGGCCGGCGGCTCATTGGTGGCACCGATCACCAGATCGGCACGGCCGTCCCGCAGTGCTTCCCATGTGCCGGCAAGCACCTCATGCGTCACACGCAGGGCCACACCAGATTCCAGTGCGTCAAACGCATGCATGACCGGCATCAGCGTTTCGAACTCCATCAGATCATCGGTGACGATCCACAGCCGGTCTTCCCACCCAGTCGCAACCTGTCGCACGCGCTGCGTCACACGTGATACGTCCTGCGCGAGCCGCGCGGCTTCCTCGGTGAGTACCTCACCGGCACGCGTCAGTTGCAGGCGGTAACCACGCCGGTCGAACAGGAGTGCGTCGAAGCGCTGCTCGAGCTGCCGCGCAGCGTGCGACACCGTAGACGGTGCCTTGCCCAGTCTGGCCGCAGCACGCGACAAGCTGCCGGCATCGCGGATGGCCTCGAGCAAGGCCAATTCATCTTCCGACAACATGTGCAACTCCATCGAACATGTTTGCCGAATCGATCGTATGGCAAACCACCAGTCGTTGTCCATACTGCATTCACACAATCGTTCAAGTTCATCTTTTCCGACTGGAGAACATCATGAATCGCTTCGAAGGCAAGACCGTTCTGGTTACTGGCGGCAACAGCGGAATCGGCCTCGCCGCCGCCCAGGCATTTGCCAAGGAAGGGGCCCGCGTGGTCATCACGGGCCGCGATGCTGGCGCACTGGAAACCGCGCGTGCCACGCTCGGTAATGAGGCGCTCGCCATCCGCAACGAGACTGGTACCGTTCAATCCGCGCGCGAACTTGCCCGGCAACTGACCGATGCCGGCATTCGCCTGGATGCCATATTCATCAACGCCGGCACCGCAAAGTTCGCCGCCGTGGCCGAGGTGGATGAGGCGCTTTGGGATGCCACCTTCAACGCCAACGTCAAGGGTGCGTACTTCCAGATTCAGGCGCTGCTGCCGCTGATGAATCCGGGCACCTCCGTCGTGCTGAACGGCTCGATCAACGCACACATCGGCATGCCGATGTCGTCGGTCTATGCCGCCAGCAAGGCCGCGCTGATCTCACTGGCCAAGACGCTGTCAGGGGAACTGATCAGCTCAGGCATCCGCGTGAACGTGGTGAGCCCCGGCCCGGTGACGACCCCGCTGTATGGCAAGCTGGGCCTCGACGCCGACACCCTGTCGGCTACCGCGGCGCAAATCCAGCGCCAGATCCCGCTGGGCCGCTTCGGCCAGCCGGCGGAGATCGCCTCGACGGTACTGCATCTGTCCGCACCGGAATCGGCCTTCATCGTCGGTACGGAAATCATCGCAGATGGCGGCATGAGCCAATTGTGATCAATCCCCTTGGCTGGGCCGTGGCGTAAGCGCAGCTCCACCGGAAGTCGTCATGAACATTCTTTCCCGTATCCTTCGACGCCTCGCGCCTCAATTGGGCGCTGTGCTGATCGGTGTAGTGGCCGTGCAGGCCCATGCCGTCCCCTCTGCCGTGCAGGCTCGCACGGTGAACGCCGCGGGCCTGCAGTTTCACACACTGCAAGCCGGAAGCGGTCCCGAAACTCCTGTCGTGCTGCTGCATGGCTACACGCAGACCAGCCACATGTGGTTGCCGTTGATTCCAAGGCTCGCTGACAACCGCGTGGTGATCGCTCCGGACTTGCCCGGAGCGGGTGCCTCCTCGATCCCGGCGTCGGGCTTCGACAAGAAGACGCTGGCTCAGGACATCCACGCAATGGTGCAGGCACTGGGCTACCGCAAGGTCAAGCTGGTCGGCCACGATATCGGCCTGATGGTGGCGTATGCGTACGCCGCGCAGTACCCGGATGAGGTCGAGAGCATCGTACTGATGGATGCGTTCCTGCCAGGCGTGGGCGATTGGCAGAAGGTGTGGCTCTCGCACGACCGCTGGCATTTCCATTTTTACGGCGAAACACCGCTCAAGCTGGTGCAAGGCCGCGAGCGCATCTATTTCGAGCATTTCTGGAACGACTTCGCTGCCGATAAGACCCATTCCGTGCCTGAGACGGATCGCCGCTTCTATGCCGCGGCCTATGGGAAGCCCGGCCGGATGGCTGCCGGCTTCGAGTACTTCCGTGCCTTCGCGAAGGATGCAGAGGACTTTTCGGCCTTTGCCAGGACGCCGCTGCCCATGCCAATGCTGGTGCTAACCGGCGAGAAGGCGTCCGGTACCTTCCTGATCGACCAGGCCAGGCTCGCCGCCAGCAATGTGAATGGCGTCGTGATCAAGGGTTCCGGCCACTGGATCATGGAGGAAGCACCGGAGCAGACCATGTCGGAGTTGATCCGCTTCCTCAATGCGCCAGCCCGGACGGCGGACTGAATCCGCACAGGGTTGATCTACATCTGCCCAACAACGGCGCCGTGAACTTAGCCATTCCGAGGTCACTGTGAGCCGGCCCGGAACGTAGCGCCCGGGCCGCCAACCGGCGCCAACCTCCATCACTTTCTTCATCGAGAAGGCTCATCATGCTTGAAAACAATATGCCTGCCGCGCCGACGCTGCGCCTGAATAACGTCGCATTGGCGGTCGCCGACCTGGAAGCCATGATCCATTGGTATCGGACCGCGCTTGGCCTGCAGGTCGAACAACGTGGCCATTTCGACCCAGTGGACGCGGACTTCGCCATGCTGACTGGCAACGGATTCCGGCTGGAACTGGTGTCGCGTGCGGGTGGCGAGCATCGCCCGGCCGACCGCTCCGCACCGCCGCAGCACCTGCATGTGCTTGGCTGGAAAGCGATTGTGCTGGAAACAGACGATCTGGCTGCAACTACCGTAGCACTGAAGGCCCAGGGCGTCGACATCGTCTGGTCCGAGCAGGCGCTGACGCCGACGCTGGCATCCACCATGATCCGCGATCCAGAGGGGAACCTCGTCAATATCTTCGGCAAGCTGGCTTAGCAACACTCCGGCGCTTCTATTAAGAGAGTACGGCCAGACCCCTCCATCTCGTAATATCGACCTTACGGAAAACATCATAGCCCCCCCTTGAAACATTCCTTCTTCGGTACTGACCAGCCATGATATCGAGAACCCACGTACACGCGATCGCATGTACTCTGATTTTGTCAGTGACCTTGTTGCTGACGGGCGCCATATTTTCTGCTTCCGCCGCGGAGCCCGCGCTAGACCGGCCGGCCACGGACGAAAGCCAGGCCTATGGCCCCGAGCTCGAGGGCTTCGACTATCCGTATCCAGTGCGCAGCTTCTCCTTTATGTCACAGCGCCAGGCTATGAAGATGGCTTACATGGATGTGCGCCCAAAGGAACCGAACGGCCGGGTAGCCGTTCTTCTGCATGGCAAGAACTTCTGCGCTGCGACATGGCATGAGACGATCGAAAGCCTCGCCGACGCTGGCTACCGTGTGATTGCGCCTGACCAGATTGGCTTCTGCAAGTCGACGAAACCACAACAGTATCAATATTCGTTTCAGCAACTCGCAGCCAATACGCACGCGCTGCTGGCCGCGCTGAATGTGTCGAAGGTCACGCTGATTGCCCATTCCACCGGCGGCATGATCGCCGCGCGCTATGCGCTCATGTATCCACAACAGACGGAGCAACTTGTCCTCGTCAATCCGATTGGCCTCGAAGACTGGAAGGTAAAGGGCGTGCCACCGATTTCAGTCGACCAGTGGTATGAGCGTGAGCTTCAGACCAGCGCTGACCGAATTCGCCGCTACGAACAAGCAACCTATTACGCCGGCCAATGGCAGACCAGCTATGAACGATGGGTGCAGATGCTGGCCGGCATGTACCGTGGGCCGGGCAAAGAGGCGGTAGCATGGAATTCGGCGCTGCTGTACGACATGATTTATACCCAGCCGGTCCTGTATGAGTTTGGCCGGATCTCCATGCCGACGTTGCTGTTAATAGGAGACAAGGACAATACCGCGATTGGCAAGGAATTTGCGAAAGCCGAAGACCGCGCGGCGCTTGGTAACTATCCCGAACTGGCGAGGCTCGCCGTCGAGCACATTCCGCATGCAACCCTGATCGAGTTCCCGGATCTCGGACACGCGCCGCAGATCCAGAATCCGCAAGTTTTCCATAAAGCCTTGCTCGATGGACTAGCCAAGCTTCGCATGGCACCGAAGTGATTGCGGCTGCCAACGCCGCCGGGTATGGGCTTGGCACCTTGTCGCATCTGGCGATGCGCAACCCGGCGTCCTGACAACGCATTGAGCAATACCTCGATAACCAATGCATCAAGACTGGCCCGAACGCCTCGTCCGAATGCATAGCCGGCTCCGATATACAAGGCCGGGGCACTCAGAACGTGTGCTTGATCCCAAGCAGAAAGCCGCTCTGCCCTTGCCCCGGCGCCGGCTCCGCACCCGTCGGCATGCTGCCGCTTACCGAAACCGCAGCAAGCGCTGACCGGCGCTTTCGCGCTATGCCAACGACGGGCGCCCGGAGCTTGACAACAACACCGCCGGACGTATGTTGCGCACTGTCGCTTCAACCCAGAAGCCTGACTGCGCCACGTGCTGGCGCGAATCGCCGATCACCCCATCAACCGGATCACCGAACTCCTGCCTCGGGTTGTCGCTTGTCGCTGCAGAACTGCAGCCGCCCAACGACACTGTTTCCGCCCAAGTACCAATGGACCCGTCGAATCGACGAGTCCGAATGACGGCATTCGGCGGACCGTTACTCATGCCCCCCTTCCCATTGTCAGGGAAGCGCTGAATGACCGCTGTACTTTGAAGCTGACGCCGGAGCGGTGCCGGGGCGAACGACGGCAGCGGGTCGAATACGGCCCGCTATCTATTGCAGCAACTCAGTTCCGCTCGTTCAAATCGTCGCAAGGCCAGGCAGGCGCCCGCTCAAGGCGAACAATGGTTGTGACAGGACACGTTGGATGTCCTGCTCGGGCTGTCGGTGGCGCCGCGACGGTCGGCCGCGCCCTGTCGGAAAAAATCCGCCAACTACGTGGGCTACGCCGGCTGTGATCGGTCGCGCAGACGGGCTTGAGACGGCCATTTCTCCTTGTTCTGTTGGGCCCGGCCGTGCGTCCCACGAATCGCTGCGAGCTTTGGCACGGCCTATGCTTTGATCAAAGCACGTGTTGCAACTCCCACTCGACACGAACTTTCACATTGCTCAGGAGCACGCCATGAACACACTCAAGATTACCGACCTTCCCATGGCCGACGAACTTGACCATCACGACATGGCCGCCGTGCATGGCGGCATGATGAAACTCCCGGGCGGGCACACTACCGGCAGCTTGCTGATGTCGCCCGATGGCGAGCCCGTTTCCGTCTATGTTGACGGCGTGCTGATCAACTCGGTCACGAACGGCTATGCGCCGCGCTAGCTGGGACGCTACTTCGCGCGTGCGACGGATAGTATTGTCAGGTTCTTCGTCTGTCCCGACCCAGGGCACCGGCGCGCGTTGACTATCTGGCCGGGCGCGAGCTGTCGTCCGGGGAACCCTGTCGAGGACGCGCTTAGCCAGATCCTAAAGCCAGGAGGCGGCCGAGCACTTCTATGGCTCCCCGGAGTCCGCACTCGCTACGGCACGGCGCAGAAGATCCGCCACTTCGAGACCGTCGCAACGACCGACAAAGCGAGCGGCAGTGCGGGTCGAATTGGCGATCGGCAGCGGGAAGAGGCGTAGGACTTCGGAAGTGGAGGAAGGCATGGCCGCTCACTGCGGTCGGTTTTTACCATCCAGACAAACAGAAACCTGGTGCACACCGCGACCCATTTCAATGAGGCGCCTGCATGTGCACAAACGGAAACTATCAGCGTTCCGTGCGACATTGGACGCCCCCGATCCGCGAGCCCGGAAAGCTGCTTCATTTTTCCGTCGGCGTTCCCCGAACACCTTCAAGAACACCTAAGGCAACGCTGAACAAGCCTCTGAATTGACGCTTGGCCGGTTGATCAAAGGGTATTTCGCTGGGGAAGCGACTGTTATTCGCGTCTTCCTGCCCTTGCGGGCTATAAAAGCG